>CAVVUW010000001.1:0-1157592 GCA_963751535.1 uncultured Alphaproteobacteria bacterium
ATCGCACAGGCCATGCCCGCTAAGTGCCAATAGCGGGCAGCGCACGCGCTTTCCGATTGCATCGTCGGGATGCGATCAGCCTCAGTCCCACAAACCGACATTCTTGATCGCGGTCGGCAGACTTTGGGACTTGTGGCTCTTGCAGTACGCCGCAACCTTTGCGGAATTTTTTTGTAGACGGTCGTAGTTCAGGACGTTGCTGTTGGACGCGGCATTGTAATAACCGCTCATCCAATAGCGGACAAATTCCCGGTTTTCTGGACTGTATCCGAGCCAATTTCCGCAAGTCATATTATTCATATCGACACGGATCTGAGCCGCGCTTGGCAGCGAACCGGCGACCAGCAAAATCGCAGCTATGAAAAGAACATTCCGTCTCATGATTATTTCTCCGTTGCTCAAGCAGTTCACTGCGGGCCAATCCCTCTCTGCAGCCCAGCCATCACGCCTTCTTGCGGATGGTATTGGCACCACGCTTTCAAGTTCGCGATGTTTTTCTGGTGCAATTCGATATCCACAAATTGCCGGCGGGTCTGATAGCTGAACCAGCCGCTCATCCACGCGGAGAAATCACGCGATTGTGCCGGCGACATAGCCAGATATTGGTCGCATCTAACTGCGCCCATATCGATGGTGATCTGTGCATCTGCAGCCACCGGAAGAAGCGAGATTGCAAACGCTGTACAAATTAATCGAAGCCTCATTTCGTTGCTCCTTTAAATGTCAACAAGACCTTGGGCGCTTAGACACACCCCTCCCTTACCCCAATCTGTCTTATCAGTTCTCAACGTCTTCCCAAAGCAATCGATAGTCACTTTTCTCGCTCAATTAGCCTTTGACCCAGATCAATGCTGGGTTGTGGCATTGCAGGTCCCATACCGAAAGCTGACCGTTCCGGTGAATCAACGACGTTCTTGCATCGCAATTCCATCGTCTTTGAACGATGACTCTGAATTTCTCATAAAAAAGCGATGGTCTGGCCATTTAAGCGCGATCCACTAGAGAGTGACGCCGACTTGCTGGTTGGAGCGGTAAATACCCTTGCAATCAGTATGTTTCCAAAATTTGTTGACGAATTCGCATTCATTCCCCGTGACGAACGCGGCCAGCGGTACTGGGACTTCGTCATAACAATTGCCGGAGTGTTTATCGCGTTGGTAAGTCTGAGAACTTTAAATTTAAACGAAAAACGCCGCCTAAAACTCGAAAAGAAAGTCGCGGCGTGTCTTGTGCGGCTGTATCCCGAAATCGCAAGACCAGCATTTGAAAGGTGTAAGTCATTTTTCGACAAGACCTACTATGATCTTTTAAACACAGGTTACGAACCCAAACTTCTTGCATCCGATACAATCGGAGGATGGGTGGTTTGGGAAATCTTGGGTCACCCGGCCGAGACGGAACAGGAGATCGCGTTAGTTCGCAGGGTAGGAACAATGATCGTGCACTCGTTTTTTAATTGGTGGGAAAAGGCTCACGATCAGAAGTCAGTGCTAGCGTGAAGTCTGCTCTGCCAGGTCCCAAAAGAGAAGACACCGGGGCCTTGTTTCGAACTTGTTTGAAGCGCACGCGATTGTGCCGGTCGTCGACGGTTGAGGCTAATGATAAGCGGAACAATCGTAAGTCTCTCTACCCTCCATCGGCGGCCGGTGCCCGATGTCGGAGATCGCGGGAGACGCTGAATCTCGGAACGGCGAAGGCCTCATGGCCACGTTTGTTTTTCTTTGCCCGGTTACAGGCCTCAATGTTCAGGCGTACACCGCCGAAGACATTGGAGCGGACGACGTTTTGGAACTTGAGCTCTGCATCGCCTGCGCACACTCTCATATCATCAATCTCAAGACGGGTCGTGTTGTCGTGGCTGATGTGTAACAGCGGATTTTTATGACATCTGGCGCTGAAAGGAGCGTACAAACATTCAGCGGCCCCAACAGAGGCAGAGCCAATGTGGATTTTAATCATCTATATTTTGATTGTCGTAGTTGGTGAGTCCATCGTGGTCGGAATCGGTCTGGTCTTGGATCGAACTTTCCCCTTAGCGAGTTTGCCGGTGTCCTTGACGTTATTCTTCGCTGTGCTCGCGTTTGGATGGCCTCTTGCAGTGCGTTGGACCGAGCCTAAGCACGCAAAGAGAGCAAAACTCGCAACTTGAATTTGCGGGACACACCGGAGGAGTCTTGACCGGCAACCGCGGCACAGCGCATTTTGTGCAGCCGAGCTGCCGCGCCATCCGCCGACCAAAATTGCCTTTGTCGGCATGAAGCCGACATGTGCAGCGCACTGGGCGATGTCCGCTTTGTGCCAATAGCAGACGTGCTGCTCATGGCGAAAGAAAAGCCTAGGGATATTTCTCGGGAACAGGATGATGATGAGGGCGATGATCGCGTTGGCATTCACCAATCACGGTGTGTTCAATACATCGTTCTGACGATCGCGGATGCGACTATTTGGTCTCGCCATCGCCCAGCACAAAAGTCAATCAATTTAGCGAATTCAACGCCACACGATTCGCTCGCACAACATTGATTTTTGCCCAGAACTTCGGATTTTCAATCTGCTGCGCGCGAACCCATTTATACGCGATCTGAGAAACCGGGCGCACGTGCGCGCTTAGATTGTCAAGAACGAAATCATCCTCGCTCGTCCGCACGACCAGGACCAGGTGGTGTTCGCCCGAAGCAACGACAACCTCCGTCAGCAGCAGCGAATGCGAAGGCCACCCGCGCGCAAGCAGTTTGTGACGTTTAGTCACGGCATAGTCGTTGCAATCGCCTTGGTGCGGCCCGACAAGCCACTGCTCACCCAACACTCCCGCGAGGTTTGTCTGCGGCCTAATTGAGGAGTTTACGTCGTGATTTATTTTCGAAAGTTCGGCTAATCGAGCTTTCGTGAGTACCACAGGAATCTGATCGGATCCCATCGGGCTGACTTTGCAATCCCCCTGATATCGCATGCAGAACCGCACGAACGCGACCGGCGCGAGTACGGGCTTGTTGAAAGCAATCCCCGCGTCAACCGCACGCAATTCAGCTGTCAGGCAAATGGAAAACAACGTGGCTGTTGCGATGATTTTCAACATCGGCGCCCAATCGACTTTTGCTTGGAGACGACCGTAGGGACGCCACAGCGTGCGGCCCGCAAATGCATTTAATGTGTTTAAAGTGCAGATGTAACAACTCCTGATACAGCATCAATGCGCAGGCGCGCGGGATCTCGCTCGCCTGAGGCAACGGCTCGGAGGATACGTTGGGCGACCATCGCTTTGCTCGTCCGAGCCTTTTCGTCGGGCCGGAGAGAATCCCAAGTCTCGTCAAGAATGGATTCTAAAAGCTCGAAAATCTCTGGCCGTAACGCGCTCATAGCTCGCACCTTAGTCGAGTGTTCTCTGGAACTTGACGGCGGTGATGGGATTTCCGTTGGCCTCTGCCGCAGATTTGTCGAGTGAGCTACCTCAAAAAGCTTTGCACCCGCGGCAGCTAGCGCAATCAAGATTGTTGCCTCGATGACAAACACCATACGTCTCAAGTCAACTTAGATTACCGTCTCCACTAATCTGATGAGCCCGTATCCCAAGAGAATGGTCCAAGCCACACTGAGGCTAAATCCGAGTCCGACAATTGCCTGCGGCCAGACTCTTTGAATGAACGGCTCTGCAATGTTCATCGTTGTATTACCCATTTGTTGGCCCCATACCGGCATCTAAGTACCACAAATGCTGCACCGCAATCATACTTTTGTTGCACTGCGGGACAAATCGAGAGGGATTAACCCGATACCGTTTGACGGTATGCCAATAGCGCTTTCGAGCAGCGCTGAAATTATCATATCGGCTCAGTAGCTTGAGGTCCTGCAAACGGGACTGGAGCAATGTCCGCTTTGGGTCAAAAGCAGACGTGTGCAGCGCACAAGCCGATGTCCGCTAAGTGCCAATAGCGGGATAAGCTCTATTTTTGATTGTCTTGTCTCGTCCGGAGGTTGGTGCGTAGGCGGGCGACCTGTACTAGCAGGCCGCCGCCACGAAGATCCGTCAAAGCGTGGCGTGGCTACTTTGCCATTGCTGCCCTGGCGGCCTCGATCTTTGCCTTCACGGCATCGAGATTGAAGCTCGCGCCCTTCTGCATCGGTGGGAATTCAACCGCGGTCATCGCGAGCTTTTCAACCTGCTGCTGCACAAACACGAAGCGCCAGAACTCATATTTGAACCAGTCGAAGTATTGCTGCGCTCCCTCCTTGGTCCCGCTATTGGGCCAGCCCGTGCGCTCGAATGGATCGAGGCGCAGGTTGATCAAATAGGGCACGTCAGGCCTAGTTTTGTCGCCCAACCAACCACCCGGTTGGTCGATGAAGCGATATTTGTAGTCGTCGATACGCACCGCGCCCAGTTCGCTTTCGCCAAAGTAAAAGATCTCATGACGATTTGACGGCCCCTTGCCGGTGATCATGTTCGTTTGATCGTAACCGTCGAGATACACCTTGTACGTCGTGTCGCCGATCTTCTTGCCCTGCCGGAGTTCGGCAGCGATGTTCGGATTGCCGGCAGCGGCCAGGAACGTCGGGAACCAGTCGAGTCCGGAGATGAGGCCGTTCTCGACCTTGCCCGCCGGTACCTTTCCCGGCCAACGGATCATTGCTGGCACGCGAAAGCCGCCTTCAAACACCGTGCCTTTGCTCTGCGCAAACGGCGTCTGCCCACCATCCGGCCAGGTGAAGACCTCGGTGCCGTTATCGGTGGTGAACACGACGATGGTGTTGTCGTCCACACCCATGTCCTTGAGCTTCTGCATCACCAAGCCGACGTCGTCGTCGAGCTGCGCCATCCCGGCTTCATGAATGGTCCAGCCGTTCTTCGAGTTGCGCAGCGCTTCGTACTTTGGCGACAGATGCGTGACGATGTGCATGCGCGTCGGGTTGAGCCATAGGAAGAATGGCTTTCCGTCGGCCTTGGCCTTTTCGATGAACTTTAAGGAGAGATCGCGGATCTCGTCGTCTACAGTTTCCATCCGCTTGGGATAGAGCGTTCCCGCGTCTTCGATTTTCTGCTTGCCGACCTTGCCCCAGCGCGGATCGACAGTTGGGTCGTCCACATTGGTCGCGTAGGAGTGGATCATGTTGCGCGGACCGACGACGTTCAACAATTCCTGCGGGTAGCCTGGATGCGCAGGGTCTTCCATCGCGTCGAGGTGATATAAGTAGCCGAAGAATTCGTCGAAGCCGTGCACCGTTGGCAGAAACTCGTTTTTATCGCCGAGGTGATTCTTGCCGAACTGGCCGGTGGCGTAGCCCAGCCCTTTGAGTGCCGTGGCAATCGTTACTGCCTGCGCGGGTATACCGATGGCCGCGCCGGCCTGACCGACCGTGGTCATGCCGGTGCGGATTGGCAGCTCTCCGGTAATGAAATTCGCGCGTCCCGCCGTACAGCTTGCCTCGGCATAGTAGTCTGTAAATATCATGCCCTCAGCGGCAATCTTGTCGAGGTTCGGCGTCCGCCCAGCCATCATGCCGCGGTGATAGGCGCCGATATTCCACATGCCGATATCGTCGCCCATAATCACGACGATGTTGGGTTTTTGCTGCGCGGAAGCCGACGTGACACTCGCGGTCACGGCAGCGAAGAGTAAGAGTAAACTGAGCGAGAGCATCCTGGCCATACGCATGATCTGCTTTCCGATTGGTGGTTTCGCGTGACGAGCCGACCGCTTGCTCCCGATTAGGAATGACGAGAGCGTTCGGCTAATTGAGGTCGGGTTTTTTTGGATTGCGGCTCGATGTGTCGATGCTGTTACGCTGCACTTTGCGGAGCGGCCTGTCGACCAAAATGTTGGCGACCAAAGTGCCAGCAGGTATCTTAACACCGAGTTCGTCTCCTGCGGCTATCTCCTCGCAGGCCATGATCACTAGCGCAGCTCGGGATCTCCGCTTTGGGTCAAAAGCAGACATGTGCTGCGCAAAAGCCGATGTCCGCTAAGTGCCAATAGCGGACATCAACGGCGTTCGGAGGCCGGTCTTCGACGTCCCAATGAGGATTACTCCTGTCGCGGACTTTTCATGGCAAGGAAGAAGCAGAGGATGCCAAGCACCCAACCCGCACCAGCCACTATGAAGATCGATCTCGACATCGGTTGCGCTCCGCGCATCGCATCCGCTACCCAAAGTACTACCCAGCCTCCGAGAAAGAGGAGAAAACCAAGGACAAACACGACCACGCGACGATTGGTAGGCTTAGCGCCAAGTTTCTCATCCGATTTCATCATGTCCATGACTTGGCGGATTTCAAAACTGTCAGGAAACTGTTGTTGACCGGTGTTGGCTATCTCTAGGGCCTTCGCGCGGTCGCCTTCGGATATGTAAGCACGCGCGAGATCTGCGAATGCTACAGGCATTGGAAGGATGGCAATTGATTTGTGAAGGTGTTCACGTCCGTGAAGCCTGCCCGCCGCAGTTTGGTCATTGAACGCTTCATATGAACCGTGCGCGAGGTACATCGCTGCAGCCAGGCTATCGGGGGTGACCTGTTTGACTTCACCATTCTCGCTTTTCACCTCAAGGCTAACACCGGGATCTTTTTTGCGGGCTTCCTCGATGTATTTCAGCACCAGGCTGAAGGTCTCATCTTTTTGCTCAGAAGATTTCTGTTTGAACCACCGATCAAAGTACTGATTACCGAAACGCAGATCAGCACGAGCACCTTCCGCGTCAACGGGCTTATCCACCATAGCGCCCTCCTAAAGACCTCAAATCTTGATGCCGCTTTACCTTCAAAAGCGATTCCGGGCGTCGCGTGCGATGTCCGGCAGGTCCAAAAGCGGACCCGGCTCTCGGGGTGCGCACATTGACTTAGATCAAGAGCTACCGTGTCTGGCGATTGGCCTTACGGCCAACAATGTCCGCTAGTGACCAAAGCGGGACATGGCTTGACCTATATCAACATCGTAGTCGGTGTGACATGGTACTTCTAATTAAGCTGCTGATACGGCGCGCGGATCACCTCGAGCGCGATGGCGTGGTGCCAATTCTCAATAGAAGGGCACAATATGAAAATGAAGCGCCGAGATTTCAACCGCATCGCATTGGGCATGGGTCTCAGTCCATTTTTGGCAAGTTCGGCGCTTGCTCAAGCAACGGCGCAAACAAAAGGCGCGCCTCCAACGCCGCCGCAAAACTTCAATATCGTCATTAAAAATACTCCACGAACCTACAATCAAATTAACGTTCCTCGAAAGTATGTCGCGGGAAAGCGGCGGTTCAGTATTTATTGGACCTGGAGCTATCCGTGGGAGTCCAATCGCGATGTGACGGAGTTAGACAATCGCTTCTCGACCATTACGGAGGTCCGCCGTGTTGCATGGCCAAGTTACGAGACGCCGGAGTTCTCGGAACGGATGTTTCTGCAAGGCATCGCGGGTACGTTGGAGCTCTTTCACCTGTCTACAATAAGATTTCAAAGTCTCGCCGAAGAGGTCACCGGGCATCCTGTCGCCGTCTATCAACGAATAGACCAGGCCGGACAGAAATTGCCGATCGACGATCGTATACTCGCAGATACGGATACTATGATGGTCTTTGGTCTGGACCATATGGTCACAGAGCAGGAAGCGTCTGGCGAAGAGATCGAGGCTATTCGAAAATTTTTGACGCGAGAGGGAAGCTGCCTCCTGCTTGCACCGCATCACGACGTAGGCGTGTCCGCCGACATGGACCAGCGCCAAATGGAATATGCACATCATGGCGATCCACTCGTCCCACGTCAGCAGCGTTTTGGGAAATACACCCGTTCGCTGATGAAGGGCCTCGGTGTGCCTGTTGAAAATCGTTTCGGTCTTAGGCCGGCCGTATTGCCGGGCACAAATCAGCTCGCACCGCTGACTGCCATGCGGGATCTTGATCTCCCCGGCTGGCTTAATGGAGTGACAACGTTCAATTTCCATCAGCACTTGCCGCACTACGAGGTGACCACTCCCGACACAAAGTCGATTCGGGTGCTAGCGAGGCAACCAATCGACATGTCCAAGCCGCATCCCTTCACGAATGCCGGCAACCGAGAATTCAATACGTTCCTTTGGATGCCTCCGGAGGGTGCGCGGGCTGGCCATATCGTGCTGGTCGACAGCACGATTTTCACGACCCTGTTCGGAGGATCCGAAAGCCTCGATCGGTTCTGGTTCAACCTTGCGACACGAACCTGATCGTGATCATCGAAAATCGCGTCGCCTTCATCAGCTCGGGAGATATCAATGTCAAAAGATCAGCCCACAAGCACAACTCGTCGCAGTTTCCTCGGCGCGGCGACAGTCGCCACGGCAGCCACAGCGGCTACCTTGACAGCGTCGCCCATCGCACAAGGGGAACAAGCCGATGAAATCAGAGTGGCGCAGACACCAACTGAAGCAAAACCAACACCACCCGCCGCAACGATATCGAAGGAGGGCGATTGGTCCAAGCCGGCGGCCATGGCGATCCCCAAAGGGGGAGTCTTCAAGCAGGAGCAGGGTCGATACGGCGTAATCTATCCCCGGACTCCGGCAAATTACGGCTTCTCGATCCTCGCGAAGGTCAAGCCCGGCCGCGAAGCAGCCATTCGCGAGTACGGCAAGACGATTGAAAAAGCGGTGGCCGAGACTCCGGACGTTCTTGCGCCGCTCAAACTGCACTACCTGCGCTGGCTGCTGTTCGAAATCAAAGGGGATACGTACTTCATGTATCAGGGCATCTTCGACACCGACTTCGACAAGTACCTCGAGGACGCCGTGGCGCTCTTCACATCGACTGGCATCACGACGGCGTTCGTAAACCTCGAGGGGTTCCCCGAGAACTGGCAAGGCAATGTGCCCGCGTGGAATAAGTTTTTCCGGGAACATCAATGCCCCAGCTTCCTGGAGTATGCGGAATACCCTTATGCGACCGCCGATGAGGTCAAGAAAGGCCTGAGGATCAAGAGCGCCATGTCTACCATGCTCGATCAGATGCAATGAATGCCGTCAGCTGGCGTGGCCCGGCATGCTTGAAATCGAGGACATTCAGCACATTACATTGACGCGCGTGCCCGCGATTACTGGGCGCTATGAATTCCTGTCGTTCCGCGAGCCGGCGCAAGGGCGAGCTTGGCTCGCGGGCATGCTCGACAAAGTTGCCTCGGCTCGGGACGCCAGCGCTTTACTAGAGAAAGAGAGACGGTGGATTTCGGTCGCCTTCACCTGGGCTGGCCTTCGCGCACTCGGAGTGGATGAGGCTTCTCTCGCGACCTATCCTGAGGAATTCCGCCAGGGCATGGTCGCGCGTGCGCAGGTGCTGGGCGATACCGGCTTAAACCACCCTGATCGATGGATCGGCGCACTGGCAAGTCCACGACTTCATGCAATCGTCATTTTGTTCGCCCGCGATGTCCCGGAGCGGCAACGGGTCACCCGCGAGCATCAGGCGTATCTCGCCCGCACCCCGGGCGTTGAAGTTCTTTCATCACTGGATCTGGATGCAACTCCGCCATTCGACCATGCGCACGATCACTTCGGCTACCGCGATCGGCTTTCCCAACCAGTCATCGAAGACACCGGCGAGGTGCCCACCCCAGGCTCAGGCGCACCGCTCAAGGCGGGCGAATTTATCCTCGGCTACCCGGACGAAGAGGGACCGCCCGTCAATCTCCCGCAGCCCGCGATTCTATCCCGCAACGGCAGCTACATGGCGTATCGCCGCCTGGAAGAACACGTGGGCAAATTCCGTGATTTTTTGCGAGAGCACGGTAAGACCCCTGAGGAACAAGAGCTGATCGCAGCAAAGCTAATGGGCCGCTGGCGCAGCGGCGCGCCGCTCGTATTGGCGCCCGAGAAAGACGATCCGGCACTCGGCGCCGATCCGCAACGGAATAACAACTTCAACTACAAGGAGATGGATCCGCACGGGTATGCCGTGCCGCTCGGTTCGCACATACGCCGCCTGAACCCCCGCGACACCGCAGTGAACCTCAACCGTCGTCGCATGATTCGCCGCGGCGCCACCTATGGCCCGCATTTGCCGGAGAACGCTTCGGAGGATGGCATCGAACGCGGCATCGCCGCTTTCGTGATCTGCGCGAGCCTCGTCCGGCAGTTCGAATTCGCGCAGAACGTTTGGATAAACGACCGGAATTTTCACGAGCTTGCCAACGAGCATGACCCAATCATCGGTGCTCAGGACGGAACGCTCGAATTCAAAATTCCGATGCGTCCGATCCGAAAGAAAATCACCGGCCTGCCGGCCTTCACCACCTTGAAGGGCGGCGCCTATTTTTTCCTTCCTGGCCTCAAGGCGCTTCGATACCTTGCAACGCTTGATGGCCGTTAAAGGCGCGCCACAGCGTTTAGGCGTGCACGGCGGATTGCGCACGGGCGCTAGGCATGTCCGCTTTGGGTCAAAAGCAGACATCGCGCCGCTTATTCGATCACCTCGTCAGCCAGAAGCAGGAAGGATTCGCGTACCGAGAGGCCAAGGGCTTTGGCTGTTTTAAGATTGACGACGAGCTCGAACTTATCGGGTGATTGCACGGGCAGGCTGCCCGCTCGTTCCCCTTTGAGAATGCGATTAACGTAGGAACTTGAACGCCGGAAAATATCGGCTGTGTCAGGCCCATAGGACATTAGACCTCCCCCACGGACAAATTGCTTGTAGGGGCATATCAATGGAACGCGGTGCTCGTCTGTCGATTTCAAAATCTGTTCGCGCATTGCGACGGTGTAGGGATCCGCTGCAACGATCAAGCCAGTGTGCTGCTCGGCAGCTATGCGAGCGATCGTCCGTTCGACCTCGGCTGCGCTCCGCACGTGTGCCGCATCAACCACGAGTTTGGATTGCCGCGGTAACGGCCTGAATGAGCGAAGGTAAGCGTCATAGTAGGCGGCAGTATCTGGATTAAACATCAACACAAGCCGCGACAAATCGGGCTTCACATCGCTCAGGAGATCGGTCCACTTGCCGACTATTTCAGGCTCGATGAATGAAAAACCGGTGACGTTGCTGCCTGGATTCGTGAGATTTGAAATGAACCCCTGACCCACCGGGTTATTCACAATGACGAAGACAATCGGAATAGTCTTTGTCGCCGGCCGGAGCGCAGCCATAACAGGGGTGGAGTTTGCCAAAATAACCTCTGGCTCCAACCGGATCAGCTCCGCGATATGATCTTTAATAACGTCGCGATCAGGCCCCGCGTATCTATATTCAATTTGAATGTTGCGTCCTTCTACCCAACCCGCATCGCGCATGCCCAATTGAAACGCCCTGATGCGAGATTTCGCTTCGGGGTCATTTTCGCCGATGCCAAGCAAGACACTTACGCGCCGCATTCGGTCGGGTTGCTGCGCTTGCGCTACCACCGGCCAAGCGGCAGCTGAAACCGCAAATACTTTAATGAATTCGCGTCGCCTCATTGTCGCCCCAGAGGCTCAAAACCGATCAATGGTATCGGCTAAAAACACACGCAATGGAAGGGGCCGAGTACCGCAATGTCCGCTTTGGGTCATTGGCGGACATCGGGACTGTGAGACGCGATATTCGTTTTTCGGGTTTCGGTATAGGGATGCTGGCTATCCCTAGGTGCAGTGTCACTTGACTAAGCGCCAGTACCGCTGCCGCCGTGAAGAAATAGCATCGATTAGTTCTTCGGGTGCGGATAGCCCATGACAAGTCGAAATGACCACCATTCTGACTATGAACCAGAGCAACTGCTGCTGTTCGGCGCGGCGGCAGTTGTGCTTTTGGTCTTTGCGTGGACCTTCGGCCTCTAACGTGCCGGATGGGAATCGCTCATGACAAGACGGAATGCTGGCTTCAAAGCGGATCAACTAGCGCTTTTTGGAGCGGCGGCATTTGTACTTTTGGTCTGCGCGTGGCCCTTCGTCCACTAATGTCCGGCCAATGGCGGACATCAGCGACTGCTTACTCACAGTATCCTACCGCCTACAAATTATCTTCGATCCAGTCAGCGGCGAAATCGATGCCGATTTGGCGGTTGTCGACGTGGGCATGCTCTGCGCCACCTTCTTCGGTCGTGAAGATCTTAATTGTCTTGTTTTTCGCACCGACTGCATCAAAGAGCTTTTGGGCATTCTCGACTGGCACGACTCTGTCGTTCGCGCCGTGAGTAACCAGAAAAGGGCATGTGATGTTCTTCGCCACGTCCTTCAGAGTGAATTTTTTTGCGATGGCGATGCCCTCTTCCGCCGTTTCCGCCCCAACCACCCAGCGGAACTGAAAATTCGATTGCGCCACCGTGGTCGGGGAGTTGGCGTTTTTCTGCCTGATCTTGTCCTGCCACTCCGCAAGGTCCCAATGCAGTGCGGAAAGCGCGACGCATGCTGCGTAGCGCTTCTCGAAAGCGGCGATACGAGATGAGTAATAGCCGCCAAAGCTGTAACCGAAGACGGCGATGCGCTTGGCGTCAACGTCCGAGCGCTTGGCGAGATAGTCGAAAGCCGCCGTGCCAGGTACCTCGTAGTCGTAGCGGCTTGGCATGTCACGCATCCGTCGCGTCTCGCCCATGCCGGGACCGTCCAGTGCGAGGGTGTTAATGCCGCGACGCGCGAACTCTCGGCCCGCGAAAAAGATGCTCATCTCCTTGGCATTGTCCATGCCGTTTACGACGACGACCGTCGGCGCGGGAATGTCATTCTTGGACGCCTTCATGAACAACGCTGGCAGCGTGGTTCCCTCATAGGGCACGTCGACGAATTCGATCGACGGTTCACGCAAGCGTATGCCGGCATGCCAGCAATGATAGGCTTTTTCGGCTTGCGCTCGTTTTCCCGGGCCCGGCGTGATGAAACGCTCGGCGTTGTAGTGGTAAATGCCGGCGCGCAGATAGTAATCGCCGGCGCTGATCTTGTGGCCCTTGGCCAGCGCCGCATCGGCGCGGCTCTCGAGCTGCGCGCCCATCGCGCGCCACTCTTCGTACCAGGCGTTCGGATCGCTTTGTCGCACTCGCAGCCTTTCACAGACGCGGTCGATCTCCTCGAGCGCGACCACGCCGTAGGGCGCCATGCCCTTCAAGATCAGCGTCGCATTGGACCAAAGAAAGTTATCGCCGAAATGGTCGATCCACGGTCCACGGGTCATGAAAAATCCTTTCGCAAGTTGTTTTTGTGCCCATAGTTGGCTGGCGTGTGGACGAAGGCAGGCGGGAACGTTCTGGAGGATTGTTACATCGCATGCATGCGCGCTTGAACGGGGGTCGTATTGGCTCGTTCACCGGCGCATTAATTCGCCTTGAGCCCCTTGGCCTCGATGAAGGTAGTCCAATTTTTGATCTCGTTCTGCAGCCGCGTCTGCAGCGCCGCAGCGGGTCCGAATTCCGGTTCGATGTCGAGTGCAGCCAGGCGCTCGCTAACGACGGGCGATTTCAAAGCCTTCTGGATGGCCTTCTCCAACTTCGTCTTGACGTCGGCTGGCATACCCTTTGGTCCAAATACGCCAAACCAGAACTGGAGATCTACGTCGACGTGCGTGACACCGGCCTCTGTCAACGTCGGAACGCCCGGCAGCGCCGGGGAGCGTTCCTTACCGGTGACGGCAAGGGCTTTGATCCGCTTGTCCTCAATTAGAGGCTTCGCCACCTGGCTCGATGCCATGATGATTTCGACTTGTCCCGCTACGATGGCAGCCATTGCTGGCCCGCCGCCCCGGTACGGAACGCTGAGTGCGTCGATTTTGGCTCCGTCCTTGACGACTTCCCAGACGAGTTGGGCGACCGATCCCGTCCCGGCCGAAGCGTAATTCAACGTCTTGCCGGACGAATGAGAGTAAGCGATCAGTTCCCTAACGCTGTTAACTGGAATTGCATCGGCAACGCATAGGGCGAGTGGCGAATGCGCTACCGACGCGACCGCATCGAGTTCCGTGATTGGATCGAAAGTCGGCGTCATATCCTTGAACCCCGGCCGGATCGCGATTGCATTCTCCGCCATCAGCAACATGTAGCCATCCGGCGCGGAGGCCGCGACGTTTCGCCAGGCCACATAGCCGCTCGCGCCGGCGATGTTTTCGACATAGATCGTCTGCCCGAGTTCCTGGCCGAGTGCGCCCGTCAACAGGCGCGCGAGCGTATCGGTGGCGCCGCCAGGCGCGAAGCCGACAACCAGCCGGATCGGCCGGTTTGGATAGTCGGTCGTCGACTGTGCATGCGAAATGATCGGGGTGGTGAGGACAACACCGGCGAATAAAAGTGGGAACAATTGGCGCATATTAATTTCCGGGGTCGCTCCTCAGGATGACGTTGATTGAACGGTGTCGTCGCTCTCTACTCCGCCTTGACGCCGGCCGCCTTGATTAGCGGCCACCACTTCTCGATCTCGGCCCTCTGGAATGCGCTGAGCGCCTCTGGCGTCTGTTGCTCGCGCGGCGGAATGTCCGCGCCCAGTCCAGTAAGCCGCGTGCGCACTGAGGGATCAGCGAGCGTATCAACGACGGCGCTGTTGAGCTTGGCAATCACGGCCTTGGGCGTGTCCTTCGGCGCCCACAGGCCGAACCAGATCGAGGCATAGAATCCCGGCAGCCCGCTCTCGTCGATGGTCGGAATTTCGGGCGCCGAGGCAAGCCGCGTCCTGGCGGTGACGCCATAGGTCTTGAGCTGTCCGCTGCGCACCTGTGGCAACGAGCTCGAGGCCTGGTCGAACACGAGATCGATCTGCCCCGCGATCAGGTCCTGCAGCACCTGCGGCGTGCCGCGATAGGGCACGAGCTGGAAATTCTTGCCGACAGCGGTCTGGAAATAGACTGCGGTGAGGTGCGATGGGCTCCCTGGCCCCGCATTGCCGATCGTCACCTTGTCGGGGTTTGCCTTGAGCCGCGCGATCAGCTCGCGCAGATCCTTTTCCGGCGTGGCCTTGTTGGCGATCAGCAGCTGATGATTGCTCGGCAACAGCGAGATCGGCTCGAAGTCCTTGGCGAGATCGTATTGCAGCGGATAGATCGCGCCGTTGACGACATGGGTGCCAAGATTGCCGAGCATGATGGTGTAGCCGTCCGCTGTCGCGCGCACTACGCGTCCGGTTGCGATGCTGCCGGCGGCGCCGGTGACGTTCTCGATGACGACCGGTTGCCCAAGCGTCTCCCGCATGCGTTCGGCGAGGATGCGCGCTAACACGTCGGCCGGCCCTGCGGCCGGGAACGGCACGACCAGGGTGATAGGCCGCGACGGATAGTTCTGCGCCGAGGCAATGGGCGCGAACGCGGCGAGCGCGGCCGTGCCGGCAACCAACTGCAGGAATCCGCGGCGTGGAAATGTCATAGCGCGTCAGCATCTGCCGCCTGGATAGCAGCCAACCGACGTTCGACATGTGTCTCAGTCATGGCACCGCCCATACACGCGCTTTAAGCTGAGTTTATTGTCACCCGGACAGGGTGTCTATCGAAGCCGATGTCCGCTTTGGGTCACTAGCGGATATCGCTTCATTCGATTACCTCGTCGGCGCGGCCGAGCAGCGACATCGGGACGGTTATTCCAAGCGACTTGGCCGTTTTTAGATTGATAATCAACTCGACCTTCGTGGACTGTTGAACCGGGAGGTCGGCCGGCTTCTCGCCCTTGAGAATGCGGCCGGTATAAACACCGGACAACCGGTACGAGTCCGTAACACTGCCACCGTAACTCATCAGCCCACCGGCGGCAGCAAACGCGCGATATTGAAAGATAGCGGGTATCGAATGGCGGACCGTCAGTGCTGCCAGCTTTTCGCTTTGGCTAGTGAAAAAACCATCGGTGCCGATCACGAGCCCGCCTGCTCGCATTTGGATGAGGGTTGCAAAGGCCGCATCGAAGTCGCGTTCGGTGATCGCATGCAGGACGCGGAGCTGTAGCGCCAGCGCCCGCGCGCCCGCTAGCAGATCTTTCGATTGAGTCTCGGCAATCACCTTGTTGGTCGGATTAAGGAGCAACCCCATAACAGTCGCTGCTGGAACGACCTCGTGTATCAGTTCCAATCGTTTCTGCCCGGTCTCTATGTTCAGCGTAACCACGCCGGTGAGGTTGCCGCCGGGCCGGTTCAAGCTGGCGACAAATCCAGCTTCGACCGGGTCGATACTACCGTGAAAGACGACCGGAATTGTCGCTGTCGCCGCCTTTGCCGCCAAGGACGAAGCATTTCCACCGATTGTGGCGATGACAGCCACCCGATGGCGAACAAGATCGGCGGCTAGTGCCGGCAGTCGATCATATTGACCGTCCGCCCAGCGATATTCGATAGCTACATCCCGGCCCTCGACGAAGCCAACTTCTTCCAGGCCCTGCAGAAACGCTGATACTTGTGCCGCGTATCCCTGTGCAGTTGTCGCTCCAAGAAGGCCGACGACTGGCATCGCTGGCTGCTGCGCGCGCCCTGCAAGTGGCCACGCTGCCGCCGCGCCGCCGAGAAGGGTGATGAACTCGCGCCGCCTCATTGTTGGCCCCGAGTTTGGGAGGGCAGCGCATTGTATCAACTCAAAGTAGCGATCTGGAAGGGGCCTGCTGCGGAAGCGTACAATGTCCGCTTTGGGTCATTAGCGGAAGTATAGATCGTTCACTTCGATGTCCGCTTTACCCCGGAAAGCGGACATGCGCTGGTCGGAACGTTAGAAATAGACGAAGGTTCGCAGAACCATGGCGTCGCAGCGCAGCCTTCGCGGTCTCGATTGGTTTGCGTTTTTCGTCGCCGATGTTCAGACCGGGTGGGGGCCGTTCGTTGCTACCTATCTGACATCGGTGGCGTGGACGCAGTTCGACATCGGTCTCATTCTGACGATCGGGACGATCACAGGTCTCGCATTGCAAATCCCCGCCGGCATGCTGGTGGATCGCGTGCCTGCCAAGCGCCTGCTTGCCGCTCTTGCGGTGGCGTCGATTAGCGCTAGCGCCCTCCTGCTCGCATTGTGGCCAATCTTCAGCATGGTGGTCGCCGCTAAAGTGCTGCACGCGATCGCAAGTTCATTGCTCGGCCCTACGCTTGTCGCGATGAGCCTTGGCCTCGTCGGGCATGCCTTGTTTAGCATTAGGCTCGGCCGCAACGTGCGCTTCCTATCATTGGGAAATGCGATCGCGGCAGGGGTAGCAGGAGGCATCGCCTACTATTATTCAAATCAGGCAATCTTCTTTCTCACTGCCGCGCTCGGCATTCCGACACTCATCGCACTGGCGCAGATCAGCTCATCTGAAATTGATCCAGAACTTGCCCGTGGGGGACTCTCAAAGAGTGGAGTTGGTACCTGGTTCGATGCAATCTCCGGCCTTGTTCACCATCGCGTGCTCATTGGTTTTGCCGCCACGATCGTACTGTTTCAGCTTGCCAACGCAGCGATGCTGCCAATCCTGGCCGGGATATTGGCAAAGCGGGACCCGGAAACGGCGGCCTTGGTGCTATCAATATGTATTCTCGTGCCGCAGTTTGTGGTCGTAGCCATCGCACCGTTGATCGGAGTGAAGGCGCAGAGCTGGGGTCGTCGCCCGCTTTTGCTGCTTACCTTCGTCGCGCTTTCGGTCCGCGGTGCAATATTCGCGGTGACGAGCGACCCTTACTTGCTCGTTGCGGCGCAACTCCTCGACGGCATATCCGCTGCATCACTTGGCGTGCTGGTTCCGCTTATCATCGCGGATGTAACGCGCGGGAGCGGGCATTTCAATTTTGCTCAAGGACTGATTGGCGCTGCCGTTGGCATCGGAGCTTCGTTCAGCACGACACTTGCCGGATTTATCGCCGACACGTCCGGGGCCGCGATTGCTTTCCTGCTACTTGCCTGCATCGGCGTGGCCGGACTGCTATTTGTATTTGCGCTGATGCCCGAAACACGAGGCGCGCCATCGATGTCCGCTTTGGGTCATTAGCAGGCCTTGTGACAAGTTCACCCGATGTCCGCTTTGCCCCCGAAAGCGGACATTGAGAAGCGCCGGCGGAACGTCTGCTAAGTGCCAAAGCGGACATCCGCCCGAAATTCTTCTCCGCCAATAAAAATTGAAGAAGGCCGCCAATCCAGACGGGCTTATTTTTTTGTTTTTCTTAGTTTTACAGCTTCTTCTGCCGTCTCAATACGTGCGGCAATCTCCCGCCAATTGTCACGGTCTCTAATAAGACGCTCGCGCGTAATTGCATTGGTCGAAATGAATGCCATCCGATTACATTCGGCGGCCTTGTCGTGATACCAACCTGATTGCGACATGCATTTGGTATTGCATCTTTCTTATCTCGCGTCCGTATAAAAGAGATCACCAATGACGCCCGAAAGGCGTCTGCTTTTTCCTGAATGACGTCCGCTTTACCCCTGAAAGCAGACATCGAACAGTTCGGTTGGAATGTCCGCTAAGTGCCAATAGCGGACACGGAACGAATCCTACTCGATAATCTCATCGGCGCGCTGCTGGAGAGACAAAGGCACATCAAGGCCAAGCGCCTTCGCAGTCTTGAGGTTGATCACTAGCTCGAACTTGGTTGGTTGCAATATTGGCAGGTCTGCGGCTTTCTCACCCTTGAGGATGCGACCAACGTAGACACCAACCTGACGATACGCGTCTCTAAAATTGGGCGCATAGCTCATCAAACCACCGGCCGCTACGGATTCGCGCGTTTCATAAGTCGTAGGGATGTTGTAGCGGGCCGCCAGCGCGACAATCTGATCGCGCAAAGTGATGAAAAACAAATCCGCACCAACGACAACTGGTCCAGCTTGCACTTGGGATATCTCGGCGAAGGCGGCATCAAGCTCATGCTTGCTCGTGGCGCGACAGATATGAAGCCTCAGTCCGAGAGCGCGTGTTGCCTCCCGTATGTTCTCGATCTGAGTTTCACTCGTGGGATTCGAAGGATTCACAAGAAATGCAATTGAATCTGCTTTGGGCACGAATTCACGCAGGATCTCCATTCGCTTGGACACCAAGTCAATTGTGAGCCCGCCGACGCCAGTGATATTTCCGCCCGGTCTACGAAAGCTTGCAACGAGACCCAGCTTCACAGGATCGCCGCCTACGAAGAAGACGATTGGAATGGTCGCGGTTGCTGATTTTGCCGCGAGTGCCGTCGGCGGAGCGAAAGCGGCCAAGGCTGTTACACCACGGCGGACAAGATCAGCTGCCAATGCGGGCAGGCGATCGAACTGGCCATCAGCCCAATGATATTCGATTGTGACGTTCTGACCGGCAACATGGCCTGTCTCGCCTAGGCCCTCATGAAACCCGGCTACTGTGTGGATGTTCTGCGAAGCCGATCCACTGTGAATGAACCCAATAACCGGAGATGCGGAGGGTTGCGCGCGTACGCCGAATGGCCACGCCACTGCCGAGCCGGCTACGGCTCTGATGAAATCCCGCCTACGCACGCTATCCTCCACCCCGCGGCCGAGCGACATCCTTTTCTCAAAGCCTAACAGAATGGGAGGACGCAGTAAGGGGTACGCAAGTCCGCTTTGGGTCACTAGCGGACATGTGCGGCGCACAAGCCGATGTCCGCTAGGTGCCAATAGCGGACATCGCCACTATTCGATCACCTCGTCGGCGCGCTCCAGCAGCAACGGTGGAATTACGAGTCCGAGCGCCTTCGCTGTCCTGTTGTTGATGACCAACTCAAACCGCGTTGCCTGTCGTAGTGGCAGGTCGCTCGGCCGAGCGCCACCCAGGATCTTTGCAACCTGCTCAGCCGCGGTCGTATAGATTTCGGATGTAGTCGCGCCATAGGACATGAGACCGCCAGCGTCGACGTAAAAACGGAACGCATGCACCGTGGGCAGCTTAGCCTTGATCGCAAAGTCGGCGAGTTGCTGAGGCCGGGGAGCAGAGCTGAGAACGACGTCGGGATATACCAACAGTGCCTCAGGTCGCTCCTTCGCGATCATCGCGAGTTCAGGTAACAGCTCTTCGGCGGCCGTCACGTGAGCGGCTTGCATTGTCATACCCAAACGCGGTGCGACCTCCTGAGTTAGGTTGAACGCGTTAGGAGCGGCTTCAGGGTCGTGAAGAAACATTACCCGCGAGATCGTAGGAATTGCTTCGTGGAGGAGTTCGAGGCGCTTCGGCATCATCTCTGTCGTCATGCATGTAACACCTGTGAGGTTTCCACCCGGTCGAGCGAGATTTTTTACGTGCAGGAACGGGTCGCACGAGTAAACGACGAGCGGTGTGGTCTTCACGGTTTGGGCGGCGATTCGCGCAGCCCTCGTGCCCATGGTGAATATTACGTCGACTGGAACATGCATAAGGTCGGTGGCCAGCCCAGCCATCCGGTCGTATTGGCAATCTGCAAATCTTTGCTCGATGATGAGGTTCTTTCCCTCCGCGTAACCCAGTTCAGCAAGGTGAGCCCGGAAAATATCGAAATGTGGGCGCTTAGGACCGGGGCTACAGACCTCCAGCCAACCTACGCGCTTTATCCCGGCAGCCTTTTGAGCCTTGAGTGAGGTCGGTACGGTTAGCAGACTTGCCCCAAGCGCAAGAATTATCGTCGCCGCAGTCCGCGTAACGAAATCCCGCCGCGTCATTGTCGCCTCCCATGACTTACCGAGAGCCGTCGCGGCCGCAAAACCTGCGCTGTCGCTGCGTGTGCCCCAAGCAAGCCTAACACTTTACGGCCGGGTAGCGAGTTATAAACGCTTAGAATCGGGTTTAGCTAACGGACCCCAATGTCCGCTTTGGGTCAAAAGCAGACATGTGCAGTGCACTAGGCGATGTCCGCTAAGTGCCAAAAGCAGACATGGTCCTACTCGACCACTTCGTCGGCGCGATCGAGCAGCGGACGCAATACGTTGAGACCAAGCGCCCTGGCGGTCTTGAGATTGATCACGAGTTCGAATTTCACGGGTTGCTCGATGGGCAAATCGGCAGGCTTTGCTCCATTCAAAACCTTTTGCACATAGCCCGCCAGACGTTTGGCCTCGAAAACCCGACTCGGCCCGTAGGACAACAAAGCACCGCTGTCCACGAACTCGCGCCACGAAGCAATCACGGGGAGGCGACGTTCCTGGCCATACTGAGCAATTCTGCCAGCAACAACGCCGGTCAATCGCGACGAGATGATGAACAAGCTATCGGCGCCTCCCGCACTCGTCGCGAGCAGCGCCGCATCGAGATCGGCGACGCTGTTTATCGGGTGGGTCGTTAGCTCGATGCCAATGGATTCAGCACCACGACGCGCAAATGTCACTTCGTCGTCAAAATGCTGAGGATTAAATATCACCGCAACGCGCCTTGCGTTGGGTGCCACTTCCTTGAGGAGTTCCATCCGCTTGGCCGCCATTTCGTCCGTGAGATACGTGACACCCGTGAAATTCTTGCTTGGCCGAGCAAGGGACAAGGCAATTCCCGCCCGCATCGGGTTATCGCTAACGCCACCGACGATGGGTATGCCGCCTTTGCTTGCCTCGAACAGCGGCTTGATAACATCACCGCCGATGGCGATCAGAAGGTCGGGCTTTTGCGCGACAAGTTCGGAGGCTAATCCCGCAAGTTGATCCGGTTTGCCATTGGCATAGCGGAAGACAATTTCAATGTTGCGGCCATCAACGAGTCCGGTCTGAGCGAGTGCATCCTTCAACGACCGATCGATTGGACCCAATGTTGCTCCGCCGTACACAAGCCACCCAATGCGCGGCAGCGATTTCTGCGCACGCGCGGTGCGCGGCCAGGCAGCCACCGCACCTCCGAGAAACGTGATGAACTCGCGTCGCCTCATTTGCTCCCGTGGGGCCACACCTTATGCAAGGTTTTAAAGGCTAACACCTTGCGACCCCAATGTCCGCTTTGGGTCGAAAGCAGACATGTGCAGCGCAAAAGATCATTTCCGCCGAGTGCCAATAGCGGACATTCCGACCTTCACTCGATCACCTCGTCGGCGCGGTTGAGCAGCGTCAGTGGCACCGTCAGATCGAGCGCTTTCGCCGTCTTGAGGTTGATCACCAACTCGATCTTCGTCGGCTGCTCGACCGGCAGGTCCGCGGGTTTGGCGCCCTTCAAAATCTTGTCCACGTAGCCTGCCGAGCGGCGATAGTTCTCCACCACGTTGGGGCCGTAACTCATCAGGCCACCGCTCTCGACCGCCCTTCGGTCGCCGTAGATCGCCGGCAGGTGCGCCTTCGCCGCCAATTCAGCGATGCGCACCCGATTGGTGGAGAAAGTCGTGTCGGGCGGCACCAGAAGTGCCTCGGCCTTCGCACCCGCGAATTCGGCGAAGGCTCGCTCCAGGTCAGCAGGAACGCGGAATTCGAAATGCGCCAACACGAGCGATGCCTTGGCCGCGGCGGCTTGCATCTCTCGCATTTGCGGTACGTGCAGCGGGTTCTCGACATTGATGAGAGCGGCAACGCGTGAAAGATGCGGCAGCAATTCGCGGATCACGTCGATCTGCTTCGACGCCAGCTCCTCGGCGAAGTTCGCAAGTCCCGTGACGCTGCCGCCGGGCCGAGACAGACTTTGGACCAGGCCGAAGCCAACCGGGTCCGCGCCGGTCGCCATCACGATCGGGATCGTAGCGGTGGCCTTGCGCACCGCGAGGTTGGCGGGCAAGGGCCCCGCCACGATGACGCTCGGATCTAGCTGGACAAGCTCCTCCGCCAAGGCCGGAAGACGATCGAGGAAACCGTCAGCGTAACGGTATTCGAAGCGAATGCTGCGCCCCTCGACGTAACCGAGCTGACGCAGTTCGGCGCGAAACGCCTCGTAGCTCGATGCTGTGGACTCGGCAGACGCGGCATTCAGGATACCGATCAGCGGGGCCCCGATTGCTGGGCCCACGCGGCGAGCGGGATAAACGTCGCCGCACCGCCGAGAATAAATATGAACCCGCGCCGTTGCATCCGGCCCCTCAGAACACGCCTTTTGGAATGCGCAAAGCCTAGCACTTTGCGACCGGGCGGCGAGCGAGAAATGGCACACAACCGACCTCAAAGGGTGATCAGGCCCAATGTCCGCGTTGGGTCAAAAGCAGACATTCCGCGATGCAAAAGCCATGTCCGCTTTACCGCCAATAGCGGACATCCCGGTATTGGGTGCGCGCTCGCTTTATGTCACAACTTGTTTGACCGTATTGCGGACGGGCAGGCGCATGTTGCATCGGGTGGCTATCATTGCGACGGCGCTTCTTTCTGGCTTCGCAGACGATCGGGTCGCGGCCCAGGAGACGATCGGCACGGTCAGCCGAATACAGGGGGAGGCGAGCGGGAGCCGTGGTGGCGCTACCCGGGCACTTGGCCTCAACTCGTCCATTATTCCCAACGAGTCCGTGTCGACCGGTGCCGCGGCGCGGCTTGAAGTCACCTTCAAAGACAACACGCGGCTGACACTGGGGGAGAACGCGAAGTTGACGCTCGATAAGTACGTCTTCAACCCGGCCGCGCGACGCGGAACGATTAGGTTCCGGCTGGTCGGCGCCTTCCGGTTTCTCTCCGGCCAGGTATCGAAGCTGGCGCGCTCCGACGTGAGTGTGACAACGCCTGTTGCGACGATCGGCATCCGCGGGACGGAATTCTGGGGTGGGCCGATCGACGATCAGTCACTCGGCGTGTTCCTCATCGAAGGTGCTGTGCGAGTGTCGAACGCAGCGGGCGCGCAGATCCTGAATCGGCCGGGCCAAGGCACCAATATCGCCAGGCCCGGCGCAGCGCCCGGACCGATCACCTTCTGGCCGCAGGACAAGGTCAACCGCGCCATCGCAGCCGTGACGTTTCAATAGCTTTGGGTCAAAAGCAGACATGTGCGGTGCACCCACGCATGTCCGCTAAGTGCCAGAAGCGGACATTCCACGGTGTAATCGGCATATCCGGTCACCCAAAGTGGACATCGGGAGTTTTAATCGGCACTTCGTGAGTGGATGGCTGGATCAAGCCTCAACAACGTTTCGATTAACTTTTGCCACCCGCTTGCGAAATAATCGCTTTGCATGCATCGCTCATATCCGCGAAATGATCTTTCATGCAGGTTTCAATTCGGCCGCCCCCAGGCGCAATGCCTGCGCAATTCTTTTTGACGTCCGCTTGACAAGCCTTGGCGACAGCCCTCGTCTTTACCAGCGCAAGTTGGCAGGGCAAAGAAAAGTCCTTGAAACGCGTCTTGATGCACGCCCTGCGACCCTCAGCCGTATGTCCCGCGCACTGAGCCTGTATATCGGGAGCGCATGCTGCAACGAGGCCTTGTTGCGCGAGCACCACGGACGATGTAGCGGCAACCGTAACGAAAGATACAGCCGCAATAGTGGTGCATAGAAAGCTGGACCGTGCAGTCATGCCGAGACTCCTTTGACTGGTTTTCCGATGGGTTGACGACATAGCACGGGCTCTTGGTTGTGCAGCGCAAAATCCATGCCGACCGCCTATGTCAAATTTAAATGGCGGCCAAAACGACGGCCCATATAATTACGTACACGGTTGTAGGCCAGCAACGGTAGGCGTAAGTGCCGCAATCAGATATTTCAAATCCTCAGAGGGCTTTCATAGATCACCCATCGTGTCTTAAGTGCGGCTCGCCGATGTGGTTGGCTCGCATTGAGCCGGACAAGCCCGATCATGATCTACGCACTTTCGAGTGTCCGAACTGCGAACACACCGAAACAGCGGTCGTGAAATTTAAATAGCGCGCTACCGCCAAATGGCCTTGAAGGCTCAAGCGACATCGCGGTGTAGCGCACCGTATTTGTGATCGACTTAGCCCTAAGAAGTGCTGTTTGCGAAATATACGAGTTCGTTCCAGAGCTGGCCCAAAAGGATCTATGGGGCATAGGTTGTTGACAGTGGCGCAGGCGTCAGCTTTTTAGTTGCAGCCAATTGCTCATCGTGGAACTTGAGAGTGCCACCGGTTAATTCTCGACCCCTTACCCGCCTTTACTGGACGCTTGTCGTAAGCGCTGTGTTAGCCGGTCTTATGGCTGCCGCGACAATAGCGACGGGGATTGCTCGGCAGTCTGAGGACGAGTGGGTCAGACACACTCTCGCGGTTCGAAATCAGATTAGCGGCGTGCTCTCTCTCGTACAGCGAGCCGAGACCGGCCAGCGTGGCTATCTGCTAACGGGGCGCGACGTTTACCTAGCGCCCTATGAACAGGCCAGCAAAGAACTGTCTTCGGCGCTGAGCGAACTTGAAAACCTCGTTATCGATAATCCGAACCAGCAGCAATCAGTGGGACGTTTGCGACAGCTGACAACCGACAAACTCCGCGAGTTGCAGCAATCAATAGAAACGAGGAAATCCGGTGATGTGAACGCGGCTTTGGCTGGAGTAAACACTGATGTCGGCAGACGCCTCATGGACGATGCCTACAGCCTCGTGGGTACGATGGACGCTAAAGAAAACGAGCTCTTGGAGCAACGTCGTGCGCGTTCCTCCATGATCGGCAGTTTAGTTCAGGCAGGTGCAATCGCTGCATTTATCTTAATTTGCATCTCAGGGGCAATCGGCAGTCTTCTTACACGGCGCACATTTACGGAGGTCGCTCAGGCACACGATCAACTCCTGAAGTCCAATGAACTTTTGACGCAGCAAATCAGTCGTCGCGAGACAGCGGAAGCGCAACTACGTCAGTCGCAAAAGATGGAGGCTATTGGAAAACTCAGCGGGGGCATCGCGCATGACTTCAACAACATGCTTGGAGTTATGGCTGGCAGCCTAGACTTAATAAGACGCAGAATTGCCGCAAATGATTTCCGAATTGAACGATACATCAATGCAGCGCAGGAAGCGGCAAAACGTGCGGCCGCATTAACACAACGGCTTCTTGCCTTTGCTCGTCAGCAGCCTCTTGAGCCGAAGGTGGTCGACGCCAACCGCACGATTTCTACGATGTCCGAGCTGTTGCGCTCAACTCTTGGCGAACAAGTTCGCATTGAGACGATTGGCGCGGGTGGGCTGTGGACGCTTGAGGCTGATGCAAATCAATTGGAGAACGCTATCCTTAACGTCGCAATCAATGCCCGCGACGCAATGCCAGAGGGTGGCAAACTCACGATTGAAACCGCCAACACCTTTCTAGATGACAACTATGTGAGCCAGCACCCTGAAATTACGCCGGGCCAATACGTGATGCTCGCAATATCTGACACCGGCGTCGGCATGGATGCCGCGACAATGTCTCGCGCCTTCGATCCCTTCTTCACAACCAAGCCTGCGGGAACCGGCACCGGTCTGGGGCTAAGCCAGGTTTTTGGTTTCGTGAAGCAGTCGGGGGGGGCACATCAAGATCTACTCTGAAATCGGAGCTGGAACGACGGTTAAGATTTATTTTCCGCGCTCGGTCTCTCGGGCAGAAGCCGAAAACAAGCCAGCCGTGCCAACCATTAGAGGTGGCTCACCCACGGAAGTTATCCTCGTTGTCGAGGACGACCCTTTGATGCGCAAAATGTCTACCGAAGCATTGCGAGAACTTGGTTACACCGCCGTCCACAGCAGCAGCGCCATGCAGGCCCTCAAAATCCTAGGTGATCGTGAAGACATTATTCTTTTGTTTACCGATATCGTTATGCCGGAGGTTAATGGGAAGAAGCTCGCGGATGAGGCGGTTCGCCAGCGTCCAGAGCTCAAGGTACTTTATACGACCGGATACACACACAATGCCATTGTGCATGGCGGCGTACTCGATCCGGGAGTCCGGTACTGGTCCACAATATCAGTGCCATAGGAAATCAACCCACCGGCCTTAGCAAAGAACTGATCGTAATAGATCGCCGGCAGTTTGTGCCGGGCCGCAAGTGCGATGATCAGATCGCGATGAGCTGTAATCAATGGGGCCGCCGTTACGATAAGGCCGTGAGCCGCCGAGCCTGCAAACGCGGAGACCCCGCGCTCGATCTCGGTGGGATCGCGCACGTTGACCGGTCTCAATTCCACCCCGAACGACGACGCTACCGATTGAATCGCGCCGAACTGGCCCGTCCCGGCGGCCGCGGCCGCGTCTCGAAGGACTGCCACTCGCGTCACGCTGGGCGCGATCTCTTTGAGGAGCTCAAGCCATTTCGCACTTATACTGTATTCGAATAAGACGAAACCCGTGGCATTGCCGCCCGGCCGCGACAAACTATCGACGAAGCCTGCGCCCACCGGATCGACAGCGTGCGCGAACACGATTGGCACAGTACGGCTTGCCCCTTGCAAGGCCGCCACAGTCGGGCTTGCCGTAGCCAAAATAACATCCGGCGCAAGCGCGACCAATTCCGCCGCGAATTTGCGATCGAGGTCTGCATTGCCTCCAGCCCAGCGGATGTCGATCCGAACATTTTGGCCTTCGGTCCAGCCCAATTTTTGTAGGCCTTGCCGGAACGCCGCAATGCGAGCCTGGCCTACTGGATCATCTGCAGCTATGCTCATAAGCACACCGAACCGACGCACGCGTTCGGTTTGCTCCGCACCAGCAACGAGTGGAATCGCAACCGCGCCGCCAATAAGCGAGATGAACTCGCGTCGCCTCATTGTCGCCCCCGAACCTCAGGACCGGGTCCAACTTAGCATACTGGAACCGGGGCTATCGATGTCCGCTTTGGGTCAAAAGCGGACATGTGCAGTGCACCAACGCATGTCCGCTAAGTGCCAATAGCGGACAAAGGCCGCAGGGGCCGCATTCACAAAAAATCAGGACCGTCACAAGGAAAAATCAAGGGCTTCTTCAAGATTGCTGGCGGGCTGACGGCTATTGGCACTGCAATTGGCACACAGGACACGTTGCGCTGCACCGACAGAGGTATTTGATGGATTTGCAACGACGTCGATTTCTGTTTTTGACCGTGAGCGCTGTGGCGCTGCCGACAATTGCAGACATTGCAAGGGCACAAACCTATCCGGCGCGGCCCGTGCGCGTGATCGTGCCTTTTTCGCCCGGCGGTCCAACCGATGTTTTCGCACGGATTGTCACAGGCAATCTCTCACGCAGTCTCGGACACCAGTTCTATGTCGAGAACCAGCCCGGCGCTGGTGGAAATCTTGGCATGGGCGCCGGAGCGCGAGCGGCTTCCGACGGCTACACCATTATGGTTGTGAGCACGAGCTACATCGTCAATCCAAGCCTCTACCCGAAAATTCCGTACGACCCGTTCAAGGATTTTGCACCCGTCACCCTGGCGGCCGCGACTCCCAACGTGTTGCTGGTTCATCCGTCGATTCCGGCGAGCAACGTGGAAGAGCTCATTGCGTTTCTCAAGGCAAATAACGGCAAATACAGTTACGCTCAATCCGGCATTGGCACCACGTCGCATCTGTCCGGCGAAATGTTCAAGCATTCGCAAAATCTCGATCTCGTGTCAGTGCCATTCACCGGTGCAGCGCCAGCCGTCCAATCGGTGCTCGCCGGCCATACGCCGATTGCCTTCACCGTACTCACACCCGCCGTTCCGCAAGTTAAGGTAGGACGGTTGCGCGCATTAGCGGTGACAACGCCGAAGCGGACGTCGGCGCTGCCCGATGTGCCGACGATGGCTGAAGCGGGGTTGCCCGGTCAGGAATCCGACACGATATCGGGCGTTCTTGTCCCCGCCCATACGCCACAACCCATTATCGAATTGCTCCACCACGAGATCGGCAAGGCGATGATTGAGCCGGATGCGGCCCAGAAACTCACGTCACTGGGCTTTGATACAATCGACAGCACGCCGGAAGAATTCTCCAGCCGCATCCAGACCGAAATCCCAAAATGGGCGAAGGTGATTCAGACCGCTGGCATCAAGGCCGAATAGATCACAGAAACGGGTAGCGGGAAGGTTGAATGCCCTTGAGTCCCCGCATGGCCTGTCATTCAAAAACGAGGAGGACCTCATGGTAATGCGGATTGTTAGATGGGCAACTATGTTCACCTTTCTGGCATTTATGTCGGGACCCATGAGCGGCCAGCCCGTGCCATCGCAGACTGAATGGATCAATGCGTTGAACAACGGCGGCTTTGTTATCGTTTTCCGCCACGGTGCAACCTACCAAGATCAGGCCGACACCGATCCACTCAATCCGAAGAACATCGGCCAGCAACGCCAACTCAACGACGAAGGTCGTACGCTTGCGAAATCGATAGGCGAGTCGTTGAGCAAGCTCCGCATCCCTGTTGGGCAGGTCCACACCAGCCTGTTCCAGCGGGCAATCGACACGGGCGAGATGATGGGTTTCGGCGCGGTCAAGGCGTCTACCGATTATACCGAAGGCGGGCTCGTGGTTACACCGATTGAGAACAATCGACGCGCCGCCGCCTTACGTAAGATCGTTGCTACGGTGCCGCCTTCTGGCACTAATGTCATTGTGATCACGCACAAGCCGAACATCTTGGATGCCTTCGGCAAAGATTGGTTCGACGTCCGCGAGGGTGAAGCGTCCGTGTTCAAACCAGACGGGAACGGTGGCTACAAGCCGATCGTCCGAATTCAGGCTGGCGCCTGGAGTGAGTCCGCCCAAGATGCGGACTTGTTTTTGAATCGGTACGATCTCAATTAGCGGACCATTTGCTGGTGCACAACAGCCGACATCCAATACTTATGAGAAGCGGACGTTGCTTTGCCTCCGCTTTACCCTCAATAACGGACATTCCGCGCCGGGAGCACTCGATCACCTCGTCAGGAGCTCCAGGGGCTCCGTAGCGGATATTTTATTGGCAGCAGCGCCAAAAACGGGAGAGTGACGATAAGACTGAAAAGAATGAACGAGACCACCGTGTCGATAACGAGGTTTCCACGCATTTGGTCCGTCTGATTTATCATCGACGCCCTACTATTGGGATGAGGCGGCCCAGCGCATCGAGCGCTCTTCGTTTTCTAACACCATGATGTCGATCAAGAAGACGTCGCTGTGCTGGGCGCCGTACCCTCGACATATGCACGACCAATCGAGATTGTAATGCGTCCGAAATTTCTATTTTCATGTCAGTTAGGCTTACGTATTCGGGCAGTCCGGGACCGGTTCAATGCAAACGGTCACGGCGCTCGAAGCTAGATCCTCAATCTGAGTAAAATTGGAGCCCAACGACAAGCGGTCAGCTAAGTTTGCGCTTTTTGATTTCGACGACGATGTAGACGCACAAAGCAAAAAAGATCGCGATAAGTATCAACGGTGATGGATCGAAAATCGTCATAAGGACGGCTGCCACGACAATCGCCGCGGCGGCCCAAACATGCCAAGAAAAGAATTTGGACATAGTGCCCCTTTTTCTGTTGGGCACCCGGGCAAAGACCACGCCTCACGTTACGTGTGGTCAATTGGCGCCACTCGAACGTCCGAGATTGAAAGTCCCGCGCAGCCGCGTACGTCCGGGATACCGCGCGACGTCCGCCGTCGCCTAGGGCCGCGTCTGCGACTTCGTCGCGGTCTTTTCGCTGAAGCGGCTGGGTTCATGGTATGGCTAGGCCCGCCGCCCAATTTCCGCTTTGGTCCAAAAGCGGACAAACGTGGCTACTGTTGAATTGTCCGCTAAGGGCCAATAGCGGACATTCAAGAGTTCGACTCGCTGTGCTAGCATTTGCCACCGCAAACCAACCGCACGTAAAAAATACTGGCACCCGCTCGGAAGGGGACGGACATGATTAATACGCGGTCGCGGATATTGCCGCCATTGTGCCTTGCCACCGCCATTGCATTCGGCGCGCTGCTACCGGCGCAAGCCCAAGAACTAAAAATAGGATTTCTGGCGCCGCGCACGGGCATCATCACGCAGCTCGGCACCGACATGGTCAACGGCTTCCAGATGTATCTCGACGAGCATGACGGCAAGCTCGGCGGCGCCACGGTTAAGTTCATTGTTGAGGATGACAAGGGCACCGTCGACGGCGACGTGTCCATGGCCAAGAAGCTTATTCTGCAGGACAAGGTGGACATGCTCGTCGGCGCGGTGCTTGGCACAGCAGCCTATGCACTGGCGCCGATTTCGACCCAGGAAAAGACGCTCTTCATCGGTACCATCACCACCGGGGACGACATTGCCCAGCGTCAATCCGACAAATTTCCTTACACCGTATTCTCCACGTGGGTCTCGTCGCAGCCGACCCATGCGCTCGGGCAATGGGCTTGCGAGCAAGGCTATAAGCGCGTCTCCGCGATCGGCACCGATTACGCCTTCGGGTACGAGCAGGTTGGGGGATTCCAGAAGGCCTTCGAGGATTGCGGCGGTAAGGTCGTGCAGAAAAACTGGGTGCCTTTCGGCACCAAGGACTTCGGTCCATACATCCCGGGCATCAAGTCCGACATCGACGCGATCTTCTCGTTGATGGTCGGACCGATGGCCCTGCAATTCCCCAAGCAGCTGCGCGCGTCCGGCAACAAGACGATCATTCTAGGCGGCAGCACCAATTATGACGAGTTCGCCCTGCCCTTCATGGGCGACGAGGTCATCGCCGACGTTTCGGCGCACGTCTATAGCGCAGCACTCCAGACGCCGGCGAACGAGGCCTTCGTCAAGAAGTACCGCGCCAGATACGGCAAGGTGCCGTCGTATTATTCGGAAGCAAATTACGCCACGGCCATGTGGATCGACCAGACGTTGGCTAAGTTCAAAGGCAAGTATCCTGGCCCTTCGGAATTCATCAAGGCGATGGCTACCATCAGGCTCGACCCGCCGCGCGGCCCCGTGAAGCTCGACCTCGCCACCAAGAGTCCGATCCAGAACATCTACATCAAGAAGGTCGAGAAGAAGAAGATGTTCGGCTACGACAAGGACGAACTCTGGAACACGGTGGTCAAGACTTACAACGACGTCAGTACATATTGGCAATACGACCCGGCAAAGTTCAGGGCGCAGCCGGTCTACAGCCGCGATTTCCCGCCTTGCAAGTACTGCGAATAGCACGATCTTGATTGTGACCGCGTTGTTTCCTGAATGTCCGCTTTGGGTCATAAGCAGACATTTGCAGTCCACAAGCCGATGTCCGCTTTGTGCCAATAGCGGACATTGCGACAAATCGTGACCACGTAGATTGAGGGCGCAAAATACTTGCAAAAATCACTCATGTGCCGTGGCAATGCTTGTACCTTAATCCAGAGCCGCATAGGCACAATGCGTTTCTCCTCATTTTGATTTCTTTCAAATTGTTCAAATTTTTATTCACGAAAAGAGCATCCATTCCCCATTTTTTGTAGAGTACTAAACCAATTTTGAATAGGGCCTCACAAATTTCATCGAGCGACGCCTGCCCTTGATACCATTCAATTGCTCCGTACTCGGTATATAGAAACCGGGTATTTCCAATGATCGTCTCGCCTCCGAGAATAAGATCACTCTCCGCGCCTTGAACATCTGCCCATATAAGATCGATAACCCCAAGATTCTTATCTGACGCCCAGTCGTCCAGACGCACTATAGGCACTTGGATCTGAGACTCGAATTTTATCGAAGGCCAGGTTTCAGAGTGACGTTTCGGCTTACGGATCGATCCGGATTGATCCCAATCTTTCTCTTCGCCCTCACCTGAGGACTGATAAAAATTTACAACGCCGTTTTGATTGCCCACAGCACATTCGAATAGAGTCACATTTGCATTTGAAATCCTATTTTTTAATTTACGAATTGCTCGTGGTTCTGGCTCAAAGCAAAAAATCTTGCAATTCGGCATTTCCAGCAAAAACGATTCGGTCGTTTGCCCGAGAAATCGTTCCTGGCTCAACCGGCACATCTTGCGAGCGAATACACATGCCAACACACAGTCCATTTAAGTTCACTCACTAAACCAAATCAGGGCCGGGCGGCCAAATCGCATTGAAGCTCGATCGGAGCCGCAGCATAGGGCCAATGGGTTGGCGGATCGGTTGCTTTCCGCATTTAGCGCAAATTCGATGTCCGCTTTGGGTCAATAGCAGACATGTGCAGCGCAAAAGGCCATGTCCGCTTTGCCCCCGAAAGCGGACATGCGTTGACCTATATCAACATCACAGTCGGCACGACATTGTACGTCCGATGAAGCGGCTGGCCATCGTGCTGGTCGATCCGAACCTGATCGTGATCATCGAAGTCGCGTCGCCTTCATCAGCTCGGGAGTTATCAATGTCACAAAGTCAGCCCACCAGCACAACTCGTCGCAATTTCCTCGGCGCGGCGACAGTCGCGACGGCAGCCACAGCGGCTACCTTGACGGCGTCGCCCATCGCAAAAGGGGAACAAGCCGATAAAATCAGAGTGGCGCAGACACCAACTGAAGCAAAACCAACACCACCCGCCGCAACGATATCGAAGGAGGGCGATTGGTCCAAGCCGGCGGCCATGGCGATCCCCAAAGGGGGAGCCTTCAAGCAGGAGCAGGGACGATACGGCCTGATCTATCCCCGGACGCCGGCAAATTACGGCTTCTCGATCCTCGCGAAGGTCAAGCCTGGGCGCGAAACGGCCGTTCGCGAGTACGGCAAGACGATTGAGAAAGCGGTGGCCGACGCTCCGGACCTTCTTGCACCGCTCAAACTGCATTACCTGCGTTGGGTGCTGTTCGAAATCAAAGGGGACACATACTTCATGTATCAGGGCATCTTCGACACCGACTTCGACAAGTATATCGAGGACGCCGTGGCACTCTTCGCTTCGACTGGTATCATAACGGTGTTCACAAATTTCGAAGGGTTCCCCGAGAACTGGCAAGGCAATGCGCCCGCGATCGGCAAGTTTTTTCACGAACATCAATGCCCCAGCTTCTTGGAGTATGCGGAATACCCTTATGCGACCGCCGATGAGGTCAAGAAAGCGCTGAGGGTCAAGAGCGCCATGTCAAACATGCTCGATCAGATGCAATGAGTGCTGGCAGCTTGGCGCGCCATGCTTGAGAACGAGATATTCAGCACATTACATTGACGTGCGTGCCCGCGATTACTAGGCGGTAGATCCTACGCACGCGTTGGGGTATGTCCGCTTTGGGTCAAAAGCAGACATGTGCAGGGCACAAGCCGATGTCCGCTAAGTGCCAATAGCGGACATCGACGACAACTCACTCGCAATGCTAGGTTGCTGCGCACCGGCAATCTGACCGGTGCGACATCTATGGAGCGTGCTGTGGCTACTGGTATCGTTAAATGGTTCAATCCAACAAAAGGATACGGCTTCATTCAACCGCAAAGCGGTGGCAAGGACGTGTTCGTGCATATTTCTGCGGTTGAGAGCGCAGGCTTAAGCACCCTGAATGAAGGCGCGACGGTCGACTATGAGATCGTTTCCGATAGAGGCAAAGAGTTGGCAGGCAATCTAAAGGTCGGCAAATAAATTCTCACTGCATCGCCCCGCTCCGGCGGGGCTTCTCTTTTTAGCGTTGTCAAGACGGCTTCATTATTCGAAGTCCGCCTGGAGTTAGTTCAGTTTAACCACAGGAGGGAAAGTGATGCCGTTCAAATGCAACGAGCCCGCGGTTCCCACCATCCAGCAGGAGGATTCAACGGTGCGGATCACGCGCTGGGATTTCGCGCCGGGCGCGGCGACTGGATGGCACACGCACGGCTGGCCGTATTTCGTGGTGATGCTCACCGACGCGGTGATGAAGATCGAGGCACCCGACGGCGCGGTGTCTGAGGTGCAGCGGAAGGTCGGCGAATCCTATCAGCGGCCCGCCGGCGTCGAGCACGACGTGATGAACGGCTCGGAGCACCGGATGGCGTTCGTCGAGATCGAGATCAAGCGGCCGGAAGCATTGGTACAGGCGAAGTAATTTACATCACCGTACGTTGCTGCACGGCCGCGGCCTTGATGTCCGCTTTGGGTCAACCGCAGGTATAACGCGGAAAACGGCGGCTTGCTGATTGGACCGAGGTCCAATACAGGCGGAGCGCCAAATGTCCGCTTGGGTCAAAAGCGGACATGTCCACTGCACTAGGCGATGTCCGCTAAGTGCCAATAGCGGACATCAGCATCTATTCGATTAGTTCGTCCGCTCGCCCGATTAGCGTATTGGGGACGCCAATGCCGAGTACCTTCGCAGTTTTGAGATTGATAACCAATTCGGTCTTTGTGGATTGCTGGACCGGCAAGTCAGCCGCCTTTTCGTCTTTGAGAATGCGCCCAACGTAAATGCCGGCAAGGCGATACGCATCCGTGACGCTTGCACCGTAACTGGCTAGGCCACCTGCTACCACGGCTTCTCGCCACGGGTAGACAGTCGGAATGGAATGGCGTGTCGCTAAAGCGACGAACTGATCACGCCGACTGAAGAAAAATGCATCAGCGCCGATCACAAGCCCCTCGAGGTGGTGTTCGACTAACGAAGTAAAGACCACGTCGATCTCTCGTTCCGTGCTTGCCTGAAAGATGAGAATTTTCTGGTCAACAGCACGGGCCGTGTCCTGCAAATCCTTTAATTGGGACGCCGCGGTTGAACTTTTAGGATTGACAAGCGCGGCAACAAGAGGCGCTTTCGGCACTAGCTCGTGGAGCACCTCAAACTCCTTGGGGCCCAGTGTATTCAGAAGGAATGTAATGCCCGTTATATTCCCTCCCGGGTGATCGAGACTACCAACGAGTCCCGCCTCGACAGGGTCCGTACCGTTTGCAAAAACTATTGGAATTTTTGAAGTCGCGGCCTTTGCGGCAAGAGAAGGATCCACTCCACCACCCGCGAAAATTACCGATACCTGTTGACGCACCAAGTCTGTCGCCAAGGCTGGCAAGCGATCAAATTGACCCTCGGCCCAGCGGTACTCGATCAGGACGTTCTGACCCTCAACGTAGCCGGCCTCGTTCAGGCTCTTGCGAAACGCAGCTGTCATGGATGCATAGGCGCTCGCGGTCGCACTGTGAAGGAACCCAATGACCGGGAGAGATAGTCGCTGCGCGCGTACCGCAATCGGCCAGATTGCCGTCGTGCCGCCGACCAATGTGATGAATTCGCGCCGTCGCATGTACCTCTCATCGTATCTGTTCAATCAGTCAGGAAGAAGAGGCGTGTCCGCTTTGGGTCAAAAGCAGACATGTGCAGCGCACAAGCCGATGTCCGCTAAGTGCCAAAAGCAGACATCCCACTATTCATTCGATTACCTCATCGGCGCGCGCGAGCAAGTTCGCCGGCACGGCGAGGCCGAGCGCCCTCGCGGTCTTGAGGTTGATGACGAGCTCGAACTTGGTGGGTTGCAGGACCGGAAGGTCAGCGGGTTTTGCGCCACGGAGAATCTTGCCGATGTAAACCCCGCTCTGGCGGTATTGCTCAGTAATGCTGGCGCCGTAACTCATCAGGCCGCCGACTGCCGGGAACTCGCGCCGATCATACATCGCCGGCACAGGTAGCGCGCCGCCAGGGCGACGAGTTTTTCGCGCTGGTTGATGAAAAGGGCATTTGTCGGCACAAGCAGCGCGTTGGCGCCTGCGTTGACGATCGTGGCGAAGGCGGTGTCGAAGTCGACTTCGGCGACGGCATTCACGACGCGGACCTGAAGCCCTAGGGTACCGGCGGCAATCTGCACATCTCTCGTGGATGACGCGGCATTCGCATCGTTCGGGTTGATGAGCAATGCGATCACGGTTGCGGAGACGATCAGTCCGCGCAGCAATTCCAGTCGTTTTGGCGCGAGCTCTTGGGCGATCACCGTTACAGCCGTTGCGTTGCCGCCCGGCCGGTTGAAGCTTTCAACGAGGCCGAACCCGACAGGATCGCCACCCGTCGCGAAGACGGCTGGAGTCGTCGTGATTACGGTCCGGACGCCACGTATGTCGATATCCATGCCTCCCGCGAAAATCGCTGTCACATGACGGCCAACCAGATCGGCCGCCATCACCCGCAATCGATCGAATTGTCCCTCGGCCCACCGAAATTCGATCTTCACGTTGTGGTCTACAACATAGCCGTTTTCGTTCAGACCCTGTCGGAATGCCGCCACCAAGTGTGCGTCAGAGGCCAACGACCGGCCACTCAGAAAGCCGATCACCGGCATTGCCGGCTGCTGAGCGCGCGCCGCCAGGGGCCAGACCGCGACACCGCCACCCGAGAAGTCTGATGAACTCGCGCCGCCGCATGCCCACCCCGAGGCTTAGTACAGGGCATCCTACTGGCTCAAACTACCACACTGGAAGGGCCAAGCGTGACACCCGCCGATGTCCGCTTTGGGTCAAAAGCAGACATGTGCGGTGCACGAGGTCGTGTCCGCTAAGTGCCAATAACGGACATCAGAGCCCACTCGCGAGATATTGCTCCAACCTAAACTGCAATCGGCAGAATGACCCGGAATTCCATTCTGTGTCACGAGTCCGCCGACTTGCGGCCCGTGCAAAGCCGCAAAAAGAGGTCATATGCTCTGAGGAACGAACGCGCAGTTGCCCCAATTGATTTCATTGCCGCCGAGCGCCTGTTGATAGATGCCGAAGCAAACATACCCGCGATCCCGCATGGCCGTCTGAAGTTGCGAGTATGAAACGAGACGCCTGGATTGTTGTTTGAGGGAGCATTCGGCGATCACAGCATTTATACCCCCGTCGCGCAGCATCCTGGATGCGCCCGATATAACTTCAAGATCGTGCCCCTCGGTGTCGATCTTCAGCAGGTCGATATGATTGATATTCTGTTCAGAGCAAAAATGGTCGACGGTTGTTACTGAGACAATAGGCAGGCTTTCGTCGCCCTGATCGTTGGCGATGGAACGGATCTTCGAGTCGGGCGATCTGTTGTCGAAGCGCAGTTGTCCTGGGGAGCTGCTAAGCGCAAGGTTATATGCTCGGCCATTGACTCTTTGCAGGATGGCGAAAGAATTCTTGTCAGGCTCAAATGACAATATCGTTGCCGACGGAAAGTCTTGCTGAAATTCGACAACCGATTGCCCGACATTGGCGCCGACATCGAATATCAACCTGATTGGTTTTTGCGGGAACTTGCGACGATAATCGGCGGCAAAACTAACGCCATGCGGCAGCCGACCGAAACGGCCGATTACTGTTTTTACAAACTGTTTAAGCAGCGTGACCTCCAACCTTACTGCTACGGGACAATGATGGCTTGCGACGTGTCACTTGTCATAGTGAATTAGCAAAAAAACAGTTGGTCCGGTTTAAGATTTTCAAGGGACGCTGCAGAAGGATCAATGCATGTAAAAACATGCGGTCATCGTTACCGCTAACGAATTGCACATTCATACAGTGTCAATCTTGCTGCTTTTCGATTTCGCGGGTCGAGCTTCCTTATTTCACCGGGAACAGAAGCGCGAGCGAGGTGCGCAACGTCCAGTCCGATGCGCCGGTCGGACGCTCCACGTTGTAGTACGCTTGAATGGACGCGTTCACCGGTTGATCACCCACTTTAAATACGCGACCGAAGCCGCCACCAACTGGCACGGTCCATTTCTCACCGGATGCCGCAAGCCAGTCCACGGTGATGATGGGTGATGAGGTCAAGTACCAGCCGTGCTCCATGTTGTAATTGACAAAGGGCTGGGCGAGGCCGGTGTTAACGGCGGGCCGCAACGGATTGCCGCCGACCGACCACTGATTGTTGAGCAACACGCCGAGCACCCAATGTCCTGGCGTCATCAGGAAGACGGCTGTCGGCCCAAACAGGACCTTGCCCGTCCCGAGAATAGGATCACTCGCGGACGGAACGGTGAAGACCGGGCCAACGCCCCAGATTAGATGACCAGGGTGCGCCGGTGACAGGAACAACGATTGGGTAATGTCGCCAATGCCATTGGTGTTGGTGTTTAACAACGGATCAGGCTGGCTCACCACCGGAATGATGGTGCGCGAAATCACGTTCCAGTTCTCATTCAAGTGCATCGGCACCACTGGCTGAATGTTGAATACCTCTTGCGTGCGATTGAACGGTCCAGCGTTAAAATTGGTGTTGCTCTGGAACGGCACGCTGACGAGATCCGCGATCGGGTTCTGCGATGCCTTCTGCAAATCTTCGTCTTTTGCGGGCGCGCCGGTCGTTCTGGCGCGCGAGGGCTCGGGCCCCGCAGGCAAGCCGCTCTCGAACTTATAGTTGATGCCGGCCTTGATCATTTGAACGTCGCGGCTCAACCCCACCGGCGGGACCGTGGCTGAATTCCAATTTGAGAGTGCGAGATAGTCGTATTCGAGTTTGACGGTCCAATACGCCTTGAAGCCGTATTCGATGCCGCCGCCAACCAGCCAGCCACCGTTGGTGCTGGACCCGTTCCAGCTCGGCAAGCCAGGCAAGTTTACAATAGCGCTACTGTGCACCCAGCCGCCGCCCAATTTGGCGAATACAAGCCAGCGATCATTCACGAGGCCGACACGACCGCCCACTGTGCTCATCCAGTGGTTGCTGACTGAACCCAACGTCGGAACCGGAAGGGCGGGATGATTGAAACTCGCCCAATCAAAATCGCCTTCGATGCCTAAAAGGAGATGACCGGCCTGGAAATTATAACCAGCCTGGACGCCGCCGATGAGCTCGGTGATCCCTCCGTAGAAATTGTTGCCGGGAATGTTCAGGCTGCCGTTCGTCCATGCTCCGCCGAAATTGGCGCCCAAATAAAATCCGGACCAGTTGTATGGTGGCGCTGCAATTGAAGCTTTGCTGACTGGAGCCTTGGTGGGCAAATCGGACGCAAGCGCAGACGCGCCGAATAATTCAAGCGCCGCAACGCTTGCCAGGAAAAGTGTTTTCACCAACGCCCCCTGAGCCAAGCCGTAAGCCCCTCTCGTAGGAACGATAACAATCGCTGCCCAAACTGCTATCTCAAGTCAGCCGCAGCTAATCGGATTTTTGAAGTTGTGGTAGGTCTGCCACATGTAGTTGCGGTACGTAGATATTCTCGCGCGACTTCATATGCGGGAGTGCATGTCCACTTTGGGTCAATAGCGGACAAATTGCGACGTCTCATTTCGCCCCGATTGTCTGCGCGACATCTTCGAAGTCCGGCAGCTTCCAGCTCCAGCTGAGATAGGGCTCTAGAGGGCCGTAAAGCCGGAAGTTGGCAAACCACGCCTCCCCGGGATTGGTCTGGAGCCAGTTTTTCTCGTACCCGGCAGGCGCTTCAGGACCGACAAAGAGATCGACTGACCCATCCGGGTTTTTACGCAAGCCTTCGTCGCGCGACGAGAGGTCGGTGTTCTGTGTCTTGTTGTCGATCCCGATGCGGTTGTACGTGTCATAGATCGTGAGCGACCAAAACTGCTTGGCTGGCGGATTTGGTGGGACGGTGAGCTTGTAAGTCTTGCCGCCATCAAACCAATTGTCGTTTTTGTCCTTGTAAGCCCCAAGATAGGCTTGCCCGATGCCGGGGGTCGTACTGACCGTGCCCTTCGACGAGGTCACGGCCTCGTAGAAATAGTCGGCACGCTCGTCGCGTTCGCTATAGTTCTTCTTCTCTTGGCTCGGATCAAACATGATCACGTAGGCCCATTTGGTGCCAGGCCGGTAATAGAAATTTTCGAAACGCTTGGCATAGGAAATATTCATCGACATCAGCGCACCTTGAGCGAGATCGAGGCCCAGCCTTCTTGAAAGCGTCAATCTGTCCGAAAACCGTGCGAGGAAAACCTTATTCATTCCGCCGTCCAGTTCGCTGTAAATTGGGGCGGCTGGCACGTTGTCTTCAAGCAATTGCGCGTATTCAAGCTCGTCGGCGCGTTGTTTCTCGAGCGCCCGCCGCGCGATTTTCGGATCCACGACAAAGGCGGGGCATTTATCGGTGGGATTGAATACAAGAGGTTTCGGTGAACTCGGGGGACGTTGCGCATCGAATACGTAGAGGCGGTTGCACACGTCCACCTTGGGTTCGAGATGCGTCGCCTCGAAGTGATCGTTGCCGACCTTGAGCATCTTCCAGAAGGCCAAGTTCGGATTATTTCGATGTCGCGCCAAATTCGCCGGCGTCAGACGGAACGGATAAGTCTGGACCTGGAATGACGGCCGGCCGCCCTGGAATGAGTCGCGCGCCAGCGAATAGACCTCGCTTATCTGCTCGTCGGTCATGGCATAGCAACCGCTCGACGAGCAGTCGCCGTGGATCATGAGCAAGCTGCCGTCGCGGTTGTTCGCTTTGTCGAAGTTGTTGGGGTAGCCGATGTTGATTGCAAGATAGTAGTTGGAGTGGGGATTCATCAGCTCGGGCGTAACTCTATAGAACCCCTCTGGAGTCTGACGGTCGCCCTCCTGCAACTTCGGCCCAAGATCGCCCGACCACCGACAAACCGGATAGGTCTTGAGAATCTCGAAACGCCCAGTGGCGTCCTGTTTCCAGACTTCGAGCTCCGCCTCCTCTTTGAAAACGCGCACAAGGATCGGTGAATGTATGGGCATCTTCTTTTGCCGGAGCAGCGAGAGCAGCTCGGGCGGTAGCTTCTTCGTTGCCTTGGTCGGCAACCGATTGCTGTTTTCGCCAAGGCACGTGACCGGCGTCAACGCCGCGGCAAAAGCCGCCGTCAGTACAAACGCACGGAGTACCGTGGTGCGGATCATTGCTGTACCCCGACGTGGAACCCTTCCTATCTGAATGCCTGTAGTGGGTGGCTTTAAGCATGCCTTGGTGAGCGATGGAACGGGGTTGAATGTCGAAAATTCGACCCTCCGCGGATGTCCGCTAGGAGTTGCTACTGAGGTGAAAACTTGTCGCGTGCTGCCCCGGTGCTGCCCGAAAGATCTTGCTGTCAACACGCAAAAAAATCGCGCAGAGATTCGAAATCCAAAACAAAAGGTTGCTGGCGCGCCCGAAGAGATTCGAACTCCTGACCCCCAAATTCGTAGTCTGGTGCTCTATCCAGCTGAGCTACGGGCGCTAATTGCGCTGCCGGAAACCGGCCCACGGCAACGCGGCATAGCTATCGGTTTGATCCGCCATTGGCAAGGGTTGGGCAAGGGTCACAAGGGTCGACGCCACAGCCTCATGCCGCCTGCGCGGCCCAGGCCAGAGCTTCGTTCTCGATGCGAATGCGGTAGGCAAGCAGGGCTGCATTCGCAACGGAAAAGATCAGCGCAAATACCGGCATTCCGAGAGCCAGCGGAACCACGGCGATTTCCAGCGCGACGATCAGATAATTCGGATGCCTGATCCATCGATAGGGACCGCGCGTGACCGGCTGCGCGCCGCGCAACACGATGACACGCGTGGTCCACCGCCGGCCAAGACTCGCGATCACCCAGAGGCGACCGATCTGCAGCAATACGAAAACCGCAAGCCACGGCCACACGATCGGCCGATCGTGTCCGAACACCCATAGCCCGATGAGCCACGAAGCGTGCAGTACGATCAGGAGCGGATAGTGCGACGCACCGAACTCGACGGCGCCCTCGCCGCGCAACCGGGCAGTGTTGGACTGCGCGAAAACAAGTTCTGCAAGCCTTTGGACGACCAGGAACGCGACCAGCCACGCCCCCTCACCCATGCGCAGCCTCGAGCGCGAGCAGATTTGCGGTGAACCCAGGTCCGAGCGCCGAGAGCATCGCCGGGCCGCGCAAGCCGCGCCGCAGCACGCGCTCGAGAACGAACAGCACCGTCGGCGCCGACATGTTGCCGTAGTTGCGCAGCACGTCGCGTTCGTCACGCAAGGTGCCTTTCTGCAGGTCGAGCGCCACCTCGATGGCGTCGAGAACCTTTGCACCGCCCGGGTGGCAGATCAGACGTGGCGCCTGCAGCTGCGCAGCCTTGACGAAGCGGCGCACGGGCGCGGCGAGCTTCTGCTCGACGAAGCGCGGCAGCGAGCGCGACAGCATCACGCGGAAACCGACCGGATCGATCATCCAGCCCATGATGTCGAGCGTACGCGGCCATGTGTGCTCGGCGGCAGCGCCAATTCTCAGCTCTCCCGTTGGCGGGCCGGCACGCAGCACGGCAGCAGCCGCGCCGTCACCGAAAAGCGCCGAGGAGATCACATCAGCTTTCGATCCGCGGTCGATCCGGCACGCCAACGTGCACAGCTCAACCACGACCACGAGAATGACCTCGCCCGGTTCGGCACGCGCGAGCCGCGCGCCGAGCGTAAGTCCGGACACACCGCCTGCGCATCCGCGACCGAACACAGGCACGCGCATCGCGCTCGGCCGAAATCCCATTTCGGGTGCGACGCGCGCTTCAATGCTGGGCGTCGCGATGCCGGTCGAGGAAACCGTGACGACGACATCGACGTCACGCGCGGAGATGCCGGCTTGATCGAGCGCGGCGCGCGCCGTCTGCACGAACAATTCGCTCGCGCTCTCGAGATAGACGTTCGTGCGTTCGGCGAGATTGTGCGGCTCGCTGAGCCATTCGAGCGGACGCACCGAATAGCGCCGGTCGATCCCGACATTGACGAAAACATCGGCGAGTTTCGGATAGCGTGCAAACGAGCGCGCATAGGCGTGCTGTGCCGCCGCGGTGACGGCTGTCTGCTCGAGCTTGTGCGGAGGCACCGCCGTCGCAACCGCAAGCAGATTTACCGGCTGCACCATATAAATTTTCCTTTATGCGAAAATGGATGGCCCTAGGCGAAGAACACCGCCGGCGGCGGCCTCTTCCGGTCATCCGGCGCTGGCGCGTTCACCGCGTCGTGAATTGAGGTCGACGGCGCGGTCGGGGATCGAGATGCTGAATGTGGCGCCGATCGTCCCCGGCACGAGGCGGATTTCGCCGCCATGCGCGCGAACGAGTTCCGCGGCGATGGCCAAGCCAAGCCCTGTGCCTCCCGAGCGCGCGGAGCCCTGGAATGCCTGGAACAGATGGGCGCGCGCCTTTTCGGGCACACCCGGCCCGGTGTCGGACACTTCTATGACCCCGACGCTTCCTTCGCGTCGTCCGGTTATACGAATTTGATCCCGGGCGGGATCGCGCGTGCCCCGCGTTTCGAGGGCCTGCATCGCGTTGCGCGCAAGATTGACGAGAACGCGGAACAACTGATCGTGATCGGCCTCGACCGTCAGGCCACGCTCGACCGCGACAATCCACCGGATCGGAACGTCGAGGCCGAGGCCAAGCGCCTCGTGCACTTCCTCGATCAGCGGCTCGACTTCGATGGTCTTGCGCTCGGGCGGCGCCTCCTGCGCACCACCGTAAGAGAGCGTCGACTGGCAGAACGCGATCGCACGTTCGAGCGCGCGCATCAGCTTCGGCGCGAAACGCTGCACTTTCGGATCGGGCGAGGTGGACAGCTGATCGGAAAAAAGTTGCGCCGAGGCCAGCAGGTTTCGCAGGTCGTGGTTGATCTTCGACACGGCAAGGCCGAGCGCTGCCAGCCTGCTCTGCTGATGCAACATCGAGGCGAGTTCGCGCTGCATCGAGGCCAGTTCTTCTTCGGCGGTGCCGATCTCGTCCTGCCGCCCGCTTTCAGCGATGATGCGCGAGGGATTTTCGGGATCCGCGCGAAAGGCGATCATGTTTTCGGTGATGCGCCACATCGGACGCACGAGGAGATAATGCAGGGCGAAGAACAGCAGCATCGCCGTGATGCAGGAGATCGCCAGCGACAGCATCAGGATGTTGACGGAGAACGTCCACATCGCCTTGCACAGCGGTCCCTCGTTGAGAATGATCTCGAGGAAATCGCCGCCCATCGGCGCCGCGCCGACCACGCGCATCACGTCACCCGGCTTGCAGGTGAGCAAGGTCTCGAATGCGTCGAAAATCGAGTGGAGCCAGGACCGCTGCCGCATGTCGATGTCCTGGGCGATTTCGGACGGCATGTCGTCGGCGGCGAGCAGGCGGCGCTGGTTGCCCATCTTCATGGCAACCGCGCGCGCGCCGATGCTGTTGAGAATTTGTTTCGCGAGGCTTTCGGGCACCATGCCGCTCGGTGCTGCATCGAGCACGAACGCGGCTGTATGCGCGGCGGCAAGCCGGTCGCTCAGCCAGTTCAGGCGGAAATTCGCGACCGACGGAACGTAAATCAGAATTTCCGCCACCATCACGAACAGGACGGTGAGCAGCAGCAGCTTTCCGGAAAGGCCGACGCGCGGCTTTCGCGGCGGCCGCAACGTATTCCCGATTGCACTTGGTTCGCTGGTCGCGTCCAAAATCACCTCAGCCGAATATTCGCATCCACCCGATGATGCGCCGCACCCAACTGCTGGTCAAACTCGGGGTGAAGTAGTCTATCGCTGCACGCTTACCGATTTCTGACAGTGTCGGATATGGCAACACAATATCGGCGAAAGCACGGATGTTCAGCCCCTGTGCGATTGCGAGCGCCCACATCCCTATTAATTCACTCGCCTGCGCGCCGGCAATGGTCGCTCCTACTATCTTACCTTTGGCTGTCGTGATGATTTTAATGTGACCTCGCGTGTCGCGTTCGGTCTGCGCGCGGTCATTGTCATTATAGGGCCAGCGGGCAATGCGAATCTTCATGCCACGGGCCTGCGCCTGCGCTTCGGTGAGGCCGGCCTGGGCGAGTTCCGGTTCCGTATAGGTCGCCCAAGGCATGGCTGTATTGCGCGCGCGCACGGGCATGCGGAACAGCGCATTCCGGACGACAAGTCCCGCCTGATAGTTGGCCACGTGCGCGAGCGAAGAATGGCCCGCGATGCAATCCCCGATCGCGTAGACGCGCCGGTTGCTCGTCTTGAGCTTGCGATCGACCACAACGCCGGAATGGTCGTGACGAATTCCCGCGGCGTCGAACCCGAGGCCATCGATCGCGGGCTTGCGCCCGACGGCAATCAGCAGGTGGCTGCCGGTGATCGTCTGCTCGGCGCCGGCGGCCTCGATGGCGGCCGTGACCGTTCCCCCGACATAGGTGACGCCGACGACATTCACACCGCTTCGGATGACAACACCCTCGCGCTCAAGCCGATCGAGAACGATATCGACACATTCAGGATCATCACCGGCGAGCGGCCGCGCGGCCTCGAGCACGGTCACCGAACTTCCCAGCCGGCGGAAAGCCTGCGCCAGTTCGAGGCCGACACTTCCCGCGCCGACAATAATGAGATGCTCCGGTCGCTCCTTCAGATCGAAAATGGTTTCGCTGGTGAGAAAAGGTCCGCCATCGAGTCCGGCAATCGCGGGAATGACGGGCTTTGATCCTGCAGCAACAACGAAACGGCGCGCGCGAATCTCGAAGTCGCCGGCCGTCACCGTTCTCGCATCCTTGAACTGCGCGTGCGCGCGGATAACGCGAACGCCCAACCCGGTAAATCGCTCCATGGAATACGCTGGCTCAACCGCCGCGACGACCGAATGCACGTGGTCGCTCACCTTGGCGAAATTGACGCCGACATTCTGAACCTCGAGCCCGAACGCGGCCGCGCCGCGGATGGCCTCGGCCCGTCTCGCCGCCGCCAGCAGCGCTTTCGACGGAACGGATCCGGTGTTGAGACTGTCGCCGCCCATCTGGTCGCGTTCGATCAGCACGGTCGGCACGCCAAGGGCGGCCGCGGCCGCGGCGGCCGACAACCCGCCGGGACCCGCGCCGATCACGCAAATATCTGGTGTCAGTGTGTCGCCCATGCCCTCGACCGGTCCGCCCTCACATCATGCGGCAGAGCGCGAGCGCGCCCGCCAGTATTTCACCACGACCGGCATCAGCGCGAGCAGACCGAGCGCGACGAGCGCTGCGATGAGCTGCGGCGTCAGAACATCCGCCGGATCGAACGTCAGCTGACAATCGGACCCCTCGGCCGCGATGCATTGATCGTATGAATTCTTCTGTGCCGCGATCATGCTGTCCAGTCCGACCCCTGCAAGAGCGAAGACGATGGCTCCCGGGATAATACCGATCGCGGTCGCGGCAATGAACGGCCCCAGCCGCACACCGGCAAAAGCCGGTACGAGATTGACCAGAAAGAACGGAAACGCCGGCACCAGGCGAAGAAAAAGCAGATAGCTGAACGCATCGTCGCGAAATCCCTGCGCCAACTGGTTCGCGCGCGGACCGGCGCGCCGCAGCAGCGGCTCGCCAAGCGCCGTCCGAGCCGCCAGAAAGATGAGTGTGGCGCCAATCGTCGCGCTGATCACCGCGGCCGATGTGCCGAGCACAAGCCCGAAGAGAAAGCCGCCGGTGACGGTGAGAAATACGGCTGCTGGCACCGAGAGGGCGACGGTGACAATATAAAGTCCCATATAGGAGACGACGGCCAGCAACCGGTGCGAGGCGACGAACTCATCGAGCGCCGCGCGATGACGCACCAGCGATTCGAACGAGGCACCACCGCGGACGAGATAGACCGCCCCAACAAGCACGATGATCGCCGCCAAAGGCAGGATCCGGCGGGCGAAACCGCGAGAATCGAAGGCGGGGGCCGATTCTGGCATTGGCGCCTTATACACGAGCCGCCGACCGGACCGGGCTCTGTCACCGGCTTGTGAGACGTTTTGACCGTGACAACCACGCGACAGCGTCTCATTGACGGGCCAAGGCCCCTCCCTTATAAGCCGCGAAATCGTGTGCTGGCCCGAAAATTCGGGTTTCAAGGCGTTTTTGAGGACGACGTCCTCTCTTCCCCACAGCGATAGCGGAGAACTGAACGTGAAGCGGACTTATCAACCGAGCAAGCTTGTACGCAAGCGCCGTCACGGTTTCCGCAAGCGCATGGCCACCAAGGGCGGGCGCAAAGTCGTCTCGGCGCGCAGGGGACGCGGTCGCAATCGGCTGTCCGCCTGATGGCGACGAAAACCGCCGCGCAGCTTCCATGGATCGATTGAGGCAACGGGCGGATTTCCTGGCAGCGGCATCGGGGATCAAGGTGCCGTCAACGGCCTTCGTGCTGCAGGCACGCAAGCGCCGTGACACGGAGCCGGCACGGTTTGGCTTTACCGTGTCAAAGAAGGTCGGGAATGCGGTCGAGCGAAACCGCGTTCGCCGTCGTTTGCGGGAGATCGTGCGGCTCTCGGCCGCAACCCGGCTTCACGCCGGGCATGACTATGTACTGGTCGGACGGCGGGCGGCGCTCAGTCAGCCGTTTGCCGCAATGACACAGGACTTCGAAGGGGCGTTGCGGCGTGTGCACGGGAGACGCAATGGCAAAACGGAATCGTGATGAACGACAATAAGAATACCATCCTCGCCATCGTGCTCTCGGCAGTCGTGCTTATTGGCTGGCAATATTTTGTCGGCATGCCGCAGGAGAAATCGCGGCAGGAACAGTTGCAGGTCCAGCAGCAGAAGCAGGGCACGCCGACACCGGCGCAACCGGGCCAGACACCGCCGGCACCCGCACAATCCGGAACCCCGCAGGTCCCCGGCCAGGCGGCCGCGCCCTCGGCCGCCGCGCCTGTCAACCGCGCCGCGGCGCTCGCAGCTTCGCCGCGCGTTCCAATCGCGACCGATAATGTGCAGGGCTCCATCGCGCTCAAGGGGGGCCGCATCGACGATCTCGCGCTGGTGCAATTCCGCGAAACCGTCGATCCGAAATCGCCGCCGGTCACGCTGCTTTCGCCGTCGGGCACGGCGGATCCCTTCTACGCCGAATTCGGCTGGACCGGCGCCGGCGGGCCCGACCTCAAGCTGCCGAGCGCGGAAACCGTGTGGACACGGGCGGGTTCGGGCGTGCTCGGTGTCGGAAATCCGGTGACCCTCACCTACGACAACGGTGAAGGACTCGAGTTTCGCCGCACGATCGCCGTCGACGACAAATTCCTGTTCACCATCAAGGATGAGGTGACCAACAAGGGCACGAACCCGGTCACTCTTTATCCTTATGCGCTGATTTCACGGCACGGAACGCCGCAAACGCTCGGCTACTACATCCTCCATGAGGGCCTGATCGGCGTGCTGGGTGATTCCGGACTGCAGGAATTCACCTACAAAAACATCGAAGAAAAGAAGCTCGTCAACTTCGACGTGACCAACGGCTGGCTCGGCATCACCGACAAATACTGGGCCGCCACGCTGCTGCCTGATCCGGCCGCGCACCTGAAAGCGCGTTTCTCGACCGGCATGCTCGGCAACATCAGGACATTCCAGACCGACTATCTGCTTGACGCACAGACGATCGCACCGGGCGCGACCACTGTCGCCAATGCACGTCTCTTCGCCGGCGCCAAGGAAGTACAGGTCGTCAACGACTACGACCGACAGCTCAAGCTCAACCGCTTCGACCTGTTGATCGACTGGGGCTGGTTCTACTTCATCACCAAGCCGCTCTTCATCGTCATGGACTACTTCTATCGGCTGGTCGGCAATTTCGGTCTCGCCATCCTGATCGTCACGGTGCTGATCAAGATCGCCTTTTTCCCGCTTGCCAACAAATCCTACGCCTCGATGGCGAAGATGAAGGCGGTGCAGCCGCAGATGACGGCCCTCCGCGAGCGCTATGCCGACGACAAGGCAAAGCAGCAACAGGAATTGATGGAGCTCTACCGGAAGGAAAAGATCAATCCGCTTGCCGGCTGCTTGCCGATCGCGATCCAGATCCCGGTTTTCTTCTCGCTGTACAAAGTGCTCTTCGTCACCATCGAGATGCGCCACGCGCCGTTCTTCGGCTGGATTCACGACCTGTCGGCGCCGGACCCGACCAATATCTTCACGCTGTTCGGTCTGATCCCGTTCGATCCCACCGTTCTGCCGGTGATTGGCCAATTCCTGCATCTGGGCATATGGCCGCTGATCATGGGCGTGACCATGTGGGTGCAGATGAAGCTAAACCCGGCGCCGCCGGATCCGGCGCAGGCGATGATCTTCAACTGGATGCCGTTGCTCTTCACCTTCATGCTGGCGAGCTTCCCGGCCGGACTCGTTATCTATTGGGCGTGGAACAACACGCTTTCGGTGCTGCAGCAGAGCGTCATCATGCGCAAGCACGGCGCCAAGATCGAATTGTTCGACAACGTCAAGGCGATGTTTGTGAAGAAGAAGGCGTCGTAAACGCCGCCGTATCCGTTTTGCGTCATGCCCGGCCTTGTGCCGGGCATCCACGTCTTTAGTGTTGCGATCGACCGCGCATGCCCATGAACGCAACCGGATTCACCCGTCAGGAAATCGATACTGGCCGGCGCCTGTTCGCCGGTGAGTGGCGCTTCGTTGCCGCAGCCGGTACGCCGGTTTCGCTGCCCCCGATGCGAGGGGTCGAGATAGCCTTCGCCGGGCGGTCCAATGTCGGCAAATCGAGCCTGATCAACGCGCTCACCGGTCGCAAAAACCTCGCGCGTATCTCGAACACGCCCGGCCGCACGCAGGAGCTCATTTTCTTTACCGGCGGTGACACACTCAACGTCGTGGACATGCCGGGCTACGGCTACGCCGCCGCAGCGAAATCGAAGATCGCCGCATGGACCGAGCTGATCGACGCGTTCCTGCGCGGCCGCAGCAACCTCGCCCGGGTCTATGTGCTGGTTGATGCCCGCCACGGCCTCAAGGCCGCCGACGATACGGCGCTCGATGCCTTGGGCCGGTCCGCCGTCAGTCATCAGATTGTTCTGACAAAATGCGATGCGCTGAAGCCCGCGGAGTTGCACGATCGCATTGCCGAAGTCGAAGCTGCCCTGGCCCGGCGCCCGGCCGCCTTCCCGACGGTACTTCCGACGTCCTCTCGGGACGGGACTGGCATCCCCGAATTGCGCGCGGCCATCAGCCGCCTGCTGGAGGAAAGAAAGGCCTGACGCATTGTCGTGACCCTGCCCGATCGGCTAGAACCGCCCCGCCAATGAGGCCGAAGCAATGAGCAAAGCGCCAAAGACCGACCCGCAAGAGCAGGCCCGCATCCTGTCCGAAGCGCTGCCGCATATGCAGCGTTATGACGAGGAGATCGTCGTCGTGAAATACGGCGGCCATGCCATGGGCCAGGAACAGATGGCGCGTGACTTTGCCCGCGACATCGTCCTGCTCGAGCAGACGGCCATCAACCCGGTGGTGGTGCACGGAGGCGGCCCGCAGATCGAGGCCATGCTCAACAAGCTCGGCATCAAATCGGAATTCGCGGGCGGGCTGCGCATCACCGACGCCAAGACTGTCGAGATCGTCGAAATGGTTCTGGCCGGCTCGATCAACAAGCAGATCGTCGGCTACATCAATGCCGCCGGCGGCAAGGCAATCGGGCTGTGCGGCAAGGATGGCAACATGGTGCAGGCGCGCAAGGTCACCCGTACGGTGGTCGATCCCGATTCCAACATCGAAAAGGTTGTCGATCTCGGCTTTGTCGGCGAGCCGGAAAAAGTCGACCTGACAATGCTCAATCAGGTCATCGGGCGCGAAATGATCCCGGTGCTCGCACCGGTGGCGACCTCGGCCAATGGCGGCACTTTCAACGTCAACGCGGACACCTTCGCCGGCGCCATCGCCGGCGCGCTGAAAGCCAAGCGCTTGCTGTTGCTGACCGACGTTCCCGGCGTGCTCGACAAGTCAAAAACCCTCATTACCGAACTGTCGATGTCCGACGCCCGCAAACTGATTGCCGATGGCACGATTTCCGGCGGCATGATTCCGAAGGTCGAGACCTGCATCTACGCGCTCGACGAGGGCGTGGAAGGTGTCGTCATCATGGACGGCAAGGTGCCGCATGCTGTCCTGCTGGAACTGTTGACCGACCACGGCGTCGGCACGCTGATACACCGCTAACGATCGTATCATTTCGCGTCGGAACATTGTGAAAAGTGCAACGGTCATTCCGGGCGCCGCGCAGCGGCAAACCCGGAATCCACAGCAACAACTCCGGCTGGCTCGGGATTCCCGGTCCGCGCCTTCGGCGCGCCCTGGAATGACTGACCGGAATGACGAACGTCCGCTACCATAGCCGGCATGATTCGCGGATTCATCGCCTTGATTGCCGCGCCGGCTGCCCTGCTTGCAGCCACGCAGGCGCAGGCCGAATTGACATTGTGCAATCGCACCAGCTTCCGGATGGAAGCCGCAGTCGGCATCGAAAAGCGCGCAAATGTCGTTACGCGAGGCTGGTATCGCCTCGATCCCGGTCAGTGCCGGCAAGTCATGGACGGACCACTCGACGCGGATATGGTCTATCTGCATGCTCGCACGCCGCCCGTTTATGGCGCGACGCCGTTGCCGCAAAGCGGCGACGCCGATTTCTGCATCCGCAACGGCGATTTTGAAATTCCCAACGCACGGGGTTGTCCGTCGAACCAGCAAGCCCATTTCAGCGCGGCGAAACCGTCCGATTCGCCGAAAGGACCGGTCGTCAACCTCGCTGAAGAAGCCGACTACGATGACGCGCAGGCACGGCTCTCCGGGATCCAGCGTCTGCTCGTAATTTCAGGCTACGACGCTTTCCCGATCGATGGTGTGCAGGGGGCCAAGACACAGGCCGCCATCACAAAATTCATCAACGACCGCAAGCTCGCGGCCGATGCGGCATCGGGGGAAAATTTCTTCGATGTGCTGATCGAAGCTGCGCGCAACCCCGAAGGTGTCGGCTTCTCCTGGTGCAACGACACCAGCTATGCAGTGATGGCTTCGCTCGGCATCGTCGAGATGGGCGCGATCGTCACCCGCGGCTGGTATCGCCTTGAGGCAGGCCAATGTGTGAGGCCGGACGTGCGCGGCGATCCATACAAGCTTTACAGCTATGCGGAAGCGATCGACGCCAACGGCCGCCCGGTAAAACGCGGGGATGTACCGCTCGCCTGGGGCGGCACGGTCGCGCTGTGCACGCGTGACGGACGTTTCGAACTGGCCGACCACAAGGACTGCGCGACGCGCGGTCTGAATTCCGCCGGTTTTGCGGTCATCGATCTCGCCGGCAAGCCATCAACGACCGTGCGTTTCAAGGAACCGTAATTCCGTGCCAACAACGTCCGCTCAGGCGCCGCGCGATTTCGGCAATGTCGAAACTTGGGTCTTCGATCTCGACAACACGCTCTATCCGCATCACCTCAATCTCTGGCAGCAGGTGGATGAGCGCATCCGCGCCTACGTCTCGAATTTTTTGAAGGTTTCCAAAGACGAAGCGTTCCGCCTGCAGAAGGATTATTACAGGCGCTACGGCACGACCATGCGCGGGATGATGACCGAACACGGCATGAGTCCCGACGACTATCTCGACTTCGTGCATCGGATCGACCATTCGCCGCTCACGCCGAATCCGGCACTCGGTGCCGCACTGGAAAAACTTCCCGGCCGCAAGCTGATCCTCACCAACGGCACACGCAAGCACGCCGACGCGGTGATGCAAAAGCTCGACATTCATCATCACTTCGAAGATGTGTTCGACATCGCTGCCGCGAACCTCGATCCGAAACCGCTGCCGCAAGTCTATGAACGCTTCCTCGCGCGCCACGGTGTCGACCCGGCGAGAGCGGCGATGTTCGAGGATCTGGCACGCAATCTGGAAACCCCGCATGCGCTCGGCATGACCACTGTGCTGGTGGTGCCGGAAGGTCAGCGCGAAGTGTTCCGCGAAGCCTGGGAGCTCGAGGGGCGCGATGCGCCCTACGTCGATCACCTGACCGACGATCTCACGCGCTTTCTGGAAGAGATTGTCCGCCGGTCCTGATCAGACGGCCGGCACGACCTGCTGCATCAAGACTGCAAGTCCGATACCGGCGATGCCTGCGCCGACGAGGCGCAGTGGCGAGAGATCTTTGGATGGTCCGACAAAATGGCGCGCGATCGCCATGGCGACAAGCGCAACCGCAGTCTGAACGATCGCAAGACCGAGCAGATATGCATAAAGCGGAGATTTTTCGGCGCCGAAGATCAACTCGCCCAGCGCGTAGCCGTGCGCAAGGCCAACAAGCGCAAAGAGCACGAGCGCGGCGGCGCTCGACATCTGACGCCGGCTTAACATCAGCGCGCCGAGCGCAATAACCGAAAGGGCGACGAGAATTTCCGCCGCCGGCACTGTCGCACCATTCAGATGCAGCGCGACGCCGGCCATCATCGCGACAATGAAAGCGACAACGAGCGCGGCGCCCGCGCTGTGCATTGCGGCGATGCAGCCAACGGCTACCACGGCGGCGAAATGATCGAGGCCGATAATCGGATGGCCGAGCCCTGACAGCATGCCTTCGCCGAAGGTCGCCGGGGTCCGGCCGCCCATGATGTGATGGGCAAAAGCATCAGTGGCGCTGAGCGCCAGGGCCATCAGGATTGAACCAAGCCGCGTGAATTGCAGATTCATGAGCATTTCTCCGTCACGGCAAGCTTAGCCCGGTGAGCGCGGCTTGACATCCCCTGCCCCGCCATCGACAAACCGCAGCCGAGCAAACCGGAGTCGCCATGTCCACCGACAAGCTTGCACGCGTCATCGACGAGGCCTTTGAAGGCCGCGACAAGATTGGGCCGAAGACCAAAGGCGCGGTGCGCAAGGCGGTCAATTCCGCGCTCGATCTCCTGGATGCCGGCCAAGCGCGTGTCGCCGAACGCGATGCGAACGGGCAATGGCACGTCAATCAGTGGCTGAAGAAAGCGGTGCTGCTGTCGTTCCGTCTCAACGACATGAGCGTCATCTTGGGCGGCCCGGGCAAGGCGGCGTGGTGGGACAAGGTCGATTCCAAATTCAAGGGTTGGAGCGCCGCGCGATTCCGCAAGGCCGGTTTTCGCGCGGTGCCGGGCTGTGTGGTCCGCCGCTCGGCGTTCATCGCGCCCGGCGTCGTGCTGATGCCGTCCTTTGTGAATCTCGGCGCCTATGTCGATTCCGGTACCATGGTCGACACCTGGGCCACTGTCGGCAGCTGCGCGCAGATCGGCAAGAATTGCCATATTTCCGGCGGCGCCGGCATCGGCGGCGTTCTCGAGCCGTTGCAGGCAGGCCCAGTGATCATTGAGGATAACTGCTTTGTCGGCGCGCGATCCGAAGTTGCCGAAGGCGTCATCGTGCGCACGGGCGCGGTTTTGTCGATGGGCGTCTATCTGGGCGCCTCGACGCGTATCGTCGATCGCGAGACCGGCGCGGTTACGCAGGGAGAAGTGCCGCCCTATTCTGTTGTCGTGCCCGGTACGTTACCGGGCAAGAGCGGCGGTCCCGGCCTCTACTGCGCCGTGATCGTCAAGCGTGTCGACGAACGCACGCGCTCAAAGACAAGCATCAACGAGCTATTGAGAGACTAGGGCCACCGACTGTGTCCGCCGATCCCGCCAATATCGCCCGTGACCTGTTGCGTTGTCCGTCAGTGACCCCGGCGGAAGGCGGCGCGCTTTCGTTTCTCGAAAAGACGCTGAAGGCATCCGGCTTCACCGTGCATCGCATGACATTCAGCGAGCCCGGTGCCGACGACGTCGAAAATCTCTATGCGCGTATCGGCACCGCCGCGCCGAACCTGGTTTTCGCGGGCCACACCGACGTTGTTCCGCCGGGTGATGAGAAAGCCTGGAAGCATCCGCCATTTTCCGGCGAGGTTGCCGGCGGCGAGATGTACGGGCGCGGCGCCGTCGACATGAAAGGCGGCATCGCCTGCGCGGTCGCGGCCGTCCTCGATCATCTGGCGGCAAATGGCGGCAAGCCGAAAGGCTCGATCTCGTTCTTGATCACCGGCGACGAAGAAGGCATCGCGGTCAACGGCACGCCAAAGCTGCTGAAATGGGCGGCCGAGCGCGGCGAGAAATTCGATCACAGCATCCTCGGTGAGCCGAGCAATCAGGAAACGCTGGGCGACACCATCAAGGTGGGCCGCCGCGGCTCGCTCAACGGGCATCTGATTGTCAGCGGAAAGCAAGGGCACGTCGCCTATCCGCAACGCGCAGAAAATCCGATCCGCGGACTCGTTACGCTGATCGCGGCGCTGCAGAGCGAGCCGCTCGATCAGGGCAGCGCGCAGTTTGCGCCGTCGCATCTGGAATTCACGTCAGTCGATGTCGGCAACAAGACCGTCAACCTGATCCCCGGCGAAGCGCGGGCGCGCTTTAACATCCGCTTCAACGACAAGCACACGCTCAATTCACTGAAAAAGCTGATCGAACAGCGCGCCGCCAAGGCCGCCGGCGGAAAAATAAAATTCGAATTCAGATGGGAGCCGTCGAACGCCGGCGTGTTCCTGACAAAACCTGGGCCGTTCACCGAACTTGTATCGAACGCCGTTGCCGAAGTAACCGGCCGCAAGCCCACGCTGTCGACAACCGGTGGCACCTCGGATGCGCGTTTCATCACGCATTATTGCCCGGTCGTCGAATTCGGGCTCGTCGGACAGACCATGCATCAGGTCGACGAACGCGTGCCGATCGCCGATCTACAGGCGCTGACGACGATCTACCGCAAGATCATCGACCGCTATTTCGCCTGATCACCGGCAAGGCCGGCGTTTCAATAATCCACCTGCATCAAATAGAGGCCATCTGGCGGCGCTACAGGCCCGCAGGCCGAGCGATCGCGCCCATCAAGCGCCTTGCGCAGATCTTCGGTGGTCCACTTTCCCTCTCCCACGCAGACCAGCGAGCCCACCATTGATCGCACTTGATTGTGCAGAAATGAGCGTGCGACAGCGGTCACTTGCACTTCATCACCGTTGCGCTCGACAGCAAGGCCATCGAGCGTTTTCACCGGCGACTTGGCCTGGCATTCGGTGGAACGAAATGTCGTGAAATCGTGCTTGCCGACCAGCACTTGCGCCGCCTTGTGCATGGCACCGGTGTCGAGGGGACGTGGCACGCGCCAGGCGCGACCGGCATCAAGCGTCAGGTCGGCCCGACGATTGACGATGCGATAGAGATAACGGCGCCTGATCGCCGACGTACGGGCATTGAAATCGTCGACGACGCGTTCTGCGGCCAGAATAGCGATCGGATGCGGACGCAAATGCGCGTTGAGCGCATCGCGCACGGTGTCAGTATCCCAGGCCTTGGCGAGATCGACATGCGCGACCTGCGCCTGTGCGTGGACGCCCGCGTCCGTGCGGCCGGCCCCCTGCACCAGCATTTTTTCGCCCGAGAGGGATTCAACAGCCGCGGTCAACACGCCTTGCACGGTCAACTGATCGGCCTGGATCTGCCAGCCGGCGAAGGGCCTTCCGTCATATTCAACGATGAGCTTGTAGCGCGGCATTTTCAGTTGACCCGCGTGCCGGCTTGCACCGGCGTTCCGCGCAGAAATTCTTCCGCGGCCATCGGCTGCTTGCCGGCGCGCTGGACCTGCGTGAGGCGTACGGCACCGTCGGCACAGGCGATTGTCAGCCTGTCGTCGAGTGCGGTGCCCGGCGCGTCCGAGCCTGCGCCTTTCGTCGAGCGCAAAGCCTTGATGCGCACGCCGCCAAGTTCGAACCACGCGCCGGGAAAAGGCGACAGACCGCGAATGTGGTCATGCACTTGCTTCCACGGCTTCGACCAGTCGATGCGCGTCTCGGTATTGGCAATCTTTTCCGCGTACGTGACGCCTGTCAGTGGTTGCGGTGTCAGCTGAAGCAACTCGCGCTCCGCCGCAGCCAAAACGCGCGGCATCAGATCGGCCCCGAGGCGTGACAAAGCATCATGAAGTTCACCTGCGGTCATGTCAGCACCGATCGGCATTCGTTCAGCCATTGCCATGGCGCCGGTATCGAGACCCTCGTCCATCTTCATGATGGTGACGCCGCTTTCGGCATCGCCGGCCATGATCGCGCGATTGAGCGGCGCAGCGCCGCGCCAACGCGGCAGCAACGATGCATGCACGTTGAAGCAACCGAGACGTGGCGCTTCGAGAATGGGCTTCGGCAGGATCAAACCATAGGCGACGACGACCGCCGCGTCGGCATCGAGGACGCGCAGGTCTTGCTGGGCCTTTTCGTCTTTCAGCGTCTTCGGCGTGTGAACCGGCAGCGAGAGCTGCCGCGCTTCGCGCTCGACGGGTGTCGGCTGCAGGTCGAGGCCGCGGCCGCCCGGCTTCGGCGCGCGCGTATAGACGGCGACGATGTCGTGTCCGCGCGCGGCGAGTTCGACCAGCGTCGGCACCGCGAAATCGGGCGTGCCCATGAAGATCAGGCGCATTCAGGCAAACCTCTAGCGCGCCGGCAGGGCGACGTCAGCCGATATGATGCGAAGGCTCGGGATCCTCGGACAGCGGCTTGGCGCCTTCGGTCTTCTTGGCCGCCTTTTTGAACTTCTTCATCACCATGTCGCGCTTGAGCTTGGAAATATGGTCGATGAAAAGAACGCCGTTGAGATGATCGATCTCATGTTGCAGGCAGGTCGCCAGCAAGCCGGTCGCCTCGATCTCCTGCGGCTTCAGGTCGAGATCGAGAAATTTCACCGTCACCGCCTTCGGCCGTTCGACCTCCTCATAGTACTCAGGGATCGATAGGCACCCCTCCTCGTAGGTCGCCTTCTCGTCGGAAGACCACACGACCTCGGGATTGATGAAGACCTGCGGCTGTTTCGGGTCGTCCTTTTTGGCGACGTCCATGGTGACGACACGTTTGGGCACGCCGATCTGGATCGCCGCGAGCCCGATGCCGGGTGCGGCATACATTGTTTCGAACATGTCCTCGATCAGGGTACGCAGCGGCTTGTCGACGGTCTGGACCGCCTCGGATTTAAGCCGCAACCGCTTGTCGGGGATGATGAGAATGTCGCGAACAGCCATGGCGGCGGATTTAAGGGGTTGGGATACTGGGGTCAATGCGGCCTTTCCCCTTGAGACACCGACATTATCGCCCTACCGTTCGCCCTTCGTTCGCGCCGCGGGCGAATCACTGTAAAAGCGCCGGATGTCCGATCTGCAGACCCTCGCCAATTCGATGCTGGCCCATGCCCCGGCCCTGACTCTGGCCATTGGGGCGGTCGTGGCCCTTGGCATCGTTGTCGTCATCGTGATGCTGGCGTGGCCGCGCAGGCCGCTCCACGACCCCGTCGCCGAGCAGCGGATGGCCGAACTCAACGCGCGTGTCCAGACCATGGGCGAACTGCTCGCCAGGGCACAATCGCAATTGCAGCACACGGTGCATGAGCGGCTCGACGCGGTCACCGCCCGGCTGGGCGACTCGATGCGCACGTCGACCAAGGACACCGCCGAGCATCTGCAGCAACTGCACGCGCGGCTCGCGCTCATCGACAACGCGCAAAAGAACATCACCGACCTCGCCTCCCAGGTGACGAGCCTGCAGAGCGTGCTTGCCAACAAGCAATCGCGCGGCGCCTTCGGGCAGGCGCGGATGGAGATGATTATTCAGGACGGTCTGCCGAAGGATTGCTTCGAATTCCAGGCGACCCTCACCAACAAGTCGCGACCTGACTGCGTCGTGCACCTGCCTGACGGACCGCCGCTGGTGATCGACGCCAAGTTTCCCCTCGAAGCGGTGACTGCGTTTCGCGAAGCAAAGAGCGACGACGAACGAAAATTTGCAATTTCGCGCGTGCGGACGGACCTCGCGAAACATGTCGGCGATATCGCCGACAAATACCTGATCCCGGGCGAGACCCAGGACATGGCACTGATGTTTGTGCCGTCGGAATCGATCTACGCCGAGTTGTACGACAGTTTCGACGATATTTTTCAGAAGGCCTACCGTTCCAAGGTGATCATCGTTTCGCCGTCGCTGCTGATGCTGGCGATCCAGGTAATCCAGCAGATCCGCAGGGACGCTCGCATGCGCGAGGCGGCTGGAAAAATTCTGATCGAAGTCGGTCTGCTGACCGCGGACGTCAGCCGCCTGCGAGACCGGGTCGAAAATCTGGACAAACACTTTGGCCAGGCCAGTACCGATATCAAACAGATCGTGACGTCAGCCGACAAGATCGTGAACCGCAGCGAAAGGATTCGAGACGTCGAGTTTGGCGATGCGTCGCCGAGCGCCGACATTCTCCCCGGCCCTGGCGTGCGGCTCGAGGCCGGCGAATAGTGCCCACGACAGCCCCACCCGATGCGCGAGCGCAGCCGTCGTGGTTGGAAGCGATAGCGGTCTATTTAAAGCCGCGCGTGCTGATCGTCATGTTCCTCGGGTTTTCGTCGGGCCTGCCTTTGGCCCTGTCCGGCGCGACGCTGCTCGTGTGGATGCGCGAGTCCGGTGTCAATCTTGCCACGATCGGACTTTTCGCACTGGTCGGCACGCCCTACACGGTGAAATTCCTGTGGGCGCCGCTGACCGACGCACTCGACGTGCCGATTTTGTCGCGCCTGCTCGGTCGCCGCCGCGGCTGGCTGGTGTTCACACAAATTCTGCTGATGGCAGCGATCGTATTTCTGGGCTTTTGCAATCCTGCCACTTCGCCGGCGCTCGTTGCATTCGGCGCGCTGCTTGTCGCTACGGCCTCGGCAACGCAGGACATCGTGGTCGACGCCTTCCGCGTGGAAAGCCTTCCGGAAAACGAGCAGGCCGCCGGCATGGCGTCTTACGTCGCCGCCTATCGCATCGGCATGCTGATCTCGACAGCCGGGGCACTGTTCCTGGTGAGCGCGATCGAAGCCTCGGGCTTCGACAAGCAGTCCGCATGGCGCTGGGGCTATGTCGCGATGGCGGGCCTGGTGGTGATCGGCATCATCACCGCACTGCTTGCGACCGAGCCGGAGCGATCGGTCGAGGCCGAAGCTGCCCGCGCTGGTGAAAAGCCCTTCGCGCGCGTGGTAGAGGCTGCAGTCGGCGCCTTCAAGGATTTCCTTGGCTACGAGCTCGCCTTAGCGATGCTCGCCTTTGTGGTGCTGTTCAAATTCACCGATGCGCTTTCGGGCGCGATGACTGCGCCATTCGTCATCGATCTCGGATTTACGCGTAACGAATACGCGGCCATCGTGAAAGGCGTCGGGCTCGCCGCACTGCTGCTGGGCGGGTTTGCCGGCGGTTTCATCGCCCGCGCCTTGCCGCTTGCTGCCAGCCTCTGGATCGGCGGCATCCTGCAGGCGGTTGCCAATCTCTCGTTCAGCGCGCTTGCCCTGGTCGGGACCAATACGACAATGCTGGCCGCCGCAATTATCGCGGAGAACTTCACCAGCGCCATCGGCACCGTGATGTTCGTTGCCTATCTCTCCGCGCTCTGCCGGAATCCATTGCACACGGCAACACAATACGCGCTGCTGACGGCGCTGGCCGCGGTGGGGCGGACTTATCTGTCTTCGGGCGCGGGATTTATCGCCGAGTCGACCGGCTGGGCCTGGTTTTTCGTGATCTGCATGCTGGCCGGCATTCCAAGCCTGTTGCTGCTGGCCTGGTTGCAACGGCATGGACACTTCAAGCGGCTCGAGCCGAAAAGGGCCTAGAACAGGGTACGCTGCTTGATGGCCGCCGCGAGCGTGCCCTCGTCGAGATAATCAAGCTCACCGCCGACCGGCACGCCATGTGCCAGACGCGTGACCTTCACATTCGCGTCCTGCAAAAGTTCGGTGATGTAATGCGCGGTCGTCTGACCATCAACCGTCGCGTTGAGCGCAAGGATCACTTCTTTCACCGGCGTCTCATGCGCGCGGGAAATCAACGAGTTGATCGTAAGGTCCTGCGGCCCGACACCGTCGAGCGGCGACAGCGTGCCGCCGAGCACATGATAGCGTCCGTTGACCGCGTGGGCGCGTTCGAGCGCCCAGAGATCGGCAACATCGGCGACAACAACGAGGATCGAGGCATCGCGCCTGGTATCTATGCACACCGTGCACGGGTTCTGCGTGTCGATATTTCCGCAAACCTTGCAGATCTCGATTTTTTCCATCGCCGTCTCAAGCGCGGCGGCGAGCGGCGCCATCAGCAGTTCGCGCTTTTTGATGAGATGCAGCGCCGCGCGGCGCGCCGAGCGAGGCCCAAGACCCGGCAACCGTGCCAGTAGTTGAATCAGTCGCTCGATTTCCGGTCCGGCAACGGCAGCAGGCATATCAGCCCAGGCTCAGTCCGGGTGGGAGCGGCAGGCCCCCCGTAACTGCTTTCATCTTTTCCTGCAGGACGGCTTCTGCCTTCCGGCGCGCATCGCTATGCGCGGCCACCATGAGATCTTCGAGAATTTCTTTTTCCGAAGGTTTCATCAGCGAGTTGTCGATCTTGATGCCTTTGAGATCGCCCTTGGCGGTGATCGTCACGGTGACCATGCCACCGCCGGCGGTGCCTTCGACCTCGATCTGGTCGAGCTCGGCCTGCATCGCCTGCATCTTGGATTGCAGCTGCGCTGCCTGCTTCATCAGGCCCAGGAAATCCGCCATGTCACTGATCCTCGCTGTCGGACAAAACATCCGGCGCAGTCTCGCCGCTCTCCGGGTTTTGCGTCACGCCGACGATCTTGGCGCCCGGGAAGCGGTTGAGGACGGCCTGCACCAACGGATCGCTCTGCACGCCGCGTTCGATCTCCGCCTGCTGGGCCTCTGCCTGCGCACGAATCGTCGGGGCACCCTGTTCCTTCGACACGACCACGATCCAGCGCCTGCCGGTCCAGCCGGTCAGCTTGCGCTGGAGATCGTGGACAAAGGTCTTTGGCGCGGTCGGCTCGAGCGCAATTTCGAGCTGGCCGTCTTCGCAGCGCACCAGACGCACATCGCGTTCGAGCGCCATCTTCACAGTGATGTCGCGTTTATCGACGGCAAGCGCGACCAGCTCCTCGAACGTAGCGATGGACAAAGTCGGTGCAGCCGTGGGTTCCTCGTGCCGGGCAACCGGATCGTCCGCCGGGCGCGGAGAAACGGCGGCGGAGGACCGCGGCGAACCCCGCGGCCCCTCGTAGCGCGGGGCAAAGCTCTGCGCCTGCACGGTGCCGCCATTGCCTTGCGGACGCGTCGGAGCCGCGCCGCCATTCTCGCTGAGTGAGCGAACCACTTCGTCCGGTGTCGGCAGATCGGCGGCATAGGCAATGCGCACCAGCACCATTTCGGCAGCAGCCACCGGGCGTCCCGATGCCTGTACCTCGGAAATGCCTTTGAGCAGCATCTGCCAGGCGCGCGACAAGACGCGCATCGACAGTTGCGCCGCGAAGGCGCGACCGCGCGTGCGCTCAGCCTCCGAAAGCGAGACGTCTTCAGAGACGGCCGGCACGACTTTGACGCGCGTCACGAAATGCGTGAATTCGGCAAGATCGCTCAGGACCACGGCCGGATCCGCCCCGATGTCGTATTGCTCGCGCAGTTCCCGCAAGGCGGCGGTCACGTCCCCCTTCATCAGGGCCTCGAACAGGTCGACCACGCGCACGCGATCGGCAAGACCAAGCATTTGCCGGACATCTTCGGCGCGCACGGGCCCGGCCGCATGCGCGATGGCTTGATCGAGAAGGGAAAGGGAATCGCGCACCGAGCCTTCGGCCGCGCGCGCGATCAATGCCAGCGCCGCCGGCTCGATCTCGACTTTCTCTTTTGCAGCGATGCCCTCGAGGTGTTTCACCAGGACCGCGGCATCGACGCGTCGCAGATCGAAGCGCTGACAACGGGACAATACCGTCACCGGCACCTTGCGGATTTCCGTCGTTGCGAAAATGAACTTGGCGTGCGGCGGCGGCTCTTCGAGTGTCTTGAGCAGCGCGTTGAATGCGGCGCCCGACAGCATGTGAACTTCGTCGAGGATGTAAACCTTGTAGCGCGCGCTCATCGGCGCGTAGCGGATGGCGTCATTGATCTGCCGCACGTCATCGACGCTGTTGTGCGAGGCGGCGTCCATTTCCAGTACGTCGGGGTGCCGGCTCTCGATGATCGCCTGGCAGTGCACGCCCATCACCGGCATGTGAATCGTGGGCTCCTTCACCGAGCCATCGGGCAGTTCGTAATTGAGTGCGCGCGCAAGAATGCGGGCGGTGGTCGTCTTGCCGACTCCGCGTACGCCGGTGAGGATCCAGGCTTGCGGTATGCGTCCGCTCTCGAATGCGTTCGAGATCGTCCGCACCATGGCGTCCTGGCCGATGAGGTCCTCGAAGCTGGCCGGCCGGTATTTGCGCGCGAGCACCCGGTAGGCCGGCGACTCGGCCGGCACGGAACTGGAGGCAGCGGATTTTTTAGGCTCGCTCATTGTGCCATCCGCTTCGCTGCCGCGCGAACGCGGACTAATAGCGAACGATCGAGAAATAAGTGGGAGGCTGACGAGCGACCCGAACCGCGCTCGTTAGGGCTGCTTCCTTCCGGACCTGACCCGGTTGGCGAGTGGCTCGTCCACCGCCAACCTCCCGTGATCTATATCGGGCGAATAGGGCATGAAAGCAAGCAGCGGAGCGGCGTCTCTGCTAGCTTTCCTCCGAAAGAATCGTGCGGATTTTCCAATGGATTCAGCGGTTACCAAGGGCTGGTTTTTGCACCCTCAGCTCGCGCAGGACACGGTTCTGGTCGGCGACCTGCCGCTCGCTCGCGTGCTGCTGACGAAGGATGCCAACTACCCATGGCTGATCCTCGTGCCGCGGCTGCCCGGCCTGGTCGAGCTGATCGATCTCGAGGAAAACGCCCAGGTGCAGTTGCTCGGCGAGATTGCCGCGGCCGCGCGCGCGCTGAAAAGCATCACCCGATGCGACAAGCTCAACATCGCAGCGCTCGGCAACCAGGTGCCGCAGTTGCACGTGCATGTGATCGCGCGACGGCATTCGGATGCCGCCTGGCCGAAGCCGGTGTGGGGCGTGAAGTCGCCATTGGCCTATAGCGACGATCAGCAGGCAAGCCTGCTCGGCTCACTGCGTGAGTTGCTCAAAGCCGACGGCTTCAGCGACATGGATCACTAGAATAATCACTATGGCCGCCGATCCATCACGCATCCTCGTCATCTCGCTGCGCCGCATCGGCGATCTGTTGCTGACGACACCGTTGATCCGCAGCCTGCGCCGCGCGTGGCCGAATTCCGAGATCGATGTGCTGGTCTTCGCCAATACCGCGGGGATCGTTGCGGGCAATCCGGACATCAATCGCGTCATCGCCATGCCGCCCCGACCGACACTCGCGCAGAGCGCTCAACTCTGCATGCGTCTCTGGCGGCAATACGACATCGCAGTGTCCACACAGAGTGGTGATCGCCCCACGGCATTTGCCTTTGCCGCTGCTCCCTTCCGCGCCGGCGTGACGACGGACGACGACCCCTGGCTCGCGCGCGTGCTGAAAGGCTTCGTCTTGCAGAAAAGCGTTCGCGCCGCGGACAAACTTCACCGTGTCGAGCAGATGTTGAGCCTTGCCGATGTCCTCGACGTCGCGCGCGTCCCGGAACTCGTGGGCCCTGCGGCCGCGCCGAATTCGCACATCGTCGACGGTGGCAATTTTGCCTTGGTCCACGCAGCTCCGATGTTCGCCTACAAGGAGTGGACACCGGAAGGGTGGAGAGCGCTTGCGGCCGGGCTCGCCCAACGCGGCCTGCCGGTCGTCGCAATCGGCGGACCCGGAGATGCCGAGCTGCGCTACCTCAACGCAGTCTGGAATGGCGTTACCGCCATTCATCAAGTGGAATGGCCCGAGATGATGCATTTGCTCAAGAGAGCGCGCGTTTATATCGGACCCGACACATCGGTCACGCATCTTGCCGCGGCCGCCGGTTGCCGCACGATCGCCCTCTTCGGCCCCACCGACGCGCGTGTCTGGGGGCCTTGGCCGGTCGGCGGACTTGCAACGCCGTGGGACACGAGCGGCACTGTGCAGAACCGAGGCAACGTCTGGATCGTGCAGAATCCACTGCCCTGCATGCCCTGCTCCCTGGAAGGTTGCGAGCGCAATATCGGCAGCCGCAGCGCGTGCCTCGACGAATTGACGCCCGATCGGGTGCTCACCGCGGTCGGTCAGGCGCTCGCTTGACCGCCTCGTTTGTCCATTTCAAGCTCGCCGCCGAACCCGCACGTTGCCTGGAGTAGGACATGACATTCCGCATTGCCGTGGTGCAGCCGATCGCCAATCCGATCGGGGAGGCTGAGAAGAATATCGGCGACGCGGTGAATTTCATCGCCCGCGCCAAGGCAGAAGGCGCCGACTTCGTCTGTTTCCCGGAGACCTATCCAGGTCCCTGGCGAATGCCGGCGACCTTCGATCCGACGCCGCGCATTGCGGAAGCCGCCGCAAAGCATGGCATCAATGCCGTCTACGGCACCATCGAGCCGCTCAGCCACAACGAAGGAACTGCGCACAATCTTATCTGCATGGCTTATGGCGATGGCCGCGCGCCAGTCAGCTACCGGCGCACGCATCCGAACGGACCCTGGATCTACACCGGCGGCCAGTGGTGGGAATTTCAATACGTTCCCGGAAACGAATTTCCCGTGTTCGACACGCAGCAAGGCAAAGTAGGGCTTGCCATGTGCAGCGAAGCCTACATGCCGGAGGTAACGCGCGCGCTGGCGCTGCGCGGCGCCGAACTCATCTTCATGCCGGCAGGCACTGACAAGCGGCGGCTGTGGGCGACCTGGCGCAACCTGATCTGGTCGCGCGCTATCGAGAACCTTGCCATCGTCGTCACCACGCAGAATCTGTTCAGCCATTCGGAACGCGGCCTCGCGATGGTTGCGACGCCGGAAGAAATCCTGTTCGAGAGCACCGCGGCGGGCCTCTTCATTGTTGACGTGTCGCTTGATCGCGCGCGTGAAATGCGGACAACCACCGATTCCGTCACATCCGCACTCGGCTACGGCGCAAAGCAGGGCGTGCTTGGCCCGCAATGGCAGCGCCCCGAGCTACGCGAGGCCATGTATCCTCGCCCGCGCGGCGAAGCCGCGGAGTAAGCATTGCGCGGGGGGAACGACCGTGCGAATTTGCGCGACACATGTCCCCTCGTCCAGATCTCGGCCCCAGACCACGCCTTGGATATTGCGACAGCCGTATAGAGCGTGCGGCCGAGTTGCGCGTCGATACTGCCGCCATTGAAGCCCTGGCCCGCAAACCGGGCGCGGGAGCCTATGTGATCGGGGGCGAAGGGATCGTGATGAAGAAGGGCTCGCCGCTCAACGAGCCTTTGTTCACACTGGACGAAGCGAACGCATTTTCACCTGCGACAGAAACAATATTCCTTGGCCTCCTCGATGGAGCGCCGCGGTTCGGTCATGGGCTCACACCGCAAACGGCCGAGGCCCTGAAGTCGCGCAGCGATTTGCACGTCACCGATCTGCGTTCCGTCGCAGTTCAAGGTCTGGTCGAGCAGGATCACCTGCCACCGATCGCTGAAGCCAAAGCGGTACTGCACTGGCATGCGCGCCACCGGTTCTGCTCGAACTGCGGCAGCGTGACCCGGATCGTCAATGGTGGCTGGCGGCGCGACTGCCCACAATGCAAGGCCGAGCACTTTCCCCGCACCGATCCGGTTGTGATCATGCTGGCGAGCGACGGCGAGCGCTGCCTGCTCGGGCGCAGTCCGCGTTTTGTCCCGACGATGTGGTCGTGTCTCGCCGGGTTCATCGAGCCCGGCGAATCGATGGAGGATGCGGTTCGTCGCGAAACGCGCGAGGAAGCCGGCATCATCTGCGGCCGCGTCGTTTATTTCGCTTCGCAGCCGTGGCCGTTTCCGACATCGCTGATGATCGGTTGCCACGCCGAAGCCCTGACGCACGAGATTGTTGTCGATCGCGAGGAACTCGAGGACGCCCGGTGGTTTAGCAAGGAAGAGATCGGAACCATGTTGATGCGCAAACACCCGCAGGGGCTGACGACACCTCCGCCCGTTGCGATCGCGCACCACATCATCCGCGCCTGGGTGGAGGACGAGATAAGCTTTGACTGAACGCCCGCCGAACGTGCCAAAAATCCTCTGCGCGGGCATCGCCGTGCAGGACATTGTCATGCGCGTCGAGAATTTTCCCGCTCCCGGCACAAAGGTGGCTGCCAGCGAGTTCATCATCACCGGCGGGGGATGCGCGGCAAATGCAGCCGTTGCGATCGCCCGGCTGAAAGGGCGCGTCGCCTTCGCCGGGCCGCTCGGCGGCACCGACGATGCTGTAAGCAATCGAATTCTGTCGGATCTCGGCACCGAGGGTGTCGATTGCGCGGGCGCGGTACGAGTCGACGGTGGCACGGCGTCGGTCTCGCTCATTCTGCTCGATGCCTCGGGCGAAAAAACCATCGCCACTCGCCGCGGCGTTAACCTTGGCCGCGCCTTGCCGAAAGATGCCGCAGCACTGGTTGCCGATATCGACGCCGTACTCGTGGACAACCGTTTCCCGGAATTCGTGACAGCCGTGTGCCGCGCCGCCCGCGAACGGAAGATTCCGGTCGTCATCGACCTCGATCAGGCAACTGATGTAACCGATCCCCTGCTCGCCCTCGGCACCCATGTCGTGTCGTCGGCGGAAGCCTTGTTCGGAACGACAGGCCTTAAGGATTACGGTGCGGCCCTGAAAAAACTCGCCGGGCATATTTCCGGCTTTCTTGCCATCACAGACGGGCCGCATGGCGTGTACTGGCTCGACGGCGGCGAGGTCAGGCACCTCCCGGCGTTCAAGGTCAAGGTTATCGACTCACTCGGGGCGGGCGATGCATTTCATGGCGGGTTTACACTCGCGCTTGCCGAACGCCGGGCGCTTCCGGACATCATGCGCTTTGCCAGCGCCACCGCCGCACTCAAGTGCACGAAATTCGGCGGCGCCTCCGGCGCACCGACCCGCGCCGAGCTCGAAACCTTCCTGAGCCAGAACAGCTGAACGATTATTTTTTCGACGGACACGGCGCGCCGCAAGGTGCGCAGGCGCCTGCGAAGTCCTCCGGCGACACCGCACGGCCGCTGGAGGGGCTGCTGAGATGATCGACCAGAATGGCCGCAACGCCGAGGACGACTACGACGATGTAAACGGTGCGCATCGGCTATTCCCTCGACAAGCCGAACAGCGGTCGCAGGCGGATGCCGAGCAGGCAGCCAGGCATCGCGGCTAAAAGCCAGACCCAGCCGTGCAGCGAGCCCGAAGCAACGCCGCCGACAAAGGCACCGATGTTGCAGCCGAAACCAAGACGCGCGCCCCACCCCATCAGCAATCCACCGATACCGGCCGCGAGCAGCGATTTCGCCGGCGGCCATGCGGACATGGCAAAGGGCTTTGTGGCAGCGGCCGCCGCCATGGCGCCGAACAACATCCCGAAATCAGTGAGACTCGACGTATCGGATAGCACGGAATCCGTCAGCGCCCGTTTTGGTCCAGGCCATTGCCAGAATGCCGCGTGCGAAAGATCGAAGCCGAGCGCGGTCGCGGCTTTTGCACCCCAAACCGTGTAGCCGAAGGTCACGCTCCAGGGGTGACCGCCGGCGAAGAAAACCGCTACGCACAGGACCCCGATCGCGATCCCGCCGATCACGTAGTTGGGCGAAGGCTTGAAATTGGCGCCGCGCTTTCGCGCGATGGCAATGAACACGCTCGCAACGAGCGCAATACTGGCGAGCGTGACCGCGAGCCCACCCCAGGCGCCGAAATAATCGGAGGCCAGCACCGGATCTATCCCGCCCAGCGCAAGGAATGCGGGCAATGACAGGCTACCGAACACGCTGCCGATCACGAAGAACAGCAATGCGATCAGCATGCGGCCGGAGCCGCCACCAACCGTGTAGAGCGTGCCCGAGCCGCAGCCATTGGCGAGTTGCATGCCGATGCCGAAAACGAACGCTCCTATGACAAGCGAAGGGCCAAGCGGCGCAATGGCTCCACCGTATTTCGGGCTGAGCGCGGCAACGGGCACTACGACGAGCGCACAGATGACGATGACGATGAGTCCGCCGACAAGACCGCTCGCGTCACCGCGCGTCAGGAAACGTCGCCAAGAGGCTGTGTAGCTGAACTCGGCCTTGAGAAACGCGATGCCAAGTCCGAAGCCGCCGAGAAGGAGGACGGCGGACGCCGGCTGATGGTCGAGCAGCACCAGAGCGACCAGAATTGCAATGGCACCCAGCGCAAGACCGAGGAAAAGCCGATCGATGCGGACGGCCGCGCCCCGATCGGACGCGGCCAGACTTGCCGTAGTCATGAAGACTCCAAAGCGCGGATCAGGAACCGAGGCCTATGGCCTTCTTCAGATCGTCCCATTTCGTGCGCGAGGATTCAATCGGCCGGCTTGCATTGCTGGTCCACTCGACCATCGAGCCGGCATAGAGCCTGGTTTCTGTCCGGCCGAGCAATTCGTGCAGAACGAACCAATCGGTCGCCGCCCAGTGGCCCGTGTTGCAGTAGCTCACCGCCGGACCGGCCGGGACAGCGCTCGCAATCGCCGCAAGTTCTGCCTTCGGTTTCAGGCGGTTCGTTTGTGGATCGTAGAATTTGGCACTGTCGAGGCTTACCGCACCCGGAATGTGGCCGTAAGCCTGGGAGGCCGGGGCCTTCTCCTTGCCGTGGAAGAATGACGGCGGCCGCGCATCGACGAGCGATGCACCGCCTTTGTCCTCGATCGCTTCGACATCGTTGGCCAGCGCCAGAATGCTGTTGTCGACGGTCGCCGTGAAAATCCTCGGCGATGGGGCCTTGACCCCGCTCTCGACCGGCAAACCTGCCTGCCGCCAGGCCGCGAGACCGCCGTCGAGAATCGAAACGTCCTTCACGCCGACATACTTGAGAGTCCAGTAGGTCCGCGCTGCGGAACCGAAATCGAGAACGTTGACGCCGGCGGGCACCACCACGACATGGGTCGCTTCATCGATACCGAGATCGCCGATCAGCTTTTCAAGCTCGGGAACGGTCGGCACCATGAACGGAACGTTGTTGCGTGTGACGCGCCAGCCCGCCTTGTCGTAATCGCTGTGGACGCTGCCCGGGATGTGCGCAGCCGCGTACGCCTGCGCGCCGCCACCATCGATGGCCGAACGGATGTCGAGCGTGACCAGGTTCTGATCGGCGCGATGGGCGTTAAGCCACTCCGCGCTGACGAGCGCTTCGGCATGGGCTCCCGCGACTGACGCGGCCAATGCGGCGCTGAACAGGATCGCGGCGCCGAGACGACGCAGCGTTCTGCGCGGGCTAAAGCGAATGGATGTTTTCATGACACGGGTTCGTGGGTTGAAAAACCGCCATTGGCGGCGGTAGATTGCCCTTGAAATAGAATATTTTTCTCTATAAAGACAGGTCTCAAGGCCAAATAAGAATATTGTTCTAATTTTCAATACCGATGTAGCGGTTCGTTCTAACTTCGGAGACCAATGGAGAATGGACGCAGTCGACCGGAAGATCCTGGCGGTTGTGCAGGAGGACGCATCACTCTCGGTGGCTGAGATCGGCCAGCGCGTCGGACTGTCGTCGACCCCCTGCTGGAAGCGCCTGCAGAAGCTCGAGGCCGAGGGCGTCATCACGCGCCGGGTCGCGATCATCGATCCCGACAAGGTCGGCCTGGGCATCACGGTGTTCGTCTCCATCGAAACGGGCGACCACTCGCAGGATTGGCTGAAGAAATTCGCCGACGTGGTCGGCGCCATGCCGGAAGTGATGGAATTCTACCGGATGGCCGGCGATGTTGATTACATGTTGCGCGTGGTCGTGGCCGACATTGCGGGCTACGACGCGTTCTACAAAAAATTGATCGCGACGGTGCCGCTGAAGAACGTCACCTCGCGATTCGCGATGGAGCGGATAAAATCGACGACGGCGTTGCCGATCGCCGAAACGCGATAACGTCAGCCGGTCAGACGCACTTAGTGGCGCCGTATTGCGGAGCCGAGATTCGCGGAGCCATGTACATCACGTCCGACAGCGTAATGCCGGAAGCGGAGATGTGGCTGAAGCCCGGGCTGAAGCCCGTGACTGGAACATACTGATAGCTGACCTCACTGAACACGAGATACGAGTTCGGCACCGCCAGGTTCGCCGGGATGGTCACGACTTCATTGGCAGCCCGCGGCGTCACGCCTGTCGTTGAGGCGCCCCAGGTCACGCGTGCAATGCCGGTGGCATCGATCTTCAGGCAGGAGATCTTGGCGGCGACCGCTCCCGTGTAGGGATTCATGATCGCGGTTGAAGCGTTGAGAATGTTCGATATATCGGCTGTGGTCAGGGTCGTGACCTGCGACGTCAGGTTGGCAAGCACACCTGCGGTCAGCGTGACCTTGCGATCGGCAGCGACGCCTTCGGAAATTTCGACGCAACCGATGTAGAGGCCAAGCATCAGCGGCGCGATCAGCGCGAATTCGACCGCGGAAGCGCCGCGCCGGTCGCGGCGGAAGTGACGCAGTGAACGCAGCGATGATGTTTTCATGGCAAGGCTCATTGATAGGGTTCGTTGCGGAAGACCGCCGTCGCCACGAGAAGCCGGTTGTTGCCCATGTCGGCCAGATTGTTGCCGAGCAACGAAACATAGATCGGCCATGCGTAGTAAAGCGTGACGACTTCGATATCGCCGACGCCACCCGGGCTGTAGGTGACTTTCGCAGGATCGAGCGCGCCGTTGGTTACCGGCGGGGTCTGGTTGATCGAGGCAAAGCTCGTGTAGGTCTTCACGTCGACGTACATCTGGCCGGCGCAATCAAAAAGTCCGTACACGTGCGAGCAGACAGCGTTCTTGAAATCTTCCTTGCTCCATCCGCCGGTTTGCGCCTGGCCGGTCATGATCAACCGCGCCGAATCGGTCACCGCGGTTTCCAGCGTCTGGCCGGCAAAAAACACCAGCGCCGTTTCAAGAATTGCGAAGGTCAATCCAAGAAACGGAACGGCGACCATGCCGAATTCAACGGCGGCGGACCCGTCCTGCTGACGCACGAAGCGGCGCACGACTCGGTGAGGCAGAAGTCGGCGAATAAAGCCTGATTTCTTGGTACGCGGTTCCGGCATGACAGCATCCCGTTGCTGAACGGTGTCGAAGCACCGGGATTCATAGCAAGCGCACCTTTTTTAATTGTTGCCAGAATCCTAAGGAAGCGCGCGGGTCGCGTTAAGCAATCGCTAACCGTGATTCTGGCCGACCGTCTAGCGTGCCGGCGGAGCCGTCTGCGCCTGCCCGTTGCGGGCCGTACTCTGCGCCATTGTGGCGTTGAAGAAGCCCGTCGAGTTGCCAAGGGTAATGCGGCGTGAGCAATCCGGAGCACAGCTGTAGGATTCGCGTTCGACGCCTTTGTAGACGACGACGATATCCTCAGAGCCCGCGCCGAGCACCTGCACGGTCTTGTTCAGGAGAACGCGTCCGCCGCGGTCAAGCGCCAGCAGATTGGTCGCGCCATATCCCTTGCCGGTGACAACGAGCATCCCGCCGCTTTGCAGTGATGCGTCTGCAATCAACGGGTTACCGATAACGATCGTCGCGACCCGGTCCGGCAACTGTAAAACCTCGGCCTGGTCGAGATTGATTGTCATAACCTCGGCCGCTTGCGCCGGTCGCGCCACGACAATGCCGGCGGCCAGCACGGCCGAAAGCAAGAGAACGGAATATGGCCTGCAGTGCTTCAACAAATTCGACATCGCGCTCTCCGGCACGGTACGTCACTCAAGTTGACCGGAAATGGTGAACGAAGTGCAAAGACGCGGGCGGCATCGCCGCAAAACAGGCGATCAGCGTCTAAATGGATACATCATCTGGGCGCCGAAGCCCTCGGGGAAGTTTCTGTCGTCGATGCCATAAGCATCCGGCAGCGCTTTCGCTGGCATATAGAACGTACCGAACAGAAGATCCCAGATCGGGAACGTGCCGGCAAAGTTCGTTCCGCCGCCGCGGTCCGCAGCGGTGTGGTGCCAGCGATGAAACACCGGCCCGGCGATCACATATTTGAAGGGCCCGAGCGTCCAGTTCAGATTGGCATGCACGAAGGCCGACGACGCGGTCGTGAACGGCCCGACCCACAACATCACGTTGGGTGAGATGCCGGCGAGCAACAGTCCCGCATCAACGAGGACGGTACCGAAGAAGATATTCACCGGATGAAAGCGGGCCGCGGAGATCCAATCGAGCTCTTCCGAGGAATGATGCACGGCGTGGTATTTCCACAGTCTGGCACGATGAAAGCCGCGATGGATCCAGTATGTCAGGAAGTCCGAGACAACCAGAAACGTCAGCGCCTGCCCCCATAGCGGGAGCTTGGCGAGCGGTCCGAAGCCGTCATCGTAGAAGGCGATCAGGGCGTCGGAACCGTGAATGCCATAAATGTACGCGGCACCCATAACCATGAAGCCGATGCGAACGAAACGCGCGGCCAGCGGGATCAGGAACCAATAGCAAATGTCGGTCACGATCTCGCGCTTGCGCCACCAGGGTCGGCCGGGGTTGCAGGCCGACCAGTGCGACAGAGCGGCGAAGATAATGCCGAAGGCGATCGAGATCGGCACGAGCTTGAGCATGGTCTCGCCGGCTACTTTAATGACGGAGAGCATCTCGACGAGCATGTCGGCAAACCTGGATCGCTGATGACCCTCTCAGGTATCGGAGTCCCGAGTTAAAATGCCATGAAGGCAAGGTGTGGCGAGCCGTTGCGAGGGTGCTGCAACCCTTCTTTTCGACTCGGCAAAACCGAGTTCGTCGGCAAATTAACGATTTATTAATCGTTTTATTCCTGCGTTCACGATTCGTTAACGAAACAAGACTTGCGCGAACGCGGCGTCCGCTGAAATCAGCGGCCGGCGCTAACCGAAAGGCAAGCTTGCCCGGCGTAACGTGCGGCGTGTTTGTGGGTTGCGTAGAGGAAGTGCGTACATGTTGACGGACGTAATCAAGCTTCTGCTGTTCCCTGCCCTTATGGCCTTTGCAGCATCAAGCGACCTTCTGACCATGACGATTTCCAACCGGCTGTCACTTGCGCTCGCGGGTGGCTTCTTCCTGCTGACGCTCGTCACCGGCATGGGCCTCTATGCCTTCGGCATGCATCTCGCGGCGGCCACGGTTGTTTTGGTGGTGGCTTTCATCTTCTTTACGCAAGGCTGGATCGGCGGCGGCGATGCGAAACTCGCGGCAGCAACCGCGCTCTGGTTCGGCTTCGATCATCTTCTGGACTACATGATCTATGCGTCGCTGTTCGGTGGCGCACTGACGCTGGCGATACTTCAGTTCCGCAAACTGCCGCTGCCGGCTTTTCTTGCTCGTCAGCAGTGGATTACGCGTCTGCATGAAACCGACGGCGGCGTGCCGTACGGGATTGCGCTCGCGGCCGCGGCTCTCATTGTTTATCCGAAGACCGGCTGGATGCCGACATAAGCGCGCAGCGCGAAGCGTTAGCAAAGCAAGATTGTATTAACTCGATTTAGATACCGCTCCTTAACCATACCTTGACCTTTAGCTGGTGAAATCCGGTGTAAGCGCCGCATCGGCGGCACTGCATTTTTCGCGGCCGAGTTGCCGCCATGTCATGGTGAGAGTGAGCGTATGAAAGCTGCACGTATCGTTGTGCTGACTGTCGCCATAGCAGCAGGTGGCGTTGCCGCCATGCTCGCTGGCAGGTCTGATCCGCCTCCCGCACCCAAGGTCGAGCTGCCGAAGTTCGACACGGTCGATATCCTCGTGGCGAAGGCCGATATTCCCAGAGGCCAGGTCGTTACGCCCGCGGACGTCTACTGGCAGGCTTGGCCGGCGACCACCGCCAGCGGCAATTTCATCCGCAAGACGGATCGGCCGAAGGCAGTCGACAATCTCAACGGCATGATCGTGCGCACGCCTTTCGTTGCGGGCGAACCGATCCGTGAAGCCAAGCTGGTGAATTCCAAGGGCTCCGGCTTCATGGCCGCGATTCTTCCCTCCGGCATGCGCGCCATTTCCACGCAGATTTCACCGGAAACCGGTGCCGGCGGCTTCATTCTGCCGAATGACCGGGTCGATGTGATTTTGACACCGCGCGGCAACCGCGATGCCGGAGTCAGCGGAAACAGCAGCGAAACGATTCTGCGCAACATTCGGATTCTCGCGATCGATCAAACTATCGAAGAGAAAAACGGCCAGAAGGTCGTCGTTGGCAAGACTGCAACACTTGAGCTTCTGCCTGGTCAGGCGGAAACGCTGGCGCTGTCGCAGCAACTCGGCACGCTGGCGCTGTCACTACGCAGCATTGCCGACGGTTCTGCCGATGAGTCAAAGACAGATGAAAATGAAACGCGCCGCAACGTCAATGTCGTCCGCTTCGGTGTGGGCCACACGACCACGCCGCGATGACTGATTGGGGGATAAGGGGGCTATGGCGAACAGAACACTAATTCGCACCGCCACGCTGAGCGCACTGCTCATGGCTGCTGGGGTGACACAGATCGACCCGGCAATATCGGCCGAAGCGCGTGGAAACACGCCCGTCGTTCAGGTTGCGGCAGGCGAGGCGACTGCACGGTTCATTGCGCTGGGAATCGGCAAGTCTATTGCAATCGATCTGCCGACCGACATCAAGGACGTGCTGGTCGCGGATCCCAAGATCGCCAACGCCGTGATCCGCTCCTCGCGTCGCGTCTACATGATCGGTGTCACCGTCGGGCAAACCAACATCTTCTTCTTCGACGCCGATGGCCGGCAGATCGCCGGCTTCGATATCGCGGTCAAGCGCGACCTCAACGGCGTCCGCGCCGCCCTCAAGCAGACGATGCCGGATGCAGATATCCGCGTCGAAGGCATCGGCGACGGCGTCATGCTGTCAGGCAGCGCGGCGAATGCCGCCGAGTCGCAGCAGGCCTTTGATCTCGCTTCGCGGCTGGTGGGCGACGGCAACAGAGTTGTGAACGGCATCGCCGTCCGCGGCCGCGATCAGGTCATGCTGAAAGTCACTGTGGCCGAAGTACGCCGCGACATCATCAAGCAACTCGGCATCGATCTGTCGGGCACCCTCAATTACGGCACCGCCGTGGTGAACTTCAACACCACCAACCCGTTTTCGGCCAACGGCGGCCCGATCAGCGGAAGCTTCCTGACCGGCTCGATCCCGAGCGTTTCGGCGACGATCCGCGCGATGGAACGCGCCGGCGTCATCCGCACTCTTGCGGAACCGAATTTGACCGCGATCTCCGGCGAAACGGCGACCTTCGTGGCTGGCGGTGAATTCCCGATCCCGAACGGCTTGTCGTGCGACACGACGCGTTCGCCACCGCTCTGCCAACCCCAGATCACCTTCAAGAAATTCGGCGTCAGCCTCGTGTTTACGCCGGTCGTTCTTGCGGAAGGACGCATCAGCCTGAAGGTCATGACCGAGGTTTCCGACCTGTCGACGGAAAACGCCATGACCCTGCAGGTCACCGGCTCGAGCACCTCACTGACGGTGCCCTCGATCCAGACTCGCCGCGCCGATACGACCGTCGAAATCCCCTCCGGCGGCTCGCTCGCCCTTGCCGGCATGATCCAGGAGCAGACGCGCCAGGCGATCAACGGAATCCCTGCGCTGATGCAGGTTCCGGTGCTGGGCGCGCTGTTCAAGAGCCGCGACTACGTCAATCACCAGTCCGAATTGATGGTGCTTGTCACGCCGTACGTCGTACGCGCGGTCGCGCAGAAACAATTGTCACGGCCGGATGACGGCTTTGCCGATCCCAACGATCCGCAAGGCATCCTCCTTGGCCAGCTGAACCGCATCTACGGCGGAGCCATCAAAGGCGACGCGCGGCCTGACTATCACGGCAAGTACGGATTCATCCTCGATTGAGTAGGGCAGGGACTATGACCACAGATAAAAGGACGCCCGGGCGTCACAGCCGAACAGTGTTGCAGCTGTTGGCGGTCGGCGGCGTCGCCGCGACGCTGGCGGGCTGCTACCAGACGCCGGTCACGGCCGAATATCCGGTCGATTACCGGCAGCGCCACCCGATCGTCGTGCGCGAAGGCGTGCAGAATGTCGAGGTCCTGGTTGGCCGCAACCGCGGCGGACTCACCCCGAGCCAGCGCGCTGACGTGCTGTCGTTCGCGCAGGCATGGCGCAGGGAATCCAGCAGCGGAGTCATCGTCGAACTGCCGCGCGGCGGGCCGACAGACCGGGCCGCCGGCGATGCAATGCGTGAAATCCGTTCCATTCTCGCCGCCGCCGGCGTGCCTTCAAACGCGATCTACCTGCGTCACTATCGACCCGGACGCTTCGCGCTCGCCGGCATCAAGCTCAACTATTCGAGACTGGTCGCGGATGCCGGGCCTTGCGGACAGTGGCCACGGGATCTTGGTCCTTCCATCAATTCGCGCAGCTTCGAGAACCAGCCGTATTGGAATCTCGGCTGCGCCAGCCAGCGCAATCTTGCGGCCATGGTCGACAATCCGACCGATCTCATACAGCCGCGCGGCGAAATACCGGCTTATGCACCGCGCCGTACAGTCGTGATGAACCGTTACACGAAGGGTGAGAGCCCCTCGGGCACTTATCTTGGCTACGACACCGGCAAAATCAGCGATCTCGGAAAATGATGAAGCAAGCTCAGCAAGTCGCCGTCGCCGAAAACACGCGGATGCCGGGCCCGGCAACCGAAAGCGCTGCCGATGCACACATCGCGCCCGCGCCACGCGTGTCGATACAAGCCTTCTGCGAGACGGTTGAGACCGCAGCCGCCGTACAGGCCGCCGGAGAAGACCGGCGGCTGGGGAAAGCGCATGTGAAGATCCAGATGGGCGGAATTGCCGCTGCGACGGAAGCCTATCGCAGCTCGCCGACGCCCAATGTGATCCTGATCGAAACCGATTCCCGCACCGACGACATCCTGGGCGGACTGGATCAGCTGGCCCAAGTCTGCGACGGAGGCACGCGCGTGCTGGTTTTGGGCCGCGTCAATGACGTCAGGTTCTACCGGGAGCTGACGCGGCGCGGTGTGAGCGAATATCTAATGACGCCGATCGGAACGATCGACGTCGTGCGGGCGATCTGCGGGCTGTTCACCGCGCCGGATGCCAAGGCGGTCGGTCGCGTCATCGCGATCGTTGGCGCCAAAGGCGGGGTCGGCGCATCGACAGTGGCGCACAATGTGGCGTGGGCGATCGGCCGCGATCTCGCGCTTGAATCGGTCGTTGTCGATCTGGACCTGGCCTTCGGTACGGCCGGCCTCGACTACAATCAGGATCCGCCGCAGGGGATCGCCGATGCGGTTTTCTCGCCGGATCGCGTCGATATCGCATTCGTCGATCGTCTGCTGTCGAAATGCACCGACCATCTCAGTCTGCTGGCCGCGCCGGCGACGCTCGACCGCGTCTACGATTTTGGCGCTGAGTTTTTCGACACGACGCTCGATTCCCTGCGCAGCTCAATCCCCTGCATCGTTCTCGATGTTCCGCACCAATGGACGGCCTGGACGAGGCGAATCCTGGTGAGCGCCGACGACATTCTCGTGGTCGCCGGGCCCGATCTCGCCAACCTGCGCAATGCCAAGAACATGGTCGATCTGCTCAAGGCCTCTCGGCCGAACGATCATCGCCCGCATTACTGTCTCAATCAGGTCGGCGTGCCGAAGCGGCCGGAAATCACCCCGGCAGACTTCGCCAAGGCGCTGGAAAGCGATCCGCTCGCGGTCATTCCGTTCGAGCCGCAGCTTTTCGGTCCGGCCGCGAACAACGGGCAGATGATTGCCGAGATGGCGGCCAACCACAAAACGTCCGAGATGTTCCGCCAGTTGGCGCAGGCGCTGACGGGCCGCGCGGAGATGAAACGCACGCGCGCCAGTCTGCTTTCGCCGCTGCTGTCGAGGCTCAAGAGCAAGAAGAAGGCTCGATGAAGCGAATGGCCTGAACGGCCCGGGATTTGGTGAAGCGGGTCTTAAAGGCCCGGACTTGGTGAAGCGAGCGGTCTGAAACCTGGTGATCAGGTCTTGAAGCAAGTGGTTTGAAACCTGGTGACCGGATCTTGAAGGAAGCGGTTTGAAAGCTGGTGACCAGAACTTGAAGCGAGCGGTCTGAAACCTGGTGACCTAAAGCGAGCGGTCTGAAACTGTTGGGGGATTGTCCTTTTGTTCGGCAAGCGTAGTGGAAATTCGGAAGGCCGCGCCCCAGCGTCACCGGCGTATTCGCCGGCTGCGCCGATGCCGTCGACCATGCCGACCCCGCCGACGGGATCGACGGAATCGCCGCCCGCCATGGAGACCGGCCGCACACCGTTTCCGTCGGATGGGCTGGGGGCGCCGATCGTGTCGGCGCCGTCGACTACGTCGACGCCGGCACACACATCAACACCGGCACATGGGTCGACACCGGCACATGGATCGACGCCGTCACAGGGATCGTTTGGGTCACAGGGATCTTTCGGGACGCAGGGATCGTTTGGATCGGGATCGCCGAACGGATCATTTGGGTCGGCGCCGCCAAATGGCTCGGCGCCATCGAATGGATCGGTGCCTGCACCGGTCGCGATGGAAACCCGGCGATCGGAGACCTACTACCAAACCAAGGGAACCATTTTCGGCGCGCTGATCGAGGCCATCGACCTCGCGCAGCTCGCGCGTCTCGACGCCGATTCGGCGCGCGAGGAAATCCGCGACATCGTCAACGAGATCATCGCGATCAAGAGCATCGTGATGTCGATCGCCGAGCAGGAAGACCTGCTCGACGACATCTGCAACGACGTCCTCGGCTTCGGTCCGCTCGAGCCGCTGCTCGCGCGCGACGACATCGCCGACATCATGGTCAACGGCGCCGGCACGGTCTACATCGAAGTCAAAGGCAAGATCCAGAAGACCGGCATCCGCTTCCGCGACAACCAGCAGCTTCTGAACATCTGCCAGCGCATCGTCAGCCAGATCGGCCGCCGGGTCGACGAATCCTCACCGATCTGCGACGCGCGCCTGCCGGACGGGTCGCGCGTCAACACAATCGTTCCGCCGCTCGCGATCGACGGGCCCGCGCTCACCATCCGCAAATTCAAAAAGGACAAGCTGACGCTTGATCAGCTGGTCCGCTTCGGCACTATTACGCCCCAGGGCGCCGAAATCCTGCGTATCGTCGGCCGCAGCCGCATCAACACGCTGGTATCGGGCGGCACAGGTTCGGGCAAAACCACGCTGCTGAACTGCCTGACGCAATTCATCGATGACGACGAGCGCATCATCACCTGCGAAGACGCCGCCGAATTGCAGCTGCAGCAGCCCCATGTTGTACGCCTCGAAACGCGGCCGCCCAACCTCGAAGGCGAGGGCCAGGTCACCATGCGCGATCTGGTGCGCAACTGCCTGCGTATGCGACCGGAACGCATCATCGTCGGCGAAGTCCGCGGACCAGAAGCTTTCGATCTGCTGCAGGCCATGAACACCGGCCACGACGGCTCGATGGGCACGTTGCACGCCAACAACCCGCGCGAAGCGCTGTCCCGACTTGAATCCATGATCACCATGGGCGGCTTCTCGCTGCCATCGCGTACCATCCGCGAAATGATCTGCGCATCGGTCGACGTCGTGATCCAATCCGCGCGTCTTCGCGACGGCTCGCGCAAGATCACCCATGTGACCGAAGTAATGGGAATGGAAGGCGACGTCATCGTCACCCAGGATATCTTCCTCTACGACATGGAAGGCGAGGACGCCAAAGGCAACATCATCGGCCGCCATCGCGCGACCGGTATCGGTCGTCCACGCTTCTGGGATCGCGCGCGTTATTACGGCGAGGAAAAGCGTCTGGCTGCCGCTCTCGACGCCGCGGAAGCCGCCAGCGAAGCCATACGAGCTTAAGCGGAGCGTGCAGTGCAGACTATCGCCGTCTTCTTCCTGGTTTCTGTCGCCTTTGGCGGGTCGGCCTACGTGTTTCTGTATCCGTATCTGTCGGGTGAACGCAAAGCCGCTCAGCGCGTCCAGAACGTCGCAAAACCCGAGCCTCTCGCGCGCGTAGCCCGCGGTCCGCAGAAATCGCGCCGTGACGCCGTCGAGTCCCAGCTGAAGGATTTCGAGGAGCGCCGCAAGAAGAGCAACAAAGGCACCCCCATCTCGGTGCGCATCACGCGCGCCGGGTTATCCTGGTCAAAACGGCAATTCGCGATCATCTCAGCAATCATCGGGCTTGCGATGTTTGTCCTGGGCTTCCTCTCCGGTACGGGCCTTCTGGTTGCGGCCGTGCTGGGATTTGTCGGGGCCTTCGGAATTCCGCGCTGGCTGCTGTCGTTCCTCAGGAAACGGCGCGAATCGCGATTCGTGGCGGGCCTTCCCGATGCCGTCGACATTATCGTGCGCGGTATCAAAGCCGGCCTGCCGCTGCTCGACTGCATCAAAATGATCACAATGGAGTCGGCTGAGCCGCTGAAGACCGAATTCCGCCTGATCATGGAGACGCAAGCGATCGGCATGCCGCTGGGCGAGGCCTGCGGGAAACTCTACGAGCGCACGCCGCTGCCGGAAGCCAACTTCTTCGGGATCGTCGTGGCCATTCAGCAGAAATCAGGTGGCAACCTTTCGGAAGCGCTCGGCAACCTCTCGAAAGTCCTGCGCGACCGCAAGAAAATGCGGGCGAAGATCCAGGCGATGTCGCAAGAGGCGAAAGCCTCGGCCGCCATCATCGGTGCACTGCCGATCGCCGTTATGGTTCTCGTCTACATCACCAGCCCGCAATACATCACGCTGCTGTTCACCAATTCGATGGGCCACATCATGCTGGCGGGCTCAGCGGTTTGGATGGCCACAGGTGTGCTGGTAATGAAAAAAATGATCAATTTCGATTTCTAGGCAGCATCGATGCTCGAATTTTTCATCAACGCGCTGAACGTCAAGACGCTGACGATGCTGTTCGCGGCGGTTGCGGCAACGGCCACCGTGCTGACCCTCGCGCTGCCGCTCGTCGTGGTGAATCCACTCGACAAGCGCATGCGCGCGGTGGCTCTCGAGCGCGAAAAGATTCGCCAGCGCGAACGCGAGCGGCTCGCGCAGGAAAATCAGAAGGTCAAACTGCGGCAATCGCCAAAACAATACGTTCAGAGGATTGTCGATCAATTCAACCTCAGCAAGTGGGTCGGCCAGGAAGAAGCGCGCCTCAAGCTGGTGCAGGCCGGCTATCGCGGCCAGGCGCCCTATGTGACTTATCTTTTCTTCCGAATGATCACGCCGGTCGCGTGTTTTCTGTTTGCCCTGGTCTATCTCTTCGTCATTCTCAAATTCGACCAACCGGCCACGATCAAGCTCGGCATCTGCATCTTCGCGGCCTATGTCGGCATGCAGCTGCCGCTGGTCCTCCTGAAGAACAAGATCTCGCGACGCCAGCTGTCCATCAAACGCGCGTTTCCTGACACGCTGGACCTGCTCCTGATCTGCGTCGAGTCCGGCATGTCGATCGAGGCTGCCTTCCGGAAAGTCAGCGACGAAGTCGGAACGCAGTCCGTCGCGCTCGCCGAAGAGCTGACGCTGACGACCGCCGAGCTGTCCTACCTCCCGGATCGGCGTCAGGCGTATGAAAATCTCGCCAAACGTACTGACCTTGACGGCGTGAAATCAGTTTGCATGGCCTTGCAGCAGTCGGAACGCTACGGCACACCGCTCGCAACCATGCTGCGGGTCATGGCGCAGGAAAACCGCGACATTCGTATGTCGGAAGCGGAAAAGAAAGCCGCCGGACTGCCGCCGAAGCTCACCGTACCGATGATCCTGTTCTTCCTGCCCGTGCTCTTCGTCGTCATTCTCGGGCCGGCGGCGATCAAGGTCATGGCGCTGCAATAATGGCGCTGCAATAGCAGCGCGACGGCCGATCCGACCGGATCACATCAATGATTGCGATCAGGAGCCTGCGTCGGGCGTGGGCATCGGCGTGTTAGCGCGACCAACCTTTTTCAGGTTTCGCTGCGGCTGGGGTTGCTGTTGCTGCTGCGCCTGAGCCAGCATTTGCTTCAGATAATTGACGTTGGCCGCCGCCTCAGCCTCAGGCAGGTCCGCGCTGGCAATCTTCTCGGCCTCTTCGAACCGGCCGCGCAAGGCAACCGCCAGCGCGAGGTTCTGGCGCACCTTGGGGCCGGCATTTGGCTGCGCCACCGCCCGGCGTAAGGTGTCTTCTGCGTTTTTCAGATCCTTGGTCAACAGATATGACAAGCCGAGATTCGACAGCACCGACGGCTCGTCCGGAACGATCTTGAGCGCGGCCGCGTAGTGGCCTTGCGCTTCGGTGTGGCGGCCCATCTGATCGAGCACCGCGCCTTGGACGTTGAGAATGCGCCAATCCGGATTGTCAGGCGAGTGTGCGCGGTCCAGCGTCTCAAGCGCCTGCTTGTATTGGTTGACATCGGCGAGCGCGCGGCCATAGGCGCCGATCAGCGGCATATAGCGTGGATTTCGTATCGAAGCCTGCTCGAGCACGGCTACGGCCTGGGCGCGCTGGTCGGTCGCACGCAAGGCGCGTGCGTACGCGATGGCCGCATCGGCGTCGTTTGGATTCTCGCGATAGCGGGCGCCCAAAGCATCGAGAGAGCGCCGCCAGTCGGCCTCGTTGGTCGGTGTCTGGGCGGCGACGGAGGCCGTGTTCTCGCGTGGCATGAGCGAGCAACCCCCGGCCGTAACGGCCAGGATGGCTGCCGTGGCGACAGAGGCGGCCAAATGCGCGGCGCGAGTCCTTAGCGGCATACCCCCAGAAATAAAGCGTTAACCCTAACGACTGGTTAACTTGTAAAGTGACCTTGATTGCGCTTGATCTGCCCGGATTGACCACGCCTTCGATGCGCGACGTCGCGGAGTTTTTATGCATCCCGTTTTCTCAAGCGCCGGCAAGAAAGCGCAGGCGACCCCAATCTGGTTTGTTCATTCCGGAAATCTCGATTCAGTCCAGAAGGAAATCGGCGAGCGCGGGCGCGCCTTTGTTGCGACCGGCGGTTTCGAGCCTAAATCGGGCCGGCTGCTGTTGCTGCCGGCTGCAGACGGAAAGCTCGCCGGCGTGCTGTTCGGGATCGAAAAACCCGGTGAAGGCGACATAGACCGCTTCCGGCCCGGACAATTGTCCGGCCAGTTGCCGCCCGGCACGTATCGCTTCGCCAACGCGCCGCACGATGCGCGGCTGGCTGCGCTCGCGTTCGCGCTCGGCGCCTACCAGTTCACGCGCTACCGCAAAGCCGACACCCGCAAAGTCCACCTTGTCGTCCCTGACGGCGTCGATGGCGACGATCTCAGCCGCATCGTTGAGGGCGTCACGCTGTGCCGAGACCTAACCAACACGCCGTCCAACGACATGGGTCCGGCCGAGCTGGAAGCGGCCGGTCGCGCCTTCGCCCGGCGGCACGGCGCCAAGGTGCGGGTCACCAGCGGCGATGCGCTCGCGAAAAACTTTCCGCTCGTGAACGCGGTCGGAGCCGGTTCGGCACGAAAGCCACGACTGATCGACATCACCTGGGGCAAGCCCGGCGATCCGAAGATCACTTTGGTCGGCAAAGGTGTCTGCTTCGATACCGGCGGGCTCGATATCAAGCCCGATACCGGCATGCTCAACATGAAAAAGGATATGGCCGGTGCGGCGACGGCGCTCGCGCTCGCTCACATGATCATCGGCCGGCGCCTGAAGGTCAGGCTTCGCGTCATTATCCCGGCCGTGGAAAACGCGATTTCCGGCACCAGCTTCCGCCCGCGCGACGTTTACACCTCGCGCAAAGGCATTTCGGTCGAAATCGGCAACACCGATGCGGAGGGACGGCTCATTCTGGCCGACGCCCTGACACTTGCCGACGAAGAGAAGCCGACGATGATCGTCGACTTCGCCACGCTGACCGGTGCCGCGCGCGTCGCGCTCGGCCCCGACGTTCCTCCCTTCTTTACCGATGATGACGCGCTCGCAGACGCGCTTGCGCGTGCCGGGGCCACCGAAAACGATCCGGTCTGGCGCATGCCGTTGTGGCGGCCTTATCAGACAATGCTCGATTCAAAGGTCGCCGACCTCAACAATGTGGGAGCAGGTGGCCATGGCGGCGCCATTACGGCTGCATTGTTTCTGCGCCGATTCGTCACCGCGAAATCCTGGGTGCACCTCGATATTTTCGCCTGGACGCCAGCGGCGAAACCCGGGCGTCCGGAGGGCGCCGAGTGCCAGACGGCACGCGCCCTGTACGCGATGCTCTGCAAGCATTACGCCTGAGCCATGGTCGCACTCGATCCTCGCATCAATCCGTTTCGGCCTGAAATCGCCGCGAAGCATCTGCAGGGCCAGGTCGAGGCGAAACGATTTGTCGAGGGCAAACGTCACCAGGTGATCGAGCCGAACACGGCGGTGCGCCGCGCGCCCTCGCATGACGCAGAGCTCGACACCGAAGCACTGCTCGGCGAGCGCGTCATGATCTACGAAAAGACCGACGAGGGCTGGGCCTGGGGACAGCTGGAAACCGACGGCTATGTCGGGTGGCTATCGGCCAACGCGCTTGGACCGAGCGGCCCGGCCGCAACCCACAAAGTCACGGCGTTGCGCGCATTGGCATTTCCCGGTCCGGACATCAAAATGCCTCCGCTCGCAGCGCTTCCCATGGGCGCGCAGGTGACCATCGCGCACCAGGATGAGCGATTCGCTGTAACGGTTTCGGGCTGGCACATCCCGGAAGTCTATCTCGTACCGATCAAGGCAAGGCGCTCCGACTTTGTATCGGTGGCCGAACAATTTCTCGGAAGCCCGTATCTGTGGGGCGGCAAGACTTCGCTCGGGCTGGACTGCTCAGGCCTCGTGCAGGTGTCACTCCAGGCGGCTGGAGTCCCCTGCCCGCGCGACAGCGACACGCAGGAACTGTCACTCGGAAAACTGTCGTCGCTCGCGAGTCTCCGCCGCGGGGATCTCGTCTTCTGGAAAGGCCACGTGGCGATCGCGCGCGACCCCGAGAGCCTCATCCATGCGAACGCACAACACATGGCGGTGGCCATCGAGCCGGCTGCGGAAGGGATCGCGCGCATCAAGGCCGCGGGCAGCGAGGTTACCGCCGTCAAGCGGGTATCCTGACGCTATTGAGCCACCGCGCCTTCGGGCGCGGTCTCCAGTTTGAACGCCGCCGCGAACAGCGCGCGCGTGTACTCGGTCTTCGGCGCCTTGAACAATTCCGCCGCCGCGCCCTCTTCCACCATCTTCCCGTGCCGCATGACGAGAAGCCGGCTCGCCATTGCCGCCACGACCCGAAGATCGTGCGAAATGAACATGTAGGTGAGGTCGTGCCGCTTCTGCAGGTCGCGCAGCAGGTCCACCATCTGTGACTGGATCAGCATGTCGAGCGCGCTGGTCGGCTCATCCAGCACGATGAATGTCGGCTCAAGGACGAGCGCACGCGCAACCGCGATTCGCTGACGCTGGCCGCCGGAGAATTCGTGCGGGTAGCGATGTCGGGTCTGCGGGTCGAGCCCCACATCGTTCAGCGCGTCGACAACCCGCTTCTCGCGTTCCGCACGCGACAATCCGGGATGATGCACCCACAGGCCTTCTTCAATGATGTCCGAGATCGACATGCGCGGCGACAGCGAGCCGTAGGGGTCCTGGAACACGATCTGCATGTTGTGGCGGAACGGCCGCATCTGCTTGAACTTCAGGCCGTCGATCTCATTGCCCATGAACACGATCGGGCCCGTCGAAGAGATCAGCCGCAGAATGGCAAGGCCGAGGGTCGTCTTGCCCGAACCCGATTCACCGACAACCCCGAGCGTCTCGCCCTTGCGCAATTCAATGCTGACGCCGTCGACTGCCTTGATGTGACCGACGACCTTGCGCAACACGCCGCGCTTGATCGGGAACCAGACTTTCAGATCTTTCGTCTCGATCACGACGGGAGCGTCCGGGCAAGGCGGCGCGGGATCCGGCTTAGGCTCCGCAGCCAGCAATGCCTGCGTGTAGGGGTGTTCGGGCTTAGTGAACACGCGCTCCACCTCGCCCTGCTCGACGATCTTACCGCGCTGCATGACGCAGACCCTGTCGGCCAGCTTGCGGACGATGCCGAGGTCATGCGTGATGAACAGCATGGACATGCCGAGGGCAGTTTGCGTGTCCTTCAGCAGCTTGAGGATCTGCGCCTGCACCGTGACATCGAGCGCGGTGGTCGGTTCGTCGGCAATCAGCAGATCGGGCTCGTTGGCGAGCGCCATCGCGATCATCACGCGCTGGCGCTGGCCGCCCGAGAGTTGATGCGGATAGCTGCCGAGCCGTCCGGCCGGATCGGGAATGCCCACCTGATCAAGCAGTTCGATGATCCGCGCACGCGCCGCCGGGCCCGTAAGCCCTTGATGCAGAATCAGTATTTCTCGGATCTGTTTTTCGATCGTGTGCAGCGGGTTCAACGAGGTCATCGGCTCCTGGAAGATGATCGCGATGTCATTGCCGCGCACGTCGCGGATCTGATTTTCCTTCATGGTGAGCAGTTCGCGCCCCTGAAACTTTATCGAGCCCGAGGGATGATGCGCGGATGGATAGGGCAACAGTTTCATCACCGACAGCGCAGTGATCGACTTTCCGGAACCGGATTCGCCGACAAGCGCCAGCGTCTCGCCCTTGCGAATGTCGAATGAGACGCGATCGACCGCCAGCACTTCCCGGCTGCCATGCCCGAAAGCGATCGCCAGATCGCGAATGGAAAGAAGCGGGTCTGTCGCGTTCATCGGAACGTCTTTCTCGGATCGAACGCATCGCGCACCGCCTCGCCGATGAAGATCAGCAGCGACAGCATGAAGGCAATGCTGAAGAAGCCGGTGAAGCCGAGCCACGGCGCCTGCACGTTCGCCTTGCCTTGCGAAAGCAGTTCACCGAGCGAAGGCGAACCGGGCGGCAGACCGAACCCGAGGAAGTCGAGTGCGGTCAAGGTCATCACTGACGATGACAAGATGAAGGGCAGAAACGTCATCGTCGCCACCATCGCGTTCGGCAGCAGATGACGGAAGATGATCACCATGTTCGATACGCCGAGGGCACGTGCCGCCTGGATATATTCGAAGTTGCGCCCGCGCAGGAATTCGGCGCGCACCAGACCCACCAGGGAGACCCAGGAGAACAAAAGCAATATCCCGAGCAAGACGAAGAATCCCGGCACCAGCACCGACGAAATGATCAGCAACAGATAAAGCGAGGGGATCGAGGTCCAGATTTCGATGAAGCGCTGGAATAGAAGATCGGTCCACCCGCCGAAATAACCCTGAACGGCGCCGGCGGCGACGCCGATGATCGAGGAAACGATGGTGAGCGCCAGTCCGAACAATACCGAGATCCGGAAGCCGTAGATCAACCGCGCCACGACATCGCGCCCGCCATCGTCAGTGCCGAGCCAGTTCGTTTCGACCTCATCGCATTTGGCAAACCCGTGGGTCGCGGCAAACTCGCAATCCTTTTTCGTTAGAAGCCATGTCGGCTTGGACGGGAACGGCGACGGCGGCCTGCTCACTTGCGTGTTGTAATAGAAGCGTATCGGCGGCCAGATGATGATGCCGCCTTCCTTCTTGATAAGGCCCATCAGGTAGTCGTCACGATAGTCGGCCGCGGTGCCGAACAGGTTGGGATCCTGCTCTTTGGCAAAGGCCGTGTCCGGATACGTGACGATGGCCGGAAAGAACGGACGTCCGTTCACAAAGATGAAAATGGGTTTGTCGTTGGCGATGAATTCGGCAAACAGCGAGGTCACAAAGAGCGCCAGAAAAATCCATAGTGCCCAGAATCCGCGCCTGTTGGTTTTGAAATTCTCCCAGCGCCGTTTGTTGAGCGGCGAAAGCGTTATCGCTTGCGTGGTCGGCGGCGCCGCCACTCCCATCGTGGAGACCGCGATTTCCGGTGGCTTGATGCCGGTACGTGCGTCCACCTCAGACCTCCCGCGTCTCGAAGTCGATACGCGGATCGATCCAAGTGTACGTCAGGTCGGAGATCAAGTTCACGACCACGCCGATGAGCGAAAATATGTAGAGCGTTGCAAAAACCACCGGATAGTCGCGATTGAGTACGCTCTCGAAGCCAAGTAGTCCGAGTCCATCAAGGGAGAAAATCGTTTCGATCAACAGCGCGCCCGTGAAGAAGGCGTGCACGAAAGCGGACGGAAATCCGGCGATGACGATCAGCATGGCATTGCGGAAAACGTGGCCGTAAAGCACCTGGTTGCTCGTGCAGCCCTTGGCGCGCGCCGTCAGAACGTATTGCTTGCGAATCTCTTCCAGGAACGAGTTCTTGGTCAGCAGCGTCATCGTGGCGAAGGCCGACAGCGCCATGGCAATGATTGGAAGCGTCAGATGCCAGAAATAGTCGAGAATTTTGTGCCACCAGGGTAACTGCGACCAGTTCTCAGACACAAGGCCGCGCAGCGGAAACCAGTCGAAGAACGAGCCGCCGGCAAACAGAATGATCAGCAGAATCGCAAACAGAAACCCGGGAATGGCATAACCGACGATGATCACCGTCGAGGTCCAGAGATCGAAGCGTGAGCCTTCATCAGTCGCCTTGCGGATGCCGAGCGGAATTGAAATCAGATAGGTCAGCAAGGTCATCCAGATGCCGAGCGACATCGACACCGGCAGCTTTTCCTTGACCAATTGCAGCACGCTGACGTCGCGGAAATAACTTTTCCCGAAGTCGAACCGGATGTAATTCCACAGCATCAAGGCAAAACGCTCGGGCGCTGGCTTGTCGAATCCGAACTGCTTCTCGAGTTTCTTGATGAATTCCGGATCGAGCCCTTGTGCGCCGCGATATTTCGACGTGGAGGCGTCAACCTGCGACGCGCCCTGCGCCAGACCCCGGTTACCGAAATCGCCTCCGGCCGAGCCGGAAATACGCGAAGTTGCGCCCGTATCCGACCCGGTGAGCTTGGCAATGACCTGCTCGACGGGACCCCCGGGGGCGAACTGCACCACGACGAATGCCACCAGCATGATGCCGAACATTGTCGGCACCATGAACAGCAGACGACGGATCAGATAAGCGGCCATGTGCTCCCCTCAGTACCTCACTCCCGATCGATGCGGAATCGCAGCGTTCCGCTTATCCTTTTTGTTCCACTTTGGTCGACTTATCGCGATCGTACCACCATGTCTCTGGAATTCCGCGGAAATACCGGGGTTTGTTGGCCGGATGATCGAATACATCCCAATAGGCGATCCAGTGCGACGCTTTGTACCAATGCGGGATCCAGTATCGTCCGGCGCGGATGACGCGATCAAGCGCTTTGCAGGCAGCAGTGAGCTCCGCGCGGGTCTTGGCGGCAATAATAATGTCGATAAGTGCGTCTACCGCCGGATCGGCGATACCGGCCCGGTTCTGGGAGCCCTTTGTTGCGGCCGCCTGGGATGAAAAAAAGGTGCGAAGCGAATCGCCCGGCGTCGAGGAAAAACTGAAGCGCTCAACCGTGATGTCGAAGTCGAAACCATCGACGCGCGCACGGTATTGGACGGGATCGACAATGCGCAAAGTGGCGTCGATACCCAATACTCCGAGATTCTTGATGAAGGGGAGATGGTGCGGCTGAAAGGTCGGCTCGTCGATCAGGAATTCGATGATGATCGGCTTGCCGTCCGGAAGAATTCTTTTTCCGTTCTTGAGCGTGCAACCGGCATCGCTCAGGAGCTGGGCACCACGTCTCAGCCATTGCCGGTCCTGTCCCGACGCATCGCTGATGGGGGGCACGTAGGGCTCGCCGAACACCTCGTCCGGAACTTTGCCACGGAACGGCTCGAGCAATGCAAGCTCGTCCGCATCCGGCTTTCCCTTCGCCATCATCGGGGAATTCTGGAAGACCGAATGCGTGCGGTCGTAGGAGCCATACATGATGTTCTTGTTGGTCCATTCGAAATCGAACGCATCGATCAGCGCTTCGCGAACGCGCCGATCCTTGAACTTCTCGCGTCGCGTATTGATGAACCAGCCTTGCGCGCCCGACGGCGTATCGTCAGGCAGAACGCTGCGCTTGACGCGGCCATCCTTGAAGGCAGGAAAGTCATAACGTGTCGCCCAGAAGCGCGACGTGAATTCCTCGCGGAAGAGATAGTTTTTCGCTGTGAAGCCTTCGAAACCGACCTCGCGGTCCCGATAATATTCAAACCGCAGCACGTCGAAGTTGTTTTGCCCGCGCGAAACCGGAAGATCAGCGCCCCACCAATCCTTGACGCGCTCGAACTCGATGAAATGCCCGACCTGGAAGCGACCGACCTTGTAGCCGCCGCTGCCAAGCGGGATGTCGAGAGTCGATTCGTCGAAAGACTTCTTCGCATAGTAGGCGCGCGAAAAGATCGGCAGCCCGGCAACGAATAGCGGCACGTCGCGTGCGCGGTTTTCCGCAAAACGCGCGACAATGGTGCGATCGTCGGTGGCCTCTGCGCCCGTGAAGTCGCGCAACTGCTGGGTAATGATCGGGTGGCCCTTTTCCTTCAGCGTGAGCAGCGACCAGACGACATCGTGTGCCGTTAGCGGCGTGCCGTCGTGGAATTTCGCTTCCGGTCGCAACGTGAAAGTGTAGGTGAGCCCGTCATCGGAAATGCGCACGCTGCCTGCAGCCAGACCATACATGGCATCGGGTTCGTCGCCCGAACGGACCATGAGCGTCGCGAACGTAAGCTCCATGCCCTGCGCAGCGTCACCCTTGAGAATGAAGCTGTTGAGAGAATTGAAGGTCTGGAACGATTGATTGAACTGGCGGTTCGGGCCGATCTGCGAGAATACGCCGCCCTTTGGCGCTTTTGGATTGACGTAGTTGAAGTGCGGAAAATCCGGCGGGTAACTGAGATCGCCAAATGCCGACATGCCGTGCCGATCGGCATTCTGGGCCGAAACGGGAATGACGCGGTTGCCGATACCGGCCGCGGCCACACCGGCTAAAAGTCCCAAAGCACGGCGGCGACTGAGAGGCATCGGTTACGACCGTTGTGGAACTTTGGCAGCCCTTTCGACATCCCACCACCACACGGTAGGGAAAGCCGAGCGACCGTATTTCGGCATTGTCTCAGGATGGGCGAAGCGGTCCCAGCGCGCGGTGCGCGCATAAGGATAAGTCCACTGCGGCACCACGTAAAAATTCCACAACAATACGCGGTCAAGGGCCTGGGTGGCTGCGACGAGTTCGGCGCGATCCTTGCTGAAGATCACGCGCTCGATCAGTTCATCGATTGCCGGATTCTTGATGCCGACCAGGTTGCGTGAGCCGGGCTGATCGGCAGCCTGCGAACTCCAGAAACCACGCTGCTCATTGCCGGGCGAGAGCGACTGCGCCCAAGACCCGACGACGATGTCGAAATCCCACTGCCGGAGCCGGTTTTCATATTGGGCCGCGTCGACCACGCGCACATCCACTTTCATACCTGTGCGCTCGAGCGACGGTTTGTAAAACAGGACGAAGCGCTGTGCCGCACCATCGTCGACAAGAAACTCCACGACAAATTGCTCGCCAGTCTTCGCATTGACCAGCTTGGTGTCGCGAATTTCGTATCCGGCCTCGTGGAACAAGGCCAACGCTTCTCTCAAATTGTTGCGCACCGCCTGGGGATTGCCACCGACCGGGTTCGTGTACGGCTTGGTGAAAAGGTCGGCCGGCACCTTGTCGCGCACGCTTTCGAGAATCTCCAATTCCTTGCCCGAGGGTACGCCGGTTGCGGCAAGCTCCGTCCCTTCGAAGTAGCTGCCGATCCGCTTGTACTGGTCGGAAAAGAGCTGACGGTTCATCTCCTCGAAATCGAATACAAAGTTGAAGGCACGGCGCACGCGAGGATCCTTGAACTTGTCGCGACGAATATTGAAGGCGAAGGACTGCATGATGCCGACGTTGCGAATGGGAAACTCCTCGCGGATGACCCGCTTTTCCCGCACGGCAGGGAAATCGTATGCAGTTGCCCAGTCCTTGGCGCTGTTTTCGACGCGCCAGTCGATTTGATCGCCTTTAAATGCCTCAAGTGCGACGGTGGAGTCGCGGAAATATTCGTAGCGGAGCGCCTGGAAATTGCGCGTGCCGACGATGACGTTGAGCTCCTTGCCCCAATAGTCGTCGAACTTTTCGTAGACCAATGTGCGACCGGGCGCGAAGTCCTTCAGTCGGTATGGTCCGGAGCCGAGCGGTGGCTCAAGCGTTGTCTGCGTGATGTCACGCTTGCGGCCGGACTTGTCGGTTCCTTCCCACCAGTGCTTCGGCAGCACCGGAAGTTGGCCGACAATCTGCGGCAGCTCGCGGTTACCCGGCCCGTCGAAGGTAAATTTGATTTCGCGATCGCTTTTCTTCTCGACGTTCACGACATGCCGATAGTAGGCGCCGTAAAACGGACTGTTCTTTTTAAAAGCGTCGAATGAAAAAAGAACGTCATCGGCCGTGATCGGCTTTCCGTCATGCCAGCGTGCATTTGCGCGCAGGCGGTAGGTGACGTTCGAGTGATCGTCAGGATAACTGACGGCCTCGGCCAGCAGTCCGTATTCGGTCGAGACTTCGTCCAGTGACGGCGTGGTCAGCGTCTCGGTGAAAAGCTCGGTGCCGGCGGCGATGCTCCCCTTCACGCCGGACACCACCATGTTGAAGTTGTCGAACGTGCCGAACGCGCTCTGACGCACAGTGCCGCCTTGCGGCGCATTCGGATTGACGTATTCGAAATGCTTGAATCCTTCCGGATATTTGATGTCGCCGAACAGAGAGAGCGCATGCCGCCAGATCTGCGGCTGCGTTTGCGCCACCGCCGACCTTTGCGGCAGCACCGCGCCAAGGGCGCCGAAAACCGGTGCAACGAATGTCGATGCTGTGGCACGCAAGACGGATCGACGACTAAGCTTCATGCAAACACTCCGACTGACCGCTTCGCTATGCGGTCGCTGGTAATTATGTCGCTTTTTCGGTCCCCCGCCAGCAGTGGACCGATTGCGAACGTCGCAACAAGCTCAATTTTCCGTGCCAAATGGTCGCGTAAGAACCAAGCGGCCGGGCAAAGGCCCGGCCGCTTGAACATCCGTACTGCCTGTTTCTTGCTATTTCTTGGCTGGCTCACCACCGGCGGGCGGCGCAGCGCCTTCAGCCGCCTTGGGCAGTGGCAACGGGTTGTCGGCCAAGGTGTGCAGATAATCGATGACATCGGCGCGCTGATCCGGCTTCGACAGGCCGGCGAATGTCATGTTCGTCCCGGGGATGTAGGTGCGCGGATTGGCCAGGAACTTGTTGAGCTCGTCAAAAGTCCACGTGCCGCCCTTGCTCTTCATCGCAGCCGAGAAGTTGAATCCGCCGCGGGCTTCGCCGCGCGGGCTCCCGACGATATTCCACAGATTTGGCCCAACGCGGTTCGGTCCGCCCTTCTCGAAGGTATGGCAGGCCTGACATTGCTTGGCCGCGGATTGACCTTTTTCCACCGAGGCTTTCGCAAGCAGCGTCTCGATCGGCTGCTCCGGCTCCTTGGCGGCTGCGGCGCCATGCTCTCCGCCGGACTCTTTGACCGCGATGTCAAAGCCCGGCTTTGCCGGCTTCTGCGGCGCAAAAACGGCTCCCGCGGCAATGTTGAGCGCGAGCAAAACGAGGCACGTGCCGAGGATGGCGCCGAGGATCTTGTTGAGTTCGAAGGAATTCATCGACAGACGGCTCCCGAGGCGGGACGTAACGGTGGGGTGACTACCGCCGTGATCGGGCGGCGGCGATGAGATACCGGTTTGCCTGACCTATGGCAACCCGTATAAGCGCCTGCGGCATTATCGACACCCGTTATGCGGCCGGGTTTTCCGGCAATTCCGATGCCAAACGCCATCGTCCTCATTCCGGCGCGCCTCGCCTCCACACGCCTGCCAGGCAAACCGCTGGCCGACCTCAACGGCATGCCGATGATCGTGCATGTGCTTCGGCGCGCTCGCGCCGCTGCAATCGGCGAGGTGGTCGTGGCCACCGATTCGGAAGCGGTCGCCGCGGCGGTGGAAAAAGCCGGCGGCCGTGCCGTCATGACGCGCAGCGACCACGCGACCGGTTCGGACCGTATCTACGAAGCGCTTGAAGCGGTCGACCCCGAACACAACGTCGATATCGTCGTCAACGTGCAGGGCGACTTGCCAACCATCGAACCCGGCGACATCCGCGCCGCCCTCAAGCCGCTCGCCGGCGAAGACATCGACATTTCGACGCTTGCCGCCGTCATCACCAATCCTGTCGAGCGGACCAACGCGAATGTCGTCAAGGTTTCGGGCCCGCAGGTCGGGCCTGGCCGTCTGCAGGCGAAAAACTTCACGCGCGCCGACGCGACCGGCAACGGTCCGCACTATCACCACATCGGGCTCTACGCCTATCGCCGCCGGTCGCTGGAACGCTTTGTCGGACTCCCGCCATCCGCCAACGAGCAACGCGAAAGACTCGAACAGCTGCGAGCGCTCGATGCCGGCATGCGCATCGATGTCATGATCGTTAACAGCGTGCCGCTGGGGGTCGACACACCGGAAGATCTGGAAACGGCGCGCAAGCTGCTCGGCGGTTGACTCAAGGCCGAAGGTCTGCGTACGGAACCCCCATCAAGGCGGTAGGCATGGCGAAAAAGAAGATCATTTTCCAGGGCGAGCCGGGGGCGAATTCACACATTGCCTGCCGCGAAGCCTATCCGGATCACGAACCGGTCCCCTGCCCGACCTTTGAGGATTGCTTTTCCGCGCTTCTTGCCGGCGACGTCGACCTCGGCATGATCCCGATCGAGAATTCGGTCGCCGGACGTGTTGCCGACATTCATCATCTGATGCCGACCTCCGGCCTGCACATCATTGCCGAATGGTTTCTCCCGATCCGAAATCAGTTGATGGCGTCGAAGGGCGCGAGCCTGAAAACCATCAAAACGGTTCAGAGCCATGTGATGGCGCTCGGACAGTGCCGCAACATCATCCGCGAACTGAAGCTCAAACCGGTGGTTGCCGCCGACACCGCAGGGTCGGCTCGTGAGGTTGCCGAATCCAAGGACTTCACTCGGGCGGCGATCGCATCAAGGCTCGCGGCAGAAATCTACGGCCTCGACATATTGAAAGAGAATGTCGAGGACGAATTGAATTCCACGACGCGCTTTATCGTCCTGTCGCGCGAGAAAAAATGGGCGCAACCCGGTAAAGGCAAGGTCGTCACGACGTTCGTCTTCAGGGTGCGCAACGTGCCGGCCGCCCTCTACAAAGGGCTCGGCGGTTTCGCGACCAATAGCGTGAACATGACCAAGCTCGAGAGCTACATGGTCGGCGGCAATTTCTTCGCCACGCAATTCTATGCTGACGTCGAGGGCCACCCGGACGACCGCGCGCTCGTGTTCGCGCTTGAAGAGCTCGCGTTCTTTTCCAAAGAATTGACGGTGCTCGGGGTCTATCCTGCGCACCCGTACCGCGAGACTTTCAAGGAAGAGAAAGAGAAGGACTAGCGTTCCGATCAGACTGCAACGCGGCCGAGAAATCCTTCGACCCTTCCTCGCAATTCGCCGCTCGCGGCTTCAACGTTGTGCGAAGCACCCAGCACGGTGTCGGCAGACCGGCGGGTTTCCGAAAGAGCGCGAGCAACCTTATTGAGAATGTCCGCAACGACTTTGGTTCCAGCTGCGGCATTGGCGACATTCCGGGAAATTTCCTCAGTCGCTGTGTTTTGCTGGTTAACCGAGGTAGCGATAGCCGTGGTGTGACGGTTGATTTCCTGCATGCGCCCGGTATTTCGTCGAATGGCTTCAACAGCCGTGCCGGTGGACGCCTGAACGGCGGAAATCTGCGCTGCAATCTGTTCGGTCGCTTTGGCCGTTTGCACCGCGAGTGATTTTACCTCCGCTGCGACGACGGCAAAACCGCGACCCGCTTCGCCAGCACGGGCCGCTTCGATTGTGGCATTGAGTGCGAGCAGATTTGTTTGCGCTGCGATTTTCCTGATCAGGTCAACGATTTCGCCGATTTCCTGTGCCGCTTGTGCAAGGCTGGAAATCTCATCATTCGTATTATTGGCTTCGCGGACGGCAAGCTGCACCAATTCCGTCGCCCGCTCCAGTTGCCCACCAATCTCGCTAATTGATGCAAGCAATTGCTCCGCTGCGGCGGCAGCAGCGGCGACATTGCTCGAGGCATTTCCCGACGACCGGACCGCACCGGCGGCCTGTTCAGACGTTTCGACCGAGGCAGCCGAAAGCGCGGTCGAAGTTCCCCGCATGGCGACCGTGCTTTCGGTCAAGGACATCAGCACGGCCTCGATACTGTCGCGAAACGACGCGATCGCCGTCTCAGTTAACGTACGACGTTCTTGCTGTTCATCAAATGACGCACGTTCGCGTTCGACACGAATCTGCTCGCTGATATCTTCGTGCGACCCAATCCAATATGACCCACCGGGAATAGGCCGATTGACGACAGAGATGGCGCGACCGTCTGGCGTTTCAACAACGCGCGTCAGTGTCTTGCCAGAACGCATGGCACCGAGGATTTCGCCCCTGTAGTCCTCGAGATCGCGCTTGAAGCTGCCGCCTGCGGCTCTTATCCGAAATAGCTCCACGAGCGTACAACCGGGCTTCACGATATCCGCCGGCAAGCTGTAGAGCTTCAGGTAACTCTCATTGCAGAAGACGAGCCGCTCATCCAGGAATATGACGACACCCTGTGACATGTTGTTGAGTGCCATCGCGAGGAATGAGCTCTTCTCGTCGAGCCGGCGACCGGCGAAGGCTCCAATGAGACTGATGCAGAGGATGGCCATCGCCGCGCTGGCAATTGCTATCGCGAGCATGGTCGGCGACAGCGTGAGAGCATCAATCGCGCGTGTCGGGTCGGGCACAACCTCGACGGCGCCCATGGCCGTGAAATGGTGGGATACGATCGCAAGCGTGAGTAGCACCGCAGCCAGCGCCGCGTCGCGCCGGCCGTACGACCGGATAGCAACGATCATGGCTAGCGCGCCCAAAGCCATACCGAAGAAAATCGATGAGAGAACGAGCGGGATCTGCCAGGTGACGTGCCCCGGAATTTCAATCGCAAACATGCCGATGTAATGCATCGCTGCGATGCCGCCGCCGACCACGGCGCCGGCTAGCGGAGCCGCCCATCGCATTTGCCAGTAAACCGCAATGCTCAGACCAAATCCCGTAATGAAGGCCGCGGCCGCGAGCGACAGTGTGGTAAGGCCGATATTATAGGCGATCGGAAAACCCGGCTCGTAAGCCAGCATTGCCACGAAATGCGTAGCCCATATACCAAAGCCGGTGGCGATGGCAGCGGCGACAATCCAGACAGTACGCTCTCTACCAGCGGTTGCGCGCGCGCGATTGAATAAATTGACCGCAGTGAGACTTGCGAAAAGGCAGACGACCGCGGCGACAGCAACAAGCCGCCAGTCGTGCTCGACCGTAAGGCAAGTTAGGACACGAAACATTCTTTCACCTGGCTGGAGCGTCGCGCGCGATAGTACGGGCGAAAAATTTATGTCTCGTTAACCGTCACATTCCGAGGACGTGTCCTAGCTGTGTTCGCGTTCGTACTGGGCGACGAAACGCGGAGAAATTTTTCGCAACCGTTCAATGTCAACTCGACCGGAACGTGTGATGTAGCTCATAGCGAAATCGACTGGCGCAAGCCGCATATGCTCGGCAAAATGCTCGTACCAGACCGCGCTGCCATTGGCACCTGACACCAGTTTCTCGAGTGTCGGACGACGCGCAGCTTCGTACGCAGAGAGCGCAGCGCCGATGTCGTCTGAGTGCGTCAACGCTTTGTCGAGCGCAATCACATCCTCCATCGCAAGCCGCGTGCCTGAGCCGATCGAGAAATGTGCGGTGTGCAGCGCGTCGCCGACAAGAACACAGTTGTCGACCGCCCAACGTTCGTTGTGCACGATCGGGAACTGTCGCCAGACCGAATTGTTCGAGACCAGATGGTGGCCATCCAGCGCCTGCGCAAACACGCGCTCGCAAAACGCTCGCGTTTCGCCCTCGCCCATCTGCGCGAAACCGGCACGCTCGAAAGTTGACTGATCAACCTCGACGATGAACGTGCTGAGGTCCGGCGAATAGCGGTAGTGATGCGCGTTGAACGAACCTCCATCGGTTTCAACGAATGTCTGTGTAAGCGTCTCAAAGCGCTTTTTCGTGCCGAACCAGGCAAAGCGATTGGTGAGAAGACGCGCGCTCGCGCCAAACCGGGTTTCGTTGCTACGCCGCACAAGCGAATTGACGCCATCAGCACCGACGATGAGTTCTACGTTGCCCAGCTCGCCGAGACTTTTCACCGCGCGATGGTAGACAGGCTCGACGCCGACGGAGCGGGTCCGCGCCTGTAACAACTGCAACAGCTTGAGGCGCCCGATGGCGGAAAAGCCTATCCCGTCGATCGTCACCCGCTCGCCGCGATGAACAATCGTGATGTCGTTCCAGGATTCCATATGGGGCGCTATCGCCGAATAGGTCGCCTCGTCGTCTTCGCGGAGGAACTCCAGTGCGCGATCCGAGAACACCACGCCGAAGCCAAAGGTTGCATCGGGCGGATTCTGCTCAACGATGGTGATCGCCGTTTCCGGGCGCCGGCGCTTGATCAAATATGCGAGGTAAAGTCCTGCGGGGCCGGCACCGAGGATGGCGATGTGCATGGCGTGTCGGACAATCAAATCGTCTGATTATAGGCGCCCACTTCCGGATGCGTCCGCAGCACGCCATCGACGGCCTGAAACATCTCCCGCATGCGCTGCTCGGACACCGGGCTCTCGACCACCACCACGAGCTCCGGTTTGTTTGAGGATGCCCGGACCAGGCCCCAGGTGCCGTCCTCGACGGTGACGCGTACGCCGTTCACGGTGACCAATTCGCGGATCGGCTGACCGGCGACTTTTCTTCCTTCCGCCTTGGCGCTTTCGAAGTGTTTCACCACCGCGTCCGCAATCGCGTACTTCTTCTCGTCGTCGCAATGCGGTGACATCGTCGGCGAGCCCCAGGTCTTTGGCAGCGCCTTGCGCAAGTCAGCCATGCTCTTGTCCGGATTGCGGTCGAGCATGTCGCATACCGCGAGCGCGAAGATCATGCCGTCGTCGTAACCACGGCCGAACGGTTTATTGAAAAAGAAGTGTCCCGACTTCTCGAAGCCGGCGATGGCGCCAAGCTCATTGACCCGGCGCTTGATGTAGGAATGACCGGTTTTCCAGTAATCGACCTTAACGCCGTTGGCCTTCAGCACCGGATCGGTGAGAAACAGACCGGTCGACTTCACGTCAACCACGAAGGTCGTGTTCCGGTGCATCGTCGACATGTCCCGTGCCAGCATGACGCCAACCTTGTCGGCGAAGATTTCTTCACCCTCGTTGTCCACCACGCCACAGCGGTCGCCGTCGCCGTCGAAGCCGAGCGCGACATCGGCCCGGTTGACGAGCACCGCGTCTCGCATCGCGTGCAGCATCTTCATGTCTTCGGTGTTCGGATTGTAACGCGGAAACGTGTGATCGAGATTGCAGTCGAGCGGCACGACCTCGCACCCGATCGCCTGCAGGATCTTCGGTGCGAAAGCGCCGGCGGTGCCGTTACCGCACGCTGCGACAACCTTGAGCTTGCGCTTGAGTTTTGGCCGCTTGGTCAGATCGGCAATGTAGCGATCGGGAAAATTCTCCACGAATGCGTAACTGCCGCCGGGCCGGAAATCGAACTTCGCCGCCATGACGATTTCCTTGAGTCGCTTCATCTCGACCGGCCCAAACGTCAGCGGCCGGTTGGCTCCCATCTTCACGCCGGTCCACCCGTTGTCGTTGTGCGATGCCGTGACCATCGCGACGCAGGGCACGTTGAGTTCGAACTGGGCGAAATAGGCCATCGGCGTGATGACAAGTCCGATATCGTGAACCTTGCAGCCTGACGCCATCAGGCCGGAGATGAGCGCCATCTTCACCGCCGACGAATAGCTGCGAAAATCGTGCCCGGTGACGATTTCCGGTTTGACGTTGAGTTCGTGAATGAGGGTGCCGAGTCCGATACCGAGGGCCTGAACGCCCATCAGGTTGATTTCTTTTTCCAGCAACCAGCGCGCATCGTATTCACGGAAGCCGGTCGGCTTAACCAGCGGCGAGGACTCGTAAGCATAAGTATTCGGCGTAAGTGCGGTTTTCGGCGTTGGAAACATCAGAACCTCGGGCTAAAGGGCGCAAATTCAATACCCTAACGCCTGAGGCGCGGAAAGCGCTCCGCCATCGATTTCGCGAGGCTATGGATTACTGTTCGAGCAGCAGGCGACCGTTGGCGTATTCGTAACGTCTGAGCCGCGACAGGAACGAGACGCCGAGCAGGTTTTTCGACAGCACCTCGTCGGGCAAGACCATGGCCGGCACGTCATAGACCGTGATACCGCCGACTTCGATGCGATCAATCTTGGCGGGTGCTGCTTTTATCCTGCCGTTGGCGGTGACGGCCGTGGCCGTGTAATCCCGCGGCTGCGGACGAATACCTGCCAACGCGGCGGATGACTCACGCAGGACAACCAGCGACGCGCCGGTATCGACCACGAAGTCGACAAACCGGCCTTCGACCCTCGCCTCGACCTGGAAATGCCCCTGACGGTCGCTTTCAAGCATCAGACTGCGGCCGGACGTGGTCGGTTCACGCAGTTCGTTGACCGGTTCGAGGACCGCGGCCTGAGGCTCGGAACGTGCTTCAACGGCACGATCGGCAAACCGGGCCATATAGCTTCCGGCGACAACCAAGGCGACGGCAAAGAAAATGAGCTGACGCATGGCAAAGCCCAATGATCGCCCGCCAGACTGACATGCGAGGATCAAGGGCGGCTTAATGGATACCGGACCACTCACGCGCTTTTGCACATGGTGATCGTGCGGTAACCCGATTGAAGACAATTGAAACTATTGGCCGCGCGGCTTGGCGCGCCGCGTTGCCGGCGCCGTCAGCGGATCGTCGGGCCAGGGATGTTTCGGGTAACGGCCACGCAGGTCGGTTCTCACATCCTTGTAGCTGCCACGCCAGAACCCGGGCAGATCGCGGGTCATCTGCACTGGACGATGCGCCGGCGACAGCAGCTCGATGAGCAGTGGCATGCGCCCCCCTGCGATTGTGGGATGCACGGCAAGGCCGAACAGCTCCTGTACGCGGATCGAAAGCTTCGGTCCCTCCTCCGCCTCGTAGTCAATCGGTATGTGCGAGCCAGATGGAGCGGCAAAATGTGTCGGCGCCTCGACATCGAGTTGCTTGCGCAGAGTCCATGGCAACAAGGCGTCGAGCGCAGCGGCCAGATCATCAACGCCGATTTGCTGCAGTGATGTCTTTCCTGTGAGAAACGGCGCCAGCCATTCGACCGCCGTGCGTGGCAGCGCTTCATCCGACAGGTCGGGCCATTCATCGCCTTCGGCGCGCCGCAGGAACATCACGCGGTTGCGTAACTGGAGCTGCGCCTTGCTCCATGGCAGCTTGCTTACGCCAATCGCTGCAATTCCCTCGGCCAACAATCCGGCGCTTTCCGAATCGGGGACGACCGGCCGGGTCTGCTCGGCGAGAACCAATGCACCGAGCCGACGCATGCGGCGCGCGCGCAGCGAGGCGGAGGCTGCGTCGAAGGTCACCGTCTCACTGTCCTCGATCCGGTCAGAGAAACGTTGTTCGATTTCCTCAAGCGTGATTGGCGCCGCCAGAATGATACGTCCCGAGGCCGCGGCTCCCGCGAGCTCGGCGACGACCAGATAGGTTTCGCGCGCGAGCGACGATGCAGGGTCGATCATCCCGCCGCGGCCGTTGGCAAGAAGGAATGCACCGCCACTGCCGCCGCGATTCCTGGCGACACGATCGGGATAGGCGAGCGCGAGCAGCGCCCCGGGAGACTGTTCGTTGTCTTTTTGCCTGTTGCCGGCCGTCGTCGCCCAGCGCCTCACCATGGCCCGCGCATCTTCGGCACGCCGGGCGCGATCACGCCGGAAGTTCTCCAGCCGGTGGCCGAGGTCGACATCGTTGCCGCCAAGACCGCGTTCGGTAAGAACGGCAGCGATCGCAGCAGCCATCTCGCCCGCGCCTTGCGCTGCGGCATCGACCACCATCCGCGCGAGCCGCGGCGGCAGCGGCAAGGCCCGTAGTTTGCGGCCTTCGTCGGTGATGCGACCGTTCTCGTCGATGGCGCCAATCTCACCGAGCAAGGTTTTGGCCTCGTTCAACGCAGCCTGTGGCGGCGCATCGAGAAATGCGAGCTGGTTCGTATCGGCGGTGCCCCATTGGGCGAGATCGAGCGCGAAAGACGACAGGTCGGCCGACAATATTTCCGGCCGCGTATAAGGCTCGAGCGATCCGGTCTGCGGTTCGTCCCAGAGCCGATAACAGATGCCCGGCTCCGTGCGGCCGGCACGACCGCGCCGCTGATCCGCGGCAGCGCGCGAGACACGCACGGTTTCCAATCGCGTCAGGCCGACGTCCGGCTCGTAGCGAGGCACCCGCGCCAGCCCGCTGTCGATGACGACGCGTACGCCTTCGATGGTGATCGATGTTTCGGCAATCGAGGTCGCCAGGACGACCTTGCGCCGCCCCGGCGGCGACGGCGAAATCGCGCGATCCTGCTCGCGTGCATCGAGCGCGCCGAAAAGGCCGACGATGTCGACATTCGCGTCGCGCACACGCTCTTTCAGCAGCTCTTCGGTGCGGCGGATCTCGCCGGCGCCTGGCAGAAACACCAAAAGCGAGCCGCCTTCGGCACGCAGTGCGCGTTCGACCGCATCCGCTACCTGGCGTTCGATCGGCGCGCGTGGATCGCGCCCCAGATAACGTGTCTCCACCGGGAAAGCGCGCCCTTCGCTCTCGACGACCGGCGCATCGCCGAGCAGCGCTGCGACCCGCGCGCCATCGAGCGTTGCCGACATCACCAGCAGCTTGAGATCCTGCCGCAAGCCGAGCTGTGCATCGCGTGCCAGCGCCAATCCAAGATCGGCATCGAGCGATCGCTCGTGGAATTCGTCGAACAATACGGCGGCAATGCCATCGAGTGAAGGATCGTCGAGAACAAGCCGCGTGAATACGCCTTCGGTCACGATCTCGATGCGCGTGCGTTTTGTCACCTTCGAATCGAACCGCACGCGCAGGCCCACGGTATCGCCGACCTGCTCGCGCAAGGTCGACGCCATGCGAGCGGCGGCAGCCCGGGCCGCGAGGCGGCGCGGCTCCAGCACCAGAATTTTCCTATCTTTCGCCCACGGCTCGTCGATCAGCACCAGGGGCACGCGCGTCGTCTTGCCGGCGCCGGGCGGAGCGACCAGCACCGTGGCATCGTTGCCGGCGAGCGCCGCGGTGAGTTGCGGCAAAGCAACGTCGATTGGCAAAGACGTATCGAAAGTTCGCATGATTTTCGTCGTCATCATCCGGACCGCCGGATGAACCGGTAACCGCAGGATCAAAGAAACGCGATGTGGATGATTACCGGGTCCCCCGCTTGCGCGGGGGACGACAACTTCTGTCAACGGAGCGACTGACAGACATCATTTCCGCGGCCGTCCGACGCTCTCATAAACAAAGCCGTGGCGGGCAATCTCATCCGGCTGGTAGACGTTGCGCAGATCGACCAGAACAGGCTGCGCCATCACGCCCTTCAGCCGATCGAAATCCAGCGCGCGGAATTGCTCCCACTCTGTGACGATCACCAGCGCGGAAGCGCCTTCGGCGCAGGAATAGGAGTCATTGCAGAATGTGATCTTGCCGATGACACTTTTGGCCTGCTCCATGCCGATCGGATCGTAGACGCGCACTTTCGCGCCCATATCCTGCAGCGCAGTGATAAGCGGGATCGACGGCGCCTCGCGCATGTCGTCGGTATTTGGCTTGAACGTGAGGCCGAGAACCGCGATTGTTTTTCCACGCAGCTCGCCGCCAAGCGCAGCCGAAACTTTACGCGCCATCGCGCGCTTGCGCGCGTCGTTGACGGCCGCGACGGCCTCGACGATGCGCAGCGGCGAGGCATGATCCTGCGCCGTCTTGATGAGCGCGACCGTATCCTTGGGAAAACAGGAACCGCCATAGCCGGGGCCGGCGTGCAGAAACTTCGACCCGATCCGGTTGTCCAACCCGATCCCGCGAGCGACTTCCTGAACGTCGGCGCCGACTTTCTCGGCGAGATCGGCAATCTCGTTGATGAAAGTGACCTTGGTGGCAAGGAAAGCGTTGGCCGCGTATTTGATGAGTTCGGCCGTGCGCCTGTCGGTAAAGAGTATCGGCGAACGGTTGAGGTAGAGCGGCCGGTACAATTCGGTCATGACTTCGCGCGCTCGCGCGTCGTCCGTGCCGATGACAATGCGATCGGGATGCTTGAAGTCCTGAATGGCCGCGCCTTCGCGCAGGAATTCCGGGTTCGATACAATTGCGCAAACGGCATCGGGTCGCGTCTCGCTCACAATGCGTTCAACCTCGTCGCCTGTGCCGACCGGCACGGTCGATTTGGTGATCACGACGGTGAAGCCGTCGAGCGCTCGCGCAATCTCGCGTGCGGCGTCATGAACGAAACTCAGGTCGGCGAAACCATCGCCGCGGCGCGAAGGCGTACCAACTGCGATGAACACCGCATCAGCTGCGGCAACCGCGCCGGCGAGTTCCGTCGTGAATTTCAACCTGCCGGCGCGCGCATTGTTGGCGACCAGGTCATTGAGGCCGGGCTCATAGATCGGCATCTCGCCGCGGCCCAGAGCCGCGATCTTTGCCTTGTCCTTGTCGACGCAGACAACTTCGTGCCCGAAGTCGGCAAAGCAAGCGCCGGAAACAAGGCCGACATAGCCGGTGCCGATCATGGCAACGCGCATGTGATATCCATCGTGGTGGTGACAAACCGCTTCCGGTCAAAGCCGGACCGCGACTGCATAGCAGACGAAAACCCGAGTGGCGAGAGGCGTCGGCTCATCTGCATTTTCTGTGACCGGATATTCTGGCCGATTGATTAACGCCGCCTTCGGGCCCACATTCGGCACATGCCAGCCTCAGCAAAATCGAGTCCCAAGACAAAAACAGCCGCACCAACCTCGGCACCGCCAAAGGTCGCGTCCCGTGCCGTTAAAAAGGGCGACCATGTGTTCCTGGTGGACGGTTCCGGTTACATCTTCCGCGCTTACCACGCGATCAGGTTCGAGCCGCGCACCGCCGATGGCACGCATGTCAATGCGGTCTATGGGTTCTGCAGCATGCTGTGGAAGCTGCTCATGGAGATGAAGCCGGATGAGCGGCCGACGCATCTTGCGGTGATCTTCGACAAATCCGAAAAAACGTTCCGCACGGAGATGTACAAAGAGTACAAGGCGCACCGACCGCCGCCGCCTGACGACCTCATTCCCCAGTTTCCACTTATCCGCGAGGCGGTGAAGGCCTTCGAAATCCCGTGCCTCGAGCAGGCTGGGTACGAGGCCGACGATCTGATCGCCACTTATGCGCGGATTGCCTGCGAAGCAGGCGCGACCGCTACCATCGTCTCGTCCGACAAGGACCTTATGCAGCTCGTGAACGAGTGCGTGGTCATGTACGACACGATGAAGGACGTGCGCATAGGCGTTCCCGAAGTGATCGAAAAATTCGGTGTCCCGCCGACGAAAGTCATCGAGGTTCAGGCGCTGATCGGCAATTCAACCGACAACGTGCCCGGTGTGCCAGGCATCGGTGTAAAGACAGCCGCCCAGCTGATCGGCGAGTACGGCGACCTCGAAACCCTGCTCAAGCGGGCAAGCGAGATCAAACAGGACAAACGCCGCCAGGCTCTTCTCGACAATGTCGAGGCCGCGCGCATGTCGAAGAAGCTTGTCACCCTCGATGATCGCGTACCTCTCGAGGTGGCGATCGAAAACCTCGGGGTGCGTGAACCCGACTACAAGGCGCTGATCACATTTCTCAAGGGAATGGGTTTCAAGACCTTGACGCAACGCGTCGCCGAAAAGGCTGGCGTCGACGCGAGTCAGGTGGAAGCCGCGCAATCGCAATCGCCTGCACCGACGCCGTCTGCGGTCCAGGCTGGGCGTACCACCGGACAGGGGCAGCTTCCGCTTGTTGCGCCCTCTGCCACCAGGAGCAAGTCCGCTGCGGACTCCGCGCGACTGACGCCGATCTCGCTTTCCGAACGGCGTCTCGAAGCCCTGCGCGCAAGCAGGATCGATCCCGCGAAGTACGAAACGATCGAGACGCTTGACCGTCTGAAGCACTGGGTTGCGCGGGCTCACGACACGGGCGTTCTCGCAATCAAGACAGAAACAAGCAGTCTTGATCCGATGCAGACCGGGCTGTGTGGCGTGGCACTCGCGGTCGCGCCGAACGAAGCGGCCTATCTTCCGCTCGGCCATCGCGAGGCGAGCGAAGGAGAGATGTCGGGTCTGTTCGCGGCCAAACTCTGCAGCGGGCAGATCTCCGAGCGTGATGCGCTTGAAGCACTCAAGCCGGTTTTCGAAGACCAGAGCATCATCAAAGTCGGACACGACGTGAAACGCGACTGGCTGGTTCTCGCCGGCCGCGACATTCGCCTTGGAACGACCGACGATACGATGCTGATGTCGTATGTGCTCGACGCCGGCAAGGGCTCGCATGACCTCGACAGCGTCGCAACGCGCTATTTCAGTCGCAGCCCTTCCCGCTTCAACGATGCCAAAAACAAGGACAAGGCGCTGTTCACGCCGGAAGCGACGCCGATCGCCCGCACCGCGAGCTACGCGGCCGAAGATGCGGACCTCGTTCTTCGTCTCTGGCAGGCTTTGAAAGCGCGCATGGTGGCCGAAAAGGTGACCCACGTGTACGAAACGCTGGAGCGGCCGATGCCGCGCGTGCTGGCCTGCATGGAGGAACGCGGAATCTCGGTCGACCCCGGCGTTCTCTCCAAACTCTCCAATGATTTCGGCAAGAAGCAGGCAGCGCTTGAACACGACATCAACAAGATTGCCGGCACGCAGGTCAATCCGGGCAGCCCAAAGCAGCTGGGCGACATCCTGTTCGGCCAGATGGGATTACCCGGCGGCACCAAGACAAAGACCGGCCAGTGGTCGACGGGCGCCCGAGCGCTGGAAGAACTGGCCGAGCAAGGCCACAAGCTTCCGCAGGTCATCCTCGACTGGCGGCAGGTGTCGAAGCTGCGTTCGACCTATACCGAGGCCCTGCCGAACTACGTCAATCCGAAAACGCACCGCGTACACACGAGCTACGCGCTTGCAGCAACATCGACCGGCCGGCTTTCATCGTCCGAGCCCAACCTGCAGAACATCCCGATCCGCACCGAAGACGGACGCAAGATTCGCCGGGCTTTCGTCGCCGCGCCGGGAATGAAGCTCGTCTCAGCCGACTATTCGCAGATCGAACTGCGGCTTCTTTCGGAAGTCGCCAATGTCCCGACTTTGCGAAAGGCGTTTCAGGACGGCGTCGACATTCACGCGATGACCGCCTCGGAAATGTTCGGCGTGCCAGTCAAGGATATGCCGGCTGAGGTGCGCCGGCGCGCGAAAGCGATCAACTTCGGCATCATCTACGGCATTTCAGCTTTTGGGCTCGCCGCGCAACTCGGCATCGAAAGCAAGGAAGCCGGCGCCTACATCAAGAAATATTTCGAACGTTTCCCCGGCATTCGCGACTACATGGACGAGACGCGCGAGTTCTGCCGGGAGCACGGATACGTGCTCACATTGTTCGGCCGCAAGTGCCACTACCCCGACATCAAGGCCAGCAACCCTTCGATCCGCTCGTTCAACGAACGTGCCGCGATCAATGCGCGCCTGCAGGGCTCGGCCGCCGATATCATCAGACGTGCCATGATCCGCATCGAGCCCGAGCTGAAGAAAGACAAGCTCAATGCACGCATGCTTCTACAGGTGCACGATGAGCTGATCTTCGAAGTGCCTGAAAAAGAAGTCGAGCGCACTTTGCCGATCATCAAGAGCGTGATGCAGAGTGCGCCCGATCCTGCCGTCGCGTTGCACGTCCCGCTTCAGGTCGACGGCCGTGCCGCCGACAACTGGGACGAGGCGCACTAGCGCGCTACCTGCGTTTCCGGCGCGCCTTGACCTTCTTGGCGGAGCGGCGCGCGGCCGGTTTGGCCCTCGCCGCTTTTGCAGCTTTTGCCGGCAACACCGCAATCGCTTCGATCTCGAACAGCGCGCCTGGCCGTGCCAACTGGGAGATGGCGACCGTCGTGCTCGCCGGCGGGGCAGCCATATTGAAGTGACGGTCGCGGACTTCCCGGAAGATCGAGATATGCGACATGTCGACGAGATAGTTGTTGATCTTGACCACGTCCTTGAGCGTCGCGCCGGCGTCGGCAAGCGCGAGCGTCAGGTTTTCAATTGCCTTTTCCGCCTGCGCACCAAAATCGCCCGGCCCTCCCACCAGCTTGTTCTCCATGTCGAGTCCAAGCTGGCCGGCGATAAATATCAGCCTGTTGGGCCCGGTAGCCTCGACGACGTAGCTGTAGCCCGGCGGCTTTGCGAGCGTCTTCGGATTGGAAAAGCGGACATTGGCAGCCATCGAAAATCCTCCTGTGTTTTATCAATTGACCCGGTCATGCTCGATCCAGAAGCCCCAAAATTTCTGCCAGCCATTTGTGGCGGGGATGCTGCCCGACGCTTTCTAAAATGACAACGGGCGGTTATCCGCAAAGCCGCTTGACCGGCGACCCGCATTGGCGGATTTAGTCGGAAGCCCCACAAGCAAGTGAGTCGGTGGACGATGCGAAAAGCGGTATTGGCAGCAACCATCTGCGTCTTCGGCCCGTTGCTCGCGGAGCACGCTCTTGCCGCCACTCCCTGCCGCACCAACGGCAGCTACGAACGCTGGCTCGAGGATTTCAAGAAGGAGGCTGCCGCACAGGGCATCTCGCCGCGGGTCATCGCAGCGGCGACCCCGAGCATGGTCTTCGACCAGGCAATCATCCGCCGCGATCACGGCCAGGCGGTCTTCAACCAGACATTTCTGCAATTTTCCGACCGCATGGTCGGTGGCGGCCGCATTCCCACCGGGCTCGCCAAGATAAAACAGCACGCATCGCTGTTCGCGCGCATCGAGGAGAAGTACGGCGTGCCCGCGCCGGTGCTGACCGCGTTCTGGGGACTCGAAAGCGACTTCGGCGCTAACTTCGGCAAGTACAATATTCTGAGCGCGATCGCCTCGCTCGCCTATGATTGCCGGCGGCCGGAGTTCTTCCGCCAGCAACTCTTGGATGCGTTGCGCATCATCGAGCGCGGCGACCAGGGCGTCGAAGACATGATCGGCGACTGGGCCGGCGAATTCGGCGGCATGCAGTTCACCGCAACCGACTACCTCAAGAACGCGGTCGACTTCGACGGCGACGGCCGCCGCGACCTGATCAAAAGCGTTCCCGACACGCTCGCTTCCGCAGCCAACTTCCTGGTCAGCCTCGGCTGGCAGCGTGGTCAGCCTTGGCTGAAAGAAGTGCGCGTACCCGCGAACCTGCCCTGGCAGGAGGCCGATGTCGGCATTCAGCATCCGCAATCGCAGTGGGTCGCCTGGGGCGTGAAGCCGATGCAGGGCGAATTGCCGAGCGGCAATCTTCCGGCCTCACTCATTCTTCCCATGGGCCGGCAGGGGCCGGCGTTCCTCGCCTATCCGAACTTCAAGGCCTTCCTCGGCTGGAATTCGGCCATGGTCTACTCGACGACGGTCGCCTATTTCGCCACCCGCCTCGCAGGCGCGCCAACCGTTGACCATTCGGGTGCCGCCAGCATCGCGCCGCTCTCGCCGCAACAGGTGATGGAGCTGCAGCGCCTGCTCAACAAGCAGGGCTACGAAGGCGTCGGCGAACCCGACGGAAAGGTCGGCAATGGCACACGCATCGCAACGAAGAAGGCTCAGCTGAAAGTCGGCTTGCCGGCCAACTCCTATCCGACCGCCGAGCTGATCGAGCGCCTGCGCAACGCCAACGCCGGCAGCTCGAACCGGTAATTTCCTGCCGCAGCGACAGCCGCGGCGAACGCAAAATTACAAAACGTTCATTTTCGGTCACATCTGCAAGATGGAACCGCTGGATTGGTGAACTCTCCGCCGTTTAACCAGTTGTAGGACAGAAGAAACTGCGTCCTGAGTTCGGTGGAGGATTAAAAATGACACGACAAAAAAGCACGCTGCTGCTGGCAGCGCTGCTTGTTGCTGGTATGTCGGCGACAGCCAACGCCCAGCAACCTCATCCCGGTGGTGGCGGAAGACCTGCGGCAGCGCCTGCCGCCCGGCCGGCCGCACCGCATTTTGCGCCGGCGCCGCGCATGGCAGCGCCGCAGATGTCTGCGCCGCGGATGTCGGCGCCCGCGCATGGCCGCGCCGCAGATGGCGCCACGAATGGCGCAGCCACGCATGCAGCCAAGTATGCAGCCACGTATGGCGACCCCGCACGTCAATGCACCGCGCATGGCAACGCCAAACATTCAGCGGCCGCCAACGGTCAACCGGACCGTCCAGCGGCAGCAATTCCGCCAGGAGCGCGCATTGCGCCAGCAACAGCCGTCGGCACAGGCACGTTCAAATGTGCAGACGCAGGCGAAACAGCTTCAGGCCAATACGCAGACCAATTCACGTGATCAGTTGCGCGCGACACGTGACCAGCTGCGGGCCGAGCGGACCTTGCGTCGATCCGAGGCGCGCGAACTGCGTCGGCTTCCCTCTTCGCAACGCGCGGCAAAGCGCGAGCAGTTCGAGCAGGCACGTCAACAGCGTGCCCTCGCCCGGCAGCAGCTCACGCAGCCCAACGCAGCACAGGCGAACACGAACACGCGCAACTGGCGTGAGAACCGCCGCAATGGAATGGCGCGCGTGACACCGGATGCGGCACGTCAGGGCCGCTTCGCGGCGCGCTTTGCCCAGCAGGCCGGCGGTATCAACGCGAACAATCGATGGTCATGGGCATCTTCGCGTCAAGCTTGGCGGAACCATCAGCGCGCACGCTTCGTCGCCTGGTTCGGACCGGTGTTCTGGCCGTACGCTTATTCCGACATCTTTGACTACACGTTCTGGCCGTCTGGCTACGACGATGGCTATTGGGCCTACGCCTACGATGACTTCTTCGACGGCGTGTTCTGGGGCGATGCCGGCGCGCCGGACGCCTACGCCTATGCGCCGTCATCGGGCTACGCGTCTTCCGGCGGTGCACGGACAAGCCGTGTCGCATCGGCACCACGTCCGAGCTACGCCAGCGTCCAGGAACTGTGCAAACAGCCCGGCAACGGCGTGACCGCGTGGCCGTTCGGCGACATCGAACGCAAGGTCGGCCTCAACGGCGAGCAGAAGCAGTTGCTCGACGATGTGCGCAGGGCAAGCGAGGATGCGGCCGCCGGCTTCAAGGCGTCCTGCCCGGCGGACAATGCCTTCCCGCTGACACCTCCGGGCCGCCTCGCCGCGATGACGGTGCGACTGGAGGCAACGCTGCAGACCGTGCAGACGGTGCGTCCGGCGCTCGAGAAGTTCTACGCGTCGCTCAACGACGAGCAGAAAGAGCGCTTCAACCTGCTCGGGCCACAGAACGCGGGAACCGAGGCACAGGCGAGCGTCGCCTCGCAGGGCGCCGATACGTGCAAGCAGCCGAAGCAGGGTCTGACCAACCTGCCGATCGAAAAGATTGAGGACGCGCTCAATCCGACCGATGCGCAGGGGGCGGAGCTGATGAAGCTGCAGGACGCGACCAACAAGGCCGTCTCCATCATGCAGACAGCTTGCCCGGATGAGACGCCGATGACGCCTCCAGGCCGTCTCAATGTGATGGAGAAGCGCCTGCAGTCGATGGTCGACGCCGCCAACACGGTGAAGCCGGCACTCGAGAACTTCTACGCTTCGTTGTCGAGTGAGCAGAAAGCCCGCTTCAACCGGATCGGCCAGCAGCTGGCGCGGACGAACGGCTAAACGCCGAGACCACACAATGAAAAAGGGCGGCATCGCAGCCGCCCTTTTTGTTTTTCATAGTTCGCGCGACATGCCGCATCAGTCAGGCGCAAGCGACATCGCGCCGTCTGTTGCGACGTAAATACGGGCTTGCCGTAACCCCTCCCATCGCGCGACTATCCGCGGAACGGATGCTGGAGGGAGAGTTCATGAGTAAAGCTTTTCGACGCATGACTGTGGGCATGGCGGCGCTTGCATTCGCCGCTGCGACGGTCGCTGCTGAAGCCAAGGACAAGGTCAAGGTCGGCTTCATTGGTCCACTGACAGGTGGCGTTTCCGTCAACGGGCTTGGCGGCCGCAATTCAGCCGACCTCGCCGTGCGTCTGCGCAATGCCGATCCGAACGCGAAATACGAATACGAGCTCGTGGTGCTCGATGACGAGTGCAAGCCGAACGTCGCGGTGCAAGTCGCGACCAAGATGGCCGCAGACAAGGACGTCATCGCCGGCGCGACGCATTATTGTTCTGCGACGGCGATCGCCACCGTCGACACCTATCACAAGTTCGGCTTTCCGGTGATCGTGTGGGGCGCCGTGCTGCCCGACATCACCTATCGCAACAAGTATGAAGAGGTGCATCGCGTCAACGGCACCATGATCAACCAGAACGATGCGAACGCTGAGCTGATCTCCAAGCTCGGCTACAAGACGGTCGCGGTCATTCACGACACCACCGACTACGGCAAGGGTCACAACGAATATTTCAGCAAGTCGCTGGCCAAGCTCGGCAAGGCGAACATTGTCGGCACCTTTGGGGTGACGGCGGAGCAGCAGGACTTCACCGGCGAGCTCACCAAGATCAAGGCGCTCAATCCTGAAGTGATCTACTTCGGCGGGCTGACGCCGATCGGCGTGCGCATCCGCTCGCAGATGGACAAGCTCGGCGTCAACGCCGTATTCGACGGCACGTCGGGAATCGTATCGGACGCCTATATTCAGGGCCTGGGGCCACTGGCCGAGGGCACGCTCGCGTTCCGTGAAGGCGCGCCGACCGAGAAACTTCCCGGTGGCAAGTTCTTCATGGAAAAATACAACGCGCAGAAATACGACAATCCGCCCGAAGCCTACGGCGCCTTCGCCTACGCGGCGATGGACATGATCCTCGACACCATCGAGAAAGTCGGTCCGGACCGCAAGAAGGTCATCGCCGCACTCGCCGACGTGAAGGATCGCGACTCGATCGTCGGCAAGATCACGTTCGACGATCACGGCCAGAATACCGTTCCGGTCATCACGAAATACGTGGTGCAGGACGGCAAGTTCGTGGAATGGGACGACAGCGAATACGCCGCCGGCAAGCGCAAGCTGCCGGGACAGAAGTAACGGCGCGAGACGCATGAGGCAATGACCCGACAGTGACCCGTCGTGGCCGGGTGTGTCCCGGCCATCCACGTCTTTTCTGATCTCGCGAAAGGATGTGGACGCCCGGCACGACCGGGCATGGCGGCGGAGATCCGGACATGGATGCTGGCCTGCTCGCCCAATACATCATGAACGGGCTGATGCTCGGCATGATGTATGCGCTGGTGGCTGTCGGCTTCACGCTGTTCTTCGGCGTGCTCGACGTGATCAAGTTTTCGCACGGCGATGTGTTGACGGTCGGCGCCTTCACTGCGCTCGCGACCTATGTCGGCCTGCACGCCGCCGGCGTCAATTCCAGCTGGCTCGATCTTCTCGTCATGCTCGTCCTGTCGACGCTCGCCATGGCGCTGCTCGGCATGGGCATCGCGCGCTATCTCGTGATGCCGCTGCGTTCCGCGCCGGCGCTCAACACGCTGCTGATCACGCTGATGCTCGGCACGGTGCTGCGCGAAAGCGTGCGGCTGTTCTATCCGCAGGGCGCAAATCCGAAGCCGTTTCCAGCCTTGTTGCCGCGCGCTTCGGTCGATCTCGGCGGATTTAACCTGCGGCTGGACAATGTCCTGATGCTGACTGCGGGCGTGCTGGTGATCCTCGGTATCCAGTATCTGCTCAACCGCACGAAGCTCGGCCTCGCGATCCGAGCGGTAGCGCAGGATGAGGAAACCGCGCGCACGATGGGCATCAACTTCACCGCCATCGTGCTGATCACCTTCGCCATCGGTTCGGGACTGGCGGCATTCGCCGGCGTGATGAATGGCCTCTACTACAATGAAATCAATTTCGGCATCGGCCTTTATCTCGGCGTTATCGGCTTTTCCGCCGCTATCATCGGTGGCCTTGGCAGCATTTACGGCGCCATCCTCGGCGGCTTTCTGTTCGCTGGCCTGCAGACCATCGGCACGGTGATGCTGCCTTTCGCCAGCGCCTACAAGGATGTGTTCGCCTTCGCGGTCGTCATTGCCATCATGGCCTGGCGTCCCACCGGCCTGATCCAGGAAAAGATCAGTGAGCGCGTCTAAAACCATAGCGAAAAAGACGCGCATTTCGGTGTGGCCGGGCGTGATCGCGCTCGCGATTGCGACCGCCTACCTGATCGCGCTGCTCGATGCCGAGCGCCAGAACCTGATTATCGCGCTGCTCGCCGCCGGCATCGCCGTCGTCATCGCGGGCTCCTGGCTCGGCATACTGGACAGCGTGAGCGCGTCCTTTGCCGATCACGAGGACACGCTCGGCAGGTGCGCGATCGTCGCCGCGCTCGCAGTCGCCGCATTCTTTCACGAAAATCATTTCGTGCTGCTGCTGGTCATCACGGTGATGCTCTATTCAGTGGCAACGCTCGGGCTCAATGTGCAGTTCGGCTATGCGGGTGTTCTGAATTTCGCCGGTGCGTCGTTTTTCGGCATCGGCGCCTACACGTCGGCGGTCCTGAATGGCTACACTGCGGTGCCGCACCTGCTCGTACTCGTGATCGGCGGCCTGCTGGCGGCACTTGCCGGCTCGCTCCTCCTGCTGCCGGTGCTGCGCACGCGCGGACATTACGCCGCGGTCGTGACGATCGCCTTCGCGCTTCTGTTCAAGACCTTTCTCGAGGTGAACGACGTGCTCGGCGGACCGCAGGGCATGCAGGTCAAGGGCATGAGCATTCTCGGCTGGTCGTTCAACGACAACATCAAGATCGGCAGCATCTCGCTGTCATTCTATATGAACTACTTCGTCGTCAGCCTTTTGCTGCTGGTCGGCGCCTTCATCCTCGTTCGACGGCTCGAACGATCCTGGATCGGGCTCAATCTCGACGCGCTGCGGCTCGACGAAACGGCGGCGAATTGCTTCGGCCTCAATATCGTACGCTGGAAGATCACGGCCTTCCTGATCGGCAATTTTCTCATCGGCATTGCCGGTGCCCTGTTTGGCATGGTCGGTGGATTCGTTGCGCCCAACAATTACACCTTCGCCGATTCACTCATCCTGGTTTCGATTCTGCTGCTCGGCGGTATCGGCAATCCGTGGGGCCTGATCGTTGCGACCGTCATCGTCGTGGTGGTGCCGGAGAAACTACAGACGATCCAGGAATACCGTTTCCTGCTCTACGCGCTGATGGTGATCGCGGTGCTGCTGTTCCGCCCCGAAGGATTGCTGCCGCGACCGGTGCGACGCTATTTCCCGGGATGGCGGCCATGAGCGCGCTGCTCGACGTGCAGGGCCTGTCCAAACATTTCGGCGGCGTGCTCGCGCTCGACGGACTCGATCTCACCATCGCTCCGAACGAAATTCTCGGCCTCATTGGTCCCGAACGGCTCCGGCAAGACCACGTTTTTCAACGTCATCACCGGCATCTATCGCGCCGATGCCGGCAGCGTCGTCTTCAATGGCGCGGACGTGACCAATGCAAGCGGACGGGCGGTCTATCAGGCCGGTATGGCGCGCACCTTTCAGCGTTCGCGTCTGTCGCTCCCGCTTTCGATCTTCGACAACATCATGATCGGCAACCACAAGCGCCTCAATCAAGGCCTCTGGTTCAATCTGGTCAGACGCGGCGACTTCAAGCGCCAGTTCGAGGAAAACTACGCGGCCGCACGAACATTGGTTGAGGTATTCGAGCCCGGGCTCGCCGATCGTCTGTTTGAGCCGGTTGCCGGCCTGCCGATGATCGATCGCCGCCGTATCGAAATCTGCCGCGCGCTGATCAGCGCTCCCAGGCTGCTGCTGCTCGACGAGCCTTCGGCCGGAATGACGCACGAGGAAACAGCAGAACTGATGAATGACATCCTGCTGGTCCGCGCGCGCAACACGGACCTGACCATTATTATCGTCGAGCACGAAATGGGTGTGATCGAACGCATCACCGAGCGCTGCGTGGTGCTCAATTTCGGCCGCAAGATCGCCGAAGGGCCGTACCGCACCGTCGCTTCCGACGCACAGGTACAGGAAGCCTATCTCGGAGTGGCATGATGAGCGGCATACTCGAAATCGAAGGCGTCTTCACGGCTTACGACAAGGCCGACGTGCTGCAAGGCGTGTCGCTCAAGGTCGATGCCGGTCGTATCACCTGCCTGCTCGGTTCGAACGGTTCGGGAAAGACAACACTGGTGCGGTCAATCCTCGGGTTGACGCCTCCGCGCGTCGGCCGCATCGTATTCGATGGCTCCGACATCACAAGTTTGCCGACGCACAAGATCATCGCGGCCGGCATCGCCTGCATTCCCGAGGGTCGCAAGGTGTTTCCCAAACTCACGGTCGAGGAGAATTTGCGGGTTGGCGCCTATCAGGAGCGTTCTGACAAAGTGAGCGCCGCGCGGCTCGATGAAATCCTGCACATTTTCCCGCGGCTCTCCGAGCGGCGCACGCAGCTTGCCGGAACGATGTCCGGCGGCGAGCAAGCGATGGTATCGATCGGCCGCGGTCTCATGTGCGCGCCGAAATTGCTGTTGATCGACGAGCCCTCTCTCGGCCTGTCGCCGCGCCTGGTGAAGGAGAATTTCAACATCATTCGCAGCATCAATGAGCGCGGCATCACCGTGCTGCTTGTCGAGCAGAACGTGCACCAGACGTTAGCGATCTCCCACTACGGCTTCGTGCTCTCGAAGGGTCGCGTCTCCGCCAGCGGGACACCGACGGAACTTGCGGCCCGCCAGGATGTGCGGGACGCTTACTTTGGGTAACCCATGACGTCGTCCGTAGAACTCACGCAGGACCTTGTCCGTTTCCGAACGATCAATCCGCCCGGCGACGAACGCGCCTGCGCCGAGCGGCTGGCATCTTTGCTCGAAGATGCGGGATTTGCAGTCGACCTCACGCCGTTCGGCGAAGGGCGCGCGCAACTGGTGGCGCGCATTGGCGGTACGAGCAGGAAGCCGGCAATCGGATTCACCGGCCATCTCGACACCGTGCCGCTCGGCGCGCAGCCCTGGTCGGTCGACCCGCTGGCCGCCGAAATCAAGGACGGCAAGCTTTACGGCCGTGGCTCTTCCGACATGAAAAGCGGCGTTGCCGCATTCGTGACGGCCGGCGTCGCATTGGCCGGAAAATTGGCGAATACGCCCGGTGTGGTCATGTACATCACGGCCGGCGAAGAAACCGGTTGCACCGGCGCAGCGGCTATGACCCGCGAAACGTCCCTTCCCCGCGTCGGCGCGCTGGTCGTTGCGGAGCCCACCGGCAACCAGCCACTTGTCGGGCACAAGGGCGCGCTATGGCTCGAAGCCGTGGCAACGGGGGTGACAGCGCACGGCTCAATGCCGGAGAAAGGCGTCAATGCCATCTACAAGACCGCACGTGCCATCACCGCTCTGCAGGATTTCGATTTCAATTTCGCCCGGCACGATGTGCTCGGCGGCCCGACGCTCAATGTCGGCACCGTCATAGGCGGACTGAACATCAATTCGGTGCCGGATCGCGCTGCGATCGGCATCGACATCCGCACGATTCCCGGACAGAGCCACGCCAAGATCCGCGACCAGTTGGCGAGCTATCTCGGAGGCGACGTTGCGCTCAGCACGCTGCTCGACGCGGAAAGCGTCTGGACGAGCCCCGATGATACATGGATCGGCGAGGTTTTTCGCATCACGCGCGACGTTGCCGGATTCGGCGATAAGCCCGCCGCGGCGCCATATTTTACCGATGCATCGGTTCTGACCCCGGCAATCGGATCGCCGCCGACCGCCATCATCGGGCCCGGCGAACTCGCATTGGCGCATCAGACGGACGAGTATTGCCTGGTCTCGCGCATCGAGCAGGCAGCCGAGATCTATTCCCGGATGATACGCAGCTGGTGCGGCGTCTAGCGGCTACTCGGCCGCGATGCGCACTTCCGGTGCCGCCGCCTTGATGTCCGGCGTCACGTGCTGCTCGAACTTGCCGAAATTCTTCTGGAACATCGCGACCAGATCGCGCGCGGTCCTGTCGAACTCGGCCTTGTCCTTCCAGGTCTTGAATGGGTTGAGCAGATGCGGTTCGACGCCGGGCACTGATGTCGGCACCGAGAAACCGAAATAGGGATCGGTGCGGAAGTCGGCATCCTTGAGCGAACCGTTGAGCGCCGCCGTCAGGAGCGTGCGTGTCGCCCCGATGGGCATGCGCCTGCCCACACCGTATTTGCCGCCGGTCCAGCCGGAATTGACCAGCCAGACATCGACTTTGTGCTTGTTGATGTAGTCGCGCAGCAGGTTCGCGTAGACCGACGGATGCCGCGGCAGGAATGGCGCGCCGAAACAAGTGGAGAATTCCGGTTGCACCCCGACCAGCCCCTTTTCAGTGCCGGCAACTTTGGCGGTGTAGCCTGACAGGAAATGATACATCGCCTGCGTCGGCGTCAGCTTCGCGATGGGCGGCATCACACCGTAGGCGTCGGCCGTCAGGAAAATGATGTTCTTCGGATGGCCCGCACGTCCGCTGCGCGAGGCGTTAGGAATGAAATCGAGCGGATAGGCCGAACGCGTATTCTCGGTCTTGGAGCCGTCATCGTAGTCCGGCACGCGCGTGACCGGATCGAACGCAACGTTTTCCAGGACTGCCCCGAAGCGATTGGTGGCGTCCCAGATCATCGGCTCTGCTTCTCGCGAGAGCTTGATGGTCTTGGCGTAGCAGCCGCCTTCGAAATTGAAGATGCCGTCCGGTCCCCAGCCGGTTTCGTCGTCGCCGATCAGGATACGGTTCGGATCGGCCGATAAGGTTGTCTTGCCCGTTCCGGAAAGGCCGAAGAACAACGCGCTCTCGCCCTCGTGGCTGACATTGGCCGAGCAGTGCATCGGCACGACGTTCTGCGCAGGCAGATAGAAATTGAGCGTGGTGAACACCGATTTCTTCATCTCACCCGCATAGGACGACCCGCAGATCAGAACGATCTTTCGCGTGAAGTCGATTGCAACCATCGTGTCGGAGCCTTCGCGACCACCGTGACGTTTGGCGTCGGGCCTGAACGACGGCAAATCGACGATGGTGAGTTCGGGAACGAACCCGGCAAGCTCTTTGTGCTCGGGGCGGATGAGCAGCTGGCGGATGAATAGCGAGTGCCAGGCGAGTTCGGTGAAGATGCGGGTCTTGATCCGGTATTTCGGATCAGCGCCACCATAAAGATCCTGCGCGAAAAGTTTCTTGCCCTCGGCATGTTTCAGAAAATCGGCGAGCAGATTGTCGAAGTTTTCCTTCGACATCTTGCGATTGCCGTCCCACCAGACCGAATCGCGGGTGAGATCATCGACGACGGTATGCTTGTCCTTGGGACTGCGACCAGTGTGGTGACCTGTTTCCGCGCAGAGAGCGCCACCAGCGACTATCGAAGCTTCACCCGCCGAGACCGCATACTCATACAGTGTCGGCTCGGTCAGGTTCCAGCGCACCTCGGCGAGATTTTTGAAGCCGAATTTATCGGCGCCATAGGTACCGTTCCGCACACCCTGCTCTTGCACGCGATTTCTCCCAAACAGACCGCTTTATTGCCAGAACCCCTTACGGGGCTCTTGGGTCCCCGCCGCGGCTATTAACACGATAATATAGCCCCTTGCTCGAAAGCGCGCGACCATAGTCAGGGAGTTCCCGAAAGCCAAGAAAAAATGCCATGCGAGACCTGCAGGCCGCGTTGCGCTGCATCAATGATTTCGAATAGCCCCGCCTACTCAACCAAGCCCTTGTCCGCGAGCCATTTTTGAATCAGGTCGGCAACCTGGCCATTGTTCTTGTCCATCATCAACATGTGGGAATTTCCCTTGATGCCGACCTCTGGCAGGTTAACCACGTCCGCATTCCCGCCCCCGGCACGGATCGCTTCCGCGTAGTCGAGGCCGATCTGGCGCATTTTGGGCCAGCGGCTGTCGAGCGGAATGTAGTCGCCATAGACAACGAGCGTCGGGATGTTTTTCAACCTGCCGGCCTGCGCTTTGTCGCCGGCGACGGCCGGTTCAACCGCAACGATCGCCTTTATCTTGTCGGGGCGCGCTTGCGCGACGGTGAAGCCGAACCCTCCCGCCTGGCTGTGAAACAAAAGAACGCATGGACAGACTTTGTCGACCAGCGCGGTATAGGCGGCGATGATCGCGTCGTCGGTGGTGGTCCAGCGCGGCACGATCTGTTTGGTGAAGTTGTCGTAGGCTTCGACCGGGAATTGGCTGCCTGCGTTCACTTTCATCTTGGCCGGATCGGCATTCCATGAGCCCAGGCCTTGCCCGATGCGGAAACGCTCGAAAGGATTTGCCTTGGTCAGGAAATTCGGCTCGCTGTTCCACACGTCGGGCGGCGCGAAGCCGGAACGGCCTCGCTCGACCGCGTCGGAATTGTAGACGTCCCAACCTTTGCGGATGAACAGGCTGAGCCAGCCTTCGCGGCCGTCCGGTGTGGTCTCATACGTTGCGCCCGTAAGCCCGCCCCCGTGCCACATCAGCAGCGGATATTTGCCTTTGCGATTTTGCGGCAGGAAGTACTGCACATACATCTGTTCGACCTGATAAAGGCCGTTTGGATCGACCTTGGCCGGAATGCCGCCGGCACCGAACACGACTTCCTTCACCGGCTTGCCGGAAATTTCCACGACACGTCCGCCGACGTGGAAAGAACCCATGTCTCGCAACGTGATCGGTTCACCGGCAAAAGTTGGATGGATCGCCGCGGCACTGAGCAGAATTGAGAACAGCGTCTTGCGCATTGTTTCGCTCCCGGACATTTATCGTTGCGGGTAGTCTGACGCATCCGGAAGAGCTTGGCGACAATGCATTCGCGCGCGTTGGACGAATGTTGGGCTGCCGCCCGCGTCAGCTTGCGCGCGCCTGATCAGCGAGCTGTTTCAGAACCGCACGTAGCGGACCGGGAGCAGTGATGCGCTGCGGAAACGGTAATCGCAGCGCCCGACGGCCTTGCTGCAGTTCAAGGCCGTCGGGATCGATGCCGACACAACGCCAGTCGCCGTCGGGCGCTCCAAGCAATTTCGTCGCGTACAATCGACAGGCATCCGCGTGATCTTCATTCATGTGCGCAATCGCGCCAGGCTCAGCGTCGATCAGACCCTGCGCATCCGAAAGATCGGCGAGCAGGTCTTTCGCGTTGACGTCCACGATGCGCCCGAAGCCGGCAACCAAATGTGCGCGTCTGATCTCCATCCGGTAGAACGCGAAATCACCGAAGTTTGCAAACATCTCCGCCTCGGGATGACGTCGCAGATAAGCGCCAGCCGCCGAGGGTTCGGATTTCGCGCAGGTTCCCATCAGCATGATGCGTGCGCCTTCCAGCGGATCTCCCTCTTTGCGCTCATCCAGCATCAAGGACACGCGGGCGTCCGTCTGGATATTCTTGGTGTGCAGCGCGAGATTGGACAGCAGGAGAAGCGGCGCGCCGTCAATTGCCGTTGCCACGTTGACCAGGGAGCAATAGGGGTCGCCGGCACTAGGCATCAACGTCGCCAGGGCGCCGGAACGGCCCTCGCGCAACAGCTTCTTGCCAACCATGCGGGCATCAAAGGCTTTATCGGGCTTCATCGACCAATCGCTCGCGCGCTAAAGATTTCGGACCCCACAGTCAGTTTGTACGTCCTTGGGGTTGAAATCGCTACCGAATCACATAGTTGATGCAAAGGGGCCACATTTCGGACCCCGTTTGTAGGGTTCAAAAAGCGCGGGACATCACGGAAGAGGGGCAAATGCCGACAATCGCTCTCGTCGACGATGACCGGAATATTTTGACCTCGGTGTCTATGGCTCTCGAAGCAGAGGGCTATCGCATCATGGCTTATACCGACGGTGCCTCCGCGCTCGATGGCTTTAAGTCGTCGCCGCCGGATCTCGCGATCCTCGACATCAAGATGCCGCGCATGGACGGAATGGAGACGCTGCGGCGCCTTCGCCAGAAAACCGACATCCCGGTGATCTTTCTCACCTCCAAGGACGAGGAGATCGACGAATTGTTCGGGCTCAAGATGGGGGCTGACGATTTTATCCGCAAACCTTTCTCGCAGCGGCTTTTGGTCGAACGAGTGAAGGCTGTGCTGCGCCGCGCAAGTCCGAAAGATGGCACGCCAATAAAAGAAATCGATTCCGCGAAGGTCCTGGAACGCGGCCTGCTTCGCATGGACCCAGAGCGACACACCTGCACCTGGAAGGGCGAGCCAGTGACGCTGACCGTCACCGAGTTCCTCATTCTGCAGGCGCTTGCCACCCGGCCCGGTGTGGTTAAGAGCCGCAACGCGCTGATGGACGCGGCCTATGACGACCAGGTTTACGTGGATGACCGCACCATCGACAGCCACATCAAGCGTTTGCGCAAGAAATTCAAGGTGGTTGACGACGATTTCGAAATGATCGAGACCCTTTATGGCGTCGGCTATCGTTTCAAGGAATGAAATATTCTTGATGACGCGGCCCGCCTGGGCGGCCTGACGGAGCGTCCCGTCTTGCGGTAAAATGCCCCCCGGGGCTCGCATCGCGCATGATCCCCGAAGAAGCGGTCGCTTTTTCGGAGAAGATCATGCGCCGGCAAATGGGCCCACGGTCAACCCGGCTGGATTGAACGAAGTGCTCGATCGAACCGCGGAAATTGTTGCGCAGAACGCCGAAGCCGAACCATCCGGCGCGGAAGCTGCGCGTCCGGATTCCAGGCAGCAACGCGGCGCCGTGCGGCGCATGCTTGGCTCGGTTTGGCATTTCTTCGTATCGCAAAGCTTTTCCAGCCTCACCAGACGCATCGTCTTCCTCAATCTTGCCGGTCTGGTCGCGCTCGTCACCGGCGTACTGTACCTGTCGCAATTCCGCGCCGGATTGATCGACGCGCGCGTGCAGAGCCTGCTGACGCAGAGCGAAATCATCGCCGGCGCAATCGCAGCATCGGCCACCGTCGAAACCGATTCCATCACGATCGATCCCGAGCGCCTGCTCGAGCTGCAGGCGGGCGAGAGCTATGGACCGGCGGACGATACTCTCTCAGGAATCGAGTTTCCCATCAATCCGGAGCGTGTTGCACCGGTGCTGCGACGCCTCGTTTCGCCGACCAAAACACGCGCGCGCATCTATGACCGCGACGGCGTCCTCATTCTCGACAGCCGAAACCTTTACGGGCGTGGTGACGTCCTGCGCTTCGACCTGCCGCCGCCGAGCGCGGAAAAGCCGGGCCTGATGGAGCGCACGTTCATTACGCTGCGCCGCTGGTTCGGCCGTGGCGACCTGCCGCTGTACAATGAACTCGGCCCGGAAAACGGTAAGGGCTACGAGGAAGTCACCCAAGCGCTCAATGGTGCACACGCCAGCATGGTGCGCGTCAACGACCGGGGTGAGGTCATCGTTTCCGTCGCGGTGCCCGTGCAGCGATTTCGTGCCGTTCGTGGCGCGCTGATGTTGTCGACACAGGGCGCCGACATCGACGACATGGTGGAAGCCGAGCGGCTCGCGATCGTGAAGGTGTTCTTCGTCGCCGCCGGGGTCATGGTCGTGCTGTCGATGCTGCTCGCCGGCACTATTGCCGGTCCGGTGCGTCGTCTCGCCGATGGCGCAGAACGCGTTCGCCGCCGCATTCGAAGTCGCGTTGAAATTCCCGACTTCACGAGCCGACGTGACGAAATCGGGGATTTGTCGGGCGCGCTGCGTGACATGACCAATGCGCTCTACAGCCGCATTGAAGGGATCGAAAGCTTTGCCGCCGATGTCGCACACGAGCTGCGCAATCCGCTCACCTCGCTACGCTCGGCTGTGGAAACGCTGCCCTTGGCCAAGACCGATCAAAGCCGGCAGCGCCTGCTCGCGGTGATTGAACACGATGTGAAAAGACTCGACCGACTGATTTCGGACATATCCGACGCCAGCCGGCTGGACGCCGAACTGCAGCGACAGGAAGCGGCCCCGGTCGATCTCGCGAAATTGCTCGATGCCCTCGTCAAGGCTGCAAACGAAATCCGTAGCGACGATGTCAATGTGACGCTGACATTCGAAGGCAGCGCGCTTTCAAACTTCAAGGTCGCCGGGCACGAACTCGAGACTTGGTCAGGTCGTCAGCAACCTGGTCGACAACGCACGTTCGTTTTCGCCGCCGGGGGGTACCGTACGCATCACCTGCCGGCGCTTGAAAGACGTGGTGGAAATCCTGGTCGATGACGACGGACCAGGTATCCGTCCCGAAGCGCTCGACAAGATTTTCGAGCGTTTTTACACCGACCGGCCAGAACATGGATTCGGTCAGAATTCCGGGCTTGGTCTGTCGATTTCCAAGCAGATCATCGAGGCCCATGGCGGCACGACCCGCGCCGAAAATCGCACCAGCGTTTCCGCCGGCAACGGAGAGCCACGTGTGCTTGGCGCCCGCTTCGTGGTGCGACTGCCGGCAACCTGATGGCCCGGGCGGACTCCACGATCCACGCCTCTGCAGTTCTGGTCGGCCCAAAAGCCGTATTGATCCGCGGGCCTGCCGGGTCGGGCAAATCGCGGCTCGCATGGGACCTTGTAACCGCGGCTACACAGGGACTCCTGCCTTTTGCGATACTTGTCGCCGACGACCGCGCATTCCTGGAAAATCACTCAGGACGTCTGGTCGTTCGGCCGGCCCAGTCGCTGGCCGGCATGATCGAGATCCGTGGCCTTGGCATTCGTAAGGTTCAGGTGGAGCCGGCCGCGGTTGTCGGCCTTGTTGTCGATCTCGACGCCGCGGATGCCGCACGCCATCCCGAGAAAGCGGCCGTAACGGCCATAATCGATGGGGTTTCGCTGCCGCGGCTAGCGGTCGCAGCCGGCATAGCCGGCCTCCCCTTGGTACTGGCTGCTATGCGCACCCCCTCAGCGGGTGATTGACCGGCGGCCGCCGACTGAGGTACCCCCGGCGCGCCCTCGACAATCGAGAAAATTAACCATACCGGGCTTAGGATCGCGCCGCCCAAAAGAGCCCGCACCGAGCCCATCCTTGGCACCGTCTTTCCGCAGTGCAACAGAGCGCTTATATAGCGATACAACCCCTTGCAATGGGGCTTCAGATGGGCGTGAATGTGCGCCCTTTCGTGCGGCGCAGCGTAGCGCCCGCGAGGAGTTAGGGATGATCGGCCTCGTACTTGTAACTCATGGGCGGCTCGCCATCGAGTTCCGCTCAGCGCTGGAGCATGTGGTCGGACCCCAGCGTCAGATCGAGGCAATCACCATTGGCCCCGACGATGACGTCGAGCAATGTCGCAAGAACATTCTCGAAGCGGTCAAGCGCGTCGACAGTGGCGAAGGCGTAGCGATACTCACCGACATGTTCGGTGGCACGCCGTCCAATCTTGCCATCTCGGTGATGAGCCAGCCCAAGGTCGAGGTGCTGGCTGGTATCAATCTACCGATGCTTATCAAGCTCGCGAAGATCCGGGAGATTTGTCCGCTGCAGGACGCTGTCGCGGCTGCCCAGGAAGCTGGCCGCAAGTACTGCACGATTGCCAGCCGGGTCCTCAACGGTAAATGAGCCCACGCGCGTCAGCGGATGACCCGCCCGTCGTGCGCGAGGTAGAAATCGTCAACAAGAAGGGCCTGCACGCCCGGGCGTCCGCCAAATTCGTGCAAACCGCCGAGAAATTTGACGCAGCCATCACCGTAACCCGAGGTCATGAAACCGTCGGCGGAACATCGATCATGGGCCTGATGATGTTGGCCGCGGGGCCGGGGGTGAGCATCATCATCAAGGCCATCGGCAAGGATGCGGCGATCGCGGTCGACACGCTCGCTAAGCTGGTGGGCGACGGATTTGGCGAGGAAGACTGACCTCTCTCGTTGCTACATAAAGAAATCCTTATATATGCGTTGCGGGTCACCGGCCGGCCTGTTATAGGCACGCCGAACCCAACCGCTCGTTTCGCGTCTGTAGAAGGACCGCCATGACCGCTGCCCAGCCGAAAGCCAAAGCCGGCGACTATATCGTCAAGGACATCTCGCTCGCCGAATTCGGCCGCAAGGAGATCTCGCTCGCCGAAACGGAAATGCCCGGCCTTATGGCGACCCGTGAGGAATACGGGCCCAAAAAACCGCTCAAGGGAGCGCGCATCGCCGGCTCTCTTCACATGACCATCCAGACCGCGGTGCTGATCGAGACTCTGGTGGCGCTTGGCGCCGACGTACGCTGGGTCTCCTGCAATATCTATTCAACGCAGGACCACGCCGCGGCGGCGATCGCCGCCGCCGGCATTCCCGTGTTCGCGATCAAAGGCGAGAGCCTCAAAGACTACTGGGACTACACCGCCAAGCTGTTCGAGTGGCACGGCGGCGGTACACCCAACATGATCCTCGACGATGGCGGCGACGCTACCATGCTGGTGCATAACGGATTGCGCGCCGAGCAAGGGGACACCGCCTTCCTCGACAAGCCCACGTCGGAGGAAGAGGAAGTATTCTACGCGCTGATTAAGAAGCTCCTGAAGGAAAAGCCCAAGGGCTGGTTCGCCGAGATTGCCAAAAACATCAAAGGCGTCTCCGAGGAGACCACCACCGGCGTGCATCGCCTCTATCTGATGGAGAAAGCGGGAAAGCTTCTGTTTCCCGCGATCAACGTCAACGACAGCGTCACCAAGTCAAAATTCGACAATCTTTATGGCTGCCGCGAGTCACTCGTCGACGGCATCCGCCGCGGCACCGATGTGATGATGTCGGGCAAAGTCGCGATGGTCGCGGGCTTCGGTGACGTCGGCAAGGGCTCGGCCGCGTCGCTGCGCCAGGCCGGCTGCCGCGTGATGGTGTCGGAAGTCGACCCGATCTGTGCGCTACAGGCGGCGATGGAGGGCTACGAAGTCACGACGATGGAAGACGCCGCTCCGCGCGCCGACATTTTCGTCACCGCCACCGGCAACAAGGACATCATCACCATCGAACATATGCGCGCGATGAAGGATCGCGCCATCGTTTGCAACATCGGCCACTTCGACAACGAGATCCAGATCGCGCATCTGAAGAACCTGAAGTGGACAAACATCAAACCGCAGGTCGATGAGATCGAGTTCCCTGACCGCCACCGCATCATCCTGCTGTCGGAAGGCCGGCTGGTGAACCTCGGCAATGCCATGGGCCATCCAAGCTTCGTGATGTCGGCTTCGTTTACGAACCAGACGCTGGCCCAGATCGAGCTGTTCGCCAACCAGGGCAAGTACGAGAAGAAAGTTTATGTGCTGCCAAAGACGCTCGACGAGAAGGTTGCGCGGCTGCATCTCGCCAAAATCGGCGTGAAGCTGACCGAGCTGCGTCCTGATCAGGCCAACTACATTGGCGTGCCGCAGGCTGGCCCGTTCAAGAGCGATCACTACCGCTATTAGATTTTCCGCAGGCCCTGGCGGTGTAGTACCCGCTTGCGGAATCGATGAGTGCGGAAGTCAGGCTCGCCTGACTTCCGATGCCATCTCGTTTAGGCAGGCAGCTTGAAGGACCGCACCCCTAGTGTTATCTCGCCCGCCATGACGTCGTCCCCGATCCAGAACATCCGCAATTTCTCTATTGTCGCGCATATCGACCATGGCAAGTCGACGCTCGCCGACCGGCTGATCCAGCTCACCGGCGGTCTGGAGGAGCGCGAGATGAAGGACCAGGTGCTCGATTCCATGGATATCGAGCGGGAACGCGGAATTACCATCAAGGCACAAACGGTGCGCCTCAACTACAAGGCGCGCGATGGCAAGAACTACGTGCTCAATCTGATCGACACGCCGGGCCACGTCGATTTCGCTTATGAGGTGAACCGTTCGCTCGCGGCCTGCGAGGGGTCCCTGCTGGTGGTTGATGCGAGCCAGGGGGTCGAAGCCCAGACGCTCGCCAATGTCTACCAGGCCATCGATAACGGCCACGAGATCGTGCCGGTGCTCAACAAAGTCGACCTGCCCGCCGCTGAGCCGGCCAAGGTGAAGCAACAGATTGAGGATGTGATCGGGCTCGATGCCAGCAATGCCATCGAGATTTCCGCCAAGACCGGCCTGAACGTCCCGGAAGTCTTGGAAGCGATCGTTACCCGCCTGCCGCCGCCAAAGGGCGACCGCGACGCGCCGCTAAAGGCCTTGCTGGTTGATAGTTGGTACGACCTCTATCTCGGCGTGGTCGTGCTCGTGCGCGTCGTCGACGGCGTGCTCAAGAAAGGGCCAGCGCATCCGCATGATCGGGATCGACGCCGCCTATGAAGTTGACCGCGTCGGCGTGTTCACGCCCAAACTGGCACAAGTCGACGAGCTCGGCCCCGGCGAAATCGGCATGCTCACCGCGTCGATCAAGGAAGTGGCCGACACCCGCGTCGGCGACACCATCACCGACGAGCGCAATCCGGTGGACGAGCCCCTGCCCGGCTTTCGGCCGGCGATCCCGGTCGTGTTCTGCGGCCTGTTCCCGGTCGATGCGGCGCAGTTCGAGGATTTACGCGCAGCGATGGGCCGGCTTCGGCTCAACGATGCGAGCTTCACCTACGAGATGGAGACTTCCGCTGCACTCGGTTTCGGCTTCCGCTGCGGCTTCCTTGGTCTGTTGCATCTCGAGATCATTCAGGAACGGTTGGCGCGCGAGTTCAATCTCGACCTCATCGCGACCGCACCGTCGGTCATTTACAAAATGGCGCTGCGCAACGGCAGCGCGCTGGAAATCCACAATCCGGTGGACATGCCGGACCCGACGCAAATCCTCGAAATGCAGGAGCCATGGATCGAGGCGACGATTTTGACGCCGGACGAGTATCTCGGCTCGGTGCTCAAACTCTGCCAGGACCGCCGCGGCGAGCAGAAAGAACTCACTTATGTGGGCAATCGCGCGATGGTGAAATACGACCTGCCGCTCAATGAAGTGGTGTTCGATTTTTACGACAGGCTCAAATCGGTATCGCGCGGCTACGCCTCGTTTGATTATCACCTCACCGACTACCGGGTGGCCGACCTGGTGAAATTGCAGATGCTGGTCAATGGCGATCCCGTCGACGCGCTGTCCATGCTTGTGCACCGGACGCGCGCCGAATCCCGCGGACGCGCAATGGCAGAGAAGCTCAAGGAGCTGATCCCGCCGCACATGTTCCAGGTGCCGATCCAGGCCGCGATCGGCGGCAAGATCATCGCGCGCGAGACCGTGCGCGCGTTTCGAAAAGATGTGACCGCCAAGTGCTACGGCGGCGACGCCACCCGCAAGCGCAAACTGCTCGACAAACAGAAAGAAGGTAAAAAGCGCATGCGGCAGTTCGGCAAGGTCGACATTCCGCAAGAAGCGTTTATCGCGGCGCTGAAAGTCGACGTTTAACGCCAGGGCAAGGCGGCGCGCCTGAGGCGCAAGACGTTATCGCCAATTCTGTCGGTACGGACGTGCGAAATTTCCGTCCCAGGAGCCACCAAAAGTATTCTGGAAATTCTGACTTGGATAGCGGGGCGAATCTTGCTCTCGCACTTGCATGACCGCTGCTGGTGCCTCGCCGGTGATCACGATGCGCGTGTCGTCCGTACGACCTTTGACCAACGCGAATAATACCGCCGCGTTTTCAGGGCGCAGGCGGATGCAGCCATGGGAAGCCGGTCTGCCAAGATGCGAGACCTCGTAGCTGCCATGAATTGCGTAGCCCCCATCGAAAAAGATCGAATAGGGCATCGGTGACCAATCGTATTTGCGGGAGAACCATTTACGCTCCAGCCGCTGCGGCCGGTAGCTGCCGTTTGGCGTGCTGTAGCCCCACCGGGCAGTTGACACCGGCCATTGGTAACGGCTGGAGCCGTCGACCTCGACGGTAAGACGCTGCGTCGTTTTGTCGACCGTTACCACGATTCCGGCCTGCGCGGATGCGCTGGAGAACGTCAGAAGGAGGACGAAAAGGAAGAGAGGGGAAATTACGCGATACAAGGCTACCCTCCATTACGCGAACACAACCCGTGATGGCACAAGGTCACCGATTTAGATAAAAACGTACTGACTCGGATCCACTGTGTCTCACTTGCAGCATAGTCGTACAATGGAACCAGTAACGCCACAAATGTACCCTCGTATAATTAATCTGACAGATGGTGGCGGAATCTGTAGACCGGGAGACGTCATGTTCGAACGAATCGTGACCCCATTCGTTCTGTCTGTCGCAATTGTCGCAGGCGCACTTGCCGCCGGCGGCGGCACGGCCTTGGCACAAACATCGGCAGTTGCCGCGACGGCGCCTTTGCCGCCGCCAAAACCCGGTAGCGCCGAGCAATCGAACGAGCCGTCACAGGTCGATCCAAAAGAGCTCTCTCAGAAAGAGAAAACTCTTTCGGCCAAGCAGCTTTTCGGTTCGGTACAGCTTCCCTCGATCGGCAAAGCCGTATCGATCGGCTACTACCCGCGCGGATGTCTATCCGGCGGCGTCGAATTTCCGGTCAACGGATCGACGTGGCAGGTGATGCGGCTGTCGCGTAACCGCAATTGGGGCCACCCCAATTTGATTCGCTTCCTTGAAAAATTCGCGCCTCTCGCAGCAAAGGCCACCGGCTGGAACGGTATCCTGGTCGGCGACCTGGCCCAGCCGCGCGGTGGACCATCACCCTCCGACCACGCCAGTCACCAGACGGGACTCGATGTCGACGTCTGGTTCATGCCGATGCCTGATCGCGTTTTGACCAAGGAAGAACGCGATACCATCCAGGCCATCAGTCTTGTCTCCGACGACTGGAAACATCTCAATACGATCACATGGACGCCACAGCACGTCGAGTTCATCAAGACGGCGGCGCAGCAACCGGAAGTCCAGCGCGTGCTGGTGAACGCCGTCATCAAGAAAGAGCTGTGCCGCGTGGAAGCAAACAAACCGCACGCTTGGCTCGCCAAAGTGCGCCCCTGGTACAAGCATCACGACCACATCCACGTGCGCCTGAAATGCCCGAGCAACTCGTCGAATTGCAAGGCGCAGAACCCGGTACCCGGCGATGATGGCTGCAGCGCCAAGGAACTCGATCGCTGGTTAACGGACAAGGTGCTGCGTCCGACGATTGCTGCACCAGGTAAACCGGCGAAGCCGATGATGCTCTCGGCTCTTCCACCGGCCTGCAAAACGGTTCTCGAGGCGCCCGCCAGCAAGACAAATCTGGCCAACGACAAGCACTGATCGGGGCGAGGCGTCCAATGTCTCCGACAAAATCCGGTTCGACAGGTCCTGATGCGCTCAAGATGCTTACCGCGCTTGAACGCAAGGTCCTGTGGCTCGCGAGTTGGATGATCCACAACGCCAATCATCTGCGGGAGAACACAGACGGCCTGAAGGTCGGCGGACATCAGGCCTCAAGCGCTTCGCTCGCCACCATTATGACGGCTCTCTATTTCGATGTGCTGCGCCCGCAGGACCGCGTTGCGGTCAAACCGCATGCGAGCCCAATTTTTCACGCCATTCAGTATTTGCTCGGCAGGCAGACGCGCGAGCGGCTTGAAGCGTTCCGCGGTTACAAGGGCGCGCAAAGCTATCCCTCACGCACCAAGGACACCGACGATGTGGATTTTTCCACTGGCTCGGTCGGCCTCGGCGTTGCGCAGACGCTGTTCTCCTCGCTGACACAGGATTACGTGCGCGCGCATGGCTGGGGTCTCGATCGACCTGAGGGTCGCATGGTCGCGCTGGTTGGCGATGCCGAGCTGGACGAGGGCAACATCTTCGAAGCGTTGCTCGAAGGCTGGAAACAGGGTCTGCGCAATTGCTGGTGGATCATCGACTACAACCGGCAAAGTCTCGACGCTGTCGTCCGCGAGGGACTGTGGGCTCGTTATGAGCAGCTCTTCAATAATTTCGGATGGAACGTCGTCATTCTCAAATACGGTTCATTGCAGGAGGTGGCGTTCAAGGAACCCGGCGGCGAGACGCTGAGGAAATGGATCGACAACTGTCCGAACCAGCTCTACTCCGCGCTCGTATTTGCCGGTGGCGCGGCGTGGCGCAAGCGGCTGAACGACGAAATCGGCGATCAGGGCAACGTCAGCAAACTGATCGAAAAGCGCAGCGATGATGAGCTTGCGGCCTTGATGAACAATCTCGGTGGGCACGACCTGCCATCCGTGCTGAACGCATTCCACAACGCCGATTCCGAAAAGCCGACCTGCTTCATCTGCTATACGGTGAAGGGCTTCGGGCTGCCGTTCGCGGGACACAAGGATAACCACGCCGGCCTCATGACCCCGCAGCAGATGGAGACGTTCCGTCAGGCGATGGGCGTTCGGCCCGGTCACGAGTGGGAAAAATTTGAAGGGCTTGCGCCAACGGCGCAGCAACTGCAGTCGTTCCTTGACCGTGTCCCGTTCGCAGCGGCAGAGCCGCGGCGACTTAACGCTCCGACGCTGGCCGTTCCGGAAAGTCTTTCCGTTACGATCCAGCCCGTCATGTCCACGCAAACCGGCTTCGGCGCAATCCTCAACGAGATCGGTCGCGGCGAGAGCGAATTCGCGCGCCACATCGTCACCACCTCGCCTGACGTGACCGTATCCACCAATCTGGGACCTTGGGTGAACCGACGCGGGCTGTTCGCTCGCCAGGCCATGGCCGACACCTTCAAGAGCGAACGCATCCCATCGACCTTCAATTGGGAATTCTCGCCCAAAGGGCAGCACATCGAACTCGGCATCGCCGAAATGAATCTGTTCATTCTGCTGTCGGCGCTCGGTCTGTCGCACACCATCAATGGCGAACGCCTCCTGCCGATCGGCACACTGTACGATCCCTTCATCGCGCGCGGCCTCGATGCGCTCAACTATGCCTGCTACCAGGATGCGCGCTTTATGATTGTGGCAACGCCGTCGGGGATCACGCTCGCCGGCGAAGGTGGCGCGCACCAGTCGATCGCCGAGCCGCTGATCGGTCTGGCCCAGGACGGGCTCGCCAGTTTCGAGCCTGCTTATGTTGACGAACTTGCCGCCATCATGAGCTGGGCGTTCCCGTACATGCAGAAGGACGGAGAGGCGGCGCCTTCCGAACGCACCTGGCTTCGCGACGAGACCGGAGGATCAATCTATCTGCGCCTCTCGACGCGACCGATCGACCAGATCAAACGGGAGATGACTCCGGAGTTGCGACAGCAGATAGTCGACGGCGCCTATTGGCAGCGGAGGCCGGGTCCCAATTGCCAGGTTGCTGTGGCCTATACAGGAGCTGTCGCACCCGAAGCGATCGAGGCCGTGGGCCTGATGGCCGAAGATCGCCGCGATGTCGGACTCCTCGCGATCACTTCGGCCGACCGGCTGAATGCGGGTTGGACCGCCGCACAACGCGCGCGCGAACGCGGGTTGGTGCACGCGCGATCGCATATCGAGCGGCTGCTCGCCGATGTACCGCCACACTGCGGCATCGTCACGGTGCTCGACGGACACCCAGCCACCTTGGCTTGGCTTGGCGCCGTCGCCGGTCACAGGACACGCCCGTTGGGTGTCGAACATTTCGGACAGACGGGATCGCTCGCGGAGCTCTATCGGCACTATGGCATCGATGCCAACGCGATCGTTGCGGCGGCACAGGCAATCGCGCCCGGCCGCCCGATCCGTCATCTCAAGGCTTTGCCCTGACCGGCGCTAGAAGCCGAACAGCAGCCTGACGAGACCGAAAATAACGATCCACACGATGATCGCGCAAACGATGACTGCGATCGTGTAGAGCAATGTTTTGTTCGCCGGGGGCCTCATGAGCCCGGTAATGCCGGTGTACAGCAGATAGAAGCTGTACAGACCGAGGATGCCGAGAAAGGACAGCGCCGGAATGATATTGAACACGCCAGCCACCCACGCGGCGGTCGGCGAGTAGGCGGAAACCCTCATCGCATTATCCGGGACTTTTGCGCGCGCCGAACGTACCGGCAAGAAAATCGATGATGTAGGCAAGGACGAACACGCCGATCAGCGACAGCACATATAAGAGGACGGCGCCTGCCAGGCCGAGACCTATACCGATGCGATACCCGTCCAATCCGAACAGCGACGTGCCGATAAATGAGCAGACCGCGGGGATCGCGGCGACGAACGCGACATAGTTCGGAATCAGATACCCGGCACTCCCGGGCTCACCCTCGATGGCACTCCATTCCGATTTCGGTTGAAGCAGGATCCCCTTGACCCGTTCCACGAGATTCATGACACCCCTCCATTAATCCGCGGTTCAACTATAGACCCTTTTGATCCTCCAAAATCATCGCCGCGCCCTTTTCCGCAATCATCATTGTCGGCGAGTTGGTGTTGCCGGATGTGATTGAGGGCATTACGGACGCATCTACGATGCGCAGGCGGTCGATACCGATGACGCGCAACCGAGCATTAACAACCGCCCGCTCATCGTCATCACGGCCCATACGCGCTGTACCCACCGGGTGAAATATGGTCGTGCCGATATCACCGGCGGCTTTCACCAGGCCGGCTTCATCGTCGTTGCGCACCTGATCCCCCGGCAGAAATTCGATCGGCGAATATTTCTGCAAGGCCGGCTGCGCAACGATATTGCGCGTGACGCGGATTAAATCGGCGGCAACGCGCTGGTCTTCGGGGGTCGCCAGATAGTTTGGGCTGATCGCGGGCGCCTGTGATGGGTCTTTCGATTTGAGCGTCAGTGCGCCGCGGCTCGTCGGACGTACATTGGTGACGCTTGCCGTAAAGGCCGGAAACGGATGCAGCGGCTCGCCGAATTTGTCGAGCGACAGCGGCTGCACGTGATACTGAATGTTGGCGGTGCTTTGCGATGGGTCGGATCTTGTAAATGCGCCAAGTTGCGAAGGCGCCATGGTCATCGGCCCGCGCCGCCGCAGCGCATAGTTAAGGCCCATGCCGAACCGGTTGAACATTGAAGCGTAGGTTTCGTTCAAAGTCTTGACGCCGGACACCTTGAAGGCCATGCGCAACTGCAAGTGATCGTGCAGATTCGCTCCGACACCGGGCTTGTCGAGCGTGATCGGAATCCCGAAGTGCGACAAGTGCGCAGCCGGGCCAATGCCTGAAAGCATCATAATATGCGGCGAACCGATCGCGCCGGCGGCCAGTATGACTTCGCCGCGGCATCGGGCACTACGCAGCTCACCACCTTGCCGCCAACGCACCCCCACCGCGCGCTTTCCGTTCAATTCAAGTCCCTCGACGAGGCAGCCCGTTTCGAGGCGAAGGTTGGTCCGATGCAACACGGGCTTCAGAAAGCCACGCGCCGCCGACCAGCGTCGACCGCGCTTCTGATTCACATGGAAATAACAGATGCCGTCGTTATCACCTGTGTTGAAGTCCTCGACGGTCGGAATTCCATATTGGTTCGCCGCCGCACGAAAAGCGTCGAGAATTTCCCAGGTCAACCGCGGGTACTCGACACGCCACTCACCACCGGTGCCGTGATGATCGCTTTTCAGGAAATGGTCGACGTGTTTGCGAAAGTAAGGCCGCACGTCATCCCATGACCAGCCGGGCAGCCCCAGTTGACGCCAATGATCGTAGTCGCCGGACTGGCCCAGCATGTAGATCATGCCGTTGATCGCCGAAGATCCGCCGACGACCTTTCCTCGGGGATAGTTGAGGCTGCGGCCGTTGAGGCCGGGCTCCGGCTCAGTCTTCAGCAGCCAGTCGGCGCGCGGATTGCCGATGGCGAAGAGATATCCGACCGGGATGTGAAGCCAGATCCAGCTGTCCTTGCCGCCTGCTTCCAAAAGCAGCACACGTTTTGTGGGATCGGCCGACAATCGATTGGCGAGGACACAGCCGGCTGAGCCGGCCCCCACTATGATGTAGTCAAACTCGCCCTCAATGGGTGTCGGTACTGCCATCGCCTTCCCTCAATTCGGACCCGGACTTTACCGCGGTCGGCGGGACTTGCTAGGCTCACAGAAGTTGCGGGGCCCTGTGCGTGCGCCGCATGAACTCGGAACGGCGGTTCCGGTCTTGAATCCAGATTCAGATTGACCCCGGCGCCCATCGGCGCCGCAGGAGAACCGTCATGTTTGCACGAGTTTTTACCTATCTAGCCCTTGTCTGCGCGCTCGCTGGCGCGCCGCAACCGCTGATCGCACAGGAGCAGATCACGGTTTTTGCGGCAGCGTCTCTCAAGAATGCGCTCGACGACGTGAATGCCGCTTTCACCAAGGCTACTGGCATCAAAGTGGTCACGAGCTATGAGGCAAGCTCCGCCCTGGCGAAGCAGATCGAGGCAGGTGCTCCGGCCGATGTGTTTGTTTCGGCGGACCTGCGTTGGATGGACTATGCGGCCGAACGCAAGCTGATTGACCCGAACACACGCGTGAATTTGCTCGGCAACAAACTGGTCTTGATTGCTCCGGCGGATTCGAAACTGACCAGCGTGACCATCGCTGAAGGGTTTGACTTGGCGAAACTCGCCGGTGACGGTCGCATCGCGGTTGCGGATGTGAAAGCGGTTCCCGCCGGCCTTTACGCCAAGGCGGCGCTCGAGAAATTGGGCGCCTGGACAGCGGCTGAGCCAAAGCTTGCGCAAGCCGAAAATGTGCGGGCGACCCTTGCCTTCGTTGCGCGTGGCGAAACACCTGTCGGCATCGTCTATGAGACTGACGCAAAAATCGAACCCAAGGTAAAGACGATCGGTACCTTCCCCGATAGCTCCTATCCGCCGGTCACGTACCCGGTGGCCGCAACCTCGAGCACAAAAAAATCAGTTGTCGGTCAATATCTCAATTTCCTTCGTAGCCCGGTCGCCAAAACTGTGTTCGAACGCTACGGGTTCAGCTACCTGATCAAACCGGTGTCATAGGCGGTACCAACGGCGCGTGTTCGACCTTTCGCCCCAGGACTGGACCGCGGTCGCGCTGTCGTTGCGGGTCGCCGCGGTATCGACCGTGGTTGCGCTCCCGTTCGGCATCATCATTGCCACGCTGCTGGCCCGAGGATCGTTCTGGGGCAAATCCTTGCTCGATGCAGTGGTGCACTTGCCCCTGGTGCTGCCACCAGTCGTCACCGGCTACCTGCTGTTGATCAGCCTCGGCCGCAAAGCGCCGCTCGGCGCCTTTCTTGAAGATCATTTCGGCATCGTGTTCTCGTTCCGCTGGACCGGGGCCGCGCTTGCGTGCGGTGTCATGGCATTTCCATTGTTGGTCCGGGCGATCAGGCTGTCGATCGAAGCCATCGATCGCAGGTTGGAGGACGCGGCATCCACGCTCGGTGCAAACCGCGGGTGGACCTTCATAACGGTCACATTGCCGCTGGCGCTGCCTGGGATCATCGCTGGAATGATGCTCGCTTTCGCGCGAGCCCTCGGCGAGTTCGGCGCCACCATCACTTTCGTCTCGAATATCCCGGGCGAGACACAGACGATTTCGGCTGCGATCTACAGCCTGATCCAGGTGCCGGGCGGCGACTCGGACGCGCTCAAGCTCGTCTTCATTTCCGTTATCATCTGCTTTGCAGCATTGCTTGCCTCGGAGTGGCTCGCTCGACGCGCGACGGCGCGCCTGCACGGGGTGTAAACCATGCTAGCCGTACAAGTGGAAAAGCACCTCGGCGAATTCGCGCTAAACGTCGCGTTCACGAGTGAAAGCCGGGCGACGGCACTGTTCGGACCATCGGGCGCGGGGAAAACGAGCCTGATCAACATGATCGCCGGCCTCCTGCGGCCGGACCGGGGTCGTGTGGAGATTGACGGCGAAGTGCTGTTCGATAGCGCCGCAGGCATCGACGTGCCCGTCTGGCGCCGCCGCATTGGTTATGTGTTTCAGGAAGGCCGTCTGTTTCCGCACATCACCGTCCGGCACAATCTCGAGTACGGACGCTGGATGGGTGGTCACAAGTTCGATCCGGTGGCTTTCAAACACGTGGTCGAGTTGCTCGACATCGGCCATTTGCTGGACCGCCGCCCGGGCAAGCTCTCGGGCGGCGAACGCCAACGCATCGCCGTCGGTCGCGCGTTGCTTATGCAACCGCGCCTCCTGCTGCTCGATGAGCCGCTTGCCTCGCTCGACACCGCACGCAAGCGCGACATCCTGCCCTATCTTGAGCGCCTGAGAGACGATGCCCAGGTGCCGATGATCTATGTCAGCCATAACGCCACCGAGGTGAAACTCATCGCCAGTCTCGTTGTGTGGCTTGATGGCGGACGCGTCGCAACAACGGGCGGTGTTGAACGGCTCGACGCAGCGCAGGTCGATATGCTTGCTTAAGGGCATGTTTCCGCCCGAGCGAATCGTCTGCCTGACCGAAGAGACCGTCGAGACGCTCTATCTCCTCGGCGAACAGGACCGCATTGTCGGAGTATCGGGCTATGCCGTGCGGCCGCCGCAGGTCCGCCGCGAGAAACCCCGCGTCTCAGCCTTTATCTCCGCAGACGTTCCGAAGATTCTCGCGCTCAAGCCTAATCTGGTCCTCACTTTCTCCGATCTGCAGGCCGATATCGTCGCTGAACTGATCCGCAAGAACGTCGCCGTTCACGCGTTCAACCAGCGGGATGTCGCCGGAATCTTCGACATGATCCGCACGCTCGGCGCGCTGGTTGGAGCAACAGAAAAAGCCACCGCGCTGGCGCGTTCACTGGCGGCGCACGTCAATTCCGTACACGAGCGCGCGCTTCGGTTGACGCATCGACCACGCGTTTACTTCGAAGAGTGGGACGAACCGATGATTTCCGGCATCGCCTGGGTATCGGAATTGATCGAAGCCGCGGGTGGCATCGAGGTATTCCCGCAGCTTGCCGCGTGCAAGAACGCCAAAGATCGCATCGTTTCGGCTGATGACGTCATTGCCGCGCAACCAGACATCATCATCGGATCCTGGTGCGGGAAGAAATTTGTTCCGGCCAAGGTTGCGGCGCGACCTGGTTTTTCCGAGGTGCCCGCCGTGAGCGGCGGTTGGCTGCGCGAAATCAAGTCCACGCTGATTCTCCAGCCGGGGCCCGCGGCACTCACCGATGGCCTCGATCAATTGGCTGGAATCATCTCCGACTGGGCAAAAGACGCGTTGCCGAGGGTAGGAAATGCGAAGCCGCCTGTGCTATGAAGTGTCGAAACGAAAGTACAGGAACCTGAAGAAATGCAGCCGAACAAGACCCGCGCCGATCTGTGGATGGATTTGCTCCTGGTAGCATTTCTCATCGCGTTCAATGTCGCTGCACGCCTTCTGCCGCATGCGCCCGGATTCCTGCCTGTCGCCGCCAGCGGTCTCTTCGCGGCTCGCTATCTGCGTATTCCGGCATTGGCGGTCGTCGTTCCGCTGCTCGCCATGGCGTTGAGCGATATGGCGCTACCAAACGAGGACTGGCGCATCACGTTCATCGGTTTTGTCGCGATTTCCATTCCGGCGCTGGCCGGCATCGCCACGCGCCGGTGGCACGGTGTTTTGCCGGTTGCCGGCACGATGGTCGTTTGCTCGCTTGTATTCTTCCTGCTGTCCAACGGCGCTGTCTGGGCCTTCAGCGGCATGTATTCGCTCACATGGGAGGGCCTGACGCAGTGCTACGTCGCGGCGCTGCCGTTCCTCGACAAGACCATGTTTGGCGACTTGTTCTGGACCGCAATCCTGTTCGGCGGCGCCTGGCTCGTGCAACACGTGCCGTCGTTTTCGCGGCGAGCACTCTAGCCGAGATATTTCTGGACCCGGCTCCAAAGCGTTTTGGCGCGACCAACCAGGTCACCGCCCGGCCCTTCGGGCTCTGAAAGCCTCAGCCCAACCGTTGTCACCACGTTGTTGTCGACCTTGTAAGCCAGCAAGGCGATCGGACCCAGAGCGACGATGTCGCCTTTCCTGGGCTTGCGCCTGAGGAACTCGTTGAAGTAGTCAGCCAGAGTCACGTCCGTATGATCGGCTGCAACTTGCAGCCCGTAGATATCGGCCAGCGCGCCCAGCGTCGCCGTTCCCGGTACAAAAAAGTCGCTCAGTAAGCGCGGGTCGGGCAGCGCCGTTGACGGCATCCTCATGAAGAAGCGATCGAGAGCCTGCGCCTTTTCCGGCGGCGCCAGAAGATAGATGTAGTCACCCTCGCGCACGGGCGCGGCTTCGGCCGGCGTCAAAATTTCCTCGTTCCGAATGACCAGTGTCGGCCGCGCCCAGTTGGGTATCAATCCGCGCCGCAAAAACGGACTGTTGGGCGGCACCGGATAACCGACAATCTCACGCGCCAATTGGCCGGGCAGGTCCAGCTCGACCCTGCGCGGGATCGGATCGGTCCGCGTGAAGGCAATATCAAGCCTGCGCGCGGCCAATGCCACCGTCCAGCCTTGCACCAACAGCGACAGCAACACCACGACAAAGGCAACATCGAAGTAAAGATGGGCACCCGGCACGCCGACCAGAAGCGGGATCGAGGCTAGGAAGATACCGACCGCGCCGCGCAGACCGACCCAGGATATGAAAACTCTCTCGTTGAAGTGAAATTTGAATGGTGCGAGGCACAGGAACACTGCGGCGGGCCGCGCGATCAGCATCAACACCAATGCAATGGCAATCGCGCCGAGCAGGGTCTCCAGCAGTCGATGCGGCCATGCCAGCAAGCCGAGCAGCACGAACATCACAATCTGAGCGAGCCATGTTATGGCATCGAGGAAAACGACGACCGAGTTATGGGCGCGCGTCTGATTGTTGCCGACCACCAGCCCCGCAAGATAGACCGCGAGAAAACCCGACGTATGTACCGCGTTGGCGAAAGCAAAGACGACCAGAGCGCTCACCGCCACGAATGGTGCGTGCAGGCCCTGCGCCAAGGCCAGCCGATTGAGCACAAAAGTTATGATCTGGCCTCCGGCGACGCCGATGACGCAGCCAAAAACCGCATCGCGCAACAACGTCACCAGCGCGTGCGACCAGCCCTTATCGCCGACGAGCAAAATCTCGACCAGAAGGAGGGCAAGGAAAATCGCAAAGGGATCGTTGGTGCCCGACTCGACCTCGAGTACGGCGCGGACGCGCGGCCGCAGCCGCAAACCACGGGCATTGATCAGGAAGAAGACGGCCGCTGCGTCGGTCGAGGCAACGACGGCACCGATGAGCAATGCCTGGATCCAGCCGATGCCGAGCACAAATTTGGCCACCGGAGCGGTGAGCAATGTCGTGATCAGCACACCGACTGTCGCCAGCGTCACCGCCGGCCCCAGCACGTTACGCAAGCTTGCGAAACGCGTGCGCAAACCGCCATCGAACAGGATCAATGCGAGGGCGACGGAACCGACGGTATAGGCAACCCCGACGTCGTCGAACTTAATGCCTCCGGGGCCGCCCTCGCCAGCCAACATGCCGACCAAAAGAAAGACCAGCAGCAAGGGAGCGCCGAACCGCAACGCGATAAGGCTCGACAGGATGCCGGTCAGGACCAACAAACTGCCGAGCAATATGGCGATGCTGACGGCGTCGAGCGAGCCCATTGCGCGATTCTCCTCCTACTATAGGAAGGTCTCGCGCCCCTAAGAGCAACCGGAAACGTTGCCGCTGCTCAAGAGATGATCAAAACGCCACCTTGTCGCCGCCCTTGAGCGAGAGGATCTCGCGCGCCTCGTCCGAGCTCGCAATTTCAAGCCCCAAACCTTCAAGGATCTTGCGCACCTGCGTGACCTGCTGGGCGTTGGACTCCGCAAGCTTGCCCGCTCCGATCCAGAGGGAATCCTCCATGCCGACGCGCACATTGCCTCCCATGGCGGCAGCCATAGACGCAACGCGCATCTGGTTGGCGCCCGCGCCGAGCACCGACCAATGATAGTTGTCGCCAAGAAGGCGATCGGCCGTACGCTTCATCATCATGACATCTTCGGGATGTGCCCCGATCCCGCCGAGGATACCGAACACCGACTGCACGAACAGCGGCGGCTTCACCAGGCCGCGATCGAGGAAATGGCGCAACGTGTAGAGATGACCGATGTCGTAGCATTCAATCTCGAAACGCGTGCCGTTCCCGGCGCAAGTCGTCAGAATGTACTCGATGTCGGCGAAGGTGTTCTTGAACATGCCCTTCTTCGAATTTTCGAGATAGGGCTCTTCCCAATCGTATTTGAACTTCCCTTTGTAGCGCGGGATCATCGGGTAGAGGCCGAAATTCATCGTCCCCATATTGAGTGAGGCGACTTCCGGCTTGAAGGTTGCGGCCGGGCGCACGCGCTCCTCCGCCGTCATCGTCGGCGCGCCGCCGGTTGTGATGTTCACCACAACGTTCGAACGTTGCTTGATCACTTTCAGAAAGGGAGCGAACGCCTCGGGCGTCTGATCAGGCCGTCCGTCCTGCGGATTGCGGGAGTGCAGGTGCACGATCGCGGCGCCCGCCTCTGCTGCTCCGATGGCGGCGTCGGCGATTTCCTGAGCGGTCACCGGAAGATGCGGCGACATCGAGGGCGTGTGGATCGACCCGGTAACAGCACAGGTAATGATGACTTTACGCGACTTCGCCATGAGCTTTCCATCCCGATGAAGTGAGTGTTGTTGATTGGCAAATGGACTTCGCGTGCGATCCTAGAGTATCAGCCGTATCAAAGTCACCCCGCCCACGTTGACCTCAGGGATCGCATGGCCACGCCCGACAAGATGCATAGGCCGACAATGATCGTTGGTATCGTATGCGGCACGCTGGCGGCGTTCGCGTGGGCAGCGGGTTTCGTGGTCGCAAAGCACGGGATCCAGATCGGTTTTTCTCCTGCCGACCTGGCGTTTCACCGGTTCTTCTGGTCCGGTCTGTTGATGTTGCCGTACATCGTACGCGATGGCCTGCATGACCTCGACGGGGTCGGTTGGGGACGCGGGTTGGCGATGAGCATCCTGTCGGGGCCGCCACAATCATTGCTGGCATACAGCGGTTTCATCCTTGTGCCGCTGGGCCACGGCACTACGATTCAGCCGGCATGCGCGGCGCTGTCCGGACTGATCCTCGCCTCGCTGATCCTTCATGAAAAGCTTACCGCTCAACGCATCATCGGCGGAGCAATTCTCGTCACGGGCCTTTTGATGTTCGGTGCCGAGTCGCTTGCGACGATCGGCAAATCCGGCGTCGGCGGCGATCTTCTGTTCGCCACTGCAGGGTTTTTCTGGGCAACATTCGGGACGTTGCTCCGGCTCTGGAATGTGCCCGGGACGCGCGCGGTCAAGGCGGTCGCCGCCGTATCGCTGATTTTATTCGCTCCGATTTATTTGTTCGTTTATGGCATCGGCGCGCTGACACAGCACGGCTGGTTCGAAAACCTTCTTCAGGCTGTCGTGCAAGGTGGTCTCGCCGGATCGCTGCCTATTTATTTGTTCGCGCACGCGGTCATCGCGCTCGGGGGCGGGCGCGCAGCCACATTTCCGGCATTGGTGCCGGTGTTCGGAATGATTATCGGCTTCCTCGCACTCGGCGCGGTGCCGAGCCTTGCGCAATTCGTCGGCATGCTGATCGTGCTGGTCGGTTTCCACGTCACGCTGCGACGGTGACAGCGCGTCAGCGAAGTCCCTTGAAAAGCATCTGCGATGTCTGTGCGACGAAGACTCTCGCCTTCTCGCGCGAAACATGCAGCCTGCCATGCAGAATTTGCGTCGTGATGCCCTGAAGCGCCGAGACGAACACCGCCGTACGAATGCGCGCGAGCTCCGGCCCGATCCCGACGTCGATAAACGATTGGCGGAACATCGCCATCGTTTCGGCCATCACCGCTTCCAGACCGGGAAACGCACCGCTCTTGTTGATGCGCGGCCCGGCCATCAGGGCGAACAAATTCGGATTGTCGCGCGCGAACAGATAGAACCCGACACTCGCCGCGGCGAGAGTTTGTTGTCCTTTCGGCTTTCCCGCCGATTGTCGTCTGACGCGTCGCTCCAGGCGTCGCCAGCCTTCCTCTGCGACCCGCGCCAGCAATGACAGCTTATCGGGGAAATGCCGATAGACGGCACGATGATTGACGCCGGCATCGCTCGCGAGTTCGCGCAGACTGAGACTTTCAACGCCATCTGCTTCGAGCCGCACAAGCGCAGCATCGATCAAAGTCTCGGCCAGATTTCCATGACGGAAGGTCTTGCGCGTTTTTCGCCACGTGGCGGTCATTCGCAGTCCTCGGATACCTCTCCGGCAAGCCCGCATGGCTGCCATTCCTTGACGGGCCGACGCATCATCTCATAAGTCTCCATCGGAGACAATTGAGGACAGTATCATGACCGAATCTTCACAGGATCATCCAAACGTCATTGTTTTTCCGCCGCTCATTCTCGCCGCGACTGTCCTGCTAGGCTACCTTTTGCAATGGCCATTGCCGATCGGCTTTCTCGCAACCTTTGGCCAGTCATTGCGCATCCCCTTGGGGGTCATCGTGATCGTCGCAGGGATTTCGCTCGCGGCGACAGGCCGGCGCATGCTGACGCGTCTCGGTACCAATGTGAGCCCACTACGGCCGACGACCGCCTTGGCCACGGACGGCATCTTCCGATGGACGCGCAATCCGCTTTACAGCGGTGGGACGCTAGTGATGCTTGGCATCGCGATCATCTTCGCGCTCGACTGGGTGTTGTTGCTCATTGTTCCGAGCGTGCTGATATTGCATTTCGGCGTGGTCAGGCGCGAAGAGCAATATCTCGAGAAGAAGTTCGGCGAACGATACCGGCACTATAAATTGAATGTTGCACGTTACGGTTTGGGGATCTGATCGACCTAGTCCTCGGGGCCCGCGTATTTGCCGGCTGTTTCGGGGAACAGGTTCTTGATGATCTTGAACTTGGAGATGTCGACGGTTGCGTCCATGTGCATGAAGATCACCGCGTCGCGAAGCACTTTCTCGATGCCGAAATCGAGCATGATTCCGTTGCCGCCGTGCAGCTCTACCGCATGTTGGGCGACCTTCATGATCTCTTCGGAAGCGAACATCTTCGCCATGTTGACGAGAACCTCGGCATCCGGCGCGTTGTCGTCGACAGCCTGTGACGCCCGATCGAGCAACGCCCTCACCGCCTCAATTCGCGTCGCCATATCGGCCAACCGCAGCGCGACCGCCTGATGCTTGATCAGGATGCGCCCGCCTTGCACATAGTTTTGCACGTAGTCGGCCGTGGCTTCGAACGCGCGCACGCCGACGCCAAGGTTTTTGGCAGCCTGGATAATCTTGCCGGGACGGAAATAGACACCGGCTGAACCCAACGCCGTGTTCTCGACCAGCAGGTGATCGTCGGGAACGAACATGTCCTCGAACACCATTTCGCCGTTGTTCATGAAACGACAGCCGAGGGTTTCATTGCAGCGCGCGACGGAAAATCCCTTGGTCTCGCGCGGCACCAGGAATGACGAGGTGCCCTGCAACATGCCGACCTTCGGATTGGTGTTGGCGTAGACGACATACAGGCCCGCGTCATAGCCGTTCGAGATGAATTGCTTGCGGCCATTGACGACCCAGCCGCCGTTCGTCTTGACCGCTTTCGTCTGCATTGCCGCTTCCGGCACGTTGTAAGGCAGCCAGCGGTCCGACGCGCCGCGCGGCTCGGTGAGGCAGTGCGCCATCAGGAATTGCGGGTCGGCGACCAGCCGCTTGAACCACTTCTCCTGCAGATGTTTCGGCGCAAACTGTCGCAGCAAAACCGAAACTTTCCAGTTCTGCACCAGTTTGTCGGCAAGCCCGGAATCGCCGCGCGCGATCTCCCCTGCAATCATCGCGAAGGTCCGTACCTCCGTGCCTTTTTCAAGCTCGACGCCGCCATATTCTTCCGGAACGCCCAGCGTGCGGATGCCGATCTTCTCGGCCTCTTCCAGAATGCGCCGCGGCAGGCGGTCTTCCGGGACCATCGACCACTCGAGCTTCCAATTCTGCTTGATGAACGGAAGGACGACTTCGTCGACGAAGTCGCGGCAGCTTTGCCGCATCATTCTCTGCTCTTCGGACAGACCCCGGTCTGCGGACGTGCGGTCGAGCATTACAACTTCCTTCCCTTGACGCTGAACTAGGCTGCTTTCCTTTTCGACAGAAAGTCGCCCATGCGATCGAGCGCCTTCAGGATGTTTTCTGTCGAGTTGGCATAGGACAGGCGTACGTAGCCTTCACCGAGAATTCCGAAATCCGGCCCGCCAATGATGGCGACACCGGCATCATCCAGGAGCGCCGACGCCAGCGGCTTCGCCTTCCATCCGGTGTGTTTCACATTTGGAAAGGCATAGAACGCACCCTTCGGCGTTGCGCAGGAGACGCCCGGCAATTTGTTGAGCCCCTCGACCACGACTTTCCGCCGTTTATCGAATTCAGCGATCATCTTGTGAACTTCGTCTTGCGGTCCCTTCAACGCGGCAAGGCCGGCATATTGCGCGGAGGCATTGACGCATGAATGCAGGTTGACCGCGAGCTTGCGTGCATAGTCGTAGAGCTTTCCCGGCCAAACAGCGTAACCGAGCCGCCAACCCGTCATTGCGTATGTCTTCGACCAGCCGTTGAGCAGGATCAGCCGGTCGCGGATCGACGGATAAGACAGCAGACAGACATGGGTCTCGCCGTCATAGACCATGTGGTCGTAGATCTCGTCGGACATGACCGCAACGTCCGGCCATTTCTCCAACCCGGCGACAAGCTTGTCGACTTCGGCTTTCGGGGTAACACCACCGGTCGGGTTGGCGGGCGAGTTGACAATCAGCAGCCGCGTGCGCGGCGTGATCAGCCTCAGCGTTTCTTCCGCCGAAAACGCAAAGCCATTCTCTTCGCGGATCGGCACGGGCACCGGCTTGGCACCGGTGTATTCGATCATCGAACGGTAGATCGGAAATCCGGGATCGGGATACATGATTTCCACGCCCGGCTCGCCGAACATCAGGATCGACATGAACATGGTCGGCTTTCCGCCCGGCATGATCATGACGCTGTCCGGAGAGACCTCGACCTTAAACCGCTTGGCGAGATCGGCAGCTACCGCCTCACGCAAGGGCGGGATGCCGTTGGCGGGCGTATAACCGTGGTGGCCATCGCGCAGCGCCTTGACTGCCGCCTCGACGATGAAATCCGGTGTCCTGAAATCAGGCTGACCAATACCGAGATTGATGATGTCCCGGCCCTGCGCCGCGAGCGCGTTGGCACGGGCAAGGACCGCAAAGGCGTTTTCCTCGCCGATGCGGTCGAAAGCCGCAATTGTACGAAGCATTATGGCTGTCCTCCGGGCGCGGCCACCCGCTTGCGGCTCGGCCGCGGGGCGCCTTGTCGATGAGGCGGCACTTCACCCGATTAGACAGCAAAAATCAAACGGGAACAGAACCTTCGCAGGAGGCGGCGTCGGCTGTCAGTTGGAGTCTCCGCCAAACCGACCCGTGATATCGCGCATGATCTGAAAACGGATGTTCGGATCAGGATCATCGCCAAGATAGACGCCGCTGAAATACAGCGGGCCCGGGCGAACCAGGTTCGTACCCCACTGGGAACCGTAGGTAGTCTGCGAAGCCACGGTGGTCTTCTTGTGTTTGCGTGTCTTGGCGTCGGCTGGCAACGCCAGCGCGAAAGCGGAAACCAGCACAAGAGCAAGCAGCTTGAACGATAGCGATGACATGGCGGGCCTCGATGGCGTTGCGTGTCTGGCCAACGCATAACGAATCGTCGCAGCCGCGAAAAGTAAATGACGCGTCATCCCGATCACAACTCGTTGTCGGAATATCGAGGCGGTTCGGGTGTTTATCGCGGCCGGCGCGTGGCTGAACTCGCCAGAATCAAAAGCAAAGTCCGAGTGATTGCAATTGCATGCGGGTTGGAGGCATTGTCGCCTTCACGCCGCTTCCCGGGATCGTCCCATGAGTATCGCCGAAAAACGCAGCACATTCCGCGCATTGCACCAGACTGGCTGCTTCGTCATCCCCAATCCGTGGAACATCGGGACCGCCCGCTATCTGCAAGGGCTGGGTTTCAAGGCGCTGGCAACGACCAGCGCGGGTTACGCCCATTCGTACGGTTATTCCGACGGCGACGTGACCCGCGACATGGTGCTCGCCCATTGCCGCGAAATCGCGCAGGCGGCGGACGTGCCAGTCAATGCGGATTTCGAGAACGGTTATGCCGACGATCCCGACGAGATGGCGGCGAATGTTCGGCTCTGCATCGCGACTGGTGTAGCTGGGCTTTCGATCGAAGATTTCACCGGTCGCGACTCGGACCCGCTCTATGACTTCGACCTCGCCGTCAAACGAGTGCGCGCGGCCAGGGATGCAATCGACAAGGCGGGCGGCGACGTCGTCCTGACCGGACGCACGGAAGGATTCATCCGCAACCGGCCGGACCTCGAAGAGACAATCCGGCGGCTGAAGGCTTTCGCCGACGCCGGCGCCGATTGCCTGTATTCACCCGGCATCAAAACCCGCGAGCACATTGCTGCGACAGTGAAGGCTGTCGCGCCGAAGCCGATCAATTTTCTGAACGCCGGGCCTTTAGGTTTTACGGTGAGCGATCTCGCTGAGCTCGGCGTGCGCCGGATCAGTGTCGGCGGAACGCTTTCGCGCGTCGCCATGCACGCGTTCATCCAATCGGCTCAGCAGATCGCAAAGGAAGGCAAGTTCGACAGTTTCGCCGGCGTCGTTTCGAATGCCGAATTGAACAAATTCTTTCACGAAGACCTGCGGCATCGCCCGAAATCCTGACCGAATGAATTCCACCGTCACGTCATCGCCTGGCCTCACCCAGCAGCGGCCCTTCGTGCTCTTCTGGCTGGCGAGGCTCGCCTCGACCATGGGCTACCAGATGCTGGCTTTGACGATCGGCTGGCAGATCTACGAAATCACCAACAGCGCGTTCGACCTCGGTCTGGTGGGACTGATTCAGTTCGTACCGGCAGTTGTGCTCACATTGTTGATCGGCCATGCGGCAGACCGCTATGACCGCAGGCTGATTGTACGCGCGGCACACTGCGTCTACGCGCTTGCCGCCGCCATGATCATGATGGCGCTGCTCACCGGGACGCTTGGCCGGAATCTGCTGTTCACCGCGGTGTTCATCATCGGCTGCGCGCGCGCATTCGAAATGCCGACGGCGCATGCGCTTGCGCCTACATTGGTCCCGTCATCTCTGATCTCGCGTGCCATTGCCGCGTGGACGTCGGCCAATCAGACCGCCGTGATTTGCGGGCCCGCCCTTGGTGGACTGATTTATGCGATCAACCCCGTGCTGATCGGTGTCATTTGTCTCTTCTTCTTCGCCTGCTCGATTACGCTCGTCACCCTGGTGCAGACACGCGGACCCGCGCCTGCGCGAGAGCCGCCGACACTTGCGTCGGTGCTCGCCGGAATCCATTACATCCGTAGCCGGCGTCGCCTCCTCGGCGTCATTACTCTTGATCTGTTCGTCGTCATCCTTGGCGGCGCGACCGCGCTGTTGCCCATCTTCGCCCGCGATATCCTTTCGGTCGGGCCAATCGGTCTCGGCCTTTTACGTTCGGCCCCGGCCGTCGGCGCGTTGATCACGGCGATCGTGCTGGCCCACCATCCGATCGAGCGTCATATCGGTCGCAAGATGTTCGCCGTAGTCGGAATCTTCGGTGTCGCGACGATCGTCTTCGGATTGTCGGGCTCCTTTCCGGTCTCGCTGGTGGCGCTCGCGATTCTCGGTGCTTCCGACGCCGTGAGCATCGTCATCCGCTTTTCCCTGGTCCAGATCGAGACCCCAGACGAGAAGCGCGGGCGCGTCAGCGCCATCAACTACCTGTTTGTCGGCTCTTCGAACACGCTGGGTGAATTCGAGTCCGGGCTGGTCGCCGCATGGCTGGGGGCGATACCGTCGGTTGTGATTGGCGGGCTCGGCTCTCTTCTGGTCGCGGCGATCTGGATGATGCTATTCCCAGACCTGCGCCGGATCGATCGCTTCGAGCCGGCAGATCGGGAACAAGCGAGGACGTGATGCATATCCTGATTACCGGAGCCGCGGGCATGATCGGCCGCAAGCTGAGTGCGCGACTGGTCAAGGACGGCCAACTCAACGGAAAGAAGATCGACCGTCTGACCTTGATCGACGTCGTGGCCCCCGAGAAACCCGGCGGCTTTGCGGGAACCGCCGAACTCTCCGCGAGCGATTTGTCGAGCCCCGGTGCGGCAGCGAAGGCCGTTGCAGCCAAGCCCAATGTGATCTTTCACCTCGCGGGCGTGGTCTCGGGCGAGGCGGAAACCGATTTCGACAAAGGCTACCGCGTCAATCTCGATGGAACGCGCGCGCTGCTCGAAGAAATCCGCGCCGCCGGTTACAAACCGAAGGTCGTGTTCACTTCGTCAATTGCGGTATATGGCGCGCCGTTTCCGGCATTGATTGACGATGAATTTCAGCTCACTCCGCTCACATCATACGGAACGCAAAAGGCGATCTGCGAGCTGCTGCTCGCCGACTACACCCGGCGCGATATTCTCGACGGTGTCGGTATCAGGTTGCCGACGATTTGCGTCCGTCCGGGCAAACCGAACAAGGCCGCGTCCGGCTTCTTTTCCGGGATCATCCGCGAACCGTTGGCAGGGCAAGAGGCCCTGCTGCCGGTTTCCGAAAGCGTCCGGCACACGCATGCAAGCCCGCGCGCCGCGGTCGGGTTTCTCATTCATGCTGCCGGGCTGACGAGAGACCAGCTCGGCCCACGCATCAACCTTGCGATGCCAGGCGTGTCCTGCACCGTGGGTGAACAAATCGACGCGCTACGCCGTGTCGCAGGTGACAAGGTGGCCGCGCGCATCCGCCGCGCGCCGGACGAGCTTGTCCAGCGAATCGTTTCCGGTTGGGCTGAGCGGCTCGACGCCAAGCGTGCACGCGATCTCGGATTCAAGGCCGAAACAAGCTTTGATGATATTGTCCGCGCGCACATCGAGGACGAGTTGGGCGGTAAAATTGCAAATTAAGTAAGCCGCAGTTCCGTTCGAGGTCCTCGGGCGGGGACTCAACCGTGCTTGCATCATCCGCCACAAACCTTACATTGAGTTCCATGACCTACGTCGACGCCGCCGTCGCCCCATTAAGAAAAACCGGCCAAATCAAGATTCACGGCTCGGCCGCATTTGAAGCCATGCGCAAGGCTGGCCAGCTGGTCGCGCGCTGCCTCGATATGCTGACCGAACATGTCGTTCCCGGCGTTCTGACGGAAAAGATCGATCAGCTCGTATTCGAATATGCCATGGACCATGGCGCCCTCCCGGCGACGTTGATGTATCGCGGCTACCGAAAATCGACCTGCACTTCGCTCAATCACGTGGTCTGCCACGGAATTCCCGGCGACAAGCCGCTGAAGGAAGGAGACATCGTCAATATCGATGTGACGCTGATCCTGAACGGCTGGCACGGCGATTCAAGCCGCATGTTTGCGATCGGCGAGATTCCGCGCCGTGCCGAACGGCTGATTGACGTCACGCATGAGGCCATGATGCGCGGCATTGCCGCAATCCGGCCTGGCGCGACGAGCGGCGACATTGGTCACGCCATCCAGACCTACGTCGAAGCGCAACATATGAGCGTGGTCCGCGATTTCTGCGGACATGGCCTCGGGCGTCTGTTCCACGATGAACCGAACGTCGTACACGTCGGTCGGCCAGGGGAAGGCATTGTGCTCAAGCCGGGAATGTTTTTCACCGTTGAGCCGATGATCAATCTCGGCCGTCCGCACGTGAAAGTGCTGTCCGACGGATGGACCGCGGTTACCCGTGATCGATCATTGTCGGCACAATTCGAACATACCGTCGGTGTCACCAACACTGGCGTCGAGGTGTTTACGTTCTCTCCGGCCGGGCTGCACAAGCCGCCGTACAAGCGCTGACATAATCGCTCCGACAGCCAGAGCCTGAATTCCCACAATAGATTGTATTTTTCTTTAATACAATTATTACGTGTATACGGGCAGCGGTACACGTGCATGACGAAAAAGCCTTTCACAACGGGCCAGGCTGCAGGGCTATCCGAGACGCGGCCTCACTATTATGGCCACCGCGAACGGCTGCGCGGCCGCTTCCGCGAAGCAGGCGCCGAATCGGTGAGCGACTACGAATTGCTGGAGTTGGTGCTGTTCCGAGCCATTCCTCAACGCGACGTGAAGCCGCTCGCCAAGAATCTCATCGCCAGGTTCGGATCGTTTCCCGAAGTGATCGCGGCACCGGCTGCCCGCCTCGCAGAAACCAAGGGCATAGGCGAAGCCGCCATCACCGAGCTCAAGGTCGTACATGCTGCCGCAAGCCGGCTGGCCCGCGGCCAGGTGAAGAAGCGGCCTGTCTTGTCCTCGTGGGCCAGCGTCATCGACTACTGTCGGACTGCAATGGCCTTTGCCGACAAGGAGCAGTTTCGCGTCCTCTTTCTCGACAAGCGAAATCAGCTGATCCTCGATGAAGTCCAACAGGTCGGTACCATCGATCACACGCCGGTCTATCCCCGCGAGGTGGTCAAGCGCGCGCTTGAGCTATCCGCCACCGCACTGATCCTCGTGCACAATCATCCGTCCGGAGATCCCACGCCATCGCATGCCGATATCCAGATGACGCAGACGATCATCGACGTTGCCCGGCCACTCGGAATCGCGGTGCACGATCACATCGTCGTTGGCAAGGAGGGCCACGCGAGCTTCAAAAGTCTGCGGCTGATCTGAAAGCTACTGGCGCACCAATGTGGTCTGATCGGCGCTCTCGGGTACGCGCCGCCAGACCGTGTTGTCCACTTCCTCGAAACGCCACGGGTTGCCGCGTGCAGGTACCAGCATCAACTGATCGCGATCGATGCGCCATTGCGTGAAATTGAGCCGGGCAATGCCTGCCTCGCAACCCGGCTTCACCGCAACGGCAAAACCGTCGCTCGCCGCTGTCATCGCCAGCGTCAGCTTGCAGACGGGCGGACCAGACTTGCGCACGATCGCCCAGTCGCCCGCGACCTGCTCCGGCGGCTTCGGCGGCGCGCCGGCCGCTGCCGCATTCTGCAGGAAAAGGACGCCGACCCCAGGCGTCGGCGCTTCGAAAATTCCGTCTTCGACTTCGCTGAATTCCACGATCGTCTTGCCGCGCGCATCGACGAAGTAAAGAAGATCGTTGTCGGGAAACTTCCACGCCGTGATCTCGCGCACCAGCGGGAAAAGATTGGAGCAGTTGGCGTCGAACTCGATCTTTTGTCCGCCCGGAGATGGATCACTTTTGAGTGTGGCCGTGCAGGTCTTATCGCGATCAGCATTGGAGAATTCCCAGCTGCCAACCACCCGCCTCGCCGAGTCGCCGAGGGGTGCTGGTGTCTGTGCAAGTGCAACACCAGCAAGGCAGACAACTGCAAAACCAACCAGAAGACGGGTCATGTTCAAACTATAACACCTGCGCAACCGAACCGCCCATTAACGTTTCCGTGGTCCCGGCGTTTCAGGAACCGGCGTGAGTGGCGGCTTACCAGCTGCCCAGGCCAGAATATTGTCCACCACCAGCTGGTCCATCGCCGCCCGCGTCGCCTCGGTCGACGAGCCGAGATGCGGGAACAGCACGATGTGATCCATGTCGATCAATTCCTTCGGAACGTGTGGCTCGTTGGCGAACACGTCGAGTCCGGCGGAATAGATCGTGCGATTGCGTAGCGCCTCGATCAAAGCCGGCTCATCGACAACGGATCCGCGCGCCATGTTGATCAGCACACCCCGCGGGCCGAGCGCCTTGAGCACCTCGGCATTGATCATGTTCTTGGTACTCGCACCGCCAGGAACGATCACCATCAGCGTATCGACGTCACGCGCCATATCGATGAGCTTGGCGTAGTACTTGTATTTGATATCCGGTTGCTGGGTGCGGCTGTGATAGACGACGGACACACCAAATGCCTCGAGCCGGCGGGCAATTGCTTTCCCGATGCGGCCCATGCCGACCATTCCGACGGTCCGATCGCGCAGCGTAGCTTTGGTCAGAGGATAGTGCGCATCTTTCCATTTGCCCGCCCGCAGATAACGCTCCGATTGGGGCAACTCACGCACCGTGCAAAGCAACAGACCCAAAGCCGTGTCCGCCACTTCTTCATTGAGAACTTCGGGTGTGTTGGTGACGACAATTCCGTGCTCGCCCGCCCATTTGGCGTCGATGTGATCGTAGCCGACGCCGAAACTTGAAACCTGTTCGAGATTGGGAAACTGCTGCAGAAAATTCCCATCGACTCTATTGGCGGTGTAGGCAATCGCAATCGCCTTGATCTTCTTGCCCAAGTCCTTGACGAAAGCATCCTTGTCCTTGAGGTCAAGCCAATGGTGAAGTGTGACCTTGCCTTCGAAGCCCCTCATCATCACGGGCTTCTTGGCGCCGACCATCAATACATCCGGCTTATCGCCAGCCATTTCTTATTCTCCTTGCTTAAACCAGCGCCGTGACTGGCGCCTCCACAAATTTCTTGAACGCTAAGAGCAATTCCGCGCCTAGTGCGCCATCCACGACGCGATGATCGCATGACAATGTAACAGTCATCTGGTCGATGAATTTCACGCTGCCATCGTCGCCCTCGACCGGAGCACGCCGCGTGCTGCCGACCGCCAGTATCGTGGCGTGGGGCGGATTGATGATCGCGGAAAATTCGCGCACGCCGTACATGCCGAGATTGGTAATAGCGCTTGCGCCACCCTGGTATTCGTTTGGCCTGAGCTTCTTCTGACGCGCCCGGCCGGCGAGATCACGCATCTCGGCTGAAATAACCGTCAACGACTTTGTTTCGGCGTTGCGAATAACTGGTGTTATCAGACCGCCCTCAAGCGCGACCGCAATTCCGATGTCGGAATTGCGGAACCGCAGAATGCGATCGCCGGCCCACACGGCATTCGTCGCCGGAATTCGTTGCAGCGCCGCCGCCCAGGCCTTGATGACGAAATCATTGAGCGAGAGTTTGAACGCCGGCTCACCATTCTTGCCCTTTGGCGCAGCGGCATTTGCTTCCTCGCGCATTGCGATCAAGCGGCCAGCATCGATATCGGCGGTCAAATAAAAATGGGGAATGCTCTGCTTGGCCTCGACCAGGCGTGTGGCAATGGTGCGCCGCATGGAGTCGAGAGGAACCTCTTCATACGCGATCCCCTCGTACAATGCCTTCACCTGAGCGGCGCTGACCCCACCTCCAATTGCCTGACCGGTCGGGCCGAGCATAGCTCGTTCCACGTCTTGTGCGACAATGCGACCGTGCGGACCTGACCCGGAAACGCGAGACAGATCGATGCCGCGCTCGCCGGCAAGCCGTCGCGCGAGAGGTGTGACTGATGTGCCGCCGGCAAGTCTGCCGGGCCCGTAGTTGCGCTCCGGCGTCCGCACTTCGCGAAAAAGATCCATCGGGGTGGTACGCGCGACTGGCGCGGCTTGCGCAATCGCTACGGCAGGCCCAGACGCAGGGCGCGACGAAGCCGCCGGGACCGGCGGGGCCTTGGCCGGCGCAGAAGCGGCCGTCGGACTTTGCGCAGCGCCAGGACCTAAAATCACGGCCACCACTGCGCCGACTTTAGCCACCTCACCCACCTTGAAACGAATCTCAGTGAGTGTGCCGGTCGTGGTTGATGGCACCTCCATCGAGGTCTTGTCGGTTTCGATTTCGAAAAGGTTGTCGCCCGGTTTCACCGCATCGCCGGCTGCCTTGAACCATTTCGTGATCTTGCCCTCGGCAACTGTTTCGCCGAGCTGCGGCATCAGAACGTCCACGCGGTTTATCCCTTCTCTCTCATCACCGAACCGGCGCGCAGCGCCCTGACCTCACCAGCTCACAGCCACGTATTGCGTCTCGAGAAATTCCATCATGCCTTCATGCGCGCCTTCGCGGCCGAGACCCGATTGCTTTGTACCGCCAAAGGGAGCCGCGGGATCGGAGACGAGTCCCCGATTGAGGCCGATCATTCCGAAATCGAGCTTCTCGGAGACGCGCATGCCGCGCCCCAAATCTTTTGTGTAGAGGTAGGCCACGAGACCATACTCGGTATCGTTCGCGCGCTTGATTGCCTCTTCCTCGGTCTTGAATTTTTGGATGGAAGCGACCGGCCCGAAAATTTCCTCATTCAGCATCTTGGCCGAATCCGGAACATTGGTGAGCACGGTGGCGGGATAGAAGAATCCCGGTCCTTCCGGCGATTTTCCGCCAACCAAAATCTTGGCGCCTTTCTTGACCGCGTCGTCGACCAGCTCAATGACCTTGTCGCGGCCATCTTTGTTCACAAGCGGGCCGAGATTGACGCCCTCATCGAGGCCGTTGCCCATCTTCAACGATCCCATCTTGGCCGTGAGTTTCTTGGCAAATTCGTCGTGAATTTTCTCATGCACGTAGAAGCGATTTGCGGCCGTGCAGGCTTCACCCATGTTTCGCATTTTCGCAATCATGGCGCCGTCGATCGCAGCATCGATATCGGCGTCCTCGAATACGATAAACGGCGCATTGCCCCCGAGCTCCATGGCCGGCTTGACGATGTTGTCCGCGGCCTCGTGCAGCAGCTTGCGCCCGACCTCGGTCGAGCCGGTGAATGAGACAATGCGCACGCGCGCGTCATGCAGCATGGCGCCGACGACCTTCCCGGATGAGCGCGAGGGAATGACGTTCACGACACCGGCCGGAACGCCCGCTTCTTCTAGGGCCGGCATCAGCGCCAGCATGGTGAGCGGTGTGTCCGAGGCCGGCTTGAGAACAACCGGGCAGCCTGCCGCAAGCGCAGGCCCGATCTTGCGAGTCGCCATTGCAGCCGGAAAATTCCATGGGGTCACCAGCACGGCGATGCCGGCCGGCTTGTGGTGCACGAAAATTCGCGCGCCTGATGCCGGCGCACGCGATACCTCGCCGATATTGCGCACGGCCTCCTCCGCATACCAGCGGAAGAATTCCGCCGCATAGGCGACCTCACCGCGTGAATCCGGCAAGGCCTTGCCGTTCTCCAACGTGATCAGTTTCGCGAAACGCTCGGCATCCCGCATGATCAGCTCGTACGCTTTGCGCAGAATCTCGGCGCGCTCCCGCGGCTTGCGGCCGGCCCAGCCTTCGAAGGCGCCTTCGGCAGCATCGAGTGCGGCCTTGGCGTCATCGACGGTGGCGCTGGCGACCGAGGCAATCTTCCGTTCGGTTGCGGGATCGATCACGTCAAATCGACCGCCATCGGAGGCCTTGCGCCATTTGCCGCCAATCCAGAGGTCCGTCGGAACGTTGGCGAGAAGATTTTCGTACATGGGACTTCCCTTTACTCTCGATGTCATGGCCGGGATCTCCCGGCCATCTCATCTGGGGCGTGATGCCTTTTCCCGGCGAGGCCGCCGGCAGAAATCCGGCGGCAACGGCGGCTAACTCTGCAGGCTCCGCCTGACGGTTTCAGCAATCCGGTCCGGCGTCGGCAGCACGATGTCTTCAAGAATATCGGCGGCCGGCAGCGGAATGTGCGGTGTCGTGATTCGAACGGGCGGGCCATCGAGATCGTAGAAGGCTTCATCTGCCACGATCGAAACGATCTCCGCACCCCAGCCGCACAATCGTGGATTTTCCTCGACCGTGAACAGCCTGTGCGTCCTGGCGACCGAACCAAGTATGGTTTGCGTATCGAGCGGCACCAAAGACCGCACGTCGACAACTTCGCAATCAATGCCGTGTTCCGCCTTGAGCTTCTCGGCGGCCTCAAGCGCGCGGGGGACCATCAGCGCCAATGCGCAGATCGTTGCGTCCTTGCCTGTCCGGAGAATCTTGGCCGTCCCGAGCGTGTCGACGATTTCACCGTCCGGAACTTCGCCCTTTGTCGGATAGAGCGATTTGTGCTCGAGAAAAATAACCGGATCGGGATCGCGCACGGACGCCGCCAGGAGCCCAATGACATCGCGCGGGCTAGAGGGCGCCACCACCTTGAGCCCGGGGATCATCATGCACCAGTTCTCTACGCTCTGGCTGTGCTGAGCGCCGAAGCGCGAACCGGCGCCGTTACCCGTACGCACCACCAGTGGACATTTGACCTGCCCGTTCGACATATAGCGGCTCTTGGGAAATTCGTTGGCGATGTAGTCGAAGCAAACGGCAAAGAAGTCCGAGAACATGATTTCGGCGATCGGCTTCAGGCCGGTCATCGCCGCACCCATGGCGGCGCCCAGAATGGCCTGTTCGGAAATCGGCGTGTCACGCACGCGCAATGGACCGAACTGCTCGTAGAGCCCAACCGTCGCTTTGAACACGCCACCGGCCTTGGCCACATCCTCTCCGAGAAACACGACATCGGGGTCGCGACTCATTTCCTGCGCGATGCCACGGATGACCGCGTCGCGATAGGTCAGTTCCGCCATGCCCAACCTCCATCAGCGTAGACGTCGGTGGCGATGATATCGAGCGGAGGTGGCGGTGCGGCCTTGCAGGCTTCCGTTGCGTCGTCGACGATCTTGCGCACCTGCGCATCGATGTCTGCGATCACCTTTTCCGCAACGCCAAATTGCAACAGCCGCTCACGATAGATCTTGATGGGGTCGCGCAACTTCCAACGGTCGAGTTCGCCTTCGGGCCGATATTTTGCCGGGTCGGCGCGGGAGTGCCCGCTGTGACGATAGGTGAGGCACTCGATCAGCGACGGTCCTTCGCCCGCGCGGGCCTTCTCGAATGCAGTTTGCGCGGCGCGATAGACGACATCGGCATCGTTGCCATCGATCAGGATGCGCTCGAGCCCGTAAGCAGAGGCACGGTCTGCCGCCGGCTGCGGCACGGCTGTCACATCGCTGATCGGCGTGTACTCCATGTAGAGATTGTTTTCGCAGACGAAAATCACTGGCAGCTTCCACACCGCGGCAAAATTGAGCGCTTCGTGGAAAGCGCCGATATTTGTCGTGCCGTCGCCGAAAAAACAGACCGAAACGTCTTTGTCACCTTTGTATTGCGCGCGCCACGCAGCGCCGCATGCAATGGGAAGATGCGCACCAATAATGGCGTATGAACCCATCACGCCATGATCGACCGAGGTCAGGTGCATCGATCCGCCCTTGCCGCGCATCAGCCCGTTGTCGCGCTGCATCAGTTCGCCCAGCACTTTTTCCACTGGCACGCCGCGAGCCAAAGTATGGGCATGACCGCGATATGTGCAGAACGAGAGATCACCCGGCTTCATTGCGACCGCAAAACCGGCCGCCACGGCTTCCTGTCCAAGCGATAGGTGACTGGTTCCCTTGACCAGGTTCTGCAGGAATAGATCGTAGGCGCGTTGTTCCGCCTCTCGAAGCACAACCTGCATCCGGTACAATTCGAGCCGTTTCTGCTCGCCGATATCGTCGTTCAGTCCGGAGCCGGCCTTCGCCTGCGCACGGTCCTTTGCTGTGGCCATGAAAATCCTCGAAAATCCTTGATAAGCGGGGGCAACTTAGCGCCCCGCATGACGCTTAGGCAACCGGTGCCGAAGGCTCCAGTTTGCCCAACTTGCGCTCGCGATTGAGCAGGTAGAGTCCGGACGCGACCACAATCAGCCCTCCGAGGATCGTCCAGCGGTTCGGCAGGTCGCCGAACACCAAAAAACCCAACGTCGTCGTCCAAACGATCTGCGTATAGATGAAAGGTGCCAGGGTCGACGCCGGCGCGAGTCGATGGCCGAGGATCAGGAGATAGTGCCCTCCGCTGCCGAGTGCACCAATGAGAACCATGAGCGCCACAACCAGAACGCTGTTCGGCGTCGTCCAGACGAACGGGATGATCGGCAGCATCGCGACGGCACCGACCAGATTCGAATAAAATAGCGTCGTTTCGCTGGAATCGCTCCGTGCCAGCACGCGCGTCGTGATCACGTAAAGCGCATAACAAATGGCGCCGCAAAACGTCAGCAAGGCCGCGGGATGAATCCCGCCGAAACCCGGCCGCACGACCACCAGAACCCCGAAGAAGCCAACGGCGATCGCCGTCCATCGTCGCCAGCCGACCCACTCGCCAAGCAATGGACCGCTAAGCAAGGCAACCAAAAACGGGGTCGAGAACAGGATCGCAAGCGCTTCATCGAGCTGAAGATAGCGCAGGGCAAAAAAGCTCAGCGCGGTGGATCCAAGCAGCAATGTTGACCGGCCGACCTGCAGGAACGGTCGCGTTGTCGTCATCATTTTCGGCCGTGTGATCGGATTGAGAAAAATAAGTGCCAGCAGGAAGGCGCCGAAGTAGCGGGCCCAGACAACCTGCAAGGGATCCATGTACCGAAGCAGATATTTCCCGGTAGCGTCGAGACACGAAAAAGTCGCGACCGCCCCGCACATCAAGGCGATGCCGGTCAGGCGTTGACGTCGCTGCTGTAGTGGATCGCTCAATAGGTCGCCCGCCCACCGGAAATATCGAAGACCGCGCCGGTGGTGAACGAGCAATCGCTCGACGCGCAAAACGCGGCCAGACTGGCGATTTCCTCCACGGTCACGAAGCGTCCGCGGGGAATTTTCGAGAGCATGAAGTCGATATGCTCTTGCGTCATCTGATCGAAGATTGCGGTCTTCGCTGCGGCCGGCGTAATGCAGTTGACGGAAATGTCGTATGACGCGAGCTCTTTGCCGAGCGATTTGGTGAGCGCAATAAGTCCGGCCTTCGACGCCGAATAGGCCGGGGCATTGGGGTTGCCCTCTTTGCCGGCGATGGACGCAATGTTGACGATACGGCCATAGGTCTGGGCGATCATTACCGGTGCCAAAGCGCGGCAACAATGAAACGGTCCGTCGAGATTGATGGAAAGAACACTGCGCCAGGCATCCAGCGGATAGTCCCAGGTCTTCGTGTTCGGACCGGCGATGCCGGCATTGTTCACGAGGATATCAACGCGCCCCAGCGCCTTGATCGTTTCGTCGCGCGCCCGTTCCACATCGGAATAGTCGGTGACGTCGACAGCAATTGAAACGACGCGACCCCGCTTTTGCAATTCCGTCGCTGTCTTTTTTGCAAGCGTGATATCGCGGTCCCAGATCGCGACGGTAGCTCCCGAGTCGATGAAGCGCTCGACAATCGCGCGGCCAATGCCCTGTGCGCCGCCGGTGACGACTGCGTTGCGCCCACCGAGATCGATTTTGTTGGTCATGGTCGCCTCCCGCAGAAGGATTAGCGAAGACGGCGCCTCATGGCGAGTGAGGAATATGCGGGTGTGTAATGCGCAAAGCCTTGTGCGGCCAGACGACCTGTAATAAATAGAACGACGTGGGGCCAACGGCGGTCGCCCCGCATTTCCAAGGCGCGAGCCCAAGCACCGTCTCCTCCGATAGCGGAGGGGACCTTTGTTGCTTTTGGGCGTTCGACTGCGAAAAGACCATTCAGCAAAGGCCGGGGACAATGCCGCCTCCCCGTCAGATGTCATTCATCCAAGCGCTGCGTCCCTTTCGCTTCGGGAGCGACGACTATGGATGGACTGAACCTCGTACTTTTTCTCACCGCGGCCTTTTTCGGCGGGCTGACATCCGGCGTATCGGGCTTTGCCATGGGACTCGTCGTGTCGGGTGTCTGGCTACACATCATTTCGCCTGCTCAGAACGCACTTCTGATCGTGCTGTGCGGCCTCGTCACGCAAGGTTCCGGCATCTGGCGAGTCCGCCATGCCATCAACTGGCGAACCGTGGCGCCTTTCATCATTGGCGGAGCAGTGGGCGTTCCTGCCGGCACAGCGCTCCTGAAAACGGTTGATCAAGGGACGCTTCGACTCACAATCGGTGTTTTGTTGGTGCTCTACAGCCTCTACAACCTGATCAGGCCCGCGGTTAAGCCAGTTCAGGGCGGCACGTCGACCGACCTTTGCGTGGGCGTCGCGAATGGGCTGATCGGCGGATTGACCGGCCTGGGCGGAATCGCAGTCACCATTTGGTGTCAGTTGCGTGGCGGCGCAAAGGACGCACAGCGCGCAGTGTTTCAGCCGGTGATGTTTGCCACCTTCGTCATGAGCGCCATCTCGCTCGCGGTGGCCCGTGCATTCGATGCTGAAACGCTCAAGCTCTACGCACTTGCTCTGCCCGCGCTCATTGTCGGCATTTGGTGTGGCCTCAGCCTTTATGGAAAGCTCAACGATGCTGCCTTCCGCAAGATGATCCTGCTGCTGTTGCTCTTTTCGGGACTGGCGTTGATCGTGCCGACGCGTTGAACTACTATTGACATGTGGGGCCTGCGACGGTCGCCCCGCCCTCCAAGGCTTTGCGAGCCCAAGCACCGTCTCCTTCGCTTACGGAGGGGACTCATGCTGTCTCCAAGCTATTCAATCTCTCCACAAGATCTCTGGAACGCAATCGCGACGCAAATGGCGCCGCACATCATCGATGTTCGACGGCGCGACGCATTCGAACAATCGCCGCACCTGTTGCCTGGCGCCATCTGGCGCGACGCCGGCAAAGCCCAGCAATGGGAAAACGACTTTGATTCCGCCCGGCCGATTGTCGTTGCCTGCAAGGCCGGCCATGAAATGAGCCAGACTACGGTCGCGCAGCTTCGTGCCGATGGCATCGACGCGCGTTTGTTGGAAGGCGGCTATGAGAGCTGGACAAAGGCAGGTCTACCTTTTGTCGCCAAAACGGAGCTTGAGCGGATTGCTCCACACCGGCCGAGCGTTTGGGTGACGCGGCGTCGGCCGAAAATCGACCGCATCGCCTGCCCGTGGCTGATCCGCCGTTTCCTCGATCCGCAGGCGCGCATCCTGTTTGTTGATCCCGACCAGGTGAACAATGTCGCTCGCGAAATCGGCGGGGTGCCGTTCGACATCAAGGATGTCGAACTCAGCCACGTCGGCGAACGTTGTTCATTCGATACCATGCTCCAATTGTTCGGGTTGGAGGGCGAACCCTCCCTGATGCGGCTGGCGCTGATCGTAAGAGGTGCCGATACGGCGCGGCCTGACATAGCTGCGGAAGCGGCCGGCTTGCACGCCGTTTCGCTTGGCCTTTCGGCGCTGGCGGGTGATGACGACCACGGACTGCTGCAGCGCGGGTTCATCGTATACGATGCTCTCTTCGCATGGCTGCGCTTTGCCGCGGAGGAGCGACACAACTGGCCGGCTAAAGCCGCATGACGCACATGTCGACCACTGAAGCGACTGCCCGGTCCAGCTTTGGCGAGGCTTTTCTGGTCTGGCTGAAGATCGGTTGCATCAATTTCGGCGGACCAGCCGGGCAGATCGCATTGATGCATCGCGTTGTAGTCGACGAGAAAAAATGGGTCGACGAGGCGCGCTTCCTGCATGCGTTGAATTTCTGCATGTTGTTGCCGGGCCCGGAGGCACAGAAGTTGGCCACCTATCTGGGCTGGCTGATGCACGGAGTGCGTGGCGGACTTGCCGCTGGAATTCTGTTCGTGCTGCCGGGTGCCTTCGTAATGTTGGGCCTGAGCCTGATGTATGCGCTCGGGCGCGGAATTTCGGCGGTTGACGGGGCCTTGTTCGGCATCAAAGCGGCGGTCCTGGTGATTGTGATCGAGGCGCTGATCCGCATCGGCAAGCGCGCGCTTAAGACACCTTTCTTGCTCTCGCTGGCAGCGGCCGCTTTCATCGGTATCTTCTTTCTGGCTCTGCCTTTCCCGTTGATTGTCGCAGCTGCAGCTGTCGCCGGCTACTTTGTCGCGCGTCAAGCTCCGAACCAGCTCGGACTTGCGACCAAAGCCGAGACGGTCGCGCCTCCCGCGGAAGACCGCTGGCGTCAGTTTTTGGTCGCAGCAATCGTCGGCCTCGTTGCCTGGTGCGTGCCAATCGCGCTTGTTGCGCTCGTCCTTGGCCCGAAGCACGTACTTGTCAGCATCGGAATTTTCTTCTCAAAACTCGCCGTCGTAAGTTTTGGCGGCGCCTATGCCTTGCTGGCCTATATGGCGCAGGAGGCTGTGCAGACTTACGGCTGGATGACTGCGCCGGAAATGGTCGACGGTCTCGGCCTTGCGGAAACGACACCCGGGCCTCTCATCCTCGTCACGCAATTCGTTGGTTTCCTCGCCGCTTTCCGCGATGCGGCTCCTTTTTCACCGGTGACCGCCGGTGTCCTGGGTGCAGCAATGACGACATGGGTCACTTTTGTGCCGTCGATGCTCTGGATCTTTGCCGGTGCACCATTCGTCGAGCCGCTACGCGCCAACCGCCAGCTCTCAGGCGCCCTCGCCGCCATCACGGCAGCGGTGGTCGGCGTCATTCTGAACTTGTCAGTGTGGTTCGCGCTGCATGTTCTGTTCGGGAAGGTCACCGAGATGCATGCGGGCCCTTTGCGCTGGTATGCATTCGACCCGTTCGCTCTTGACCTCAGAGCGACCGCATTGGCGGCCATAGCGGCTGTGCTGGCATTCGGGCTGCACCGCAGTCTGATCGAGGTGGTGGTCGCGATGGCGGCTCTGGGCGCTCTCGTACGACTTGTTCTCGGAGCTTAGCGCTCGCGATCGATCGCACTCTCGTGCCAACGCCGCAGTGCCAGGTACGAAATTGTCGACAGCGTGAAGAAAATCGCGACTCCCGCGAGAGACAGCAAAAGCAACGCGGCGAACATGCGCGGGATATTCAGTCGATAGCCCGATTCGACGATGCGATAGGCGAGTCCCGAACCCGCGCCTGCTGAACCGGCGGCAATTTCGGCTACCACCGCGCCGATCAGTGAAAGGCCGCCAGCGATGCGCAGACCGGTAAGCATTTGCGGCAGGGCGGATGGCAGTTTCAGATTCCACAGCACCTGCCAGCGCGACGCCTTGTAAAGTTCGAAGAGCGCGAGAAGATTGTGATCAACCGAATTAAGGCCGAGCGTCGTATTGGCCAGAACCGGAAAGAACGCGACGATCCAGGCGCAGACGAGGACCGCAAGAGGTTGCGGCAGATAGATCAGCAAAAGCGGCGCGATAGCGACAATCGGTGTGACCTGAAGAATGACGGCATATGGATAGAATGAATATTCGACCAATCGCCATTGGTTGAATGCGATTGCCAGCAGGACGCCACCACCGGCGGCAAGCAGGAAGCCTTCGAAGGTCAGAGTGAGGGTCACCAGCAGCGAGCGCCACAAGAGGCCTGCATCCGCGATCAAGGTCCCCAGTACGAGCCCGGGACTCGGCAACACATAGGGCGGAATCGCAAACGCGCGCACCAACAGGTCCCAGCAAAGAACCACGAGAGCAAGCACGACAACCGGCAAGCCGACGCGGAGAGCACGCGCGCTCATGACGCGCCTCCGGCCATGGCATTGCCCAACGCCTGGGCAACACGGCGGCAAAACCCGGCATATTCCGGTGACGTCCGGAAGTGCTCATCACGCGGATACGGAGCATCTATGGCAATCTGTGTGAAGACCCGGCCGGGACGCGGCGTCATCACGACTATTCGCTGCGACAGGTAAACCGACTCGAACACCGAGTGGGTGACGAAGATTACTGTGCGGCCCAAAGCCTGCCAGAGCGCCAGGAGATCGTTGTTGAGCTTGAAACGTGTAATTTCGTCGAGCGCCGCAAAAGGTTCGTCCATCAGGATCAATTGCGGCTCGGTGACCAGGGCGCGCGCAATCGAGGCACGCATCTTCATGCCCCCCGATAGTTCACGCGGGTAGCTCTGCGCGAAGTTTTTAAGTCCGACCCGGTCCAACGCTTGCGCCACCGCCGTGGGGTCGTCTTTGCATGCCAACCTGAGTGGCAGCCGAACATTGGCCGCTACATCGGCCCAAGGCATCAAGGTCGGTTCCTGGAACACGAAGCCAATCGGGACGGGGCCCGTGGGCCATTCGACAGCACCGACGGAGGGAGGACTCAGGCCTGCAATAATGCGCAGCGCGGTCGACTTCCCGCAGCCCGATGGACCCAGTACGGAAACGAATTCGCCTTCCTTTACGTCGAGGTCAAGGTGATCGAGCGCGCGTACCCCGTTCGCAAAATCCTTTTCGACGCCGCGCAACGCGACGATGGGAGACTTGTCTTGCGGGTGACCGGTCGGCGAAGGGGTAGGCAATGGCGCGCCTGTCAAAATTCGGGCGGATCAATTCCGTCTTTCGACAGTACAACGTATCGTACGCACCACAAATTCCACAGCCGCATCCGCACTTAGTCGGCTGTCCCGTACAAGCGATCGCCATGTGTGGAAGCTGAGCGCGAGGCCAAGAGCCGCGTCACGTTTGCGCCCCGGCTGGAAACCCTGTGCCAGGGCGGCGTGCAATGCATCGATGCGCGAGATTATCTGCAAGTTGACAATGTCTCGTGTAAGCGGATCGACTTCGGCGTCGCGCATGACACTGTTGGCAAGCTCGGCGTTGCGGTCGTACCAGGCGTAGAGCTCGGTGAGGCCGCGGCGCAACCTCTGTTCGGCGTTGATGATGGCACGCAGAGCGCTCGCATCCGGCAAAGGATCGCGCTCCATCGCCAGTCCGGAGCACGCAAGGAACAACTCACGATCGGTCGGGAAATGTGCATAGACCGTATGCCGCTGCACACCCGATCGCTCGGCGATGGCGCTGATGCTCGTGCGAGTCGGCCCCAGTTTGGCATGCAGGTCAACCGTCGCCTCGACGATACGCCGACGCGTTTCCGCCTGATTCTCCGCGCGGCGCTTCAACCTATACGAACGTTTCCTGTTCATTACACACTAGTGTACTCCCATATTGACAGCTGGCAAGAGTTTAATTACACGCCAATGTGCAACGAAATTGGGACCAACAAGGGCTCGGCCCTTTGACCGGAGGTAACAATGAAAGCGTCGTCAGTGAGCTTCCCGGCTGCCGTTTTGATGGTGATCGCCGGAATGATCTGGGGCCTTGCAATGGCGATAACCCGCGATCACTCGGCCATGCCGGCGCATGCCCATCTCAACCTGCTCGGCTGGGTTTCACTTTTTCTATTTGGTGTTTTCTATCATCTGCATCCAGCGGTCGACCGAAGCCGCCCTGCAATGATCCAGGTGACCGCATGGATCATCGGCACTGTCGTCATGACGATTGGCATCGCACTTATTCACACCGGACACAGTGTCGGCGAGCCGTTCGCCATCGGCGGATCGCTCACGGTGTTCGCGGCAATGCTGCTGTTCGGTTGGTTGGTGATACGGCGAGAACACACAGCGAGGGCGTTTCGCCCAGCTGCTGTGCCCGCAGAATAATGGATTATCGTCAGTTCTTCGGCCGTAGATCCGTGCCGACGCCTTTGTTGACAAACTGCAGTGTGTAGGCGCGCTTGTAATCGATATTCGCCTTCACCACTCCCGCACGTACCATCTTGTCGAAAAAGCTTTTCCAGTGAGCATCGGTCATGGCTCCGATCCCCAGTTTTACTGAGTCGCCAGAATCCACGATGCCGTGCGCTTTCATTTTGTCGACCGAATAGGCCAGCAGGCCGTCAGTCATTTCCGGATTTTAAATCTTGATAAGTTGGTTGCCCGGACGCCCGTCGCCGTAGATGTAGTGATACCAACCGATCGCAGATGCGTCGACGAACCGTTTGACCATATCCGATTTCTTTTCCACGAGCTCGCGTCGCGTTTCGATCAGAGTCGAGTACGCATCGAATCCCTGATCAGCAAGCAGGAACACAACCGGCTTGAACCCCGCCTCACGCTCGATCGCAAAGGGCTCCGACGTGACGTAACCCTGCATCGCAGAATTCTTGTCGGCGAGGAACGGCTGAGCGTTGAAAGTATAAGGCTTCACCTTGGCTTCATTGAAACCGAACTCCGACTTGAGCCATTGGAAATACGTGGTCATGCCCTCCTTCGATACGAACAGCGTACGCGTTTTCAAATCGTCGAATTTCGTCACGTCCGGATGAGCAACAAAAACCTGCGGGTCCTTCTGGAAAGCCGCGGCCACAACGACGGTCGGAATGTTGTTTGCAACGGCGTCAAATGACTGCAGCGAATTTGCGCTCATGAAGAAGTCGAGTTTGCCGGCCAAAAGCTGGGTCCGATTGTTCACATTCGGCCCACCCGGCACGATGATCACTTCGAGCCCGTATTTCTTGTAAGTGCCGTCGGCCAGTGCCTGGTAGAAGCCACCGTGCTCAGCCTCGGCCACCCAATTGGTCCCAAAAACGACCCGCTCGAGCGGCTGCGCCTGCGCCGTCCAGGCCATCCCAATAAGCAGAAAGACCGTTGAAATTCTTAGCATTTTCCCAGTTTGTCACTGTTTTGGGGGGCCACGCAACTATCCGCCACGCCGTCCTTTGAACCTTTTTCCGGCGCCCGCGACCAATGGGTATCGCGGCTTTGACGCCGCCCCAATTCAACCGGATGGAGACCATCATGACGAAGTCCAAGATCACCGCAGTCGCTCTGACCGCACTGACACTCGCAGGCAGCCTCGTCGCCACCAGCGGCAGCGCCCAGGCTCACTCTCACTGGGGCACCGGCGTCGGTATCGGTATTGCCGCCGGCGCGCTGCTCGGAGCCGCGGCCGTTTCCAACGCCTACGCGACCCCAGTTTATGTGACGGGCCCGTCTTGCCGTCTGGTCACGCGCTATGACCGCTTCGGAAATGCGCGCATGATCCAGGTCTGCAACTACTACTGATCCGCTGGGATCGGCGCCTGACCGTCCATCCTCGCGCCGATCTGGAAGACCCGCCCGGCATGTCCCCGTCCGGGCGGGTCGCTTCATTCAGAATTTGACGACTGAGCGGATGCCGGTGACTTGTGCGTCCGGGTAACGGATGCCCGTTCCGCTTGGATGCCAGATTGACGTGTACACCGGTTGGACCGTCCAACCGGGGACAATCTGAGCAACATAGGTCAGCTCAAGATTGGTCTCATAGTCTCGTGGCGGAGTAAAAAGAGTGCCGAAATTGATCTGGTCCTGGTCGAAGCCGCGTATACTGTTGGAGAAGCGCGCGTAGATAACGCTGGCGCCGAACACATCCTTTGGTCGGTTCGGCACCATGCCGGCAAACACGATCCCGCCGTCAACATAGAAATTGACAGTGTTTTGCGCCGATGGACTGAATGATGCACGGCTGAAGACCGATATGCCGCTGTCACCGTCGCCCCCTGCGGGACGATAGATCTGCTGGTCGATCACTCCATAGATTCCGTAGTCACCTCGAAGCATGAGCGGCATGCCGTTGCTAGCAGGACTCGCAAGCGGCACGCCGACGTTGTCATATCGCTTGTCAGCGAATTGCCCGAGGTGAGCCCATCCGCCGATTTTAAGTGTCGTCGCGAGGTCAGTATCGTGTTTGCCGCGGTTGCGGCGAAATTGCAGCTCGCTGATCATGAACGCCGGGTCACTCATACGAAAATTGAGCCCGTAACGATTGCAGGTGTCGGGCTCGCCAGAACAAGGTCCCGCCGGGTCGCCGTTAAAAATCGCAAACAGAAATGATGCGTTTTTGGGGAATTCGTATTTTATGCGCGCGCCAACAGCGGACAGCGGATAAGCCGGTCCGCCGCTCGGCAAATTGACCGCCGTGATTGTCGCCCAATCGCTCTGCAGAAAGATCTGACTGAGATCGCTGTAGAAAAACTCGGCATCCGCGGCGAGCTGGCCAAATCTGATGCTGACAGGCCCAATCCATCGCTCCAGCCACAATTCGGACAGTCTCACGGTGGGAGTGGCTTCGATTGCCGCAATTGTGTTCATGCCTCCGACATAGTCACGACGGATGCGGCCATCGTTGTAGATTCCGAATGCGTTGGCGTAGAAGCTCCAGTTCTTCCATCCGGCAAGTTTTTCCAGGTCGACCAGAAGTTGGGCCTCAAGCTTGCCCTGATCGATCGTGCCGGTTCGGATGCCGCCGGACATATTGCCCAGCACGTCGTTGGTGTAGATCAAATTGTAGGTGACGCCACGATCGTTGAGCCATTTGCGGGTCCCGTAGGGATCGCCGTATTGCGGCAGACTCGTCGCGATTGACGGGACGGTGATCCCGATTCGCTCGGCCTCGCTCTGCGCCCACACCGGACCTGCGCCGAAAAAGAACAGCGCGATCAGGGCACAAGCAAGTCGCTCGCGATGCAATCTTATCCGGCCCACGCCGTCTCCTTTTGCATTGCAGCGGCCCCCTGCGGCACAAAGCACAAAACTGGCGACGAAAGCTGACAGGCGGATGACCCCACCCCATTTAAACCGCGAATGCGCAGAATAGCCGCGGAAAAGCACGTTCCCACAGGAAAAACAGCGGCCAAATGCGTTGAATCCGCGCATTTATTGCCAGCGCTGGTGCAAAGAAAACGACGGCAGGTTGCGGTGTACGCGGGCGAGCCCGGCGTCCCGGTTTACCGAGGTGAAATGTTTATATCGCGGTTATGCTGAAACGGGCCGGCAATTCACTATAACGCTCGCAAAGACAAAAAGAGAAAATCCGGGAAGCAAGGCCTTGGAGCGATTCGGGACATTTTTGGCGCGGCTCAAGCAGCCGCAGGCTACGCGCAATGGCGCCATAGCTGCGGTTGTCCTCATTATTTGTACATGGCTGGTTGTTGCCGCGACGACGCGAGCTCCCCATGCAAATGGAGAAGAGCAAGCCTCGACCCAGGGTCGTCGCGAAAACGGATTGTTTTACCCGCCACCCAAGCAGTGGGCATCCCTGACAACCGTGCCCGTCAGCCCGGTCGTATTTCGCAGCGAGCATATGACCGAGGGCAAGATCTCCATTGATGAAGACCGCTCGACGCTCGTGTTCTCTCCCTATTCGGGACGGGTGATCAAACTGCTCGCCAAGCCCGGCGATATGGTCAAAGCCGGCCAGCCGCTTTTCACGGTTGAAGCGCCGGATATGGTTCAGGCACAGAATGATTTCATCGCCTCCATTTCCAACTTGAACAAAGCCAAGTCGGCGCTTGAGCTCGCCAAAATCGTAGAGCAGCAAAACAAGACACTCTTCGACTCGCGTGCCGGGCCATTGCGCGACCTGCAGACCAGCCAGGCAACCAGCCGCGCCGCCGAGAATGATGTGCGCTCCGCTCAGACTTTGCTGGAGATGACGCGCAACCGCCTGCGTATTCTCGGGATGACGGACGACGAAATCTTTAAGTTCAGCGACACTGGCTCGGTCAGTCCGCAGATGACGATCTATTCGCCGATAGCCGGCACCGTCATTCAGCGCAAGGTCGGGCCCGGCCAGTACGTGAACACATCCTCGCAGAATACGAACGCCAGCGACCCGACATTCATCATCGGTGACCTTTCGACAGTGTGGTTGGTCGCCTATGTGCGCGAGTCGGACGCGCCCAATGTCCGCGTCGGTCAGGCCGTTCACTTCAGCGTTCTCGCATACCCAACCCGCATATTCCCGGCAAATATTTCATATGTTGCAACCTCGCTCGATACCGGGACGCGCCGTTTGTTGGTTCGCGCAACAATCGACAACTCACAGCGGCTGCTTCGCCCGGAGATGTTCGCAAGCGTGAATATTCTGACCGGAGAAGGAGACAGCTCGCTGGCAGTGCCACGTGATGCTATTATCTACGATGGAAAAACGGCTCATGTGTGGGTCGCACGTGACGACAAGGCCGTTGAGCGCCGCGAAATCAAGACCGGTCTGTCCAATGGCCAGATGATCCAGGTCCTGGAAGGCCTAAACGAAGGCGAAAACGTCGTAAGCAAAGGCAGCTTGTTCGTCGACCGCGCTGCTGCAGGAAGCTGAAGCATCCATGCTGCGCAGTCTGATGTCGTTCTGCCTGTCGCGGCGGCCGCTGGCGATAGTCGGATTCATCTGCTTCGTGGCCGTCGGTTATGTGGCCTTCACGACGCTTAACGTCGAAGCCTATCCCGATCCCGCGCCCCCGATCATCGAAATCATCGCGCAATATCCCGGTCAATCACCGGAGGAAGTGGAGCGATATGTCACCATCCCGCTCGAGATCGCGGTCGCGAGCACGCCGGGACTCACATATATCCGGTCGAACACCGTGTTCGCTCTCGGATTCATCCGGCTCCAATTCGAATATGGCCGCGACTACAATTTCGTACGACAGCAGGTCACCAACCGCCTGAAAGACGCAACGCTGCCCGCAACCGTAACGCCGGTCATATCCCCGGCTGGCGGCATCAGCGAGATTTTGCGCTACCAGCTCAAAGGTCCTCCCGGCATGGACCTGATCCAGCTTAAGACCATCCAGGATTGGGTAGTCGAGCGCAAACTGCGCATCGTTCCCGGCGTTGCCGATATCTCGCCGCTCGGCGGAAAAACAAAGGAATACCAGGTCGAAATCGATCTCGACCGAATGCGAGCCTACGGTCTCACATTGCCGCAAGTCATCAATGCGATCTCCACCAGCAATGCCAATGTCGGCGGCCGGACGATCGCGATCGGTGAGCAGTCGGTCAATGTACGCGGCGTCGGCGTGCTGGGCTCGATCAGCGACATCAATAATATCGTGGTGAGCCAACAGGGCGGACTGCCCGTCGTGCTGTCCGACATCGCGCGTAACCAGATCGGCTATACCCCGCGGCTGGGGATCGCCGCCCGCGACAACCAGGACGACATTCTTTTCGGCATCGTCCTGATGCAGAAGCTGGAACGGACGATGGACGTAGTAACGCGCGTCCGCGCAGCCATCGAGCGCATCAACAACGACGGCAGCCTGCCACCGGGTGTCAGGATCGAGCCCTACTACGATCGCGGCGACCTGGTTGCCATCACCGTGCGCACGGTAATGCACAATATGCTGTTCGGGATTGCGCTGATTTTCCTCATTCAATGGATTTTCCTGGGAAACCTGCGCTGCGCCTTGATCGTGTCCGCGACAATTCCCGTTGCCCTTTTCCTTGCAGTCATCATCACCGTGCTGCGCGGCAACTCCGCCAACCTGCTGTCGGTCGGCGCAATCGACCTCGGCATTATTGTCGACGGCACCGTCATCATGGTGGAGAATATCTTCCGCCATCTCGCCCACCACGCGGCGCGCCACCCGAACGACGCCAGCCGGGGAGATCGGCTGCACCGGATTCTGGCGGCTGCCGTCGAGGTGGACAAACCGATCTTCTTTTCGGTGGTCATCACCATCGCAGCGTTCCTGCCACTTTTCACGATGCAGGGCGTCGAAGGGCAGATCTTCGGGCCAATGGCGCGCACTTATGCGTACGCCCTGCTCGGCGCGGTGATCGCGACGTTCACGGTGACACCGGTGATGGCCTCCCTTCTGTTGCCTGACAAGGTAACCGAGGTTGAGACCTTTCTCGTGCGTCACATTCGTAACGTGTACGAGCGTGTTCTCGTTCTGGCGGTGAAGAACGCGCGCGTCGCGGCCACGATCGCACTTGCTTTTCTCATTCTGTGCGGCGCGCTCGGCTTACGCCTTGGTACGGAATTTTTGCCCAAACTGGAAGAAGGCAATCTCTGGATCCGCGCGCTGCTTCCGCCCACGATCACGCTCGACGCGGGTCGGGACACGGTCAACAAGATCCGCGCTGTGATCGCTAGTTATCCGCCGGTGCGCACGGTCGTTTCCGAGCAAGGCCGTGGTGAAGACGCGACCGACCCGGACGGATCGTTCGTCGCCGAATTTTTCGTACCGCTAAAACCGTTTGAAGAATGGCCCGCGGGTCTGACCAAGCCGAAGCTGGTGAAGGAACTGTCAGCCCGCCTTGAAAGTGAATTCATCGGAATCGACTTCAATTTCTCGCAATACATCCAGGACAACATTGAAGAGGCCGTCTCCGGTGTAAAGGGCGAGAATTCGGTCAAAATCTTCGGACGCGACCTCGGTGAGCTCGAACGCCTGTCGAAAGCGGTGAAGGAAGAGCTTTCGAAGGTCCCCGGCGTCACCGACGCGGGCGCGTTCAATCTACTTGGCCAGCCGAACCTGGTGATCCAGGTGGACCGCGCCAAAGCTGCCCGTTACGGCATCACTGTCGCCGACATGAACACCGTGGTTCAGGCCGCGATCGGCGGGCAGGAAGTCACCCGCATCTACGATGGCGAGATGAATTTCGCGTTGACCGTTCGCCTTGCGCCGCAATACCGGGACAATATCGATGCCATCCGCTCGGTCCCCGTGGCTTTGCCGAACTCCGACCCAAAATCGCCGACCGCCTATATTGCGCTGGGTGACGTCGCAGAAGTTCGGCTGGAAACGGGCGCAGCCTATATCTACCGACAAAATACGGAACGTTTCGTACCGATCAAATACAGTGTTCGCGGTCGAGACCTCGGATCGACCGTTGCCGACGCGCAAGCGCGGATCGCGAAGAACATCCAGCTGAAGGAAGGTTACCGACTCGAATGGTCGGGTGAATTCGGCGCCCTCGTCGAAGCAAAAAAGAGGCTAGCCATCATTGTCCCTCTCAGCCTCTTGCTGATCATGATGTTGCTCTACAGCCTGTTCAATTCCATACGCGACAGCCTGCTCGCACTGGCGGGAATTCCGTTTGCCGCATGCGGCGGAATTCTCGGACTCTATATGTTTGGTCTGAATTTCAGTGTGTCGGCGGCCGTCGGATTCATTTCATTGTTCGGTGTGTCGGCTATGGACGGCATTTTGCTCGTCTCCTACATACGCCGCCGACTGGATGAGGGATTCGGCAAGGACGAGGCCATCATCGGCTCCGCCCAGGCGCGCATGCGCCAGATTTTCATGACCGGATTTTCCGCATGTATAGGTCTGGTGCCTGCAGCGTTTTCGACGGGTATCGGCTCGCAGGTTCAGCAGCCGCTTGCCTGCGTGATTGTCGGCGGCATGCTCCTGTCACCGATCTGCAGTCTTCTGGTCATCCCCACACTGGCCCGGCTTGTCATGCCGACCGTGCGGCGAACCGTGCCTGAGGGTCGTGAGCACGCCGCCGAACCGGGGCCGGCTGAATAGATTAGCCTGTACGCTTGGCAGGCTGCAGGAGTTCGGAAACCCGGCCTAAGGCTCTGCCGATCACGGGCCAGAACAGCAGAATGAACGCCAGCGTCGTGATTGTACCGACGAGTCCGTTCGACCAGAAGACGCGCAGATCGCCGCCGGCGCCGATCATCGCAAGACGGAACGCATCCTCAGCGCGACTGCCGAGCACCAGCGCAAGCGTGAACGGCGCCAGTGGAATCCCGACCTTTTTGAAGACATAGCCGACGACGCCAAATAGCAGCATCAGCCAGATGTCGAACATGGCATTCTGGATGGCGTAGGCACCGATCGCACAGGATACGACGATCATCGGCGCGATCGCAGCGAATGGCACCCGCAGCACCGCGGCAAAGATGGGCACGGTGGTGAGCACGATTACCAGGCCGACGATATTGCCGAGATACATCGACGCGATGAGGCCCCAGACAAAGTCTTTATGCTCCACGAACAGAAGCGGCCCGGGATTGAGGCCCCACACCATCAGTCCACCAAGCAAAATGGCGGCAGTCCCCGAGCCGGGAATTCCCAGAGCCAGCATTGGCAACAGCGCGGCCGTGCCTGAGGCATGCGCAGCTGTTTCCGGCGCGAACACGCCTTCAATGCGGCCTTTCCCGAAGCTTTCGGGATCCTTCGAAAAGCGCTTGGCGAGATTGTAACCCATGAACGACGCGGCGATCGCTCCGCCTGGCGTTATGCCGAGCCAGGCACCGATGGCCGACGACCGCAACAACGTGACCCAGTATCGCGGCATGTCTTTCCACACGTTCAAGAGCACGCGCAGACTGATGCGAGCCGAGTGCCCGCGCAGCGCCAGCCGCTCTTCCATGGTGAGCAGGATTTCGCTGATTCCGAACAGGCCGATAACCGCGACAAGGAAGTTGATCCCGCGCAGCAGATCGCTGAAGCCGAAGGTCATGCGCAACTGCCCTGAGACCGTATCCATGCCGACGCCAGCGAGCAGCAGGCCGAGCGCCATGGAAATGATTGTCTTGTGCTTGGCCTCCCGTCCCAGCCCGACGAATGAGCAGAACGTGAGAAGATAGACAGCAAAGAATTCCGGCGGACCGAACTGCAGTGCGAATGAAGCGATGCCGGGTGCCAGGAACGTAATGAGAAGCACCGCAAACAGTGAGCCGATAAAGGAAGACGTGAAAGCTGCAGTAAGAGCCTCCGCAGCTCGCCCTTGTTGGGCCATCGGGTAACCGTCGAACGTCGTCGCCACCGACCACGCTTCGCCGGGAATATTGAAAAGGATCGATGTGATTGCGCCGCCGAAGAGTGCGCCCCAGTAGATGCACGACAGCATCACGATGGCGGAGGTCGGGTCCATTGTGAAGGTCAGCGGCAACAAGATGGCAACGCCGTTCGGCCCCCCCAGCCCCGGGAGCACACCGACGAAAATGCCGAGCACGAGGCCGACCATCATTAAGGCCAGCGTTTTCCAGGTCAGAAGGACCGCAAAGCCGTGGACGAGGAGCGAGAAAGCTTCCATGGCTTCTAGTGTCCAAACAGGGCTTCAAGCGGCCCCTTCGGCATGATCACGTCGAACGCGATGTCGAAGGTGACGAACATGATCATCGAAAATACGAAGCTGGTGAGCAGCGACTTCCACAAAGCGATACGGCCCACCATCCACATGAATCCCGCGATCAGCAGGAAGCTCGCCACGTAGAGCCCAAGCCATTGCGTGAACAGACAGAACAAAAATGTCGGGACGAACACCTGCATGACACGGCGCAACTGATCGCGCGTGACGAAAGCTTCCCGCCCCTCCGACGGGTTCAGGATCGTGCTGCCGAGGCCATAGAGGCTGGCGCCCGCGAGAATGACCGAAAGATAGAACGGAAAATATCCGGCTTGGGGGCCGTCCGACGCCCAGCCCATGCCGGTGCGCCAGTTGTCGACGGCGAGCAACAATGCCAATGCGGCGAGAACAACATAGACGGCGATTTCAACGACGCGCGTGCTGGTGACGGGCGGCGAATCTTCGGCCGGCGCGGTTGGGTCCTCGACGGCGATCTCGGTTTCGGATGACATTGTTACCTGTCTTCAGTCATTGCGAGCGTGCATGGCACGAACCCGGAATCCAGAGCGATGCGTGATGCTGCTGGATTCCGGGCCCCGAACAGCACGCTGCCCGGGGCCGGCGCCATATTTACTTTGCGACGAAGCCCGCTTCTTCCATGAGATTCGAATTCAGCTTGTCATCTTCTTCAAGGAATTTGACCATGTCATTGCCGGTCAGGAAAATCGGCTTGAGTGCCTGTTTTTCCATGTAGTCCTTGTACTCCGGCGTTTCCGACACTTTCTTGAAGAGATCAATGTAGAAGGCTGTCTGGTCAGGGGTGACCTTGCCGGGCAGGAACATGGCGCGCAGCATCAGATACTGCACGTCGAGTCCTTCCTCCTTGCAGGTCGGTATGTCGTTCCAGGACTGCGTGTCCGTCACTTTGATCTTGTAAGAGATGCGTTCTTTGTCGAACACGCACAGCGCGCGCACCTGGCCGGCACGCCAGACTTCAAGATTTCTCCGACGGATTGTTGACATTTGACGCGGTGTGATTGCCGACCAGCTGGGTCGCCGCCTCGCCGCCCGACTTGTATGGCAGATACGCGAACTTCGCGCCGGTCTTCTTTTCCATGAAGACAGTCAAAATGTGATCTTCGCGCTTGGAGCCGGTGCCGCCCATTTTGAACGGCTGGGGGGAAGCCTTCGCCGCGTCGACAAATTCCTTCACGTTCTTGTAGGGCAGTGTCGTGTTGTCCCACAAAACGAACTGGTCCATCGCAATCACCGAAACAGGTGTCAGTTCGCGCCAGTTGAACGGAATCTTCGCCGACAGCGGCAACATGTAGATCAGAGAATAGGCGATCAACACTTTGTTCGGATCGCCGTCACTTGATTTCATGTACATCAGCGCTTCGGCGCCGGACGCTCCGCCCTTGAGCGACACCACCATCGGCTGCTTCATCAGATTGTGTTTCTGAATGGCGGCCTGAATCATGCGCGCCATTTGATCGGAAGCGCCGCCTGCACCCGCAGCCACTACGATTTCGACCGGCTTGGTCGGCTCCCATGCCAGCGCCGGCGCATTTGCCAGCGCTATGGCCGCAACGGCCGAGCCGGCAACAACGAAATTTTTCATCGCATCCTCCCTTAAGGTGATTTTCCGGCTCCTCGGAAGTGGGAACCGCTGTACTTATTATTGGGCCCATTTTGCGGGTATTGGGCCCAAGTTCAAGACGCCGACGGGCTAATCCTCGGCCTGCTCCAGTCGCACGATCGCCGCACCCCGCACCATTGCCTGCATTTTACCGAAGGCCACATCGTGCGGCAGGTACTTCATCCCGCAATCGGGCGCAATCACGATTCGCTCGGCCCGCGCATGCGGCAACGCCCGCCGAATACGCTCGGCCACCGTTTCCGGTGTTTCGACGGTCATATCGGACAGGTCGATCACACCAAGGATGATTGTTTTCGACGGCAATTTTTCCAGAACGCCAAGATCGAGCTTCGGTTGCGCCGCTTCGATCGAGATCTGCGCGGCGCGTGACCCTTCCAATTCGGACAGAAACGAGTACCCGGTCGGCTTGTCATGCACGACCGCCGCGTAGCCGAAGCACAAATGCACGGCGACCGTGCCACTGACGCCGTCGAGCGCGCGATCGAGTGCCTTGAGCCCGTATGCTCGCGCCTTGTCAGGGTGTTGTTGCATCCACGGTTCATCGATCTGCACGACATCGGCGCCGGCGGCGAATAGATCCTTGATCTCGTCGTTCACGGCGGCGGCGTAATCAAGCGCCATCGCCTCATCGGACTTGTAGAACTCGTTCTGCGCCTGCTTGGACATCGTGAACGGCCCAGGCACGGTGATCTTCACGGATCTTTTCGTGTTCGCGCGCAGGAATTGGAGATCGCGCAGTTCGACCGGATGCTTTCGACGAATCTTGCCGGTGACACGCGGCACCGGGATGGGCTTGCCGCTGCGATTGAGCGTCGACCCCGGGTTTTTGGTATCAACGCCCTCGAGCGCAGTGGCAAAGCGGTTCGAATAGCTTTCGCGCCTTTGCTCGCCGTCGGTAATGATATCGAGGCCTACGCGCTCCTGGTCTTTGATCGCAAGGAGGGTCGCCTCGTCCTGTTTCGCTTCGAGTTCCTTTGCATCGACCAGCCAGAGATCATCCATTCGCACGCGCGGCACCATCTTCGACAGCCGCGCGCGATCGATCAGCCACTCCGGCTGGGGATATGAACCGACGAGAGATGTGGGAAAAAGTTTAGCAGGCACGAATCGACCTCTCGCGCTTCATTGCGCCGCTTCGAGACTCATCTTGAGGACGCGGGCAACGTGCAAGGCTTCCCGTTGACTGCCATCGTGGATCTGATGCCGGCACGATGTCCCGTCGGCAACAATCAGGGCGTCGGCGTCAGCCCTGCGTACGGCAGGCAGCAGTGATAGTTCGCCCATCTTGAGCGATACGTCGATGGTTTCCGCATCATAGCCGAACGAGCCGGCCATGCCGCAGCAACTGGAATCGATCGATTCGACGGAAAGCTTGGGAATGAGCCGGAGTGTGCTTTCGACCGCTCCCATCGCGTTGAAAGCCTTTTGATGGCAGTGGCCGTGCAGAAGGGCCTTCTTCGCCAGCGGCTCCAGCGGAAGGTTCAGATCTCCCGCACGGTGCTCGCGCGCAAGAAACTCCTCGAAAAGAAAAGCATTCGCCGCGAATGACCTGGCGACCTCATCTTTAAATAATGCCGGCAGTTCGTCGCGAAAGGTCAGCAGGCAGCTCGGTTCAAGACCGACAATCGGCAGACCACGCGCGACATAAGGCGCGAGCGCATCCATGGTGCGTTGCATTTCGCGACGCGCCTGGTCAACGAGGCCAACCGAAAGAAAGGTACGGCCACAGCACAGCGGCCGGTCGTCCGGATCGGGCGGCTGCGGTGCGTAGACGCGATAGCCGCCTGCGACCAGTACGCTCATGGCATCGTCCAGATTTTCGCGTTCGAAATAGCGATTGAACGTATCGGCGAACAATACGATTTCCCGCGCCGCTACGTTCTCCTGCGCCGTGGTGTAGCGCCAATCCGAGCGGTCTCGATATGTGTCTTCGCGCCACTTCGGCAGGCTGCGCCGGGAAGCGAAACGCGCAACCGTCTGCGACGCCTTGCGCAGAAGCGGACTGCGGTCTCGCAAATTGAAGAAGCGATGCCAACGCGACGCATGGGGCGCGTAATGCGGGAGAAATCCGACGAGTTTTTCGTGCAGTGAGAGCTCGAACTTTGCCGCGCGTGCAGCCTGCACCTCGATCTTCATGCGGGCCATGTCGACACCGGTCGGACACTCGCGGCGGCAGGCCTTGCACGAGACGCAGAGCTTCATGGCCTCGGCCATTTCATCGGCAATAAGCGCAGCCGGCCCGAGTTGTCCGGTGATGGCGAGCCGCAGCGAGTTGGCGCGCCCGCGCGTGACGTCCCGCTCATCGCGAGTCACGCGATAACTCGGGCACATGACACCGCCCGTCAATTTGCGGCACGCGCCGTTGTTGTTGCACATCTCGACGGCGCCCTGGAGGCCGCCACCCACGCCGGGATAGGGCGACCAGTTGAACTGCGTCTTCAACGGCTCACCGTGATAGCCGGGACCGTAACGGAACAGATTGCGGTCGTCGAATTTCGGCGGACGCACGACCTTGCCCGGATTATAGAGACCGTTCGGGTCGAACTGATCCTTCACCTCTTCGAAAGCACGGGCGAGCCGCGAGCCGAACATCGGTTCGTTGAATTCGGAACGCACCAGACCGTCGCCGTGCTCGCCGGAATGCGAGCCCTTGTATTCGCGCACCATCGCGAAAGCCTCCTCGGCGATCCCGCGCATGGTGTGCACATCTTTCTCCTGTCGCAGATTCAAGATCGGCCGCACATGCAGGCAGCCTGATCCGGCGTGCGCGTACCAGGTACCGCGCGTGCCGTGCTTCTCGAAAATTGCAGTGAGGCGCGTGGTGTAATCGGCGAGGTGTTCGAGCGGCACGGCGCAATCTTCGACGAATGAGACCGGTTTGCCCTCGTCCTTCATCGACATCATGATGTTGAGGCCGCTTGTGCGAACCTCGGTGATCGCGGCCTGCAGATCGGGATTGAGTACTTCGACTACGCCACCCCATTTCGCGCCGGTCTTGTCCCAGCCGATCCCAAGATCGCCCATCAGGTCCTTGAGCTGCTGCAGGAAGCGCAGGTTGACTTCGTGATCGTCCTCGCCGAACTCCACGAGGAGAATGGCTTCGGGCGTCTCGCGCACGAACTTCTCTAGCGTCGGCTGGAAAATCGGAATCTGGCGCGCGAGCTCGACCATTGTGCGGTCTATCAATTCGACCGCGATCGGTTTGAGGCGCACAATATGCTGAGCCGAATTCATTGCTTCAAAAAAGCTGCCGAAATGGCAGGCGCCCACGGCCCGACGGCCGAGCAACGGCGACAGCTTCAACTCGATGCGCGTAGAAAATGCGAGCGTGCCCTCGCCGCCGACCAGTACATGGGCGAGATTGATGTCGTTCTTGCCCGGTACCAGCGCGTCGAGATTGTAGCCGCCGACCCGGCGCTGGACTTTCGGAAATCTTGCGGCAATTTCGTCCGCCTCGCGCGCGCCGATGGCGAGCAGGTCCTTGGCGAGCGGGCGCAGCGGCGCCGGCACGTCCTTGAGATCTCCGCCGATGCGGCCAAAGTGCGCAAGCCTGCCGTCGGCGAGCAAGGCCTCGATCGAAATCACGTTGTCGCGCATCGTGCCGTAGCGCATCGAGCGGCCGCCGCAGGAATTGTTGCCGGCCATGCCGCCGATCGTTGCGCGTGACGACGTCGAGATGTCGACCGGAAACCACAGGCCATGGGGTTTGAGCTGACGATTGAGGTCGTCGAGCACAATCCCAGGCTCGACCGTGCACCGGGCGCGCTTGACGTCGAGGTCGAGAATTCTCGTGAGATATTTCGAGCAATCAACAACCAGCGACTTGCCGACGGTCTGTCCGGCCTGCGACGTGCCGCCGCCGCGCGCGAGAACCGTTGCACCTTCGCTCCGGGCAATCGCTATCGCCCGATCGGCCTCTTCAATCGTTCGCGGTGCGACCACACCGATCGGCATGACCTGGTAATGGGAGGCGTCGGTGGCGTATCGGCCGCGGGAGAATCGGTCGAATTGGACCTCGCCCGTCAATTCGGCTCTCAGCCGACGTTCCAGACCGGGCATGACTACGGCCACGTTTTTTATCCTTTTTGGGCTGAACTTAGCCTATGCATTATGACTGGTTTGCCTTGCGGAAAACCGCTTGACCGCAATGTTGCATTCATAGTTCAACGCCACAAGCGCCGCCCGGAATCGGGCCGCGCCCGTGGCTGAACCACGAAAAACCCTCAAAGCTGCCGTTCAGGAGCGGACTGTCTATGGCTAAGAATTCCTCGCGTACGGTCGGGCGCCATTTTCTGCACATTCCGGGCCCCTCGCCGCTTCCGGACCGCGTCCTGCGGGCAATGGACACGCCGATCATCGACCATCGCGGTCCTGAGTTTGCACGGCTTGCGAAGAAGTGTCTTGAAGGCATCAAAACCATCTTCAAGACCACCAATCCGGTGATCATTTACACCGCCACCGGCACAGGTGCGTGGGAAGCCGCGCTCGTCAATACGCTCTCGCCCGGCGACAAAGTGCTGATGGTGGAAACCGGGCAGTTCGCCGCGCTCTGGAAAAAAATGGCCGAAAAACTCGGCCTCGTTCCGGAGTTCATTGCCACAGACTGGCGCATCGGCGCCGACCCGGCCGCAATCGAAGCCCGCCTGCGCGAGGACAAGGGCAAGGAAATCAAAGCCGTCTGTTTCCTGCACAACGAAACTTCGACTGGCTGCCTTTCTCCCGTTGCGGAAATCCGCAAGGCGATCGACAAGGCCGGCCATCCCGCATTGCTGATGGTCGACACAATTTCATCGCTGGCCTCGGCCGACTACCGGCACGACGAATGGGGCGTCGACGTATCCGTTGGCGGCGCGCAGAAAGGTTTGATGCTGCCGCCCGGCATGTCGTTCAACGCGATCAGCGACAAAGCGCTGGCGGCGAACAAGACGTCCACGCTCACCAAATCGTTCTGGGCCTGGGACGAAATGCTGACGATGAACAAGCAGGGTTTCTTCCCCTACACGCCGGCAACTCAGATGTTGCACGGGCTCGCGGAAGGCATCGAGATGCTGCACGAAGAGGGTCTCGATAACGTGTTTGCCCGTCACGATCGGCTCGCGGAAGCAACCCGCCGCGCGATCAGGGCATGGGGCCTCGAAATCATCTGCCGCGATTCGAAATATTATTCGCCGACGATCACTGCCGTATTGATGCCCGAGGGACATGACGCCGATGCGTTCCGCGCGCTGGCGCTCGAGCAATTCAATATCTCATACGGCGCAAGCTTTGGCCGTTTTGCCGGCAAGATGTTCCGCATTGGCCATCTCGGCGACATCAACGACGCGATGCTGCTGGGTGGACTTGCCGCGACTGAAATGGCGCTGGCGCTGGCCAATGTCCCGCACAAGAAAGGCGGCGTACAGGCGGCCATGGACTATCTCGTGTCGCAACACGGCAGCGCTGCAAAACAGGCGGCTGAATAAGGTCACGGTTATTTTCTGCTGAAATGGCCGGCCTCGCGCCGGCCATTCTTTTGGGAGGCTACGCCGCCCTCACCCAGTCATTTGCGCGCAAAAGCCTGATCACAAATTCCGAGATCGCCTTGAGTGTCGGTTCGGGCGCTTCGCGCTGTGGCGAATGGCGCGCGTTCGGCAACAGCGCGACTTCGACCGGGCAATAGCATTCTTCCTGTGCAACCTCGATTTGTTTCACAGTGCCGTACTGATCGTCCGCGCCCTGCACGATCAGGACGGGTACGCGGATATAGGCGAGAAACTCCGTGATGTCCCATTTACGGAACTCGGGATCGAGCCAGGCGCCGTTCCATCCCTTGAACGCATTGTCGACGTCCGCGTGCCACCGCGACAGGCGGGCGCGCAGGTCGCCAGTGTCATACGCTTTCCTCGCCTCGACGATCGACGCAATGCCCGGATCTTCAGTGAAGAAATGTGGGGCAATGAGCACAAGTCCGCCAACGCGGTGATCCTGGTGACTGCCCGCGTAAATGGCCGCAATCGAGGCACCGTCACTGTGACCGACCAGGATGCCGCGCCTGAAGCCGATGACATCGAGCAGGCGCGGCAGCGTCTCTCGCGCCTCGTCGTGCATGTAGGAAAGTGGCCTCGGCAACGCGACGGGGGATGATTTGCCATAGCCGGCGCGCGAATAGACGAAAACACCGAGACCCGTGGCCGCCTGGAGCTTTTCCGGAAAGTCACCCCACAGTCCGACGCAGCCCAGACCTTCATGCAGCAAAACCAATGTTGGCGCTGAATCCGGCCGCGGACCGATAAATCGATATTCCAGTCGCTGCCTGCCGATATCGAGAAAGCCGGAATCGGGAAGGTCTGTCATTGCAGGCTGTTCTTATTGCTTCCCTTCGGCCCGCAGCACGAACCTCTGGATCTTGCCGGTTGCGGTTTTTGGCAAATCTTTGCGGAACTCGATCCAGCGTGGATATTTGTAGGGCGCGAGCTTCGTCTTGACGTGCTCCTGCAAAACGTGAATCAGCGCATCGCTGGCTTTTTCCGGTGACTTGAGCACAACAAAAGCCTTCGGCTTGATTAGCTTTTGCTCGTCATTCCAGCCGACCACCGCGGCCTCAAGCACATCCGGATGCGAGGATAGAGCGGCCTCGACCTCGAACGGCGAGACGTACATGCCGGAAACCTTCAGCATGTCATCCTGTCGTCCGCAGCACATAAAGTATCCGTCCCCATCCTCGATATATTTGTCGCCGGAACGGGTCCACTCGCCCTGAAATGTCGCGCGCGATTTTTCGCGGTTGTTCCAGTACATTATTGCACTGGTCGGGCCGCGCACATACAGCTCGCCCATTTCGCCCTTTTTCACCGGCTGCCCGTCATCGCCGACAAGCTTGATCTCATAGCCCGGCACCGCCCTTCCGGTGGTGCCGTATTTGGTCGCGCCGGGCGCGTTGGTGAGATAGATGTGCAGCATTTCGGTCGTGCCGAGCCCATCGGAAATCTCTACACCAAAACGTTCCTTCCATCGCCGCGCGATTTCCTCGGGCAATGCTTCGCCGGCGGAAATGCAGCGGCGAATCTTCACCTCGGATTTCTGCGGAGCATTGGGGCTGGCAAGGAACGCTGCATAGAATGTCGGCACAGCGTAGAAAACCGTAACCGGGTGCTTGCGTAGCAAGGCGCCAACGCCATCGGGGGTCGGCCGGTCCGCGTTCAGCACGGTTGTCGCGCCGACTGTCATCGGAAAGGTCATGGCATTGCCAAGACCGTAGGCAAAAAACAACTTCGCCACCGAATAGCAGACGTCACTTTCCTTCAGGCCGACGACAGGCGTGCCGTAGAGATCGGCCGTGAGCTTGAGGCTTGCGTGGACATGCACCGCACCTTTCGGCTTTCCCGTCGATCCCGAGGTGTAAAGCCAGAACGCCATGTCGTCGGCGGTCGTTGGCGCCGTGTGAGGCTCGGGTTTGCTGGCTCCGATCACGTCCTCGAACAGCCGATAGCCATGCGAGTTGGTCCCAGAGACAATGACGTGCTCGAGATCGGGGCTCTGCTTGATCAGTTTTTCGAATTTCGGAAATAGCGCCTCTGATACGACGAGGCATTTCGCGCGACTATCCGCCAGCATGAAACTGTAATCGTCTTCGGTGAGAAGCGTGTTTACCGGGACAGCTATGATGCCCGCCTTCAGGCACCCCAGAAACGCCGTCGGCCAATCTGCGGTGTCGAGCAGCGCGAGCAGCACGCGCTCTTCGCGCTTGATACCCAACTCGCGCAGGGTCGCGGCGAACCGGGCGACGCGATCGGCAAGCTGGCCGTAGGTCAAGCTGCCGCGCGCGTCGATATAGGCGGCCTTGTCGGCACGACCGGCGGCGAGATTGTTTTGCAGAACGTCGGCAGCGAAATTGTACTCCCGTGGGACTGCGCCCACAGGTACCGATGTAGCCGATCCTGCCGCGTGCGCTTCCGCGACTGTCATTGTTGATCCTCCCGAGACATTCTTATTATGCAGACGCTGCCAATACGCCGCAATGCGGCCCCACCATTCGTCAGGTCTGGCTTGATGCCTGGCATCCGCATCTTGCTATAAGAAGTCGTGGATGGCCGGGACAAGCGGGCCACGACTATACCGACCTTCGGAGATTTTCATGATTTTCAGCCGGGATCGCATCCTCACTACCCACGTCGGCAGCTTGCCGCGCAACGAGAAATTGTCGGACCTGCTTGTCCGCCAGGAGGCCGGCGAAGCATTCGACGCAAAGGAAATGGCCTCGGAAATGGACAAGGCCGTTCGCCACGTGGTGGAGAAGCAGCTCGCCGCAGGCATCGACATCGGCAATGACGGAGAGCAGCAACGCGTCGGCTTCCAGACCTACGTTCCCCAACGCATGAGCGGTTTCGGAGGCATTTCGAAGCGGCGGCGCGGGCGCGAGTTTGAGGAATTTCCCGAACTGGTGGCGAGCCTGATGCGGCGTTTTCCGCATGTCAGCAAGCAACAGAACGCGCCGGAATGTCAGGCCGAATTGAAATATCTCGACATCAAGCCGATCGAGAACGAAATCGCGCGCTTCCAGAAGATTTCGGACGGAAAGTTTGCCGAGCGGTTCATGACCGCCCCCTCGCCCGGCATCATATCCTCGACGATGCTCGACGCTTTTTACGGCTCGCAGGACAAGTATCTCACAGCGATCTCGCGTGAGATGAAGAGCGAATACCACGCCATTCACAAGGCCGGCCTGTTACTCCAGATCGACGCGCCCGATCTCGCCATGGATCGCACCATGATGTACCGCGATTTGACCGATGCCCAATTCGTCAAGGCGGTGGAACGCCACGTGCAGGCGATCAATGACGGCATCCACGGAATCCCGCGCGACCGCGTGCGGCTGCATATCTGCTACGGCAACTGGGAAGGACCGCACGTTCACGACGTTCCGCTCGCGACAATTCTGCCGGCGTTGTATCAGGCGAACGTCGGTGCGCTGTCGATCGAGTTTTCCAATCCGCGGCACGCGCACGAATACGAGGCGCTCAAAAAACATCCGTTCCCGAAAGACATGCTGCTTATACCGGGCGTGGTCGAAACAACCAGCAACTTTGTGGAGCATCCGGAAGTGGTCGCGCGCCGCATCGAAGAAGCCGTGCGCGTTGTCGGCGACCGCGAGCGCATCATCGCTTCAACGGATTGCGGCTTCGGGACCTTCACCAATCGCGAGTGGGTGATTGAACCTGCGGTGTGGCTCAAGCTCGCTGCGATCCGACAGGGTGCTGATATTGCTTCAGCGAGGCTTTGGGGCAAGAAGGTCGCCTGAGTTGGCCCGCCGTGGCGATCAACGCGGCTTTTGCAGAATCCATTTTGGCGCTGCGACCGTCAGTGGCTGATTGACGGACTGCGAACCGTCGATGCGCACTTGAATGTCAGTGAGATTTTACGGGGTCGTCGAATGCAAAGCGGACGATTGAGCAAAAAAGACCCGGTTTGGCGCGGGTACAATCGATCGCACCTACGATGAAAAGCGCAGGCAGTAGGACAAAAAGTGCCGCACCGAGAACAACACCGATAAGTCGGTGACTTCGCATCCAACGCCCGCGCATGCCGGAACCCCACGATGGATGCGGGAACTTATATGATGGAGGAGCGATCCTGCCTCCCGCCCGCTCGGCCAACGGCGCAACATTTAAAGATAGTATCTTTACTATTTTAAGCGGGAAGCCCATACTTGGCGCCTCCTTTGCGGAGACGTGCCCATGCCGCGGACGGCGTTACGACAGCCGGTAACAATGAGCGGTGACCTCACCGCGCGTATCATGTTTGCCGGCCGCTCCTCCTCGCTGTCGGCGCAAATGGTCGCCTGGGTACGCGACGCTCTCTTCGCGAAAAAGCTCAAGCCCGGCGATTTCCTCGGCACGGAAAAGGATCTTGCAGCGCGTTTTGGCGCCAGCCGTATCGTGGCGCGCGATGCGTTGCGTACGCTGGAAGCGCTCGGGATCGTCGAGATTCGAATGGGTAAGGGCGGAGGTGCGCGCATTGCCCACGGCAACCCGCGTCTGTTCGCTGAAGCTCTTGCCGTACAACTCGACCTCACCGGCGTCAGTGCCGCTGAAATTATGGACGCGCAACGCGCAATTGAAACGCTTGGTGCGGAACTTGCGGCGGAAAATGCAACGCCCGACGACATCGCTAAATTGCGCCGGCTCTTAAGCGATGGCGAGGACGCGATCAGCGACCTCGACCTGTTCACTCGGCTATCGCGCGATTTCCACCTGGCTGTCGCCGAAGCCTCGCACAACCGCGTGCTGGTCGTGCAATTGATCTCCCTCGAACATGTTTCCTGGCCACGCCGCAACGTTACCGCGACACCTAAACTGGCGCGGCACATCCTCGGAATCCATGGAAAACTCACCGATCTAATCGAGCTGCGCGATGCCGCTGGTGCGCGCGCGCTCATGGACGACCACGTGAAGATGATCCGTGCCAGGCGCGTTGCCGAGCGCGATGAAGGGCAATCTTGTTGCTGATTTAGGAGGACAGACATGGCGAAATTCCTCATCGAACCGCATTTCCGGCTGCAGGAATGGGTGGCCGAAGAGAAAGACTACTTCCGCAAGGAAGGGCTCGAATACGAATTCCGCGAGTTGATGCGATCAACCGGCGGCAAGATTTACGACAAGGGCGACAAGGTCGGCGCCTATCAATCGTTTGAGGAAGGCCGCAAGTCGAACGTCAGCTGTGCCTGCCATTGGACCGTCAACGTCGCCGCCTCGAATGGTCACGGCAAGATGTACACCGACGTCTACTCGGTAGCCCCTGCCGGAGTTTTCGTCGCCAGCGACTCAAAAATTAAAGATCCGTCCGATCTTGCCGGAGTGCCGGTGTCGGTCGGTTACCAGTCAGGCAGTCACTATTCGACCGTTCAGGCGCTTGAGCAGTACCTCACGCCGGAGCAGATGAATCTTGTCTATTCGGATGGCATGCTGTTCGCCCGAATGGAAAAACTGTTCGAGGGCAAAGCACCGGCCGTGCACCTGTTCGGCGGCCCTTACTATTTCGCCGAGCAACTCGGCTTCCGCAAAGTCATCGACGCGACTTTCATGATCGGCACCATGATCCACGGTGATCCCGATCCGGAAGATCTGCGGAAGTTTTTCCGCGCCCTGCGCAAAGCCCAACGCGATATTGACCTGCGACCGGAGCTCTATACGCACTACTACAAGAAGGAATTTCCTGACCGCTTCCATGCCAAAATGGATACGCGGCGTTGGGGTCCTGGTGAACGCCTGGTGTTCGAGCCCTACACGAAAGAAGTCTATGAGGAATCCTTCGAGTGGATTGCCGCCCACGGGATCTTCCCCGAGGGCAAGATGGGCAGCAGCCAGTACGAGCACGCCACCCTCTCGCTGACCTGACAATTACTGTTTGCGCACTAATAGTTAGATATCCAACCAAATGCGCCGCGACCTTATGGCCGCGGCGCTTTTCTTTACCTCTGACCTCAGGCATTCTAACGACAACAATAGAAGCGTCGATTTCAGGGGAGGACCATAATGAAACGCTCGCTATTCGCCGGCGCGGCCTTGTTTGCGGCCGTCGTGCTGCCGGCGGGCGCCAATGCCCAGGACACCATCAAAATCGGTGTTATTTCCGCCTATTCAGGCCAGTTCGCCGACACGGCGGCGCAGATCGACAACGGCATCAAGCTGTATATGAAACAGCACGGCGACACCGTGGCCGGGAAGAAAATCGAAATCATCCGCAAGGATACCGGGGGACCGAACCCTGACGTTGCCAAGAGGCTCGCTCAGGAACTGATCGTCCGCGACAAGGCGGACATCTTGGCTGGTTTTACGCTGACGCCTGAGGCCCTCGGCGCCGCCGGCATCTCGGCCGAAGCCAAGAAGCTGATGGTCGACATGAACGCCGCGACGTCGATCGTCACAGAGAAATCGCCCTACATTGTGCGCGTGTCCCTGACACTGCCGCAGATCGGCGAAACGCTCGGAACCTGGGCGGCCACCAAGGGCAAGATCAAGAAGGCCTACACGATGGTGACCGACTTCGGTCCAGGCATCGACGCCGAAACCGCGTTCCAGAAGGCCTTCAAAGCGGCGGGCGGCGAAATCGTCGGTTCGGTGCGCATGCCGATCGCCAACCCCGACTTTTCGGCTTTCGTGCAGCGCGCGAAGGATCTCAATCCCGAATCGATCTTCGTTTTCGTGCCGGGCGGCGCACAACCTGCCGCGATCGGCAAGGCCTTCGCCGAGCGCCAGATCGACCCCAAGAAGATCAAGATCATGTCGACCGGCGAACCGGTGGACGAGACCGCGATCAAGAGTCTGGGTGACCTTGCGCTCGACCGTATCAGCGCCTGGCACTACGACTACAATCACAAGTCCAAAATGAATGCCGACTTCGTGAAGGCATTCAACGCCGAGTTCAAGCGCAACCCCGACTTCTTCGCGGTCGGCGGCTATGACGGAATGCACCTCATCTACGAGGCGCTGAAGAAGACCAAAGGCAATGCCGACGGTGACGCATTGATCGCCGCAGCCAAGGGCATGAAGTGGGAAAGCCCACGCGGACCAATCTCGATCGATCCGGCGACCCGCGACATCGTGCAGAACGTTTACATCCGCAAGGTGGAAAAGGTCGGCAACAACATCGTCAATGTCGAGTTCGACAAGGTCGAGAACGTCAAAGACCCGACACACAAATAAGCCGCCCTAAGGTAAGCGATTCCCGGATGGGGCGATCGAAAGATCGTCCCATCCTTGTTATCAAGTGCGGACTTTAGGTTGTGTCCGACCCCAAAGGATGAGTGAATCGGGCCCCTCAGGACGAGTCACAGTCGGTCCCGTTGGATCGATCCGTGACGCGCACACTAGACAGCGATAGCCGCCATCATGCTCCCCCCGGTTTTCGGTGTTCTGTTCGATGGCCTCGCCTACGGCATGTTGTTGTTTGTGCTGTCGGTCGGGCTGTCGGTGACGCTTGGGCTGATGAATTTCGTCAACCTTGCGCACTGCGCTTTCGCAATGCTCGGAGGTTATGTCACCGCTACGCTGGTGAATGAATTCGGTTGGCCGTTCCTGGCAACATTGCCGGTGGCCTTCGTCGCCGCGGCGATCGTCAGTGTCGTGCTCGAACGCACGCTCTACCGCAGGCTCTATCGCGCGAGCGATCTCGATCAGGTACTGCTCACCATCGGCCTCGCTTTCATTTCGGTAGCCGTCGCCGCCTACATCTTCGGTACGACGCAACAGCCCGTTGAAACACCGAGTCTCTTACGCGGCTCCATCAACCTGCTTGGCCTCGGCTTGGGCAAATACCGCCTGTTCCTGATCGGTGTCGCCCTGGTGGTGACGTTGCTCTTGGTCGCCGGTCTGGAATACACGCGCTTCGGCGCTCAAGTGCGGGCAGCGGTCGACAACCAGCGCATGGCGCGCGGTCTTGGCATCGACGTTGATCGCACGTTTGCCTCCACCTTCGCTCTCGGCTCCGGACTTGCGGGATTGGGTGGCGCGCTTGCAATCGAGATCGTGGGACTCGACCCGAATTTTGCCTTCACCTATCTCGTCTACGTTCTCATCGTTGTCTCTGTCGGTGGTCTGGGCTCGATTGCCGGCTCTTTCGCGGCCGCAATACTGATCGGCGTCAGCGACGTCGCCGGCAAATATTATGCGCCCGAACTCGGCGCATTCCTGATCTATCTCGTCATGGTGGTGGTGTTGATGTGGCGGCCGACCGGCCTGTTCGGGAGGCGCTAGGTGATGGTCCCCGCCACCACGACTGTCACGCCCCAAGACTATCTGCAGGCGCGGAGCCGGTGGCATCCGTTTGAGATTGCTTTCTGGCTGGCAACGCTTTTGCCTTTCATTCTTTTTCCAAACTATCTGTCGTTGGCGAGCCAAATCGCTATCACCGCGCTGTTCGCTCTCTCCCTCGACATCATCCTCGGTTATGCCGGCATCGTCTCCCTGGGCCACGCGGCTTTCTTCGGCATCGGAGCCTATACGGCGGGGCTGATCTCCAAGTTCGGTTGGGGCGAGCCGATCAGCGGTCTGATTGTGGCCGCCGCCGTCGCCGGCCTCGTCGGCCTTGCGGTGAGCTTCGTCATCGCGCGGTTTCGCCATTTTACGTTGATCATGATCACCCTCGGTCTGGGTCTGCTCGCCTTCGAGACGGCAAATCGTGCACATTGGCTCACCGGTGGCAGCGACGGCCTGCAGGGCATTTCAATCTGGCCGGTACTCGGCCTCTTCAAGTTCGACCTCTATGGCTACACCGCGTACGCCTACTCGCTGGCCGTATTGTTCCTGGTCTTTCTGGGCGCGCGCAGGTTGATCAACTCCCCGTTCGGACTTGCGCTGCGCGGCATTCGCGAAAATTGGGTACGCATGCCGGCGATCGGCGCTGACAGCCGCGCGCACATCCGCAAGGCCTATATGATTGCGGCAGCAATCGCCGGGCTGGCCGGCGCTGTCCTCGCCCAGACCACCGAAAACGTCTCGCTCAAGTCGATCAGCTTCCAGCGCTCGGCCGATGTGCTGGTCATGCTGGTCCTTGGCGGCGCCGGGCGACTCTATGGTGGGCTCGTGGGTGCCGTCATTTTCATGGTCGCGCGCGATCAGTTTTCGGGCATCGCACCGCAATTTTGGTACTTCTGGATCGGCGTACTGCTGATCACGGTCGTAATGTTGCTTCCAAACGGTATTGTCGGCGGACTGTCTGCAAATCTACGCACGGTGGAGACGGAAATGAGCTCGACGGTGCTTGCAGCAAAAGACGCGGCAACCGATCGCGCCATCGCCTTGGCCACCCGAGATCTGACGAAATCATTCGGCTCGCTCCCGGTCGCGCGCAATATTGAGATCAATCTGCCGGTCGGAGCGCGCTATGCGCTGATCGGTCCGAACGGCGCCGGCAAGACGACTTTGATCAATCTCATGACCGGGATGCTGGCCCCCAATGCAGGGCAAATTCTTCTCGGCGGAGAGGACATCACGGAAATGGGCCCACAGGACCGCGTTCGGCGCGGGCTTGCGCGCACATTTCAGATCAACACGTTGTTCGCCGGCCTCAATGCACTTGAAGCAGTGACGCTCGCTGTACTGGAGCGCCGGGGGCTGTCAGGACAATTCTGGCGCGGCTTAGGCTCACACGCCGAGGCGATCGACGAAGCTTACGAGATCCTGCGTAAGCTGCGCCTGGGCGACTCCTGCTATCAGGTCACGCGCGAATTGCCATACGGTCGGCAGCGGCTCCTAGAGATCGCGTTGGCGCTCGCAACCCGGCCGAAGGTTCTACTGCTCGACGAACCTGCCGCCGGAGTTCCGCAAGAGGAAAGCGGCGACGTCTTTGAGGCCGTGGCGAGCCTTTCCGACGATCTCACGCTGCTATTCATTGAGCACGACATGCATGTGGTATTCCGTTTCGCAAGCCACATCATTGTGCTGGTCGGAGGCGCGATCTTCACTGAAGGCTCACCGGCCGAAATTGCAGCGGATCCCGGCGTGCGCGAAGTCTATCTGGGCAAACGCAAGCATGGCTGACTCCCTACTCAAACTTGATAACGTGACAGCCGGCTATGGTGACGCCGTCGTGCTGCACGGCATCTCATTGGACCTGCCGGAACATGGCAGCCTAGCGCTGTTGGGCCGCAACGGCGTTGGCAAGTCGACGCTGCTGATGACCATCATGGGCTACACGCAGCTGCGCAGCGGACGGGTCGTCTGGAAAGGGCAGGACATCTCGCGCCTCCCGCCCAATCGACGCGCAGTGAACGGCATCGGCTGGGTCGCGCAGGAGCGCGAGATCTTCCCATCCCTGTCGGTCGAGGAGAACCTCACCGTCGCGTCGCGCTCTGGCTCTTGGGATCTTGACGCTGTGTTCAAGCTCTTCCCGCGGCTTTCCGAGCGCCGCCGCAATATGGGCAATCAGCTCTCGGGTGGGGAGCAGCAAATGCTCGCCGTTGCGCGTGCGTTGATGACCAATCCGGCACTGATGTTGCTGGATGAGCCGTTCGAGGGGCTCGCTCCGGTCATCGTCGATGAGCTTACGGCCGCGATGAAGACGATGCTTTCTGATCGTCGCATCGCCATCATTCTCGTCGAACAGCACACAGATATTGCGTTGGAACTGACGGCCGAGGCTATCGTGCTGGAGCGCGGCGCGGTAGCGCACCGCGCACCTTCGGCTCAATTGCAGAAAGACACTGCCACGCTCGAACGTCTGGTCGGGTTGCGCGTGGCCGCAACGGCATGACATTCTAGCCATCTGCAAAGTCGATACAGGAACAGGCCATGTCCAATCCGATGATTCCGCGCGAACGTTCCGACTACTCGGCGATCGTGGATCGCCCGCCACTTAAATTGCCGGGTAAAGCCCGCATCGTGTTCTGGACGATCGTTAACTACGAGGTGTGGGACATCGGCAAACCAATGGCACGACAGCTGCTGCCGGCCCCGACGGGCGTGCCGCTGATGCCCGACGTGGTGCACTGGGCGTTCCATGAATACGGCATGCGGGTCGGCTGCTGGCGCTTTCATGAGCTCTTCAAAAAGCTGGGAATCAAACCGACGCTCGCCGCGAATGCGCGCATTTGCGAGGACTATCCGCGCGTTGCCGAGGAGGCCAAGAAAAGACGGCTGGGAATTCATGGGCCACGCCTACGAGCAGGGTCCGATCCACAAGGAAGCCGACCAGGCCGGCATGATCAAGCGGACCATGGATATCATGACAAAGTTCACCGGCAAGAAGCCGGTCGGCTGGCTCGGGCCTGGCCTGACCCAGACGCTCGACACGCCGGACTTGCTCGCCGCCGCGGGCGTCGAATATATCGGCGACTGGGTCTACGACGATGAACCGACGGTAATTCGCACCACAAAGGGACCGCTGGTCACCCTGCCCTACACGGTCGAGCTCAACGATATTCCGATGATGCTGATCCAGCATCACGAGAGCGATTATCTGCTCAAGCGCACGATCGACCAGTTCGATCGGCTCTACGCCGAGAGCGCGAAGCGCGCAAAAATCTGCACGCTTGCGATCCATCCCTACATCAGCGGGCAACCGCATCGGATCAAATATCTTGAGCAGATCTACGACTACGTGAACAAGCACGAAGGCGTTCTGCACTGGAACGGCGAGCAGATTCTCGACTGGTACCGCAGCATCGCCAAGATCGAGGCTGCCGCGTAGCGGCAGCTGCCGCTGCAAGACAGCAGATCGGCACGGCAGGGAGGATCCACATGCGTCTGAAGTCGATTCTTGCTGTGCTCGCGGCCGCATTTGCCCTGCTTGGCGTTTCAAATGCAACGGCTGAGGAAATCCGTCTCGCCCGGCAGTTTTCCATGGGCTACCTCCAGCTCAACGTGATGGAGCATCAGCAGCTCATCGAGAAACACGCCAAAGCGCTAGGGCTCAACGACGTGAAGGTCTCTTGGTTCACCTTCAACGGGCCGACAGCGGTCAACGAGGCATTGATCTCCGGCAATATCGACGTCGGATCGGGTGGCGTGCCCGGCCTGCTGGTCCTGTGGTCGCGCAGCAAAGGCACGCCGCAGGAAGTGCGCGGCATTTCCGCGCTGAGTTCGCAGCCGTTCCTGCTCAATAGTCGCGATCCAGCCATCAAGACCATCAAGGACTTCAAGGACACCGATCGGATTGCGGTGCCCGCCGTGCGTTCGTCGGTACAAGCGATCACGCTGCAGATGGCGGCGGCGAAAGCGTACGGCACCAAGGAATTTGCGAAGCTTGACCCGCTCACCGTGTCGATGACACCGCCGGACGCGACGGTCGCGCTACTCAAAGGCGGCGCACAGATCTCGGCTGCGTTCAGCGTGCCGCCGTTCCAGAACCAGCAACTCGATGACCCGGCGGTTCACACCGTGCTTAATTCATTTGACGTGATGGGTGGCTCGCACACTTTCACGGCCGTGTGGGCGCCGGCAAAATTTCGCGAAGGCAATCCGGTGCTCTACAAGGCGCTCGTGGCTGCCCTTAAGGAGGCGACCGAGATCGTCAACAAAGACAAGGCGGCGGCGGCGGCCTTGTGGATCGAGGATTCAAAATCAAAATTGCCGCTCGAGATGGTCGGCAAGATCGTTGCCGGGCCGCAGGTACGCTGGACCATGACGCCGGAAAACACCATGAAATATGCGGACTTCATGGTCGACGTCGGTACGCTCAAGACAAAGCCGGAAACCTGGAAAGACTATTTCTTTCCGGAGATTCACAACGAGAAGGGTAGCTGAGCCCGCTTCGAGCGTACTCAGTTCATTCTTTTATTCTTCTGTTGCTGAATAGGCTGCGGCGCCCTGACGCCTTGAGCCGTTGGCGTTTGCGTACACCGCTGATCGCACGTGGTAACCGGACCGTGTGTACCATGGTAGACGTGGCAATTGACCGGCACGCATTTAGGAGCGGCGGCAGAAGCCGGCTTTGTGTGCGCAAAGACCGCAACACTGGCGAAGCCGAGCGCAATAACAAAAAGTCCGCGCATTTTGAATCTCCCAATATTTTGGTTGGCTTACTTGCTTGACTGCTTCACGCCCGGCCCGACAGTTTTTGTCTTTGCTGCATTGGTAACGGCGGCCTTTGGCGCGGCGACGACGTCGTGCTGAACTTTGGCAGCCTGATGGGCCGCCTGGCGGGCGTGCAGCTGGCACAGAGAATAGGTCTTGGTGCAGAGGCTTCGTGCAGCGGTGCCCGAGCCTTTCCTTATGCTGCAATCCTTGAATTCGTTGCGACAATCGGCTGAAGCTGATTGTACGCCGACGAACGACGCGAGAGCGAAGGCGACGACGAGACCTTTGTGCATTTCAATTTCCTAACGTTCTGATGTTGTACGCCGGACGCGCGTTGCGATTTACCGAACGCAGCACGGCCTCTCCGTGAATCGGAAAGTGCTGATCTAGCTGCCGTCAGTTCATCTTCTTATTCTTCTGGACAGTCGTTGATGAACCAGCACTCCCCTTCTTGATGCACTCCTGATGTGCCGAGAAACATCGCGCTTTGCCATTATGCATTTCCGATTGGTCGCACACCGTTTTGCAGGTTTGGGCGGCAGAAACCGGCTGCACGCCGGCGATAGCGCCGAAGCTCACAAGCCCGATGGTGATGATAAAAGCTTTGCGCATTTTCATTTTCCTTTGTTTTAGTTTTGTCGCGTTGCACCAATCGTTGCGCAGCCTAAAATTGCGTACATGAACTGCGACTAAATAGCTCGTGCAAGATTCATGTGCGCGAGCGAGTTCAGAAAAATAATTTCGCATGCACTGCCGACAATGCGCATCACCCGATCGGGGGATGCATCCGTCGCATGTGCGATTGTGCTAGTTTTGTGCTGAATAAAGCGCGCGTGAGAAAGCTGATAGTACGCGAGTCATCCGAACGGAGGATACGGCGCGCGACGCGCGAGTGGCGACTGCATCGTCAAACTTGCCCGGCATTCACCACTTTGTGTCGTCTGCTCGCCGAGACCTTCGATAGAGGCGGTGACAACATCTCCAGGCTGCAAATAAGTCGGCGGCTTCTGACCCAGACCGACGCCTGCCGGAGTGCCAGTCAGAATCACATCACCCGCCTGCAAGCTCATGAACCGGCTGATGTAAGAGATCAGCTCACTGACGGAGAAGATCATGTCTCGCGTCGAACCGCTTTGCTTTGTCGCACCGTTGACGCTCAGACGCATCGAAAGCTTCTGCGGATCGGCGATCTCATCTTGCGTTGCGAGAAACGGCCCGAGCGGTGCGAAGGTATCTGCGCTCTTGCCTTTGAAGCCCTGCCCGCCACGGTTGAATTGAAAATCGCGTTCGGAGAAATCAATGCCGACGCAATAACCAAGCACGTGGTCAAGCGCCTCGCGCTCATTGATATAGACGCCGGGTTTCCCGATCACCACCGCAAGCTCAACCTCCCAGTCGACGCTTTTTGCTTCGCGAGGCATGACGAGATCGTCAGTGGGCCCGCACAGCGCACTGGTCGCCTTCAAAAAAAGCGTCGGCTCTTTCGGCAGAGGCAAGCCCGTTTCCTCGGCGTGATCGCGATAGTTCAGGCCGACGCCGATGATCTTGCCGACGCCCCGTAGGGGAGGACCGAGATCGGCATTCTTCGGCGCTTTCGACAACGCCTTTGTTGGTATCGCCGCAATCGCTTCGATATCGGCAAGCGTCGGCGCGCGGGGATTGAGCGAAGAAAAACTGCCGGACAGGTCGAAGACCTCGCCGCCCAAAATGAGACCGGGCTCCTCGCCGGTTGCAGAACGATAACGGACAAGCTTCATGGCCTGTACAATATCCGGGGTAGCTGCAAAACTGCCAGCCGATCGATAGTCCCCCAAGGAAACCCGCGTATGAATTTTCCTAAGCCCGCCGTCGGCATGTTGCCCAACGACCGCCTCGATTATTCCCCGATTACCGAACGCAAACCGCTAAAGCTGCCCAAGGGGGCACGCATGGTGGTTTGGACCATCACAAATGTCGAGGAATGGGATCCGACGCAGACCATGCCGCGTACTGTGCTCACGCCCCCGGCCGGTGGTTCACCGATGCCGGATATTCCGAACTGGTGCTGGCATGAGTATGGAAATCGCGTAGGCTTCTGGCGGTTGCTGCAAGTCTACGATGATTTCAAGATTCCTGGCGTGATGAACATCAACGGCGTCGCCGTAAAGGCGTACCCGGACATCGTGAAGGCCTGCGTCGATCGCAATTGGGAGTTCATCGGCCACGGCTACACCCAACGCAATATGCAGAAGGTCGAGAATGAGCGCGCCGACATCCGCAAAAGCGCCGAAGTGCTGGAAGAGGCGACAGGCAAGCGCCCGCGCGGCTGGTTGGGGCCCGGGCTGACTGAAACCTGGGAGACGCCCGATATTCTTGCCGAAGAGGGCTATGACTACGTCGCGGATTGGGTGCTTGACGACCAACCGGTGTGGATGAAAACGCGCGGTAAGCCGATTTTGAACATCCCTTACACGCAGGAATGCAACGACGTCGCCATGATGCTGATCCAGCACCACAAGGCTTCCGAGTTCTATGAGCGGGCGATGGATCAATTCGAGCAGATCTACAAAGACGCGAAAGGCTCGGCGCGGGTGATGGCGATCTCGGTGCATCCCTACATCATGGGCGCGCCGCATCGAGCGAAGTACTTCCGCAATATCTACGAGAAGATCCGGAAGAAGCGCGACGTGCTGTTCTGGACGGGCTCGCAGATTGCGGACTGGTACAAGAAAGTCGGCCCGAAGCCGGCATAATTTCCATGCCCATGCATCCCCGCGAACGACTGGCCTATTCGCCGATCGAAGGCCGTCCGCTGCTGAAATTCCCGAAAGGCGTGCGGTTGGTCATTTGGCCGGTGCTGGCACTCGAGGAATGGGACATGTCGCGTCCTATGGCGCGCATGGTGATTTCGCCGCCGCAGGGCCAACCGATGCTGCCCGACCATCCGAACTGGAGCTGGCATGAATACGGCATGCGCGTCGGCTTCTGGCGGCTGCAAAAGATGATGCTGAAGCTCGGCATTTCGCCGACGGTCACGCTCAATGGCAGAGTCTGCGAAACCTATCCGACGGTGGTGAAGGCCTGCACTGACAACGGCTGGGAGCTAAACGCACACGGCTACGACCAGGTGCCGATGCACAAGCTCGACGATCAACGTGCCGTCATCATGAAATCGATGGACGTGATCGAGAAATTTTCCGGCAAGCGCCCGCGCGGCTGGTTCGGTCCGGGGCTGACGCAGACCTTCGACACGCTCGACTATCTGTCGGAGGCCGGCGTCGAATATATCGGCGATTGGGTGCTCGACGACGAACCGGTGACACTCAAAACGACCCACAAGTCAGTAGTGGCGCTGCCTTACAATTTCGAGATCCACGACATCGTCATGATGGCTTTGCAGCATCTTCCGTCAGATCAATGGCACAGTCGCGCCCTAGACCACTTCAGGACTCTTTACGAAGAGTCAGCCGAGCGACCTAAAGTCATGGCGATGGCTTGTCACCCCTATCTCTCCGGCGTGCCGCACCGTATCGGCCACGTCGAACGGACCTTCGCTGAGCTGCTCGCGCATGACGGCGTGGTCGCCTGGGATGGCGCGAAGATCCTCGATTGGTATCTCGCCGCCCGCAAATAAGAGACGCAGTGCAAATGACCCCGAAGGCCTATCGCAGTTGCTTCGTTCCGCACGACATCGCGGCGCCGATCAAAGGAGCCAAGAGTGGCCCGCTCGCCGGATTGAACGCCGTGGTCAAGGACATGTACGACATCGCGGGCGAGCGCACCGGCTGCGGTAGTCCGGAATGGCTCGCGACCCACGCTCCGGCCACTCGCAATTGTCCGCCGGTGCAGAAGATCCTCGACGCCGGAGCAACCATTACCGGCAAGACGGTCTGCGACGAATTTTTCTATAGCGTCAGCGGCGCAAACGCGCATTACGGCACGCCGGTGAATGCGCGCGCGCCGGGCCGCCTGCCCGGAGGCTCGTCGGCTGGTTCGGCCGCTGCCTGCGGAGCCGGTTTATGCGACTTCGCGCTTGGCAGCGATACCGGCGGCTCAGTACGCGTCCCGGCCTCCTTCAACGGAATCTACGGCCTGCGGCCGACGCACGAGCGTATCGAACATGCCGGCGTCGCCGACATGGCACCGACTTTCGACGTGCCGGGATGGTTCGCCGCAACCCCGGGTGTATTCCGTAAAGTCGGTCCAGTGCTGCTCGACAGTCGTGCCGTCGCCGCGAAAATCGAACGAGTGGTCGTGCTGGAAGATGCTTTCGCGCAGGCAGAAGAACCCGTTGCTGACTTGCTGCGAACGGTGCTCGAATTCATGAGCGACGACCTGCCAGAGATGGTGCACGGGCGGATCGCACCGGAGGGTTTCGATCCCTGGCGCGAAGCGTTCCGGATCGTGCAGGCCTATGAAACCTGGCGGTCATTCGGCGAATTTGTCATCGCCCAGAAACCGAAAATCGGCCCCGGCGTGCGCGAACGCATCGAATTCGCAGCCACAGTGACAATGTCCCAAGCAGACGCCGCCCGCAACGTGCAACTCAAGGCGCGTGAGCACATTCGACAGATAGTGATTCCGGGCACAATTCTGGCGTTACCGACCGCGCCCAGCATCGCGCCGAGGGTCGAAATTTCGGGCACAGAACTGGAAGAATTCCGCGTGAGGGTCATGCGCCTGACCTGTACTTCCGGCGTCTCCGGCCTGCCGCAAATGAGCATCCCCGCAGGCACGATCAACGGATGCCCCATCGGCCTCTCCTTCATCGGCTGGGCGGGAGGCGACGAGGCGCTACTCGATCTTGCCTGTGAATTGGCGCGTCACTGCGGCATGGCGGCGTGAGGGATTTTGTGCTTTGACATAGCGATCTAGCGTCAGCAGGCCGCAATCGACATGACGTCCAATCAACTTCTCGACAAGAAAACCATCGCCGAACTTACCGCGCGGATGTACCTCGACACGGGTGCAGTCCGCTTCATGAGCGACAAGCCATTCATCTTCACGAGCGGCTGGGCGAGCCCGGTCTACAACGATTCTCGCTGGCTGATGTCGTTTCCTGATGTGCGCTCGACCTTGATGGGCTTTGCAGTTCACTCGATCGAACGCGATATCGGGCGCGAAAAGATCGATGCTGTCGCGGGCGGAGAGACTGCAGGAATACCCTTCGCAGCCTGGGTGGCCGATCGACTGCACCTGCCGATGCAATATGTGCGAAAGAAAGCGAAAGGATTTGGCCGCGGCGCACAGATTGAAGGCCAACTGCTTCCCGGCCAGCGCGTGCTTCTTGTCGAGGATCTTGCCACAGACGGCAAAAGCAAGGTCAACTTCATCAACGCGCTACGCGACGCCGGTGGCACCTGCGACCATTGTTTCGTTATTTTCTTCTACGACATCTACCCGCAGGGCAAGAAAATCCTCGGCGATCTGGGTGTCACGTTGCACGCACTAACGACCTGGAGAGACGTGCTGGCAGTCGCCAAAGCAAGTGGCAAATTCGAGCCGAAGATGCTGGGGGAGGTCGAGAAGTTCATCGGCGATCCGGCCGGTTGGTCGAAAACGCATGGCGGAGTAGCTGAAGCGGCGGAGTGATTTTCACTTGCATGGGAGGCCCTCATGGCAAAAGCAAAACGCAAGGCAAAGGCAGGCAGGGCAAAAGCAAGAAAGACAAAAAAGAAGCTCGTCGCCAAATCCACCGCGCGCGCCAAGATGCGTAAGCCGCAGCGGTTCACCGCAAGCCATCACCGCGATGAGGATTTCGACTACGGCCTGCGCCCCTATTCAGCCTATCGTGACCTCGGCATCGCCAAGGCGACCGCCGGAATGGTGCAGGCGCACGTCATCCGGATGACCAAGCCCTTCAATGCGGACGAAGTCGCGATTCCGCACTACCACGACGTCGACTTCCAGATGGTCTACGTGCTCAGGGGCTGGTTCAGCAGCGAATTCGAAGGACAGGGCGTCCATACATTCCACGCCGGTTCATGCTGGATCCAGCCGCCGAAGATCAAGCACACCGTTCGCGGTTATTCTGACGATTGTGAATTGCTCGAAATCGTTCTGCCGGCGGATTTTGAGACGGTGACCCTGAAGTAAGCTCACATCATCCGCGCCAGTAGCAGGCCACCGGTCACGACGGCAAATATCACCGCAGACGCGCCGAGCGCCGTCGTAATGTGTCTCCAGCCGAGGCCGATAATGGTTTTCACCGACGTGCCTAAACCGAGCGCGCCGATGGCGAGTAGCAGACCCCAGGTGGAGACCTCCACCAATACATTTCTAACGGGGGCATAGACCGGAGCCACAGATGGCACCAGCGGTACGGCGCTATTCAGCAAGCAGAGCAACAGAAACACGATCGCAAAGACCGGCACCGGCACATGCGCCTCGCCGTGCCGCATGCCAATGCGCGTGAAGTACCAGCCGACACCGAGGACCATCGGTAACAGCAGGAACACGCGGAACAGCTTGACGATTACCGCGGTGTTGCCGACCCCACCCGACACTGCGTAACCGGCGCCCACGACCTGTGCGACATCGTGGATAGTTCCGCCGAGCATGACCCCGGTGGTCTGCGCATCGAAACCGAACAAAATGCACAACGGCGGATAGATCAGCATCGCCAAAGTTGCCAGTGCGTTGACGGCAACTACCACGAAGGCAATGTCCGCCTCCTTGCCCTTGTAGTCCGGAACAACCGTCGAGGTCGCAAGCGTGGCAGAGGCGCCGCACACCGCGGTACCTACCCCCACAAGCGCCCCGAATCCGGGCGTCTGCCCGCTCCAACGCGCGAAAGCAAACCCCGACACCACGGTGATCGCCATTGCAACGACAATCAGCATCGCAGTTTGCGCGCCGAGCGCCGCGATGTCCCCGAGACCGACGCGCAGCCCAAGCAGCGCTACCGCCCAACGCAGCAAGATCTTGACGCAAAACTGCATACCCGGCTGCACCGCGGGCCGCGCTGCCAACGGGTTAAGTGCTATCCCGACGACAAGCGCTATCACCATGCTGGGGATCGGTACGAAGTGCGCCACATAGGGCGCGGTGACATAACCGATGGCTGCGACAACCGCGGAGAGCGCGATCCCGGGAGCAAGCGCGGCTGCCGCCGATACCGACGGGCGCAAAGCTTGCATATTATCTGCGCTCACAGGCGATTCCTTATTGGCTCGCGACAAGCTTGTTGCCGGCACGGCTGGATTTGAGGCCCGCAGAAACCGCATCGGCAATTTGCGACGGCGTATCGAGGACAGTAACGCCAGCCGCTTCAAGCGCCTGGCGTTTGGAAGCGTAGCCGCCGGCATTTCCCGTGACGATTGCGCCGGCATGGCCCATTTTCTTGCCAGCAGGCGCGGCCGCCCCGGCAATGAAAGCAACGATCGGTTTTGTCATCTTCTTAGCGTAAATGGCCGCATCTTCTTCCATCGCGCCACCGATCTCGCCGACGACGACAACCGCGTCGGTGCCGCTATCCCTGTCGAGCGCCTCGAGTGCATCGCGCGTCGTCGTGCCGAGCATCGGGTCGCCGCCAATTCCGATGAACGCTGACTGGCCAAGGCCAGCGCGCGTCAGGTTGAGACAGATCAGCGTACCGAGGCTGCCGCTGCGCGAGATCACGCCGACGCGCCCAGACCTGAATACGCTCGGCACGAATGCAGGCATGATGCCGACGAAGCACTCGCCGGGCGTCACTAGGCCCGCAGTATTAGGGCCAACGATGCGTGTGCCGTGCCTCGCCGCTGCGGCATGCATTGCCATGACATCCTGGGCTGGAATGTGTTCGGTCAGAACAACCAGCAACTTGATACCCGCCTCACCCGCAGACACCGCAGCATCTTTGGCCATCGCCGGGGGAATGAACATGACCGCAACATCGCCCCCGACCTTCGCAACCGCTTCGGCTGTGGTCGCAAATATCGGCACGCCGACATGCGTTTCGCCGGCCCGCTTCGGGTTGACCCCCGCGACCACGTTGGTCCCGTAGGCAATCATCTTCTCGCTCCAGAAAGTGCCCTGCTTGCCCGTAATTCCGAGCACTACGACACGATCTTTCTTGCGAACGATCATTGCGCTGCCTTCACCGCCGCCTGGATGGCGTCTTCCATGAACTCATAGGGCTCGATACCAAGCTCGTTGCGAACCAGCGCTAGCGCCTCCTTTTCACCCGTGCCGTGGATGGAAAAAAACACCGGCACACGCGGTGCAAGCTTGTGCCAAGCGCGCACTACACCTTCGGCCATTACGTCAGTACGCGCGAAGGCACCGCAGAAGTTGATTACCAGACTTTTCACGCCGGGATTGGAAAGCACCAGATCGAGCGCGATCTCCGACTTGGTGTACGCCTCGCCGCCGATTTCAAGGAAATTTGCTGGCTTGCCGCCGTAATACCGGATCACATCCATCGTGGTCATGGTGAGTCCCGCGCCGTTGGCCAGAACGCCCACATTGCCGTCAAGCTGAATGAGTTTGAGGCCATTCTCAGCCCCACGCTTCTCAAGCGCCGTCATCGAGCCAGCGGCCCCACCTTTGGCGAGTTCGGACTGGCGGTAGATCGCCGCATCGTCGAGCACAAACTTGCAATCGAGCGCGACCACGCGGCCATCGCCGAGCAGCGCCAGCGGATTTATCTCGAGGAGCTCGGCGTCGCACGTGCGAAACGCCGTGTAGAGCCGCTCGAGAATTTTCACGGTATGTGTTTCGGCCGGACCAAGATCGAGCCCTTTCAGCATGGCAGCGATGTCGGCCCTATTCGGCTCGCCATCAATATCGAGCAGCAGGCGCCGGACGGCGGCGGGCTTCACCTGGGCGATTTCTTCGATGTCCATGCCGCCTTCAGTCGAAAACAGGATCAACGGCCTTCGCGCCACGACGTCGTGAAGAACGGCGGCATAGAATTCGCGTGCAATATGCGCCTGCTCTTCGACAAGCAGGCGTTCGACCGTGTAACCGCCGATGCTCATCCCGAGGATCTGTTCGGCGGCCTTGCGCGCTTCGTCGGGCGTATGGGCAAGTTTGATGCCGCCGGCCTTTCCACGTTTTCCGGCCGGCACCTGCGCCTTGACAACACATGGTCCGATATTCGAAGCGGCCAACACCGCCTCTGCGGCAGTGGTGCAAAGCGCTCCACGGAGTGTCGGAATGCCCGCAGCATTCAGGACGAGTGACTTTGCCGCGTGTTCGTCAAAGTTCATTACATATAATCTCGTGTGGCGCGCAGTCTGCTCGACATCAATCAGCGTCCGTATTTTTTCCAATAGGCGCCGAACAGGTCTTCCTCACTCGGCTTGTCTTCCGGAATTGTCGTCACGAGGTGCGTAATGTTGAGGAAATGCCTGTAGTTCAAATTCTCCGTGATGCTGTTGCCTCCCCAGGTGCCGCACCCCATGCTGAGCGTGAAGTTGAGTCCGTTATCGAATCCCCCGCCATTCCCGAACGTGTGCGCCTGATTGATCAGCACGCGCACTACATCGGCGCGCTCAGCCAAAGTTCGGCCGCGCTTCATATCTTTTGTATGCAAGCCCACCGAGTGACCCCGTCCTTGGTGCGCGAGGATTTCATTCGCGCGCGCAATCGCGGCGTCGAAGTCCTTGACGCGGTAAACGGCCAGTACCAGCGACAGCTTTTCGCTGGAAAACGGAAAACCACGGCCCACGCCGGTTTCCTCAACCATGAAAAACTTCTTTGATTGCGCGGCATCGGGCAAACCACATCCGCGCGCAAACACATCGGCATCGCGCGCAATCAGCGTGCGGCTCAACTTGCCGTCGGGCCACAGCGCAGCCTGGATCGTCGACTTCTCGGCCGGCGAAGCCATGTAGCCGCCCGCGCGTTCGAGAGCCGCGATCGCCTTGTCATAGATCGCCTCAACAAGGATCACTGAGTTTTCCGACGAGCATGAGGTCGAATTGTCGAAAATCTTGGAAGCGCAAATCTTCTTTGCCGCATCGTCGAGATCGGCCGTTTCGTCGACAATCACCGGGACATTGCCGGTCCCCACGCCGATCGCCGGTGTACCACTCGAGTAAGCGCGGCGCACATTGTCCTGGGAGCCGGTGGCCACGATCAGGTCGGCCGCGTGCATTAATGCCTGCGTCATATCCTTTGACGCGGGCGCCGGCAGAATTTGCACCAGATCTTCGGGCAAACCGATTTTCTTGAGCTCTGCGCGCATGTATTCGACCGTCCGCACCGTGGTTTTCAATCCGGCAGGTGAGGCCGCAATAACGATGGCGTTTCGTCCCTTGATTGCCATCATCGCCTTGTTCACCGGCGTTGCACCCGGATTGGTCGATGGAGTGATGGCGCAAACAAGACCGACCGGTTTCGCGTATTTGACGATGCCGAGTTTCTTGTCTTCCTCAATGATACCGACCGATTTCACACGCAGGAGGTCGCGCAATGTGCCGAAGGTCTTGCGCTGCTTCTTGGTAATCTTGTCGGGCACATTGCCGAGTTGAGTATCCTTGACCGCCAGTTCGGCCAGCTCTTTCGCATGCGCCGGGTTGTATAGAGACCAGGCAAGCGCTGTGACCGCTTCATCCACGCGCGCCTGGTCAGCCTTGGCAAATGAAGCCATCGCCGCACGCCCACGCCGCACTAGCTCGTCGACCACCGTCGTGACGTTCGAATCGGCCGCCGGTTTTACCGCGACAGTCATGTCATCAGCTCCGCATTCACAGATTGGCCGTTTGTTGTGGCCGCATGTCCTCGCGCCTTATGCCGGCCACGACCACCGGCTTCTTCATGGCATCGCGGCGGAACGGCTCACCAAGTTCCTGATTGAGAACTACCTCGATGAAGGTCGTGACGCGCTTCTTCTGCGCCTCGCAAGACTGCCGAAGTGCCTCCGTCAGTTCCGTCGCCGTTTTTACTACTACGCCCTTGAGACCACAGGCTTCGGCCACCTTTGCATAGCTGAGATGCGGGTCGAGTTCGGTACCGACGAAATTGTCGTCGAACCAAAGAATCGAGTTGCGCTTTTCTGCGCCCCATTGGTAATTGCGAAAGACCACCATAGTGATGCCCGGCCACTCCTCGCGGCCAACCGAACTCATTTCGTTCATTGAGATTCCGAAGGCGCCGTCACCGGCAAACCCGATACAAGGCGTATCCGGATTGCCGATTTTGGCGCCTATGATGGACGGAAAGCCGTAACCGCAAGGCCCAAAAAGCCCCGGCGCCAGGTATTTCCGGCCTTTGTCGAATGTTGGATAGGCATTGCCGATAGCGCAGTTGTTGCCGATATCGCTCGAGATGATCGCATCCTTGGGCAGTCCGGCCTGAATGGCCCGCCAGGCCTGCCGCGGCGACATACGATCCGCATCCCGCTTGCGCGCATCCGCATTCCAGGTCGTACCTGGATCATCGTCTTCATGATCCATACTGGACAAAGTCTGAAGCCATTTGGACTTGGTCGTATGGATCAATGCCTTCCGATCTTCGCGTCCGGCATTCCCAGCCGAGGGAGACAGTTGCGCCAGAATGCTTTGGGCGACCAGCTTGGCATCGCCACAAATGCCGACGGTCACTGGCTTGGTCAGGCCGATCCGGTCGGCGTTGATATCGACCTGAATGATTTTGGCGGTCTTCGGCCAGTAGTCGATACCGTAGCCCGGCAAGGTCGAAAACGGGTTGAGTCTTGTCCCCAGCGCGAGAACCACGTCGGCCTTGGCAACCAGTTCCATTGCCGCTTTCGATCCGTTGTAGCCGAGGGGCCCGACGGCGAGCCTATGGCTGCCGGGGAAACTGTCATTGTGCTGGTAGTTGTTGCAAACCGGCGCGTCGAGCCTTTCGGCGAGCGCGACGCAATCGGGAATCGCGTTGCCAAGCACGACACCCGCACCCGAGAGAATAACCGGGAATTTGGCGCCCGAGAGAAGCCTCGCCGCGTCCGCCACCGCGTGGGCACCGCCCGACGGCCGCTCGAACTCGACGATGGCCGGCAAATTGATGTCGATCATTTGCGTCCAGTAGTCACGCGGGATGTTGATCTGCGCGGGCGCCGAAAGGCGCTTTGCTTTGGTGATGACGCGATTGAGAACCTCTGCCGTACGTGACGGATCACGCACTTCTTCCTGATAGCAGACCATGTCGCGAAACAACGCCATCTGCTCCACTTCCTGGAAACCGCCCTGACCGATCGTCTTGTTCGCCGCCTGCGGCGTTACCAGGAGCATCGGCGTGTGATTCCAGTACGCGGTCTTGATGGCGGTGACGAAATTCGTGATGCCTGGGCCGTTTTGCGCAATCGCCATAGCGATTTTCCCGGTCGATCGCGTGTAGCCATCGCAGATCAGACCGCCATTGGTCTCGTGGGCAACGTCCCAGAATGTAATACCGGCTTTGGGAAAGAGATCGGATATCGGCATGAATGCCGAGCCGATGATGCCGAAGGCATGCTCGATGCCGTGCATCTGCAACACCTTCACGAATGCTTCTTCGGTAGTCATCTTCATAGTCATGTCCTCTCAGCCCCGTTCTTGATGGCTCAGGTCTTGTCCTGAAAAATCTCGGCTAGCTCGCTGGCGGCGCTTCTCAGCGCCGGCAAATGGCGGCGCGCTGTTTGAACATTCATGCGTGCCTCTGGCGCCTGGATAGCAAGGGCCGCGAGCATCTCACCGTTGGTCCCCGTTACCGGAACGGCCATACAGACAACGCCCAGCAGATACTCTTGCCGGTCGAAAGAGACCTGCTCTTTTCGAATCTGACGAAGCTCGAACTCGAGCCGATCACTGTCGGTGATGGTGTTATCGGTGTATCGCCGCAGTTCCAGACTCTGCAGGAGCCGCTTGCGGCGCGGCGAAGCAGCCAACGCAAGGAATAACTTGCCGATGGCACTGCAGTGCAGTGGCACGCGTGAGCCACTGGTGTAGTGCAGGCGGAGGGGCCAATGCTCGGCTTCGACGCGATCGAGATAAACCACCTCGCCGTTCAGGAGCGTACCGATATTGCAGGTCTCGTTGAGCGTATGGACGAGGCGCTGAAGCACCACGTGCGGCGTGTCATGTCGCATCGAGGACGACAGCGCACCAAAGGCAAGATTCGCGAGTTTTGGACCGACAATCAGCCGGCGCCGTCCGGGCTCGCGCGCGAGATAGCCTTGCGTCACAAACCAATCCACCAACCGATAAGCCGTCGCCTTCGGCAATTTCACTGAAGCGATAATGTCGAGCACGTCGACCGGCGTACGTGAGCTTGCGACATGTTCGAGGATAGCGAAGGAACGTGCTGTAGCCCCGAGTTTGTGCTCGCGCGCGGCGCCCGTCTTCGAAGGACTAAGATGTGGTTTGAGCTCATCCACATTCCGCCCGGAGCCGGTACCAGTGGCCCTTTCGTGAATTCCGAGATTGCTACGCATGGATCACCTACCTAGCCCCCGTTTGGACAGTCATCACGCGACTTCTGAATAGGCGCTGCACGAACGGCAGCAACAGGACGACAATGGTCAGTACAACGATGGTTCCAGAGATGGGTCGCGTGAAGAATACGGTCCAGTCATTCGAAAAACTGATCATCGTGTTCATGAACGCCTCTTCGGCAATCGGACCGAGGATGACGCCAAGTACGAGCGGCGCGACCGGAAATTTCAGGCGTTCGAAACCATAGCCTAGAATGCCGAACCCGATGATCAGCCAAAGATCCGTAATGTTGTTGCGGATCGACAGCGCACCGATGAAGCAGAGGATCAACACGTAAGCCGAGACAACCGCCTCGGGAAAATCGAGGATTTTCACGAGGGGCCGGATCGCGAAATAGCCGAGCGCGCACATCAGCGCCAAGCCGAGGAACAGTGATGCAAACACCGTATAGACAAGGGGCGCCGAGTTCGCGAGAACCTGCGGACCCGGTTGAATTCCGTGCAGCATGAAGGCACCGAGAATGACTGCGGTTGCACCGCTGCCCGGAATGCCAAGTGCAAGCAGATGAACCATGGCTCCGCCGACTGAAGCTGTCGCTGCGGCCTGCGGCGCGATGATCCCTTCGGCAATCCCCGTCCCCATCTGATCCTTGCGCTTGCCGAAACGCGCCTCGATTCCGTAGCTCACGAACGATGCAATAGTAGCGCCGGCGCCCGGCAACAGCCCGATGAGATCGCCGACCACCGAAGAGCGAAAAAACATGCCCTTCACCTCATTAAGCTCCTTGAGCGTCGGCAATTCGGTGCGTGCATTCGAAATCTTGTCGAGTGGCTTGGTGGTAAAGCCTAATTCCAGACGCGTCAGAACTTCACCTACGCCATAGGCGCCGACCATGACCACGAGAAACTCGATGCCGTCGGCGAGAATGGGTGAACCGAAGGTGAAACGGTAGGCGCCGTAGATCGGATCAGTGCCGACAGTTGAAATCAGAATGCCGACGCTCATGCTAATGAAGGCGTTGGCGAGTGATCCCTTGCCGATCGCTACCACGCTGAGCAAGCCGAACATGATGATCACAAAATACTCGGGCGAGGAAAAACGCAGAGCGAATTTGGCAAGCGGTTCTGTAAGCGCCACCATGACGACCGCCGAGAGAAGCCCGCCACCAAGAGCCGCGACCAGGGTCCAGCCCAGCGCCTTGGCTGGCTTGCCCTTGCGCCCCATGGTGTAACCGTCCCACAGCATGGGAACGTCAATGGGCTCCCCCGGAATTCGGAAGAGGATCGCGGTGAAAGCGCCGCCGTAAGTTCCCGATACGTACATCGCGGTGAGCAAAACGATCGAGGCGGTGACGTCCATCTTGTAGGTGAAGGGCAAGGCCAGCGCGACGCCCATGACCAACGTCAGCCCCGGCAACACGCCGATCAGCAGACCAATGACGATGCCGATCACAAGCATCGCCAGATTGAGCGGCGTCAGACAGTGCAGAAACCCCGAGGCCAGCTGAGCGAGAATGTCAATCATGCGCTCACCATAGGCTCGGAATCGCAAAGAAGATGTCGGTCGCGCGATCGAATGGCGGAACGCCACGCGGCAGTGAAACATAGGCAATACGCAAAAACAGAATTCCGCAGAAGATCGTCACAGCCGCGCTGGTGCCCCAGATCGCGCGGTGCTCGCGGTACCCGCCGACATACATGAAGGCGGCGAGGAATAGGAACGTGCCGAGGATGAACCCGAGCACAGGCACGAGGACGGCATAGATCGCCATCAGAACAATGCCGCCGACCAGCAATCGCGGATAAACGGGCTGTTTTTCCTCGACCTGCGGCTCTCGGTCGAATGCCTCCATAAATCCGGCGGCATCCTGATTGCCGACGATCAGCCGACGTGAGATTTCAAACAGGCAGGAGCCGCCCATCAGCAGGATTGCAAGGCGTGGCCACACGTCGGGCCCGAGTTGCCCGGGCCGAGGTGCGTAGTCGAATGTGCCTGCATAAAGATAAAGAGCGGCCGCGATGGCGAGACCCATCGCATAAGGCACAATCGAGCGGAACAGCGCCTTGTCCATGAGACGTTGTCCGGCGATTTCAGTTCGTCGCTACGGTCTTTTTCATGTCGTCGAGCTGTTCGTTCACGAAGGCCGGAGCCTTCGACGCATCCTCAAAACTGTTCGGATCGGCGTATTGCTCCTCGAGGAACTTCTTGTACTCGGGTGATGCGTAGACCTTCGCCAGCGCTTCCGAAAGTTTCTTCACGACGTCGGGTGGTGTGCCGGCCCGCACGACGATCGCACGAAATTGCGGCAAGCGCCACCTTGTAGCCGAGCTCAAATGACGTTGGCACATCTTTGAATGCGTCCAGGCGCTTTTCACCGAACAGCAAAATGGGACGCATCTGTTTGCCGTTGAGGAACTGCGCAACATCGCCGGCCTGCTCGTAGAGTGCATCGGCGTGACCGCCGAGGATCGAGACATAGCGCTCGCTGGGCTTGGAGAACGGCACTTGGACGACCTTGATGCCACCGCGGTCAAGCACGGTGAGCGAAAAATCATCGACACTGCCAAAGCCAAGCGTCGCAACCTTCAGTTTGTTCGGATTGGCCTTGGCTTCTTTGGCGAAGTCGTCCCAGGTTTTGAAGGGGCTATCCTCCTTCACGAAAATAAACGATGGACCCTTGATCATCACCGCGACTGGCGTGATGTCGTTCATCGTCCAACGCGCGCTTTTTCCGGCGAGCAGCGCATGACTATCGGCGATATATATCGCCATGGAGTAGCCGTCGGCAGGCGCGGCAAGGAGTTTCGCCATACCGGTCGCACCGGTGCCCCCAGGGACGTTCACAACCGGGATGCCCTGACCGAGCATCGGCTCCATCAGCTTGCTGACGAGGCGCGCGAGTTGATCGGCGCCACCACCTGGGCCCCACGGAACGATCAGTTCGATAGGTCGCTCGGGATATCCGGCCGCGACCGCCTTGCCCCCGAACAGCGCGGCACCAATGGCCAACAGCAAAATTGTGACGCTTCGCATGGTCGAACGCATGGACTCCTCCCTGCCAATCGGCCGCTTGCTTGCATGCCCTGCCTGCGGCCGAGCCCGGCTGGAATGCTAGTCCGGCTTGTGGTCGCCGGCTGATCGCCAAGGGCGGCGATCCGCCCTGGTGAAGTCTCGCCTAGTGAGACCTATGTTCCCAATACGCTAACAGAAGGTCTCGGTCCGGCAAGGGCGAATCCGAGGCGCCACGTCTCGCCAAGTGAGAATTTGCTTCCGGGCGGCTTCGTCTTGGGAGGATTTTTTGGTGACGCGATGCCGCTTAGCGCTGCTCCAGGGGCACGTAGGTACGGGCGTCGGGCCCGTTATAAAGCGTGAGCGGACGCAGAAGGATGTTGTTCTCAAGCTGCTCGAGCACCTGCACTACCCAACCGGGCACGCGACCGATCGCGAAGATCGGCACGAACAGATCGCGCTTTATGCCGAGCAGGTGATAGACAACGCCCGAGTAGAAATCGACGTTCACGTTCACGCCATGACGCGCATAGGGCGCCATCGCCGCGACCACCGCCTGTAGGATCTCGAACCACTTTGGCTGACCCATTTCCTTTGAAAGGCGCTCCACGCCTGCGCGCATATGGCGGGCACGCGGATCTTCTGCGCGATAGACACGGTGACCGAAGCCGGTGACCGCTATTCCGGCCTTGCGTTTTTCCTTTACATAGTCCGCGGCACGCGACGGATCGCCAATCTCCTCGGCCATCTTCATAACGTCCTCCGCGGCGCCGCCATGCGCCGGGCCCGACAACGCCGCAATAGCCGCAACGATCGCAGCATGGAGATTTGCTTCAGTACCGATCACAACCCGCGCGGCGAACGATGAGGCGTTAGAGCCGTGCTCGGCATGCAGGATCAGATCACGGTCGATCAGCTGTGCAGCGTCGACGCTTGGCTTTTTCCCCATCAACATCCAGAGCAGATTGGCGGAATGGTTGAGCGTCTGATCGGCCGGCACAGGATCTTGATCGGCGCGGATGCGCGAATGTGCGGCGACGATCATCGGTATCTGCGAAGTCAGCCGAATGGCCTTGCGGAGCGTAGCTTCACGTGAGTTGTCCGCCGTTTCGGGATCAAACGCAGACAGAGCCGACGCTGCCGTACGTAGGACATCCATGGGATGCGCCGATTTGACGGCGTGAATGATGTCAAGGACGGGGGCTGGCAGCTTACGCGCCGCCTTTAGATCGGCATCAAAAGCAGCGAGCTGCTGCTTGCTGGGCAATTCGCCGTTAAGCAATAGCCAGGCAGTCTCCTCGAAGCTCGAATGCTCGGCGAGGTCATGAATTGAATAACCACGGTAGCGCAGTTCGCCCGCCTTGCCGTCGATGAAGGTACAGGGCGAACGATCAAAGTAAACGCCCTTCAGGCCGCGTTGAATCTTGATCGCTTCGGCGGTTTCGGTCATTGATGCCCTCGCTCGCAACTTTGCGTCTTTCTCACGCGGTGAGAAGCATGGACTTGCTCAAGAAGCTTTTTGATATCGCACGGCAGCGCAATCGCAAAATCGTTTTGCCGGAAGGCGAAGATGAACGGATCATTATCGCTGCCGCACGCCTTGCGAGCGAGAAGATCGCCTCCCCTATCCTCCTCGGCTCTGCTGAGGAGCTTACGCGACTTGCCGGCCAGCATAGCGTCTCGCTATCCGGGATCGAGATTGCCGACCCGCGCAGCGACGCGCGACTGCAAAGCTATGGTTCAGCGCTCGCGCGGCTCCGCGAGTCGATGACCCCATCGGTGGCCATGCGTCTCGCGTCTAAACCGATCTATTTTGGAGGCATGATGGTTCGGGAAGGCCATGCAGATGCGATGGTCGCGGGCTGCGCCAACCCGACGCGGCGCGTAATCGAGGCGGGGTTGATGACCGTCGGATTGGCAGATGGCATCACGTTGCCGTCGAGCTATTTCCTGATGATCGTGCCGGATTTCCTTGGGCAAGGTCCAAGATCGTTCATCTTTGCCGATTGTGCGGTCAATGCTGATCCGACATCCGCCGAGCTTGCCGATATTGCGATCACTTCGGCACACAGCGCGAAGGCGCTACTCAAAGAGACTCCGCGTGTGGCGATGCTGTCCTTTTCGACCAAGGGCAGCGCACAGCACGCACGCGTCGATAAGGTGCGGGAGGCCATGAGTCTGGTGCGCCAACGCGAACCGGACCTTGCCATCGATGGGGAGTTTCAGGCTGACGCGGCCTTGGTGCCGAGCGTCGCGCGGAAGAAAGTAAAGGAGGACAGCGCGGTCGCCGGACAGGCGAATGTCCTGATTTTTCCTGACCTCGACTCGGGCAATATCGCCTACAAGCTCACGCAGTGGCTCGGCGGCGCCCAGGCAATCGGCCCATTCCTGCAGGGCTTTGCCAAACCAATCAGCGATTTATCGCGCGGCGCCACAGTTGAAGATATCGTCACAACGTCCGCCGTGGTGGCGGCGAGGTGACGCGACGGCCTCAGCCGCACCCATTAGTGCTTCCACTCCGGCGCGGGCACCGGCTTCCACGCGCGCTTGAGCTTGAGGTCGTCGACGATCGCGTTGGCGGCAATGTAGCCCGGAGCCCCGTTGATACCTCCTCCGTTTCCCGACGACGAACCACAAAGATAGAGCCCTTCCACCGGCGTGCGGGATCCAGGCATCAGAGGATGCGGCCGGTTGATACCGAGCTGGTTCGGCACATAGGCCCCGACACGCACGGCACCCTGGCGCATGTTCGCATTGAGCTTTTCCACATCGAGCGGCGTGAACAAGTAGGTCCCAATCAGGTTGTCGCCTTCGAGATTGGACGCGTAGATACGCCAGTAATCGAGGACACGGCGAGTGTATTCGGCGCGATTGCGCTCCCATTCCTGCGGCGAGCCATCCACTGAATAGGGAGCAAACGGCCACCAGAACGCAGCGTGCTTGCCACCGGGTGCGTAGCTCGGATCGAACATACTGTTGCACGCACCATTGCCCATCAGCACGCTGGGAAATTTTTTTGCCGCACAGTCTTCAAAGCAGCTCGCGACGTCGTCAATGTGATCCATGCCGAAAAAGATATTGTAGGCGCGCGAAATATCGGCATCGAAAGCAGCTGCGCGGTAGGCCGGAGGGTCTTTGAGCGCGAGGTGCAACGTCACCAGGCTGTGGTTGCCCCAATGCCACGACTTCGCTTTTTCTCGCACCGGCTCGGGAAATAATTCTTCGCCGGTCATTCGCACGGTCGTGGGAAAATCGATCGCACTTGCCACGAATTTGCGGCCATCGACCGTGCGACCATCGGCAAGCTTCACCCCGGTGGCCCGCCCGTTGGTGACTTTGATTTCTCTCACCTCTGCGTCTGTGATGATCTCGCCGCCGCCGGCCTCCACCACCCGCGCCAGCGCGAGCGCAAGAGAAACTGCGCCGCCAACCGGCAATGTAAAGCTGGCGATATTGGCAAAGATCGCCGGAAAGACGATTCCCGCGCCTGGCACATTTTCGGTCGTGATGACGTGCATGTAGGACGTGAACAGGGTTCGAATGCGCTCGTCGACAAAATGCTTCCGCACAACACTGAAGAGATCGTGCTGAGCATGCGAAAGCAGTTCCTTTGCCTTTGGTCCGCTCAGCCGGTCGATCAGTTGCTCGCGCGGCATCGGCGCGTTGTAAAGCAATGATACCAGTAACGGTCGCATTTCCTCGCAATAGGTGTGCCACAACGCGCGAAATGTCTCGGCGTCCTGCCGGGAAAATCGAGCAAGCGACGCGCAGCTCTTGTCTAGATCCTTGTAGATGACAATGCCGGTGCCATCACGGAAGACAGCCGCTTGCTGAACGGGCGGCTCGATATAGGAAAAGCCATAGCGATGGAGCTCAAGGTCCCGCAACAAAGGACAAAACCCGATGCCCATGTAAAAATTCGCGTGCAGATTGAGCCTATAGCCGGGAAGAATGCGCTCCTCCGTGCTCGAACCCCCACCGATGCGGTTATTGCGCTCAAGTACGGCAACTCGCATGCCCGCGCGCGACATATAAGCGGCAAGAGCGAGACCATTGTGGCCGGCTCCGATTACGACGCCGTCGAAATCCGTCATGCTGCCCCACTATGCGCTCGCGGCCTTTACCCCAAGACCGCGCATGAAACGCTCGCGAATTTGAACCGGGTCACGATCCGTCGTTGCTACCGCCGGTTTGTCGTCGATGCGAACGGCGATCAGGTTCGGCCCCTCACCCTTGAGTGCTGTTGTAACCAAGCGATCGAAGTCCGTCTCGTCAGCAGCCCAGACACTGCTTGCAATGCCGGCGCCACGCGCAATTGCGACAAGGTCAGCTGCCGGACTTGCGGTCGGCTGCGAGCCGGTGATCTGATAGATGCCGTTGTCCCAAACAACGATCGTGAGATTTTTCGGCGCGCGTTCGCCCACGGTTGCGAGACAGCCAAGCTGCATCAACAGAGAGCCGTCGCCTTCGAGCGCAAAAACATGTCGACGCGGTTGCGCAATGGCAACGCCAAACGCAATCGGTATTGCGAGCCCCATGCTGCCGAGCATGTAGAAATTTTGCGGGCGTTGACCACTAGCCCAAAGATCGAAATTGGCATTGCCGATGCCGCCGATGACGGCTTCCTCGTGCTTGAGCTGACCGACGAGCCGCTTGGTCAATTCGAAGCGGTTCATAACCTTGGCATTGTGCGCCGGTGTCGCTCCAGACGATTTCGTGTTCGTCATGGCGTCACCCTTCAAACACTTTGCCGCCTGTGAGCAACGGCGACAGGATAAAAGCAACAGGCGCTTGGGTGGCCACGGCTTGCTTGATGGACCGATCAATCGTAAAGGCCAGTTCGTCCTGGCGTGTGATCGTGACGTTCTCGACCGCAAGTGAATTGAGCACCGGTCGCATCGTCTTGTACACCAGCGCCTGCCCGAGATTGAACTCGCCGAGCGTGCCGCGTTCCGAAACAAATATCAGCGCCGGAATCTGACAGGGCACAACAAGCGAGGCGAGTGCATTTGGAATAGTAGCGAAGCCGCTGGTCTGCATCAGGACGGCACCGCGTAGTCCACCCATCCACGCACCGGTAATGATGCCGATGGCTTCTTCCTCGCGCGTGGCAGCAAACGTCGTGAAAAACTGATCGGCGTGAAGGGACTTGATCAGCGGCGTGAACACCCGATCAGGCACATAAACGATGAGCTTGACGTTGTTCGCCTTGAGGGTTGCGAGAATGATCTCGTGCCAGTTGGTTGCCTGTGCTTGATCGTCTGTCATGGGCGGCAAAATTGCGTACACCTGTACTGAAATTCGTGTCGTTCTTGCCAAGCTATCGGCGCTTGCTTGAGGCCATTGCTCGCGCAAACGCAAAAGCTTAGCCTAACAGGAATAATGCAACTAATCAGAAAATTTTGCCGAAACTCAAGGGGAGGACGATGACAAAAACAAATGGACACTCTGCGCCGTCACGACGCAGCATCATTAAAGGCGCTGGTGTAATGGCGGCCGGCGTCGCCGCTCCGTCAATCCTGAGCATGCGCTCGGCCTATGCCGCCTACCCCGACAGGCCGGTAAAAATAATCGTGGCCAATACGCCGGGCGGACCGTCCGATATTGTCGGGCGCATCACGGCAGGCGCGCTTCAGCAATCAACAGGCAAGACTTTTATCATCGAAAATATCGGGGGCGCGGGTGGAAACATCGGCTTCGGCAACGCCGCGCACGCTGCTCCGGATGGCTACACCATCCTTCTTGCGACCAATGCGTGGTCGGTGAATGTCAGCCTCTACAACAAGATCCCCTACGATCCGCTGAAGGATTTTGTCGGCGTGAGCGAACTTGCAACCTCGCCCAATACGTTCGTCGTCAAGTCGGATTTGCCGGCGAAGACCATGCAGGAATTCGTTGCGCTTGCGCGAGCCAATCCCGACAAATTCAACTGCGCGACGCCACCGATCGGCACAACTCCCCAGATTCAGCTTGAGGTGCTCAAGATCCGGGAAAAACTGCCCAAACTTGAGAACGTGGTCTACAAGGGCGGCGGTGACGCCATTCAGGCCCTGCTGAGCGGAACCGCCCAACTGAGTTCCGGTTCGCTCCCGCCAGCGGCACCGCATATCAAGGCCGGCACAATGCGGTGCCTCGCGGTTACAGGCGAAGAACGCTGGCCGGATCTGCCGGACGTACCGACCATGGTGGAAGCAGGATACAAGGATTTCGTTTTCGCGACCGACACCAACCTGCTTGCTCCCGCAAAGACGCCCCCTGAAATCGTGAAATGGCTGGAAGCGGAAACGCTAAAGGTGCTCGGTACTCCGGAAATGAAGGAGAAGTTATATCAGGCCGGTTTCCAGGTCCGGCCAAAGGGCGCCGATGCCGCCTGGGCCCGCGTGAACAAGGAAATCGATCTGTTCAGAAGCATCATCGACCAAGCCGGGATTCAGAAGCTGTAGAACAATCGTCATCGGCCAAAACCCTCGCATGCAAATCAAGACAATCGAGCCGATCGCAGTCAGCCTGCCTATGCTCAAACCCGTTATCATGGCGGGAGAGGAAGTCCGGCGTGCCGACAACGTGCTAGTGCGTATAGAGACCGACGGTGGCGTTATCGGCTGGGGAGAGGCCGCTTCTGCTCCGGTGATGACCGGCGAGACTCTCGAGAGCATCGTGTCCGCAGTTCGCTATCTGAGCTCCGTGTTGCGTGGGCGTGATCCGGAAGATATTGGCGGCGCACTCACTGCCATGGATGGCCGCATGTACGGCAATCATGGAGCCAAGGCCGCGATTGAAATTGCGTTGCACGATATTACCGGCCGGGCGACCGCGCGGCCCGTACATGCATTGCTTGGCGGGAAGAAGCGAAGCCGCATGCCCCTCCTGGGCGTGATAGGAGGCGGCGACCGTGACGGCGACCTGCGCGACGCGGAAAAGAAGAAAGCAGCGGGAGTCACCGCTTACAAGATCAAGGTCGGCGTCGACACCGCAGAGAACGACGCGGCGCGCACGCGCGAGATTTGCAAGGCTCTTGGCAGCGGCATGCTCATTTCAGCTGACGCGAACCAAGGTTTCAGTACTGGCCAGGCCATCGCCTATGTGCGTGCCGTAAAAGGCTCGGGACTCGATTTCTTCGAGCAACCTGTAGCGGCTGACGATCTTCATGGAATGGCGGCGGTAGCAGCCGCAACCGATATCGCGATCGGCTCAGATGAAGGTATTCACTCGTCCGAAGACATCAGACGTCACCACGAGTGCAAGGCTGCGCGTGGTGTGAGTTTGAAGGCCATAAAATTGGGGGGTCTGAAGGCAGTGACCGAAGCCGGAAAACTTTGCGATAGTCTTGGCATGAGCGTGAACATTTCTTGCAAGACGGGCGAGTCGAGCGTCGCTTGCGCTGCGGCGTTGCACGTTGCTTCCGTCATTCCCAACATCGCCTGGGGGTTGACCCTCACCCATACGGGGATCGCAAACGACGTGGTGGCCCAGCCGATCCCGACCGCCAAGGGTCACGTGGACAGCCTCGACCGACCTGGCCTTGGTATCGATGTTGACGAAGATCTCGTTCGCCGCCATCGCGTAATGATTGCTGCGCGCGACGTGGCCTAGGCCGGGGCCAGCCGGACAATATTGAGCGCGTCCATTGGAGTTGCGGTGCGACGACCAAATTCGTCCCACAAATCGCGCGCACACGTGCGATCAGTTCGGGTTTTTTCGTCGAGCGGTTGCGATCGAACTTGATGCCGTTTTCGAGACCGGTGCGCACACCGTCCTGCACTTGTGCGAAGAGCTACGGAATACCGGGATGAACTGCATCGACGACGTCCATAAGCGAGTCTCTTAGCCGATTAAGGTCGAAGTCCGGTAGAGCAACGATAAATCAAACCGCAACCCGCGGGAGCTGCGGCCATTCTTGTTTCAGAAAAATACTCTTGCGAGTAGTGTATTCCTACTTGTTCTCACAGTGGTTGTGCGGTGTGTTTTCGATGCGACCATCGTCGCTCGGACAAGGCAGCGATTTCATGCCGTGGATGTTTTTGAATTCTTTGTAGGATGCCAAGCGAACCATGACTTTGGTGATGCGTGCATCAATCATGGCTTCAACGCGCAAGATCTGCTCAAGTCGTTCCGGTTCGTATGCGCGAGCGACTAGCTCGTTATCGATAGTTGGCCCGGGCAACCGGCGCGGGCGCTCGAAATCGTGTCCATCCTTTTGGTGCGGGTCGTCTCCTAACCGCATCCTTTCAATCAATGCCTTCGCGAATTCCGACTTTTTGTTCAAGGCTGATGGACTTTGCTGTGCCAAATATCCGATCAGTTTTTTGGGTCCATGTTTTGCTGCCCTCGTCAATTCCGCCGGAGTCCTTTCCTTGTAGAATGGGAGGATCTGCCCCAACCTGAGCCGTCGCTTCCGCCAGTGCAGATCGGCCAACTCGTGCACGGCTTCCTCTTCAAGCGGACCTAACGGATTGAGGTCCTGGCGGAAGCCCTCATGGAATGTCGAAATTCCTTCGCGTCTTCCCACGGCAGCACGACGTCATGGGCGTACAGACCATGCGAAGTTGCGTTGTGTGTTCGCGCTTTTTTCATCTTGGTCACTCCAAAGCTTGATTGGTCAAAAGTAAAATCCTGGTGCGATGTGCACCAAGATCCTGTTGCTGCTTTGGTCTGCTGCTTTTAGGTCTTTTGAATTCGTCGACGGCGTAAGCGCGCTACCGAGCGACCTGCTGCCTAGAAGGCTTCAAACAGAGCAAGCCTGCCGCAACTTTGCTTTTTGGCCCGGCAAGCCCGCTCGCAATTCTGCAAAATCAGTGATTCGTCGCTCGCTGACAAGTTGCTTTCGGCAATAACTACTTTCCACGATGGCGTTTGCGTAACCGAACGCCCGCCCCGCCCCCATTTTCCTGAATGAATTCGATTCCGGCCCGCTCCAGTGCAGCGCGGATGGCCAGAATTGCTTGGCCCGACACCGGCCTTCTCGACTTTTCAAAGTCAACAATCGTTGAAAGTCCGAGCTTCGCGGCCGAAGCGAGCTCGGGCTGAGTGATCGCCAGCAAGCCCCGAGCGCCACGGCACTGGGCCGCAGTAATTTTATCAACATTTTCTGTTGACATCCGATTTAACAATCAATATAAAATGTTGACTGCTTACCAAAGGGAGTTGTGCCATGAATCTTTCATTTGCTGCAATAAATTATCGATCAGTCCGCGACCGCATCCAGGCAGAAGACCCCAGCATCGACGAGCAGACCCTGGCCGACACGGTCGAGGGCCTCACCGATCTCTACGAGATCATCGCGGCCATCGTCCGCGCGGCACTGGCCGACGAAGCCCTGGCAACCGGGCTCAAGGGCCGCATCGCCGAGATGCAGGACCGGCTTGAGCGCCTGCAGGATTGTGCCGCCAAACGCCGGCAAATCGCCAAGGATGTGATGGTCGAGCTCGACCTGAAAAAGATTACGGCACCCGATTTCACGGTCTCGATCCGCCCCGGCATGCCGGCTCTCCTCGTGCTCGATGAAGCCGCCGTGCCGAGCATCTATTGGGAGCCAAGAGATCCGCGCCTGAACCGACAAGAACTGCTGAGTGACCTCAAAGGCGGCACCGAAATTGAGGGTGTCACCCTTTCCAATCCAGAACCTGTTTTGAGCGTGAGGACAAAGTGATGGGCTTCACCGCAAAACAGACGCAGGCGTTGCGGCGTGGCCTCAGCAGTCGAAGCATTCGGACGCGCGAGGCGAATGGACGCGAACTTTCATACATTGAAGGCTGGTATGCGATCTCGGAAGCCAACCGGATCTTCGGCTTCGATGCCTGGAGTCGCGAGACTACGGATTCGCGTTGTGTGCTGACGCGCGAAAACCGCGGCGCGTTCCTCGCCGTTTACATCGCCAAAGTGCGCATCACCGTTCAGGCCGATGGAACGACGATTGTTCGGGAGGGGCATGGATCGGGTGAAGGTCGTGCCACCTCCCCTGGCGAGGCGCACGACACCGCACTCAAGGCTGCCGAAACCGACGCCACCAAGCGGGCGCTTTCGACCTTCGGCAGGCCATTCGGACTTGAGCTCTACCGCAAGGATAGAAATGCCGCCTTGGCGAGCCCGCCAACATTCAAGTCTACTGCGGTTGAAAGTCCGCCGACCCAGCCGCGTTATGGCGCACATCCAGACGATACAACGCCAATCCCGCGGCCGTCCCACTACTACGGTCGGCGGCACCATAGCTCCATGGCAGACCTGCTCCGGCGGGATCAAACAAAAGCCAAAGAACGCACTACGGCAACTCCTCCTCCAGCTTCCGCCGCAGCTGACCTCCCTCCGACCCGGATCGACAAGAGCCAGCTCGCGATTGCCGAACCCAAACGACTGCGCGACAAGGCACACCTGAAATTCGTTGCGTCGCAGCCTTGCGTTATCTGCGGCCGGCAACCGTCCGATCCGCATCATCTGCGGTTTGCACAACCCAGAGCCATTGGCCTCAAGGTGAGTGATGAATTCACCGTGCCTTTGTGCCGCGGCCATCATCGGCAATTGCATCAAACCGGGGATGAACGCGCGTGGTGGGAAGGCCAGCGGGTGAATTCCCTGGAGATTGCGAGAGGTCTTTGGGAGAAAACCCATCCCGCAATCAATCCGGCTTCACTCGAACAACATCCGTTATGAGACGGGAACAACGAGTCGATCGATGGCCCGCTCTGGGCCGACCGAGCTAGCGTACTGGAAGGACGGGTCGTCGGCGCATCGGGAGGCGGTCAGGTCCAAGCTGACGCCGAACGCCGTTCGCTTATTTTTATTTTCGGATGGTATCGGCGCGACCAACGCGATTATCCGCCATCGGAACCTGACCCTTTTTGCACCTGCAACGATGGTTGCATGAACGCTCTAACGCCTACATGGTCAAGAACGTTCAACGGCATATACCGTTTGGAAAGCTGATCGGCCTCGGCAAGGACCGAGGAATGATTGTTGAGAAATATCCAACGGCCCTCTTCGTGGACCGCAACAAGCGCATGCTTTTGATGCAGCACTTTGTCTTCGACAATCACAATCCGTATGGAATCGGGCGATAACCCCACGTCACGTAAGGCCGCATACTTTAAGATCGCATGCTGCTTGCAGTCTCCTGCACCATCGGCCAAGGCAGCCAGCGGAGATGTCCAATCAGTCGGCGCTGCATTCTTGATCCCTCGGATCGAGAGATTGACGGCGCGATTGATATGCCCGATCCGGGCGAGACCTTGGTGAAGTTGACCTTCGCCGACAATTGCGATGAATCGAAGCGCGGCAGGCGATGAACAATCCTCAGGCCGCGCGCGACAGCGGGCGATGATCGTCCGATCCGCCTCAATTTCCTCCCGCAGATCTTCCCACGTTGCCGGCAGCAATCCGTCAGCAACCACAAACGTCGGGAGTCCAAATGGTTCCTGGAGTTCAGTCTGAGCGGTGAGACCGAGGAGGAAAAGCGCCGCCCCTGCCCGGAAGATTCGCCGCGCCCAGTAAAACCGTATGTGCATATTCGAAGTCATTCTCTGGCAATCGGATCGGGAACACACCGGACATACCGGTCCTGCAGCGTCGTCCGGCCATCAAATCGAAACTAACCAGCGGGCGAACACTCCCTGATGTCCAGTCAAATGCCTGTGTTCGGCGGAATCGATTGCCGCTGCCGCCACGGAATACCGTCTTTGCGTTTCCACCATCGCCACGGATGGGGGTATTCAAATGGAGCGCGAGGGTGTTCGTTCTGGCGAGCAAAAAGGTGTCACAATGATCGCTGTCATATTTGAGGTTTGGCCAAAACCTTCCCGTAAGCAGGACTATCTGAACATCGCAGCCGAGCTGAAATCTCTGCTGGAAAACATAGATGGCTTTATTTCAATCGAACGGTTCGAAAGCCTTTATGAGCCGGGAAAGATTCTTTCACTTTCATTCTTCCGCGATGAGGCCGCGGTGAAGGCCTGGCGCAACACCCTTGAACATCGGAAGGCGCAAGCAAAAGGCCGTCACGAAATCTTCGCAAAGTATCGTTTGCGGGTTGCAAGCGTCATTCGAGACTACGGAATGGATGAACGCGAACAAGTCCCCGCAGACAGCCGGGCGATCCACACAGCGTAAGTTACTGACTGGACGAAGCGGCAGAACCGGGTTCGCGAACCGGTCAGCAGTCAGAGCGCTTCGCGTTTGCGATCTGCTCGACCTCCGATCACGCCCCAGAAAGGCATCGCAAAGCGACCTCAAGCTCCACTACGCCTCTCTCATACTAAATGATGATAAGTGATAAATGTTGACTTTTATCACTAATCACATATCATCGTTGGTCTGGAGGCTTTCCATGTCGTACCAGGCTGTTTTCACCAGACTTCTCAATATCTTGGCTGTCCTGCCGGTTCTCGCGCTCACGGCCTGTGACCCGATGACGGCCCAGCCGACTGTCCCCGCCCGGCCAGTTCTCGTCACCAACGCGCACTACGAATCGCAAGTCAGCGAACGCAGCTTCGTCGGAACGATCCGGCCGCGAATTGAGAGTGACCTCGGCTTCCGGGTCGCCGGAAAGGTCGCAAAACGCCTGGTCGAGGTCGGCACGCTGGTTGAAACGGGCCAGCCGCTGGCGCTACTCGATGAGGCCGACCTCACGTTGCAGGCCGAACAGGCTACCGCAGAACTCTCCGCTGCGAATGGCGTCGTGGCGCAGGCAACCGCGGCGGAAACGCGCGCGAAAGAACTGCGGCAGAAGGGTTGGTCAACCGACGCGCAACTCGACCAGGCCAAGGCCGCCGCCGATGAAGCGCGTGCTCGCCTGAATCGGGCCGAGCGATCGGTTGAACTCACGAAAAACAGTCTCTCGTACGCGCGGCTTGTCTCCGACGCTCCGAGCGTGGTGACCGCTACACTTATCGAACCCGGTCAGGTCGTGAGTGCGGGGCAAACCGCCATTCGCGTGGCGCGCCTCGCCGAAAAGGAGGTCGTCGTTGCGATCCCTGAAACGCTGCTGGCACGCGCGAAGTCAGGTGAGGCACAAGTGTCTATCTGGTCCGAATCAAACAAGAACTATGTCGCCAAGCTTCGCGAACTCGCACCCTCGGCGGATCCCATGACACGAACCTACCTCGCGAAATTTTCCATACCCGGGGCCGGCGATGCCGTGCAACTCGGAATGACGGCAACGCTGACCCTGTCCGATCCCGCGAGCGAACGCGTGGCGCGCCTTCCACTATCTGCGTTGTTCAACCAGGGCGACGGGCCTTCGGTTTTCGTCGTCGACGTCAACACCGGCGCGATCACGCTGAAGCGTGTCTCCGTCAAGTCATATGAAAGCAGTGACATCCTGATCAGTGGCGGTGTGGAGGAAGGCGCAAGTGTTGTCGCCCTCGGCGTGCAAAAACTCGACCCCGCACAGAAAGTAAAGATCGTTTCGTCTTTGTCATTCTGAGTGCGGGTCAACGAAGTGCAGTTGGATCGCCAAAGGAAAAAGGCCATGCGTCGCTTCAATCTTTCAGCGTGGGCGGTCAAGCATCCCGCCTTGATCCTGTTCCTGATTGTCATGTTCGGCGTCGCCGGGCTGATTTCCTATCGCAGCCTGGGGCGCGCTGAGGATCCATCGTTCACCATCAAGGTGGTGGTGGTGACTGCGATGTGGCCCGGAGCGACAGCCGCCGAAATGCAGGCGCAGGTCGCCGACCCGATCGAGAAGAAACTTCAGGAGTTGCCTTATTTCGATAAGGTGACGACTTACACGAAGCCGGCCTTTACCGCGATGCAGGTTGCGTTCAAGGACAACACGCCTGCACGCGATGTACCGCAGTTGTTTTACCAACTGCGCAAGAAGATCGTCGACATCAAGGATGACCTGCCGGCCGGCCTCATCGGTCCTTCCGTCAACGACGAATACGGCGATGTCGATTCGATTCTCTATATGCTCACCGCCGATGGCGCAGACTATGCGCAGATGAAAAAGGTTGCCGAAGCTCTGCGACAGCGCCTGCTGAAGGTGAAGGATGTCACGAAGGTCAATCTCTACGGCACGCAGGCCGAGAAAATCTACGTTGAGTTTTCGCACGCGAAGCTTGCCACGCTTGGCGTAACCACCGACCAGATCTTCCAGTCGCTTGCCAGGCAAAACGCCGTGGTCCCGGCCGGAATTGTCGAAGCGTCGGCACAGCGCGTGCCGCTACGCGTGACCGGAGCTCTCGATGGCGCCAAGGCTGTCGCGGAGACACCCGTCGAAGCCAATGGTCGCGTCTTTCGTCTGGGCGACATTGCAACCGTGACGCACGGCTTTACTGATCCACCGGATTTTATGGTGCGGCAGAAAGAGAAGCCTGCGATCGGCATCGGTGTCGTGATGGCGAAAGGTGCCAATATTCTAGAGCTCGGACCGGCCGTTAACAGCGCCACGGCCGATTTCATGTCAGCGGTGCCACGGGGGTTTGATCTCGAGCAGATCGCCGATCAGCCGGCCGTCGTCGAGCATGCGGTCGGAGAATTTGTGCACTCCTTCATCGAAGCGCTGGCGATTGTGCTGTTCGTCAGCTTCCTCGCGCTCGGCTGGCGCACAGGCATCGTCGTCGCACTCTCGGTGCCACTCGTTTTGGCCATCGTGTTCGTCGTCATGAACGCCATGGGGCTCGACCTGCACCGGATCACGCTCGGGGCACTGATCATCGCGCTCGGTCTTCTCGTCGACGACGCCATCATTGCTGTCGAGATGATGGTGGTGAAGATCGAACAGGGCTGGGACCGAATCCGGGCCGCATCTTTCGCCTGGGAATCAACCGCTTTCCCGATGCTGACGGGAACGCTGGTGACAGCGGCAGGCTTCCTGCCGATCGGCTTCGCCAATTCGTCCGTTGGCGAATACGCCGGTGGCATTTTCTGGGTGGTTGCCATTGCACTGGTTGCGTCGTGGCTGGTGGCGGTCACCTTCACTCCGTATCTCGGGGTCAAGCTCCTGCCGACGCTCAAGCGGCTCGGCCACCGGCACGACCCGCATGCGATTTACGAGACCCGTGTTTACCGCGCATTGCGCAGGGTCATCGAATGGTGCGTGCAGCGCCGTATCACTGTGGTGCTTGCAACGATTGGCGTGTTCACTTTGTCGATCGTCGGGTTCGGCCATGTCCAGCAGCAGTTCTTCCCTCTGTCGGAACGGCCGGAGCTCTTTTTTCAGCTGCGTCTGCCAGCGGGCACTGCGTTCGGCACAACGCTTGATTCTGTCAAACGCGCTGAATGGTTGCTTAAAGGCGACGAGGATATCTCAACGTACACCGCCTACGTCGGTCAGGGTTCGCCGCGCTTCTGGCTAGGGCTTAACCCGCAGCTGCCGAATGAATCATTCGCCGAGATCGTCATAGTGTCGAAGGATGTCGAGGCGCGCGAGCGGATCAAGGCACGAATTGAAAAAGCGGTCGCGGATGGTGCGCTTTCGGAAGCACGCGTGCGCGTCGACCGGTTCAACTTCGGTCCCCCCGTCGGCTTCCCGGTGCAGTTCCGTGTCATCGGGCCGGATGCCAAGAAGGTGCGGGACATCGCCTATCAGGTCCGAGAGGTGATGCGCGCCAACGACCAGGTGATCGATCCGCATCTCGACTGGAACGAACAAACGCCTTCCCTGAAGCTCGTGGTTGATCAAGATCGCGTTCGGGCGCTGGGAATGACGCCGCAGGATATTTCCAAGTCGCTGAGCATGTTGCTCACGGGTGCGTCCATCACCACGGTGCGCGATGGCATCGAAAAGGTCGAGGTTGTCGCGCGCGCTGTCCCTGCTGAGCGGCTTGATCTGGCCCATATTGGGGACCTGTCGCTCTATTCGCGCAACGGAATTGCCGTCCCTCTGACGCAGATCGCCAAGGTCGAATACACCCACGAGGAGCCGATCCTGTGGCGCATCAACCGTGACATGGCGATGACAGTCCGTGCCGACGTTGTCGATGGCGTTCAGCCCCCCGACGTCACCAACGCCGTCTGGCCGAAGTTAAAGCCTATCCGTGACCATCTCGACCCCGCTTACCGGATCGAGATAGGTGGGGCCATTGAAGAATCGCAGAAGGGCAATGCATCGATCTTCGTGCTGTTCCCCGTCATGATCGGTGTCATGCTTACGCTGTTGATGATCCAGCTCCAAAGCATTTCGCGGCTCTTTCTGGTTTTCCTGACCGCCCCACTGGGCATCATCGGAGCCTCGCTAGCCTTGAACCTCACTGGCAAGCCGTTCGGCTTCGTCGCGTTACTCGGGCTGATCGCTCTGGCCGGCATGATCATGCGCAACGCGGTCATTCTGGTTGACCAGATCGAATCGGATGTTGGCCAGGGACTTACGCGCGGTGAGGCAATCGTCGAAGCGACGGTGAGGCGGGCGCGGCCAGTTATCCTCACGGCGTTGGCCGCCATCCTCGCGATGATTCCGCTGTCGCGTTCGGCCTTCTGGGGTCCGATGGCCATCACCATCATGGGTGGTCTGTTCGTGGCAACGTTTCTGACCCTGTTGTTCCTGCCAAGCCTCTATGCATTGTGGTATCGTAAGCGCCTCGATGAGCGCGGCGGAGCCGAAGATGAGCTGACGGATACATCGGACCACATGCAGTGGTCCGGCGTGGGTTCGCTTGCACCCGCTGGCAAATGACGGAAAGGCTGGGCTGTTAAATGAGCTACGTGGCCGACCACATCGAACCGGATGTGCGGGAGCAAATACTCGTTACCGCGGAGCGCCTGTTTCGCGAGATCGGCTACCAAAAGACAACGGTAGCCGACATCGCCAAGGCTCTGCGAATGAGCCCGGCAAACGTCTACCGCTTTTTCGATTCAAAGAGGTCGATCAATACGGGCGTGGCCCGGCGGCTGATGAGCGAGGTCGAACAGGCGGCGCAGACGATCGCCGCCAGCAAGGGAAGTGCAGCGGCGCGCCTGCGCAAACTGTTGACGACGGTCCATCAGATGAATTCGGCACGTTATGTCGCTGATTCGAAGATGCATGAGATGGTCGCCTGCGCAATGGAAGAAAATTGGGATGTCTGCAAGGCCCATATCGAATTCATCACGGGGGCAATCGGGTCGGTGATCACATCGGGCATTGCGTCAGGCGAATTCCATACCCGTGATGCCGGTACTGCTGCATTGTGCACCTGTGCCGCGATGATCCGATTTTTCCACCCCCTGTTTATCGCGGAATCCGCCGGCAAACCTGGTCCTACGCTCGATCAGATGATCGACTTCGTCGTCGCCGGCTTGCGTAGCCGCGAGTAAACGGACACTCCGCGTAAAATCCGCTCTGCCTCAAGGAAAAATCCAGATCGTCTCCAAGCTTGCAGCCACCCGGTCGGCTATTGCTCTGAGACTTCCCACTCCCCCATGGGCGGGCGACAGAATTTTTGTCGCCCGCTTCCCTTTTTCTGCAGATGCCGGTCGATTCGCGGCCCTATCTGGCGATGGTGGAGGAAGCGCAACTGATAACAAAATTCTCTGTCCGTAATCACCGCATACGGTAGTATGGGAAAAGAGGTTCAGACGATGCGGTTATGGCGTATCTTGAGTTGGCTATCCGTTGCGCTGGCGGTTTCCGCCTGCGCCGATAACGCCAATAATCTGCAGAATTTCTACCTTGATCAGTATGCCAACCCGAATCCGACGCTGACGGATTTGACGGTATGCCACGGCTTCTACTGCGCCGAGCGGTCACCCGCGACCATTAACGAGGATCAGTGGCGGCGCGTCACGGCCCTGTTCAAACCGCGCGCGAAGAATGCGCGGGCTGAGCGGCATCAAATCGTGCGCGGCGTGGCAATGATCCAGACCATCGTCGCGCCGCAAACCGGAACAAATGCCCACCAATGGACGCACAAGAACATGTACGTCCTCCCTAATGCTGGTGACTTGACGCAACTCGACTGCATCAATTCCTCGGTCAATACGTGGACTTACATGACGCTCATGGAGCGCAGTGGGCTCTTCGCCTTCCACAAGGTGGCGCCGCTTTCCTACGCCCCCCTGCGCAATACCGCGGTCGTGCAGGAAATGAACGGCGGCTATTACGCCATCGACGCGAGCTTGGTAGACACGGGAGTGCCGCCGCCCATAATGCCACTCGCGGTTTGGTTGGCCTCCTGGCCGCCCGACCCTGCTGCGATCGAGCGCGTGGATAAAGCGAACGCAACCGGGGCCAGTGCCGCCCTCAACTGAAAGCACAGCGACACAAAGTATCGCTGCGCGTTCGATCGCCGACGACACTGACGGGCTGGTTTAGAACCGCTTCGTTCGCACCACAGTCGGCCACCCGGCCTTTTCGGCGGCTGGCGACGCTACCCGTTCCGGCAGGAATTTCGGCCGATCGCCGGTTGCCACCACCTGCACGACACGGAAGCCACGAGCCTTGAGCTCCTGGAGCAAGATTGGCAGTGCCGTAGCTGTGGCCGGATGAATGTCATGGAGAAGCAGGATGCCTCGGCCTTTTGCTTCCAGCCGTCGCATGGCCCTTTGCACAATGGCCTTCGCCGAAATGTGCCTGAACCAATCATCGGCAACTACGTCCGCACTCCAGGTCACCAGCGACTTGGAGGCCAGGTAATTGTCGATCGCGTTGTTCCTGGCCAGACCCGGGATTCGGAAAAAAGGCGAAAGCGCCTTCGGATCTCCCAACGCGACATCGACAGAGGCAACACCGTTCTCAACCTCGGATGCGACCCGCTGCAATGGCAACCGCTGCAACGCGAGTGGATGATTTTCGGTATGGGTGCCGATGCTGTGGCCGGCATTATAGATGCGCCGGACAATGGACGGATACTCGTGCGCCATCCGCCCGATCAGGAAATAGGTGGCCTTGACGCACTGCGACGCTAACGTATCCAGAATGATGTTGCTGTAGGGCGGCAACGGTCCGTCATCGAACGTAATGACAACCTCATGATCGTTGAGCGGCAGTGTCTGCTTGTATTGCATACTGCCAATGCCCTTGAATTCGCTTGGGCTGATGGCGAGCACACGACTTGTTCCCAACGCATCCGGATTCCCGGGGCACGCGTCATTTGACGCCCGGGCCAACCCGCTGGTCATGGTCAGAGCGACCAGAAAGAAAAATCGCGCAAAACGCATCTGAACTCTCACGCCCACCGCCCGTATCCTTGGCGCAATTCAAGGCGAATATCGGCGACGCTCTAGAGTTCAATTAGGGCAACATGAAATTCCTTTGGTGGCTGAAATATGCGGCGGTTCCACCAGTGCAAAGGCAGGGAGCGACCCAAGAGAGGAGCCGAAGCCACCAATCACCAGGTCGTGAATTTAGCGTCGCGATGGCGAGAAAAGCCCGCCACTATTGAGCTTTTACGTAAGATCTACCGACTTCGACTTAGATTCTACCATTTTGGGCAAGCGCATTTTAATTCGCCAATACCTAGGGTCGAGCACGTCGCTCTGGCTCTGGTGAGTTCATGCTCAAGCCCTACGGACAGCCCATGCAAATCGCTACCGCCGTCCCTTTCGTGAGCTGCGTCAAATGTGGCGAACGGCTTTTTCTGCCGGAAACGTCCGAACACGCCGACGCTCACAGCGTGCGTCACCGCTGGAAATGCGGGCGCTGTGACCACGACTTTGAGACGGCCGTGGATCTCGGCATTCAGCGGGGGCGGCGTCGGTCCGACCGGCAACGACCTTTAAATACGACGCGTGGGTCTTGGTGGTGAATTTGCACCAGCATATGCGGAGGTGAGTCATGCGCGAATTGATTGGAAAGATACCGACTAAAGATCCCAGTATCACCGAGGTGGTCTACCTCAGCGAGATCGTCCGTTGCCTTGAGTGCCAGCAAACGGTGCCGATGGGCATCGAGGTCGTGACAGTCAAAAAAACCGGAAAAACCAGGCAGGCCATCAGGCACCAGTGTTACTGTCGCGGACACGGCTTTGACTACGAGATGAAAGCGCAAAGTCCGCCGATTCGTCCTCATGTCCAATCGGAAACGTTGCGGCGTTTCGACAACGCAATCTGGGGCGCGGTCTAAATACCACGAATGCAAGCGCCCTAGTCGATCGGACGGACGGCTGGCAGCGGATAGGCGGCGAGTGCATTGATCTCCGCCGGGCGCACCGACTTCAGCCTGCGGAGAAAGTTCGTTCCATCGTCGCCGTAGCCACGCCTGCTTATTCCAAACAACAGCACGCCGGATACGCCGCCTTTGCCCTTCAGCGCCGCGTAGCGATAGGCATTCCATTCGACGATGTCTTCTCCCTTGGAGTCTTGCGCGCTGAGAATGAAATCCAGGATTATCTCATCATTTTTTGAATTTTTGAGGATGGCGAAATTGACCGTTGGATCGGTCGACTTGCGCTTATTGAGCATATTGACCTGCGCAGCGACCAGGTCCTTGATGCCGACGTCGCGCACGGTGGCTTCAATCAAAATCATCCTCTGGAAACGTTCGCTCGTCTGACCTGAGGGCAGATATTCCTGTTTGTAGTAGTGAGGTCTCGGGTGCGAGCTCCACGACAGCCGATAGGTTTCGCCGTTGAACTCGATCAACTCCGGAACCGACAGACGTTCGACCACACCCTCTGCGCGTGCGACGCCCACATTGCCGAGCATCACATCGGCAAGAAGCAGACACGCGCAGCCGAGGAATGGGACGAAATCGCGCCGTTTCATTATTTCGGCAGAAACTCGTTTGTGAATGTCGAGGGGAAATCAACCTCCTGCGCGCCCTTCGGTTGCAGGTAAGCAAATGTCCCGCGCGCCTGTGATTCCGTCATACGGCCATCCTTGGTCCAGATCTGGCTCACGACGTCGTACGCTTCATCGTTCGTCGCGGGCGCCATCGTCGGATATTCCAGCGCCATAGACGCCTTGCCTCGCTTCGGGTCGTCCTTAAGAATTTTCACAGCGTCAGAGAATGCCGCCGCGACTTTGCGAAGGAGTGCGGGCTTGTCCTTGATATTGTCTGGATGGGTAGCAAGCGTCATGAACAGAATGTCGCGAAACTCGGGCACCTCGCCGTTCATCAGATTAAGGAAAATCCGGCCTTTGCCCGCCTGTTGAACCAGGACGCCGGCCGGCTCAAACGGCAGCGCCGCATCAATCAGGTTGCGGTCAAAAGCGGCCACATAAGAGGGCGCTTCGGCGCCGAGATAGACGCTTTGGATGTCTTCGGGCAGCGTCAATCCATATTTTTTTGCAAGGACGCCAAGCATTTTCTCGCCGGAGCCGCCCGCTGACGGCATGGCCACACGCATACCTTTCAGACGCTTGACCTTCGCCTCAACAGTAAGTTTGTCCGCGCCCGCGACCAGCGCGTCATTGCCGATGATGTTGTTGACTGGCCGATTGGCGATGTTGAAAAACGCAACGACCCGTTTTCCCTGCACCGCAGACGTCAGAATATGCTCATAGCTCACGATCGCGACGTCTGCCTGTTTGGTCAGCGCCGATTGCAGTGCGAGTGGGCCCCCTTGAACGAATGAAATATCCGCCTCCAGCCCATACTTCTCGAACAATTTCTCGCGCTGAGCGACATAGAGAGCCCCGCTGTAGTACCCATGCCCGATATTGGTGATTTTGACTGGTTCGGCGGCGGCAGAGCACGCCACCAACATCGATGCGGCGATCGCGGACACTTTCCAGGCTCTCATGATACTCCTCCCTTTGCGATTTGTTCGCATCAGCGGCTTGCGAAGCGCCATTGTTCCAAATGATTTTGCACGGCATCCACCAGGAAATTCAAAGCTACTGCAAGTAGCGCGATGATGATGAGGACAGCGAAAACGCCGGCGGTGTCGAACTGGGCGCCGGAAAACTGGACGAGATAGCCGAGCCCCTTGTTTGATGCGACCATCTCCCCAATCACCGCACCAATCAATGCGTAGGGAACTGAAACCCGCAGCCCGGCGAACATCCATGACATGGCAGACGGGACAATTACCTTGGCGATGACCTGCATGCGTGTCGCCTTCATGAGGCGGGCGATGTCGATCAGGTCTTGATCAACCTGGCGGACGCCGGCGAATGTATTCAAAAATACTAAAAACAGCACCAAGGCTGCCGCCAGGGCAATCTTAGAACTCGATGCCGAGGCCGAACCACAGAACAAAGAGCGGCGCCAATGCGACCTTCGGAAGGGCGTTCAACGCATTGAGGTAAGGGTTGAGCAGCCTGCTGACAAAAGGCGAAACGCCAAGCCAAATTCCCAACGCACCGCCGAGCACCGAACCGATCACAAATCCGACCGTCGTTGCGTAGATCGTTGCCCACAAATGAATGAAGATGGATCCGTCGCGTGTCCATTCAAAAAGCCGCTGTCCGACATCGATCGGGTTTGAAATGAAGAAGTTGTCGATCAGACGGCCCGACGCGCCCTGCCAGGCAAACAAGACGGCGATGCCCAACAATGTTTGCCACAGCACCATGGCAACGCCGCCAGGCTCGCTCAATCTCGTTGTTTCGGGCTGATCGATCTCGTGTTCCAGCGAGGTCACACCCTTTCCTCCTGGTATTCAATGCGCAGCCGATCCCACAGTGCGTCGTAGTGCTCTTTAAACTGATTGGTGAAGCGGACGTTGAGTACCTCGCGAGGACGCGCAAGCAAAATTTCCTGCTCGAGCGCGATCATCGCCGGCCGGCGCGTACAAACGATGACACGGTCGGCAAGCGTCACCGCTTCCATGAGGTCATGCGTGACGAAAATTACGGTCTGCTCGTTTTCTGCGGTAAGCTGGAGGAGTAGATCATGCATTGCGAGCTTGAGCTGAGCATCGAGCGCTGCGAATGGCTCGTCCAGCAGCGCTGTTTCAGCGCCGTAGACAATCATGCGCGCGAGACTTACACGCTTGCGCATTCCGCCGGACAGTTCATTTGGAAAGCGCGTTTGAAATCCGTCAAGCCCCACTGCTTTTATGATGGTTTCCGCGCGGGCCTCGCGTTCCGATCGCGCGACGCCGGCAAGTTCCAACGGAAAGGCGATGTTGTCGCGAACACTCCGCCAGGGAAGCAGATTGTCCTTTTGCGTCATGTATCCAACGTCTGTGTTGAGGTCCCTGACGCGCGCGCCCTTATAGAGGATCTGGCCCTTACTCGGCGGGTAGATCCCCGCGATCATGTTCAACAGGGTCGATTTGCCACATCCGCTGGGGCCTATGACCGCAACAATCTCACGCTGGCGAATTGTCAGATTGAAATCGCGTAATGCCTCAACCACCGCCTCGCCGCGTCTGAATGTCTTGCAGACATGGGAGATCTCAATCACGGTTTCATACCACTAGAATATCGAGCGTTGATGCCCGCCATCGACATCGATATTGGCACCCACAATAAAGCCGGCGCGATCCGAGGCCAAAAATGCGACCGCATTGGCGACGTCCTCGGCTGTGCCCCAGCGCCCGAGTGGAACCTCGGCACCCCAACGCGATTCTTGCTGCTCCAGGCTGCGTCCGAGAAAAACTTCATTGTGAAGTTTTAAGCCGTCGGTCAGTGGAGTCTTGATGCGGCTTGGGCACACGGCATTGACCAGGATGTTATCCCGGGCGAGGTCGTCCGAAAGCGACTTCACCAAGGCGTGCTGGGCGGCATTGCTGATCGTCGACGCGATCCCGTTGGCCTGCGGGACTTTGCCGGCCTGACCGATGATGACAATAAAGCGTCCGCCACCTTGGCGGCGCATATGGGGCACGACACATTTAGCCAATTCCCAGGCACCCATCACCTTGGTCTCCAGGTGTCGCAGCAAAGCCCCTGTCTCGACCTCCTCCATGCGACCGGCGAGATGCGTGCCGGCATTGCTGACGACGATATCGATCCGCCCGAATGCGGCGACAACACCGTCGACCAACGCCTTCACCTGAACCGGATCGCAAATGTCTGCGATGAAACCGTGCGCACGATCGATTTGCGCTACGGCGTGGTCAAGTTTGGCCCGTTGCCGCCCAGCGAGGGCAAGTTTGCAGCCCTCGTCGGAAAGGCGTTGGGAAACGGCAAAGCCTATTCCGCTCGTGCCGCCGGATACCAACGCGACTTTACCTTTCAGACCAAGTTCCATGATCCTCTTTCAACCGAAGACGTAACGATGGTAGCCGCCGTCAATGCTCACAGCGCTACCGGTCACGAAGTTTGCCGGCTCGGAGACGAGAAAGGACACCAGATCTGCGACTTCATCAGGTGTCCCGGTGCGTCCGAGCGGGTTGGCGCGTGAAAAGCCCGCAGCCGCGGTTACGCGGTCGACTTTCCGTTCGCGCATTTCTTTCTCGATCAAAGAGGCTAGAAGTTCGGACTCGATGTATTGCGGGCATACCGCATTGACGCGGATATTGTCGCGAGCAACGGCATCGGCAACGGACTTGGTCAAAGCCATGCACGCGGCGTTTGTTACACCCGACGGAAAACGATCCGGATGCGGGTGTCGTGCGGCCTGACCGACAATATTGATGATCCGTCCATCCTTTTGCTGCCGCATGATCGGGAGCACGGCTTGGATCATGAAAAAAAACCCGAACACCTTGTCGCGTAGTTGTCGCTCCAGAATCTCGCCTGTGGTTGTATCCACGGTACCGCGCAGGTGAGTCCCGGCATTGTTGACAAGAATGTCTATCCGCCCGAACGCCTGGTGGGCAGCGGCAACAAACTTTTGCACTGCTGCTTCATCGGTAACGTCGGTGGCCACTCCGAGAACGCGGCGTTCTCCAGGATCGTTTTTGCCCTGTGAAAGGTCGGCAACAGCTGAATGCAAACGCTCGGCGTTGCGCGCGCAGATTGCTACCTTACACCCTTCCTGAATTAAACCTTTTGCGACGGCCTTGCCGATACCGCGCGACGCCCCAGTCACCACAGCAACCTTGCCATGCAGGCCGAGATCCATCCTCCCCCTCGCATTTCTAATGATGTATGGGTTGTTTGGATCATCTATCGGCGCGTGAACTGCGTCAAGCAACCGGAGGAAAGCAGGCGATGGATCTGGGCATTAAGGGGCGGCGCGCAATCGTAACCGGCGGCGGCAGCGGAATTGGATTCCAAACGGCACGACAATTTCTCGAAGAGGGTGTGCGCGTTCTTATTGCAGGCCGAACCGCCGAGAAGATCAATAAAGCGCGCGACGAATTGGCAAAGCGAACTGGTGGCGAAGTTCACGCCGTGCAAGCAGATATGAGCAAAGAAGCGGACATAAAGCGAATGATCGATGCGGCAAAGGAAAAACTCGGCGGCGTCGACATTCTCGTCAACAATGCCGGCACGATGTATTCAGGCCGCTTTGCATCGCTGAAAGATGACGAACTGAAAAATCAATTCGAGACAAAGCTGTTCGGCTTCATGCGGGCGATCCGTCTCGTCTACCCTATGATGAAAGCGCAAAAATGGGGTCGCATCGTGAATACGATCGGCGGGGCCGGCAAAGAACCAGACCCCTACATGTTCGGCAGTGCGATGACCAACAGCGCGTTGCTCAATTTGACCAAGTCGCTATCGGAGGAATTTGGCGAAGACAACGTACTGGTGAACGCTATTTGTCCAGGCTGGGTAGCGACCGACCTGTGGGTGCGCAATGCCGAAGGCCTCAAGAAAGAGCTGAATGTGAAGAGCGAAGATGAAGCAAGGAAAATTGCCGCCAAGAAGAACTCGCTTGGCCGCATGGGCAAGCCGGAAGAGCTCGCCAATGCCACTGTCTTTCTGTGCTCGGAACGGGCGAGCTATATCACCGGCGTTTCGCTCAACCTTGATGGTGGCCGATTGAAGGGTCTCTGGTGAGCTCCGATCGGCAATGCTTAAGGTCATCAGTTAACTGGCCAATTTTTCGTTCTGCGGCCTCGCGCTCGCTTTCGCGCAGAGCCTCCAGAACCTGGATGCGCGTGTTAAGCTTCCGCCTAACCTCTTCGAGATGCTTTACCCGCGTCTCCTGGTTCGCGGTCTTTGCCTCGGCGCTCTTGATTTTGTCTTCCCAAAAAGATGTTTTCTGATTGTAGCGCCTCTTTTCGCCATGGACGGTTGCGACAAGCTTGAACCGCTCCGCCATCGCACCAGCCAGTTCGGAGTTCAGGTTGTCAATCTGCGCAAGCGCCGATGCGGCGTTCGCTTCCCCCGCATCGAGAGTGGCCTGCATGGCACTCATCCGGTCCGTCACTGTTTCCGTTTCCAGAAGGGCGAGAGCGCGCTGCGTGGACAAGGCGGCCTTGTCCCTTTTCAAGCGACTTATCTCTTCTCTGTTGGCAACAGCCGCGGTCCCCTCCTGCGCCATTGCGTTCCGCTGTTCCAAAATGGTCAACTTGAGGCGGTCTATCTCTTCCTGTGCCGCCTGCAGTGCATCGGTTTGCCGCGCCTGAATATTGTAGAGATCGAGGATCTCCGTAAGGCGCAAGTTCAATTCTGAGGATTGTCTGGCAATCGTATCTTCAAGAGCCCTGACGTCCGCTTCTGAAACACCTGGCCCTGCGGGACAAAATTCTCCCGGGAGGTCGAAGACGGGTTCAACGGATTTCATGGTCGAGCGCTTCCTGTGAAGCAGGATGAACGCGCCGCTAGGTACGGACGAAAATGCCGAAGAGCCGAATCGCGCGCTACAACGGCCGATCGAACTTCGGCCGGGACCGCTTAACCAGTCGTTAATGGCGGCATTAGAGAGACAATGGGACCCCACCCCTCAGGCGAGGGCAACACTTCACACCGCCGCGATTGCCTCGATCTCCAACAGGAAGTTCGGATTGGCGAGCCCGCGTAACACGCAAAGCGTACTTGCCGGCGGATTGTCGCCAAAATACTCCTGAAGGATCGCGCGCGCCTTGGGCACGTCGTGCGGATTGCAAATAAAGATCGTTACTTTCACAACATCCTTTAAGGCGGCGCCGCCGTCAGCAAGCGCGAGCCTCAGGTTTTCCATGACCATTTTTGTCTGCGCGGCGAAGTCATCCGGTGGCAAGACCTTGCCTGTCGGATCTGCCGCCACCTGTCCGGCACAGAACACCAGTTTACTGGCGCCCTGCGCGGTGACGACGTGCGAATAATGTGCAAACGGCTTGTGAGCACCCGCCGGCGACTTTCGCGTCAGTGTTGCCATGGTCTCCCCGGGGTGAAACCCGCCATCCGTATCGGGCAGCTTATTTTGGCTCCTTGGTCTTCAGCGCGGCTTCATTGGCAGCGATGAAGGCGCGAATGTCGTCTGACATATTCAATAGCTTGAGCCACTGTTCTTTATATAAGGTCACGGGAAAGCGTCCCATCCCGTAAACCGAAACAGCTCCCTTCTCGCTCACTTTCATGCGGATGCCGGAGGTCGCGCCTTTCTTGAGGGCTGCATTTTCAGCTTGAAGTCGCTCGATCTCGGCTTTCAGATTTTCGTCGGACATTGTTTGTTCCTAAGGCTCCAACACATCACTCAGCGGTTAAGTCGAAACCGGCTTCTGGAGGAACTGGCGGAGGGAATGCTACTGCAAACAAAATTCTCTACTCGTAGAAAGAGCAGTCCCGCGTACGCCCGCGTATTTAGGCGTAGGGCAGAAGGAGTGCTTATGCAAACAAAATTCCCTGTCCGTAGTCCGTAGAACGCAAGGTAGCCTAGAGAAACACGCGTCGCGACCGAGCATGTACCGCAGTGATTTGAACCCATTGACCGATGGGGCGACCAATGGGAATAGCATCGTTCAGGGGAGTCCCCTGTATGACTGTGATCGGGTTGCCGCGGGCTATGCTCGTTGCGCCTGCGCCCATACGGGAAGAGCAAAAATGAGAGCGAGAACAATCATGCGAGGCAATACAGGATCGCGGACGCGCATCTTGCTGGCCGCATTTATCTGCGCTTTGACGCTCGCCGGCTGTTCGAAATCCGAGCCGCAATCTGACGGTACGCTCAATACCAGCAAGCTTCCGCGGGTCGCCGGCGCCAAGGAAATATTCGCGAGTCCTGCGAGCACAATCTTTACGACACCCAACCCCGTCGCGCAGACCGCCGATGCCCTGGACAAGGCGCTCGCGGCCGATGGATGGCAGAAATACGTCGCACCGCACACCTCCGTATCCTCGGATGCAAACCAGCGCACAATCTCGCTCAAGAAGGGTCCGTTCGCTCTCGGTGTATTCATCACGATCGCGCCCGCGCAGGGCAACGCGACCAGCGTGCAATACAACGCTGCTGTGCTCAAAAACGACCTGCCGTTTCCGAAAGATGCCACCAACATCGAGTTCGACCCAAATAAGCCGCTGCTGATGCTGGTTTCCGCCGAACCCATCGACAAGACCCTGGACTTCTATCGCAAAGAACTCAGCCCACTCGGATGGTCGCTGTGGTCGCAAAAACTGAACGGGGTTCAGCCGGCGGGTGGAACGTCCGGCGAACTAACCAAGGGCGGCGCTTATGCTTACTACCTCCAGGGCGACAGGCGGCTCGCGTCGCTCGTCCTCGAGCGCGCCGACGCCGGCGGGACCAAGGTCAAATTTGAGGAGTTGCCCGCCGGATACCTGGCTTCGCTGGAGAGGGGCTTCTTCAACAGCGACAATACCGGTGCCGCGCTGGTTGACGTCCACAAGCTGCCACGCCTCGAAGGCGCGAAGGATGACCCCGCCCGCTCGTCCTCGGACCGGTCGGTCTATTCCGTTGCTCGCCCGCTCGCGGAAACTACTGCCGCACTCACGCAGATGCTCGCCGCCGACGGCTGGAAACAATACGTAGCGCCATTGGAAGAGATCCACACGACGCTATTGAACTTCAAAAAGGGGCCGCAAGGACTGTCGGTATCCTTTACAATTCAGGTCGGAAAAGACGAGCGGACCAGCCAGGAAACCACAGTCTACTACTCGCCGACCCGTTTGAATTTCGCGTTAGCGATTCCTGACGACGCGGTCGACGTCGTGTTCGACGAACATCGGCCTTATCTCAATGTCACAACGGCGGGGACAGTCGATGGCACACTCGATTTCTTTCGCAAGGAGCTAAGCGCGAGGGGCTGGGCTGCACTGTCCGCGGCTGACGCCACAAAACAATGGCCGAACGCGAAACTCGACGAGAAAATAACGAACGGCACCTCCGCCTATTTCATTCGCGGAACACAGCGTCCTGTCGTGCTGACGATTCAACGCCGCGATGACGGCAAGACCAATGCCGAAATCAAGGTGCCGCCGTTCGCGCAAGCGCAGACGCTTGAAAAAGGTGAGGACACCTTCGGTCTGCCCAGGCCGAAGCTGATTAAAACGGCCGGTGGCACCGGCGGCCAAACCACACATGAAGTACACGCTACGGTGCCTGCTGAAGTCGACACCGTGCTGGCGTTCTATCGCCGCGAGCTCATGGCGCGCAATTGGAAAGAAGATGCGCAAGGTGCCGTCGTCAACCCGGACAACGTCGTGCTCAACTTCACCTCGCCGGAAGGTCCGGCGGTGCTCAAGCTCGGCCACAAATACGATCTGACAACGGTCAGCCTTGTGCAGCAGCTTCCTAAACCAGCTGCCAAGGCTGAGACTCCTACCAATCAGGCCAACTCGGTCGACGCCTTCCTGAAACAGGCGCAGCAGATGGTGCGCGAGGCGACTGCCGACGCGGCGGCGATCCAGAAATCGGCGCCTGCGGCGCAGCCGCCGAGCGGTCCCACGGCGGCGTTGCGCGTGCTTGCAGAGAACAAGGCGCCCGTCCCGGTGCCGGATACGGCGGAAGATGTCGAATTCGATGGTGCCGACGGCAAGCTCGAGTTCAGCAGCGCGTCCAGCCTCAGTGCCGTGGCGGATTTCTACCGCTCGACCATGAAGGGACAGGGATGGGATTCGCGTTCATCGGTAATCAACAACGCCAACATGGTCGTGCTCAATTTCGCAAAAGGCGGAAAATCCGTCTCGTTCACGATCATGCGAATGGGCAACAAGACCAATGTATCTGCGGACGGCTCGGCGCTGAAAGTTTCAGCTGGCAGACCCGCCGCTCCGCAGTCCGCTGCTGCTCCCGTGAAAGCGAGCGCGGAAGATCTTGAGGCCGAGGAGAGTGGTGGTCTGCCGGTGCCCAAGCGTCACACCATGAGCGAGGGCACAAAGACACCGTTCCGCCGCGAACTCAAGGCCAGCGTGCCGCTCGAACTCAGCGATGTGCTGGACTTCTATCGCCGCGAACTCGGCAAACTGAATTGGAAAGAGGAATCAAACGGCGCCCTCGTTACGGCCGAAAAAGCAACCATCGCGTATGCCTCGCCGGATGGCCCGGCGATGCTCAAGCTTGGCCGCAAGGACGATGCCACCAGCATAACTCTTGTAGTGAAAGATCCGGGTGCGGTTGCCAAAGCCGGCATCATGCCGAAGCGAGGCCAGGCGAAGGTTCTATTTGGAAACATCAACGACGCTGCTGCTACGATTACGTTCAACAGCAAAGCGATCAACGTCGCCGCCGGTACTGGTGTCAAAAATCCGGACGGCCCAACGCTCGATCTACCGCCCGGCAAATACAAATATTCCATCAAGCTGCAGGGCAAGCCGTTGCAGAGCGATGAGGTTGAACTCGGCGTCGACGAAGTTTGGGGGCTGATGATCGGTCCCGGAGGCATCTTGGCACTGCAGGCCTATTGATGCGGCAGCAAAAAAGGGACCGCTGAGCGCCTGGCACAGCGATCCCTACGCTCCGCCGAAATAGGGGACCACCGGTCTCCGAAGAAAGGTGGCGGAGGGAGTGGGATTCGAACCCACGTTACGGTTTCCCGTAAACACGCTTTCCAAGCGTGCGCCTTCAGCCACTCGGCCACCCCTCCGGATCGGGACCTGCTTTGCAGGCCACATCTCTCAACATCAAAACGCAATGCGCGCTTTCGCGCTTCAGCCACCCTTCTGACAAGTCATCGAAAAGCCCGCGACCTTCAGACGGCGGGCACTATAGCTACCGTCGGATCGCCGACAACCCGCCGCATTTGGCGGATCAGGCCCCACTGATAAGCATAATTGTGTCCTGTTTTCAAAGATTGACCCGTGTGGGCGTCGCTGCGCAAGATGAGGCAGCAAATACGGGATATTTTTGGGCGAGAAGGTCCGGTTTTGTCAGAGCGCCAATGACGTTCCACCCGAACGCCTGTGAGCGCGTGAAGCGTGCGAGCGCGACGATATGAGCGATTCTTGCCATGACCGGGCTTGCGTCAGCCGAGACCATTCACCTCTACGCCGCCGGCAGCCTTAAGGCCGCGTTGACCGACGTGAGCAAGGCCTACGAAACTTCAACTGGCAGCAAGGTCGAGGGCAAATTCGGACCGTCCGGCCTCCTGAAGGATGAGATCTCAGGGGGCACTAAGGCAGACGTTTTCGCCTCCGCCAACATGGAACATCCGCAGACGCTGCACGATCAGAAAAGAAGCGGTCCGGTGGTGCGCTTCGCGCGCAACAAGCTGTGCGCCCTGGTGAAGCCGGGGCTGGCGGTTGACAGCAAGAATTTGCTCGAACGCATGCTCGATAAAGACGTGAAGGTCGGCACGTCGACACCGAAGGCTGACCCGTCCGGCGACTATGCGTTTGAGGTCTTCCGTAAGGCAGAAGCGATCAGACCGGGTGCTCAGACTGAATTGGAAAAGAAAGCCCTTCAGCTCACGGGAACCTCAACCAGCATGCCGGCGCCAGCAGGCCGCACGGTCTATGGATGGCTTGTTTTGGAAGGCCGCGCCGATATCTTTCTGACCTATTGCACCAACGCGCTTATGGCGCAGAAAGAAAATCCCGATCAGCAGATCGTTGCCTTGCCAGACAGTCTGGCCGTGGGAGCCGATTACGGGTTGACTGTGATAAACGGAGCGCCGCCCGCGGCGCGTCGCCTCGCGGATTTCATCATGTCCCCGCAAGGCCAGAAGATTCTGGAAAAGTACGGCTTCACCTAGATCAACAGTGGAGGCAGATCATGAAACTCAGTGCGCGCAACCAACTCAAAGGCAAAATCATCGACGTCAAGAAAGGCGCGACGACCGCCCATGTTCGTATCGATATCGGCGGACAGACGCTCACCGCTTCGATCACCAATGAGTCGGCTGACGAACTGAAGCTCGAAAAAGGCAAGACGGCCTATGCCATCATCAAAGCAACGAGCGTCATGATCGGTGTGGATTGATCAGCGCGTGGCCCGGGACTTCGATTGACATGACAATCAGTCGCAGAGCTTTTCTGGCGAGCACGGCCGCGCTGCTAGCGTCGCGCCAAGCGCGTGCGGCAACGGTCACCGATGCGACCGGCCGCGCGTTGCCGGTTCCGGAAAAGGTCGCGCGCGTTTTCCCGGCCGGACCACCGGCTGCAATTCTTCTCTATACGCTTGCCCCCGACCTGCTGATCGGCTGGCCACGCGCCAACCGACCAGAAGAGTGCGCCTATATGCTGCCTGACGTATGCACACGCGCCGAGATCGGCCGCATCACTGGACGCGGAAATACCGCAAACCTCGAGAGCGTCATCGCGCTTAAGCCGGACCTCATTCTCGACGTCGGTTCGACCAGCGCTACGTTTGTCTCACTTGCCGAGAGAGTGCAGCAGCAGACAAATATTCCCTATGCGTTGCTTGATGGGCGCTTTGATGCCGTTGCGGAAACCTATCGCAAGCTTGGCGAACTCACAGGGCGGCAATCGGACGCGGAAAAGCTGGCTCGTTACGCGGACGATACGATCAAGAACACGATTGGCCGTATCGCTGCCGTCGCCCCTACGTCCCGCCCGCGCGTTTACTTCGCACGCGGACCACGCGGGCTTGTCACCGGCCTCGGCGGCTCGATCAACGTCGAGACGATCGAAATGCTGGCGCAAAACGTTGCCGGCGGAAATCAGGGTGGTCTTGCCAATGTCTCGATCGAACAGGTCCTGCTCTGGAATCCGGAGGTCATCGTCACCATCGACCAGGATTTCGCCGCAAGCGTGCGCAGCGATCCGGCGTGGGTTTCGGTCAAGGCGGTCCACGATGGCCGCGTGCACCTGTCGCCCAAAATGCCTTTCGGCTGGGTGGATTTTCCCCCGTCGGTGAACCGCCTCATCGGCCTGCGGTGGCTGGCAAAGATCCTTTACCCGGACAAATTTCCCGAGGATATTCGTGCGCAGACCCGGGAGTTTTATGCGATGTTCTATCATCGCACTCCGAGCGACGCGCAAATCGACAATGTGCTGGCCGGGAGAGACTAGTTGACACGCTCCGTCCTGCCGGGCCTCGCGATCGCAACCGCCGTGCTGATCGCGGGATTGGTGCTTGCTTTTACGATCGGCCGCTATCCGGTGTCGCTCACCGAACTTGGCAACGTGCTGCTTGCCAAACTCAGCGGTCATCGTCCCGATGTGCCCACGGCCGTGGAAAGCGTCATTCTGCAAGTCCGCGGTCCGCGCGTGCTTGCAGCCGCGTTAGTCGGCGCGGCGCTAGCGGTCGCCGGCACAGCGTTCCAGGGCCTCTTTCGCAATCCACTGGTGTCGCCGGATATTCTCGGTGCCTCGTCGGGCGCGGCCCTCGGCGCGGTGATCGGCATTTTTCTTTCGCTCGGCGTACTCGCAATTCAGGCTTTTGCATTTCTTGGCGGCCTGCTCGCCGTGGGCGCGGTGTACATGATTGGATCGGCCGTGCGCTCGCGCGATCCGATCCTGGTTCTGGTTTTGACCGGCGTGGTGGTCGGCGCGTTGCTTGGCGCGGGTGTCGGTTTGGTGAAATACCTTGCCGATCCGTACAACCAGCTACCTGCCATGACTTTCTGGTTGCTCGGCAGTCTGTCCGCGGCGAACGTGTCCGACCTTCTGCCGCTGTTCGGCCCCGTTGCAATCGGCACCGCCGTACTCATTGCACTTCGGTGGCGGATGAACGTCATGTCTCTGCCCGAAGAGGAAGCGCGATCGCTTGGTGTCGCAACGGGCCCGCTTAGAATTGCGATCGTGGCAGCGGCAACGCTGACCACGTCAGCCAGTGTGGCAACGGCCGGAATCATCGGATGGGTGGGGCTGGTAGTGCCACATCTTGCGCGATCCCTGGTCGGCCCTGATTTCGCGCGCTTGCTGCCTACTGCGGCAATCCTAGGCGGAGGTTATCTACTGATCATCGACACCCTCGCCCGCACCGCCGCGCAAGTGGAGATTCCTCTGGGCATTCTGACGGCAGTGGTCGGAACGCCGTTCTTTATCTGGCTTCTCGCCAGCATGCAGAGGAACTGGTCGTGAATATCGAGGGCCTCGATCTCACCATCGGATACCCCGACCGCACGGTCGGCCGTGAACTCGATATCGCGCTCGCGACCGGCGAAGTGCTGGCGCTGCTCGGGCCAAATGGCGGCGGCAAGACCACCTTGCTCAAGACCTTGCTCGGCCTTCTCAAGCCGAAGTCCGGCGAAGTGCGGCTAGGCGACAAGCCGCTCGGCGACTACTCGATCCGCGACCGGGCGCGCGTCATCGCGTACGTGCCGCAAGTGCATATCGGGACCTTTGCTTTCACCGTGGAAACCGTGGTGCTGATGGGCCGAACCGCACACGGCACTTTGTTCAGCCGGCCGAGCGCGCACGACCGCGCGGTCGCACGGGCCGTGCTCGATCGTTTCGGTATCGCGGCTCTCGCCGATCGTCCTTACACCATGATTTCGGGCGGCGAACGCCAGCTGGTGTTGTTAGCGCGTGCGCTCGCACAGGAACCGCAATTCGTGGTGCTAGATGAGCCGACAGCCAGCCTGGACTTCGGCAACCAAGGGAAGGTGATGAACGAAATTCGTGCCCTGGCAAAATCCGGACACGGCGTGCTGTTCACCACCCATGATCCGAACCATGCGTTGCGCGCGGCCGACCGTGTTTTCTTGCTGCGCGACGGGACACGAATCGCCGATGGACCGGTCGCGGCGGTTTTAAATCGAGAACAATTGGAAACGCTTTACCAGACGTCCGTCGAGCGGCTGACCGACCACGCCAGCGGCGCGGTGGCTTTTCTGCCCGGTTGAAGACACATCAGAACGCGGTGGGTGCGACCGACGCTACGCGCGCTTCGCGCGATTGCTGCAACGACGTCAACGCGGCTTGAGCCTGGGCGCGCAACGCGTCGAAATCGATGGCCTCGGCCTGCTGCTGGGGCTCGGCAGGCGCCGGCAGCTGCGGAGCGGCGAACAGACAAACTCCCGCAACTGCAACAGTCATCGCAACAAGACGAACACGCATCGGCAAGCCTCCTGGCCTGCCCCTCCCCCGGACGCAACCTTATCTCGAATTTTATTTAAACCACGCGAAGATCGACGATGAATCTCCAGGGGCCGTATTCAGCTTTGATTAACTGCGCCACACCCTATTTGGCGGGCACAACCAGCGAATAGCGGGAATCGGCCGCAAGACACTCCGCCTGCGGAAGCCCGAGCTCCTTGCGCACCATATTGGTGCCGAGCACCAGTGACACGATCTTGTAGAAGGCATGCCGGCGGCTCATGCCCTCTCGGCCCATCCCGCAGTCTGATGAGAGCACCAGCCGTTCCGCTGGAATGTATTTGAGTGCGCGCCGGATGTGGTCTGCAATTTCTTCCGGCCTTTCGACCTGCAGGGAGTGATGATCAATGACGCCGATACATATCTTCTTGTCGGTGATGATCTTGCCAAACGCCTCGAGGTCCATGCCACCAGCGCTAGCGGATTCGAAGGTGATGACGTCGGCATCAACCTTGTTCAGCATCTCCAGCGCGTTCTTGTAGGTTTGCACGTCCTTGAACATGCGTTGCTGCGAGGGGTTGCCCCAGCAAGTGTGACACCACACCTCTGTTTTCGCGCGGAGGCCTTTGACCGTACGATTGAAGACGTCGACGCTGAAAGCGGGATTGATCACGTCGTCAACGATGTTGCGAACGGCAAGTAGATGTATTTGCGGCTCTTCAAACTGTATGACCTGGCAACCCGCATCGGCGAGATCATGCAGCTCTTCGTTCAGCGCATCGGTGATCGCGAAGATGCGATCCTTCAACGACTTGTAGTGTCTGTCCTGCACGGCGAAAGCGACCAGTTCCGGCCCGATCGTCCCAAACTTGACCGGCCTTTTGGTCATCCGCTGCGCCACCTTGAACATCGCGGCGTATTGCAGTTCACCTCGCGTGACCGGCCCGCTGATACCGGGCATGACACGTGATTCAAGATAGTCATGGAGAATGTGGCCGGGCGGAAATCCAAGTCCGCCTTTACCGGCGGGAGTCGGCTGCGGGTGGTGATCAAATCCTCCCATATGGCGGGGCGGATAGTTGGTCCAGCTCTGGCCGCCGACGTCCGAATCGAAATGCGCGTCGCCGTCAGTAACGATATCGAGCCCGGCCACTTCCTGCTCGTGAAGGTAGATCGAGACTGCATCGACATACTGTTCGCGGAACTGGTTGTTCACCATCGCGTCGAGAAAGCTGCGCGACCCGAGATTCTGGGTGTACCAACTTGGCCGCGGCAATGAGCCGGTGATGGTGGTCGGCAGCATGATATTTTTGGTGGCGCGAAGCATGATCGGCATCTCCCCGTGGCGCTTTTGTCGTTGGCCTTAGTGTATGTCCATGGCACGCGGCTTGGAAACGATCTTCGTAATGTGATGCAACTAAGGATGGACAAAACGAGGACCGCTGCCCACTTTAGGTTGGGCAGTTTTCATGTTGTGGCAAAATGTCTGCTATGATTAAGCAATGAGCAAAGTCCGAGACGGCTATATCATCCGGCCCAATCCCCACGACCCGCGACTGACGGAGCGTGTGACCGGCGTCGACCAGACTGGCGCACGGATCGAGACCTCCGTAACGGTCGAGCGGGCTCTGACGATCTTTCTCAATAGCCAGGAAATCGTCACGGCCATGACCATCGGCGATTATCCCGAATACCTGGCGATCGGCTACCTGCTCAATCAGCATATGTTGCTTCCTGACGACGTGGTCACCGACGTCGACTACGACGAGGAGCTTTCCGTCGTGGTGGTGCGTACGAACCGAAAAACCAACTATGAGAAGAAGCTGAAAAAGAAAGTTCAGACATCTGGATGCGCGCAGGGGACTGTATTCGGCGATCTCATGGAGGCGCTGGAAAACGTGACGCTGCCGAAGGCAGAACTCCGCACGTCGTGGCTCTATGCGTTGACGAACAAAATCAACACCACGCCATCACTCTATCTTGAGGCCGGCGCCATTCATGGTTCCGTTCTTGCGCACAAGGATGAACCGCTGGTCTATATGGAAGATGTCGGCCGGCACAATGCGGTCGACAAGATCGCCGGCTGGATGTTTCAGGAGCGTGTCCCCGCGGACGACAAGATTTTTTACACGACCGGCAGGCTGACCTCGGAAATGGTGATCAAGACCGTCCGAATGGGAATCCCGATCCTGATTTCGCGTTCCGGGTTTACCGCGTGGGGCGTCGAGTTAGCTCGCAAGGCGAACCTGACCTTGATCGGGCGCGCGCGCGGTAAGCGCTTCGTAGCGCTGGCCGGCGAAGAGCGCATCGTCTTCGACCAAGATCTCGACTATGTCGAAGACGAAAGCGCCAAGCATCGGCGCAAGGCGGCGGTCCACGATGACTAGCTATCCGCCCACCCTTGGTCTGGTACTCGCCGGCGGACTTGCACGCCGCATGGGTGGTGGCGACAAGGCGCGCATCGAAATCGGCGGCGTGTCTATTCTCGACCGAGTACTGGCGACACTGTCGGCGCAATGCACCGGCATTATCATCAATGCCAACGGCGACCCGAAGAGGTTCGCCGACACCGGTCTAACGGTTGTCCGTGACACCGTGCCGGACTTCGCCGGTCCTTTGGCAGGAATCCTGGCCGGGCTTGACTGGCTGGCGAAGCAGAAAACCGGCGTTGAATGGATCCTCAGTGTCCCGGGCGATTGCCCGTTCCTGCCGGATGACCTCGTTGAACGCCTGCACGAGGCGCGACGCAAGATGGGTGCGGGCGTCCCGCTCGCGTGCGCGCGCTCCGGCGAATGGCGTCACCCGGTAGTGGGTCTTTGGCCGCTGGCGCTGCGCGAGGATTTACGCAAGGCGCTGGTCGAGGAAGATCTGCGCAAGATCGAGATTTGGACCGCGCGGCATGGTGTCGCGATCGCATCCTGGCCCGATCAACCGATCGATCCTTTCTTCAATGTCAACACTCCAGAAGATGCCGCGCGTGCCGAGCGCGTCGCGTTACAGAGTACGTAAATTTGGTTGGCGTGGTGCTCAACAGCATCGAGTAAAACGCCTCGGTCACTAGAACCACTTTTAACCGAATAGGGACCCCGCGCCTTGGCGTCGGGGATTCTGCAACTAAGAATTGGGTTCGGACAAAAAAGGCCGGGTAAGCCCGGCCTTTTGCAGCTAGAAAGCCCTGTACTATGCCAGCTAGAACGCATCGTATCGTTCGGTGGGTAGGTTGGCCGGCGTTGCCATAAGGCCGAGTGGATTAATGGACTCGGCACGATGGGTTTTGCCGACCGTCGGGCCAATTGACCAAGCAACGAGTGCCAATACTGTCACAAAAGCGATACCAGCTAGTACGCGCATGAGAGGTCTCCTTTCGAGTTGGCAGGAGAGCCTTTCGCTCTCGAATTAGCGGCATACTAGTTGCACTGGCTCTCTTTCATTTGTGGCGTAAGTCACACAAGGAATCTTTTTGCGACACTTTACTGGCGGGCTTGCCAAGTGGTGCGTCAAATGACTGCTTTCGGCGGTAGAGGCGGACACACAAAGCGAACATACCCTCCGGTGCAGACCATCTCCTTTTTAAGAGGTAACGGGCTGCGCATAGCGACTCGGCACATTCTTTTAATATTGGCTGAGGGACTGGATATGCTTACGTGAGAATGCCGCGGCGCTCCTTGGTCTGGAGCTCTTCCGCCGCGAAAAATGGGATTCTGACGAAGATGCTGGCTGCAGTTATTGGGGTCATTTTCTTGCTGTTGCTCGCGGCTGCTGCGGCGCGATACTCAATAGTCCGGCCCACACTTAATCGTTACGACCACATAGGGGCCTACGTTTTCTTTATTGTGGTCGGTCTCCCGATTGCCGTGGTGGGATTGCTATTGATTGCTCACTATGTCGCCAACCCCACCAGCTGATTTGGATTCGAAATGTCTGTTGCGGAAGTAAAGCCGACATCGCCGAGCGCGAGACCCGCAAGACCGACATTCCGTTCCGCAATTTGTTGCTCGGACAACTTTTTGATTGAGCGATTTTGAAGGTTTGGCATAGGGCTGCTCGTCGCCGAGCCGGTGGGGACAACAACCGCCACGGTTGCAACGATGAAACCTTCTCACCGCTCGCCGCCAAAGGCTTTGGTCACAATGTAGACGCACAGAACAAGGCAGGCAAAAATAAAGAATGCTGGAACTGGATCAAAAAACGCGACCAGGGCCACCGCGACCGCCATTGCGGCGGCAACCCAAATGTCCCAAGGGATCGATCTAAGCAGGGTGCCTTTCATTGCACGGCACCTGATCGGAGGATTGGCCGATCTCAAGCCCTCTCAGTCCAGAAGCAGACGGAAACGTCAGCGAGGCGTTTGGAGACTGTCACTTAGCTCGCGCCCTATTCCAGTCTCCTGTAGGAGCCAGACTAATTCGACGGCCGTCCACCACCAAGGCAAATTGATAGAGTCATCACCGAGTTGCCGGTGGTGTTTTCAGGATCCGATCTCGCCGACCACAGTCCGGGTTGCGGGCTCTACAAGCAAGATCTTGCCTTTGGCCTTCAGATAATAAAGGCGCTCAACTCCATCGATACTGCGCACGCTTTCAGGCAAGGGACGCATGCCATTGAGAGCCTGGTCGGGCGACAACTCGCTCGCCGGTTTAAGCGCATCGGCACCGGTAACCGGCTGCGAACTTTCTGCCATCACCGCATCGAATATCTGCATGCGCTGCTGATCGCTGAGCGGCAATGGCCACGCCATGATGGGCGTGCGATCGAGGATGTCGTTTCGCTTGGAGAATTTGGCGGGGATCGTCTGGCCAAACGAACCGATCGGTCCGGACGGCGGCGGCTCGCCGGCGGCAGACGATGGGAAACTGGTTGACGTTGAGGCGGCCTGTCCAGCAGCCTTTGAAGCGCTGGAATTCGGAGCGCTGCCGCCTGTTGTAAGTCCCGGCGGACCACCGATCGCATTTTGCGATTCCTGCTTTGTATTCGGACCTCCGAAGGTTTGTGTCTCTGAACGTGGCACACTTGGCGTGCTGCCAGACGACGGCTGTTTCGAGATGGGCTCGAGAAGCGCTCTGCGCGATTCCTCCGGTGTCGGAATGCTGATGATTTCATCCGATTGCGACGGTGCCTGGTGCGTCATGCCGGGATTGAGTTGCCCAGTACCGGCCTTGAAGCCCGGATCCGTCGGGACCGTGGCGCTTTCCTCGGCGCCAGCGAATCCATTGATGCCTGACCAAGCAAGGGCTGTGGTTAGCATGGTCGCCAGCCTGAGATTGCGTGACTTCTTCATGGGGAGCCTCCAGCGGCTTTGCGGGAATAACGGCCGATGGCTGCAGGGGTTGCATTAAATTTCGGAGCCAGCAGACATTGCTATTCCCCGCAGGGCTTAGCTATTCCCCGCAGGGCTTAGTCGCGTCCCTGGCGGATACCTCAAGCCCATCGACTGCTGAATTTGAGCCAAGTTTGTCGGCAGAATTGCTTCTTGACCGCCCGGACAGCGCGTTCATATTTGTGGTAGTACAGAAGGTGTGGATCTGGGAGAGGAGCCAATTGAATGAAGAGCTTCATCATGGCTTGTGTGGCCGCAATCGTCATAGCCGTGATCGGCGGTGTGGTGCTTAACAGCATCCAGGAGCCGGTCGATAAGGCTTACACGACGAGCGGCGTGCGCCTCGGCGCCTAGCCGTCGTTAGCCGATGAGAGCCGCGTAGGACAGAAAGCCGACGCGGGCTCCGAGTTCGATTGTTGTCACATCCTCCGGAAATTCGAGCAATCCGTCAGTCTCCGTTAGTGATGTGAGGATTCCAGCGCCATCCTGCGGATGTTTGACCGCTTCAATCTCGCCATCCGCAGCGCGCTTCAGCGCCACGCGAACATATTCGCGGCGGTCCTTCTTTTTCTTGTAAGGGAATGCGACGCGTACCGGCAGTGGCACAAGCTTGTCCGGACGGGCACCGGACAGCCTCCGTAACAACGGTTTCACAACGCGCACAAATGTGACGAACACTGCGACCGGATTGCCCGGCAGCCCAACAAACGCCGCGCCGTGTCCAGATGCTACCGGAATCACACCAAGTGCCACCGGTCGGCCTGGCTTGATGGCGACACGCCAGAACACAAGGTTGCCGACACGTTCGACTGCATCGCGCATGTAGTCGGCCTCCCCGGTCGACACTCCCCCCGACGTAATAATGAGGTCATGATCGGCTGCAGCTTCGGCCAACTTGCGTGACAGTTTTTCTGGATCATCGGCAAGAATTCCGAGATCGCTCACATTTGCGCCGAGCCGATCCAGGAGTTCCGAGAGCAGAATGCGATTGGAGTCATAGATCGATGCGCCGTCGCGAACCGAGCCGGGCTCTACGACTTCATCACCAGTCGAAAAGATCGCGACTTCGAGCCGCCGCCGCACGAGGATCCCTGTTAGCCCGAGTGCAGCAGCCAGCGCGATATGCTGCGCTTCAAGCACCGTGCCCGAAGAGAGAACGACGGCACCGGCGCCCACATCCTCGCCGGCAAGACGGCGATTGGCACCGAGTTTGAGTCCTTTTGGCACCGTCACCTGTTCCCCTTTGACCGATACATCCTCCTGCATGAAAACCGTGTCTGCACCTTCGGGCATGGCCGCGCCGGTGAAAATGCGGACGGCCGTTCCAGGGTTGAGAGCGAGACGTGTGCGCGCGCCCGCGGTCAAGCGACCCAAGACAGAAAGTGTGGTTTCGCTGTCGGGCTGCAAATCGGCATGCCGCACGGCGTAGCCGTCAACGGCCGAATTGTCGAAAGGTGGTAGATTGACCGGTGCCTCGACGTCCCGCGCGACGACGCGGCCGCGCACGCCAATGAGCGGGACCCGCTCGGTTTCGGCAACCGGTGAAATGCGCTCGCAAATAAGCCGCTCCATGTCATCGAGCCGCAAAAGCGGACCTGAAAAGGCGAAGCAGTCATCTGTAAGTTGAGCCATCACAGGCTCCTTACAGCGGCGGTGGCTTGCGCTGCGTCGACCGGTACGGCGCGCGCCAGCAGTAGATCGGCGATCGTCTCGATGTCATTGAGATCGATGACGGGCACCTCCGCCCGCGGCAACGCTATATCCGAGGCAATCGCCACAACATGCGGATCTTCGGGATGGATGAGCGGCTTGCCGTTTGCAGCCCGGTGAATTTCAAGCTTCGGAAACGTATCGCGCTTGAAACCCTCGACCAACACCAGATCGACTGGCGACATCTTCGCGACCAGGGCGCGCAAATCCCATTCGGCCTCATCGCGCAGTTCGTGCAGAACGGCCCAGCGTTTCGCAGATGAAATGATGACTTCGGTGGCACCGGCGGCGCGATGAAAGAACGAATCCTTTCCGGGCTGATCCAGGTCGAATCCGTGATGGGCGTGCTTGAGCGTTGAGACCTTGACCCGGCGCGCGATAAGCCGCGGGATCAACTTGGTTATCAGCGTGGTTTTGCCCGAACCACTCCAGCCTGCGAGACCGATAATGCGCATGGCCCCTTATAGCAAAACGCCCGGGTTTGAAGCCGGGCGTTATGCGTAAGACGTGTTGGTTTCGGCTTATTCGGCCGGCTGAGCCCGCGCGCCTTTCGGGGTCCGCTTAAGCTCCTCTTCCAGCCACAGCCGGTGATGCTCTTTTGCCCAGTTGACGTCCACGTTGCCTTCGCCCATCGCCTCGAAGGCGCCTTGCATGCCAATGGTGCCGATGTAGATGTGTCCAAGCATGGCAGCGATGAACAGCATCGCGACCACCGCGTGGATGACCTGGGCGATCTGCATTCCCTCGATCCCGGCTGCATAGAACGGGAATAACAGCAAATAGCCCGTCACCGCCGAAGTACCGCCGCCAATCACGACAATCCAGTAGATCATCTTCTGGCCGGCGTTGAACCGATAGGCCGGCGGATGATCGTCTCCGACAATGCCGCCGCCACGCTTGACCCATTCAACGTCGACACGGTTGGGAATATTGCCACCGACCCACATCAGGAAGATCAGCACGACACCGATGGTGAAGGGGAAGCTCAGATAGTTGTGCGCGTACTTTGCCAATTCGGACCAGGTCGTGAATGCCTCCGGGCCGATAAGCGGCAAAAGCAGCGGTTTGCCAAAGGTGATGTTGAGGCCCGAGAATGCCAGGACGATGAAGCAAGTTGCCGTCATCCAGTGAACGAAGCGCTCGAAGCCGTTGAAGCGTTCGATTTTGCGCCCGGACCGGCCACTTTTGATCATCACCATGCCGCGCACGAGATAGAAGAGGACAAGAATGGCAAGCATGCCAAGCACGACAATGGCGCCGATCCAGCGCAAGGTGACTTCATGGAAATGACGCCACTCGCGTCCTGCGGGCTGCTCGATCACGTACGACTTCACGTCCGGAATGCTGCCGCGTCCCTGAATTCTATTCATTTCCTGAAGCAACTGCTGCTCCTTCACAGACAAAGCGGTCGGATTTACCTGAGCACCACTCTGCTGCGCGGATGCTGGCGCCGCCGCCGCAATGAAAACCGCCAATGCAAGGGCGCCAACAATGAAGCGGATCCTTTCAAAAGGCTTCGCCATACCATCCTCTCCTGTTATTCCACGTTTCTTTTTGCCGGCCCGACTGCGCACGAAATCATCGATGCGCCGTCGGTATGATCGATCAGGTGGCGATCAACTCGCGATAAGCCGTCTGCCAGCCCCATGCACCTGAACTGTAACCGCGCTTGGCCACTCGCTCCTTGTAGATCTGCGCGATGACGTCGCCATCGCCGGCGAGCAACGATTTGGTCGAGCACATTTCAGCGCACAGCGGCAGCTTGCCTTCCGCCAGGCGGTTGGCACCGTATTTTTCGTACTCTTCCTTGCTGAAGTCGGCTTCGGGGCCGCCGGCACAGTACGTGCACTTGTCCATCTTGCCGCGCGAGCCGAAGTTGCCGACCTTGGGATACTGCGGAGCGCCGAACGGACAGGCGTAGAAGCAGTACCCGCAGCCAATGCACAGATCCTTGGAGTGCAGCACCACAGCGTCTGCGGTGGTGTAGAAGCAGTTCACCGGGCACACCGCCGCGCAGGGCGCATCGGTGCAGTGCATGCACGCCATGGAGATCGAGCGTTCTCCCGGCTTGCCGTCGTTGATTGTAACGACGCGCCGGCGGTTGATGCCCCACGGCACTTCGTGTTCGTTCTTGCAGGCCGTGACGCAGGCGTTGCATTCGATGCAACGGTCGGCGTCACAGAGGAATTTCATTCGAGCCATGACATTTCCTCCTTACGCCGCTCTGATCTGGCAGAGGGTGGCTTTGGGTTCTTGCATTCCGGTCACCGGATCGTAGCCGTAGGTGGTGAGAGTGTTCACGCTTTCACCCAGCACGATCGGATCGGCGCCCTTCGGATATTTGCCGCGTTGATCCTCGGTCATGAACCAGCCGGCGAAATGGAACGGCGTCCACGTGACGCCCTTGCCGACGCGTTCGGTGACCAGAGCCTTCATGCGGCAGACTTTGCCGTTTGGCATCTCCGCGCCGGAGACCAGGACCCATCCACCGTCCTTGATGCCGCGATCGGCGGCATCAACAGGATTGATCTCGATGAACATGTCTTGCTGCAACTCGGCCAGCCATTTGTTCGACCGGGTCTCTTCGCCGCCGCCTTCGTATTCGACCAGACGGCCGGACGAGAGGATCAGCGGGAATTGCTTGGCGATACCCTTTTCGACCGCCGCCTTCTGAACCGTGAAGCCGATGTTCGGCAGACGGAACTGCTTGGCGTCGGGCAGCGTCGGATATTTCTGAACCAGTTCGGCGCGCGGCGTGTAGATCGGCTCGCGATGAACCGGGATCGCATCCGGCAGACCGAAGGCATTCGCCCGAGCCTTGCCGTTACCGTACGGGATGCATCCGTGCTCGATCGCGACACGCTGGATGCCGCCGGACAAATCAATCGACCACGACACCGCGTCGGGCGTCGTAGGGTTGATCTTGTTGATCACGGCGAGCTCGGCCTCGGTGAGATCCTTGTCCCACCCGAGCTTCTTGAGCACGCCGTAGGTGAACTCCGGATAGCCGTCCTTGATCTCGGAGTCCTTCGAATAATAGCCGTTGCCGAGCAGGCTGACCTTGCGGGTACTGCCATCCGGCAATTTCTCCTCGCGCTCGACACCGAAGCGCGCACGGAAAGTGCCGCCGCCTTCTTTGATCGAGAGGTTCGTATTGTAGAGGAGTGGCGTGCCGGGATGGCGGATCGCCGGAGAGCCCCAGCATGGCCAAGGCAGACCGTAGTAGTCCCCCTTGTTCGGCCCGGTCGTCGCCTTCTGAGTGCGCATGTCGAAATCGGCCTGATGAGCCATATGCGACTTGATGCGCTCCGGCGACTGGCCGCAGTAGCCGGTCGACCAGCCGCCGCGGTTGATCTCGCGCAGGACATCTTCCGCCACCGGCAGGTTGCCGTTGACCTTGATGTTCCTGAACATCCTGTCGGCGAAGCCGAGTTTCTTGGCGAGGAGATACATGATCTCCAGATCGTCTTTTGACTCGAAGATCGGCTTTACGATCTGCTCGCCCCATTGCATCGCGCGATTGGAAGCGACGCGCGATCCTTCGGTTTCGTAGCTGGTGGCAACCGGCAACAGATAAGTGCCGTTCTTGCGCTCACCGAGCACCGCCCAGGTGGTCGGATGCGGGTCGGCGACAACTAGCAGTTCCAGGTCCGCGATTGCTCGGGCCGCGTCCGGCATACGTGTGACGGTATTGCCGCCATGGCCCATCACGAACATGCACTTGATATTGTCGGTCTGGGCAACCTGGTCTTTCGCCAACAGTGTTGCGTCATGCCAACGGGTCGATGGAATGCCCGGGGTGTTCATCAGCGCCGGCGTGTCAAAGCGGCCTTTCAGCCACTCGAAGTCTTCTTCCCAGACACGGCTCCAGTGCCGCCATGCCGGCTCGGCGAGGCCGTAGTAGAGCGGCAAGGTCACGATATCGAGGCCGAGATCGGTCGCGCCCTGAACGTTGGTATGACCGCGGAAAATATTGGCGCCCATGCCCGGACCGCCAACGTTGCCTGTTGCCAGCAGCAGGATGCAGCTCGCGCGAACGTTTGCGGTACCAACCGTATGCTGCGTTTGACCCATCGCCCAGATGAGACAAGACGGTTTGTCTTTCGCGAATTTTTCGGCGACGCGCTTGAGCTGCTCGCCCGGCACACCGCTGATGCGCTCGACTTCCTCCGGCGTATACTTTTCGACCTCCTTGCGGATGTCATCCATGCCGTAAACGCGCTGCTCGATGAATTGCTTGTCTTCCCAGCCATTCTTGAAGATATGCCAGAGCATTCCATAGAGCACCGGGATGTCCGTACCGGGGCGAAGCCGCACATATTCGGTCGCATGCGCACCGGTTCGTGTCATGCGCGGATCGCAAACGATGAAATTGGCGCGGTTGAGCTCTTTACCTTCGAGAAGATGCTGCAAAGACACCGGGTGCGCTTCGGCGGGATTGCCGCCGAGGAACAAAAGCGTCTTTGAATTGCGAATGTCGGTGTAGCTGTTGGTCATCGCGCCGTAGCCCCAGGTGTTGGCTACGCCCGCGACGGTGGTTGAGTGGCAAATTCGCGCCTGGTGATCCGAGTTGTTGGTTCCCCAGTACGCCGCGAATTTTCGATTGAGATACGAACCCTCGTTTGTGAACTTGGCCGATCCCAGCCAGTAAACCGATTCCGCACCGGATTTTTTCCGGATCTCGTTCATCTTGTCGCCGATCTCGTTGATGGCAGTATCCCACGAGATCCGCGTCCATTGGCCGTTCACCAGCTTCATCGGGTAACGCAGACGGCGATCGCCATGCACGAGTTCGCGAGTTGCTGCGCCTTTGGCGCAGTGCGAGCCGCGATTGATCGGGCTGTCCCAGCCCGGCTCCTGACCGACCCACACGCCGTTCGACACTTCGGCGATCACGGTGCAGCCGACCGAACAATGCGTGCAGATATTTTTCCGGATCGTAGCGCCCGTGACATTGGGTCCGGCCGCGTCTGCTTTTTGTACGCTCGCCAGCGGTAGCGCACCGATTGTTGCTAGGCCGCCGGCGACGAGACCGGAACGGCGCAAGAAACTACGACGATCGAGACCAACGCCCGATTGACGGCCGACGGTCGCTGCGAGATTGCTGCGACGTGTCTGGCGCTCTGTTCTTTTGATCAACACGGCTCGGCCTCCCTCAGCTTGGATATCGGTTGACCTTGTAGAAGGTCTTTACGTCGGTGGAGTTCGCCTGGTAACGGGCCTTCTTCTTGTCCGCATCGGATTCCGACGCAGCGGCCTCGGTGGCGAGCGGTGCGGCTGCGGCCACGGCCAGACCCGCGCCCGCGCCCATAGCGCGCAGGAAGTCGCGACGGCCCACTTTTGGTTTTTTATCCTGTTCTTTCATCGCCGTTCCCTCTTTGAATTCTTCACGGGCTCCTTCGTCTGCCTCAAGCCGGCATGTCGAAGGCCTCCGCCTCGATGTCCATGTAGACACGGCCGAGCTTTCCCAGCCGTCTGTAGAAATCTGCAGCTGCTGCATTTTCCAGATCGGTAAAGAAGCGACCGATCCAGGGCGCCATGTGTTTTTCGAAGATCAAGCGGTCTGAATCCGGCGGCGCCGGCAGCCGCCGGCTCGCCAAACCCGACATGATCTCACAGAGAATGCCGGCGTGATCTTCTGGTTCGAGCATGCCTTCGGCACGCGCGATCCCGAGGCGCGCGAGATCTTCGCGCAGGCGCGCTAGCGGGCGTTCGTGCAGGAACCCGGTGAGGTAATACGATCCATATGGCATCAGTTCGCCCCGGCCGAGCCCAATGAACAGGTCGAAATATTCACGTTCGACTTTTTCGGCCCTGGTCGCTTCGGCGGCTTCGGCAAGCGCGGCATGCGCGAGGCCGAGCGGCGAGGCATCGGCGCGCAGCGCCGAAAGATTGGACAGCAGCGCCGCATCGGGCGCGCGCATCAACAGCGTGGCAAGGAGGGCATATTCCTGGGCCCGCGCGACGTCGACATCGTCGTCATCGGCGCCCTTTGCCCCATACAGATCGGGTCGGAGGATTGCGCGGTCGACTCCGGTTGCGGTTTCAACTGAAACCACCCGCTCGGCAGGAATCCGAATCCAGTTTGAGACGGAGGGCTGCGAGATGCCTATTTGACGGGCAAGTTCGCTCACGCCGCCAGCGGCACGGATTGCTTCGGATAGACCGGTGTCTCTCATTGAAGTTTCTTGTTTCGAATTATGCCAATGAAAGCGTAGTGGCCCGCTGTAAGAAGGGTCAATAGCTTAAGGCTATAACTAAGGAACAATCCTGCGCGACCTTCATTCCGGCAATGCGCTGCCATGGCGCCGTGTCGCGGTCCGCCCTACCTGACCCTCAGGTGGATTATTGTGCACCGCAGCAACTTCAGTTGACGGTGCTGGGGTGCTTTCAACGTGCTCTGCGGTGGGCCGGTACTCTTCCTCAGTATGGCCCGCGACCTGCTCGGAAACGACTGCCGGAGTGCCAGAAGTCGGCTGAGGCTCGCGTTCAGTCTCCTCAGATGCTGACTCGCCAAACAGCTCGGACACCATACGCTTCACATCAATACCCGGACCCAGATCGCCAAAACCCGGGGCCGCCGCCGCGCCTGCAACATCGCTCCAATAGTTCTCGTTCAGGCCCACAAAGTTGCGGATCGCCGGATCGGCCGCCCAGGCGCGGCGAAGGGCCGCATGCCGCAGAGCACTTGGTACGCCGGGGTGCATAAACGCTGTGACGTCAGTGCCAGCACCGATCGATTCGATCGGCGGCAGGCTGCTGACATCGAATTCCTTCGCCGATGGTTCTGCCGATATTTCCGAACCGAGTCCGGGCTGCTCATCCGATGGATTGATCGTTTCCACCGGATTGATTTTTTTCGACTGTGCAGATTCGTCAGCGGCTTCGCGTTTGCGGCGCGACCACCGGCTGATGAAATATTCTTCGTCGCTCACTTGCGATCTCCGCCCGCCAGCGGCCCCCGGCGCGCCAATGCCTCGGGATTGGCGCGGTCGCGTTTGCGCTTTACAAACTCCTGCTGAACATGGTGCTCGGCTACAAAAGCTGCAATCGATTCCTGCATCGATTTCGGCATCGGCACGGTTTCAACAACATTATCTCCGGTTTCGGTCATCGCCTCACCTTCGGCTGGATCAGCCGTAACCAAAGCCAATTCGTAGGGTGGATCGCGCTCGACAGGACGCAGGATGATCCAAAGCAGTGGCGCTTCCGTGTTCAAGTTGTCGAGATAGTTTGCCGCTTCTGTCCGGTACAGTTCCACGTTTGTCGCGCCGACATAAAAAGTTGCGCGCTCGCCGTCGTCGGAGAGCTTGGTCCATGGCGATGCCTGCGGAACGCCTGTCAGCACCCCAACCGGACGCCAATGAAAGTCAACCCACTGACTGGCGCCCTTGCTGCGCTCGATCAGAACACCGACGGGAATAATTGCAAGCGGTGTCGCACTCAACTGACGGCCTCCAGACGCCGCACCGGGAGGCCGGTCAGCAGGTTCTGCGGTTTCATCCGAATGGTCTTGTCTGACGTCATCGCCAGGATCAGGTAGACGGATTCGCCTCTGACTTTGTCGACCATGACCGAGGGATCCCGGAAGTCCAGCCGGAACAGTCCGATCAGGCGCGCCAGTGTGGCATCATCAACATCCTCACCGCGCCAGAGCATATCGCCGATCGCGGTGGCGTCGGCATCCAGGCCGACATACCAAGTGAGATTGACGTCGCGCAGTTCCTTCAAAGGCTCGACGCTCACGTCAACGCCGATCACGTGCGCGATCCAGCGCTGCATCGCTTTCGCCAGCGCGTCGAGTCCCTCGCGCCCTGTGGTCAGATCGAGCGCCATGTCGAACCGGTCGCTCCGCTCCCAATAGCTGCCGGCATTATCGTTGTTAATAATGTCGATTTTAGCCTCGGGTGGAATGCCAAGCATCGAGACTAGCGGCGTTACCGGTCCGGGATTGTTGCCCCCCACCGTTTCTTCGTCGGCAACGAGTAATGAACCCTCGTGCAAGGTGACACGCTGGGTGCGGAAAAACAGTTCAGCGGCGCGCAACACCTGCGGATCCTGCACGCCATCAAGTGCATTGCGCAGAATCACGTGCATCAGTTGGTTCAGGAACAACGGAGGGATGCTGCCCACGCCATTCCGTACCAGCGCACTGAACGCAGCTTCAAGGGTTTCATACCGCAGCAAGTGATCGCGAAAATCAATCAGAAGTCGCCAGTTTTCTCGCGCATCTGGGTCAGCGATCGACGCGATGTCCGAAGCGGAGACAGGCCGACGTGGGTCGGCAAGCAGGCTGGCATGCAAAGTCATCTCAACCGCACAGGCATCGGGCGGAGGTAGCAACTCCGGACGCGCCAGATAAAGTTTCAGGAACTCGTCCGTTACATGCAGGCCGCCCTCTCGACCACGATCGAGCAGATGATGTCCGCTGGAAATCCAGAAATCGTTCATTTGCGTTCGCGCCCTGCCATCGAAATCAAATCGACAGCTTCACCCGGTTCGTCCTCACCGTCGACCTCCAGAAAGGAGAAAGCACGCGCAGGCTTCGGTCCATTGCGCGGACGCAGCGTACGAAATCGTTCTCTCACTGCGCCTTCTTCGAAGGACCGATGCACGGCAATCAGTGTGTCCAGCGGCTGAACGCAAAGTGACTCAGCGAAAGTAACTTCCTCCTCCGCCGCCGCGCTCGCATCGTCGATGGTGGGGGCGCCAAAATGCGTCATCAGTTGTCTCGCCAAGGACTCAACGACAGTGCGCCGATCTTCCTCGCTCGCTTCCACGATCTGTACCAGCGTCGACCATCCGAGAGTCGACACGCCTAGGAAACCGCTGCGAAACGCAGAACGCATCTTCCCCTGGAACGAAGCTGCGTCACGATTCCAAAACACAAAAGCGCCGGACACGGCCCACTCGCCCGGCTCCGCTGCCGTTTCGAACACGAACGTGTCCGAGGCATCCAGCCGTATCGTGCGAAGAAGCTTCAACTGCGCGGCCCCCTGGTTGCGGCGTTGAACCAAGCCGGCTGGCCGAGCCGCGGCAGGAGTTCTTGCTTCGACGTTTCAACTTTCCCCATGCGGAGGATCAACAGGTCGCCATTCTCATCGATGTCGCGGCGAATACCCTCTTCCAAAGGCATCCTTTCCAGATAGCTTCTTGCGACCGCGCGGAAGCCGCTTGCTTGCCAGGAATTGAACATGCGCATGAAATTTCGGGCGAAGCTCTCCAGGAGTTGGGTCGACATACTGTCGGTGAAGCCTTCTTCCTCGAGCGCTGTGACAAATGGATTCAATCCTGGCTCGTTCCCGGTCATGGATACCGTGCGAACCATGCCGCCAAAAACCAGCCAGGGTGGCACCTCGTCCTCAGAAACTTTTTGTGGCCAGGCCAGGCGCCCTCCGCCCACAAGGCCCTGATTGACCAAGAGTGAATCTGGCCAATCGATCGTGACGGAGGTGTTTGGCTGCGCAATTGCAACGAGCGCGTCCGCAAGAGCGGCCATCCCGGCATAGAAAACGCGGCGAGCCATTATCAACGGCTCGTCCGGCTCCACCACCACGGCAAATTCGGCCAGATCGAAGCGGCCGACATAGACCAGCGTGCCGGCGCCGCGCTCCGCCGCGATCGAGGCTGCATGAGCGAACGCGTCACCGACCTCGCGCAAGCGCACAGCCGAGAATGGCGGGGGCAACGTCAGTTCCGACGCAGTAGCGGTTCGCGATGGGGCCGTCTCCAGCGGCATGTTCCGCGCTCTACCTTTCTTGTTTGAATACATATAACTATAGCTGTGAAGGTCCCCAGACCAGTCCCGTCGTGCTGAGGGCCGCTGCGAAGGCCGTGTCTTGATGGCCAATTGCCGGGAAATCGCGGGACAAACAAAAAGGTTAATGAGCTGATGGCCGAACGGCCGCGTACCATTCTGATCTGTTCGTGCGAAGACACCATGCCGCTTGATGGTGACGCGGTACGCCGTGCCTGTCGCGACACGGAAGTGATCGAAGGCCGCCAATTCTGCCGCGCCGAGCTTGCCCGATTCCGCAAGGCGGCCGCCAGCGCGGAAACGCTTGTCGTTGCTTGTACCCAGGAAGCACCGCTCTTCAGCGAAGTCGCCGACGAGACCGAAGGCAGCGCGCCGCTCGCGTTCGTAAACATCCGCGAGACAGCCGGATGGTCAGAAGGCGCTGCCAAGGCCGGACCCAAAATGGCGGCGTTGATTGCGGCAGGAACTGAGCCCGCGCCGGATATTCCCTTTGTGCCGTTGACAAGCGAGGGGATCACGTTGCTTTACGGCCGGGACGAGCAAGTCATCGAAGCAGCGAATTTGCTCAAAGACCAACTCGACGTCACCGTCCTGATCAAGCCAGACGCCAAGCTTGCGCCACTGCGCGTGACCGAGTTTCCCGTTGTGAAGGGCACGATCCGCACCGCCAAGGGTTATCTCGGCGCGTTTGAGATCACTGTCGACGATTACGCGACGCCCAGTCCTTCATCACGCGCAGCGCTCGAGTTCGGGCATGGTCGTAATGGCGCAGTATCCCGCTGTGATATTTTTATCGATCTGTCGGGCGGCCCAGCGCTTTTTCCGGCTGGAGATCTTCGCGATGGCTATCTGCGTGCCGACCCGGGCGATCCTGCAGCGATCTTGCGCGTGGTGCTGAAGGCACGCGACCTCACCGGCACGTTCGACAAGCCGCGCTACGTAACCTTCAGCGAAGATCTGTGTGCCCATTCGCGCTCCAGGATCGTTGGCTGCCGCCGCTGTCTCGACCTCTGTCCGACCGGCGCAATTGCTCCTGCCGGCGATCACGTCGCCATCGATGCCCATATCTGCGCCGGTTGCGGTCAATGTGCCGCTGCCTGCCCCACGGGCGCCGCCAGTTATGCCTTGCCGCCGTCCGATGCAATGTTGCGCAGGCTTCGCGTATTACTCGGCACTTATCGCGAGGCCGGAGGCGAGCATGGTGTCGTGATGTTCCATGATGCCGAACATGGCTCGGCATTGATCGACGCATTGGCCCGACACGGCGACGGACTGCCGGCGAATGTGCTGCCGGTGGAGGTAAACGAAATCACGCAGGTCGGACTTGAAGCGGTCGCGGCGGCGCACGCCTTTGGCGCCTCGGCCGTGCGGTTTCTCACTCGCGCAAAAGCGCGACACGATATTGCTGGCCTGAAAAAAACGATCGCACTGGCGCAACCGGTCTTGGCCAAGCTCGGCTTCGACGGCGCACGTGTCGAGGCAATAGAGACGGATGATCCCAATGCGCTCGGCGACGCACTGAGCGGGATGGGCATGTTGGAAGCCACGGCAAAGCCCGCAACCTTTTTGCCGACAGGGAGCAAACGTGAATTGATGCGGCTGTCTCTCCGCGAGTTGCACGCGGCCGCCCCGACACCGGTCGACATCGTGCCGCTTCCGGAAGGCGCGCCATTCGGCACAATCGAGGTTCGCGTTGAAGGCTGCACGCTGTGCCTGTCTTGCGTGTCGGCGTGCCCGACCGGCGCGTTGTCCGATGATCCCGAGCGGCCAATGCTGCGATTTGCCGAGGACGCCTGCGTGCAATGCGGCTTGTGCAAGGCGACGTGTCCGGAAAAGGTGATAAGCCTCAAGCCGCAAATCGACTTTCGTGCCGCCACGGCCCTTGGCCGCGTCATTAAACAGGAGGAACCTGCCGAGTGCATACGTTGCGGCAAGCCTTTCGGCGTGAAGAGCTCGGTCGAGCGCGTTATCGCAAAGCTCGAGGGCAAGCACTGGATGTATAAAGACTCGAAGAAGCGACTCGACGTCATCCGCATGTGCGAAGACTGCCGTGTCGTTGTAATGGCGGAAGAGCAATTTGATCCGTTTGGCGCCCCTCAGCGCCCGCCAGTCCGGACGACCGAAGATTACCTGCGTGAACGGGAACAGAAAGGGGAAAGCTAGTTATTTTTTGCTGCCCGTCCCCGTCGTTTTGGCCAGAAACTCCACCAGGGCCTTGCGATCCTCGGCCGATCCGATCGTTTGCTCCGGCATCTTGGTGCCAGGCGTGTAGTGTTCAGGACCGACCTCGAACAATTTTGACACCGTCTCAGGCGTCCACACGATTTCCAGTTTTTTAAGTGCGGACGAGAAGTTGTAGCCTGGCAACGTTGCAATACGGCGGCCGAAAATGCCGTACAGCGTCGGACCGGCCTTGTTTCCCTCGCCAGGAGAAAGCGTGTGACAGGCGACGCAGGCACGGAAGACTTCGGCGCCATGATCGCCAGCGTAAGCGGCCAAGGGATCTTCAGGCGTACCGATCGCGACCGCGCCAATCGGCTCTCCACTTGAAGCATCCCAACGGCGGATCATGCGGTCTGTTCCGCCAGTTAACAATGTACGGTTATCGGGGAAGAACGCTACCGACCAGACCGGCAAGCCTGGGCCAACCAACGTATGCGCAAGCTTGCGACTCTTGCGCTCGATCACCGCCACGGAGCCGCGAATACCGGCTGCCGCGACGAGGTTGCCGTCGGGCGAGATTGCGACAGCGATGACGGGCGTCGGCGATGCTTCGATTTCGGAAAGAACGTCGCCGCCCGCCGACAGGAAGTAAACCTTGCCGTTCGCCCCGGCTGCAACGATCTCACCGTCGGGCGCGACCGCGACATCGTTGAGCGGCGTCGACAAACTGCGGACGATCTCACCGCCGCCCGATAGCGGCCAGATGCGCACCGTTGCGTCATAGCCCGCGCTTACGACGTTTTTCCCGTCCGGTGAAAAAACAACGCCGTTGGCGTTCTGAGCATTGCCCTCAAGCACTCGCGGCTCGCCACCGTTCAGCGGCCACAAGCGGACGGTGCGGTCCCACGACGCTGATGCAAGTACCGTATTGTCGGGCGATACCGCGACACTTGCGATTGGCGCGGAGTGGCCATTGAGAATTCGGTCGGGCTGTTCCTGTCCCGGGGTCCAGATCGCGATGCGAGCATCTGCCCCGGCAGTAACAATGCGCCCGTCCCCCAGATAGGCGACGGCATTCACGGCGCCGTCGTGAAGACGCAATACCTGCTGAGCGGTATTGAGATTGAGCGACCAGCGGATCGCGGATGTATCGAAACTCCCCGACACCGCCTGCGTTCCATCCGGAGCGATCGCGAGCGCCCGCACCGGTCCACCATGACCGCGCAACTGTGCCTGCGCCGGAAGCGCGAACAGCAAGAACAAGATGGGGCTGAGACGTTTGATTGATTGTAACATCGGCATTCAAATTACCTCGTGGCCTCAGCCGCCTTCAGGCTCCATGCCGAGTGCGCGTATCCGCGCACGCACACGCTCATCACGCAAAGCGGCGAGAAACACTTGTACCCCCGCCCGCTCGCGCCGGCTGTCAACGACAAGAAAATCGTAGTGCTCCGGCGAAACCGGCAGAAAGCCGAGGCCGTACAGCTTCGCTACCGGTTCAATGGCGAGCCCCCAGTCGGCGCGACCCTGAGCAATCGCGGCCGCAACTGCGTTGTGAGATTTTGGCTGATTGGCGTAACCGGCCGGGCGCGCACCGCCGAGCAATTTGTCGGTCAGCACGCGCGTGCCGGCGCCCGCGTTTCGGTTGACCATCAGGGCGGACGCATCGGCAAGAACAGTTTTCAGCGCCTCATTCGCGCTGCGGCCCTCAAAGCGGGCGTCTCCTGGCCGGAACACAAGGCCCTGCATCCGTCGCCAGCCCGGAACGAGACTGAGACCGTCGGTCGCAAGGTGCTTGTTGTATTGTCCGCTCGCCGGATCGATAAGATGAACGGGAGCGACATCGCATTCACCACGATTAGCCGCGGCCACTCCACCCAGACTGCCAATCGCAAGGATGCGCGCCGTCAGGCCGTGGTCCGCGAGCGCCCCTACCACAACATCGAGCGCCACGTCATGGCTGCCCATGATCACAAGATCGGGCACCCGTATCGCATTGCCGATCAAGGTTACTTGAGTATCACTGCCAGCATCGAGCGATGACGCGAGCGCGTCGATTTCAAGAAAGCCATCCGCCTGCGAGAAACTTGTGACCGCCCCAGAGCCCTTGCCGGTGGGAAACGCGATCATCCCTTGATCGCCTTTGACCAGCGAAACCAAGACGAACTCCTTGCGTCCCAGTTCGGATGCAACCCGTACTGGGACGCGCGCGCTGATCGTTTGAGTGGCTTCCGGTGGCAAGCCCGCGCGCGCACGGATCACTGGGGCAACGAAAGCATGAAAGGTAAAGATCGCCGAGGTGGGAAAACCAGGCAGGACGACAACAGGCTTGCCTTCGACAACCGCGAGGCACAACGGTTTTCCTGGTTTGAGCGCGACGCCATGCACAAGAATGCCGGGCTTGCCGAGGCGCGACACAACCCGGTGTGACAGATCACCAGCGCCCTTTGATGTACCACCGGAGAGAACCACCATGTCGCTGACAGCGAGTGCTTCGCGCACAGTTTTTTCAAGAACGGCCGCATCATCCGGCAATGCCCCGAATACGAGAGGCTCACCTCCGGCCTCGCTGACTGCGGCCGCAATGATCGCGCTGTTACTGTCGTAGACACCCGCCGGCTTGAGCGAATTGCCAGGTTCAACCAACTCGTCACCGGTGGAAAGCACCGCTATTTTCGGTCGCCGGACCGCCTCGATGCGGGCGAGACCCGATGCGGCCAGCATGCCGATCTCGCGGGATCCGATGTTCGCGCCGCGACGCAGCAGTGTTTCACCGCGTGCAATGTCGGAGCCGGCGTAGGAAATGAACTGTCCGGGTGCAGCGGCTCGACGCAGCTCGATACGCGGAGGATTGCTTTCGATCAGTTCGGTCTGTTCAATCATCACAACGGCGTCGGCACCGCGCGGTATGACCCCGCCGGTAGCGATCGTGGTGCAGGTGCCTGGATCAACGGTGAGCACCGGCTCGTGACCGGATGTGATCACTTCCTTATTCAGGGCAAAGATTTTCGGTTTTCCGTCACTTGCTCCGACAGTGTCCGTCGCGCGCACAGCAAAGCCGTCGACATTAGCGCGGTCAAACGGGGGCGCATCGACCGCGGCGACAACATCGTGAGCAAGCACGCGTGTGCGCGCGTCGGCCAAGGAAACTGTCTCCGCGGGTAGGGGTGCAAGGTCGAGGTGCTGCTCAAACCGGATACGCGCTTCGCTCGCCGAAACAACTTCGAGAAATTGCTCCTGTCGCGCCGCGGCACGCACCCGCGCAATCAGATCACTTTCTGCGCTTGGCCTCGGCTTCCTGGTTTCGCTCATTTTCCGACACTCACGGCCAGGGCCTGACCTGAACTGATGTTCCCGCGGAATATCCTTCACTGTCGGCCGGCACCAGTATCCAGCCCATAGAACGGGTCAAAGACGACAGCGACAGATATTTGATTGCCATCGGCTCCACTTCCGAACCGTTGCGCCGAACCGGCACGATTTCCGCGAGACCCACGGTTGAACTGACTTTGCGTGCGAGAGTTAAAATTTCTGTTGGCTCGTTCTCACCGTTCTTGACCGCCGCAAGTCTATCCAACATGCGGCGCCCAACGACGAGCCAGACACTAAGAGCTGCATCAAGGCGGCCGGGAATCAGTAACACGGGCCGCACGCCGACAAAGCCGAATGCAGACGTCTCTCCGGGGGTAAGTGCGAGGCCGTGCACCGTCAACCGTCCTTCACGGGCGAGTGTCTGTACACTGCTGTCGTTGCGTCCACTCCCTGTCCCACCGATCGCGACAATCGCATCGGCACTTTCGGCCGCCATGGCGACATCAAGACCGCGGCCACTCTCATCCAATCGTGCCGCGCCACCTCGCCGCTCTATGTCAGCCGCTACGAGGCGCGCGGCCGCAGTTATGATTCCGCTGCCGCGCACGGGCAAGACGCGAATACGCGGTTCGCGCACAGTAATGCGCGCAATCCCTGCGGCCGAAAAAGCGGCGAGATCCGTGCTACGTAGCCGTTCGCCAGCTCGACGCAGTGGGATAGCCGAATCGGCGTCGGTCCCGGGTGCCAGGACACCGTCGCCTGGATTGATGGCAAGCAGCGCTTCAGCGCGACCGTCGATAACCTTGACCGCATCAATTGGTGCAACGCTATCCGTTCCGGCAGGAAGCGCCTGACCAGCCTCGATGCGCGACGGTGTGCGCACGAGTGGCGACGGGGCATGGCCACCCGCGCCCAAGGTTTCGTCCGAACTCAGCGCCCATCCGTCCTGCAATGCCAGAGCAGAGGCGGGACGAGATGGAGCCAGTGCATCAGCTGCAAGCGCGCGCCCTGTCGCCGCAAATACTTCGATGGTTCTCGGGGTGACGGGTTTCACCTCGGCATCGACCGTTAACAAAACATCGGCGAGCGGCGTCAACTTCGAAATCGTTTGTATTGTTTCCGACACCGCCATTGCGTGCTTGACCTTGTTGCACCCGAGCCTTCAGTTTAGCTCAACAACGCTGCGGGATGCAGGCAGCTTTCTATTGGTGAAATCGGGGGAAGTAGGCGTGTTTACAACCACAAAAGGCAAGGCTCTTTTAACCACCACCACCGGCGCGCTGCCCCGTCCCAACTGGTACACCGAGAACCTTCGCGGCGCTCCCCTGTCGCAGGGTTTTTCCCGCCTCGCCTACCGAGAACAGCATTTTGATTGTCTCGCATGTCATGTCGCCGCACAGCATCGCGCGGGCATCGACATATTCGTGGATGGTGACACGCGGCTGGACGACGACGTCGCCGGCCGCGGGTGGGTGAGTTACGTGACTGAACGAGTTGCCGGCATCGGTGCGCCGCGCGTGGAAGTTCCGCCCGCCGGCTTTATGGCCGACAAAGGCCCCGGCGATCTGATGTGGGAGGTTATCGAAACGCGCATGACTCCGCCGGTGACCGGCAAGATCGGTGAAACGAATCTTCAGCTCGATCGTGCCTACAAGGCGATTGCCCCGATGACAGACAGGCCTGTCAAAATTGGCTCCATCTCGGCGCAGATTCTGGCGCTGATGCTCACCAACCAGCACTACAGAGACCGATACGACTTATTGATGGATCTCTCGACCGCGCTCAACAAAGAGTATCACGCGCTCGCCGACGCCGGGGCACCGCTCGTACAGATCGAGGAGCCAGCGATCCATCAGGTCATTGCCGATCCCAATCAGCCGATCAAGCCGGAAAAGTGGGTCGAGGCTTTCAATGTCGAGGTGAAAGGGTTGCGCAATAAATGCGAGGTCTGGTGCCACACATGCTGGGGCAGTCCAGCTGCACAGCGCGTGGCCAGTAAGGATCAGTCGTACAAGGCGGCGTTGCCCTATCTGGACCAGCTCGACGTCGACGTCCTCACGGTGGAAGGCGCATTTAATCACGGCATGGATCTGGAGCACGTGGGAAAAATGATTTCAAAGAGCAAGAAGATTGCGCTCGGCGTCATCAGCCATCGTACTCTCCAGGTCGAGCGGCCCGAGGAGGTCGCCGAACTTATCCGCAAAGCTCTGAAGTATATTGAACCGGAACGTCTGATCCTGACCAGCGATTGCGGCTTTGGGCGACAATCGATGAGTTGCATGCATGCATTTTACAAGATGGTCGCACTTGCACGCGGCACCAATATCGTACGCAAGGAATTGGGAATTGACGAAGCGTACATTCCGGCGACGGACCGGAAATTGTCCATGGTGCCACTTACGGCATGATAGATGAGCGAGACCGTAATGAATTTGCGTGGCCTGAAATGCCCGTTACCGGCGTTGCGGGTGCGCAAGAAATTGTCCGCGCTCAATTCTGGCGACCTTATCATAGCGGAGTGCACCGATCCTCTGACCAGCATCGATATTCCTAATCTCTTGCGTCAGACCGGTGATGCGCTTGAAGAAAAATCAGAAGGCGACGGCGTTCTGACCTTCCGCATCCGCAAAAAATAGCGTCGCCTGATCAATCCAGACGAAAGCCCTTCGCTCGCACGAAAGCGCCAAAATCGGCGCGCAAGGGAACGGCATATTGCCGTGCCTTGTCTTCCGACCAGCCGTAAAAATCGCTGCGGCCGAAAAGCTCAATCTCTCTTTGATTGCGATATGGGCGCCTGGCCGCACGCCGACGGTCGTAAGCATCAATTTTGGCACCAAAGTCGCCGTCCTTGAAACGCTCTTCGTGGAGCGTCGTATCCAATGACAAGCGAGATGTGATGCCGCCCTCCTCTGCGGGCCAGCCAAGGCACATGCCGGCAACTGGAATAACCTTTTCGGGTAATGCCAGCATTTCGCTGACGGTCGCGGCATGATCGCGGATGACGCTGATGGGACAGCAGCCAAGACCGACAGCCTCTGCAGCACGCAAAAACGTCGTCATGACGATGGCGGCGTCGACCGTAGCGTTGAACAGCAGATCAAGATGGTCATTCGGAAAAGGCCTACCGCGCATTTCCGAGATTTTCGGCAGCCGGCGGCCATTGGCGAGGAAGACCAAAAACACCGGCGCCTCTCGCACCCACGGCATTTCCGTGAGCAGGTCGGCGATAGCATTTATTTTCTGTTTTTCACGAATAACGAGAATGTCCGCCTGCTGAAGATCGCTCTTCGACGGCGCTGACAGCGCGCAGGCGCACAGCAATCGCAGCAATCGGGGCTCGATATCGCGCGCCAGAAAGCGGCGATGCACGCGATGTGCAGAAATCCGAGCAATTTCGTCCAGGCCGGCGAGGTCGCCGCCTATTTCCAAACGCTCGCCAAAACGTTCGAAAAGCGCAGTTTGTATGAGCGGGATGGAATCCGTCATTGTGCGACTCCTTGACCGAATAGCTGCTTGCCACGCTATCGTGGCGTGGGAGATGATGGGTCAAACAGAACAAAGAACAAGCGAGTTGTGAGGATGATCATGAGCCTGAATCGCCGGCAAGGGTGGCAGTGGACGCCGCTCCTCTTCGCTGCAGTATTTTTGTTCGTTGGCAACGCCAAAGCCGAAACGCGCACCGTTCGTATCGCCACGCAGTATGGCATTTCCTATTTGCCAATGACCATTATGGCGGAAAAGAACTTGCTTGAGGCCGAAGGCAAAAAACGTGGGCTGGATCTCAAAGCCGAATGGGTGCGTTTCACCGGTGGCCCGCCCATGAATGAAGCATTGATTTCCGGGAATTTGGATTTTGCCTCTGGCGGAGTGGGTCCGCTGGTCACGATCTGGTCGCGCACCAAGGACAATCTCAAGGTCAAAGGGATCGCCGCACTTAACTCAATGCCGCTGTGGCTCAACAGTATCAATCCGAACGTAAAGACTCTCAAGGATTTCACCGAAAAGGATCGTATCGCCCTTCCCGCGGTTCGAGTTTCTATGCAAGCCGTCATATTACAAATGGCAGCGGAAAAAGAATTTGGCGCGGGCCAACAACACAAGCTCGACCCATGGACTGTCTCATTGAGCCATCCCGACGGGCTGGCCCAGATGATGAGCGGCAAGTCGGAAATTACCGCGCACTTCACCTCCGCACCGTTCATGTATCAGGAGTTGGAGGACAAGCGTATCCACCGGGTCCTCAACAGCTACGACGTGTTCGCCGGGCCGCACACGTTCAACGTCGTGTGGGCGACGGCAAAGCTTTATGAAGGCGAGCCGAAGGTTGTGCAGGCCTTTCTTGCCGCGCTTCGCACAGCGATGAAAGAGGTCAATGACGATCCCGCGGGTTCTGCCGCTCTGTGGGTGAAGGCTGACAAGTCCAAGCTGACACCTGCGGAAGCTGAGAAGATTGTTCGCGACAAGGACAACACCTGGACCATGACTCCGCAGAAAGTAATGGTTGTCGCCGACTACATGGCGCGTGTCGGCATGGTGCCGGCAAAGGCGGCAAACTGGAAGGATATGTTTGTCACCGATATCCACGACTTGCCCGGCAGCTGAGAGCGGATGCAAGGCACCAACCGATGACATCCGCGCTGCTTGAGGTGAAAGGAGTAACGCTCCAGTACAAGACGCCGCGGCATTTGGTGACTGCGACCTACCGGGTGGATTTCTCAGTTCACCAGAGCGACCGCTACGTCATTCTCGGACCTTCAGGCTGCGGCAAGACGACCGTGCTGAAAGCCGTCGGCGGATTCATGCCCCCGGTCGAAGGCTCGATCCGTATAAACGGCAGGACGATTGAGTCTCCGGGACCCGATCGCATGATGGTTTTTCAGGAATTCGAGCAATTGATGCCCTGGAAGACCGTCTATCAGAATGTTTTGTTTCCGATGAAGGTGACGAAGAGATTTGCCGCAAGCGAAGCCTCGGCGCGCGCCAATGCGCTGATCGAAAAGGTGGGGCTTACCAAATTCCGCGACATCTACCCGCACATGTTGTCAGGTGGCATGAAGATGCGGGTCGCGATCGCACGCGCGATGGCGATGGAGCCGGATATTCTCCTGATGGATGAGCCATTCGCAGCGCTCGACGCGCTTACCCGGCGGACTATGCAGCAGGAATTGTTGTCATTGTGGGACCAGCTCCGGTTCACGGTGCTCTTCGTGACACACTCCATCGAAGAAGCGATCATCGTCGGTTCGCGAATTCTCGTGCTGTCGCCGCACCCCGGACGCGTCCGCGCCGAACTTAATGCCGAGGGCCTGGATCACAACAGCGTCGGCCGGCCCGAATTCGGGATCCTGACAACACGCATACATACGTTGCTTTTCGACGAGACGCATCAACTGCACGTGCAACGGGAAATTCGGGCGTGAACGCGCAACCGTCACAAAAGCCCGCGCAAGTTCGTCGGCCTGAATTCGAGGTCGAGCTTATTGACGCCAACGCGATTGGTGATGTCGAGCGGCCGCTTACGATCAGCGAACGCCTCGTCAACAACGAGGCGGTGCAGCGGCTGACAATCCTCGTGACACTTATCGTCGTCTGGGAACTCTATGCGCGTTGGCTCAACAATGGCCTGCTATTTCCCACCTTCACGGAAACAATCAAGACATTTTCGAAGGACATCGCCAATGGTGTTCTCATCGATCGCACCATTACTTCCTTGCGAACACTTGCCATTGGCTATGCGCTGGGTCTTGCGTTGGCCGCAGTACTCACCACCCTCGCAGTCGCAAGCACTGCCGGTACCCGCGTTCTCTCGACGCTGACCGCCATGTTCAATCCTTTGCCGGCTATTGCACTATTACCGCTGGCATTGATCTGGTTTGGGCTCGGTACGCCGTCACTGGTGTTTGTCATTGTCCATTCGGTGCTATGGGCGGTGGCGCTTAACACACTGATCGGATTTCGCAGCGTACCGGAGACACTGCGCATGAGTGGCCGAAATGTGGGGCTCAAGGGAGCGCGCTATGTCGGGCTCATTTTGATTCCGGCAGCTTTCCCGTCGATCCTTGCCGGTCTCAAGATCGGATGGGCTTTCGCCTGGCGCACACTCGTTGCGGCGGAACTTGTTTTTGGTGTTTCCGCACGTTCCGGAGGAATTGGTTGGTATATCTTTGAAGCCCGGAACGATCTCGACACGGCGACGGTTTTCTCCGGGCTTCTCGCTGTCATCCTCATCGGTCTTGTCGTTGAATCAGTCATTTTCCGCACTATAGAAGCACGCACGGTCAATCTTTGGGGCATGCAACGATGATCGGCAGCACTCTCGCCGGCACTGACTGAATGCTGGTCGGACTTAGCTACGAGACGATTGGCTTTCTATGGCTCGGCGCACTTGTCGGCGGCATAGCGGCCGGCGGAACCGGATTCGCCTTCGGCCTTGCAGCATCGTCGATCTGGCTGCACTACATCGATCCTTTGCAGTCCGGAATACTTGTCGCCGGATGCGGACTGCTGTTGCACCTCACAACAATCTGGCAGCAGCGCCAGCACGTCGAGCCGGCTCGCATTTGGCCCTTTGTGGTTGGCGGCCTGTTCGGTGTCCCCATCGGCGTGCATTTTCTTGCATATACCGACGCCGCCGCTCTTAAGATTGTGCTGGCGGTTTTTCTGATCGTATTCGGTACCTATGCCCTCCTCGCGCCCAAACTCGCGACCGTGACCGGTGGCGGCCGTCCCGCCGATGTCTCGATCGGCTTCCTCGGCGGGATTCTTGGCGGACTCGGTGGCTATTCCGGCGTCTTGCCCACGATCTGGACCCAGTTGCGCGGGTGGCCAAAAGAAATAGCGCGCGCCGTGTACCAACCCTATGTGATCGTCATGCAAGCAGTGACGCTAGCGGGCATACTGTGGGTCGCATTCGATCGCGCAGGTCTCAATTTATTGATCGCGGTATTGCCGCCACTTTTTATTGGAACCTGGATTGGTTGGAAACTCTACGGGAAGCTGGATGATCGCCGATTCCGCCAGGCGCTCGCCGTACTTCTAATCGCGTCGGGTATAACGCTAATCGTCTAAAACCTTCGTCACGCGAACTTGTCCACGCTGATACCCTGTCTAGTTTCCAGTCTCACTTGTGTCGCCGCAATCGAGCGCAGATTCAGAAATGGCAAATGCTGACTACGAAATAGTGGTCGTCGGTGGCGGTGCAGCTGGCGTTGCGGCAGCCCGGCGACTCCACACCGCGGGCGTGAAATGTTTGATCATCGAGGCTCGCCCCAGGCTTGGCGGTCGTGCGTGGACCGTTGCCGGGCCTTCAGGATTTGGCCTCGATCTCGGCTGCGGTTGGCTCCATTCCGCCGATCGAAACCCTTGGGCGGTGGTGGCGCAGGAGCAGAACCGGACAATTGACAAGACACCACCACCGTGGCGGCGCCGATCAACGGTCGGTTTTCCCGAAGGAGAACAGCACGAATTCCTCGAGGCGCAAGAACAATTTTCTGCGCGGGTCAGCGAGCAGGCGGCCAACGAGCCGGACGTTGCAGCGGCGAGCCTGCTGGAGCGCGGCAACCGTTGGAACAATCTCATCAACGCGGTCGGAACCTATATCAGTGGCGCCGAACTTGATCAGGTTTCAGCGCGCGACTTCGACAACTACGACGATACGGGCGTGAACTGGCGTGTCGTCGAGGGCTACGGCACCACGATTGCTGCCTGTGGTGAGGGCTTGCCGGTTGTCCTTGGTTGCCCGGTGAATCGGATCAACCATCTTGAGAAGCGTCTTAGCGTCGAGACTTCGCAGGGGGTCGTTGCAGCCGATCAGGTGATCGTCACGCTGCCCAGTGCAATTCTCGCCGAGAACGAGGGATTGTTCGCTCCGGCCCTGCCGGAAAAGACAGAGGCCGCGCACGGATTGCCACTTGGTCTTGCCGACAAGCTGTTTTTATCTCTGGCTGATGCGGAAGAATTTGAAAAAGACAGTCGCATGTTCGGTGCAATCGACCGAACCGCGACCGCAACTTACCATTTTCGACCCTTTGGCCGCCCGCAAATCGAGGTGTATTTCGGAGGCCAGCTGGCGCGAGAACTCGAGGTAGGAGGCGAAGACGCGTTCTTCGATTTTTCGCTTTCCCAGCTGACTGGTCTGCTTGGCAGTGCGTTCAGCAAACGAGTCAAACCCATTCGAATCCACCGCTGGGGATCCGATCCGTATTCGCGTGGTTCGTACTCATACGCTCGTCCCGGCATGGCGAACTGCCGTTTGAAACTGCGCGCACCGGTTGATGACCGACTGTTCTTTGCCGGAGAAGCATGCTCTCCACATGATTTCTCGACTGCACACGGAGGCTGGATCACCGGCGTCGCTGCGGCCGACCAGGCTCTGTCGGTGCGCGCGCGAGCCTGAGCGCAGCCGGTCTACACGCATAGTATCAACGAACGGCAAAGCGTTTCATTTGTCGAGATCGATTGTTGTCGTTTGAGGCAGCATCCACGTCAGTTTCGGCAGGATCGTCTCGAGAAGGTAAAGTTTTTCCTGCGTGGATCGGCCTGCTCGACATTGCCGCCTATTCCAAATAAAACCTGTTAGATAAATTTTCAGGCAACGCGGAATGTCGAAAGCTTCCATGCGGGTTCGGTTCTGGGGCGTCCGAGGAAGCATCCCGTGTCCTGGTCCATCGACAATCCGGTATGGCGGCAACACTCCGTGCATCGAAGTTCGCTGCGGCGACCATGTGCTCATTTTCGATGCGGGAACGGGGCTGCGCTCGCTCGGCATCGAGCTTCTGAAGGACCCCAGCATTCGTAATGTTGATATCTTCATCACACACTGTCATCTCGACCACGTTTCCGGCTTGCCGTTCTTTACGCCGTTTTTTCGGAAAGACTACCGTGTGCGAGTTTGGGCAGGAAATCTAAAACCGTCGAACAGCATTGAGAGGGTGATGCGCTCACTTATGAGCTCGCCGTGGTTTCCTGTGCCGATGGATATTTTCAAGGCGAAGATCGAATTCCAGGATTTCAAATCTGGCGACGTCCTTCGACCCCACGACGACGTTACGTTGCGAACCGCATTGCTCGATCATCCTGACGGGACCAATGGCTACCGTCTCGAATACGGAGGCCGCGTCTTCGTCCTGCTCTGTGACACGGAAGGATTTCCCGGCAAGCGCAACTCCGAGATGGTCGAGCTTGCCCGCCACGCCGATCTTGCACTCTATGATTCAACGTTCACTGAAAGCGAAATCGTGTCCAAGGCGGGCTGGGGCCACTCGACGTGGAGGCGCGGTGTACAGCTGGCAAACGAAGCTGAAGTCAAACACCTTTGTCTATTTCATCATGACCCGTCGCACGATGACGATTTCATGGACAAACTGGCGGCCGAAGCGACCGACGTGCGGGCCGGAACGATCGTTGCCAGAGAGGGGCAAATTATCGATTTGTAATCAGATCGATTGACGCGGTGGCGATCGTCCGCGTTCCGTGTTGGTCCAGCGCGAACAATGGCCGGTAGTCGTGTACGTCTTCGGCGTCGAGAATGGCCATCGTCCGATTGTCCAGGATCAACCAGCGCTGTTCATACCGAACCGCGACGACAGCGTGCCCCGTCTCTCGCTTCTCATCCTGCACAACGATAAGACGGAGATCGTCCGCAAGAATTCCCAGTTCCCGAAGCACAACATATTTCACGATTGCATAGTCTTCGCAGTCGCCTGCTCCGCTGCCCAGCGTTTGCAAGGGAGAAGCCCAGAAGTCGGCAAAGCCATACTGCACCCAATCGCTCACCGGCCTTATTGCCATGTTGACTGCGCGATTGATCCATCCAAAGCGGACGCGTCCGTCGCGCTGGGCGCCAAGGTCGACGATCGAAAGAAATTGGCGCGCGGCCGGTGTACACGCGGCCTGGCCGGCGCGGCAAGCCATCACCGCCGCCTCGTCGGCAAGAATGCGCGACTGCAATTCGTTCCATTTCGCGGATATGTCCGCCACGCTCATCGTCGTTGAACTGTATCGCTTGCCGAGCGCGTCGCTGTTTTGCGCACGCAGGTCCGTATCGAATCCGCCCAACTGCGGCACGGAAAAATCGCCCGACTTATTGTCTGGCGTGACAGAAGCAACTGAGCTTGCGTTTGTCTCAGGCGCCGAAGCAGACCGGCCTACATGCATATCCGCCAAGGCGACGCTGCAGCAAACGGCGACCAAAAGTAGAGTACGCCCTCTGCGGGCAATAGCAGACATGATCGAGCGCCCCTGTTTTCCGGAATGTCGGTCGGGTTGGCCCGATCCCATTCCTGGAGATTTACGGGCAGTTTTGCGCTCAAGCTTTTGCTGTCGAGTTTACGAACCGATTTCTGCCGAACCTTATTAAGCGTTGCGGTAAATCGATCCTGAAAAGCGAATTTGACCGCGTATTTCGTACTGTCGACGCGATTTAAATGGGCAATGACGCGCCGAGACGGTTACCCGAAGGTTAACCGGGCGCAGCACGACACAGGATTATTGGGAAGATCGATCAGCGAACGCCGTAGCCTGAAAAATCTTCGGCGATTTTCGTTTCAAGGTTTTTTGCGGCTGTAACATCGGCATTGCCGCCCGAAGCATCGCCTTTCTTTATTCGAGCAAGCCCGCGACCGTAAAGTGCGGTTGCCATTTTGGGTTCGATGCGCAGCGCAGAGCTGTAGTCTTCAATGGCGGAATCGAAACGGCCCATCTTCAGGTAGATCAATCCGCGAGAGTCCAATGTTGCGGCATCATTTGGCTGCACTGAAAGCGCCTTGTTGCAATCCGCAAGTGCCGGCTGCAGCTCGCCGAGGATTGCGCGAGCCCAGCAACGTCCATTCCAAACCGCTTCCAGATTTGGCGCAAGACGAATGGCCTCGTCATAGTCCCGTGCCGCTCGTTGATAGTCGTGACGCTTCTGATTGGCCTCGGCGCGATTTGCGAAAGCACTGGCGTAATCAGGCTGGAGCTTAATCGCTTCGTCGAAATCCTTGATCGCGCGGTCGTACTCTCCCTTTTTCTGGAGAGCGACTCCACGATTGTTGAATGGTTTTGCGAAAGCCGGATTTAACTTGATCGCCAAATCATAGTCACTGATGGCGAGATCGTAGTCTCCTTTTGCGGCGTAGGCATTTCCACGATTGGTATAGGCGACCGCCAGAACCAGCGTCGTCTCTTTTCCAGACTCGATTAGCGCTGTGCAGCCCTTGATCTGCGGTTCGGGCGTGCTGCGATCGGCGCCGTTGCAAAGCTGAATATTCTTGAGCTTGCTGGAGAATTTTCCTGTCTCTGCTGCAGCCAACGCAGTCGCGATCGGCAGGGTCAGCATCAAAACGAAAACGGCGCTTCCCTTCAGGCTCATGCTTCGCCCGAAGGAAAGCGCCATCCTGATAACCGCGCACCGTAAATGACGGTGATGCTTTGGCGAGGTCGGCTGTGTCGGCATCGACTACACCAAATACAGCTTAGGGCGTCAGCAGCCTCGACAAATGTCGAGATTGGGCTTTCGGTCCATCACGGTCGGGGCTTGCGGTGCCGCTGACCTGGTCTGCTTTTGCGTTACTTTGTCCTTACCCTCTTCGATGAGGGTAGAGAACTTCACCGAACCGTCGTCCGATATCTCGACGCGTGGCGTCGTGCCTCTGATGCCCATGGTGGCGACGGGCGTGTCAACCTTCATGTCGCCGGACTTGGCAATCTTGCCGGCGACGAAAGTGAACGTTCCCTTGGTCAGGCTGAGCAGACTCGAGTTCGACTTGCTGTTCGGATCGTAAATGAACTCGGTCATCGTCATGCGAGCATTGCTCGACAGGTCGAAAGCCGTGCCATCGGCAAACGTAATGCCAACGCGGCCATCCGAGCCGGTTGAAAGAACGTCGCCGAGATAAATCGGATCACCGATCTTCGCCTGGCCAGGCTGATTGCCGAGCGCGGCTTGCACGATCACCGCGCTCACGTGCTCGATCGTCACCAAACCTGCCGCGGTAATCACCTTGCCGATAGGCTTTACCGAGGCGTCCTGGACCGCTGGCTGAGCCTGAACATTCTGTGCCTGTGTCGCGGTGGAAAATCCACCAACGGACAAAAAGGCACCCGTTACGAGGACGGCCATTGTATGCGCGCGCATCGTCGTACCCTCTGGGCGGGTGTCCCTAGGTACAAGTAGCAGTATTAGGGGGGGCCAGCAATAAGCCGGCAGGCAATTCGGGCAGTATACTTTACCTGTATCGTTCCGGTGGTCTCGCCGCCTGGCTCAACTCTGGCGTTTGGTTTGTGACTAAATGTGGCATAAAAAGCAGCGTAAAAGCCTCAAGATAAACCATTAATTTCAACCTATATACTGTCTCACCGTTGATTTAAATTGTAATCAGAGCGATAAGTTTACGGCCAAGACCATTTAAGCGCTGGCATCAAGCCAAAGCAAAAAATTGCCGAACCAGCGCCTGTGCAGAGGGGCCAGTGTCCCGAAATTTGGACGTCACGCCGGAGGGTGGGGCGAGTGGCTTTGCTTGTGAGCCAGCCGCAGACCTTTTTATTGGCCGAATTGAAAGCGTAGTGGGCTCGTGCACGCTTGCGCGACCGGGCGAGCTTCCGGCTGAGATCAAGGCCGGCGACCGCATTCGTCAGGACGACGTGATCGAGACGTCGGCCGGTGGCCGGGTCGGCATCCGTTTTCTAGATGGTAGCGTATTCAATTTGTCAGATCGCGCACGTATGGCGGTGAAGGAGTTTATCGCCGACGGCGCTTCGCCGAACGCGCTCTTCGATATCAGCAACGGCACATTCGCGTTCATCGCAGGCCAAATGGCCAAGGCGGGCCGCCTCGGTATCGAAACGCCGTTCGGAAAAATTCGCGGCCGTAGCGGCGCCGGCGGGATCGGCATGCTGTCGCTGGTCTCGTTGTTCTTCGCCGCGATCGAGGAAGTCCAGGCGTTTGAGTTCAGGTTATTCCTACCTCGATGACGGCCAAATTAATTATCAGGACACTCAGGAATTCAAAGACGCGCCGGTCGGTACAGTCGAACTGATAATTCCCGCGACGGGCAACCAGCCCGAACAGCACATCATGCTGGGTGATGCCAGCCAATCCATCGTCATTCGCAGTCTGACGAACTCGACCGTCGTCAGCTATGTCCAGAATAGCCTCACGGACATGTTGCGAAACGACAAGGCGGCAACCGACGCGATCCATCTTTACTCGTTAGGGCAATCAGGACCAGCAGGCTTCGGAAACGGCGGATCGAGTGGGCTGCCGCCCGAATTCCAGCCCGTCATTCAGGAGAACAATGTAATTCCACCTCCGCCAGGAGGCGGCGCGTTGGGTGGTGGTCCTTTGGGTTCACCGGGTCAGCAGTCAAACGCGCCCGAAGTCCTGCCGGTAATCAAGCCGCCAACTCCGCCTGAGGCAGTTCCGGACTCGAACTCCATAATCGCGAACCCGGACTCCAGCGCAGCTGGAAACGTGCTGACCAACGATGCTGTGACCGGCCCGGGGACGACGGGGGTTGGGTCGCTGACGGTCATCAATGTTCAGGACGCCGACGAGAACCAGCCGGTTGCGGCGGGGAGCACCTCAACGACGAACTTTACGGTCATCCATGGCCTCTATGGCACCTTAAGAATCGGGGCGGACGGCTCTTACAATTATGAGGTGAATGCAGACAACCCGACAGTAAAGGCGCTTGGGCAAGGTCAGTCGATACAAGATAATCCTTTCACCTACACGGTGACGGATGGCACGACGACGGCGCAGACGACGCTGACGATTACTGTCACGGGCGTCAACGACGCACCGTTGGCCAATGCCGACACCAACTGGGCGAAAGAAGTCACGTCCGGGGCGATCGGCAATGTGCTGCAGACACTGGCGCATAACGGATCGCCATCCGGTTCATTCTCCGATAACGCCGATACCGATGTCGACAATGGGACGACGCTGACCGTCACCAACATCCAGGACGCGAACGAGAACCTGGCGGTTACGGCCGGGACCACCTCGGCGAACGGCACGGTCATCCATGGCCTCTATGGCACGCTGACCATCGGGGCGAATGGCTCCTACAGCTATGTGGTGGACAACAGCAACCCGACGGTGCAGGCCCTCGCTGAAGGCCAGACGCTGGTCGACAACGCCTTCACCTATACGGTAACGGACGGCACCACGACGACGACGGCGCCACTGACCATCACGGTGTTTGGCACCAACGATGCGCCGGTGGCCAGTGCCGACACCAACTGGGCGAAAGAAGACACGTCCGGGGCGATCGGCAATGTGCTGCAGACACTGGCGCATAACGGAGCGCCATCCGGTTCATTCTCCGATAACGCCGATACCGATGTCGACAATGGGACGACGCTGACCGTCACCAACATCCAGGACGCGAACGAGAACCTGGCGGTTACGGCCGGGACCACCTCGGCGAACGGCACGGTCATCCATGGCCTCTATGGCACGCTGACCATCGGGGCGAATGGCTCCTACAGCTATGTGGTGGACAACAGCAACCCGACGGTGCAGGCCCTCGCTGAAGGCCAGACGCTGGTCGACAACGCCTTCACCTATACGGTAACGGACGGCACCACGACGACGACGGCGCCACTGACCATCACGGTGTTTGGCACCAACGATGCGCCGGTGGCCAGTGCCGACACCAACTGGGCGAAAGAAGACACGTCCGGGGCGATCGGCAATGTGCTGCAGACACTGGCGCATAACGGAGCGCCATCCGGTTCATTCTCCGATAACGCCGATACCGATGTCGACAATGGGACGACGCTGACCGTCACCAACATCCAGGACGCGAACGAGAACCTGGCGGTTACGGCCGGGACCACCTCGGCGAACGGCACGGTCATCCATGGCCTCTATGGCACGCTGACCATCGGGGCGAATGGCTCCTACAGCTATGTGGTGGACAACAGCAACCCGACGGTGCAGGCCCTCGCTGAAGGCCAGACGCTGGTCGACAACGCCTTCACCTATACGGTAACGGACGGCACCACGACGACGACGGCGCCACTGACCATCACGGTGTTTGGCACCAACGACGCACCGTTGGCCAATGCCGACACCAACTGGGCGAAAGAAGTCACGTCCGGGGCGATCGGCAATGTGCTGCAGACACTGGCGCATAACGGAGCGCCATCCGGTTCATTCTCCGATAACGCCGATACCGATGTCGACAATGGGACGACGCTGACCGTCACCAACATCCAGGACGCGAACGAGAACCTGGCGGTTACGGCCGGGACCACCTCGGCGAACGGCACGGTCATCCATGGCCTCTATGGCACGCTGACCATCGGGGCGAATGGCTCCTACAGCTATGTGGTGGACAACAGCAACCCGACGGTGCAGGCCCTCGCTGAAGGCCAGACGCTGGTCGACAACGCCTTCACCTATACGGTAACGGACGGCACCACGACGACGACGGCGCCACTGACCATCACGGTGTTTGGCACCAACGATGCGCCGGTGGCCAGTGCCGACACCAACTGGGCGAAAGAAGACACGTCCGGGGCGATCGGCAATGTGCTGCAGACACTGGCGCATAACGGAGCGCCATCCGGTTCATTCTCCGATAACGCCGATACCGATGTCGACAATGGGACGACGCTGACCGTCACCAACATCCAGGACGCGAACGAGAACCTGGCGGTTACGGCCGGGACCACCTCGGCGAACGGCACGGTCATCCATGGCCTCTATGGCACGCTGACCATCGGGGCGAATGGCTCCTACAGCTATGTGGTGGACAACAGCAACCCGACGGTGCAGGCCCTCGCTGAAGGCCAGACGCTGGTCGACAACGCCTTCACCTATACGGTAACGGACGGCACCACGACGACGACGGCGCCACTGACCATCACGGTGTTTGGCACCAACGATGCGCCGGTGGCCAGTGCCGACACCAACTGGGCGAAAGAAGACACGTCCGGGGCGATCGGCAATGTGCTGCAGACACTGGCGCATAACGGAGCGCCATCCGGTTCATTCTCCGATAACGCCGATACCGATGTCGACAATGGGACGACGCTGACCGTCACCAACATCCAGGACGCGAACGAGAACCTGGCGGTTACGGCCGGGACCACCTCGGCGAACGGCACGGTCATCCATGGCCTCTATGGCACGCTGACCATCGGGGCGAATGGCTCCTACAGCTATGTGGTGGACAACAGCAACCCGACGGTGCAGGCCCTCGCTGAAGGCCAGACGCTGGTCGACAACGCCTTCACCTATACGGTAACGGACGGCACCACGACGACGACGGCGCCACTGACCATCACGGTGTTTGGCACCAACGATGCGCCGGTGGCCAGTGCCGACACCAACTGGGCGAAAGAAGACACGTCCGGGGCGATCGGCAATGTGCTGCAGACACTGGCGCATAACGGAGCGCCATCCGGTTCATTCTCCGATAACGCCGATACCGATGTCGACAATGGGACGACGCTGACCGTCACCAACATCCAGGACGCGAACGAGAACCTGGCGGTTACGGCCGGGACCACCTCGGCGAACGGCACGGTCATCCATGGCCTCTATGGCACGCTGACCATCGGGGCGAATGGCTCCTACAGCTATGTGGTGGACAACAGCAACCCGACGGTGCAGGCCCTCGCTGAAGGCCAGACGCTGGTCGACAACGCCTTCACCTATACGGTAACGGACGGCACCACGACGACGACGGCGCCACTGACCATCACGGTGTTTGGCACCAACGATGCGCCGGTGGCCAGTGCCGACACCAACTGGGCGAAAGAAGACACGTCCGGGGCGATCGGCAATGTGCTGCAGACACTGGCGCATAACGGAGCGCCATCCGGTTCATTCTCCGATAACGCCGATACCGATGTCGACAATGGGACGACGCTGACCGTCACCAACATCCAGGACGCGAACGAGAACCTGGCGGTTACGGCCGGGACCACCTCGGCGAACGGCACGGTCATCCATGGCCTCTATGGCACGCTGACCATCGGGGCGAATGGCTCCTACAGCTATGTGGTGGACAACAGCAACCCGACGGTGCAGGCCCTCGCTGAAGGCCAGACGCTGGTCGACAACGCCTTCACCTATACGGTAACGGACGGCACCACGACGACGACGGCGCCACTGACCATCACGGTGTTTGGCACCAACGATGCGCCGGTGGCCAGTGCCGACACCAACTGGGCGAAAGAAGACACGTCCGGGGCGATCGGCAATGTGCTGCAGACACTGGCGCATAACGGAGCGCCATCCGGTTCATTCTCCGATAACGCCGATACCGATGTCGACAATGGGACGACGCTGACCGTCACCAACATCCAGGACGCGAACGAGAACCTGGCGGTTACGGCCGGGACCACCTCGGCGAACGGCACGGTCATCCATGGCCTCTATGGCACGCTGACCATCGGGGCGAATGGCTCCTACAGCTATGTGGTGGACAACAGCAACCCGACGGTGCAGGCCCTCGCTGAAGGCCAGACGCTGGTCGACAACGCCTTCACCTATACGGTAACGGACGGCACCGACGACGACGGCGCCACTGACCATCACGGTGTTTGGCACCAACGATGCGCCGGTGGCCAGTGCCGACACCAACTGGGCGAAAGAAGACACGTCCGGGGCGATCGGCAATGTGCTGCAGACACTGGCGCATAACGGAGCGCCATCCGGTTCATTCTCCGATAACGCCGATACCGATGTCGACAATGGGACGACGCTGACCGTCACCAACATCCAGGACGCGAACGAGAACCTGGCGGTCACGGCCGGGACCACCTCGGCGAACGGCACGGTCATCCATGGCCTCTATGGCACGCTGACCATCGGGGCGAATGGCTCCTACAGCTATACTCCCAAAGACGATATCGATAACGCCGCAGGCGTGCAGGACGTTTTCACCTACACGGTGACAGATGGCTCGGCACCGGTGACATCCACTTTGACAATTACTGTCTTCGATGGGGCCGGACCCACACATGGAAATGCAATTACGCTGAATGTGGATGAGGCCGCGCTGTCGACTGCTGGAGCGACCGGCTCTAACCCTTCCAGCACTGCGGAGATTGACAGCTCGGCGCTTTCGTTCACAGCAGGCTCAGATAGTCTGACGTCGTTTGGGTTCTCGAGTGACCTCACAGGTCTGGTAAAGGACCTAAATTTAGACGGGACGGATGACATTTTCTGGCTTCGTCTCTCTGATACGCAGATCAAAGGTTATCTAGATGCAGGGCACACCCAAACCGCGGTGACCCTTGATCTGAGCGCGGCGACAATCGCAGCGGGGGCAGTGGGCTTCGCCACTGTCACAATGACGCTTAGCGACAATCTGAAGAACCCAACTGGTCTCGGTGCGCAGATTAATTCGTTGGGCAATGTAGGTGTTGTAGCTACCGACAGAGATGGCGACTCGACCACTGGCGCTGTCAACTTGACTGCAAAAGACGATACGCCAACAGCCACCCCCGCAAATAGCTCTGGGACATCTGTGTACCCTGACACCAACCTGCTAATCACCCTCGATCTCTCGGGCAGCATGGATCAGGCATCTGGCACTGGCGGTCTGACCAAACTTGAGCTCGCCAAACAAGCGATCTTGGAACTGATCGAGCAGTATGACGCGCTTGGGCACGTAAAAGTCGAGCTTGTTACATTTAGCGACACTGCGGCTAACGCCTCTGGTGGATGGGTGGATTTGGACAACGCCGCGGCAAAGACGGCGCTAATAAATTCTATTTTGGGCCTATCTACGAGCGGCAGCACGAACTACGACGCAGCTCTCGCAATGGACATGACGGCCTACAACGGAAGCGGCAAACTCGCAACGCCTGGTGTTCAGAACGTAGCTTACTTCTTGTCGGATGGTGAGCCGACCCTCGGCGATGGCAATACGTCCGCATTGACCAACAACTCTTCCTCCAGCAGTTCCGACATTGGCATTCAGCCGGCTGAAGAAACAATTTGGACCACATTCGTCAACAACAACAACATTGATTCTTTCGCGCTTGGCATGGGTTCGGCCGCCACCCAATCATCTTTAAACCCGATTGCTTACGACGGCAGGGGAGCCGGTACCAATACAAACGGCCAGGTTGTTACGGATCTTAGCCAACTCATCGGAACGTCGGTAGCGACAGTAAATGCATCACCAGTGAGTGGCGATCTGATCAGCGGCGGGGTGGTCGCAAAGTTCGGGGCCGACGGAGGCCAATTCAAGTCACTGCAGGTTGACAACACTACCTACACACTCAATGGCACCGGTATTTCTGTCACGGGAGGACCTGATCCTGCGCACACCTTCTCGTTCGATACGAACACGGGGGTGCTGACGGTCAGCACGAATGCAGGCGGCACTATCGCGCTGGACATGCAGGGAGCGGACGTTGGCCATTACACTTACACGCCGCCAGCCAGCCCATCGACTACTGAAGTCTTTAACTACACCGTCATGGACGGCGACGGCGACACCGCCGGAAGCAGCCTGACGGTTACGATCAGCCCCGCAACCACGCCGCCCGTTGTTCGTGACGATTATGTTGTCACAAACCAGACATCGGTTCAGCTTCCTGATTGGGTGCTTTTGAACAACGACACTGGCCCAAATAGTGCAAGCCAGTTCATCTCAGGCGTGTCACAGCCCGCGAACGGCGACTCTGTGTCTCACGCAAACGGCATTGTTACATACACGGACAACAACCCGGCCGGCGGCTCGTTCGTGTACACCGACACGGCGGGAAGCACGTCCGACACAGCTAAAGTGACGATCGCCCGTGATACGTCCGGTGCGATCGACGGCACTTTCCTCAATGAGATACTGGTTGGCGGCACGGGCAATGACACCATCAACGGCAATGAGGGCAACGATATCCTGATAGCTAATGGCGGCACCAACACGCTCAACGGTGGGCCAGGAGCCGATATAATGAGTGGTGGAGGCGGCACCAACACGTACCTCTTCGCCAGCGGCGACTAACCCGCCAACGTGGGCGGTTCGGGAAATTCCGGCACGATTGCTGGATTTGACGTGATTACCGACTTTTCTACAACGGCTGACAAACTGAGTTTGCCGGGTACACCTGTCGCTGTGGCGAATTCATCAGGCACCAACGGCACCGATTCCATTTTAACAGTCGGTGGCCAAACGGTAAAATCGCATGCCATATCTAACGGCATTATTACGTTCGACGATGCGAATACGTTTTCCACTCCGCTGAGTCTGACGTCTGCTGCGAATGTTGCCGCCGTTGTCGACTACCTGCAGCATAATGACATTGGCAACGCCGGCGCGACTGTTGCGTTCACCGCAACGATTAACTCGGTCAATCACACATTTATATATGAGCAGGTCGCCAATAGTCCGAACAGCGCTAACGATATTCTGATCGACCTTTCAGGGACAACGGTATCGAACCTGTCTACGTTAATCAGCGGCGGACATATCGATCCGATCGTGCTCGACCTCGGCACGCCGGGAATTTCGTTCACCTCGCTGCACAACGGCGTCTCGTTCGACATCAACGGCGACGGTGTCGCCGACCACGTCGCCTGGACCGCAGGCAACGATGGCATCCTGGCCTACGATGTGAATGGCAACGGAACGATCGACAACGGCAACGAGCTTTTCACGCCGAACTTCGCCGGTGGAAACTTTGCCAGCGGCCTCGCTGCGCTCGCGAGCCTCGACAGCAACGGTGACGGTGTAATCAACAGCGCCGATGCTGCCTTCGCAAAGCTGGAGGTGTGGCAAGACAGCAATCACAACGGCGTCGCCGACGCCGGAGAACTGTCAAGCCTTACTGACAAGGACATCACCGCGATCAATCTTGACGGCACCCCGGCCAATGGAACCATTGACGGCCAGCAGCTGCAGGCGCAGGGATCGTTCTCCTACGCCGACGGCACGACAGGCTCATTTGTCGAGGTCGCTCTCGACACTGCGCTCGGGACTCCGTCCGGCGGCTAATGCCGAGTCCGCTCCAAGCAACGGCTTCACCGCCGGCGATGACACGATCCTCGCCACGGCCGGCGGCGTGCTGACCGGCGGCGCGCGGCAACGACACTTTCGTATTCAAGACCGTCACGGATTCGCCGCCGGGCGACGGGCAATCCAAAACGATCACCGATTTCACGCACAACTCGGATCACATCGATCTGTCGGAAATTTTGGGGTTGGCCAATATCCAGGGGCAGGTCGATGCGGCCAATACTGTCGACGCCAACAGCATCAGTTGGTTCGTGGACAACGCGCACAATCAAACGGTCGTTTACGTCAACACGTCCGCGACGGCAAACCACGTCGATATGGAAATCCATCTGACCGGCACGAACATCAACCTCACCGGGTCGGATATCCTTCACCACGCCTAGTCCGTAGTTCCGCCATGGCTGCGGTTTTCCGCAAGGCATCGGGACCGTCCGGGGTATTAACTGTGGCCCCGTGGCGCAAGCGACAAATAGCGGTATTCGTGGCATAATTCGTCCAAGGGCGCTTGGATTCGGCTATGAATATGGGCCTGTTATGCCTATTTACGGCCGTTGAGCCTCGTCAGGTACCAGTCGATGCAGCGTAGCCAATCGGACCGAAAACAAGTCCCCGTTCGCTCGGAACTTGCGCAAGCGCTCGCGGCATGCCGCGGCGCTTTCTATGGCACCGCGCTTATCAGCGGGATGAGCAATATTCTCATGCTCACCGGCGCAATGTTCATGCTGGAAATTTATGACCGCGTTCTGCCCAGCCGCAGCATGCCCACACTGGTCGGCCTGCTGGTCCTGGCTGCAACCTTATTCACGGCTCTCGGCGTTCTCGATGCCATCCGCGGACGGATTCTGGTGCGCGTCGGTGGCTCGCTCGATGAAGCGCTCAGCGGACGCGTCTACGACACCTTGATGCGGCTGCCGCTTCGGGTCGGGGGCCGCAGCGACGGGACGCAGCCGTTGCGCGACCTCGACGCCGTTCGCTCTTATCTCTCCGGCCTCGGACCTGTCGCATTGTTCGACTTGCCGTGGATTCCGCTTTATCTCGCAATCTGCTTCGCCTTCCACCCGCTGATCGGACTGACGGCATTGGCGGGAGCGATTATCCTCATTGCGCTGACCTTGCTCACCGAAATTCTCATGCGAGCGCCCACCAAGGCTGCGACGGAAGCAGCCGTCGTTCGCAGCGGACTCGCAGAGGCCAGTCGACGCAACGCCGAAGCGCTGGTCGCCATGGGCATGGCCGGACGGATCGCCGCGCGTTGGAACGAGGCCAACCGACAATACATGCACAGTCAGCAGGAAGCGAGCGACCTCGGCGGCGGACTCGGCGCAACATCAAAAGTGTTGCGCATGATGTTGCAGTCCGGCGTGCTGGCGGTCGGCGCGTATCTTGTGATCAACCAGGAAGCCAGCGCGGGAATTATCATTGCCGGGTCGATTCTCAGTGCGCGCGCGCTTGCTCCGGTCGATCTTGCCATCGCGAATTGGAAAGGCTTCGTCGCTGCGCGCCAGGCCTGGCATCGGCTGAACAGATTGCTGACGGCTTCTCCGGCGCAATCGGCGCCAATGGAGTTGCAGGCGCCGGCCCGGCGGCTCACCGTCGAAAGCGTCAGTGGCGCGCCGCCCGGCGTTGCCAAGATTGTCGTTCAGGACGTCACTTTCGACCTCGAAGCCGGGCAAGGGCTCGGAGTCATTGGGCCCAGCGGATCTGGCAAGTCGTCCCTCGTGCGACTGCTCGTCGGTGTCTGGCAGCCTGTACGTGGCAACGTGCGGTTGGATGGCGCAGCGCTCGACCAATGGTCGCCGGATGCGCTCGGCCGTCACATCGGCTATCTGCCGCAAGACGTCGAGTTGATGGCCGGCACGGTGGCAGAGAACATTGCGCGGTTCGAGTCCGAGCCAGACACTGCGGCCGTGATTGCAGCAGCCAAGACGGTTGGTGTGCATGACCTGATTGTACGGCTGCCGGCCGGATATGACACGCCTATCGGCGAGCAAGGTTCGGCTTTGTCCGCGGGTCAGGCCCAGCGCGTTGCGCTCGCACGTGCGTTCTATCGCGACCCGTTCCTGGTGGTGCTCGATGAACCCAATTCGAATCTCGATTCCGAAGGCGAAGAAGCGCTGACGCGCGCCATCCTCAGCGTGCGCGAGCGCAACGGTATCGTCGTTGTCGTCGCCCACAGGCCGAGTGCCATCGCCGGAGTGGACCGGCTTCTGATGATGAACCTGGGTAGGCCACAGGCCGTCGGTCCGAAAGATGAGGTACTCTCCAAGGTGCTGCAGCGACCGCTTGCCGTGCCGCGGCCGCTTAAGGTTGTGCCTGAAAGCGGGAGTGCGGGAGCATGACGATCGGACAACGCGTTTCTTCACTGGTGGAGCGCCTCGAAAGACGGGTCAGAGTGATGATGCCGCCCGCCCCGCCGGGCAGCGCGCGCGACTCCATCCAGCGCCATCTTCTCACCGGCGCCCTGATCGTGCTTCTGCTTGCATTTGGCGTCGGCGGATGGGCCGCGACCACGCAAATCGCCGGCGCCCTCATCGCGCAGGGCTCCGTCGTCGTCGATTCCAATGTGAAGAAGGTTCAGCACCCGACCGGCGGGGTCGTCGGCAAGCTCAACGTCCAGGACGGCGATCGCGTGAAGGCCGGCGATATTCTGGTGCAACTCGACGACACGATTACGCGCGCCAACTTGGCGATCGTCACCAAAGGCCTCGATGAACTCGCTGCACGCAAAGCCCGCCTGGAAGCCGAGCGCGATGGCGCGGAAGCGGTCGAATTCCCGCCGCAACTGCTTGCCCGTGCCAATGAGCCGTCGGTTAGCGTGGCGGTGGCGAACGAGCGCAAGCTGTTCGAACTTCGTCGCTCGTCGCGGCTTGGCCAGAAAGCCCAGCTAAGACAGCGCATTACGCAGCTGCAGGACGAAATCCGCGGCCTCACCGCGCAACAGGATGCAAAAGCACGCGAGATCACTTTGATCGGGAAAGAGCTTGAGGGCGTGCGTGAGCTCTGGAAAAACAACCTTGTGCAAATCACCCGCCTGACCGCACTGGAACGTGACGGGGCTCGGCTCGAAGGTGAGCGTGGACAACTCGTCGCCGCCGTCGCCCAGGCCAAGGGCAAGATCTCGGAGACTGAACTCCAGGTGCTTCAAATCGATCAGGACCTGAGCAGCGAAGTGGCCAAAGATAATGCGCGAGGTTGATGCCAAGTTCGGCGAGTTCGTGGAGCGCAAGGTTGCGGCCGAAGACCAACTCAAACGCATCGATCTCCGTGCTCCGCAAGACGGGGTTGTGCTGGAATCCAAAGTGCATACCGTTGGCGGGGTGATCCCGGCTGGCGATGCAATCATGTTGATCGTTCCGGAAACCGACAATCTGATGGTCGAAGCCAAGGTCAACCCGCACGACATCGATAAGGTGCAGGTCGGGCAGTCGGCGGTCCTGCGCTTTTCTGCTTTCAATCTGCGCACGACACCGGAAATAAACGGTACGGTCACGCGTGTTTCCGCCGACACCACGACAGACCAGCGCTCGGGCCAGAATTTCTACACGACTCGAATTGCCATGCCGAAATCGGAAATCGCGAAGCTCGGTGACGTCAAGCTGATCCCCGGCATGCCGGTTGAGGCTTTCGTTCAGACCGGCGAGCGCACGGTGATGTCGTATCTGATAAAACCATTACAAGATCAATTCACGCGGGCGTTCCGGGAAAAATGACGGACGCGGCGCTCCGTGCGCAGACAGGCGATCTCCGATGAAATGGCTTTCGCGCTGGGGACGCCGATTTGGATTGGCACGCGCCCTCGCCCTCCTGCTGCTTCTTGCGTTGGCTGCGTTGCGTATCCTCGATCCACTGCCGATTCAGGAATTGCGGGTCCGCGTCTTTGACCTTTTCCAGGTCCTGCAGCCGCGCGAAGCCACCGAACGGCCGGTTGTCATCATCGACATCGACGAACAAAGTCTCAAGAGCGTCGGTCAATGGCCCTGGCCGCGCACCCGTATCGCCGACCTCATTTCGCGCCTGACTCAGATGGGCGCGCTCGTAATCGCGTTCGACGTCGTGTTTGCCGAACCGGACCGAATGTCGCCCAGCGTTGCGGCTGACGAGTTTCGCGATCTCGACGACGCGACACGCACGAAGTTGCGGGCATTGCCGAGCAATGATGCGGTACTTGCCGATGCGTTAAAAAACTCACGGGTCGTCCTCGGCGAGTCCGGTCTTCCATTCGCAGTGGCGCAGCCTGAGGGCGCGAAACCGCCGATCGGTCTGGCGACAATGGGCGGCGATCCGCGACCGTTTCTTCTGAATTTCCCCGGATTGCTGCGTAACGTGCCGCAATTTGAACAGGCCGCCAGCGGCCGCGGCCTGTTCACAATTCGTGCGGAACGAGACGGCATCGTCAGGCGCGTGCCGATCGTGATGCAGGCGCAGGGCACGGTCATGCCATCGCTCAGTCTCGAAATGCTGCGGGTGGCCAGCGGGAGCAACACCGTCCTGATCCGATCCGATCATGCGGGAGTTCAGAGCGCCGCAGTGCCGGGCTTTGTGATCCCGACTGACCGCAACGGTCAGCTCTGGATTCATTTCTCACCCCACGACAAGGCGCGTTACGTATCCGCCGGCGATGTGCTTGAAGGCAAGGTGCCGGCCGATCGTATTGCCCGCCGACTTGTGCTGATCGGCACGTCTGCGGTCGGCCTGCTCGACTCAAAAACAACTCCGATCGACCCGGTCATGCCGGGCGTTGAAGTCCACGCCCAGGTCCTTGAAAGCGTGCTCACTCAGTCGGTGCTGTCATCGCCCAACTATGCGATCGGCGTCGAACTGTGCGCGGCGCTCTTGCTCGGTGTGGCTATCATCTGGCTGGCGCCGATCCTGAGTCCGGCTTTGCTCCTCGCGTTCGGCGCCGCGATCATTGCAGTGACCCTCGGGGCATCTTGGTACTTCTACCAGCAGGCCGGGCTTTTGTTCGACGCCACGTATCCGCTGCTGTCCAGCGCGCTTGTCTATCTCACGCTCGTCTTCAGCAACTATATCAGCGAGCAAGCGCAGCGCCGCCGGATCCGCTCTGCATTCGGGCAGTACCTGTCACCCGCATTGGTCGAGCAGCTCGCGCAGTCGCCGGAGAAACTTGTGCTCGGCGGCGAAGAGCGGGAGATGAGCATCCTTTTCAGCGACGTGCGTGGCTTCACCACGATATCAGAGCTCTACAAGGATGACCCGCAGGGTCTCACCTCGTTGATGAACAGCTTCCTGACGCCGCTGACCAACGCAATCATCGACCACAAAGGTACGATCGATAAATACATGGGCGACGCCGTTATGGCGTTCTGGAACGCGCCACTGCACGATGAACTTCACGAATACAATGCGTGCGAAGCCGCGCTTGAAATGCTCCATCGCGTGGACACGCTCAACCGGCAGCGCGAACAGCAAGCCAACGAAAATGGGCAGCGTTTCATTCCGATCAAAGTCGGGGTCGGCATCAATACGGGCAGGTGCGTGGTCGGAAACATGGGATCCGATCTGCGCTTCAACTATTCGGTGCTCGGAGACCCGGTCAATCTCGCATCCCGGCTGGAAGGCCAGTCAAAGAATTACGGCGTTCCGATCATCCTCGGTTCGAAGACAGCTTCGGGACTTCGCGACAAATTTGCCGTCCTCGAACTTGATTGCATCACCGTGAAGGGCAAAACCGAACCTGAATCCGTCTACACGGTTCTCGGTCGCGCTGATGTCGCGGGCAGCGAACGCTTCGGCCGGTTACATCATACCGTTGCGGAGATGCTCATCGCGTTTCCGCCGACAGGATTTTGCCGGCGCCGCCGAATCCATTGCCCGTTGTCGCGAAATCGACGATGGGTTCGGCCTCGGGTATCTTCTCGATCTATACGCAGAACGTATCCGTGTGTTTCTGCAAAATCCTCCGCCTCCCGACTGGAATGGTGTCGTTGTCCTGGACTCCAAATAGCAGTGGTAACGCGCTCCGGCCGCGCGCAGCGAATGCCGCGACTTCATTGAAGCTGTATTAGGGAAGTTTGCCGTATTTTCGTTCCCTTGATCCCGGGAACGATGGCATTTCATCGGCATTCTCGTTATTGTTCTGGCGCTGGCGGGGTACGTTTGGGGATGTCAGGCGTTACGGGACTTAGGCGGCCCGCTCTGGGAGCGATCGCGGGCGTGGCGGTATCGCTATGGATGCCACCTGCCCTTGCCGACACGCTCAATGGGGCGTTGGTGCTCGCCTATCAGAACAATCCGGTGCTCAATTCGCAGCGTGCGTCCGCACGCGCGACCGATGAAGGCGTGCCGCAGGCGCTGTCGGGCTACCGGCCGCGCGTGAGCTTCAACGGTTCGGTCGGCGCGCAGTACCTTGATTCTACGACCCGGTCGCAGACGCTGGGGAACGGGAATACCTACACGCAGCTGTCGGGCAACATGACGCCGAGCAATATCGGGCTGACGGCGACGCAGACGCTTTACAACGGCTTTCAGACTTCGAACCGCACGCGGCAGGCGGAAAGCCAGGTGCAGGCGGCGCGCGAACAGTTGCGGGTGAGCGAGCAGTCGGTGCTGCTCTCGGCGGCGACGGCCTACATGAATCTTCTGCGCGATGCGGCGATCCTCGATCTGCAGCGGCGCAACGTCGAGGTCTTGCAGGAGCAATTGCGGCAGACGCGCGATCGCTTCAACGTCGGCGAGGTGACACGCACCGACGTTGCGCAATCGGAATCGCGGCTTGCGGCGGGGCGCTCGCAGGTGCTGAGCGCGGAGGCGATTTACAAGGCCTCGGTTGCGACCTACCGGCAGGTGATCGGGGTCGAGCCGGGCAAGCTTGCGCCTGGCTCACCGGTTGACCGCTTTTCACCGCATACGCTCGCCTCCGCGGTCGGGGTCGGCACGGCGACGCATCCGGCGGTGACGAATGCGCAATACAATGTCGATGCGGCGCTGCTGCAGGTGAAGGTTGCCGAAGGGGCGCTTTATCCGACGCTGGCGTTGCAGGGCAACGTGCAGCAGAGCTACGAGAGCAGCCTATTGGGTCTGCGCACGTTCAACGCCTCGGTGATCGGGCAACTGACGGTGCCGATCTATCAGGGTGGGGCGGAATATTCGCTGGTGCGGCAGGCGAAGGAGACGCTGGGGCAGCGGCGGCTTGATCTTGATACGGCGCGCGACCAGGTGCGGCAGAACGTCGTGCAGTCGTGGGGCCAGCTCGATGCTGCGAAGGCCAATATCGATGCGACGCAGGCGCAGGTGCAGGCCTCCGAGATCGCGCTCAACGGCGTGCGCGAGGAAGCGCGCGTTGGCCAGCGCACCACGCTCGATGTGTTGAACGCGCAGCAGGAACTGGTGAACGCGCGGGTGGCGCTGGTGAGCGCGCAGCGCGACCGGGTGGTTGCCTCGTTCACGCTCCTGGCGTCGGTGGGGGGACTGTCGCCGCAGGTGCTGGGACTGCGGGTGCCGGTCTATGACGCCAACGTGCACTACCAGCAGGTGCGCGATACCTGGGCCGGCGTGCGTACACCCGACGGACGCTGAGAAATCCTTCTTTAAAGGCGGCTCTGACTGCAGCACTCTGACCTGTGGCGCGTTTGCGTCCTTGCGGTCTGCGTTACATTACGATCATCTATACGCATCTGAAGTGCACAGCTGGGCAAGTCATGGCGAAAACTACGCGTAAATCTTCTGGTCGACTGCGATCACAGCTTTGGTTCGACAATCCAGAAAATCCCGGAATGACCGCGCTTTATCTTGAGCGCTACCTGAATTTCGGGCTTACGTCGGCGGAGCTGCGTTCCGGCAAACCGATCATCGGCATTGCGCAGACCGGCTCGGACCTCTCTCCCTGCAACCGCCATCATCTTGAGCTTGCCAAACGCGTCCGCGACGGCATTTTCTCCGCTGGCGGAATTGCATTCGAGTTTCCCTGCCATCCAATCCAGGAGACAGGAAAGCGACCCACCGCCGCACTCGATCGCAATCTTGCTTATCTTTCGCTTGTGGAAGTTCTCTATGGCTACCCGCTCGATGGCGTGGTGTTGATGACCGGTTGCGACAAGACAACACCAGCCTGTCTGATGGCTGCGGCAACGGTGAATATTCCGGCGATTGTGCTGTCCGGAGGACCGATGCTGAACGGCTGGTGGAAGGGGGAACGCGCCGGCTCCGGCACGGTCGTGTGGTGGGCGCGCGAGGAGCTGGCCGCAGACCGTATCGACAACCGCGAATTTCTGGAAATCGCGGCGGCCGCAGCCCCCTCGATCGGCCACTGCAACACAATGGGGACCGCCTCGACCATGAATGCGCTGGCCGAAGCCCTAGGCATGTCGTTGCCCGGGTGCGCCGCAATCCCCGCGCCTTATCGCGAGCGCGGACAGATCGCCTTTGAAACCGGCGTGCGCGCGGTGGAAATTGTCGAAAAAGATCTGAAGCCGTCCGACATTCTTACACGTAAAGCGTTTGAGAATGCCATTGTCGCGAACTCCGCCATCGGCGGTTCGACCAACGCGCCGATCCATATCAACGCAATTGCGCGCCATATTGGCGTGAAGCTTTCAATCGAAGATTGGGAGAAGATCGGCTACGACGTACCACTGCTGGTCAACATGCAGCCTGCCGGAAAATACCTCGGTGAGGAATATTATCGCGCAGGCGGACTTCCCGCTGTCATGAATGAACTCTTGAAAGCCAAACGCATCCATGCCGACGCGTTGACGGTCAACGGCAAGACGATGGGCCAAAATGTCCGCGGCGCGGGCAGCAGCGATTCCGACGTCATCAAGCCTTACAATGCGCCGATGAGAAAACAGGCCGGCTTCAAGGTCCTCAAAGGAAACCTGTTTGATTCAGCGATCATGAAAGTCAGTGTGATCTCTGACGAATTCCGCGAGCGCTATCTCTCGAACCCTAAAGACAAGAACGCATTTGAGGGACGCGCTGTCGTCTTCGAAGGTCCGGAAGACTATCACCATCGCATCGATGATCCTTCGTTGAAGATCGACCAGAACACTTTGTTGTTTATGCGCGGCGCGGGCCCTATCGGCTATCCCGGATCGGCCGAGGTTGTGAATATGCAGCCGCCAGCAGCGCTCATCAAAAGGGGCATCACATCCCTCCCCTGCATCGGCGATGGCCGGCAGTCCGGCACGTCAGGCTCACCTTCGATCCTCAACGCATCGCCCGAGGCGGCAACAAACGGCGGGCTCGCACTGCTCAAGACCGGCGATCGCGTCCGCATCGATCTTGGCAAAGGCACCGCAGATATCCTGATCTCAAAGGCCGAACTTTCAAGGCGCAAGGCGGCTCTGCTCAAGAATGGCGGCTACCACTATCCTGCAAGTCAGACCCCCTGGCAGGACATCCAGCGCGGCATCGTCGACCAACTGGCCGAAGGCATGGTGCTCAAACCGGCGATCAAATATCAGCGCGTCGCACAAAAAAACGTCCCGCGCGACAACCATTGAGGAAGTCCAATCGTGAGTGAGAGACTGAAAGGGAAATTGGCGCTCGTTACTGCCGCTGGCCAAGGCATCGGCCGTGCCATCGCGGAGGCATTCATCGCCGAAGGGGCGAAGGTCATCGCGACCGATGTCGCGGCAGACAAACTCAAGGGTTTGAAAACGGCCAAATCCGCCAAGCTTGATGTGCTTTCAACAAAAGCCGTCGATGCGTTTGCGAAGGCCATCATCAAAGAATTCGGCGCCCCCGATATTCTCGTCAATGTGGCGGGCTACGTGCACCAGGGCACCGTGCTTGAATGCTCAGAGAAGGACTGGGACTTTTCCTTCGACCTCAATGTCAAATCCATGCATCGCATCATCAAGGCATTTGTGCCGGCAATGCTGAAGAAAGGTGGCGGTTCTATTATCAATATGTCGTCGGGAGTATCCTCAATTAAAGGTCTACCGAACCGCTACGCCTATGGTGCCACCAAGGCCGCCGTCATCGGTTTGACGAAAGCGGTCGCGGCCGACTTCATTACCAAGGGCATTCGGTGCAACGCGATTTGCCCGGGCACAATCGTGTCGCCATCGTTCGAAGAGCGTGTAAAAGCAGTATCCCAAACGACGGGAAAGCCGCTCAAACAGGTCCGGGAGAACTTCATCGCCCGCCAGCCAATGGCGCGGCTCGGCACCGCCGAGGAAGTGGCTGCTCTGGCGGTTTTCCTGGCATCGGATGAATCAAGCTATATCACCGGCCAGCCGCACCTCGTGGATGGCGGCCTGGCGCTCTAATGGGCGCTCGTCAACCTCAAGTCGGGCTTGCATTTCGAAGGGCGAAAGCCCGATGATTTGACTTGCGCGGGTGTTCCAGGTCGGCGCGCCCGCGCAAACGACGCTGAAAAATAAAGAGAAATACGCGGAAAACCGCGTTTTCAGGGAGGAGTGAATGGCTTCAGTCGCGATCCGCGACGTTCGGAAGGCCTTCGGCGCCACACACGTCATTCATGGCGTTGATATCTCGATCCGCGACGGCGAATTCGTCGTGCTGGTCGGACCGTCGGGCTGCGGCAAATCCACGCTGCTGCGGATGGTTGCCGGGTTGGAGAACATCACTGCCGGCGAAATCCGCATCGGCGACCGTGTCGTCAACAACGTGCCGCCGAAAGAGCGGGACGTTGCGATGGTGTTTCAGAATTACGCGCTTTATCCGCACATGACCGTCGCCGCCAACATGGCATTTTCCATGAAACTGCGTGGCGCTCCGAAAAGCGAGATCGACGAACGCGTCAATCGAGCTGCCGCGATCCTCGGCCTGACGCAATTGCTCGAACGCTTTCCACGTCAGCTGTCCGGCGGCCAGCGCCAGCGGGTTGCCATGGGCCGCGCCATCGTGCGCGACCCGCAAGTGTTTCTCTTCGACGAGCCTTTGTCCAATCTCGATGCGAAATTGCGCGTTCAGATGCGCACCGAGATCAAGGAGCTTCACCAACGCCTGAAGACGACGACTATTTACGTCACACACGACCAGATCGAGGCCATGACCATGGCCGACAAGATCGTGGTGATGCATGACGGACGCGTGGAGCAGATCGGCGCACCGCTCGAGCTGTACGATCGTCCCGACAATCTTTTCGTCGCGGGCTTCATCGGCTCACCGGCCATGAACATGCTGAAGGGCCGCATCAGCGTGAACGGCTCTGCAGCGTTTGAAGCGCCGGCTGGCGTGACGTTTTCCCTCAACAACGCACCCACCGGCAGCGACGGTCGCCCGACCATATACGGCGTGCGTCCCGAGCATTTTTCTCTGTCCGACGACGGCGCCGATGCCGTGGTTCAGGTCGTCGAGCCCACCGGCTCCGAGCTTCAGGTGGTGGCAAAACTTGGCGACAGCGAAATTATCGCGGTGTTCCGCGAGCGACATCAGTTCAAGCCGGGTGACAAGATCCGGCTAAAGCCAGACCCGCGGCTTATTCATTTGTTTGACGAGACGACGGGTAAGCGTCTCACCAACTAAAAAAGCAAAGGGAGAAATAAGCATGAGCTACCTAACACGCCGCACTCTCGTAAAAGGCGGCACCGCAGTCGCAGCGGCCAGCGTATTGACTGGTCCGGCTCTGCTCGAATGGGCAAAGGCCTGGGCACAGAATGCGCCATGGAAACCCGAGAAAGGCGCCAAGCTCTCGATGCTGCGCTGGAAATATTTCGTGCAGGCGGAAGACGATGCATTCGTGAAGCTGGTCGAGGCTTTCAGCAAGGCGACGGGCGTACCGGTCGAGATCTCCCGCGAATCCTATGAAGACGTGCAGCCGAAGGCTTCCGTCGCCGCCAATACCGGCACCGGCCCTGACCTGTTCTGGGGTCTCTATTCGCTGCCGCATTTGTTCCCCCAGAAATGCATGGACGTCACCGACGTCGCCGACTACCTCGGCAAAAAATACGGCGGTTGGGTCGAGAGTGCCGTGCAGTACGGCAAGAGCGGAAACAAGTGGATCTGCGTTCCCATCTGTTACTCGGGCAACATGGTCAACTACCGCGTCGAGGCTTCGAAGAAGGCCGGATTCTCCAAGATCCCCGACAAGACGGACGGATTTCTCGAATATGCCAAGGCGATGAAGAAGAACAACACGCCGGGCGGTTTCGCGCTTGGCCATGCCTCGGGCGATGGCAACGGATGGGTGCACTGGTGCCTGTGGTCGCAAGGCGGAAACACCGTCGACAAGACCGACAAAGTGATCATCAACTCGCCAGAAACCGCCAAGGCACTTGAATACGCCAAGGCGCTTTACGCCGAGATGATTCCGGGCGTCGCTTCATGGAACGATGCATCCAACAACAAGGCGTTCCTCGCGGGCGAAATCAACTGGACCGACAACGGCATCTCGATCTATGTCGCGGCACAAAAGGATCCGACCAAGAAGAACGTTGCCGAGGACATGGACCATTCGTTCTGGCCGGTCGGCTCGGCGGGAAAGCCTACAGAATTGCACCTGATGTATCCGGTGCTGGGCATGACCTACTCGAAGTATCCGCAGGCCTGTAAGGCGCTGATGGCGTTCATGCTGGAAGCGGACAACTTCAATCCGTGGATCGAATCCGCGCAGGGTTACCTTACGCACTGCCTCAATGCCTACGACAAGAACCCCGTGTGGACGGCCGATCCCAAGCGAGCGCCGTTCCGTGAGGCGGCCAAGCGCTCCCTCACCGCCGGAGGACTCGGCTCAGTGGGTGAGAAGGCGGCGACCGCGATCGCCGACTTTGTAGTGCTCGACATGTTCGCGAACTACTGCACGGGGCGTGAAGATGTGAAGGGGTCGATCGCGATCGCCGAGCGGCAGCTCAAACGGATCTATCGCTAGTGACGACGGCCGGCGGGAGCCTGAACCTCCCGCCGGCCATTTTCCCGAGGCTCGACAGCGGAACGACATCGTAATGGCAATTGCGCTCGACAGCCGGCCGATGAGCGATGCGACGGCCTGGAATCAGCTCAAGACCAACCGCAATTGGCTGGCGATCTGGTTCATGCTGCCGGCGGCGGCGTTCCTGATCCTCTTCCTCGCCTACCCGCTCGGCCTCGGCGTTTGGCTGTCGTTCACCGACGCGAGGCTCGGTCGTGACGGCATCTTCGTGGGTTTCGAAAATTACGAATATCTCTGGGAAGATTCGACGTTCTGGTTGTCGGTGTTCAATACATTGCTCTACACGAGCGTCGCCAGCATCATAAAATTCGCCGTTGGGCTTTATCTCGCACTGCTGTTGAACGAGAGACTCCCGTTCAAGGCGATCATTCGCGCGGTTGTTCTGATCCCCTTCATCGTACCGACCGTACTTTCGGCCATAGCGTTCTGGTGGCTGTTCGATCCGCAATTTTCCATCATCTCGTGGTCACTCAAAAAAATGGGCCTGATCACGGCCAATATTGATTTCCTCGGCGACGTCTGGAACGCGCGATGGTCGGTAATCTTCGCCAATATTTGGCGCGGCGTGCCATTCGTCGCGATCACGCTGCTGGCCGGTCTGCAGACGGTTTCTCCATCTCTTTACGAGGCCGCCACGATCGACGGCGCGACAAATTGGCAGCGCTTCCGTTACATCACCTATCCATTGCTCACGCCGATCATCGCGGTGGTGATGACATTCTCTGTGTTGTTCACGTTTACCGACTTTCAGCTTATTTGGGTGATGACGCGCGGCGGCCCAGTCAACGCGACGCATCTGATGGCAACGTTCTCCTATCAGCGCGCGATCATGAGTGGCTATCTCGGCGAAGGGGCCGCGATCTCCACGGCCATGATCCCGTTCCTCCTCTTCGCCATTCTCGTCTCGTGGTTCGGCTTGCAGCGGCGGAAGTGGCAACAAGGAGAGAGCAATGACTGACGCTCTCGCCGGCAAGGCCGCAACCCCAAGGGCCGTACTGACCGGCTCGGCACCGCTTGCCGACGAGTTGGAGGGCATGAGTTATCTGCAGAGTATCCCGCGCCAGCTCGTTACCGTTTACCTGCCGCTTTCACTCATTCTGCTCGTGCTGCTGTTCCCGTTCTATTGGATGGCACTCACGTCGGTGAAACCCGACGAGCAACTGCTCGATCTCGAGACTTACAGCCCGTTCTGGACCTGGAATCCGACGCTAAAGCATATCTACAAGCTGCTGTTCGAGACCGACTATCCGAGATGGCTGTGGAACACGATGCTGGTCGCAGTCTGCGCAACGGCACTGTCGATCATTGCCAGCGTGCTCGCCGCCTATGCGATCGTCCGCCTGCGCTACAAAGGCGCGCAATGGGTGGGTGGCGCAATCTTTCTTGCCTACCTGGTGCCTCCGTCGATCCTGTTCATTCCGCTGTCGACTGTCGTCTTCCAGTACGGTCTGTTCGACACGCCCTTTGCACTGATCTTGACCTACCCGACCATTCTGATTCCGTTCTCGACATGGCTGCTGATGGGCTACTTCAAGACCATTCCGTTCGAACTGGAGGAATGCGCTTTGATCGACGGCGCAAGCCGCTGGCAAATTCTCACCCGCATAGTGTTGCCACTTGCGGTGCCGGGGCTGATCTCGGCATTCATCTTCTGCTTCACTCTATGTTGGAACGAATTCATCTACGCGCTCACCTTTATCTCTTCGGTGCAATATAAGACCGTACCTGTTGCGATCGTGACGGCCCTCGTAGACGGCGACATCTACCGCTGGGGCTCGCTAATGGCCGGCGCAATGATCGGCTCCCTGCCTTTGGTCATCCTTTATGCGTTCTTCGTTGAGCACTATGTCTCGGCGATGACCGGCGCCGTGAAGGAATAAGTCCTTATTTTTCTTCAAATAAAATGATTTCGATCCGCTCGATGCCCGGCACGGCAGAACGACGGGAACTTTCTGCGCCCTGCGCCGTTTAAGCGCAGGGCGTTTCAGGAGGTTATTTTGCGACCTGCGCTCTGCGGACAAAGCACTTCATTTTCTTCAAGGGTCCGCTCCTCCCCGCCATCTTTCTCATCACCACAAAGAGGGAACCATGAATCGTACGGGTATCATGGGAATACTGATCAGTTTGCTTCTAGTCACTTTCATGTCGACATCTGCTGACGCTTATCACTCACGTCGCGGCCACCATCACAGTCAGCATCTTCAAATCGCGGATCCGACGCCTGCACCCTCACGAACGACGGACGGAACGTATGCGGTGCAAGCTACCGCGCTTCAACCACCCCAGCATTCGACGCGACCGGAAATAAAACGTTCGCAATGGCTGAAACGGGCAGCGTTATCGGCTCGCGACCCGCAGGCTGTCCTAATCGTTATTGCGGATGCGGCCTGCGCAAATATCTCGGCTTATCGGATGTGCGACTGAACCTCGCCTCCAATTGGGCGCGATTGCTTCCGCGTGAGGCCGGCCCTCGGCCAGGACTTGCAGCCGTGCGGAGCGGCCATGTCATGTACATAGAGTCGGCCGCCGGCAACGGCCAATGGCTGATTCGCGACTACAATTCCGGCGGCGGACTGTCGCGAATGCATGTGCGCGACGTGCGCGGCTATATCTTCGTCAATCCACAGGGTGGGATGGCAAGGGGATAAGCCGGCAACTGGCGTACGATGTCTACTGCCAGATATTATTGGCGGCCTCGACAACCCGCGCCAGTTTCGCGCGCTCATCCGCTTCAGTAAGCGGGTTGCCAGCCACCGTGCTGGCAAATCCGCACTGAGGGCTGATCGCCAACCGGTCAAGATCAATATAGCGAGCAGCTTCTTCCGTGCGCCGCCTGAGATCGTCCACGCTTTCTAACTCGGGTGTCTTCGTACTAACGAGGCCGAGTACGACGCCTTTGGTCTTCGGGACAAAGCGCAGCGGTGCGAAGTCGCCGGCGCGCGATGTGTCGTATTCAAGCAAAAAATGATTGACGTTTGTGTTTGCGAAGAACCGTTCCGCAACGGATTCGTATCCGCCGGCGCCGAGATAGTGCCCTTTGAAATTTCCACGGCACATATGCACGCCGATCGCCACATCGGCCGGACACTTGGCGACGGCCTGGTTGATGCTCGCAATGTACAAATCGACAAGAGCATCTGGGTTGCTGCCCAAACGTTTCACTTCATCGCAAATGGCTGGATCGCATAACAGCGCAACTGCGACTTCGTCGAGCTGTACGTAGCGGCATCCAGCTTTCGCCAACTCCGTGATCTCCCGTTGAAAAATCTTGGCCAGGTCGACGAAGAATTCACCGTCATCGGGGTAGATCGTCCGGTCGGCAAAATCGTTGCAACGATAGAAGTGCATGGTCGAAGGTGCAGGGAGTGTGATTTTGCCTGTCACTTTCGCAACGGTACTCAGGAAATCGAACTCATCAAGTGCAAGTGGCTGTCCTCGTCCGATTTTTGTCTTAGCGTAGGGTGCGGTGAACTCGACCTCGTGACCGGCATCGTTGCGAAATTTGAATGATGCGGGCCTGATGTTGAAACCTTCCGTACGCTCAACAAAGCGTCCCCAGTAGGAGCCGCGCCGGAATTCTCCATCCGTAACCACTTGCAATCCCACACTCTCCTGCAGACTCACGACGTTGCGGATGCATCGATCCTGCAACTTTTTGAATTCGGCGTCGCTGACAGCCTTCTCCGCGTGCTGGCGGAAAGCTTGGCGCAACGCTTGTGGGCGCAGCAGGCTGCCAACGTGATCGGCGCGAAACGGCGGACGCCCTTGAGCGGACGGAACCATGCAAGCAGCCTCCCGAATTTTTTCTATAGCTCAATAGATGGAATTTAGATTGCCGGCATGGCACAAGACAATGCTTGTGTTTCAGAGACCGGAGCTATTTGAGCTCCTGGCTGCCTACGGCTTCAAGACAAGGCATACGTCATGAATATGGTCGCCCGCATGCCCCGGCGCAGAGCCAGCCAGCGACGGCGCGCGCCGCAAATCATCGAAGCTGCAGCGCGCGTTTTCGCCGAGCGCGGTTTCCATGGCGCCACCACTCAGGATATTGCTGACGTCCTCGGCATCAAGCAGGCCAGCCTCTACTACTATTTCTCATCGAAAGAGGCGGCGCTTGAGGTCGTTTGCCTAAAGGGCGTCGAAGGCTTTTTCGACGCCGCAAAGACTATCGCGGCCCGCCCGGAAAATGCCACCAAGAGACTGACTTTGCTCATAAAATCTCACCTCGCTCCTCTTGTCGACCGGCCCGACTTCGTTCGCGTTTTCCTCTATGAGCGCCAGCATCTTCCCCGGGAAAGTCGCCGTCGTATCGGCCGATGGTCACGCGGACTAGAGCGCATCTTCGAGGAGGTCGTTAAAGAGGGCATCGCAAAAGGAGAATTCCGCACGGATCTGGATGCTCGCTTGGCGACACTTGCCATCCTCGGCATGTGCAACGCAGCATCGAATTGGCACCGTAAGGAAAGCACTGACATTGCCCGCGCCGCCGACGAATTCGCCCAACTGGTGATCAATGGGATGGGCAAGCGCCCGAATGTGCTGCGCCGCAGCCGTTGAACGCGCCATTGCTTATTCGGGGATGGGCTATAGAGTTCGATTGAGCTATAGAATTTTAGCCGATCAAAGAGTGCACGATGATCGCAGGTGTCACGATTGATCGCGACAGGCTGCGCCGCACCACCGCTCTGCACTTGCTGTGCGAGCGGGCGCGCTCGACGCCCAATTCAGTGGCGTTCCGCTCCAAGCATCTGGGCGTCTACCGCGAGCGAAATTGGTGTGACTACGCAGAGATTCGTCGCGCACTATGCGCGCGCACTCCAGAGTATAGGGCTGGATCGCGGCGAGCGGGCTGCAATTATGGGCGACGTCTGCGAAGAGTGGTTGCTTTGCGATCTCGCTGTCCAGTCGCTCGGTGCGGTCGTCTACGGCATTTATCCAACAGCCTCATCGGCCGAAGTCGAGTATCAGATGCGCGACGGTGGCGCGGCGATTTTATCGCCGAGGATCAGGAATACGTCGACAAGATCTTGCCCATTGCTGACCGACTTCCCGATCTGAAGGCCATCATCGTAATCGATGATTCGGCCATGTTCGGGTACACCCACCCGAAGATTCGTCGCTTGCGCGACCTTCTGGATGGCGTTGACAGACCGGAACTCGACTGGCTCGAGGAAAGAATCGCAGCGCTGTCGCCTGAAGATCCGGCCTTTATCGTCTACACGTCCGGCACGACCGGCCATCCGAAAGGTGCGTTGGTCACCCATGGCAGGCATCTTGCCGCCACCGATACGGTGGTCACGCAATATCCCACACTGCGTGAAAAACCACACCGCACCGTGGTTTTTCTTCCCATGTGCCACGTGCTCGGCCGCGATGTCGCCATCACGCTGCCTTTGATCTCGCAGCTGGTGCCACATTTCGGCGAGGACCCCGAGGATTTCGCTACGACGCTTTTCGAAGTCGCGCCAACAGTGTTGTTCACCGTTCCGCGCTATCTGCAGAAGTTTGCCTCGCATATCCTCGTCGGCGATACTCAACTCGAGCCGCTCAAAGCGGGCCGCTTACGATTTCGCAATGGGCGTTGCGCGCAGCCATGTTCGTCTGCAATGGGGAGGCAAGACGGCACGGTGCCGCAAAGCGTGCTGTACGGAGCCATGCACGCGATGGTTCTCCGACCAATCCTGAACAAGCTCGGCTTCGACAAACTGGAGCTGGTGGTCAGCGGCGGCGCCGGTCTACCGGCTGAAACCGCCGCGCTCTGGCACATGTACGGCGTCAATGTCGTCGAGATGTACGGACAGACCGAAGAGGCTGGCGGTATTATCGCCGGACAGCGTGGTCCTTTCCCGCGGCCCGGGAATGTCGGCACGCCGGTCGAAGGACTTGAGGTCAAACTTGCGGAGGATGGCGAAGTTCTCGTGCGCGGTCCTGACCTTTTCAACGGGTACTGGCGCAACGATAAGGCAACCGACGAGGTTAAAGACGCGGACGGTTGGCTTCATACTGGCGATGTCGGCGAGTGGACAAATGGAAGCCTGCGTCTCATCGATCGCGCCCGAGATTTTCTCGTTACCGCCGGTGGCAAGACGATTTCACCATCACTCATCGAAAATGCATTGCGTGCAAGTCCTTATGTTGCAGAGGCCGTCGTCTTTGGCCATGGCCGCAAGTATCTCACCGCCATCGTGGAAATTGATTTCGAAACCGTCGCCGACTGGGCACGCGCTAACGACGTGGCCTACACCGGTTTCACCAGTCTGACCACGCACGCGCGCGTCGCGCAGCTGATCCAGGCCGAGCTTGACAAGGTCAATCGCGACCTTGCCCGCGTGGAGCAGATCAAATCATTCCGTATCCTGCCCAAAGCGCTCGACCCCGAAGAGGAAGGTGAGCCGGTAACACCGACCCGTAAGGTCAAACGAAACCTGATGTATGAGCGCTTCAGAGAATTGGTCGAGGGAATGTACGACGACCGTGAAGAGCGGCTGATTGCGGCTGGCACAGGAAATGTGCTGGCCTCGTGATAATGAGCAAAGCTTCAAAGAGATGAAAAAGGGAGGGACACCATGCTCAACAGGATCTTGCTTGGCGGTCTGACCGCCTGCGCGATCGCGCTGCCCGCAAAAGCGCAGGACGCCTATTTGGTGGGAGTAACCGCCGCGCTGACCGGACCGCCATCAAGCACCTACGCACCTGCCGTAGATGCCTTGCGCATTTATATCGATGGCGTCAACGCGGCCGGCGGCGTCAACGGAAAACAGATCAAGTTGTTGATCGAAGATGACGGGGCGCAGCCCTCGAAGGCAGCGGCCAACACAAAGAAACTGATCACCCAGGACAATGTCGTCTTGATGGTGAATGCGAGCCTGTCGTCGACCTACGCCCCGGTGATCGCGGAAAGCAAGAGCGCGAATGTACCGCTGCTGTTCGCAAGCGGCGTCTGTCCGCAAAGCGTTTATCCGCCCGCTGATCCGCTGCAGTTCTGCACCACGGGCTATGCTTCGCAATTCGATAGCCGCGCAACCCTCGATTTCGTCAAGGCAACGGCGAAGGGTCCGGTAAAGATGGGATTCTCCGCGATGGCAATTCCCCTCTCGCGCGGCGAGATGGACTACGCCATGGAGCTCTCGAAGAAGATGGACATCGAGCCGGTCGATCAGGAAGTCATCCCCCCACCGACCGCCGACTACACTCCCTTCGCGACGAAGCTAAAAGATGCCGGCCCGAATTGGGTTTACTCATGGGCGCCCTGGGTCACGCAGGTGCGTACACTCGAAGCGCTCCGCAAGCTTGGCTGGCAGGACGACTATATTGCCTGGGGGCATCTCGAGGCTGAGGCCGAACTTGCCCGGCTGAAGGACGGAAAGTTCTACGTCGTCAATTCAAACGCCTCTTTCAGGAAAAACAGCCCATCCATCAGGAGATCGAGGCCGCCGCGAGCAAGGCCGGCTCGAAATTCCCAGCACAGACTATGACCGAAGGGTGGATTGGAGGCATGGCGATTGAAGCGGCGCTCAAGGGAGCCGGTTGGCCCGCGGACCCTGCCAAAGTGCGCGCGGCAATGGAAAACCTGAAGATCGACACCAAGGGACTGCGCGGTGGGCCGATCGAATGGACCAAAGACAACCACTTCCGCACCCGGCTTTACTATCGGGTCTATAAATGGGACGGTGACAAGATTGCCCGCGTGCAGGATTGGAAAACCTATGAGGTGAAATGAGCTGGAGCTGATTCGGGGCGCGCAGTCTTGCGCCCCCCGTCATTGATGCCCAGATTTCAACTCGCGCCGGACAATCGGTTTGCAACTCGCAGTCAACATTATCGTCCTCGGTTCGATCTATGCGCTGATCGCCTGTGGATACGTCCTGATCTACCGCGTCAGCCGGGTGCTCAATCTCGCCCACGGCGAACTAATGATGCTCGGCGCATATCTGGTGTTGGCAACAGCCTCACTATTCAACGGTCATCCGGTCATGGCGTTGGCGGCCGCCATTCTGTTGAGCCTTTTGACCGGGGTCCTCGTCTACATCTTTCTCATGCGAAAGATGACAGGCGAGATGGTGCTTGCAGCGATCCTGACGACCGTTGCACTGGGAATTCTCGTCCGCGGTGTCGTGGTCCTCATCTGGTCGGCGCAGCAGCAATATCCCGCGCAAGCGCTCGGTGTGGGCAATCCTTCATTTGTGCTGTTCGGCGGTGCACGAATTTCGTTCTGGTCGGCGGCGCTGGTCGCAACAACGATCGCCGTCTATGGCGCGCTTTTCATATTTTTGCGCTTTGGCCGATGGGGCATGCGCATGCGCGCCGCCGGCCAGAATCCGCTCCTTGCCGCGCAGCGCGGAATCAACCTGCATGGCGTTTATGCCCTTGCATGGAGCCTTTCGACGTTGACCGGAGCACTCGCAGGAATCCTGATGGCGCTCGATTCCGGATTGACCAGCAGCATGCCGGTTATCGGTTTGAAGGCTTTCCCCGCCGCGCTGGTTGGCGGCCTTGATAGTTTTGCCGGCGCACTCATCGGCGCCTTGATCGTGGCAGGGACCGAGGTCTTGCTCATCTATTATGTCGATCCCTTGCTGTCGGACGTCGTGCCCTTCCTCATTCTGATTGCGATGCTGATCGTGCGTCCCTGGGGTCTGTTCGGTACCCGCGAGGAGCTCGACCGTGTTTAGGTCACCGCCACGCGCGAGCGGTTATCTCCATACCGGCTACGGCGAAGACCTTGCGCTGTTGCAAACCCGCACCGAGCGGCGACCCTCGCCGTCTTTGCCCTCATTCTTGCGGGCTTTCCTTTTCTCGTGTCGCCATTTGCGCTCGATCTCGCCTGCCAGGTTTTTCTTGCCTCAATCGGCGCACTTTCACTGATGCTTCTGACCGGTTATGCGGGACAAATCTCGCTCGGTCACGCAGGGCTGATTGCCGCCGGTGCATTCACCACCGGAATTCTTGCCCGCGAAATTGCCGCACCGTTCTGGATCACGCTCCCGGCGTCTGCACTCACCGGTATCGTGCTCGGGTTTGTTTTCGGACTTCCGTCCCTGCGGCTGCGGGGTCTTTATCTTGCGGTCAGTACGCTGGCATTGCATTTCGTCGTTATCTATCTGGGCGGTGAATACGAAACCAAGCGCGGCTTCTCGACCGGAATTTTGATCGAGCCCCCCAGTCTTGCCGGATCAAGCTTGGCGCACGCGGCTGGTATTTCGTTCTATTATTGGCCGCCGTTGCGGGCCTGTTGATATGCATCAATCTGCTGCGCAGCCGTAGCGGTCGTGCCTGGCGCGCCATCCATGTCCGGGAGACTGTTGCGGAGGCTCTCGGTATCAATATAGCGCGTTACAAGCTTCTTGCCTTCGTAATTTCTTCCAGCATGACCTCGGTCGCCGGGTGCCTATTTGCCTATTACCGCGGGTTCGTTTCAGTCGAAGCCTTCGACCTGTTCCTGTCCATTCAGTACGTCGCAATGATCATCATCGGAGGCATGGGCTCGCTGCTCGGCGCACTGCTCGGCGCGATGTTTGTCACCGTTTTTCCGTATCTCATCGAAGCATTGCTGCGCCTGCTGCCAAATGCCCAGAAACTCGCCGGAGACATATTTGCCGTGAACTACGCCGCGTTCGGCGTGGTGATGATCCTGTTCCTCATCTTTGAGCCGCTCGGTCTCGTGGGAATATGGCGACGTTTGCAGAACTACTTTCTGCTCTGGCCTTTCAGATACAAGCCGCTGGCGGGAGCACGCAAATGACCGCTGCATTGCTTCAGGTCGACAAGATCGAAGTGGTCTACAAGCGCGTAATTACTGCCGTGCAAGGCGTTACCTTATCGGTCGGGGAGCGACAGATTGTAGCGATCCTCGGCACCAACGGCGCAGGGAAGACCACAACGCTTCGCGCAATCTCAGGATTTCTCGGCATCGACGATGCGCGCATCTCCGAAGGTTTCGTCACCTTCAAAGGCACGCGGATCGAGAATGAACTGCCCCACAAGATCGCCGGCAGAGGGATCGTGCTGGTACCAGAGCGCGAAAAGGTATTTCCCAATCTCACCGTCGCGGAAAATCTCGCCGCACCGGTATCGCGCATCGATCGTTCAGGCGAATTGCACCGGCTAGAGGAACGCACCTATCATTTCTTTCCACGCCTTACCGAGTTGAGAAGCCGGACTGCCGGTCTTCTATCCGGTGGCGAACGGCAAATGCTGGCAATCGGCGCGGCACTGATGTGCGGACCGCAACTATTGCTGGTCGACGAGCTATCGCTCGGCCTGGCACCGGTCATTGTGCAAGATCTTACCCGTCGTCTGAGGTCCATACGCGATGAACTCGGCATCGGTATCCTGCTGGTCGAACAAAGTGCAGCTGCCGCGCTGGAGATTGCCGATTATGCGTACGTGATGGAGAACGGACGCGTGGTTCTCGACGGCGATCGCGAGAGGCTCAAAAGCCATCAGGATGTCCAGGAGTTCTATCTTGGTCAGGCCGCGGGCCTACGCCGCTCTTACCGCGACGTCAAACAATATCGCCGCTCGCGGAGGTGGTATGGCTGAGCTTGCCATCGAGCCTGTGTCTGCGCTTCGGCGGACTGACCGTGCTCGACAACGTGTCGTTTGCGGTCGGACAGGGTGAATTGTTCGCCCTCATAGGTCCGAATGGTGCCGGAAAGACCAGCGTCCTCAACTGCATCAGCGGCATCTATCGCGGCAACGGTTCGGTCCGCTTTCGCGGGGCGGATATCGCCGGGCTTGCGCCGCACGAAATCTCCGGCCTGGGCGTCGCACGCACGTTTCAGCATGGCGAACTTTTTCCGCAGATGAGCGTGCTCGACAATTTATTGACCGGGCGCCACGCGCGCATCAGGACCAACCCGCTGGCGGAGATGCTGTTTCTGCCAAGTGTCCGGCGAGCCGAAATCACGCATCGCGAAGCCGTCGAGCGGATCATCGACGTTGTGGAGCTTGAACGTTACCGCCACGCAACTGTCGGCGATCTGCCGTTCGGACTGCAGAAACTCGTCGGCTTTGCTCGCGCGTTGGCGCTCGAGCCTTCAATCATGTTGCTCGATGAACCTTCGGCCGGACTAAACCGCGAGGAACGCGAGGACCTGGCCCGCTTCATACTGCGGCTCAAGCATCAGCTCGGAATGACGATGATCTGGATCGAGCACGACATGCAGATGATCGCGGATCTCGCCGATCGTATCCACGTTCTCGATTACGGAAGAACAATCCCGGAAGGCGTGCCTGACGCGGTCCTCACTAATCCAGAAGTGTTGTCGGCGTATCTCGGCATTGCCGATACTATCGTGGCGCCGACTCCGTCTGTCGCTTGAGGGCTCGAGGAGATCTGAGACTCGGCGGTCATTCGGCGCGACCTGGGCAAGGCGTTGCGCGTACTCCAGAGCAGATCCAACGTTGCCGCCATCACGATAGAGGGTCACCAGAGCGAGCAACAACTCGCGGTCCGTGGGATGTTTCGCAGATTGTCTTTGAGCACCGCGATCGCATCGTCGATCCGTCCTGCCGAATGCAGACCGACGGCATAGACATAGGCATAGTGGGCTTGGTCCGGCGCCAGTTCCGCGGCACGCTTCAGCTCCGGTAACGCGTCATCCTGCTTCTTCTGGCGCACAAAGGCCAGGCCAAGCGCGTAGTGGAGGCTCGCGTCCTGAGGCGTCATCGCCACCGCATCGCGCAACACGGTCACTCCATCCTCCTCGCGCCCCAACGAACGATAGAGGTCGGCGAGATTGATCGCCGCCGGCGCAAATTGCGGGTTCAGGCGGCGCGCCGCCTTGTATTCGGCTTCAGCCTCGGTCACTTGCCTTCGCTGCGTCAAAAAATTCGCTAGCGTTACACGCGCCTCTGGCCGATCCGCATTGAGTCGCTGCGCCGCGATGAATTCTGCAGCGGCGTTATCGAAGCGCGCTCGGTCAGCCTCGGGTTGGTTGGCCGTTGGAACCGCAGCAAGCATTGCGACGGCCCTGATGCGCACACCCTGAACGGGATCGGATAGCAGGGGCGAAACAATGGGCCAAAGCTGGTTCGCCGGGACACGGCCCAGCATGTCCAGCGCGGCCATGCGCACCATCGGATCGCCGTCAGCGAAGCCTTGTTGAGCCAGCTTGACGCTGGCAGGTGAGAGGTAGGCACCGAGATCGATCAGCGCGCTGGCGCGAGCCACAGCCGGCGTGTTGCCATCAGAGGCGACCTCACTGAGAAGTTTTTCAGCATCCGGTTGTTGCGTCCACGCGGCGTGAAAAGCTGGCGCGTAAGTCTGAAACCCCTCTCGCCGCGGTCCAAACCACGTTTCAATAGTGCTCGCTGCCCATTGAGCTGATTTATCGCGATGACAATCGTTGCAGGCGTTCGGCGTGCCCAGATTTGCCGACAAATCCGGACGTGGAATCCGGAAGCTATGATCGTGGCGACGATCAACCACCATGTACGTGCGCTCGGGCATATGGCACGACGAACACGAAATCGGGCTGCTCACGTTCTCATGATGGCGATGTGACACACTCTCATATTTCGCAGGTGTGTGGCACTGAAGGCAGACGCCATCTCCCGGCGCGCGCAACGCGGCGCTATGCGGATCGTGGCAATCGCTACACGTCACGCCCGACGCGAACATCTTGCTCTGCTTGAATGGCAAGTAGTTGTAGAGCTCTTCGACGTCGCGCATCTGTCCGTCGGCGAAGGTAAGATTGCGATACATCGGTGTTGGCAAGTGTGTGTTCGACAGCGGCTGCCCGGAAATCCATTTTTCAGAGAACTGTGCGCGTCTTGCGTGACACAGACCGCACGTTTCGACGTCCTTGCGCAGCCCCAGCGGCATGCCGTTGCGCTGTGGCATTCCGGTCTTTTCGTTCTGGGTCCAGGTTGTGCCCGCACGTTCGTCGAACTGCACCACGAGGCCTTTGGTCCGGTCCTCCTGCTTGTTCGCAGGCCACCAACTTTTTCTATCCCGCGCCCACGCGACGTGACGCGAGCCGGCGCCGTGGCACGCCTCGCAGCCTACGCTAATCTCCGCCCATTTCGTCGCAAAGCGATCGGTGGCTGCATCGTAATTCTTCTGTACGCCGGTCGAGTGGCACTCGGCGCACATGAAGTTCCAGTTCTGATTGAGTTTCGTCCAATGCAGAACGTCGTCGTGCCGGATGTTTTCGTTGGGATAGAGATGGAACCAGCGCTGGCCGCCTTTGTCTTTCGGCCGGCTGTCCCATGCAATCGACAATGCTTGCAATCGCCCATCAGGGAATTCGATCAGGTACTGCTGAAGCGGGTCGACACGGAACGTGTATTTCACCTCATAGGTTGCAAGCTTGCCGTCAGGTCCATCGGTCTCGACGAAAAACTTTCCGTCCTTGCGAAAAAAGCGGGACTGAACATCGAAGTACTGAAAGCTCGCATCGTTAAAATCGCCGAGCACGGACTTGTCCGTCGCATGTGCCATGGCACGTTGATGCTGGGACGAATGCCAAAGCTTGCCTTCGGTTTGATGGCAGCCGGTACAGACTTCGCTTCCCGTAAAAGTCGCTTCGCCAGCCGAAGCCATCGATCCAGAACGGTTAGACAGCAATTGCCAGGATCCAAGACCGATGCAGGCAAGGATGATGAGCGCGGCGAGCCCAGCTAAAACTGCCTTTCGGGAATTCATTTGAGGATGCCCGCGATTGCTTCCCACGCTTGATTTTTAAAATTCACAATGGGCGGATTGGCCAGTTCTAGCGGAGTTTCGGCCTTCTTGTTGCAGCCGGAAACAAGCCGCGAAATCTTGATTTCGCCGTCCGTGTAGTAAGGGTCGCCCTCACCATTCCGCCCGAAGAGTGTAGGCCCAATACCGGTCACTTCGTAGATGGCTTCAACGACTTTTGCGCCCTTCAGGTCGTCGGTGAGACCATCGCGCTCGGCATCTATATCGGGTGCAATGTGGTGCGTGACCTGCCCCGTATACCGGCTCAGACCTACGTCTTGATCGAACGTGGTAGAGCCGAGCCAAACCGGACGGCCTTCCTGTCCGACCTTCAACACCTCCCAGAAGCGGACATGGTGGCGTCGATCAGCGCTTTTGCCGTATGGCTTTTCGAACGCGAAATCCTCGCGCCTCCCATCGTAAAAAAGATTGCTGACAGGGGCATCGTGGTAGGGCCGATCCAGAACAACACTGCCGATAATTTCCACGCTTGAACGCAGCGTGATAGGATCGGCGGGATACCAGGCAGCCGTATGCATCGCGCACAGAATATCGGCCTTGTCGCCAACCAACCCGACGTTGATCGGATCACCCGGAATGTCTTGGGCCGTACGAGTCACCATAGGATGGTCCGCAAGACCTTTTTGATGCTCATAGTAAGTCCAGGCCAATGGAAGGGCGATATAGGCGATGATCCCGTAGGCGATGAGAAACGCCGCCGCGGCAACAATCGCCGTCCTCAACCTCGATTGGCGACGGACCATGGGCGGATGCGTCAAAAACTCGGATCGAGAATGCTATCCATACTGTCGCCGAGGTTCGCCGGAATATACGGAGCTGGGACATCGGAATCGATCGCATCCATCGCGTTGAGTGAGCCGCCGTCCCCTCCCGGACCAATATTCGTCCAGTTGCGATATGCTGCGTATGCTTCGGGCGTTCCAACATAGGCACAATTGCAACGCTCAGCGTCCGCATAGACGTAATAGAGCTTGCCGTCTTTTCGCCTTGTCACCAGCTTGTCCGGCGGAAGCGATCGGAGAAGAGCTTTTTTCTCCGGCGTGGTTGCATATTTCACGACGAAGCCCGCCTGCGTGAACAGGTTGTCGGGGATAACGATGGTTTGTTGGGCGAACGCGACGGACAGCGCAAACACGGCCAGCGTGGATCCAATAGCGACATGACGAATCGACATTATCAATACTCTCTTGAAATCAGTTCGGAGGCGGACCGGGATCTTGCAGCTGAAGAGGCAAAAGTCCCTGCGCATTTTCTGACGATGGATACTGCTGGGACTGTGCCGATTGCTGCGAACCGGCGGCTGGATTCAAAATGCATACTCCGCCGACGCCGCTCACGGTCTCAAGGCATTCCTGCTGGGTGAAATAGCTGCATTGCTGTTGGTCGCCGTCCAAGAGCGCGCACCACGCAGGGACCTGCGCGTGAGCCGCGTCGGTAAGCAGGACAATCATGCCCGCGACAACAGCGAGAAGCGTACACGTTACTTTCATCGGTCCCTTCCTTTTATGCCCCGGCGAGGATTTATCTCGTTTGTGGTTGTCATCCCATTCCAAGTGGGCTTCATGCACGAAGCAGCGTCGAGCTTGTGCCATTCAAAGTCAGGCGGCGTTGCGCCATCAGATATTGCAGGCGCTGACTGGCCATGTTTATGGCGTCCATCTCCCCTGCATCGAGTTTGCCGCTCGAGCATTTTTCCAGTTCGACTTTGAGAATTTCGTCGATCTGCTGCTCGATAGCCGCCAAATCCGTTTCGGACGTGACCTCATTGATCTTTCCCACCAATGCGTAAAGCCGCATTGAGGACCGCTCATCCGGTTTTCCTATATCTCTTGTCATGAATTTCCAGATCGCCGCCAGCACGGACATCAAAGTCCCGAGCAGCATCGATCCGTAAAAAAATTGATCGCCATATCTGTCGAAGATCGTTTTCTCATCGCCATCAAAAAAAGCCGCCGCGCCCGGGTGAATCGGAACGTATGCGTCCTTGTCGGTGCTCGGCGCCATCACCTGAGCGAGAAGCGGGTACTCTCCAACAAGATCCCGGCGCGCCTCCATCATCGCCTTGGTGAGCGCCGTCACGACATCATCGCTGACGTTTTTGTTAGCGACGAGATAAAATGGAACACGCAAAGTCGTCAAATCGTCATCGGGCACGGGCGGAGAACCGCGCAGCGTTCCTTTCGGCAACTCATAACTTTTATACGGTGGCGAAACTGCTTCTATCGCGCCCGCCAATTCGATTGGCACGAGGCCAAACGAAGCCTTTGCGTTGCGCGGGAAAATCTCGCGAAGCATCGCGATGTACTTTTCTGAAAGAGGCATCACCACCAGAAGGGCCTGGATCTGCCTGGTCTGAAATGCCTGCGGCACCTCCGTCGGCGTGACATCCTTGAAATTCACTTTCGCCGATTCAAGTGCATATTCCTTCGTGATCGCCGCAATTACCTGGCGGTTGGGTCTCCGCCGATAGACACCGACCGTCTTCCCCTTGAGGTCATCCATGTCCTCAATGGGACTTGCGGGCGGCACCACAATGAGCACTACGCCGTGAGTGACCGTCAGCACAGTCCGGGCGAGCGACAAATCGATCAAGTCCGCCCGCGCAATCGCAAGGTCGACTTCGCCCTCAGCAAATTCTTTCGCCGCCTCGTGTGCTGTCGTCTTTTCCACCACTTTCAGCCGCACGGGTGCATTGGTGGAAGCCATTCGCACGGCTATCGCCGACATGATGCGGGGCACATCGCCATCAAGCGAGCCCGTTGCGATCGTCAGCGTCGTGGGTTGCGTAATATAGCGATATCCGAAAAGCACGGCGCCAGCCGCCAGGATGCCGAGACTGAGCACGAGCACGACTCGCAACCAACGCGGCAATCGGCCTGACATCAGTGCGACAAGGACCGCAAGCGCGCCCGCTACGACTGCGACCTGCTGATATTGCTCGCGCTCCATATGAGCTGTGGCCTCCCAACTCAGTTCTTGGGCAGACTCTTCACATCCTTCGCCATCTGCAGGCAGGTCAGCAGTTCGACATAACTTTGCGGACCGGCAACATCACCGACCATCTGCGAGCACCGCGACTTGCTGTCAGGCGTGAACTGCGCCCACTGGCTGACCAGCGTCGCGCGCGCGCTTTGTTCATCCGAAAGACAGCCTGCCACGCTTTGTGCGGAGTATAACTGCGTATCGGCTTTGCAGCTCTTGCGAACGTCATATGTCGGAACATCATCCGCGGCAGCAACAAATACCGGCATGCCAAGCGATACCGCCGCAAGGGCGGCCACCATCGTGAGTTTCTTCATACTCTTTCTCCGATCACTCAAATCCAAAGATCCGCTGCAGCCATCCTGGTCCGGTCGAACTATTCAGCGCTGCCGCGTCCAGCGCCTTGTCGAGCTTGCCGAAGTGACTTTTGCGATCATAGGCGTATTCGCGCTCACTGTCAGTATGTTACGCGGCGGCCCGGAGAAGCCCCCGAGGCCGCCGCGTAAAGAATCAATTACCGGTGGGGAGCGCGATACTGACCCCTTCCTTCGCCAGCTGATCCCTTATGAACTGGAACCTCTGGTAGTTGGTCAGAGTGACCGGCCCTGAATAGCTTTCACTTTGCAGCTTCCGCGGCGGATACTTGACGTAGGTCTCCATCAGTTTTTTGATCGCATCGCTGATCGTGATCATGGTCCAGGTGCGTTCCGTGTAGTTGTTCATGAAGATATCGTAACGCTCCTGCGGGTCCTGCCAGAGGTCGAAAACCTGAGGGACGGTGGCGACGTAGATCTCTGCACCTTTCCAGCCGAGGTTCGAGTCGACCGCAAGGCCGCCGGTCTTCGCGCCATCGTCGCCGCGCAGATTGAACACGGCCTTGTAGTTGCCGACACGCGCCGCACCGGGCGTCAGCTCGTTCTCGGTGAAATAGAACCATTTCTTGCGTGCTGATTTCCCGGTGCCGAACAACACAGGCGACATGTCGTAGCTGTCGAAGATGATCGGCTGACCAGCGCGATCGCTTCTCGGGAAGCTTTACGCCAGCCAAGTGCGGCAAAAGTGGCCATATAGTCCAGGCCGCCGACAATGTCGGAATTCTTGGACCCGGCTTTGATCCTCGGCCCCCATGCGAGCGATGGAACGCGGTTGCCGCCCTCACGCACGGTGCCTTTGGTGCCGCGGAACGGCGTATAGCCGGCGTCGGGATAGACGTCCTGCCAGGCACCGTTGTCCGTCGTCCAGAAAACATAGGTATTTTTGTCGAGGCCGAGCGCACGCACCTTGTCCATGATCCTGCCGATGCGCGTGTCATTCTCCACGACCGAGTCGGCAAATTTGCTCTTCGACAGCGACTTGAGCTGGAACTCGGGCGCCGGCATGTTCGGCTGATGCACCTTCATGAAGTTGACACTCATGAAGAATGGCTGCGTCGAACGTGCGTTGCGGTCGAGATAGTCAAGCGAAGCTTTTTCGACATACTCGTCAAAGAACGGAATGCCGACCACGCCTTCCTGGCCGTTGATGACCGGCGTGTTGACGTACTGGCCGTTGATCTTGAATTCCTCTTTCGCCGGCTGTCCTGCATTTCCTGACATCGCGCCCTTGGTGACGCGTGTCAAACATGGCGCGCAGCTCGGGGTCCATATCCGGGAACCAGGTCGGATCGCCATAGGTGTAGGCGTTGAGATGATACAGGCCCGCGTACTTCATCTCGTCGTAGCCTTGCGCATTCGGCAGCGCGTAGTCGGCTTCGCCGAGATGCCACTTGCCGGTGAAGAATGTCTTGTAGCCGCCGGTCTTGAGCACCGATGCCGAGCGTCCATTCAGCCGCCGGCAAACCGCCGCCCTGACCCTGGAAGGCCACGGTGGTCATGCCGCTGCGATTAGGAATGCGACCGGTCTGCACCGCCGCACGACCCGGCGTGCAGCTCGGCTGCGCATAGAACGACATGAACTGCATGCCTTCGGCGGCGAGGCGATCCAGATTCGGCGTCGGCATGCCGCGGTTCTCACCACCGCCGTACACCCCTGCGTCTCCATAACCGAAGTCATCAGACAGGATCAGAATGATGTTCGGTTTTTTGTCGCAACCACGATTGTCAGAAACAGCCTGTGTTTCACGAAGTTCTCCTGTGCTGATGAATCCGCGCGCCGAGTAAAGCCAAGCGGACCATCGATTTCCGGATTCCGGATGCGTCCTGCGCCCGCGGTAATCATCCAATCCACACCGCAGGGCAGCAATTGGCCTAAAGGGAACTGGACATCCGCCGGAAAAGGCGGGTTCCGTCAGCGGCTATCGCCTTGGATGCCGGCCTCGGCGAGGATTTGCGGGATTTATCCGTCGCAAGCAAAGCACGGTTTAGTTACAAGCAACCCAGCAAATCCCGTAAAAATTACACGCCAGATGCGTACCGCGGCCATTGCAGACGCCCCGGCTGACAAAGCCCGTATAGTAGTTGTTGCGGTATCCGCTCCCGTAGCCGGCGTAATAAATCGGATCGCATTGCTCGAAAGGTCCTCGCCGGACGCCGAGGCCGCATCCGCTTGAAACCGGGGTGAACAAGCTTGGCTGCGGCGGAAAAAAAGGCATCGCCCGCGCTGCGACTGACTCAAAGATCAACACGGCAGCGACTGTGGCCAATGGTGCAGCGCGTCTGAAAAGTTCGAGCACTCTTAACATTCGCCGTTTCCCGAGATGCGTCCTGGTCGCATGATGCAACACGCAAGGTGCCTTGTGTATTGGACCAGCGTCCAATACCTCCAGGCCAGAGCGCTCAGCGAGATGTCGTGGCCGACGGTCATCGAAAATGAGGCCCCGTCAAATCGTGCTCGTGATCTCAATCATGAGCGATTTCGAAAGAAGCGCCATACAGCAAAACAAAGAAGTACGAAGGCGATGACGGCGATCAGATATTTCTCAAAGCCGTCGCCAAAATCACCGTAGGGAATGACCACTTGGGCTACCGCCGGATTGATGAAGGTGGCGACAAAAGGAATAGCCGAGAGGGTGCAAAGAAATCGGTGTTGCATGCGTCACCTCAGCCGGCTTCGAACCCTTGATGACTGGTGCGTGTCAGGCCGCGTCCCAAAAATTCGTTCTTTACGATTGTACGCGGATCGAAGGGGTCCACGATGTCCGAAACCTCTATTCACTGAGCCACTATTTGCCCTTGGCGGAGAGGGAGGGATTCGAACCCCCGATACCCTTGCGAGTATGCCGCATTTCGAGTGCGGTGCTTTCAACCACTCAGCCACCTCTCCGGAGCCTAAACGGGCCATAAAAAGCTCGAATAGAGCGCGCTATCTAACCAAGCACGCCAAGACAGACAAGGGTCGTGAGGCGTATATTGAATCCGTCGATGAACCCGGTCACCCTCCGGCAATGCGATGTATGACACGCTGAAATTCGACCCTATCCGGAAGGAACTGCACGGCGTTCTTATGACGCTTGGCCTGGTCGCGGCCATCACAGCGGTGCTGTTCGCGCTGGTCTGGGAAGTCGGCCTCGCCCACGGTTCCGTGGTCTACCTCATCCCTGTGGTGATCGCGGCGACCCGATGGGGAATCGTGTCGGCCGTTGTTGCGGCGATTTGCGGGGTGCTTGCGTCAGCCTTCTTCTTCTATCCGCCGCTCTATAGTTTTCGCGTCAAGGATCCGCAGGAAGTCATCGACCTGATCCTCTTCATATTCGTGGCCGTCGCCGTAAGCCAGCTCGCTACCCGGCTCAAGCGTCAACTGGAGATGGCACGGCAGCGCGAAATTGACCTTCGGGACCTTTACGCGTTTTCACGACGTCTCGCTGTCGCCTTCGACGTCTCCGACATTCACGCCGCCATCGAAGACCATCTCGCCAGCGTCATGCAGCGCAACGTCGTGCTCTTTCCCAGCGCGCGCGAGGCATCGAACAGCAGCGGACGTCGCGCCGGCGTGATCGTGCCGGAGCTGGTACTCAGCGAGGCCGCCGAGGTTGCATCGGGTCACCGCGATACCACGGCCGGCGCCACTGTGACGGCGGCCAGCGGCGAAATCTGGTTGGTGCGCGCGGTGTCGCCGAAAAGTCCCGAGTTTGGCGTGATTGCGATCAATCTCGGACGCGAGTTCGAAAGAACGTTCCGACGAGCTGCGTGTGCGCGTCGATGCTGTCCTGGCCGACGCAACCGCAACGCTCGAGCGGCTCGGCGTGGCCCATGCGATCAGCGAGGCGCGCATGCGTTCACAAACCGACCAGCTCCGCGAGGCGCTCATCGGATCCGTCAGTCACGAGTTGCGGACACCCCTTGCGTCAATTCTTGGTGCCGCAACCGTGCTCAGCGCAGCCCCAGCGCTGCGAAACGAGAAGAAATTGACGGCGCTCGTTCACGACGTACGCGACGAAGCGGAGCGTCTCAATAACGACATTCAGAACCTGCTCGATGCCACGCGCATCAGCAGCGATGGTGTGAAACCGCATGCCGAATGGGCCGATCCCGCCGACATCATTAACTCCGCGGTGGAGCGCTGCCGTCATCGCCTCACGGATCGCCGACTTGTCATCGATCTGCCCGCCGACCTGCCGTTGATCCATGTCGATCCGGTGCTGGTGCAGCAGGCGCTGATACAGATCTTCGATAACGCGGTGAAATATTCCGCGTCAGGATCCCGGATCTCGGTCGATGCGCATACGCATGAGGGCCACCTGACCATCAGTGTCGTCGATCAAGGCGCTGGTCTGACGAGCGCCGAAAAATCGAAGATCTGGGATCGCTTTGCGCGTGGCGAACGCCACGCCGCGACCACGAGCGGGTCCGGGCTCGGCTTGTGGATAGCCAACGCCTTCATCGCCGCCAATGCCGGAAAGGTCACCGCCGTCAGCGAAGGCCCCGGCCTCGGCAGCACGGTGGCGATTGAACTACCAGTGACACAAACCGCCGTTCCGCAACTTGAAAGCGATACCGATGAGTGAGCCATCTCCAATCGTTCTCGTCATTGATGACGAAATTCAAATTCGCCGGTTCCTGCGCACCGGTTTCGAACTCAATGGTTTCGTCGTGCACGAAGCCGGCACGGGCGCTGAAGCAATCCGCTCGGCGACATTGCGTCCGATCGACCTCGTGATCGTCGATCTCGGCTTGCCGGACATGGACGGTGCCGACGTCGTCGAGCGCATCCGCTCCTGGTCGAGCGTTCCGATCATCGTCCTGTCAGTTCGCTCAAGCGAAGCGGAGAAGGTCCACCTACTCGAACTTGGCGCCGACGACTACGTGGTGAAGCCGTTCGGCATGGCCGAATTGCTCGCCCGCGTGCGCGTTGCGCTCCGGCGGCAAATGCGCGCCGTGTCCGGCGAGCCCACCGTCAAGGCGGGTCCTCTCACCATCGATCTCGCCGCGCGTGCCGTCTTGCTCAACGATAAGCGCCTGACGCTCACGCCGAAGGAGTACCGGTTGTTGCAGGTTCTGGCCCAGCATGCCGGAAACGTGGTCACGCACCAGCACTTGCTCAAAGAGGTTTGGGGCTCGATCCATGTGCACGACACTCACTACCTGCGTATCTTCGTCCGCAAGCTGCGCCAGAAGATCGAGCCACACCCAGACTCCCCAAAAATTCTGGTGACCGAACTGGGTGTCGGCTACCGCCTGGTGCAGTCTGGCAACGAGCTCGATGTACCCGCCTGGCCTGAGTCGGCCGCGGCCAAGAGTGAAACCTGATCCGGCCGCTTTAACGCTTTCTGCGCCCGTTCGCGGCGGCGGCAAGGACGGCCGGGTTTCTTGACAGAGCGGGCTTTTCCCCGCCATAAGCATGGCGCGCGGGCCCTCGGGTCCGCGCGATTTTTCGAGGGCCGACTAAGCCCTTAAAAACAAACAACAAACCGACTGAAAGAAGCCGGTCCGGAACCCTCCGAGCGCCGGGATCGAACACGAGGACGAGAAGATGTTCGCAGTCATCAGAACTGGCGGCAAGCAATACCGGGTCGCCGCCGAAGATGTGATCCGGGTAGACCGGGTGAATGGCAACCCCGGCGAGATCGTCGAGTTCGGCGAGGTGCTGGTCGTAGGCGGTGACACACCGCAACTCGGCACACCGACCGTCTCGGGTGCAACCGTTGCCGGCGAACTGCTCCAGCACACGCGCGGTGACAAGGTGATCGCCTTCAAGAAGCGCCGCCGCAAGAATTCGCGGCGCAAGCGCGGCTACCGGCACGAATTTTCGGTGATTCGCATCACCGAAATTCTGACCGGCGGCGCCAAACCGTCGAAGACGGCAACACCGCGGCCCAAGCGCGAGCCAAAGCCACAAACTGAAGCCGCAGCTGTGCCGGCGGCTGAAGCCAAATCGGCCAAAACCAGGGCCAAAAAGCCGGCCAAAGCGGCCGCAAAAAAGCCCGCGAAGGCCGCTACAAAGAGCAAGAAGAAGTGAGATGATTCCTTCACGGAATCGGTGTACAGAGTAAGAGAATTCGAGAGACCACTATGGCGCACAAGAAAGCAGGCGGATCTTCACGAAACGGCCGCGACTCCGCGGGCCGGCGGCTCGGCTTGAAGTCGACCGGCGGCGAGATCGTGCTCGCCGGCAATATCCTTGCGCGCCAGCGCGGCACCAAATGGCACGCCGGCCGTAATGTCGGCACCGGCAAGGATCACACGCTGTTCGCGCTTATTAATGGAAAGGTTCAGTTCGCAACGAAAGCTAAAGGCCGCACCTACGTATCAGTTGTTCCGATGACGGAGGCGGCGGCCGAGTAAGACGGTGGACATATAACGAGGTCCGCCGGTCATTCCAGTCAAACCGGCGGGGCTCGTAGGGCTCTGAGAGGGGGAGACGGGTGACCGGCTCCCCCTCTCGACTTTTCAAACCTGGAGCCCGTGCCATGACACTACTAGAGGAAATACCGAGAGAGCCTTATCGCGAGGGAAGTAGTCCCGTCCTCGAGACCAAGCGGCTTGCCTTGCGCGCAGCGCGCCTCGAGGACGCTAAAGCGGTAGCAGCGCTCGCCAATGACCGCCGCATCGCGGAAAATACCGCGCGCATTCCCTACCCGTACAAAGTGGCGGATGCCGAGAAGTTCATCGGCGGGGCGAACAAGAACGGCGAAGCCGCATTCCTGATCACGCTGCGTGACCGGACGGTCATCGGCGCCTGCGGAATCATGTTTCACTATGACGACGTGCCGGAGCTCGGTTACTGGCTCGGCGTCCCTTACTGGAACAAAGGCTACGCCACCGAAGCGCTTCATGCATTGATCGACTACGCCTTCACCGATCTTTCGCACGAGGCACTGCAGGCCGGCGCGCGCGTCACCAACCCGGCCTCGCGTCGGGTGCTGGAGAAGTGCGGCTTCCAGTGGACCGGTGTCGGCCTCTACCGCATCAACTCGATCAAGTCGTCGGCGCCTATCGACCGCTTCCGTCTTGAACGAAGCATCTGGTCGGCGCTGAAGACATGGGGTCGCGTTAAGAGGGTGATGTAGGGCGGCTTCTCCATGGGGTCGTCATGGCCGGGCGAAAGTTGCGAAGACTCTCTTCGCGCCTGAAGTCCCGGCCATCCACGTCTTCCGCTTGAAATTCGCCAAGACGTGGATGCCCGCGACAAGCGCGGCATGACGCAGGAAAGCATTTCAAACTATCGTACGATCGCTAAGTCGCGCGAGCCGCGCGAGCGGCTTCCTCGAACTTGCTGCCGAATTCGTCCAGTTCTTCGCGATTGATGTCGCTCACCGCGAACATATTCAATCCCTGGTCGGTCCACCGGCGAATGTTGAAGCCCTGCACCGTTTCCATTCTGGGTGCCTGCAACGATGAGCCGACGCCCTGCGTCACGAACAGATTGATCACGTGCACGCGACGACGATAGACGATCACCGCAACTGACTTGCCGTCGATGAAATCGAGTCGTCCGCCAATCAGGGTAAAGCCCTGCGCAGCGAGATCGATAACCGGCGGTGCCAGGTCGGTGCGGCCGTTAAACCAGGGTTTGACGGTGTGCTGATCGGTCGAGAGCACATCCGTCAGATGATCGGCCTGCAGCGAGCGCAAGTGCGCCGAGATCGCCTCGCTGAGGATGCGCTGATCGCGGTCCTCGCGCAAAACAACCAGCGTCACGCTTGCGGCCGCTGCCGCCGACAGGAGGCTGCCAAGGGCAAAACCCTTGAGCAGCGTACGCCGGTCGGTCGCCGCCGGAGAGGGCACCGCATGATCGATGCTCCGCCGCAATGATGCAGGAGCCGTATGACGCAGGTTGCCGCCCCGCAGGGCCTGCCGCAGATCGCGATAGGACGCGAGCTGCGCTGCGCAGCGCGCACAGCCGGCGGCATGCGTTTCAACTTCGCGCGCATGCCCAGCATCGAGCTCGTCGTCGATCAGCGCATGCAACATGACTTCTGCTTCGTCGCAGGTCATGGCCCCTTCTCCTCCGCCAGCCACGCCGCGCGCAAGAGTCCGCGGGCGCGCGCAAGACGCGACATCACGGTGCCAACAGGCACGCCCGTGACGTCGGCGATCTCGCGGTAGCTCAAATCATTGACCTCGCGCAGCACAAGCGCCTCGCGAAACGCACCGGGTAACTGCGTGATCAGCCGCTGCATACTCTCACCATCGAGCCGCTGCAGTGTTTCCGTCTCCGGAGACTGCTGCGCCTCACTCCACAATCCGTCCGATGTATTTTCCGCCTCGTCGAGATTGTCCACGACGGCCGCAAGCACGCCGCGACGGGCATATTCGGCGCGACAGACGTTGCGCAGGATGGCCAACAACCACGGCTTGATCGGCCCGCCACGAAATGTCTCGAAATGCCGGAACGCGCGCAGATAACATTCCTGCGCGGCGTCCTCTGCATCGGCCGTATTGCGCAGCAGATAGCGCGCAAGCGTGTAGACGTCATCGAGATAAGGCAAAGCTGCGGCGCGAAAGCGCTCCGCCTTGCCACGATCGCCGCCGCCCTCGTACGCCATGCTGTTGTTCCGCACCGTCGCATCACTGTTGCGGCGTGATGCTTCCGGTCGTCGCCTCCACGACAATTGTCCCGGTCATGTGCGGATGCAAGGAACAAAAGTATTTGTAGGTCCCGGGTGTCGTGAATGTGAACGAGAATTTATCCTCACTATCGAGCGGCTTTGACCTGAAGTTGTTGGGGGATACGACGGTATGCGGGATATCGTCTTCATTGGTCCAGGTCACCGTTGTCCCGGACTTCACCTTCAGCTCCTGCGGACCAAATGTGAAGTTGTCGATCTTCACCGCAATATCTTCTGCCCGGGCCGGCGCAGCGGCGAATACAAGCAACGCCACCAAGCCGGCAATAACGCTGTTGGTCAGCGATTTCGTTTTCTTGGTCATGGTTAGATTCATCCCTGCAGAGGCGTGTCGATGATGGCGAGACGTTGCTCGTTCTGTTTGAACGTCACGCTGGCGATGCCCAGCATCGTGCGCAGTTTTTCTTCAGGCACTTTCATCGGCCCCGGTGACGGAGCAGATCCGGGCGCCGGCTGCGGGAACGCCGTCGAGCGCGCCGTGTGGAAGGTGACGTTGCCCTCGACCTTCTGCATGACCTGGTGGATGTGGCCGTTGAGAACGGTCACCGAACCGAACCGTTTGAGATATTCCAGCGCTCGCGCGCTGTCCTGCGTGCCCCAGCCCCAGTCTGGGTAAACAGTCCACAACGGGATATGCGCGAACACGACGATTGGCTGTGAGGCCGCGCGTCCTTTTAAATCGTCCGCAAGCCAGTCCAACTGTTCGTTGCCGAGATTGCCGAGGCCGCCCGCTTTCAGGTCGACAACGTTGACAAGGCCAATGAAGTGCACGCCGTCGGCGTCAAAGCTATACCAGCCCGCGCCCTTGGTGCCGCGGCCATAACGGTCGCGGTAAAGTTTGCCTTGGTCCTCGTCGATTATGTCGTGTTCGCCCGGCACATAGTGCACGTCGAGCCGCGCCTCTGAAATTATGCGATCGGCATCGTCGAACTCCGCCGGTTTCGACAGGTGCGAGATGTCGCCTGTGTGGATCATGAAAGACGGTTTGACCGTCAACGCTTTCACCCGCCCTATCGCTTCTTCGAGCGTGCCCTTTGCGTTCGGATTGGCGGGTTTGTCGAAGCCCATGTGACTGTCGCTGATCTGCAGGAAGGTGAAGCCCTTGCCCTGCTGGGCCAGCGCCTCGTCGATGATGCCGAGCGACGTCGGCACTCCGCCGGCAACAGTCCACAACACGCCGGTTCCCGCCCAGGTCATGCATTCAAGAACCTTGCGGCGGCTGGGGCCTTTCTCGTGATCGTCTGTGCTCATGTCCGGTCTCCCTGCAATTGGCTGCATGGGACTGGATCGGACTCCGGGGAGATTTATTCCCGGACTTCCTTTGGCGAATGGCGGCGCCTTGGGATATACCCTAAGACCATGAAATTCCTTGATGAAGCCAAAGTCTATATCGCGTCCGGTGCGGGCGGGAACGGTTGCATCTCTTTTCGGCGCGAGAAATTCATCGAGTTCGGCGGACCAAACGGCGGCGACGGCGGCAAAGGTGGCGACGTGGTGGTTGAGGCGGTGAACGGTCTCAACACGCTCATCGATTACCGCTATCAGCAACACTTCAAGGCGCAGCGTGGCGGTAACGGGATGGGCAAGGACTGCGCCGGAGCCAACGGCAAGGACGTAGTTTTAAAGGTGCCGATCGGCACGCAGGTCTACGAAGAAGACGGCGAGACACTGATTGCCGATTTCACCGAGGTCGGCCAGCGGGTCACGATCTCGCGCGGTGGCAATGGTGGCTTTGGCAATGCGCATTTCAAATCCTCGACCAATCGCGCTCCGCGTCACGCTAATCCCGGCCAGCCGGGCGAAGAACGCACGATCCGCTTGCGGCTGAAGCTGATCGCCGACGCCGGCTTGATCGGTCTTCCCAATGCCGGCAAGTCAACTTTCCTTGCAGCGGTAAGCGCAGCGAAGCCGAAGATCGCCGACTATCCCTTTACGACGCTGCATCCGCAGCTCGGCGTGTTCGAAGTCGACGGCCGCGAATTCGTGCTGGCCGACCTGCCTGGTCTGATCGAAGGCGCACACGAAGGAACGGGATTGGGCGACCGCTTCCTGGGCCATACTGAGCGTTGCCGCGTGCTGCTGCACCTCGTCGATGGGACCGCGGACGATGCAGGCGCCGCCTACAAGATCGTGCGTAAAGAACTTGAGGCCTATGGCCAGGGATTGATCGAAAAACCTGAGATCGTTGCGCTCTCGAAAGCAGACGCAATGACCAAAGAGGCAATCAAGGCGCAAATGGCAAAGTTGAAAAAAGCCTGCAGGAAAACGCCGATGGTGCTGTCCGCGCAATCGGGCGAAGGCGTGCAGGATGTGTTGCGCGCACTGCTGAGGATCATCGACGAGGCACGGGAAGAGGCCGACATTAAGGAGCGTGTCTAGAGGCTCAATACAATTTCGGCAGGAATGAACAATCCATAGAACGTCTTGCCGCCGCCACTCATATTAATGCACCACCCATCATTCGGCAGGAAATCATGAAGACGCGCGCTGCAGTTGCCTGGAAAGCCGGCGAACCATTGACCGTCGAGACCATCGATATCGAAGGTCCGAAGGCCGGCGAAGTGCTGATCGAGATCAAGGCGACCGGAATCTGCCACACAGATGCTTACACGCTATCAGGCGCGGACCCGGAAGGTCTTTTTCCGGCAATCCTGGGCCACGAAGGCGCGGGCGTCGTACGCGATGTTGGTGCGGGTGTGAGCACGCTGAAAGTTGGCGATCACGTCATTCCGCTCTACACGCCGGAGTGCCGCCAATGCAAAACCTGTCTCTCGCGCAGATCCAATCTCTGTACGGCGATCCGAGCCACGCAGGGCAAGGGCCTGATGCCGGACGGCACCAGCCGTTTCCGCTGCGACGGAGATCCGGTCTTTCACTATATGGGCTGTTCCACCTTCGCCAACTACACGGTGCTGCCTGAAATCGCGCTAGCGAAGGTTCGCGAAGACGCCCCCTTCGACAAGATCTGCTACATCGGCTGCGGCGTGACGACCGGCGTCGGCGCCGTCATCAACACTGCGAAAGTCTGGCCCGGCGCGAACGTCGCGGTGTTCGGACTTGGCGGCATCGGTCTCAATGTGATCCAGGGCGCGCGCATGGTCGGCGCCGACAAGATTATCGGAGTTGATACAAATCCGACCAAGCGCGGTATGGCTGAAAAATTCGGCATGACGCATTTCGTCAACCCCAGCGAAGTCGGCCGAGACAATGTCGTGCAGGCCGTTGTCGACCTCACCGGCGGCGGCGCGGACTTCTCCTTCGAATGCATCGGCAACATCGCGACCATGCGTCAGGCGCTCGAATGCTGTCACCGCGGCTGGGGCGAGAGCATCATTATCGGCGTCGCCGGCGCGGGTCAGGAGATTTCCACCCGGCCGTTTCAACTCGTCACCGGCCGCGTCTGGCGCGGCACGGCCTTCGGTGGCGCGCGCGGGCGCACCGATGTACCGAAAATTGTCGACTGGTACATGGAGGGCAAGATCAATATCGACGACCTGATCACGCACACGATGCCGCTAGAGAAAATCAACGATGCCTTCGATCTGATGCACGAAGGCAAATCGATCAGGTCGGTGGTGGTGTATTAACCCGCTCTTACTTCACGAGTCCCACAACGCGCGGGAGCCAAAGCGTCAGCTCCGGAATCATCGTTATCGCGATCAGCGACAGCAGCAGCGGGATCAGCCACGGAAGGATCGCCATCGTGGTCCTTTCAATGGACAATTTGGCGATCCTCGACAGCACAAACAGCACCATACCGAGTGGCGGATGAAGCAGCCCGATCATGAGATTGAGCGTCATCATGACGCCGAAGTGCACCGGGTCGATGCCGACCTTCAGAATCACTGGCATCAGCACCGGCACTAGAATGCTGATCGAAGCGATCGGCTCGAGAAAGCAGCCGACGATCAGCAACAGGATATTGGTCAGCAACAGGATAACGTAGCGGTTATCGGTCAGGGCGAGGAGCGACTCGGTGGTGTATTCGGTGATGCGGGTCGTCGTCAGCACCCAGCCGAACAGCGAGGCCGCGCCCACAATCAGGAGGACGCCGGCCGTAGTCTCGATCGTTTCCATCGAGACCTTGTAAAATTGCTTCGGCGTCAGCGTGCGATAGAGGAAGATGCCAAGCAAGATCGCCCAGGCGCAGGCTGCGATTGCCGCTTCGGTCGGCGTGAACCATCCGAACGTCATGCCGCCGATGATGATGGCCGGCGTCAGCAGGGCCGGGAGAGCCGCGAGGAAGGTGGTGCCCAGCGTGCGCCAGTTGAAGGCCTGGTCGCGGCCCATTCCGTAGCGGCGCGCGCAGTAATAGACGTAACCCATCATGAAGGCCGTCATCACCAGCCCCGGAATGACGCCGCCGAGAAACAGTGCGCCGATCGAGACATTCCCCATCATTCCGTAAATAACGAACGGCAGTGACGGCGGGATGATCGGCCCGAGAGTTGAGGATGCGGCTGTAACGCCGACCGAAAACTCTGTGCTGTAGCCGTGATCTTTCATCGCCTTGATTTCGATCGTGCCAAGGCCCGCCGCATCCGCGATCGCGGTGCCCGACATGCCGGCGAAAATGACCGAGCCAATGATGTTCACGTGCGCGAGCCCGCCGCGCGTCCAGGCCGCGAGCGCAACCGCGAAATCGTAAATGCGATTGGTGATGCCGGCCGAATTCATCAGATTTCCGGCGAGAATGAAAAACGGCACGGCCAGGAGCGGGAACGAATCGATGCCGCCCGCCATCCGGTGCAGGATGACGAAATCAGGCAGGCCGGCGATGAAGTGGGTGTAGATGAAGGACGATCCGGCGAGCGCAATGAACACCGGAACGCCGATAAGCAGCACCGCAATGAACAGAAGCGCCATGATGATCATGGAAAATACCCGCCCCTAGTCCGCCGATATCTGGTGCGTGACGTCGTCCGGCCGGGTCCAGCCTGTCCGAGCATTGCGCCAGACATTTTGCGCCTGGCGGATGAGCATCAGGAAACATCCGAAAGCAACGCCAGCGTAGACGTAGCTCATCGGCAGATCGAACACCGTCATGCGCTGAAGGTGCATGCGTTCGGTGATCGTCAAGGAAACGAAAGCGAGCAGGCCGAGAAAGGCGAGCTTGATGAAATCGACGAGAGCCAGCAGAGCCGCGCGCAACGGCCCCGGCTTCATCACGTTCGAGAGCAACTCGACAGCGATGTGCGTATTGCGCCGTGTCACCATCGCGCCACCAATGAACACGACCCACATCAGGCCGTAGCGTGCGATCTCCTCTGTCCAGGAAAGGCTGTCGTTGAGTACGTAGCGCGTGAAGAACTGCAAAAAGACGATGAAGGCGAGCGACCAGAAGATCACGAAAGCAAGCCAATCCTCCGGGTAGTGCTCGATCACGACCTCGACGTCTTCCGCCTCAATGAGGCGTTTCTCGCCTTTGGGCGCTTTCTTCTTTTTTTTGCTCATGACCCCCGCGCCCTGAAACCCGTCATGCTGGCGCGCAAGCGCATCGTGACGGGACTTCGCGCCGTCCTATTTCAACGCCTGCAGGGCGTCGTACTCGGATTGCGACCAGCCGGCACCCGCACTCGGGTCGTTGTGTAGCGGCACGGCGACCTTGCGGAAGGCCTCACGGTCGACTTCCACCACGGTCTTGCCGAGCTTGCGGAATTCGTCGGCAAGCTTGAGTTCGGACGCACGGATCTGATCGGTTGACTTCGCGCTCGCTTCCTTGAGCACGTCCTCAAAGATCTTCTTGTCTTCGTCGGAAAGTTTCGCCCAGACGTGCGAACCGACGATAGTCACCAGCGACTCGGTGATGTGGCCGGTCAGCATGATGTGGGACTGAACTTCGTAAAACTTCTTCGCCATGATGGTCGGCAGCGGATTTTCCTGGCCATCAACCGTGCCCTGTTGCAGCGCCAGATAGACTTCCGCAAAGGCGATCGGCGTGGCGTTGGCCCCGACCGATTTGGTGAACATCAGGAACAACGGCGCCGGCGGCACGCGCAGCTTCATGCCCTTCATGTCTTCGGGCTTCTTGATCTCTTTATTGGCAGTGACGTGACGCTGCCCGTAATAAAGGATCGCGACGACCTTATGCTTGGTCTTGTCCTCGTAGCCCTTGGCGATGTCACGGAACAATTTGCTGTCGCGATAGGCCTTCCAGTGATCGAAGTCGCGCAGGATGAATGGCGCACCTGTGATCGCCAAGGGCTTGTGGATCGAGCCGGCGAACGACGCGCCCGTATAGATGATATCCACCGTGCCTAGGCCCAGCCCCTCGTTGATCTGATTTTCGTTACCAAGTTGGGAAGCCGGGAACACCCCGATTTCATAGCGGCCATTGGTGCGCTTCTTGATCTCCTCTGCTGCCCACAATGCCTCGGTATGGTAGGGCTCGCTTGTTTCATAGACGTGCGCCCATTTGAGCTTGGTCTGGGCATCGGCAGGAGCGGCCATAACGAGCACAGCGGTCGCAACCGCAAGAGCGTGAGCCAGATGACGCGGCCAGTTCGGCATACCTTCCCTCCCCCATGTCGGCTATTTTCAAAACGCCGGTTGCCTGCGATGTTACTATGCGGTCAGCGTCGCGCAACAGCCTTCATCGAGGCTGCCAGCATGCGGCGCTCAGCAAAGTCAGGTTTTTCATGAGTGCACCGAGGACCATTCGCCTATCGCCCGAAGACAATGTCGTCGTTGCCGTCGATCAGGTCGCCGTCGGCGCTGTCGCCGCGGGCGTGACGGCGCGCGAGCGTGTGCCGCGCGGTCACAAGATGGCGATAGCGGCCATCAGCGAAGGCCAACCGGTGCAAAAATACGGGCAGACCATCGGCTTTGCGTCAAAGCCGATCGCCCCTGGTGATTGGGTGCACGAGCACAACGTGGCACTACGCGATTTCGCTCGCGATTACCGTTTCGCCGAGGGCGCAAAGAACGACGAGATGCTGCCGCCAGAGTTGCGCTCGACATTCGAAGGTTATCTGCGGCCCAACGGAAAAACCGGCACACGGAACTATATCGGCATCCTGACCTCGGTGAATTGTTCGGCTTCGGTTGCAAAATTTATCGCCGAAGAAGTGAACCGATCCGGGATTCTCGACGACCATCCCGAAATCGATGGCGCCGTAGCATTCGTTCACGGAAGCGGCTGCGGCATGGCGGCCTACGGCGAAGGCTGGGAACTGCTGCGACGAACCCAGTGGGGCTACGCCACCCATCCCAATCTCGGCGCCGCATTGATGGTCGGCCTAGGCTGCGAAGTCTTCCAGATCGATCGCATGAAAGATGAATACGGGATGGTCGAAGGCGACCATTTCCAGACCATGACAATTCAGGCGACCGGCGGCACCCGCAAAACCGTCGACCAGGGCGTGGAGCGCATCAAAGCCATGTTGCCGGTGGCCGCACGCGCGAAAAGAGAGACGCGGCCGGCCTCAGAGATCGTACTCGCGCTTCAGTGCGGAGGTTCGGACGGCTATTCAGGAATCACGGCAAATCCCTCACTCGGTGCAGCAGTCGATCTCCTGGTCAAACATGGTGGGACGGCTGTGCTTGCCGAAACGCCCGAGATCTACGGTGCCGAGCATCTGCTCACACGGCGTGCGATCAATCGCACCGTTGGCGAAAAGCTCGTCGAACGGATCCGTTGGTGGGAAGACTATACAAAGCGAAATGGCGGCGAGATGAACAACAATCCGGCGCCCGGTAACAAGGCGGGAGGGCTCACCACCATTCTGGAAAAATCGTTGGGAGCTGCGGCCAAAGGCGGCACCACGACATTGCGCGCGGTCTACGAATACGCCGAACCCGTCAAGGAAAAAGGTTTCGTCTTCATGGACACGCCGGGCTACGACCCGGTTGGCGCGACGGGACAGGTGGCCGGGGGTTGCAATGTGATGTGTTTCACCACCGGCCGCGGATCCGCTTTCGGCTGCAAGCCCACGCCGTCGATAAAACTCGCAACCAATACCGAGATGTACCGCCGCATGACCGACGACATGGACATCAACTGCGGCGATGTCCTCGACGGGACATCGATCGAGGCCAAGGGTCAGGAAATTTTTGAAAAGATGTTGAAGGTCGCCTCGGGCACACACACGAAATCCGAGGAACTGGGCTACGGCGAGCTTGAATTCGTGCCGTGGCAAATCGGAGCCGTCATGTAGCTCCGTTGTCAGTCGCACACAATTCGATAACGCAAGTGGGGAAACGTCAGATGCTCTTCCGAAGCGCCGCCATATTCGGTCTGGTGGTGATCTCACTTGCCGCGAACGCCGCGGACTACCCCACTCCAAAGGAAGGCGCCTGGATTGCGCGGGATTTCCGCTTTCACACCGGCGAGATTCTTCCTGAAGTCCGCCTTCACTACCGAACGATCGGGAAACCGGAGGGAATTCCGGTTGTCGTGCTGCATGGCACCGGAAGCTCCGGACTGAGCATGTTGACGCCCGCCTTTGCCGGAGAATTGTTCGGGCCGGGACAGCCGCTCGACGCCGAAAAATATTTCATCATCCTTCCCGACGCGCTCGGTCATGGGAACTCGACGAAGCCGTCGGATGGGCTGAAGACAAAATTCCCGCAGTACAACTATGCCGACATGGTGGACGCGCAGTATCGCCTGGTGGCGGAGGGACTCGGCATAAAACATGTGCGCATGGTCATCGGCAATTCGATGGGCGGCATGAATGTCTGGCTGTGGGGCGAGAAATACCCCGGCTACATGGACGTCCTGGTGCCGATGGCATCGCAACCGACCGCGATGGCGTCACGCAACTGGATACTGCGCCGCATAATGCTTGAATCGATCCGTCAGGACCCCGAATACGCGAACGGCAATTACACGACCCAACCACATTCGGTGAAGCTTGCCAGCGCGTTCTTCGCCTTCGCCACCTCCGGCGGCACGCTCAACTATCAGAAGCAGGCACCTACGCGAGCGCAGGCGGACAAGCTCGCTGATACACGGCTGGCCGCGCCGATGACGTCCGACGCCAACGACTTCCTTTGGCAGTGGGGCTCGTCAGGCGATTACGATGCCTCGCCGGACCTCGAAAAGATCGAGGCTCCCCTGTTGCTTATCAACGCGGCCGACGACGAGAGAAATCCACCGGAGACGGGCATTACCGAATCGGCGATGAAACGCGTGAAGAACGGGAAACTGCTTCTGATTCCGGCGAGCGAGCAGACCTCGGGCCACGCAACCACCGGCAGTGCCAAGTTCTACAAGCAGGCCCTGCAGGCGCTGCTCGACAGCGCGCCGCAAAAGGGGATGTAGGTCGATCTACCAGCCCGGCCGTCGGCCAAAGAAAAATAGAGATGGCGCGCTGCGCCCTGGTTTGATCCCCAAGCGAAACGCGTGAATTGTCGCGCCGGTTCCGGTGAGTTTTGAATGGAATCGTGGAACTGCTTGGCGAGAGCGCGATCGGCGCGCTCTTACTTTGAACAAAGCCTGCGCGGCCCGTCGCTCGGCTGATAGGTGCAGTCGGCTGCCCGGAATGAACGATAGGCTGCCGTGCAGGCGTTTACGTTACATTGAACCTGCGGTTCCGACGTTGCGACCGGTGCTTCGGTCGCCGCTTGCGCCGCTGCGCCGGACGACGCCGACGGACTCGGAGTTAGCCCCGGCGCGATGATAGGCGCGCCGAGGTTCGCTCGTGGAGCCGCCGGCACCGGTGGATTCGCCGGCGCAGAAATGTTTGGTTGGAACGGCACGGGCGCGGCTGGAGGGGCCGGCGTGTTCGGTACGGCGACAGTCGGATTCCTTGGCGTCGGAGGTGCGGGCGGAGCTGCGGCACTCAATCCCGCCTTGGTGTCGACCATCGGGGACATGGGTGCCGATACCCAGTCGAGTCCCAGCAGCACGCTGCCGAGCGCAATCACCAGTACCGCCCCGTAGACCGCAAGCTGCATCGCTTCGCCCTCTGTGAACGATACCACGGCCAGCCATGACGACGCAGCAGTTCCCATGCTACACAGCGCCGCCATGAACAGTTCGCTCGGAACAATGCCGAAAACACCGTCGCTAAAGGACTTCCGACGCATTGTCGTCAAGGTCGGATCCTCGCTACTGGTGGATTCCGCCGCAGGCGGGCTCAAACGCGAGTGGCTCACTTCGCTCTCGGCCGATATCGCCGCCCTGCACAAAGACGGACGTGATGTTCTGGTTGTCTCTTCCGGTGCGATTGCGTTGGGACGTGCGGTGCTCCGGCTACCTGCGGGCGCACTCAAGCTTGAGGACAGCCAGGCAGCCGCTGCGGTAGGTCAGATTGCGCTCGCGCGCGCGTGGTCCGAGGCACTCGATGCCCACGCGCTTACCGCGGGTCAGGTGCTCGTCACACTCGGTGACACCGAAGAGCGCCGCCGTTATCTCAACGCCCGCTCCACTATCGCCAAGCTGCTTGAGTGGCGCAGCGTGCCCGTAATCAACGAGAACGACACCGTCGCCACAACCGAGATTCGTTACGGCGACAACGACCGGCTTGCAGCGCGCGTTGCGACAATGACAAGCGCCGACCTGCTTGTGCTGCTTTCAGATGTCGACGGGCTTTACGATAAGCCGCCCGATGCGGGAAACGATGCGCGCCTGGTTCCGGTAGTCGCTCGCATTACACCGGACATCGAAGCCATGGCAGGCGCTTCCGGCTCAGAACTTGCGCGCGGCGGCATGTTGACCAAGATCGAGGCTGGCAAGATTGCCACCACCGCGGGCACGCACATGGTGATCGCATCCGGCCGCGTGCAGCATCCGCTTGAAAAGATCGGCAGGGGCGCGACCTGCACCTGGTTTCTCACGCCGGCCAATCCGGTCACCTCGCGAAAAAAATGGATCGCCGGGTCGCTTGAACCGCGCGGCGCACTCGTCATTGATGCGGGCGCTGTCAGGGCGTTGCGCGGCGGCAAGAGCCTGCTGCCGGCGGGCGTGATCAAGGTCGAAGGCGGGTTTGGGCGAGGTGACGCCGTGCTGGTCCGGGGCCCGGATGGACACGAGATTGGCCGCGGTCTTGTTGCTTACGACGCAGACGATGCGGAAAAAATCAAAGGCCGGTCATCCGCCGATGTGCTGCTGATCCTTGGCTACACCGGTCGAACCGAGATGATCCATCGCGACGATCTCGTTCTCGGTGGTGAATAGCCACGGCCGTACGGAACCCGGGTTTCTGCTCCGCGTTATCTGGCAGCGACACACCTAGGAAAAGGCGATTGACCGATCGCCCGTCAACCCCAGCCCACCGGAGGCTGGGGTTTTCGCATTTCGGAAGTCGGCCAATGGCCGACCAGGCGCACCGGTGCACGACCTCGCCAGATTTTCAGTCTGCCAGTGAGGGCACGGGCAACCGCAATGGGAAAGACGGCGCCGATCTGCCTCGGCCAATGGCCGACTGGCTCAGCGCGCGCGGGATCTATGGACACGCCGTTCGGCTGGAGCAGATTTCCGCTTGGACGGCCGGACCGGGAGCGGGAAGAACGTGCCGTCAGGAAATTCCAGGTACCGGCTGGACACTTGCACCTGGCCTTCACCGCCGCGTTTGCCCTCGATCACGAATTTAGTGCCCACAGGAAACCGACTGGGAAGACGGCCCGAACCGAACGCCATGGCAACCTCCTGCAATGTCGTCACCCTGGCACTTCAATGTGTAGGTAATTGATCCGTTGCATGGCGGACGTATTTATCCACGATATCCCCAATGGCGAACCTGCCATGCGCCCGACGGCCCCATCTCGCCGCCACATGTCCGACGTGGTAGGAAACTGCCGACGAACAAGGGTTTTTACGGTTTTTCGGCCATGACCGCGCCGCTCAAAAGTTTAGAGGGAGCCGTGGACATTTCCGGCGTTATGCGGGAGATCGGGCTTCGGGCCCGCGCCGCGAGCCGGGTCCTCGCGCTGGCCCCGGCTGAGCAGAAAAACCGCGCGCTCGCGGGTATGGCTGCCGCCATCCGGGAGCAGGGTTCCACGATTCTTGCGGCAAATGCCGAGGATGTGGCTGAAGCAAAGGCCGCCGGGGTCACGGGCGCCTTTCTCGACAGGCTCTCGCTCGATGTCTCGCGTGTGGAGGCCATCGCGGCGGGTATCGAGGCCGTCCGGACGCTGAAGGATCCTGTTGGCGTCGTTACCGAATCCTGGACCCGGCCAAATGGCATGCGGATCGAGCGCGTGCGCGTACCCCTCGGCGTGATCGGTATCATCTACGAGAGCCGCCCGAACGTTACGGCCGATGCCGCCGTGCTGTGCCTGAAGGCCGGCAACGCGGCGATTTTGCGCGGGGGCTCCGACAGCATGCGCTCCAGCCGGGCCATTCTTGCAGCCCTGGCTCGCGGGCTCGAGGCCGCAAGCCTGCCCGAGGCCGCGGTTCAGCTTGTGCCGACCCGCGACCGTGCAGCCGTCGGCCTGATGCTGCAGGGACTCGACGGCAATATCGACGTGATTGTTCCCCGTGGCGGGAAGAGCCTGGTGGCGCGCGTGCAGGCAGAAGCACGGGTTCCGGTATTCGCGCACCTTGAAGGGGTTTGCCACGTGTTCGTGCATCGCTCGGCCTCACTCGACATGGCCAAGAAGATCGTGCTGAACGCCAAGATGCGCCGCACTGGCGTCTGCGGTGCCGCGGAAACGCTATTGGTCGATCGCGGCTGTGCAAACACTCACCTCAAGCCGTTGGTCGAGATGCTTATCGCGGCCGGTTGCGAAGTGCGCGGCGATGCCGCGACCCAGGCGATCGACAACCGGGTGAAGGCTGCGACCGAGGAGGATTGGGGCACCGAGTATCTCGATGCCATCATCGCGGTGAAGGTCGTCGACGACATCGCCGCTGCCATTGCGCATATTGAACGCTACGGATCGCATCACACCGATGCTATCGTCGCCGACGATGCAGCCGAGGCCGCGAAATTCCTCGGTGAAGTCGACTCAGCGATCGTGTTGCACAATGCGTCGACGCAATTTGCCGATGGCGGCGAATTCGGCTTTGGTGCAGAAATCGGTATTGCCACCGGCCGCCTGCATGCGCGCGGCCCTGTCGGGGTCGACCAACTGACCACTTTCAAATACCGTATCCACGGCAACGGTCAGACTCGCCAGTGAATTCGAAGTCGCCCGCCAATCCCGATCGCTTACTGCCACCACATGCGCCCGGCATGCGAATTGGCCTGTTTGGCGGCACGTTCGATCCGCCACATCAGGCCCATCTCGCCGCGACCTTGCTTGCACTCAAGCGCCTCAAGCTGGATCGCGTCTGGTGGCTGGTAACACCCGGGAACCCGCTCAAGAACACCAAAGGGCTTGAATCTCTGCCCGAACGAATCGCAGCGGCACGCGCTCTTACGCATCACCCGCGTATCGATGTCACGGGTCTCGAAGCTGTCATTAAGACGAGATACACTTACGATACGATATCTTGGTTGCTGGCCCGATGTCCGGGTGTCCGATTTGTCTGGATCATGGGCGCGGACAACTTGCGGAGTTTTCACCGCTGGCAGAAGTGGCGCAAAATAGCCGAGCAGGTGCCTATCGTCGTCGTCGATCGTTTGGGCCCAAGCCTTTATGCCGCCGCCAGTCCCGCGGGCAACGCCCTTGCTCGGGCGCGCATTCCGGAATACGCCGTCGCCTCCTTGCCAGACCGAAAAGCGCCCGCTTGGACGTTCCTCCACGGTCTCAAATCGCCCTTGTCGTCTACCGCGCTTCGCGCTCTGCGGCGTCGAACGCGCCCCACCGGCGGCGCCCGCCGCGCGAGACCGGGCAAATCCAAGGGTGCCAAAACAGGTGGCAATAGGCGTGGAAACAAGACCGCAAAACGCAAATTCACTGCAAGGACCCACAAGCGCCGGGGTAGAAAGAGGCGAACGAGGTAATTATGTTTTGTTAGGCCCCCGGTTCGAACCGGGGGCGAGTGCAACACATAGAAAGGACCAGAGCCCCTGAATACATCTGCACTCTCTCGGGCATCGCGTCGTACGCCCGACAACGTCTCCCGGCACCCAACTGCCAAGGAGACGCTCCGCACCGTCCTCGCACGTCTTGAAGACATGAAAGCCGAGGACAGCGTCGTCATCGATCTTACCGAAAAATCGTCGATTGGAGACTACATGGTCGTGACCACCGGACGGTCACAGCGCCACGTCAGTGCCGTTGCCGATCACCTCGTCAAGGACATCGAAAAGGCGGGCAATTCCCGCGTTCGCGTCGAGGGCGCGAGGCAAGGCGACTGGGTTTTGATCGACGCGGGCGACGTGATCGTGCACGTCTTCCGGCCAGAGGTTCGCGCCTTCTACAATCTGGAAAAGATGTGGTCGGCGACAGGCAAGGACGCACGTCGGCCAGCCTGATAGGCTAGACGGCGCGATGCGTATCGTCGTTGCCGCCATCGGACGCCTGAAACAGGGCCCGGAGACTGAGCTGAGTGAGCGCTACCGCAAGCGCGCGGCGCAAACCGGCCGCCAGCTGGGGCTGCGCGATATCGAAATCATTGAGATCAGAGAGAGTCGTGCCGCTGACGCAGGCAAACGTATGATCGAGGAATCGATCGCGCTCGCCAACGTCATTCCGGACAAGGCGGCGGTGGTGTTGCTTGATTCCCGTGGGGACAATCTCGAAAGCATCGATTTTGCGACCCGGCTTTCCAAATGGCGGGCCAATGGCCGACCAGCGACCGTGTTCGTGATAGGCGGCGCCGACGGGCTTGCGCCTAACTTGAGGGATAAGGCGGATTTAAGGATATCGTTCGGCTCCGCCACTTGGCCGCATCAACTGGTGAGGGTGATGCTGTTGGAGCAGCTCTACCGCGCAACGACAATTCTGGCCGGTCATCCTTACCACCGGGCATGAAATTTTGCCGTCTGACGGCATCACACCCAGATTTGGTCGCAATCGGCGTCAATACCTTGACCAACAAATGGTCTTGCCGTTCCAACCCGCGGGCGTAACGTGATTTCCATGATTTGGCTGGGGGGATTCGGCCGCCTTGGTATTTGCGCCGCCTTTGCCATGGGGCTGGCGCTCACGCTCCCGGTATCGGCGCAGGATAACAAGGCTCCACCGGCGCAGGGCAATTCGGACAAACTCGATGCGCTCAAGCAGCGCGACGAGGAGCTCAAAACCGCCCGAGACCAGCAACGGAAATCGGCCGAAACGGAAACAGGGCTCAAGCGCGAGATCGAGCAGTTCGGCGCGGACCGTCGAAAGCTCAATCAGGATCTGATCGACACTGCCGCTCGCTTGCGGGACGTCGAATCCAAGATCGCAGCGACTCAGGATCGTCTAAAGCCTCTTGACGAGACGGAAGGTGGAATCCGCAAATCGTTGGAGGGCCGTCGCGAGCTGATCAGCGAAGTGCTGGCCGCGCTCCAGCGGATTGGACGCCGAGCGCCTCCGGCACTCATCGCCAGTCCGGAAGATGCACTTCAATCCGTACGGACCGCCATGGTGCTGGGTGCGGTTCTGCCGCAAATGCGTCTTGAACTCGGCATGCTCGCCAACGAGCTCTCCGAGCTGATCGCGGTGCGCAAGAAGATCGACACCGAGCGCGAACAGCTGCGCACCGAGGTTGCCTCCCTCGGTCGGGAGCAACTGCGGATGACGCTGCTGGTTGACGAACGCCAGAAGCAATTGGCCGAGCGCGAAAAAGCGCTCGACACGGAGCGGCAACGTGCCGGCGGCCTCGCCCGCGACGTGGACAACCTGAAGGATCTGATCGCCAAGCTCGAACAGGGCCTCGATCAGGCAACGCGCGAAACACGCGAGGCGGCGCGATCCGACAACCGGCCCGCGCTGTCCGCCTTTCGCGACCCCGGACGCCTGGCGCCGGCCATCGCTTTCACTTCCTTACGGGGACAAGTTCCAAATCCGGTTAACGGCATACGGTTGAAGGAGTTTGGTGCCCCGGACGGTCATGGTGGGGCCGAAAAAGGCCTTTCCATTGCTACCCGAGCTGGCGCACAAGTGACTGCCCCCGCCGACGGTTGGGTGGTATACGCAGGGGCATTCCGTTCATACGGCCAACTCTTGATCCTCAATGTCGGCGGCGGGTATCATGTGTTGCTCGCTGGGATGGAACGGATATCAGTTGATCTCGGGCAGTTCGTGCTGACCGGGGAACCCGTTGCGTTGATGGGGAACGGCTCCCATATCGCCGCTATCCTCGCGACAGGTTCTAGCCAACCGGTGCTATACGTTGAGTTTAGAAAGGACGGGGTTCCCGTCGATCCAGGCCCATGGTGGGCAACTGGCGAAGGCGAAAAGGTTCGCGGATAATGCGCAAGACGTCACTCATTCTTCTCGGTGCGGCGGCGGGGGCAGCGCTAACGCTGCTCGCGGTTCAACCTCGCGTGATCCTGGTTGGCGCGTCGGCCAAGGCCGCGGCAGCGGACACGTACCGGCAGCTCAATCTGTTTGGCGATGTGTTCGAGCGCGTGCGCGCCGACTATGTCGAAAAGCCTGACGACAGCAAACTGATTGAAACTGCCATCAACGGGATGTTGGCCGGGCTCGACCCGCATTCGAGCTACATGGACTCCAAGAGCTTCCGCGACATGCAGGTGCAAACCCGCGGTGAGTTCGGCGGACTGGGCATCGAAGTCACCATGGAAGATGGCCTGATCAAAGTCGTGGCGCCGATCGACGACACACCGGCTGCCAAGGCCGGCGTCATGGCGAACGACATCATCACCAAGCTCGACGATGAACAGGTTCAGGGTCTGACCCTGAACCAGGCCGTCGAAAAGATGCGCGGGCCGGTGAACACAAAGATAAAACTGACGATCATGCGCAAAGGTCAGGACAAGCCGGTCGAGGTGTCGATCACGCGCGACATCATCCGCGTTCGCTCCGTGCGCTCTCAGTCAGAAGGCGATGATGTTGGATATATTCGACTCACGCAGTTCAATGAGCAGACCACCGAAGGCCTGAAGAAGGCTATTGCCGACATTTCGGCCAAGATTTCTGACGACAAGCTCAAAGGGTACGTCCTCGATCTGCGCAATAACCCGGGCGGCCTGCTCGACCAGGCAATTTCGGTGTCCGACGCTTTCCTGCAGAAGGGCGAGATCGTGTCTACCCGCGGCCGCAATGCGGAAGAGACACAACGCTTCAATGCGCGCCCCGGCGACCTGACCAAGAACAAGCCCATGATCGTGTTGATCAACGGTGGCTCTGCGTCAGCGTCCGAAATCGTCGCCGGCGCTTTGCAGGATCACAAGCGGGCAACTGTCATCGGAACTCGTTCTTTCGGTAAAGGTTCGGTACAGACGATTATTCCGCTGGGATCGGGCAATGGTGCGTTGCGCCTGACTACGGCACGTTACTTCACGCCGTCCGGTCGTTCGATCCAGGCAAAAGGAATTTCGCCTGACATCGAGGTCCTCCAGGACGTTCCGGATGAGCTGAAGTCCAAGACCGATACCAAGGGCGAGGCCTCGCTCCGCGGCCATCTGAAGGGCGACGAAGGCAAGGAGCAGACCGGCTCACAATCGTACATCCCACCGGATGCCAAGAACGACAAAGCGCTCAATATGGCGCTCGATCTCCTACGTGGAACGCAGGTGAATTCGGCATTCCCGCCAAATTCGAAAACTCCGGTCCCGAACTGATCACGTCACCTTTCTCGAGAATAGTGGGGCGGCCTTGGGGCCGCCCCATTTGTTTTGAGCAAGGAAAGGCGGTTCATTTTGGACCCGCCGACAGGGCCATGACCGAAACGTCGCGTGATAGACTCGCGCGATGATTCGCGGGGATCTCGCGCCTTGGTAGATGACCTGAACGCGCCCCTCGGCCAGGACAAAAGAAACCGCCTGCCGAAACTGCCCGTCTCGGCGCCGCAATTGCTGGCTGGCGTGCTGGGCGTTTCCGGTTTGGTCGTCGTCGCGTGGGCCGCTTTTGTCAGCGACCCTCTCGGCGGAGAGCCGACGGCGATTGTAGCAACCAAGACGACCACGCCTTCTCAGGCCGCACGGGATGGCGACGGGGACGGCAAACAGCATGCTCGCCATGACGGCGTGGCGAGTTCGCTTCCGACCTCGCCGGACGCGGCCGTTAAATCCGCTGAGCCACCTCCGCCCGGATCGAAGACGGTGACCATCATCGATGGATCGAGCGGAGCAAGGAAAGAATTCACCATTCCGGGCGGCGCTGACGGCGGTTCACAAAAGCCGTTGCTCGATCCGAAGCTGATCGAAGGGACGCGCCACGGAGCCATTCCCAAGGTGGGACCAGATGGCGCGCGACCCTCCTCCCGCTACGCACATCCGCGCGAGCTTCCCGCGAGCAAAAAAGACTCTCCGATCATTGCCATTGTGATCGGTGGACTTGGCATCAGCGCTTCAGGCACTGCCGATGCATTTGCCAAACTTCCAGCGACTGTGACATTTGCGTTGGCGCCGTACGGCGCAGACCTTGAAAAGCTCGCCGACCGTGCGCGCGCGGACACGCATGAATTGTTGCTGCAGGTTCCAATGGAGCCGTTCGAATACCCCGATAATGATCCCGGCCCGCAAACATTGCTGACGTCGCTGACGACCGAGCAGAACATTGATCGCTTGTATTGGCTGATGAGCCGCTTCCAAGGCTATGTTGGACTCGTTAACTACATGGGCGCGAGGTTTACTGCGTCCGAGCAAGGGCTAGCACCGGTTCTGCGTGATGTCGTCAAACGTGGCCTCATCTACGTGGACGACGGATCTTCCGCACGGAGCATTGCCGGTCAGATCGCCGGCGCAAACAATTTGCCTTTTGCAAAAACTGATGTCGTGCTTGACGCAGTTCCTACTCCGGTGGAAATCGACCGCGCACTCGCTCGCCTTGAAATGAAGGCGCGGGACACGGGCTTTGCCGTCGGGTTTGCCACGGCACAACCGGCCACGATCGCCCGAGTTGCCGATTGGGCAAAAAAAGTGGAAGGGCGCGGGATTTTTCTGGTCCCGATTACGATGGTGGCGATCAAGGCGAAGTCGTCGTAACGTTACTCAGGCCGCGCGAGCGTGCGCGCCAGAGTGACGGAGTATCAATGTCTTCCCACAAATCCCTGCCCTATCGCCCCTGCGCCGGCATGATGGTGCTGAACAATGCAGGGCTTGTCTTCGTCGGAAGACGAACCGAGGGGCCGGAACATGTCGATGCTACCCACGTCTGGCAAATGCCACAGGGTGGGATCGACGAAGATGAGGACCCGTACGAGGCTGCGCTTCGCGAACTGCACGAGGAAACCAATATTCGCTCCGTGCGCAAGCTCGGTGAGATTGCCGAATGGCTCACTTATGACCTTCCAAGCGGCGTCGTGAAAAAGGCCTGGGGCGGAAAGTACCGCGGACAGAAGCAGAAATGGTATGCGCTGCGCTTCACTGGCAAGCAAAGCGAGATCGACATTCATCACCCTGCCGGCGGTCACGAGCCGGAATTTGTCGAGTGGCGCTGGGTTGCGATGCGCGAACTGCCGGAACTCGTAATTCCGTTCAAACGATCGACGTACGAACGCGTGGTGAAGGAATTCGGGCGGTTCGCGCGTTAGCGCTAATGCATCGCCGTGCCGGTGAGATGGCGATGGACGTCCTTGAAGTGGTCAAGCTGAGTGATCAGCTTGTCGAGCTCAAAGCCTGGTTCGGTCTTGTCAATACGGCTTTGAAGATCCTCGATGCGGTTCGCAATCATCCCGTGATCGATATCCTCGACCGCCTCTGCAACATCGGCGAGCACTGTCAGGCCTTCCTTTGACACTTCCGCAAAGCCGCCGAGCACAACGATCCTCTGCGTGCCACTGCCGGCGTGTACGGTCAGAATCCCGGGACGCAATGTGGTGACCATCGGCGCATGATCCGCCAACACGCCGAAATCTCCTTCGATGCCCGGCACGTCGACTTGCTGCACCTCGCCCGAAAACAGAAGCTTTTCTGGAGATACTAACTCGAAGGTAAAATTCGCCATCGCTTGTCTAAACCCTGCGCTTGCCGACGGCGAATCCCACACCTAGTCCGATCACACCGCCGACCATCGCCAAGATCGCGATATGCTGGACCTGCTCACTGGTGAGCGGTCCGCCGCGCGCTCTCTCGTTGTTACGGACTTCAACGCTCAGAGGCCCCAATTTGATCTCGGCCGTCTCTTCGGGGCGCGTCATGTAACCGGCCAGCCCGCCAATCACGAGCCCGATCAGCAGAAACGCAATTAAGTTGGATCGCCCCTGCATGCTCCCTAGGCCGCCTCGGCCGCGAGTTTCTTGCCCTTCTCGACCGCCTCTTCGATGGGTCCGACCATGTAGAAGGCGGCTTCCGGCAGGTTATCATACTTGCCTTCGCAGAGTCCCTTGAAGCCTTTGATGGTGTCCTGCAGATCGACCAGCTTGCCGGGTGAACCCGTGAACACCTCCGCAACATGGAACGGTTGTGACATGAATCGCTCGATCTTGCGTGCGCGCGTCACTGTCAATTTATCTTCTTCCGACAACTCATCCATGCCGAGAATGGCGATGATATCCTGCAATGCCTTGTAGCGCTGCAGCACCTGCTGCACCTGACGCGCAACGGCGTAATGTTCCTCGCCGACGATCAGCGGCGACAACATACGCGATGTCGAATCGAGGGGGTCGACCGCCGGATAGATGCCCTTGGCGGCGATGTCGCGCGACAGCACAGTCGTCGCGTCGAGATGGGCGAACGACGTCGCCGGTGCCGGGTCGGTGAGATCGTCGGCCGGCACATAGATGGCCTGCACAGATGTAACCGAACCTTTGGTGGTGGTCGTGATGCGCTCCTGTAACTCGCCCATATCGGTGGCGAGGGTCGGTTGATAGCCCACCGCCGAAGGAATACGGCCAAGAAGCGCCGACACTTCCGATCCGGCCTGTGTGAAACGGAAGATGTTGTCTACGAAGAACAACACGTCCTGACCCTGGTCACGGAAATATTCGGCGACTGTCAGACCGCTCAAGCCGACGCGGGCGCGGGCTCCAGGCGGCTCGTTCATCTGGCCGTAGACCAGTGCGCATTTCGAGCCGGCCACCGACCCTTTTTTCGGATCCTTGTTGACGCCGGATTCAATCATCTCGTGATAGAGGTCATTGCCTTCGCGCGTGCGCTCACCGACCCCCGCGAACACCGAATAACCGCCGTGCGCCTTCGCGACGTTGTTGATCAGCTCCATGATCAGCACGGTCTTGCCCACACCGGCTCCCCCGAACAGGCCGATCTTGCCGCCCTTGGCGTAAGGCGCGAGGAGATCCACGACCTTGATCCCGGTGACGAGAATTTGCGCTTCGGTCGACTGCTCCACATAGCTCGGAGCCGGCTGGTGGATCGCGCGCCTCTCTTTGGCGTTGACCGGACCTGCTTCGTCGACCGGTTCACCGATCACATTGATGATCCGTCCGAGTGTCTCGTCCCCGACCGGGACTTCAATTGGCTCCCCGGTATCTGTGACGTCCTGTCCGCGTACCAGACCTTCCGAGGAGTCCATGGCGACCGTGCGTACGGTCGATTCACCGAGATGCTGGGCGACTTCCAGCACCAGGCGCTTGCCGCCATTCGTTGTCTCGAGCGCGTTCAGGATCGCCGGCAGATGATCCTCAAACTGCACGTCGACGACAGCGCCGATGACTTGGGTGATTTTTCCGACTGCGTTGGGTGTGGCCATATCGTCCTCGTTGCGGAACTAGAGCGCCTCCGCGCCGGAAATGATCTCGATCAGCTCTTTCGTGATCATAGCCTGGCGCGTGCGGTTGTAAGTGAGAGTTTGCTTGCGGATCATCTCGCCCGCATTTCGGGTGGCGTTGTTCATTGCGCCCATGCGCGCACCCTGTTCGGACGCCGCGTTTTCCAGGAGCGCACGAAAGATCTGCACCGACAGATTGCGCGGCAAAAGCGCAGTAAGAATTTCCTCTTCCTCCGGCTCGTACTCGTATGAGGCCGAGGGACCCGTCTCGCCATTTTCGAAGACGGGCGGAATGATCTGTTGGGCGGTCGGAACCTGCGCGATGACAGACCTGAAGCGCGAGAAGAACAGCGTGGCCACGTCGAACGCGCCCTGATCGAACAGCGCGATGATTTTTTTGGCGATCATGTCCGCCTGCTCGAAGCCGATCGTGCGCACCCCGCGCAACTCGATGGTCTCAATGATGAGCTTGCCGTAAAGCCGACGCAGCTGCTCGTGACCCTTGCGGCCGACGCAAAGGATCTTGACATCTTTGCCGTTGGCAACGAGCGTATTCGCCTTTTCGCGTGCCAAGCGCACAATCGACGAATTGAACGGACCGCAAAGCCCCCGCTCCGCGGTGCAAACCACCAGCAGATGAACCTTGTCGGTGCCGGTGCCGGCCAACAGGCGGGGCGCCGAATCGCTGCCGGCAACAGCTGCGGCGATGGAGCCGAGGACTTTCCCCATTCGCTCCGCGTAGGGACGAGCAGCCTCAGCCGCAGCCTGCGCACGACGCAACTTTGAAGCCGCAACCATCTGCATGGCCTTGGTGATCTTCTGCGTCGCCTTGGTGGCGGCGATGCGAACGCGCATATCCTTGAGGCTGGCCATGTCGAGCTAGTCCTGATCCATCACGGTCGTCACACGAGCCTCAGGCGAAAGTTTTGGCGTAGCCGTTAACAATGTTCTTGAGCTTCTCGGCGTCGGCATCCGAAAGGTCGCTGCTTTTGCGGATACTGTCGAGCAGGTCGGCGTGCTTGCTGCGCAACAGTGTCAGCAGACCGCTCTCGAAGGCGCGCACCCGATCCACCGCCAAGGGGTCAAGGTAGCCGTTGACGCCGGCGTAAATCACGCACACCTGCTCTTCCATCTTCATCGGCGAAAATTGCGGTTGCTTCAAAAGTTCCGTCAAACGCGCGCCACGATTGAGCAGACGCTGCGTTGTAGCATCGAGGTCGGACCCGAACTGCGCAAATGCCGCCATTTCGCGATACTGGGCAAGCTCGCCCTTGATGCGACCGGCAACTTTTTTCATGGCCTTTGTCTGAGCGGCAGAGCCTACGCGCGACACCGAAAGGCCGACGTTCACCGCCGGACGAATACCCTGATAGAACAGATCGGTCTCGAGGAAGATCTGCCCGTCGGTAATCGAAATCACATTGGTCGGAATGTAGGCCGACACGTCATTGGCCTGCGTCTCAATCACTGGGAGCGCAGTGAGAGAGCCGCCCTTGTTCTCATCGTTCATCTTGGCCGCGCGTTCGAGCAGCCGGGAATGCAGATAGAATACGTCGCCCGGATAAGCTTCGCGGCCCGGCGGGCGGCGCAGCAGGAGCGACATCTGGCGGTATGCGACGGCCTGCTTTGAAAGGTCGTCATAGACGATTACGGCGTGCATGCCGTTGTCGCGGAAATATTCGCCCATGGTGCAGCCGCTGAACGGCGCCAGATACTGCATCGGCGCGGGATCGGACGCGGTTGCGGCAATGATGATCGAATAATCGAGCGCGCCCTGCTCCTCCAGCACCTTCACGAACTGGGCCACGGTCGATCTTTTCTGTCCGACCGCAACGTAGACGCAATAAAGCTTGATCTTTTCGTCCGGCTGCGCGTTGAGCGGCTTTTGGTTGAGAATGGTATCGAGCGCGATTGCGGTCTTGCCGGTCTGACGGTCGCCGATGATCAGCTCGCGTTGCCCGCGGCCGATCGGGATCAATGAGTCGATAGCCTTCAGGCCCGTGGCCATCGGTTCATGCACCGACTTGCGCGGAATGATGCCGGGCGCCTTCACGTCAACGCGCGCGCGCTTCTCGGCCTTGATCGGCCCCTTGCCATCGATCGGATTGCCGAGAGCGTCGACGACGCGACCGAGCAACCCCTTGCCGATGGGCACGTCGACGATCGAACCGGTGCGCTTGACGGTCTGGCCTTCCTTGATCTCGCGGTCGTTGCCGAAAATGACGATACCGACATTGTCGATCTCGAGATTGAGCGCCATCCCGCGGACGCCGTTCTCGAACTCCACAAGCTCGCCGGCCTGCACATTGTCGAGACCGTAGACGCGCGCGATGCCGTCGCCGACGGACAGCACTTGGCCAACCTCCGAGACTTCGGCTTCCTGACCGAAGTTCTTGATTTGCTCTTTCAGGATGGCGGAAATTTCTGCGGCGCGGATGTCCATCAGCGGGCCTCTTTCATCGCGAATTTGATCGAATTGAGTTTGGTGCGGAGTGAAGAGTCGACCATGCGGCTTCCAACCTTGACGATCAGACCACCGATAATGGTGGGATCGATCTTCACGTCGAGGTCGATGTCCTTGCCGCCGGTAACCGATTTCAGAGCGCTCTTGAGCGCCTCGAGATTATTGTCGTTCAGCTTTTCTGCGATGGTGACTTGCGCCGTCACCTCGCCCTTGTGCCGCGCGACCAGGGCGCGAAAGGCGCGGATCATGTCGCGGACTGCGAACAGACGCCGATTGGTTGTAATGACTCTGAGGAAGTTGGCGGCCAATCCCTTGATGTCGGCTTTGGCAAGCACGGCCGACAAAGCCTTGAGCTGCTCATCGGCACCAAATGCGGGACTGCGAACAAGACGATTGAGATCGGCACTCTCCGCCAAGAGCGCATCAAACTGATCGAGTTCCGCTTTGACGGAATCGACCGCCTTGTTGTCGAGAGCCAGCTCGAAAAGAGCATTGGCGTAGCGGCCAGCCATTCCAGAGATGATCGGATCTTTGCCTGCCACAGTGACACTCGTTGCTCAGTATTCACAGGCCAAACGCCGTCGCGGAAGAGCGGCGCAAAGCATTGGAATTCAAGAGGGAATTCCGATCTCCAGGGACGTCGCAGGAGCCCGCGGGAACCCCCTGAAATCGAGGGCTAGCTAACACAGCAAGAACGGCGGTGCAACAAGCGGGCCGGTTTGTCGCGGACACCTTATACCACCATTGCGACCGCCAAATTTGCATCACAAGGTTGTCTCGCCACTTGCGCGCCAGCGCTATAGCGTGCACCCGCACCGCCTGCGCCCGCCGGATTCCTTCAAGACTATGCCATCGCGAACGAAAGCCGATCCCGTCACGACGGCCAAGCTATTGGTCGTGCTGCTCGCTTTTGCCTGGGGCCTGAATTGGATCGCAGCAGCGATCGCATTGCGCGAACTGTCCCCTTGGAGCCTGCGCGTCGCCGGGTCCGGAATTGGAGCAGCGACCTTGTTCGCCACAGCTGTACTCAGCGGCCATAACCTGAAGGTACCTCGTGGCGAATACATCCACATCATGATTGCCGGACTCTTCAATGTTGCCGGCTTTCAGATCCTCTCGGGTTTCGCACAGCTGAGCGGTGCGACCACCCGCGCCATCATCATCACCTACTCGATGCCGATCTGGACCACGGTGCTGAGCTGTCTCGTGCTTGGCGAGCGACTAAACGCGATCCGCTGGTTCGCCTTCGGCTTGTGTGTCGTTGGCCTGACAGTCCTGTTGTGGCCTTTATTTGCGCACGGATTTCCTCCGTTTGTATTTTATTCGCTCGGTTGCGCGCTGAGCTGGACATTCGCAACCGTCTACATCAAGTGGGCCAAAGTGACGGTCGAGCCATTGGCGAACGCAGCCTGGCAATTGTTGTTCGGCCTTGTGTTCATTACCGCTGGCTCATTCCTTTTCGAAGGCCACCCGCATCTCTGGCCGATGACAAATGAAACGATCCTGGCGGTGCTTTTTGTCGGACTTTTCGGCGTGGGATTGGCGCACTTCCTGTGGTGGTCGATCGTCGATCGTTTGCCTGCCGTCACGGCGTCACTCGGCTCATTGCTGGTGCCGGTGATTGGAGTCAGCGCGTCGGCAATTGTCCTCGGCGAACGTCTAACCATGCCGGACATTGTAGGATTTGCGATGATCTTTGCCGCCGCAGCGTGCGTGCTTCTGCAACCGAACGTGCGTCACGACGAAATGCCGGAGTGACTGCGCCTAAAAAGGAGACAAAGCCATGGCGTGGTTTTACCTATTTCTTGCCGGACTGTGTGAGGTCGTCTGGGCAATCGGATTGAAATACACCGAAGGCTTTTCGCGGCTATTTCCCTCGTTCCTGACCGTTGCCGCAATGGCGCTGAGCCTGGCGCTGCTTGGGCTGGCCTTGAAAACCTTACCGGTGGGCACGGCTTACGCGGTCTGGACCGGGATAGGTGCAGTGGGCACGGCGGCGCTCGGGATCTACCTTTTCAGTGAACCGGCGACGGTATCGCGCCTTGCCTGCATCGGCTTGATTGTCGCTGGAATTGTAGGTTTGAAATTCGTCACCTGACCGCTTGCGTTGAGCATCTATCTGCCGGAAGCTTGGCAGCGACCGATCCTGCCACCATGCCGCCTTCTCACGTGCACGCCCAACTGTATACCCAGCCGACCTTCGTCGAACTGTTCACGCCCAAGCTGATCACGGTTTTTCGCGAGGGTTACGGCTGGCGAGATTTGCGTGCCGATGCGGTGGCCGGCCTGACCGTTGCGGTCGTTGCACTTCCGCTATCGATGGCCATCGCGATCGCGTCCGGCGTTTCGCCTGAGCGCGGCCTCTACACGGCAATTGCCGGTGGGCTCATCATATCGCTCATTGGCGGGAGCCGTTTCCAGATCGGTGGACCGGCGGGCGCGTTCATCGGCCTCGTCGCCGGTGTCGTCGAACGACACGGCTACGATGGGCTGGCGCTCGCAACGGTGATAGCGGGACTCATACTTATTACTGTGGGGCTCCTGCGTGCCGGAACTTACATCAAATACATTCCGTTCCCGGTCACCGTCGGATTCACCGCCGGCATCGCGGTGATCATCGCGGCGAGCCAAATCCGGGATCTGTTTGGTCTCACCATTCCCCATGAACCGTCCGCTCTGTTACCGAAGCTGCTCGCCGTTCGTAACGCGCTTCCAACCATTCATTTTCCGACGCTCGGAATCGCAATCATGTCGGTGGTTTTGATTGTGACGCTGCGCCGATTCCGCCCCAACTGGCCGTCGTTTCTGATCGCAGTTTCGATCGCCGCTATCGTATGTGCGGTTTTTCCACTCGATGTCGCGACGGTGCATTCACGGTTCGGTGCAATCCCTGCCTCCCTGCCGACCCCGGCCTTGCCGACTTTCAGCCTTGAGAAGCTCCAGGCGGTATTGCCCGACGGCATCGCGATTGCGCTCCTCGGGGCAATCGAATCGCTTTTGTCAGCCGTGGTCGCAGATGGCATGACCGGCCGCCGACATCGCTCGAATTGCGAACTGAGCGCGCAAGGCGTCGCCAATATTGTCTCAATTCTGTTTGGCGGCATCTGCGTTACCGGCACGGTGGCACGAACCGCCACCAATGTGCGAGCCGGAGCTCGAGGGCCTGTCTCAGGCATTTTTCACTGCGCTTATCTCCTGATCTTTCTCCTGATAGGAGCTCCACTGGCGGGTTACATACCGCTTGCTGCCCTTGGAGCCGTGCTCGCGGTCGTTGCCTGGAATATGGCGGAGAAGGAAGAGTTCTGGTCTTTATTGCGTTCGTCACGCGGCGACGCTGTTGTGCTTCTGGCAACCTTCCTGCTGACGATTTTTGTCGATCTCATCACTGGGATAGCGGTCGGGGTCGTGCTCGGCGCGCTGCTATTTCTCCATCGGATGGCAGAAAGCGTGGAAATAGCCGGCGGGCAATCCCCGCTCGAAGACGTGGCCGACGATAGCGACTCGCGCCCGCGCTACGATGCCCAGCAGGCCACAGATCGCGACGTGATGGTCTATCAAATCAGTGGCGCGTTTTTCTTCGGCGCTACTGCGCGCGTACTGGGCGTTCTCGAACGCGTGGGAGCACCGCCACGGCTTCTGATACTCGATTTCAAGGACGTGCCGCTGATCGACACCACTGCAGCGCGGTCGCTTGTCACGTTCGTGAATAAGGTTGGGCGTTCGGGGACGAGCGTCGTTTTTGCTGCGGCCCGGCCAACCGTGCGCCGGAATCTGACCAGAGCCGGGTTGAAGCCCCCGCTCGTGCGATACTCTGCGACCGCGCGCGACGCGGCAACCATGGAGCCTCAATAAAAGCTCTGGGGATCGACGTCGACCTCCAGTCTGACATTACCGCGAGGCTTGGGCGCCACGGCAAGCCACTCGCGCAAATAGGCCGACAGGTCGAGGCCGCGCGGTGATTTCACAAGCAATCGGAATCGGTGACGCCCACGTACCACGGCGAGCGGCGCCTCGGCCGGACCAAGAACACGTACGTTTTGATCTTTTGGCGCGGAATTGACGAGCGTGCGACCATAGGTTTCCGCCACGTGCCGTTCATTGGCGGTAACGACGAGGCCGGCCAGTCGTCCGAATGGCGGGTAGCCGGTGCGTTCGCGTTGTTCGATTTCATTTTTGTAGAAGGCCTCGCGGTCGCCGGAAATGAGCGCTCGCATGACAGGATGCTCGGGCTGGTGGGTCTGCAGATAGCCAATACCGCGCCCTCGTTCACGACCCGCGCGGCCGACCACCTGGTGCAGCAAGTGAAATGTACGCTCGGCGGCACGCGGGTCGCCGTTACCCAGCCCAAGATCGGCGTCAATGATCCCGACCAAATTGAGCTTTGGAAAGTGATGACCCTTTGCGACGAGTTGGGTGCCGATGATGAGATCAAAGCGACCTTGCGCCACGTCGTCGAGCTCTTGCCGGAGGCGCTCGACCGATTCCACGAGATCGCTCGACAACACAAGGGTCCGCGCCTGAGGAAAAAGTTCGCCGGCTTCCTGCTCGAGCCTTTCGACCCCCGGACCAACGGCAGCGAAACTATCCGTGGCATGACAGTTTGAGCACTCTGCCGGCGGAGGCTTGGAGAACCCGCAGTGATGACAAACCAGACGACGTTTGAAGCGGTGATCGACCAGCCAGGCATCACAGTTCGGACATTGCAGACGGAAACCGCAGGCACGACACAGCGTCAACGGTGCGTAGCCGCGGCGATTGAGGAATAACAAGGCCTGATCACCGCGGGTCAGCGAAACCGCCACAGCCTCGGCAAGTCGCGGTGAGATGAACCGCCCGCGCGGCGGACCCTCACGCCGCATGTCGATTGCCTCGATCGAAGGCAGATGCGCGCCGCCGAAACGTTCCGGCAAATGGACATGGCGGTAGCGGCCCCGCCGCGCGTTGACCTCAGATTCAACCGACGGGGTCGCCGAGGCGAGAATCACAGGGATTTTCGCAATCGACCCGCGGACAACTGCCATGTCGCGTGCGTGATAGTGTGCACCATCTTCCTGTTTGTATGCGGGGTCGTGCTCTTCATCGACGACGACGAGTCCGAGATCGGCATAGGGCAGGAAAAGCGCCGAACGTGCGCCGACCACCACCCGCACTTCGTTGGCAGCTACTGCTGCCCAAGTGCGCGCGCGCTTGCGCTGTGAAAGTTGTGAATGCCATTCCGCCGGACGGACACCGAAACGCGACGAAAATCGGTCAAGGAACTGCGCGGTTAACGCAATTTCCGGCATGAGGATAAGAGTCTGCCGGTTGCGGCGGATATTCTCAGCAACGCCTTCGAAATAGACTTCGGTCTTGCCTGAACCGGTCACACCGTCGAGCAAGGTGACGCTGTAGCCGCCTTGCGCGACGGTTGTTCGTAGTGCGTCGGCAGCGGCCAGTTGGCCCAGCGAAAACTCTGGCTGTCGGAAATCCGGATCCGGTTGCGGCGCCACCGGCTCCGGCGGCAGCACCACGGTTTCCAGCGTGCCTGCATCGACCAATCCATCGATCACGCCAACACTGACACCGGCTTCGTGCGCAGCTTCGCCCTTCAAAAGGGTGAGACCTTCCGTCAGAAGATGCAGCACGCGAGCGCGCGCTGATGTCATTCGTTCCGGGGCCGGTCCCGCGCGCCGCACCCCGACGCGCTCGCGCCCAGGTCCGAGGTGCTCTCCCATGCGCAGAGCCATGCGCAGCACCATCCCCCGGGAAGCGAGCGTATAGCTTGAAACCCAGTCGACGAACTGCCGGAGTTCGGGCTTCAGCGGCGGTACGTCGAGCTTCTCGTCGACATCTTTCAGACGATTGTGCAGCCGAGGATTCGGGTTGAGGTTGTCGGCCCAGACCACACCCATGCTTTCGCGTGCCCCAAGCGGCACGGCGACCACATCACCCGGCGCGAGCTCAAGACCCGCAGGCACGCGGTAAGAATAGGTCTGGTCGAGTGCGACCGGCACCAGGATATCGACGATTCTGCTCATAGCGTGCTTGCCTGTCTGACCAATTCCGGGCGCTTAAGGAAGAGTGAACGAAGCAGTGCCACTCTCCAAACATGAGCGAATTTGCGGCCAGTTCCGACGTTTCGGCCGAGATTGCCCGCTGGGTCGGCTATCTCGGCGCCGAGCGGCGTATGTCACAGAAAACGGTGGAGTGCTATCGGCGCGACGTTGCACAGTTTCTTGGTTTTCTCACCGAACACCTCGGCGGAGCCCCGACACTCAAGCAAATCGCCAAACTCACGCCGGCCGATATTCGCGCTTTCATGGCATCCAGGCGCAACCAGGGCACAGGCAATCGTTCCCTGATGCGCGCGCTTGCGGGCATTCGCTCCTTTGCGCGTTTTCTCGAGCGTAAGGGCAAGGGTAAGGTCGCCGCGCTCAGCGCCGTACGTACGCCGAAACTTCCGAGGAGCTTGCCGAAGCCGCTCTCAATATCTGCCGCCGTGCAGATTACCGCCGCCGACGCACGCGAAGGCGAGGACCGGGCGCCATGGATTCTCGCACGCGACGCTGCGGTGCTGGCTTTGCTTTACGGCTCCGGCTTGCGCTTGTCTGAAGCGCTCAGTCTCAAACGCCGTGACATCCGTCCACGTGCCGACACCATCATTGTCCTCGGCAAAGGCAACAAGACCCGAATGGTGCCGGTACTGCCTCAGGTCGCCAAAGCAATCACTGATTACGTCGCGATCTGCCCATACCAGTCTCCACAGGATGCACCATTGTTCGTCGGAGAACGCGGAGGGCCGCTCTCGCCCCGCGTTGTGCAGCTGGCGATGGCCCGGTTGCGAGGTGCATTCGGACTGCCGGAGACTGCGACGCCGCACGCCCTGCGCCATTCCTTCGCTACACACCTCCTGGCACGCGGTGGCGACCTCCGTGCCATACAAGAACTGCTTGGTCACGCTTCGCTTTCAACGACGCAGATCTACACCGCTGTCGACACCGAGCATTTGCTTAAGGTGTACGCGAGCGCCCATCCTCGCGCCCGATAACTGGCGTTCGGCTCATTAGAGCCTCTTGCGCCAAACCCAGCTCTGCTATCATCGTTAGGACGGGTCGGCCAAAAGCCGGAGGGGCCAATGAGCGCACATGAGAATCTCGAACATGCCGAGCATGCTGAGCATGCATCGCATTCCAACAAGAAAATTGCACTGCTGATTGCGGTGCTGGCACTCTTTCTCGCGTTCTCGGAAACGTTGGGGAAGAGTTCGCAGACAGCGGCCATCGCCGACAATATCAAGGCTTCAGATACCTGGAACTTCTTTCAGGCCAAGACCATCCGACAGACATCGTTGCGCATTGCTGCCGAGGGATTGGCCGCGCAGCTGCCTTCGATAACAAATGACGAAGCAAAGGCGGCTATTGCAAAGCAGATCGAAGCCTGGCGCAACACCGTCGCCCGCTACGAGTCGGATCCGAAGGAGCAAGACGGCCGCAAAGAACTGCGCGCACAGGCAGAAAAGCTTGAACACGAGCGCGACACCTGGCTGGCGCGCTATCATCAATACGAATTCGCGTCCGCGGCATTCCAGATCGGCATCGTGCTGGCCTCCGCGGAGGTCATCACAGGTATCGCAGCGCTCGGTTGGTTGTCGGGGTTTTTGGGCCTGTTCGGCCTCGGCTTCATGAGCCTCGGCCTATGGGCCCCGCAAGCGCTGCATCTTGCAGGACACTGAGATCACATCACGCGGGGCGATTGCGATAGGACCGTCGCAGGCGCATCAACCGTCGGAATGTGCGCCGTGCACGCTCTGGCCTGAACATCCAGGCGACTTTCCGGATGCGAGCACGGGTAGGCTCGGTTTGTATGTAGGCCCAGTCGCGCGCCCATATGACCCAATCATACAGCCGCTGGAACCACGGTATTTGCAGTAGCTTGCCGCGCGTTGCATCGAAGACAAACGCAGTCACGCCAAGGCCAAGGAGCTTTGCAAGCAAAAGCGTTACAACAGCACCAATCCAGTTTCCGGTGGCGATGAAATAGACCTCCAGAAACTTCACCGGCAATACGACAATCAGCGGAATAACGAAGACAATCAGCGCAACATACGGGGGCAGATTTTCAATCCACCGCGCAACCGCGATTTTGACCCTACCCCAGGGAATGAAGTTGACGACGCGCGCGACGATCGGCTCGAGGTGGTCCCACAGCCAGGCCTCCAGGAGCAGCAGCAGCGCGAGGATGACCCACAGCGGACGGAATGCATTGCGGCGCATGAATCAAACTATAGGCCGACCGACCGTCTTAAGTAAGGCAGACACTGGTATAGTTCTTCTCCCGCAACTGCGAACTGAAATCGCAGCTCAGCAGCCAACGCATTGAAAACCTGCGGCTTTGTCGAACGAGCACTATGATCTGACTCGTCCGCCATCCACGTTGAGAGTCTGCCCCGTCATGAACGCAGCGTCGTCACTGGTGAGAAACGAGACCGCTCCAACCAGATCGGCCGGCACCTCCACGCGCTTGATCGCCTGCATTTGAGCAACCGCAACGAACTCATCGTCCATTGTCTTGAAGCCGGGGCGCGGCTCGCGCACCAGCGTGCCGGGCGAGCGTGTCAGTCCCGGCGCAATGGCGTTTACGGTAATGCCGTCGGGCGCAAGATCGGTCGCGAGCGCACGGGTGAACCCGACAATGCCACCCTTGCTGGCCACATAGTGAGCGAAGCCAGTGACCACCGAGCCGAGCGTACTCGAAGCCATGTTCACCACGCGACCCCATTTACGCGCGCGCATCCCCGGTACAAATGCGGCCGTGACCAGGAAGGTGCCGTCGAGATTGATCGAGAGAACCTTGCGCCAATCGGCGAAAGTCATCTCAGGAAAATCCTTCTGTGGGAAAATACCCGCACAATTGACCACAACATCAACGTGGCCGAATTTGCTCTGGACCTCTTTGGCCATGGCAGCGACTGAAGTTTCGGAAGACACGTCGCATTTCACTGCCAGCGCCTGTCGTCCGACACCTTCAACCATTTTCACTGTGTCGTTGCCGTCGACAAGGTCGACGATCGCTATATGCACACCGTCTTCAGCCAACCGTTTGGCAAATGCCTGCCCGATGCCGTTCGCCGCGCCGGTGATGATCGCAACTTTGTCCTTGTGGCCTTTGGCCATGAAATTTCCCCCGATTTGGAATTGCGCAATGCGCAAGGCCTGCGGCATCTCAAACGAATGGCCGGGACTGGCCCGGCCATTTCAAGGCTACATATGTATTGCGCGTTTCGCTACAGCCATGGCTGCTTCCTTCACCGCCTCAGGCAGCGTCGGGTGCGCGTGGCACGTGCGCGCAATGTCTTCGGCGGAGGCGCCGAACTCCATCGCAATGGTAGCTTCTGCAATCATGTTACCCGCATCCGCGCAGATAAGATGCACCCCGAGCACACGATCGGTTTTTGCATCAGCAAGGATTTTGACAAAACCTTCGGTTGTTAGATTGACTTTTGCACGGCCATTCGCGGTGAAGGGAAACTTGCCGACATTGTAGGCGACGCCCTCGGCTTTCAGCTCTTCCTCGGTTTTTCCGACCGCGGCGATCTCGGGATAGGTGTACACCACATTTGGAATGGCACCGTAATTCACATGACCCGCCTGCCCGACCAGAATTTCCGCAAGCGCCACGCCCTCGTCTTCAGCCTTGTGCGCCAGCATCGGACCGGTGATCACATCGCCAATGGCCCAGACTCCGGGAATATTGGTCGCATAGTAGTGATCAACAACAACGCGCCCGCGTTCATCCAGTTTGACGCCAAGCTCCTTGAGCCCCAGCCCCTCGGTGTACGGCACCCGCCCGATCGAAACTAAAACGACATCGGCCTCGATCAATTCAGCTGTGCCGCCCTTCGCCGGCTCCACAGTAGCCTTGAGCCGTTTTCCCGAGGCATCGACCGCGGTCACCTTCGAAGACAATTTGAACGTCGTGCCCTGCTTCTCGAACAAACGTTGCGCCTGACGCCGTACTTCCCCGTCCATGCCCGGCAACACACCGTCGAGGAATTCCACCACAGTCACCTGGGCGCCGAGGCGACGCCACACCGACCCAAGCTCAAGCCCAATAACGCCGGCGCCAATCACAAGCAGATGCCGAGGGACCTCAGGCAGCGACAGAGCTCCGGTGGACGAGACAATGCGTTTTTCGTCGATGTCGATGCCCCTCAACCGCACAACGTCAGAGCCGGTGGCTATCACGATCGATTTCGCTTCGAGGGTTTGCGCCTTACCACCCTCGCCTCTCACTTCGACTTTGCCCGGCGCAACAATTCGTCCTGTGCCAAAAAAAGCGTCGATCTTGTTCTTCTTGAAGAGGAAGTCGACACCCCTGACGTTGCCTTCAACGCCCTGATCCTTGAATGCCATCATGGCCTTGAGGTCGAGCCGGGGCTCGGAGACGCCAATACCCATCTTGCCAAACGTGTGGCCCGCCTCCTCGAATAGTTCCGAAGCGTGCAGCAATGCCTTCGACGGAATGCACCCGATATTGAGGCAAGTGCCGCCGAATGTGGCGCGCTTCTCCACCACTGCAGTCTTCAGACCAAGCTGCGCCGCGCGGATCGCGCAAACATAACCGCCGGGTCCAGTGCCGATGACGATGAGGTCGTAGGCCATGCGCTTACAAATCCAGCACGACCCGAGCCGGGTCCTCCAGGCCTTCTTTCACGCGCACGAGGAAAGTGACCGCCTCGCGACCATCGACGATACGATGATCGTAAGAAAGCGCGAGATACATCATTGGCCGTGCCTCGATTTTTCCGTCTATGACAACCGGTCGTTCCTGAATCTTGTGCATGCCCAGAATACCGGACTGCGGCGCGTTCAGAATCGGGGTCGACATCAGGGAGCCATAGACACCGCCGTTGCTGATGGTGAAGGTACCGCCCTGCATCTCATCAATCTTCAAAGCACCGTCGCGTGCACGCCTGCCGAAATCGGCAATCGCCTTTTCGATCTGCGCAAATGACATGAGATCGGCATCGCGGACGACAGGCACCACCAAACCCTTCTCGGTGCCGACGGCGACGCCGATATGATAATAATTCTTGTAGATGATGTCGGTGCCGTCGATCTCGGCGTTCACGGCCGGGATTTCCTTTAATGCCTGAATGCAAGCTCGGACGAAGAAGCCCATGAACCCGAGCTTCACGCCGTGCTTTTTCTCGAACAGGTCCTTGTACTGTGTGCGCAGAGCCATGACCGCGCTCATGTCGACCTCGTTGAAGGTCGTGAGCATTGCGGCGGCGTTCTGCGCATCCTTAAGACGGCGTGCAATGGTTTGACGCAGTCGCGTCATGTGCACGCGCTCTTCGCGGGCGGCATCATCGGCGGGCGACGGCGCGCGCATCTGTAAGGGGGCTGACACCGGAGTCGGGGTGGCCGCCGCGCGCTCTATCGCGTTGAGCATGTCGCCTTTGGTGACTTGGCCGTGCAAACCGCCGCCGGCAATTTTTGCGGGATCGACGCCACTCTCCGCAGCCATCTTGCGGACAGACGGTGGCATTGGCATTTCGCGTGGTTGCGGTTGCTCCGGACCGGCGCCGATCGGCTTGGTCGTAGCCGTCTTTTCATCCGGCGTTCCCGTTGGGCTCGCCGCAGGCTTGGTGACTGTTGCCGAAGGCGGCTTGGGGGCAGCTCCCGCCCCCTCCTTGATCTGACCGAGTACCGCACCAACCGCGACAGTGTCACCATCCTTCACCGCAATATCGGACAGGACTCCCGCAGCAGGCGCCGGCACTTCCAAGGTCACCTTATCGGTTTCAAGCTCGACCAGCGGCTCGTCCACTGCCACCGCATCGCCTGGTCGTTTGAACCATTTGCCGACCGTCGCTTCGGTTACGGACTCACCGAGTGTAGGTACGCGAATATCAACCATGACCTATCTTACCTCTCGTCCGCCACACCCGGCCCGCGCCGGATATCTCTCTTAGGTGGACACAGCCACGCGTCCCAATCGAGGTAGTCGGAACACAGTCCGACCATGACAGAAAAAATGTTATCCCAATGCCTCGTCGAGGAATTGCTTGAGTTGCGCGAGATGCTTCGACATTTGGCCGACAGCCGTTGAAGCCGAAGCCGGACGCCCGGCATACCGCATTGTCCGATGCTTGGCGCCGATCTGATTGAGAATCCATTGCAGGAAGGTATCGACGAAGAACCAGGCGCCCATATTGCGCGGCTCTTCCTGACACCACACCATTTCCGCCTGCTTGAAACGCGACAGTTCGGTGATCAACGCTTTGGTCGGGAACGGATAAAGTTGCTCGACCCGCAGGATGTAGATGTCATCGATGCCGCGTTTCTCGCGTTCATCGTAGAGGTCGTAGTAGACCTTACCCGAACACATGATCACGCGCCGAATTTTTTCGTCGGGGACGAGTTTGATCTTTTCGTTCGGCAGCAATTGCGCGTCGTCCCATAACAGGCGATGGAACGATGTCCCGCTTGTGAGCTCGTCGAGCCGGGACACCGCACGCTTGTGGCGCAACAGCGATTTCGGCGTCATCAGAATCAGCGGCTTGCGAATCTCGCGCATCAATTGACGGCGCAGAATATGGAAATAGTTCGCTGGCGTGGTGCAATTCGCAACCTGCATGTTGTCTTCCGCGCACATCTGCAGAAAGCGCTCAAGCCGCGCCGAAGAATGCTCGGGTCCCTGCCCCTCATAACCATGTGGCAACAGGCAGACCAGCCCCGACATGCGCAGCCATTTGCGCTCGCCGGACGAGATAAATTGGTCGAATAGCACCTGGGCACCGTTGGCAAAATCACCGAATTGGGCTTCCCACAGTGTGAGGGCGCCTGGCTCGGCGGTGGAATAGCCGTACTCGAAACCGAGGACGGCCTCCTCGGAGAGCATCGAATTGAGCACCTCGTAGCGCCCCTGTGGGCCACCAAGATGATTGAACGGGGTGTAACGTTCTTCGGTATTCTGATCGAACAGCACCGAGTGGCGTTGTGAGAATGTCCCCCGCTCACTGTCCTGACCCGACAGGCGCACACGGTGACCATCCTTCAACAGCGAGCAAAAGGCGAGCGCCTCGCTTGTCGCCCAATCGATACCCTCGCCGGTCTCGATCGCCTTGGCGCGCTGATCAAGGAAACGCTGGATCGTCCTGTGGACGGCAAAGCCCTGCGGAACAGTGGTAATCCTCTTGCCGATCTCGTGCAGAACGGCGACGTCCACACCGGTATTGCCGCGGCGCGGATCGTCGGCATCCCGCGCGGCCTTCAGGCCTGACCAGCGGCCATCGAGCCAGTCGGCCTTGTTCGGCTTGTAGCCCTGGCCGGCTTCGAATTCAGCGTCGAGGCGGACGCGCCAGTCGGTCTTCATCTTGTCGACTTCACCTTCAGTGACGACTCCCTCACCGATGAGTTTCTTGGCATAGATCTCCAGCGTCGACGGATGCGCGCGGATCTTCTTGTACATAAGCGGCTGGGTGAACGAAGGCTCGTCGCCTTCGTTGTGGCCGAAACGCCGATAACAAAACATGTCGATGACCACCGGCCGCTGGAATTGCTGTCGGTATTCGGTCGCTACCTTTGCGGCAAACACGACGGCTTCCGGATCGTCGCCGTTTACGTGCAGAATCAACGCCTCGATCATCTTGGCGACATCAGACGGATAAGGCGACGACCGCGAATAGCGCGGATAGGTCGTAAACCCGATCTGGTTGTTGACGATAAAATGCAGCGACCCGCCGGTGCGGTAGCCTTTCAGGTCGGACAGGCCGAAACATTCCGCGACCACCCCTTGGCCGGCGAACGCCGCATCACCATGGATCAGGAGCGGCATGACCATCGTGCGCTCGTCCGGTTTCGCGTGATGCTGATCCTGCTTGGCGCGAACTTTGCCGAGCGTGACCGGGTCGACGATTTCCAGATGCGATGGATTAGCCGTCAGTGAAAGATGAACTTTGTTGTTGTCGAACTCTCGATCGGATGAGGCACCGAGGTGATATTTGACGTCACCCGAACCTTCGATCTCGTCCGGCGTCGCTGAGCCGCCTTTGAACTCATGGAACAGCGCGCGGTGTGGTTTGCCCATCACCTGCGTCAGAACATTGAGACGCCCGCGATGCGACATTCCGAGGCAGATTTCTTTCACCCCAAGATTGCCGCCGCGCTTGATGATCTGCTCAAGCGCCGGGATCAGCGACTCCGCGCCATCAAGCCCGAAGCGCTTCGTGCCGGTGTATTTGACGTCGAGGAATTTCTCGAAGCCTTCAGCTTCCACAAGCTTGTTGAGGATCGCGCGCTTGCCTTCACGCGTGAAGGTGATTTCCTTGTCGCGGCCTTCAATGCGCTCCTGAATCCAGCTTTTCTGCGCGGCGTTGGAAATGTGCATGAACTCCAGGCCGAGCGTCTGACAGTATGTGCGGCGCAGGATGGCGACGATCTCGCGCATCGACGCGAATTCGAGGCCGAGCACCTTGTCGAGGAATATCCTGCGGTCGAGGTCAGCCTCAGTGAAACCATATGACCGTGGATCGAGCTCCTCTTCGTTCTTCTCTGGCTCGAGATCGAGGGGATCAAGCTTGGCATGGAAGTGGCCGCGAATGCGGTACGCGCGAATGAGCATCAGCGCATGGATTGAGTCGCGCGTAGCCTGCATCACGTCGGCGGGAGCAAGTTCGACGCCCTTGGCGCGCGCGGTCGCCGATATTTTTTCGCCCAGCTTCTTTTCGGTTTCCGCCCACTGGCCATCGAGCGCCGCGACCAAATCGCCGCTCGGACGCATTGGCCAGTTAGGCTTCTGCCAGGATGCGCCGCGAGCGTTTCTGATGACGTCTGATTTCTGGTCCTTCAGACTTTCGAAAAAAGCACGCCACTCGGCGTCAACGGCGGCCGGATCGGTCTCGTATTTTGCGTAGAGGTCCTCGATATACGCGGCATTGCCGCCATAGAGGAATGAGGTTTTCGCGAAGATAGCGTTAGCGTCCTGGCGGGACATGGCGGTGTCAAATCCTTGCGCATCGGGGCGGGCTGCATTCGCCCAAAAGGGGGTCTTGCGGCGCAATAGTGTCTTTTACCGTTATTTATGACGCGTGTAAGTCGGCAGAAAGGGGTAAAATTTGAGCAGAGACTGGCCCTGCCCAATCCGCATGGCACACGCGCAGGCGCGCCAATGGCACGTGCGGTAAAAAGCAAGAGGCCCCGGCTTTGCCGAGGCCTCTCATGTTCCGCTTTACGAGGACTCAATCGTCAGGTCAGCGCCACCAGTTGAAGCGCCAGACCAGCGACGAGGTGACTGTTTGGACGAACTTCTCTGAGTGGACAAATTCGGTAGGCCAGCAGGACGCCGCCGCTGAAAAGTTGGTTGTCTTTGCTGTTGTAACTGTTGAAGCGATATTCAGTCCTCCAGTACAAACCAGGCAGCATATCGAACCTGTATTCGTAACCGCTGCCCAGAAACCAACCGGAATAGGTAGTGCCGAGAGTAGTAAAGGTAACGTTGGGCTGAAAATCGTACCGTTAAAGTGGGCTTGGGTATAACCGCCTGAAATGTAGACCATAAGCGTATCCCACGGCAGGTAGCCTAACCGGCCGCCGGCCGCCCAAGCCCAAGTCATCTTTTCGTCGCCGCTGGCAGCAAAGCCCGGCGCCGTTATGTTGCCCTTGAGGCTGGCAAAGTCATAGTCGGCTAGCGCGCCGACCACAAATTTCTGCCAGAATTGATAGTCGCAACCGCCGCCGACCCTGCCGAGCCAACCGCGCCCACCATCAGTGTGTTCGGCGTCGATCGCTACACCAACCGGCAAACAACTGGTTGTCCTGATTCCACATTCCGTAACCGACACCGCCAGTGAGGTAGCATCCGGTCCAAGTGGCAACAGGCAGAGGTGCGGGTGCAATCGCGGCAGGCGCTTTCCTCGGCAAATCAGCGGCGATGGCCGAACCGGTCAGCGCAACAAACGTCGCTGCTGCAAGCGTAAGCTTCTTCATGGCAAAGACCCCACTTTTCATGATCGCGTTCGTTGCGATAACGACCGCCCTGCAGGTCTTCGGACGACCAAACGGCCCAGCCCAATCGACCCAATCCGCGCGCAGGATAAGTTATCTGGTGGTGTTTGGCTGTTGCCGATTCAGCACATTCACTGAACAATCGTGTTGTTTAGTGTAGGCCGAAAGTCAATATTCCAAGTTTTTTCAATGGCTTAACAAATCTCGCGAGCGTTTTGCCGATCCGCGCGGGCGAAGGAGACACCTTGATGCCCGCCGATTCCATCGCGGCAATTTTCAACTCTGCGTCACCTTTGCCGCCAGAGATGATCGCTCCGGCGTGACCCATGCGCCGCCCGGGAGGCGCGGTGCGTCCGGCAATAAACCCGACCATCGGTTTTTTGCGGCCGCGCTTTGCTTCGTCCTTCAGGAATTGTGCAGCGTCTTCCTCAGCCGAGCCGCCGATTTCGCCGATCATCACAATCGACTCGGTCTTTGGGTCGCCGAGAAACATTTCCAGCACCGCAATGAACTCGGTGCCTTTGACCGGATCACCACCAATGCCGACTGCGGTGGTCTGCCCCAGGTTCTCGCGGCTTGTCTGGAAAACAGCTTCATAGGTCAACGTGCCGGAGCGCGACACGATTCCGACCGTTCCCGGTTTGAAGATATTCCCCGGCATGATGCCGATCTTGCATTGACCGGCCGTCATCACGCCTGGGCAGTTCGGACCGATCAGCCGCGACTTCGATCCCGAGAGTGATCGCTTGACCTTGACCATATCCATCACCGGGATGCCCTCGGTGATGCAGACGATCAGCGGAATCTCGGCCTGGATCGCCTCACAGATCGCGTCGGCTGCGCCCGCGGGAGGAACATAGATCACGCTGGCATCGCAACCGGTTTTCTCCTTCGCCTCGGCGACGGTATCGAACACGGGCAGATCGAGATGGGTCGAACCACCTTTGCCGGGCGACGTCCCGCCGACCATCTTGGTGCCATACGCAATCGCGGCCTGCGAATGAAACGTGCCGTTCTTGCCGGTGAAGCCCTGGCAGATGACCTTGGTGTTCCTGTCGATGAGAATTGACATCAGTTGCCCTTTACGGCCTTCACGATCTTCTGCGCCGCGTCATCAAGGTCATCACCTGATGTCACGTTGAGCTTGGACTCGGCGATGATCTTCTTGCCGAGTTCGACGTTGGTGCCTTCCAGTCGTACGACCAGCGGTACCTTCAAGCCCACTTCCTTCACCGCAGCGACGACACCTTCGGCGATCACATCGCATTTCATGATCCCGCCGAAGATATTGACGAGAATGCCCTTCACGTTCGGATCGGACGTGATGATCTTGAAAGCCGCCGTGACCTTTTCCTTTGTCGCGCTTCCGCCGACGTCGAGGAAATTGGCGGGCGCCATGCCATAGAGTTTGATGATGTCCATAGTCGCCATCGCAAGGCCGGCGCCGTTGACCATGCAACCAATCGAGCCGTCGAGCGCGATGTAGTTGAGATCGTATTTGGAGGCTTCGATTTCCTTCTCGTCCTCTTCAGTCAGATCGCGTAACGCGACGATATCCGGGTGACGGTAAAGCGCGTTCCCGTCGAAGCCGACCTTCGCATCGAGACAGATGATCTTGTTGTCTTTCGTGACAACCAGAGGGTTGATCTCGAGCAGACTCATGTCCTTCGTCGTGAAGGCGGAATAGAGTTTGGGCAGGATCGTTTCGATCTGCTTGGCGAGATCACCTGTAAGCTTTAGCGCCTGCGCGACACGTCGGCCATGATGCGGCATGATGCCGGTCGCCGGATCGACGGAAAATGTCAGGATTTTCTCCGGCGTTTTGTGCGCGACTTCCTCGATGTCCATGCCGCCTTCGGTGGACACGACAAAGGCGACGCGCGATGTTTCACGATCGATCAGCGCCGACAGATAGAACTCGCGATCAATCGCCGAGCCCTCTTCAATGTAAAGTCGATTGACCTTCTTTCCGTGCGGGCCAGTCTGATGCGTAACCAGAGTTGAGCCCAGAATACGGACGGACTCTTTCTTTACATCGTCAACGGATTTAACGACCTTGACACCGCCGGCCTTGCCGCGACCGCCTGCGTGGATCTGCGCCTTCACAACCCACACCGGACCGCCCAGATCGTGCGCGCCTTTGACCGCGTCCTCCACGCTGAATGCCGGAATTCCGCGCGGCACCGGCACTCCGAATTCGCGCAGCACCGCCTTAGCCTGATACTCGTGAATATTCATGTCTTGTCTTTGCTCCCGGCCCAGGCGCCGACTTGTCTAGTTGTCGAGATTAGGAGCGATCTTCTTGCAGGCGTCGACCAAGCCCTGCACGGAGGCGGCCGATTTCTCGAACATCGATCGTTCGCTGCTGTTGAGTTCAATCTCGACGATGCGCTCCACGCCCTTGGCACCAATCACGACCGGCACGCCGACGTAGAGATCCTTGATACCATACTCACCATTGAGCCAGGCGGCGCACGGGAGCACGCGCTTCTTGTCGAGGAGATAGCTCTCCGCCATCGCGATTGCGGAGGCCGCCGGCGCGTAGAAAGCCGACCCCGTCTTGAGCAGATTAACGATCTCGGCGCCGCCATTCGCGGTCCGCTTCACGATTTCATCGACGCGGGCCTGGGTGGTCCAGCCCATCTTCACCAGGTCCGGCACGGGAATGCCCGCCACTGCCGAGTAGCGGATAAGCGGCACCATGGTGTCGCCGTGACCACCGAGCACGAAGGCGGTTACGTCTTCCACCGACACGTGGAATTCGTCGGCGAGGAAATAGCGGAAACGCGCAGAGTTGAGCACACCCGCCATGCCGACAACTTTATGCTGGGGCAGACCGCAACTTTTCTGCAGCGCCCACACCATGGCGTCGAGAGGATTGGTGATGCAGATCACGAATGAGTCTGGCGCATACTTCTTAATGCCTGATCCGACCTGGCCCATGACTTTGAGGTTGATGTCGAGGAGGTCGTCACGGCTCATGCCGGGCTTGCGCGGAACGCCCGCAGTGACAATGCACACATCGGCGCCTTCAATGGAGTCGTAGGTGTTCGTGCCGGTAAATTTGGCGTCGAAATCATTTACCGGTGACGACTCGGCGATATCGAGGGCTTTGCCCTGCGGGATGCCCTCCATGACGTCGAACATCACGACGTCACCAAGTTCTTTCAATCCAATGAGGTGGGCCAGCGTGCCGCCAATCTGGCCGGCGCCGATCAACGCAATCTTGTTACGCGCCATGGTGGGAAAGCTCTCGATCTGTGTGGCCGCCAGGACTGGCGGTCCAATTATGGTTGGTTACCCGGTCGGATCGGGCACGACAATAACCGGAACTCTGTGAGTTTCCGGCAATCCAAGTTCTTGCCAAGTCTTGTATACATTATACCAGGATGACGCCGAGTCCAGAGGTTAGTCATGATCTGGAAGCACGACCAGCCTGATCAGCGCTCAGGTCTCGACGATTTTTGTTGTGTCAACACCGGCACCGTGCCGCGGCCCGTGCGGGAGCCCGAGATACGATTGCGAACGCATCTCAATCAGACGTGACGCAGTGCGTTTGAATTCATTGGCCTCATAACCGTCGGAAGCGAGATACAACCCGTCCGGCTGCGCCTGCGCGGAGGCAACCAACTTCACGGCGTGGTCGTAAAGCGTGTCGATCAGAATGATGAAGCGCTTGGCCTCATTGCGCTGAGCATGATGCATGACTGGAATATGATCCAGGATGATGGTGTGAAACTCATGCGCGATCCTGAGATAGTCGGCAGCCGCCAACGGCTGCAGGCAAAGGTCGCCAAACGAAAAACGCGCGACTCCCATCGCCGTCTTCGGGACACGAACAACGTGGCCTTTGACGACCAACTCTTGCTGAGCGCCCGCATGACCACCCACGAGTCGTCGCCATGTGTCATCGAGGGCGGCATCGGCTCTCGCGTCATCCGGCACGTACCATGTCGGCAGGCCGGTTAGCTTCTCCAGCCTGAAATCGGTGCGCGCCTCGAGCCTTACCACTTCACAGTGGCGCTCCAGCATGGCGATGAAAGGAACAAAGAGAGCGCGGTTGAGCCCATCTTTGTAAAGATCACCCGGCGCCAGATTTGATGTTGCTACCACAACGACGCCGAGTTCGAATAAGCGCGTGAACAGGCGGCCGAGAATCATGGCGTCGGCAATATCGGTCACATGAAATTCGTCAAAACATAGCAACCAGCTTTCTCTCGAAATTGCAGCCGCGGTGAGATGGATCGGATCTCGATCACTGCCCTCGCCGTTCTTGATGGCCTGCCGGTAAGCATGAACTCGTTCGTGCACATCGGCCATGAACTCGTGAAAGTGCACGCGCCGTTTGCGCACGACCGCGCTGGTCTCAAAAAAGAGATCCATCAGCATCGTCTTGCCGCGGCCGACTTCGCCGTAGACGTAAAGACCCTTTAGAGGAGCGCCGACCCCCTCGCGCTGCCCGAATAGCCAACCGAGTGACGACGATTTGCGCGCCAGCCGATGCTGATCGAGTCGCTTTTCGAGTGCGGCCAGGCGACGGGCCAATATCTCCTGGCCGGCATCAGCCTCAATTTTTCCTGCGGCAACAAGCGCCGCGTAACGAGTGCTGAACGTTTCGGACATTGGGCGGAATTAATGAGCGCGGATTGGCGAGACCTAAGGTGAACTGTCCGATGTGTAAATCAACCGGGCCGGAAAGAGCGCGCTTTTTGCGGACAAAAGTGCGGTAAGACCTTGTCAGCTATGCATTTTTAGTAGGAGGGGGTCACGTTCGCGGGTTTGGGTCGAACTATTGTTGCAATGCAACATATATAGTTGGGGGTGCGATTCGCGGCGCATACGCGCCGCGCTAATGAAACAACGGCGACGTTACGTTTGGAGATACGATATGCAAGAGCCTCTGCCTGATGGCGGAATGATCCGCAAACTGTGGATCAGCGAGACTGACGCTTATCGCGATCACCTGGTCCGCCTTGACCCGGAAAGCAGGCACCGTCGTTTTTCGGGCGCGGTGTCCGACGAATTTATTGCAAACCATGCCAGTTCGGCGACCGGACTGAGCGTGGTCGTACACGGCTTTTTCGTTGACGGCCTCCTGAGGGGCGCCGCCGAACTGCGCCGTTTCGGATCTATGCTTGTTCGCGAGGGCGAGGCTGCGTTCAGCATCGAGCAACCCTGGCAGAGTCACGGTGTCGGTACGGTGCTGCTCGAACGGACACTTTTGAGCGCACGCAATCGCGGCATTAAATCGCTGCAGATGCACTGCCTCGCCGACAACAAGCGTATGCAGCAGCTCGCCCGAAAGTTTGAAGCCGACCTCAAATTCGATTTCGGGAGCGTGATCGGTGAAGTCGATCCACCGCGATACACCCCTATGTCGCTTCTCCGTGAAGCCGTCGTCGATGCGCACGGTGTCGCGAACGCTATTCTCGATGTGCAATCGCGGATATTCAGACCCGCCTGATTCTTCACACATTAAGTGGGTAGCTCGCCTCGACAATATACGGGCCACCCCCGACGGATGCGCGTGAAGAAAACAGCACGAAACGCGAGACCCGGAACGGCGAGGTCCGGAAATAACCGCGGGCCGAAAGATATTCGGCGACCTGTTGACTGGACGACTCGCGCAGACGCGCCAAAGTCACATGCGGCGTGAATTTTCTTCCTTCCGGCTCGAGTCCGATGCGCTGCATCAGCCGCTCGTGCTCGGCCTGCACATCTATGAGAGCTTGCGCGGGTGCGACGCTCGCAACTACTGCGCGCGGTTTGCGCCCACCGAACGAAGTCAAACCTTCCATGTGCAAATCGAACGACCCGCGCTTGACGCGGGATAGCATGGAGGCGATTTCATGGGCGATCGCATCGTCGACGTCGCCGATGAAGCGCAATGTCAGATGGTAGTTCCCCGGATCGATCCAGCGCGCCCCCGGCAGCCCGCCGCGCAAGGTCGCCAGCGCCTGCCCCACATCGGAAGGAATTTCGACTCCGGTAAAAAGACGCGGCATTGCGAACTCTCAAATCACGATGCGCGTCCGGCTCGCGCGCGGTTCGTCAGTTCTTCGACCGCCGGCAGAATGCGCGCCACAATCGCATCAACGCCGGCGACATTCGGATGCAGGCCGTCGCTCTGATTCAACTTCGGGTCGGCGGCAACGCCATCCAGAAAGAACGGATAAAAGACGACCGAGTGAGTCGAGGCAAGCGCCGGATAAATCGCATCGAAGGCCCGTGCATATTCGGCACCCATATTCGGAGGTGCGCGCATCCCGGCCAGTAAGACTGGAATGTGACGGGCTGCAAGCTTGCTCAGAATTGCATCGAGTGCCGTCTTGCTGAGCACCGGATCAAGACCACGCAGCGCATCGTTAGCCCCAAGCTCGACAATGACCGCATCGGTTCCGGGCGGCACCGACCAATCGAGACGCCCGAGCCCGCCGGATGTCGTGTCGCCGGACACACCTGCGTTGGTGATGGCTACCGCGACACCCTTGGCTTTCAGCGCCGCCGCCAGCTTCGCCGGGAACGCGTCTTCCAGTGTCAGGCCGTAGCCGGCGCTGAGCGAGTCGCCGAGCACCACGATATTGACGGGTCGCTCGGTTGCTTTCACCGCGACAACCTGCCCAAACATGCACAGCGCCAGCGCAACCGAGACAACTAGGCGCTGGACCACGGCCAAATTCCTCCCATATGAGCGAGGTTGTGAAAAATGAGGTGTCATGATCAATAACTCCCAGGCGGTGCCGGCTATTGCGCTTGCCGGGGTCAATCTTTCGCTCGGGCACGGGGCGGCCCGTGTTCATATTCTCAAAGATATCGACCTGCATATAGGTACGGGCGAGGCAATTGGCCTCGTGGGGCCGTCAGGGTCCGGCAAATCGACTTTGCTCATGGTGATGGCGGGCCTTGAGCGCGCCGATACCGGGACCGTTGCGGTCACGGGCAGAAACCTCGGTACGCTCAATGAGGATGCGCTGGCGCGATTTCGCGGCCGGCATATTGGAATTGTCTTTCAGTCTTTCCACCTCATTCCGACAATGACCGCACTTGAGAATGTCGCAGTCCCGCTCGAACTCGCGGGCGTGACGGATGCGCACGCCCGCGCCCGCGAGGAACTTGCGGCGGTCGGACTGAGCGAACGGCTTGATCACTACCCGGCTGAACTTTCCGGGGGCGAGCAGCAGCGTGTCGCAGTCGCGCGTGCGTTGGCGCCTGATCCAGCAATCGTGGTGGCGGACGAGCCGACTGGCAACCTCGACGAAGACACGGGAAAACAGATTATCGAGCTACTCTTTGCGGGTCATGCCAGGCGACAGACCACGCTGGTGCTTGTTACCCACGACGCCACGCTCGCGGCGCGTTGTGCGCGCGTTGTCCGGCTGCGCTCCGGCCGTGTCGATGGTGTGAGCATCTCATGAGCGTAAACGAATTGATCGCCCCGACGAGCCGTTGGCTACCCCTGCGCTTTGCAATGCGCGAATTGCGCAGCGGCCTGAACGGCTTCTACGTGTTTATTCTCTGCATTGCCCTTGGCAGCATGGCGATAGCCGGCGTGGGATCGGTGGCGGCGAGTCTCACCGATGGTCTTGCGCGTGAAGGCCGCGTCATTCTCGGCGGGGATCTCGCTTTCACACTGATTCAACGCGAAATCGCACCGAACGAGCGCGCATTCCTGCAGGAGCGTGGCCAAGTTTCCAGTGCGGCCACCCTGCGCGCGATGGCGCGCACGCCCAACGGTCAGGCCACACTCGTCGAAATGAAAGCCGTCGACGCGGCTTACCCACTTTTCGGTCAGATAAAGCTGGATCCATCGGTCGCTCTTGCCGACGCGTTGGCGCAACGCGATGGCGCTTTCGGCGCGGTCGCCGATGCGACGCTGATGGCGCGGCTGGAAATTTCTCCCGGCGCGCGGCTCACGATAGGCAATACGATGTTCGAAATTCGCGCCACTTTGGCAAACGAGCCCGACAAGCTCGCCGGTGGCATCGGCTTCGGCCCGCGTTTGCTGGTGAGCGAGGACGCATTGCGCGCGACCGGTTTGCTGCAGCCCGGCAGTCTTGTGCGCTGGCACTACCGCCTCCGCCTGCCTGCAAATGACGCATCCGATGCTGCCGCAAAGACAGTGACTGTCCAAGCGCGCGCGCAGCTTCCGGAAGCGGGATGGGACATCCGCAGCCGCAGCAACGCCTCACCGCAGCTTGAACGCAACGTCGAGCGATTCACGCAATTTCTTACGATCGTCGGCCTGACGGCACTGCTGGTCGGCGGTGTCGGCGTTGGCAATGCGGTCAAAAGTCACCTCGACCGACGACGTGACACCATTGCGACAATGAAGGCTCTCGGTGCCAGCGGCCGCCGCATCTTCACGATCTACCTGACGCAGGTTCTGCTGATGGCCTTGATCGGAGGCATTATCGGCGCATCGCTCGGCGCAATTCTTCCGTTCGCGATTTCCTGGTTGTTCGGCGCGATCATCCCGCTGCCGTTAGACCCCGCTCTGCATCCGGCGGAATTGCTATTGGCATTGCTATACGGATTGCTGACGGCGCTGGTCTTCGCACTGTGGCCACTCGGACGCGCGCATGATGTGCCGGTCGCCGAACTGTTCCGCGACATGGTTGAGTTGCAACCGCGCCGGCCCCGCAAACGCTACGTTGCATTCACCGCCCTCGCCGTGCTCGTTTTGGCCGGAATCGCCGTTTTGCTGGCCTATGATCGCCGTGTGGCGCTGATCTACGTCGCCACGGCTGGCGCCGTTTTTTTAGTCTTGCGCGTCATCGCCGCACTGATGATGGTCCTGGCGAGCCGCGCACCTCGCGCCCGCGCAACCGGCCTGCGCATGGCTATCGCCAATATTCATCGGCCCAGCGCGCTGACGCCGACCATCGTTCTTTCGCTGGGCCTTGGCATCACGCTGCTTGTCACGGTGATCGAGATTGACGGCAACCTCGGTCGACAGTTCTCCAACGAATTGCCGGCGAAAGCACCATCGTTTTACTTCCTCGATATCCCCGCCGACCAGTCCGAGCGGTTTGGCGTCTTCCTTCGCAAGCAAGCCCCGTCGGCAAAATTAGAAGAAGTACCGATGCTGCGTGGGCGCATCGTTTCCGCGGGCGGCATCCCGGCCGAAAATATCAAGCCGAAAGAAGATGCAGCCTGGGTGCTGCAGAGCGACCGGGGGCTCACCTATGCGAACGAGATCCCCGGCGGCTCGCGATTGGTGGAAGGGAAATGGTGGGGAGCTGACTACGACGGGCCGCCGCTCGTTTCGTTCGAGAAACGCATCGCCGATGGCCTCGGCCTGAAGCTGGGCGATCCGGTCGTCGTCAATGTCCTTGGACGTAACATCACAGCGACAATCGCAAACATGCGCACGGTCGATTGGGAGAGCCTCGGCATCAACTTCGTCATGGTGTTTTCGTCGAATTCGTTTCGCGGCGCTCCGCACACCCACCTCGCGACGTTGACCTATCCCGATGGCGGTACGCCGGCGGAAGAGGCAAATGTCATCCGCTCGGTTGCAGAGAGCTTCCCGGTGGTCACGGCGGTCCGTGTGAAGGACGCTTTGGAAGCGGTCGGCAGCATCGTCGCAAATCTTGTGCTGGCGATCCGCGGCGCCAGCGCCATCACCCTCATCTCTGCGGCACTGGTGCTCGGCGGCGCTCTTGCCGCAGGCCATCGCTCGCGGGTTTATGATGCGGTGATCTTGAAGACGCTCGGCGCGACGCGCCTTCGCCTCCTTACAGCCTATGCCATCGAGTATCTGCTGATCGGTGCCGCCACCGCCGTCTTCGGCGTCATTGGCGGCTCGCTCGCAGCGTGGCTAATCGTCGCTCAACTTATGCACCTGTCATTCATATGGCTGCCCGAGCCAGCTCTGGCGGCAGCGCTCGCGGCAGTCGCCGTGACGGTAACCCTTGGATTGGCCGGCACTTATGTGGCTCTCGGCCAAAAACCCGCGCCAATATTGAGAAATTTATAGTTTTTGCGACATTCCGCCACGGACTATATCGCCCAAGCGTGGCGTGGGCATTTCGGGTATAATGGCGCCACCGGACGGTTAACGATCCGCAATAATGCAGAGTCATTATCGGGCCATATCTGGCGCCAAGGCTAGCCAACTATTAGATTCGGGACACGAGCGCGACGGCACTGTGCCGGCGCGCATGACGTGACCGGCGCAAAGCCGGGACATGAGAGAGGAAACTTCGATGTCGGACTACGACCGTAACGTAGCTGCTCGCGGCATCGGCGCCGCGCGCGATGTCGCGATCGATGCAGGCCTGCGCGCCTACATGATCCGCGTCTACAACTACATGGCCGCCGGCGTCGCTCTGACCGGCGTCGTCGCCTGGCTTACCTACAACGCCGCTGTGGTCACCGATGCGGCCGGGCGCGTCACCGCGCTGACGCCGTTTGGCCAAGCCATATTCAGCGGCCCCCTGGCGATCGTGCTGTTTCTTGCCACGCTCGGCCTGGTGTTCTTCATGAGCTTCCGCATCCAGACCCTGCAGCCAAGCACAGCGCTCATGCTGTTCATGGTCTACGCGGGCCTCCTCGGACTCATGCTGTCGTCGGTCTTTCTGGCCTACACCGGTGCATCGATCACCCGCACATTCTTCATTTCGGCGGCGTCGTTCGGCGCGTTGAGTTTGTACGGCTACACCACGCAGCGCGATCTATCGCCGGTCGGATCGTTCCTGACTATGGGACTGTTCGGGCTCATTCTTGCGATGATCGTCAACATGTTCCTCAAGAGCAGCGGGCTTGATTTCGCAATCTCCGCGATCGGCGTGTTGATCTTCGCGGGCCTGACCGCCTGGGACACGCAGAAGATCAAGGAGATGTACAGTGTGAACGATGACGGTACCATCGCCGGCCGCAAGGCCGTAATGGGCGCTCTCACGCTCTATCTCGACTTCATCAACCTGTTCCTGTTCTTGCTGCGCTTCCTCGGCGACCGCCGTTAAGCGCCTGCAAAAGAACTGCAATGCGCGCCCGGGCCCTTGGCCCGGGCGTTTTTTTGTTGCGACAGTCGGACAAATTTGCGCAACTGACCTCAGCCGCCATGACACTCGCCATCCGCCCGGCTACACCGGCCGATATCCCCGCCATCACGCACATCTATGCGCATGCCGTCGAGTTCGGCACGGCTTCATTCGAGCTCACGCCACCTGACGAAGGCGAAATGATGCGACGCATGAATGAGCTAGTGGCCCAGAAGTTTCCTTATCTCGCAGCCGAGCTTGATGGCGCACTGGCCGGCTATGCCTATGCCGCGCCCTACCGCGCGCGGCCGGCCTACCGCTTCACAGTTGAGAATTCCGTCTATGTGGCGCCCGATATGCACCGGCGCGGCGTGGGCAAAGCTTTGCTGGAAGCGCTGATCGAGGCCTGCACAAAAGGCGGCTTTCGTCTGATGATCGCCGTCATCGGCGATTTAAAGCAAGTGGCTTCGATCAGCGTGCACGAGGCAACCGGGTTCAAACACGTCGGCGTTTTCGAAAACGTCGGCTACAAATTCGATCGCTGGCTCGACACGGTACTGATGCAACGCGCGCTCGGGCCCGGGGCAACTACGTCGCCGTGATCGATCAGTTGGCGACCAATGCCAGCGAACGGTCAATCGAGCGCAGCACGCGATCGAGCTCGTGGCCGCGGCGGACAACAAGACCACTCGCCGAAATCACGCTGTACACGCCTTGCCGGCGTTCCAGTTTCGGATTTTTTTCGATGCGATAGATCGGCACTTCCGAGGTCCGGCGAAAAACAGAAAACACCGCGCGGTCCTTGAGAAAGTCGATGGCGTAGTCACGCCATTCACCGGCCGCAACCTTGCGTCCATAAAGATCGAGAATGCGATTGAGCTCGCGGCGGCTGAAGGTCACCTGATTTTGTGCGGGGGTCGCGGCACGGACCGGGATACCGGCGCCCCCGGGGGACTGGCTTGGATCGATTTCGCCGGAACCGAACGTCATGCGGCGCCTCCTTTGTGCTTTAACCAATGATCGCGCCACTCACGACGTACGGCAAGCGATTACTTCCGGCACGAAGTGACTGAAAAACGTACAAAAATCACAGCGCCCGATCACGAACTCGTTAAAAGCTCCCACAATAACGCCCAATTTCGGTCAATCGCCGGTCACTCTGGATTGGGATAACTCAAACGTTGCCTCAAGGCCCGGTCCGGTACGAGCACCGGATTCCTCAGCCCCCCAGCCCCCCGGGGTTCGATCGGCCGGGCCAGTTGAGTTCCGCGTACGGTTCAATCCCCTAATGCCTTCGGGCCGGCTTCAGCCGGCCCGATTTTTGTTTGTCCTTCGATTTTAGCTTTTCAGTTTGTCGACGCGCCGCAGCAGGCCGTCGATGCGGTGCCAAGCATTGGGCCTGGCTTGGCCGCCATGCCGTTTTGAACGATGACGTCGAGCTGATCGATATCCTTGAGCGAATATTCGTCCTTCGGAATGTCGTTGACCGGCACGCTGAAAGTTTGTGCCTGACCATTCCAATCACCGAGCTTTATCCAGCGACGAACGACATTGTGATAGGTCAGCGTGCGGTTGTGGTTCTCGCCGCGTCCGATCTGAACCGCAACTTTCTTTGAGACGGGACAGAGCCAGACCTCGCCGCTGCGATGCTCCCCATTTGCCGCGGGAACATTCACCGTCACTTTGCCGTCTGCGACAGTCATTGTAACCGGTAACGAAAGCACCGCTGGATCACGCCGTGTTTGCGCGATGGCATTTTCGATTGCCGATTTGTCGCTTCCGAGAACGTGCAGAACACCGTTGACGACGACCTGAGGCGTGTAGACCTCACGATCGCCCCGCGCGCCGGCATAGGCGCGTTGCCGATCGGAATGACCGTGCAGTGCGAGCGTGTCCTTCCAGCCGAGATAGTCCCAATAGTCGACGGCGAGACTCATCGTTACGAGCGACGGGTCGGCAGACAATTCTCCGAGCACCTTGTCGGCGGCCGGGCAGGACGAACAACCTTGACTGGTGAATAATTCGATAACTGCGCGCGGCTCGGCAGAGGCTGGCGCGGCTGCGCTGCAGAGAAACGCGAACGCAAAGGTGATGTGGCGATAGCTCATCTCATTACCGCAATCCTTGCCTCGCCCGGCGATATATAGAGTGCCCTTCCGATCACCCGCCACTCACTTCGCGGTGAGCGGCCCACTTTATATGCGCACTGTTACCAAATTGCCGATCATCCCGCCAATTGGCGCAACACATATTGCAAGATGCCGCCATTCTTGAAGTAATCGAGCTCGTCCAGTGTGTCGATACGACAGATCAGTGGGACGCGTTTCAGAGTCCCATTGCCTGAGACAATCTCGGCAATCAGCCGCTGGTGGGGCTTCAGTTCGCCATGCAATCCGCGAATAGTGACCTGTTCATCACCCTTTAGGCCGAGGGACTGCCAGGAGGTGCCCTCTTCGAACACCAGTGGCATCACGCCCATGCCCACCAGGTTGGAGCGGTGGATGCGCTCGAAGGATTGGGCAACAACCGCACGGATCCCGAGCAGTACGGAACCCTTGGCGGCCCAATCTCGGGAAGAACCACTGCCGTATTCCTTGCCGGCAAAAACGACCAACGGAACCCCGTCAGCCTTGTACTTCATTGCCGCATCGTAGATCGGCATGCGCTGCTTCGACGGGTAGTGAACGGTGACGCCGCCCTCAACACCAGGCACCATCTGGTTCTTGATGCGGATGTTGGCGAACGTGCCACGCATCATGACTTCGTGATTGCCGCGCCGTGTGCCGTATTGATTGAAGTCGGCCGGCTTGACCTTGTGCGCGACCAGGTACTTGCCGGCCGGCAAGTCGACCTTGATCGAACCGGCAGGCGAAATATGGTCCGTGGTGATCGAATCCAGAAGCAAAGCCATCACGCGTGCGTCGACGATGTCTTCAAGCGGCTTGGGATGGCGACCCATGTGGACGAAGTACGGTGGGTTCTGCACGTAGGTGGATTTTTTGTCCCAATCGTAGGTCATGCCGCCTTTGACGCTGATCTTGCGCCAGTTGGAATCGCCCTTGAACACGTCGCCGTATTTCTTTGTGAACATCTGCTTGGTGATGTTCTTGGCGACGAAGTCTCCGATTTCCTTGTTGGACGGCCAGATGTCCTTCAGGAAGACCTTCTTGCCCTTTTGGTCTACGCCGAGCGGCTCTCTTGCGACATCGACATTCATCGAGCCGGCGATTGCATAAGACACGACGAGCGGCGGCGAAGCGAGATAGTTAGCCCGCACGTCGGCGTTGACGCGACCTTCGAAGTTGCGATTGCCGGACAGGACGGCGGCTGCCACCAGATCGTTGTCGTTGATCGCCTTGGAATTCTCCGGCGGCAACGGTCCCGAATTGCCGATGCAGGTCGTGCAGCCGAAACCCACAAGGTTAAAGCCGAGCTTGTCCAGATCTTTCTGCAGACCGGACTTCTCAAGATACTCGCCGACAACTTGCGATCCGGGCGCCAGCGACGTCTTCACCCAGGGCTTGGTCGCCAGACCTTTCGCAGCGGCTTTCCGCGCAAGCAGGCCGGCGCCGATCATGACATTCGGATTGGAGGTATTAGTGCAGGACGTGATTGCGGCAATGACGACGTCACCATGACCAAGGTCATAGTTCTTGCCGGGAACCTTTACGCGCTTCTTCGCTTCGGCACTCTTGCCGAATTCCTTGTCCATCGAAGTGGCAAACCCGGCTTTCACTTCCTTCAGGGCGACGCGGTCTTGCGGGCGTTTCGGCCCCGCCAGCGATGGTTCGACCGAGCTCAATTCAAGCTTGAGCACGTCAGTGAAAATCGGGTCGGGCGTCGTCTTCACACGATACATGCCCTGCGCCTTGGCGTAGGCGGCAACGAGGGCGACGAGATCCGCCGGCCGGCCCGTATCCTTCATATAACGAATGGTATCGTCATCGATCGGCGAGAAGCCGCACGTCGCACCGTATTCAGGCGACATGTTGCCGAGTGTCGCACGGTCGGCGATGGTCAAATGCGCAAGACCGGGGCCGAAGAACTCGACGAACTTTCCGACCACGCCACGCTTGCGAAGCATCTCGGTCACGGTGAGGACGAGGTCGGTTGCAGTGAGCCCTTCCTTGAGTTTGCCCGCGAGTTTGAAACCGATTACCTCGGGCAGCACCATCGAGAGTGGCTGACCCAACATGGCGGCCTCGGCTTCGATTCCACCCACGCCCCAGCCAAGCACTGACAAGCCGTTGACCATCGTCGTGTGCGAATCGGTTCCGACCAATGTGTCGGGATAGGCGACCTCCATCGTCGACGCTTTGCCGTCGACCTTCACCTTGTCCTTGCGATTCCAGACAACGCGAGAGAGATATTCGAGATTAACCTGATGACATATGCCCGTGCCAGGCGGCACAACGCTGAAGTTGTCGAACGATCGCTGCGCCCATTTCAGGAATTTGTAACGTTCTTGATTCTGCCGGTACTCTTCCTCGACGTTTTTCTTGAATGCGGCATTGTTGCCGAAGAACGTCACCGCGACCGAATGGTCGATGACCAGATCGACCGGGACTTGCGGATTGATCTTCTTGGGGTCCCCGCCCAGCTGCTTCATGGCGTCGCGCATCGCAGCAAGATCAACGACGGCCGGCACCCCGGTGAAATCCTGCATCAGCACGCGCGCCGGGCGGAATGCAATCTCGCGATCGGAGGTCTTGGTCTTGAGCCACTCGGCGACGGCCTTGATGTCGTCTTTCGTAACCGTCCGGCCGTCCTCATTGCGCAGAAGATTTTCGAGCAGGACTTTCATCGAAAAAGGCAAACGAGAAATGCCCTTGAGACCATTTCGCTCGGCAATGGGAAGACTGAAATAAGCGTACGTCTTGCTACCAACCTGGAGGGTCTTGCAGCATCTAAAGCTGTCGAGCGAAGTCATTTCGGCTGTTTCCATTCCCGGCCGGTTGACCGGCGCTGGTTCGGACTAAGCTATTGGCAAGGTGAAGTTTTTCTTGCTGGCGAGACTTGCGTCCGAATTCGAATTACGTAACGTCGCAAGTTCGGGCTTATAAGGTCTTTTCTCGCCCAACGCTATATTGACCGGGGAACAAAGCCAAAAATGCTCGTAAAATCGGGGTTTTCCGGGCTTGGCGTCGCGCCTCCCCCAACCGGCGGATCGCGTTAACCGTCATGGAACTGAAGGGCGACCAACTGGCCTGCAACCGGGGCGGGCGCGAGGTCTTTAGCGGCGTAAGCTTCAACCTCGCCGGGGGTAAGGCCTTGGTGGTGACCGGTCGCAATGGCGTCGGCAAGTCATCCCTGCTGCGGATGATAGCGGGCCTCGTACGGGTCACCGCTGGGCAGCTCACACTAGAGGGCGGCGATTCCGACATCCCGATCGCGGAACAGGCGCACTATCTCGGACACCAAGACGCACTGAAACCCGCACTTACGGTCGATGAGAACCTGCAATTCTGGACAGGCTTTCTCGGCGCCAGACGCGACACCAAATCGGCGCTGGAAGCGGTCGACCTCGCCCCACTGGCGGATCTGCCGGCCGGCTACCTGTCGTCCGGCCAGCGGCGCCGTCTGTCGATCGCGCGTCTTGTTGCCGTGCCGCGGCCGATATGGCTGCTTGACGAACCGACGTCTTCCCTCGACGCACCTTCGCAGACGCGATTGGCGCAGCTGATGCGCGAACATTTGCGCACCGGCGGCATGATCATCGCCGCGGCGCACGGAGCGATCGGTCTCGAAAGCGCGCGCGAACTGAAATTGGGTTCGGCATGAACGCATTCGCATCCCTTTTTGGACGGGACATGCGGCTGGCGGTGCAAGTCGGCGGCGGCGCACTGATGGGTGCACTGTTTTTCCTGGTTGTGGTCAGCATGATTCCTTTTGCAATCGGTCCCGACCTTGCGTTGCTTGCTCGGATTGGGCCGGCAATTCTCTGGCTTGGAGCGCTGCTTGCCAGTCTTCTTGCACTTGATCGGTTGTTTGCCACCGATTACGAGGACGGCTCGCTCGACCTCCTTATGATGGGTGGCATGCCGCTCGAATTGGCGGTAGCAACCAAGGCGATTGCGCATTGGATCACCACTGGATTGCCGCTCGTGATTATCGCTCCGTTGCTCGGGTTAATGCTCAACGTCGAATTGCACGCGGTAGGATGGCTTGCGCTTACGCTCGCCGCCGGCACGCCTGCCTTGACGTTCCTCGGATTGATCGGAGCGGCATTATCGGTCGCGCTGCGCCGCGGCGGCTTGTTGCTCGCTGTTCTCGTGCTGCCGCTCACTGTGCCGGTGTTGATCTTTGGTGTTGCCGCGGCCAACGCAGCGATCGTCGGACCCGCGCCGTTTGGTCCACCTTTCACCATTCTTTGTGCGCTAAGCTTGGCCAGCCTCGTGCTTGGTCCAATTGCCGCAGCAGCTGTTCTACGACATGGACTCGAATGACATGAATTTGGACTCACACGACATGAGCAGAAATTGCCGATGCCGGTGATTGATCTCGCCAACCCGACGCGCTTTCTCAACTTCGTCAATCGGGTCTTGCCGTGGTTGATTGCAGCGACGCTGATTCTTTTTGTCGTCGGCTTCTACCGCGTGATGAACTCGCCCGACGACTACCAGCAGGGCGCAACCGTCAAGATCATGTTTCTGCATGTGCCGGCGGCATGGCTCGGCATGTTCGGTTGGGGATTAATGACCGTCGCTGCATTAGGAACATTGGTATGGCGCCATCCGCTCGCGGACGTCGCCGGCAAGGCTGCCGCGCCAATCGGTGCTTCCTTTACATTGATCTGCCTTGTCACCGGTTCGCTGTGGGGTCGGCCAACATGGGGAACGTACTGGGTTTGGGACGCGCGCCTGACGTCAATGCTGGTCCTGCTTCTGCTCTATCTTGGTGTGCTCGCCCTCTATTGGACCGCCGAAGAGCCAGGTCGGGGCGCGCGTGCGGCTGCGGTGTTGTCACTGGTCGGCGCGGTCAATCTGCCCATCATCAAGTTCTCGGTCGACTGGTGGAATACGTTGCATCAGCCGGCGTCGGTTTTCCGCATGGGCGGATCGAGTATCGATCCCGCCCTGCTGACGCCCCTTCTGATCATGACGCTGGCCTTTACGTTGCTGTTCCTGACCTTGCACCTCGCCGTCATGCGCAATGAAATATTGCGCCGCCGAGTCCGCAGCATGCGCCTTCTGCAGGCGCAGAAGCTGGCGGAGGCGAGCGCATGAGCCTCGGGCCGCATGCGGATTTCATCATCGCCGCCTATGCGGTGACGATGTTCGTCATCGCCGCTCTGGTTGCGTGGGTCCTACTCGATTATTCGGCGCAGCGGCGCATTCTCGGCGACCTCGAGGAACGGGGCATCACACGGCGCTCGACGCGCAAGGGCTAGTGAGTTTGAGTTCATGAGCGCAGAAGGCGAAGGCGCCACTTCAAAGCGAAGCCGCATTATTGTGCTGCTGCCTCTGATTGCATTTATCGCGCTGGCCGCTTTGTTTTTCTATCGGCTTGGCGCCGGTGATCCCTCGCGACTTCCCTCGGCGCTTATCGGTCATCCTGTACCGACGTTCGATCTGCCCGGTATTACGGGGCTTGAACGCGACGGCAAGCCAATTCCCGGCATCGGCAACGCAACCTTCCAGGGCGCGGTGACACTGTTGAATGTCTGGGCCTCCTGGTGTGTGCCCTGCCACGACGAAGCACCCTTTCTCGAACAATTGTCGCGGGACAAGCGTATCCAGCTTGTCGGCATCAACTACAAGGATACGGCCGACAATGCGCGCCGCTTTCTCTATCGATACGGCAATCCCTTTGTCGCCACCGGCCGCGACGAGACGGGCCGCGCCTCGATCGACTGGGGCGTCTATGGCGTACCGGAGACATTCCTGATCAGCCGCGACGGCCGCATTGCCTACAAACTTGTAGGGCCGATCACGGCGGAGAATTTGGGCCGCACGCTTTTGCCCGAAATCGAGAAGGCGCTACGCTAATTTTCTTTTTCGATGCTGTACTTATTCAGTAGCGGAACCTGCAACGCGGCAAACAGGAAGGTGAGCGGGACAACCCCGAACAATTTGAAGCTCACCCAGAAATCCGTCGTCTGCGTGCGCCAGACGATTTCATTGATGAGCGCAAGCGCAAAAAAGAAAAACGCCCAGCGCCAGGTCAGTTTGCGCCAACCTTCCTCGCGCAAATGGAAGACAGAATCGAAGACCATACCGAGCAATGGCTTACCGAATGCGAGCCCACCTACCAGCGTTGCACCGAACAAAACGTAGATGATGGTCGGCTTCAGCTTGATGAACAGATCGTCGTGAAGGATCAGCGTGAGCCCGCCAAAAATCAGCACGATCACGGCGGTGACGAGCGGCATCACCGCGAGATGCCGAGTCATTGAATATGAGACGGCGAGCGCGACGAGAATCGCCGCCATGAACGCGCCGGTCGCGGCATAAATCCCGTATTTCGCATTGGCGACGAAGAACAGAACCAGCGGGCCGATGTCGAGCACCAGTTTGAGAACGGGGTTAAGTTGTTTTTTCGTCGCCATGTGTTTCCTGACTACGATTCCAGTCCGACAACGGCACGCGCGAAATCGCGAGCCGTAAACGGCGCCAGATCGTCCACGCCTTCGCCGACGCCGACATAGTGTACCGGCAAACCGAATTTATCGGCGAGGGCAACAAGAATACCGCCCCGCGCCGTACCATCGAGCTTGGTCATCACCAGGCCGGTGACACCCGCGGTTTTTCCGAATATCTCTACCTGATTGAGCGCATTCTGACCGACCGTCGCGTCGAGTACGAGAAGCACGGCGTGCGGCGCGGTCGGCTCGACTTTGCGCATGACGCGCACCATCTTCTCGAGTTCGCCCATCAGTTCGGCCCGGTTCTGCAGACGTCCTGCCGTATCGACGAGCACAATCTCGATGCCTTGCTCTTTGGCCGCAGCGATTGCATCGAAAGCGAGCCCGGCAGCGTCGGCGCCCGGCTCGCGAGCCATCACACGCGCACCTGTCCGTTCACCCCAGATTTTCAGCTGGTCAATCGCGGCCGCGCGGAACGTATCACCCGCCACCAGCATCACGCTCTTTCCCTCCGCACGAAATCGCGCCGCAAGCTTGCCAATGGTCGTGGTTTTGCCGGAACCGTTGACGCCGGACACCAGAATGACGAACGGTCGCGCGGTAATCTCGAGCGGCCGCGCAACTGGCGTAAGCGTTTTTTCGATTTCGGCGGCCAGGAAGCCCTTTACCTCGTCAGGCGAGAGGCCCTGCGGGTAGCGGCCCTGGCTCAGCGCGTCCACGATCCGCACAGCCATATCCTGTCCCAGATCGGCCCGTACCAGCTCATCCTCAAGTGCATCGAGCGTCTCGGGCTCGAGCGGACGGTGCGAGACAATCGCCGTGATAGAGGAACCAAGCGAGGATGACGTGCGCTTTAGGCCGCCGCTGAGCCGCTTCCACCAGTTTTCGCCCTGTGTGCTGTCGTTCATGCCGCGCACGTGATAGCCGTTTCGGCATGACACCGGAAGAGATGCTCGCCCGCCTGCTGTATCGCGATGGGCTGATGCTGGTGGTCGACAAACCGGCCGGATTGCCGGTCCATCGTGGGCCGAAGGGCGGCGATGCTTTCGAAGATTATTTCGATGCATTGCGCTTCGGGTTGCCGCGCCCGCCGTCGCTGGCGCATCGCCTCGATCGCGACACGACCGGCTGCCTGGTGCTTGGCCGTCACCGCAAGGCGCTCGCCCTGCTCGGCAAACTGTTCAAGCAAGGCAAGGTCGGCAAGTGCTATTGGGCGGTTGTCGAGAACGGCCCAAAAACGGACGAAGGCCGCATCGATATCCCCCTCGCCAGGCGCGACGAGGCGCGCGGCTGGTGGATGAAACCCGACCCGCACGGCCTGCCCTCGGCAAGCACCTGGAAAGTGATGGGCCGCAGCGCCGATTGCAGTTGGCTTGCGCTCGAGCCGTTGACCGGGCGCACGCATCAATTGCGCGTACATTGCGCCGAGATGGGATGGCCGATCATCGGCGACAATATCTACGGAGGCGCGCCGCGCACAGGCGGCCTGACACTGCATCTTCATTCGCGTGAGGTGACGGTGCCGATTTCGAAAAACAAGGCGCCGGTCACGGTCACCGCCCCCGTACCGGAGCACATGCGCGAAAAACTCGCGGCTTGCGGCTTCACTCAGTAAAGCTGCGCCTTGATGCGCTCGGGGGCCTCGCGGTCGTAGGTCTCGCCGCCCAGTTTGCCCTGGCTTAGTTCAGCGATGATCGTGCCCGTCGAAGGCAGGCTTTTGCGATCGATTTTGGTCGCCTCGTCCCACAACTTGGAACGTACGATGGCCTTCGAGCAATGGAAGAAAATACTCTCGATATGAACGATCAACACAGAGCGGGGCAGCTTGCCGCCGACCGCAAAGCCTTGCATGAGTTCGGGATCGACCGAGATTGCGGCCCGGCCATTGACGCGCAGTGTCTCGCCGATACCCGGGATCAGGAAAAGCAATGCGATGCGCGGATCGCGCACGATGTTGCGAAAACCGTCAATGCGGTTGTTGCCGGGTCGGTCGGGAATTGCCAGCGTCCTCTCGTCGAGAATGCGGACGAAACCGGCCGCATCGCCTTTGGGCGAGCAGTCAAGGCCTTCAGGACCTGCCGTCGCAATCGCGATAAACGGAGCCGCCTCAATCAGCCTGCGATAGCCTTCGCTGATGTGGTCGATCTCCTTGATGATCGATGTCGGCAGCTTTTCGCCGTAGAGCGACTCGAGCTGATCCATCGTGGTAATCAGATGATCGCGATAGGCCATCGCCAATCCCCCAAGCTAGGCGGCAAGAAGTTGCCGGCCATCATGCGCCGACATCGTCAGATCGACAATAACACCAGGTTCCAGCGGCGTCGCCAGACGCACCGGCATGAACTGCTCTGTGCGCCCGAGCGCGCGTGATTCGGCGAGCACGCCGCGGCGGGCGCCAATCTCGCGATCAAGATGATGCCGCAGCGCTGTATCGCCCTTTTCGCGCAAACGGCGGGCTCGCTCTTTGATGATCGTGCGCTCGATCTGCGGCATGCGCGCAGCCGGCGTGCCGGGCCGTGGCGAAAACGGGAAGACATGCAATTGCGTGAGACCGCACGCATCGACCAGGTCGAGAGAGCGACCGAACATATCTTCGTCTTCGGTCGGAAAGCCTGCGATGATATCTGCACCAAAAACCACGTCGGGACGCAGGCGCCTCACTTGCTCACAAAAACCAATCGCGTCGCCGCGCAAATGACGTCGCTTCATGCGCTTGAGAACGAGATCATCGCCTGCCTGCAGCGACAGGTGCAAATGCGGCATCAAACGCGGTTCCTCGCCCAATGCGTCGAGCAAGGCGGAGTCCGCTTCGACCGAGTCGATGGACGAGAGTCGTAAGCGCGCCAGATCCGGCACGTCCTTGAGGAGGCGCTTGACCAAAGTCCCGAGGCGCGGTGCGTCTGCGAGGTCGGCACCGTAGCTCGTGATATCGACGCCGGTGAGCACGATTTCGCGATAACCATTGGCAACGAGACGTCGCGCCTGTGCAACCACGTCTACCATTGGAAGCGAGCGTGAGTTGCCGCGACCGAAGGGAATAATGCAGAAGGTGCAGCGATGATCGCAACCGTTCTGAACCTGAACGAAAGCGCGGGCACGCCCCTCGATGCTGTCGATGGCGTGCGGCCGCATCGTCTTCACAGACATGATGTCGGAGACGGCGACCTTCTCGCCCGTCGTCCAGCTTTGGACGTTGAATTTTTCCTCGTTGCCGACAACGCGCTCGACCTCCGGCATAGCCGCAAAAGTCTTTGCTTCGGTCTGCGCAGCACAACCAGTAACGACGATACGTGCATGCGGTCGTTCGCGCTTGAGACGGCGTATGGTCTGCCTCGCTTGACGAACCGCTTCCGCCGTCACCGCGCACGTGTTGACGACAACCGCGTCGTCAACGCCGGCGGCGGTTGCTGCCCGTCGAATGACTTCCGACTCGTAGGTGTTCAACCGGCAGCCGAAGGTGACGACGTCGACGCTCACGATGCCCCCGCATTCACGAAAAGTGCCGGATCGAAGCGGCCTTTGAACTCGAATTCGACGGGGCCCGTCATCAGCACGTGATCATCTTTTTCGCGCCATTCGATGGTGAGTTCGCCGCCCGGTAGCGAAACCTTCATCTTGCGGCCGGTCCGCTTGAGCCGAGCGGCCGCGACCGCCGCGGCACATGCCGCAGAACCACAGGCTTTCGTCAGTCCCGCCCCGCGCTCCCAGGTGCGGATTACGATATGATCGCGCGCAACGATCTGTGCGAGCGTGATATTGGCGCGTTCGGGGAAAATCGGATGATTTTCAAGAAGAGGGCCGAAGCGCGCGAGATCGTAAGCATTGACGTCGTCGACCCAGAAGATTGCATGCGGATTGCCCATGCTCACAGCCGACGGCGAGTGCAGCACCGGCTTGTCGATGGGACCGATCTGTAACTCGATCGCGCGCGTATCGCGAAATTCCTCGGCGAGTGGGATCTCGTTCCACTTGAAGCGCGGCACACCCATATCGACCGTGAACAGACCGTCGGCATTCTTCCAGCAATTGAGTATGCCCGCCTTCGTTTCAAAGGTGAGCGCGTCCTTTCCACTCTCCTTTGCCACGAGGTCGGCGACACATCGCATGCCATTGCCGCAGGCGCCCGCCTCTGAACCATCGTTATTATAGATGCGAATAAAGGCATCAGTTCCCGGCGTGCGCGATGGATAGAGCGCCATCAACTGATCGTAGGGGGCACCGCCGGGCGTGGCCGCCGCGCGCGCTTCTTCGGGCCCGATCGTGCCACCTCGCGCGCGCATGTCGACAACGACAATTTCGTTGCCAATTCCGTTCATTTTAACAAAGGCCTGGTCGGCGAGCGCGCCCATATTTGTCTTGCCCGGGTTTCGCCCGGTTTATATGGCGAATAAACGCGGATTGGCCAGAGGCATGCTAGAATGCGCAGCAATGCTGGCGAATTTCTTAGCCGCCGCATTGGACGGAGAACAGTAATGTCGCCTTTTCAGTTCATCTCGGTCGTGCTCGCGCTCGCGTGTGCTCTCGCAGCTGGCCCTGTTGCTGCCCAGACCCCGACGGCACCCAAACCGGGCGCGAACGATTCGATGCCCACTCCCGGCGCAAAATCGTCCCCGTCGCCGCTGCAGCCCGGCGATGCCTTTGGCGAGCAGGTGACGCTGCCCGAACGCACGATCGTCTACATGAAAGGTCACACCAACTGGGACACCGCTTTCGACACCTTGGTGGATGCTTTCAAATCGCTGCAGGAATATCTCGACAAGCAGGATGTGAAGCCGGCCGGTCCGCCTCTTACGATCTACACGCAGACTGACGATACCGGCTTTTCGTATCAGGCCGGCCTTCCAGTAACGCAGGCTCCGAAGGACCCTCCAAAAGGCGATATCTCCGTCGGCCAGGCACCCTCTGGGAAGGCGCTCAAATTCGTTCATCGAGGCTCTTACGACGCCATGGATTCGACGTATGAAGCGATCACTAACTATCTCGACGACAAACAACTCGAAGCCAAAGACCTTTTCATCGAAGAGTACACCACCGACCCGGTGAAGACCGCTCCCGATAAACTGGTGGTCAACGTATTTGTACCTGTGAAGTGATGCGACTATCGCGTTTCCTGCTGATCTTGCTAACCGCCACGCTTGCAATCTCGACCGCGCAGGCAACGGAAAAACTCGTGACAGTCTCGGGCGAGGCGACAGTTGCCGTTCCGCCCGATATCGCGGTGATCCGCATCGGTGTGACCAGCATGGCGAAGACCGCGCGCGAAGCCGGCGAGGCAAATGCCAAACAGATGACCGCTGTGCTGGAGACCATCAAAGCGAGCGGGATAGCGGAACGCGACATTCAGACGTCGCGGCTATCATTGCAGCCACAATACGATCCGAACAAGAGCGGCACTGCGCGCCTGACCGGCTTCCAGGCCAACAATCAGGTAACCGTCCGGATTCGCGACATCGACAACCTGCCTACGGTTCTCGATCGCGCCATCGCGGCGGGAGCGAATGAAATGTCGGGCATCGAGTTCGTGGTCTCCGAGCAATCCAAGCTGCTCGACCAGGCGCGCGACGAGGCGATCGCCGACGCGCGTCGCAAGGCTGAACTCTATGCCAAGGCTGCGGGAGCCAAACTCGGACAGGTGGTTTCGATCAGCGAAGAAGGCACCGCCCCGCAACCCCGGCCGATGCAGGCCGTACGCGCCGGCGCGGTTCCGATCGCACCCGGCGAGCAGACACTGCGAGCAATCGTCAGCGTCAGCTATGAATTAACGCCCTAAATCGGCCTCACCTTGACTTGAGGATGCGGCAACCCTAGGTTCCGCCCGTTCTCGATAGAGACGTGGAATTCAACTCCGCCGCCCGGTCCAGAAGAGGCCGGAGGCCACCGCCCGACAGCGCGATGCGCCCTCGGGCGCAAAGGTGTTTGCAGACTGATGTTCGATAATCTGTCGGAAAGGCTTGGTGGCATCCTTGATCGCCTCACGCGTCGCGGCGCGTTGAGTGAAGCCGATGTCGACGAAGCGCTGCGTGAAGTCCGCCGTGCACTGCTTGAAGCCGATGTCTCGCTCGATGTGGCTCGTGCCTTCGTCGAAGACGTCAAGAAGCAGGCGATCGGCGTCGAGGTCATGAAATCGGTGACGCCAGGTCAGATGGTCGTGAAAATCGTTCACGATCAGTTGGTCGCGACGTTGGGTTCCGAGGGCCTGGGTATCGATCTCAATGCCGCGCCGCCACTGGCCATCATGATGGTTGGTCTGCAGGGCTCCGGTAAGACCACCACAACTGCCAAGATCGCCAAACGTCTCGTCGATCGTCAACGTCGGAAGGTGCTGATGGCATCGCTCGACGTGCGTCGGCCGGCCGCCATGGAGCAGCTCGCTGTGCTTGGCCGCGAGACGCAGATCAACACGCTGCCGATCGTGGAGGGACAATCCCCCACGCAGATCGCGCGGCGGGCACTCGAAGCGGCAAAGCTCGGCGCCTACGATGTGGTCCTGCTGGATACGGCCGGCCGGACGACGCTCGATGACGCAATGATGAGCGAGGCGACCGAGGTCAAGCACGCAGTCAATCCGCACGAAGTGCTTCTCGTCGCCGATGCGCTCACCGGCCAGGACGCTGTAAATCTGGCGCGCTCGTTCGACGAACGCGTGGGCCTCACCGGCATCGTTCTCACGCGCATCGACGGCGATGGTCGTGGCGGTGCCGCATTGTCCATGCGCGCGGTCACCGGCAAACCAATCAAGCTCATCGGCACGGGCGAAAAACTGGATGCACTCGAGGAGTTCGATCCGGCTCGGATTGCCGGCCGTATTCTCGGCATGGGCGATATCGTTGCGCTGGTCGAAAAGGCCGCGGCCAATATCGATGCCGAGAAGGCGATGCGCACTGCCGAGAAAATGCGCAAGGGCGCGTTTGATCTCGGTGATCTGCGCGAGCAACTCGCACAGATGCAGGGAATGGGCGGCCTTGGCGGCCTCATGAGCATGCTGCCCGGCATCGGCAAAATGAAAAATCAACTCGCCGCGGCCAACATCGATGAAAACGTAATCAAACGGCAAATCGCCATCATCGATTCGATGACGCCGCGGGAGCGACGCAACCCCGACATACTGAAAGCGAGCCGCAAGAAACGGATCGCCGCCGGTTCCGGAACCACGCCCGAAGCGATCAACAAGCTACTGAAGATGCATCGCGGCATGGCCGACATGATGAAGATGATGGGCGGCGCGAAGCGCGGACCGCTTGCCGGCCTCGCAAAGGCAATGGGTTTAGGCTCTGGAATGCCGTCGCCGGAACAGCTGGCGGAAATGGCGAAGAAAATGCCAGGCGGACAGCTGCCGCCCGGCATGCCGGGCCTGCCGCCCGCAATGCCCACTCTGCCACCAAATATGCCCGGCTTGTCCGGCCTGGGTGGAAAGTTTCCCGGATTGCCCGGCGGTCTGCCGCCTGGTCTTGGAAAGAAGAAGTAATCCCATTTCACCGATCGAAAGGACTGAAGAATGTCTCTCGTTATTCGTCTCGCCCGCGCCGGCACCAAAAAGCGGCCGGTCTATCACGTCGTTGTCGCCGACAATCGTGCGCCACGCGACGGCCGCTTCATCGAGCGGCTGGGCTATTTCAATCCACTGCTGCCAAAAGAGAAGACCGAGCGGCTTAAGCTCGATCTCGAAAAAGTCCAGGCATGGATGAAGAAAGGCGCGCAGCCGTCTGATCGCGTCATGCGCTTCCTCGACGCCGCCGGCATCATGAAACGGCCGAAGCGCAACAATCCGGAAAAGGCGATCCCGCGCAAGGACCGCAAGGCTAAGGAAGAAGAAGCGGCAAAGGCGGCCGAAGGCGGCGCCAACGCGGCGGCCCCGAAGGCTGAGAAGCCTGCTGAGGCAGCGCCAGCGGCAAGCTGACGCTTCGCCTGCGCGATACGCCTCGCCATGCCGCCCGACCCTTCGCGCGACAAAGTTTGTGTCGCCCGTATTGGTGCCGCGCACGGGGTCCGCGGCGAGGTGAAACTTTGGTCCTTTACTGAAAATCCGGCGGCCGTAGCAGACTACGGGCCGCTGGAAACGCAAGACGGATCGCGGCGCTTTGAGATCGAAGCGTTGCGGCCGGCGAAGGACCATTTCGTGGCGCGGATTGTCGGCATCGCGGATCGTGACGCCGCTGAGAAATTGCGCAACGTCGATTTGTACATCCCGCGCTCACGGCTGCCGGAGATCGACGAGGCCGATACTTTTTACCACGCCGATCTGATCGGTCTTAAGGCAGTAACCAAAAACGGCGATGAGGTCGGCACCGTGTCCGCCGTTCATAACTTTGGCGCAAGCGACGTCATTGAAATCAAACCGTCTGCAGGCGAGCCGCTGTTGATGCCATTCACCGAGGCGACAGTTCCCGAGATCGATCTCGGCGCACGGCGAATCGTTATCGTGCTTCCGACGGAGAGCGAATAGATATGTGGCGCGCCACTGTGCTCACAATCTTTCCGGACATGTTCCCCGGACCGCTGGCGCAAAGTCTTGCTGGCAAGGCACTGACGTCGAGCATCTGGTCACTCGATACAATCGACATCCGTGCACATGCCGCTGACAAGCACCGAACCGTCGATGACACGCCCGCCGGCGGTGGGCCCGGCATGGTAATGAAGGCGGACGTGCTTGCGCGGGCGCTCGACGCCGTCCCGCACGATACCCGCCCGCGCCTGCTCATGAGCCCACGCGGGACGCCGCTGACGCAAAGTCGCGTCGCGCAACTCGCCCATGGCCTCGGTGCCGTTATCGTCTGCGCACGTTTCGAGGGGGTCGACGAACGCCTGATCCGCGCGCGCAGAGTGGAGGAGGTTTCGCTCGGCGACTTCGTGCTGTCGGGCGGGGAAATTGCCGCGCTGGCTCTGATGGATGCCTGCGTCCGGCTTCTGCCCGGCGTGATGGGCAAGGAGGTCTCCGCCGCCGAGGAAAGCTTCGCCGACGGCTTGCTTGAATATCCGCAGTACACCCGGCCGCCGGTCTTCGAGGGGGAGCCGATACCAGAGGTCCTTACCTCCGGGGACCACAAGAAAGTGAGAGCCTGGCGGCTGGCCGAGGCCCAGCGCCTGACCGCCGAGCGCCGCCCCGACCTATGGCAGGCCTATCAGGCGCGAAAAACCCCAAAAACCGGCCGGAATCCAAAGGGTGACAAGCCGAAATCTTTGTAATACAAGCTCGCCAACCCATTCAGACCAGAGCAAGACCGCGCGCCGGTTGCTGGCGCTGCCGACGGAGAGTTCGCGATGGACATCATTCAACAGCTGGAAAAAGAGCAGGTCGAGAGGCTTTCGGCCGGCAAGGAGATCCCGGATTTCCACCCGGGCGACACAGTCCTCGTCAATGTGAAGGTGGTCGAAGGCGACAAGACCCGCGTGCAGGCCTATGAGGGTGTTTGCATCGGCCGCGCGGGCAGCGGACTGAACGAGAACTTCACGGTCCGCAAGATCTCCTACGGGGAAGGCGTGGAGCGCGTGTTCCCGCTCTACTCGCCGATGATCGACTCGATCAAACTCGTGCGCCGCGGCAAAGTGCGCCGCGCCAAGCTCTATTATCTGCGCGGGCTGCGCGGCAAGAAGGCGCGCATCTCAGAAGCGCAGGGTGCGAGCGCGCCCGAAGCCGCCGCGCAGGAATAGCAAGAGCTGCGCGCAAGCATCTCTCAAGGGGCCGCAATGCGGCCCCTTTTTCTTGGTCGACGCTTCGTTGTCGAACCCAAATCGATTGGCTATATACCGCTTATGGTTTTCAAAGCTCAGCGGATTGTCCTGGCCGACCACGTGCGGTTGCCGTGGCGATTTTTCGGTCGGCTAACGGCGGTACCGGCGGGACTTTGATCGTCCGGCCATACCGGCACATTTATAAGCAACTTCCCGTTTTCCTTTGAGCAAAGTACCTGGCAATGAAACCGCGCACGCTCCACGACAAGATCTGGGACGATCATCTGGTTGACGAACAGCCCGACGGGACCTGTCTCCTCTATATCGATCGCCATCTGGTGCACGAAGTCACCTCGCCGCAGGCTTTCGAAGGCTTGCGCACCGCGGGACGCAAGGTGCACGCGCCGGAAAAGACACTCGCGGTCGTCGACCACAATGTGCCGACCACCGACCGCACGAAACCCAATCCCGACGCGGAGAGCGCCGAACAGATCGCCGCACTCGCCAAGAACGCCAAGGATTTCGGAATCGAATATTTCCATGAGTTCGACAATCGTCAGGGCATAGTTCACGTCATCGGGCCCGAACAGGGTTTCACTTTGCCCGGCACGACGATCGTGTGTGGCGACAGCCATACAGCGACGCACGGCGCGTTCGGTGCTCTCGCCTACGGCATCGGCACATCCGAAGTCGAGCATGTTCTGGCGACGCAAACGCTGATCCAGAAAAAATCGAAGAACATGCGCGCCGTGGTCGACGGCAAGCTGCCGCCGGGCGTCACGGCCAAGGACATCATTCTCGCCATCATCGGTGAAATCGGCACGGCCGGCGGCACAGGCTACGCGCTGGAATATGCCGGCGAGGCGATCCGATCGATCTCGATCGAAGGCCGCATGACCGTCTGCAACATGTCGGTTGAAGGCGGCGCCAAGGCCGGGTTCATCGCGCCGGACGAAAAGGCATACACCTATCTCAAGGACAAACCGAAAGCGCCCAAGGGCAAATCCTGGGACGAGGCGATGCGCTATTGGGAGACCTTACATTCGGACGACGGCGCACATTTCGACCGTGAGATCAAACTCGACGCGGCCAAGCTGCCGCCGCTGGTCACCTGGGGCACCAGCCCCGAGCAGGTGATCGCTGTCACCGGCAGAGTACCGATTTCGTCCGAAATTCAGGACGAAAAGAAACGCATCGCCGCGGAACGCTCGCTCGATTACATGGGGCTCAAGGGCGGCGAGAAAATCAGCGACATCAAACTCGACCGCGTGTTTATCGGCTCATGCACAAATTCACGCATTGAAGACTTGCGAGAAGTGGCCCGTGTCGTCGATGGCAAGCACGTCAACGCCAACGTCAACGCGATGATCGTGCCCGGCTCCGGTCTGGTGAAAATCCAGGCGGAAGCAGAAGGACTCGACAAGGTATTCAAGGCCGCAGGTTTCGAGTGGCGAGAGCCCGGCTGCTCGATGTGTCTTGCCATGAACCCGGACAAGCTCGCCCCCGGTGAACGTTGCGCGTCGACGTCGAACCGGAATTTCGAAGGCCGTCAGGGCTACAAGGGACGAACTCACCTTGTCTCGCCGGCTATGGCTGCTGCGGCCGCAATCGCAGGACATTTCGTCGACGTGCGCGACTGGAAGTAGGTCAGTCCTATTCCCACCAGCAGTACATCTGGGGCGACAATGACTGGGCCGCTGACGCGGTATTCCCTCGCCAACCAGGAGCGGCACTGCCGAACTGCATTGGGCCCGAGGTAACTACGCCTGCCATAGATGACGACGCGCGGGCGCTTTTTCTGCGCAGCAAATTCCTGTGACGGGGTGTCGGTGCAGGCCGAACTGGAGCGCGTCAAACCGTCGGCGCAGTTCCGTGAGCCGGCCGGGGCCGGCGTGACCGAGCCCGCGAGCAGAACGAAAATCAGGCCTGAAAGGGCCAGACCGGTCACACCCTTTGCCATCGGAAACCCGAACCCCGCGTCAGGATGACCAAACGTTGCGCATCGCACACTTGCCGTCAACCGCTTGGTTGCCGCGACCACGTGCCCTACAACATTGTCATGACAGGCCAATTCAATTGGCGAGGCGCGACGTCGCCGTCATTGGCCGACATTCAGGAGTTGGCTGAAGAGGCCTATGCTCGCCTCCCCGAGCGGTTTCGTAAGCTCTGCGACGGTCTTGTCATTCATGTCGAGGACTTTCCCACCTCGGAAGTTCTCGATTCGATGCGCGCTCAAAGCGAATTCGACCTCCTTGGGCTGTTTCAGGGTGTCGGCCTACCATTCCAGTCAGAAACCATACCGGAAATGATGCCCAACATGATCTGGCTCTATCGCCGTCCGATCCTGGACTATTGGGCCGAACATGAGGATTCGCTGGGGGAAATCGTCACGCATGTGCTGGTGCACGAAATTGGCCACCATTTCGGCCTGTCGGATGAAGATATGGAAGCGATCGAAGCGGCTGCCGAATAGACCACGATCTCGAAAACTGATGATGACTATCTAAAAACGGAATTGGTCGACAGTCGGTTTCTGCTTCAACATGCAATTCGGGGGAGACTCACCATGATCGTAACCGTCTTTCGCTCTCGCCTGATGCCCGATGTGCGCGAGGAGTATGTCGCTTTGGTCGATCGCATGGTCGAACTCGCCCGCACCATTCCGGGTTATATTTCGCACAAAGGCTTTTTCGCCGACGATGGCGAGCGGGTGACTATCGTCGAATTTGAACACGAGGAAGGCTTGCGTGCGTGGCGCATGCACCCGGAACATCGTGCCGCGCAGAAAAAGGCGCGCGAAATATACTACTCCGAATATTGCGTGCAGGTTTGCACTCTGGTGCGGGAGTCCCGATTCAACCGCGAAGAGCGCGCATCCGCCTGACCTGCGTCGGGACGTCCTTCGCTTTTCTTTCTTGGGTGGCGGTAGGACCAGGATCCGTCATTGGCCGCCCGTGCCGCAGTCAAACCCCCAAGAAGCCAGCCTGTTGCAGCCATTAAAATACGCATATCTGACCTCCAGATCATGTCCGCTATTGACCCGAACACCGGACGCCTTATGAAACAGAACAATTCTGATCTGACTTGCCGGTGAGGCCGGAGCGACCAATGGACAAATTCACGACCCTCGAAGGCGTCGCCGCGCCGCTGAAAATCATCAATGTCGACACCGACATGGTGATCCCCAAGCAATATCTGAAAACGATCAAGCGTACCGGTCTCGGCAAGGGACTTTTTTCTGAAATGCGGTACAACGACGATGGCAGCGAGAACCCGAATTTCGTACTCAACAAGCCTGCCTATCGCAAAGCGAAGATTCTTGTCGCCGGCGACAATTTCGGATGCGGCTCGTCACGCGAGCACGCGCCGTGGGCGCTGATGGACTTCGGCATCCGCTGCGTGATCTCGACCTCGTTCGGCGACATCTTCTACAACAATTGCTTCAAGAACGGCGTGTTGCCCATCAGGGTGTCACCGGAAGATCTCGAAAAGCTGTTCGACGATGCTGACCGTGGCGCCAACGCGACGCTGACTGTCGACCTCGAAAAGCAGGAGATCCGTGGTCCGGACGGTGGCGTTGTTCATTTCGAGATCGACGCGCACCGCAAGCACTGCATGCTTAACGGCCTCGACGACATTGGCCTGACGAAGCAAAAGCAGACCAAGATCGAGAGCTACGAAGGCAAAGCGAAATCCGCGAGACCTTGGGTTTGACCGGCTGACCGGGGACGAGCCGAAATTTCAAAAGTCAGTCCTCGCCTTCCTCCCCCATCTCGCCGATGTGGTGTTGCGCGTAAAGCTCAAGACCAAGCTTGGCAACGAGGTCGAGTTGAGTCTCGAGAAAGTCGATGTGGTGTTCTTCATCCGACATCAGCTTCTCGAACATGTCCCGCGTGACATAATCCTTGGCGGCATGACAGTGGGTCGCCGCTTCCTGATAAAGTGCCCGCGCCGACATCTCCGCCGCCAGATCGCAGTCGAGTACCTCTTTGACGTTCTGGCCGATGTGCAGCGGATCGAGGACCTGCATGTTCGGGAACCCGTCAAGAAATATAATGCGCTCGATCAGCTTGTCGGCGTGTTCCATTTCCTCGATCAATTCCTTGCGCCACTGCTTCGCCAAATCTTTGTAACCCCAATTGTCGAGCAGCCGATAATGAAGCCAGTACTGGTTGACCGCGGTCATTTCGTGCCGCAGCGCTTTATTGAGAAACTCGACGACCTTCGCGTCACCCTTCATAACCGGCTCCTGTCATGGGCGTTCATGGCCGCCCGGGCGCAACGCTAGCAAAAAACTTCGAGATGCGCTGCCTGAGCCGGCGGCACATTCCACATGTTGACGGTATTGGGTTGGTTTTAGAGTGCGTCGGCTGCTGCGTGCAGCGCGCAGGCACAACCGACCGGGCAGCCGACTTTCGCGCCGTTCAGAGTTTCATCGATGATCTTGCGAATGGTACGCGCACAGCGGCCGCATTGAGCACTGCATCCCAAGCAGCCATACACGTGACTGGTCGACCGCCGTGACGCCGAACTGGCGGCACTGCGCACCTCGTGATCGCTCAGTACATTGCAGGAGCAGACAATCATCGGACACCTTGATTGGATATTCGCTAACCGGTGTGTCGCTAGGAGTCAAAATAAAAACACTCTTTAAAAGTGTTCTAAACTATTGCGTTTACGGTGTTTTTATCGCTGAGCGACTGCGCTGATCCGGCCACGAAATTGTTTAATCAGGACATTTTCGACCGGCAGCGGCGACGTTGCCGCAACGCACCAAGATGCGGCGATCACCGCAATTAGCGCTGAAGTGTGGCCCCGGCAGCGGCCATCTCAAGACCGACAATTCCACTTTTCTCAATCGCGTTCTGTAAAAGCCCGGATGCACGAACATCGTCGATGAAGCCGTTAATGGCTGCGAGCACCTCCGGCTTTCCTTTCGGGACGATGATCGTTTGCGTCACGCCGAACAGGTTGTCCGGCAGGAGACGATAACCGGGCATTTCGTTCAACAGGTTGGTTAGTCGCTGACGGTTGGCCCCGAAGGCATCGATCTCGCCCGCCAAGAGCCGACGTTTCGCATCGGCCGGCGTGTTGTCCGTCTCGACCAGAGTCGCCTGTTTCAAGTTGCGTGCGAGATAGAGCGTGATCGAATCGTTCTTGCCACCGGCGATACGTCGTCCGGGCATATCGATGTCGGCAACGGCACGGACGGGGGAGCTGTCCGGTACGATGAACGACTGTTGCACCAACATATAGATTTGCGAGAATTCGACTGTTCCGACCCGCTCGGGCGCATACGCTACGAACCCGATATCGGCCTCGCCTTTGGCAACAGCCTCGATCACCGCCGGTGGATTCGTCAGTGGCATGAGTACGAGCGGTACATTGCGTCGTCGCGCCAGCTCGCGTGCGAGATCTGCGGATGCGCCGCGAATTTCACCGCTGACTGGATCACGCACCGCTTGCGCTGGATTGTTCGCCAGATAGGCGGCGCGCAGCGTGCCGCCCGGTGCGATGTCTTGGGCAGACGCGAGTGAAGCGACTAGCAACAGTGCGGAAGCGACCAGCGAGCGGAGCCGCAGCATGATTCATTCCTTCTTCCGCGAGCAAGGCACATGGCTACTCGCTAGTGATGTCGCGCAATCGCTTCCGCGATCGCCACCGTTCGTCGCGCCATATCCGCATGCAGCCGCTCGACCATGCGGCCATCGATCGACACAACCCCTTTGCCCTTGTTCTCCGGCAGGTCGAAGGCGGCGATCATCTTGCGTGCCTGTTCGACCTCGGTCTGCGAGGGGGAGAAAGCGGTGTTGCACGGTTCGATCTGGCTTGGATGAATAAGCGTCTTGCCGTCGAAGCCGAGTTCCACCCCTTGGGCGCATTCCTTGGCAAAACCATCGGCGTTTCCAATGTCGTTATAGACGCCGTCCAGAATATCGATGCCATAAATGCGCGCGGCAGCAACACAGGTCGACAGCCAGGGCAGCATTGGCGCCCTGCCCGGTACGAGACGCGCGCGCGTATCCTTGGCAAGATCGTTAGTGCCCATCACGAAACCGGACAGCCGCGTCTCAGAATCGCTCGCCGCCGCCGCGATCCGCAGGACATTGAAAATCGCCAGCGGCGTCTCGATCATCGCCCACACTCGCGTCCTGTGGTGAGTGCCCATATCGAGCAGCCGGCGACCGATCAGTTCCAGGGTATCCGGGCTCGATACTTTCGGAACCAGGATCGCGTCCGGCGCTGCGTGTGCCGCAGCGGCAAGGTCGTCGGCATGCCAGGGCGTCTCGACACTGTTGACGCGAATGAAGACCTCGCGCGGGCCAAAACCACCGGATTTCACGGCTTCAGCCACTTTCTGACGAGCGTCTTCCTTGGCTTCGGGGGCAACCGAATCTTCCAGGTCGAGGATCACGCCGTCGACGGACAGTGTCTTCGCTTTTTCGAGCGCACGGACATTCGAGCCGGGCATATAGAGGACGCTACGGCGCGGGCGGACGTTCATTCCTAAGCCTCCATCGCGTCCAAGACTATCGCCCGCATGACCTGCATGCCACTCCCACCTTTCGGCGGGTTGCCAATGACAATGCAGCCATGATTGTGTGAGGCCGCATCACTGGTTTTATGAACGACCGCCATGGCATTTCCGCAGCAGCTGATCGACGGATATCGCGCCTTTCTCATCGGCCGGCTTCGCCACGAGCAGGACCGCTACAGGGGCCTTGCCGAAAGCGGACAGTCCCCGCAAATCATGGTCATCGGTTGTTGCGACTCCCGCGTTTCGCCTGAAGTCATTTTTGACGCGAGGCCCGGCGAACTTTTTGTTGTCCGTAACGTAGCGAACATCGTGCCGCCTTACGCGCCGGACGGACACGCTCACGGTGTATCGGCAGCACTCGAATTCGGCGTCGGTGCTCTGAAGGTCAGACACATTGTCGTGCTTGGCCATGCACAATGCGGCGGCGTGAAAGCATTCGCCGAGGATGCTGAACCGCTCTCTCCGGGCGATTTCATCGGCAACTGGATGAAACTGATGTCGCCAGCGGCAGCGAAGCTGGGACCGCGTGGCGCCCTTTCGCGCGATGAATATCTGACACAACTCGAGCAGGCAAACGTCGTCAACAGCATCGATAACCTGATGACGTTTCCGCGCCTGCGCATCCTGATCGAACGCGGGCAGGTTCTGGTGCATGGCGCGTACTTCGGTGTCGCGACGGGCCAGCTTTCGGTGCGAGATCATGCGACCGAAAAGTTCGCCCAGGTCGCGGCGGATGATTACGTGCGGATGTTCGCGCAACCGCGTTTCTGACGCTTGCTGGTGGCTGGCCTATGCTGCCCGGCGCTTGGCCTGAATAAGCTTGCGATTGATCAGGCACTCGGCGATCTGCACCGCATTCAGCGCCGCGCCCTTGCGCAGGTTGTCAGATACTATCCAAATCTGCAGCCCGTTTTCGATCGTCCCGTCCTCGCGGATACGGCTGATATAAGTCGCATCTTCTCCGACACACTCGTAGGGCGTGACGTATCCGCCCGGCTCGAGCTTGTCGATGACCAGACACCCCGGTGCGTTGCGCAAGATCTCGCGCGCTTCGTCGGCAGTGATCGGGTTCTCGAACTCGATGTTGACCGCTTCTGAATGGCCGACGAAGACCGGGACACGGACACAGGTGGCGGTAAGTTTGATCTTTGGATCGAGAATTTTCTTGGTCTCGACCACCATCTTCCATTCTTCCTTGGTGTAACCGTCTTCCATGAAGACGTCGATGTGCGGAATCACGTTGAACGCGATCCGCTTCGGAAACTTCTTGGTTTCCACTTCGTCGAGCGTGAAAACAGCCTTGCTCTGCGAGAACAACTCGTCCATCGCGTCCTTGCCTGCACCGGACACGGATTGATAGGTCGCCACAACGACGCGCTTGATCTTCGCCTTGTCGTGCAGCGGCTTGAGCGCCACCACAAGCTGCGCGGTCGAACAGTTCGGATTGGCAATGATGTTCTTTTTGGTGAAACCGGTGACGGCGTCGGCGTTCACTTCCGGCACGATCAGCGGCACGTCAGGATCCATCCGCCATGCCGACGAGTTGTCGATGACGACAGCGCCCTGCGCGGCGATCTTTGGTGACCACTCCTTCGACACTGCGCCGCCCGCCGACATCAGGCAGATGTCGACGTCGGAGAAATCGAAATGATCGAGCGCCTTGACCTTCAGCGTCTTGTCACCGAACGAGCACTCGACGCCATGGCTCCGTCGCGACGCAACGGCGACCACTTCGTCAGCGGGGAAATTGCGCTCGGCCAGGATGTCGAGCATCTCGCGCCCGACATTGCCGGTAGCACCCACCACGGCGACCTTGTAACCCATTGTTAACGCTCCGGACTGGATTCCGCCCGGTAACCCGTTCGGGGCAACCGGATGGCAGCGCTTCTAGGCGAGAACTACGTCCAACACAACGGCACAGTGCAGACAACGTCGCATGCATCCGGCCCTGCGCTCATGGCGTAACGACCTGCCGCCCAACATCGTGCGCTTGCTTGCATATCTGGGTGCTCTTGCGCTGCTTTCCATGGCAAGTGCGCATTTTTCTCAATCGCCAAAAGTGATGGGTGCCATCACACCGCTGCATCAACCGGAATGGGTCGATATTGAACGGCCGTTCGCCGCCTTCGCGCTGTCCATCCCGGAAGCCGCCGACGTTCCGGCAAGCTATGCGATCCGACGGCACGCAGGAGGCAACGGTCGCAAAGACATTCTAACTTTGGGTGAACCGGACAGTGCCTCGCCGTTCCTGCGTGTCGAAATCTATCGCCCCGGTAACGAGGTTGGCCGCTATGCGGATCCGATTGCGGAGATGATCTTGAGCGCCGATGCGCTCGGTCCGGCAGACGTGCAACATCTCGACAAACCGCTCGCAACCAAATTTGGGCCGCTCACGATCGTGCCCTTCTTCGCTTCAAAAAGTACGCCGCGCCGTTGCTTGGGCTTTGTTCGCGCCTACAGCGATCCACGCATGCAACTGTCCGGCTGGTTCTGTCAGGGCGGCACCGAGTTCGTCGAGCAAAGCACGCTGGCGTGTGCGCTTGACCGGTTGACTCTTCTTTCCGCAGGCAGCGAGCCAAAAGTCGGTGCATTGTTTGCTCAGGCGGAACTCAATCGGAGCTATTGCGGCCAACGCGATCCGATCCTTGCGGCCACGCCGAAGTATCATCTGCTCTGGAAGGCGCTGGCGAATCGGCAGGACGCGCGACGCGCTGGACGTTGAATAACTTCCGTGCGGCGCAGCATCTGCGCCAAATCCCATTTGGTGAGATTGCATACGATCGGGTCAACGATTTTTCACGCCGGCGCCGCGTTCACAATTGACCCACCTGATAATTCATCGGATCATATTCGAACAAGAATATCTGAAGTCGCGGTGATGACCGCTGACTTCGTGAAGACCTCTGGGGAGAGGAACGATGATCACTCGACGTCACCTGCTTGGGACGGCGGGCGCAGGCGCCGCGCTTGCATTGTCCGGATATAGATTGGCTGAAGCCGCGGGCGCCGCGCTCAGCCCGGGCGTACCGGAAGGTGTCGGCACCGTCGCCACCATGGAAGCGCTCCCCGGCAAAAAGCCGCTCATTAAACTCAGCTACCGCCCACCCAATTATGAGTCGCCGCTGGAAACGTTCCGCAATCCGATCACGCCGAACGATGAGTTCTTCGTGCGATATCATCTGGCGGACATTCCGGAGGTCGACGGCAAAACTTACAAACTGAAGGTCGGAGGCGACGGAGCCAGCACGCCAATCGAACTCACCCTCGATGACCTGAAGAAAATGCCGGCGTTCGAGGTGGTGGCCGTCAATCAGTGCTCCGGCAACCGTCGTGGACTTTCAAAGCCGCATGTGGTCGGCGTCGAGTGGGGATACGGCGCCATGGGCTGCGCGCGCTGGAAGGGTGCGCGCCTGAAGGATGTGCTCGAAAAGGCCGGCCTCAAGAAGGAGGCGATCGAAGTCGCCTTCGACGGTGCGGACGGCCCGGTAACCGACAAGACTCCCGACTTCGTCAAAAGTATTCCGGCGTGGAAAGCCGTCGAGGAGTCGACGATCATTGCCTACGAAATGAATGGCCAGCCGTTACCGCACTGGAATGGCTTTCCGGCGCGCATTGTCGTTCCCGGCTGGACCGGCACTTACTGGATGAAGCACGTCATTGCCATCAACGCGCTGACGCAGCCGCAAGGCGGATTTTGGATGAACCCCGCTTATCGTATTCCACTCGGTAAATTTCCGCTCAGGGACCGTTTCATCAGCCAGGAAAACGCGACCAGCACGCCGATCACTGAAATGGTCGTGAATTCGCTGATCACCAGTCACCGCGACGGCGCTAAAATCAATGCCGGCAAGGTGACCGTGAGCGGCATCGCCTGGGACGGTGGCTATGGCGTGAGTGCAGTGCAGGTGTCTACCGACGGCGGCAAGGCGTGGAACTCGGCTGCGCTCGGTCAGGATCTCGGCCGCTTTGCGTTCCGCCCGTGGAGTTTCGATTTCACGGCAAAGAAGGGCAAGAACACGGTGATGGTCAACGCCATCAACAAGCTCGGGCAGAGCCAGACATCCGAGCTCATCTTCAACCCGGCCGGCTACCACAACAATGTGATGCAAAACATCACATTGAACGCATAGGGAGGGGACCATGCGAACTCTGTTGATCGCAGCAGCGGCCGCGTTGATCGCGCTTCCCGCAGGCGCCGATGAAAAGCCAGTGCAACTCAAAAGCGCGCCGGGTCTCGACAAAATCGAGGCCAATTGCCAGGCCTGTCACAGTCTCGACTACATCCCGATGAACTCGCCATTTCCCAACGCTGCGTTGTGGGATGCCGAGATCACCAAGATGATCAAGGCCTACGGCGCGCCGATCGACGACACCGACGCCAAGGCGATTGCCGAATACCTCAAGAAAAACTACGGCAGTTAGTGGCACTTTTGTCGCTTTGAGCAGAAAAGCCCCGCCAATTCGGCGGGGCTTTATTGCAAGTTTACGAAGATTTGCGACCAATCGGGGCCTGTTCCAGGAAACAGAACCCCGCTACACTGCGTTACACATCGAGGCAATGGTCGAGGACCCTATGAAATTGAAAGTCGTCACTGCGGCGATCGCGCTAATCGGAGCCTTGGCCCTGCCGACCGTTCAGGCAGACGCCCAGACGACCCCGACGAAAAAGCGCACCGTGGTCTACAACAACCGTGACAACACGGTTCAGATCAGCCGCGACGAAGACGGCCGGACGCGAACCCGCGTTATCATCCAGAAGCGCTCGTTCCTCGATCCCGGGACGGAAACTTTCCCGGGTGAGCGCGTCGGCAATACCGGCTATGTGCAAAATCCGACTCAGACCGCGGGAAGCGTGCTCAACAATACGTCCGCCGGCCTGCACAATACGCAATCAGCGCTTCCGGGACCTTTCACCTTGCCGAGCAAGAATAATCCCTGGCTGCAGTACTGAGCGCCGGACACATCTGGAAATGAAACGCGGCCGAGTGGCCGCGTTTTGCTTTTCGCCCTCTTCGCTGTTCAGACGGCGAGCTTTTCGAGCTCGGACAGGATCGCCGAACCCATCCCGGATGTAGAAACGACTTCGGTGCCTTCGGATTTGATATCGGCCGTTCGCAAGCCATTGGCTAACGTCGCGGAAATCGCCTGATCGATCCAGTCAGCCTGTTTTCCGAGATTGAAAGAATATCGCAACGCCATCCCGAACGAAGCAATCATGGCGATGGGATTGGCGATGCCCTTCCCTGCGATGTCCGGCGCCGAACCGTGCACCGGTTCATAGAGCGCCTTGCGCTTGCGCGTTTTTGGGTCGACTTCGCCCAGGGAGGCTGAAGGCAGCATGCCAAGCGAGCCGGTCAGGGTCGCGGCAATATCGGAAAGTACGTCGCCGAAAAGATTGTCAGTGACGATGACGTCGAATTGCTTGGGCCATCGCACCAGCTGCATCCCGCCGGCGTCGGCCAGCATGTGTTCAAGCTGAACATCCTTGAACTCGCGCGCGTGCATCTGCGTCATCACCTCGTTCCACAGAACGCCGGTTTTCATGACGTTGCGCTTTTCCATCGACGTCACCTTGTTGCGCCGTTTGCGCGCAAGTTCGCAGGCGACGCGGCCGATCCGCTCGATTTCGTAGGTGTCATAGACCTGCGTATCGATCGCCCGTTTCTGGCCGTTGCCGAGATCGGTGATCGTTTTCGGCTCGCCGAAGTAAACGCCGCCCGTCAGCTCGCGCAGAATGATGATGTCGAGCCCTTCGACCACCTCGCGCTTGAGGGAGGACGAATCCGCCAAAGCGGGATAGACGATGGCCGGGCGGATATTGGCGAACAGCGCGAGATCCTTGCGCAGGCGCAGCAGGCCTGCTTCAGGCCGCACGTCGTAAGGCACCTTGTCCCATTTCGGCCCGCCAACGGAGCCGAAGATGATCGCGTCCGCAGCTTTGGCTTTCTCCACAGTGGCATCGGTGACGGCAACGCCGTGCGCATCGTAGCAACAGCCGCCGACCAACGCCTCCTCGGTGTTGAACCTCTCGGGGCCAGTTTTGTTGAATAAATCGATGACGCGCTTCACCTCGGCCATCACTTCGGGGCCGATACCGTCGCCGGGAAGTAGAAGAAGATTGTGGGTCGCCATGTACGCCTCGTCGTTACAGACACGCGCGGATTGCTAAAGCCTCGACGCAGGCTTGGCAACCGGCCTTCTATGTGCGGACATTGCGCAATTGCAGCCGAGAGGATGGGCCGTGACAGGCAACGCAAGGGTCGTCATCGTCGGGGCGGGGTTTGGCGGCCTGGAATGCGCCAAAGCGCTGAGACGGGCTCAGGCTGACGTGACGGTGATCGACCGGGAGAATCACCATTGCTTCCAACCGCTTCTCTATCAGGTGGCCACCGCGGCGCTGTCACCGGCGGATATCGCATGGCCAATCCGGCACATTTTGCGGCCCCAGCGCAATGCCACGGTTCTGATGGAAGATGTGCGCGGCGTCAGCCTGCAGAAGAAATGCATTCAGACGCAATCCGGCGAAATTCCCTACGACTATCTGGTGATCGCGACCGGTTCCACGCACTCGTATTTCGGTCACGATGAGTGGTCGCGCTATGCGCCCGGCCTGAAGCGAATCGAAGATGGCACGCGAATCCGCCGCAGCATCCTGATTGCCTTCGAGCGCGCGGAAGTTATGAAGGATGAAGACCAACGGCGGCGCCTGCTGACTTTCATCATCGTCGGCGGGGGCGCGACCGGCGTCGAGATGGCCGGTGCGATTGCGGACGTTGCGCGTCAGACACTCGCCGCCGATTTCCGCCGCATCGATCCGCGCTCGGCGCGCATCATACTGATCGAGGCAGGACCGCGATTGCTGCCGACGTTCCCGCCCGGCTTGTCTGACTATGCTCTGAAAACGCTGACGCGCGTGGGTGTCGAGGTCAGGACAGAAACTCTCGTCACGAAGTGCGATGCAGACGGAGTCGATCTCAAGGACGGCCGGATCGATGCCGGCACTGTCATCTGGGCCGCCGGAGTGACGGCTTCTCCCGCGATGCGCTGGCTCAACGCCGAAGGGGACCGCGCCGGTCGCGTCAAAGTCAATTCCGATCTTTCGCTGCCCGGATACCCCGAGATTTTCGTCGTCGGCGACACGGCCGCGGTGACCGACAAGAATGGTCACCCCGTGCCCGGAATTGCGCCGGCCGCAAAACAAATGGGGACCTATGTCGGCAAACTGATTTCCGCCCGCATCGCGGGTCGAGAATGGAACAAGCCGTTTCGGTATATGCACCTTGGCGACCTGGCGACGATTGGTCGTCGCGCCGCGGTGGTAAAGTTCGGACCGCTCGAGTTGAAGGGATTCATCGGCTGGGTATTCTGGAGCGTTGCGCACATTTATTTTCTGATTGGCTTGCGCAACCGCTTCGTCGTCGCCTTCAACTGGTTCTGGGACTACCTCACCTTCCAGCGCGGTGCGCGTTTGATCACCGATCCGCCCAACAGCGGAGGGTCTGGACGCGACGCCTGAGTGTGGCGACACTCCGCAGCTCGAACACAGAGATCGGGAGGAAACCATGAAACGCCGCCAACTAGTGCTGCCTGCTGCATTCGCCGCGATGTTCCTGTCCAGCATGACGATGATTTCCTCCGCAGCCGAGCTCGATCCGAAGGCCGTCGTCTACAAGCTGCCCGATCAGATCAACTGGGGCCCGGTCACCCCGAACGGCAACCAGCAGGCTGTCCTGTTCGGCGATCCGACAAAGCCGGGTCTATACGGCGTCATGACGAAGTGGCTCCCCGGCAATCATTTCAGCCGACCGCACTTTCACCCCAATGATCGTTTCATCACCGTGCTGTCGGGAACATGGTGGGTGGGTAGTGGGCCCGATTTTGATCCGAGCGCGAGCGTCCCCATGCCGGCAGGATCGTTCGTCACTCATTTCGGGAAGCAAGTGCACTGGGACGGCGCCAAGGATACCGATGCTGTTCTTCTGATCGTCGGCGAAGGCCCGGCGACATCAACGCCGTTCGTGGCCGCAACGCCTACAGCCCGCTGAACCAGTTGTAGCCCTTGTCTTCCCAGTAGCCGCCTTTGTCGATGTTGGTGACTTCCATCGCCACCACGTATTTCGGATTCTTGAATCCCAGTTTGGTCGGCATGCGAATCTTCATGGGATAGCCGTAGGCGCGCGGCAGGATTCGATTGGCGAACTTGAACGTCATCTGGGTTTGCGGATGCAGCGCGGTCGGCATATCGATCGTGTTGGTGTAGCCCTCGGCGCATTTGAACCAGATGTATTTGGCGCGCGTATCGGCCCCGACGCGCTTGAGGAATTCAGACAGCGGCGTGCCCTGCCACGAGCCGATCGCGCTCCAACCTTCTACGCAGATGTGGCGGGTGATCTGCGAGACCTCAGGCAGGGCGTACAATTCGTCGAGCGTCCACGGCTTTTTGTTTTCGACGAGACCGGCGACTTCCAGTTTGTAGGTTTTGCCGTCAACTTCCGGCGCTTCGTCTTCGTCGTAGTAGGCATTGAATGGAAATGGTTTGGTGATGGCGCTCTCGGGATAGGTCGGCGCGAGCTTCGTTGGACTGAAGAGCGCAGCTTGAACCCCATCATTGAACTCCGAAATCTTGCGCAGCACCCCTTCGGCGGTCTCGCCATCGATGATGTCGCAGCCGGTAAGGAAGGTCAGCGCACCAAGACTTGCTGCGCCGCGGAGGAAACCGCGTCGGCTGGCGTCAGGCATTAACTTGGCCGCATCCTTCATCAGGAGCTTCGGATCGACACCGGGGATAATCCTGCGTTTTCGCATGGCGCTTCCTCCTAGCGGCCGGTGATCATGGCGCGCAGGCTCTTCGGCACGATCAGCGCCAGCGCAACATGTACGACGATAAATCCAACGATTGCCGCCATCGCTAGGAAGTGCACGTACCGAGCCGCGTCATAACCTCCAAACAGCGCCGTCAATTCCTGGAACTGAATCGGCTTCCAGATCGACAGGCCCGACAGCACAATCACGACGCCGGTCAGAATGACGCCGGTGTAGAGCAGCTTCTGGATGGCGTTGTAGTGCGAGAGGTCGTCATGGGAGAGCTTGAAGGTCGCTGCGGCCTTCAGATCAGAGATCACTTCGCCCGGACGAATTGGAAACAGCTTGCGGCGGAAGCGTCCGGTGGCGACGCCAAGCGTGACATAAACGATGCCGTTGACCACCAGGACCCACATGGCGGCGAAATGCCAGAGCAAGGCGCCCGCGAGCCAGTTGCCCAGGGCGATCTGTCGGGGAAACACAAAATCAAACAACGGTGAGGCGTTGTAGATCTGCCAACCGGATCCGATCATGACCAGGATGGCGAGAGCGTTGATCCAATGACAGATACGCACCCAGCGCGGGTGAATTGTTGCACCGGTATCGAGAGTAGTGATCGTGTCGGCGGTCATTGCGACGGTGTCCTTGCGCAGCTCCTACCACACCTACGATACGGCGGGCCCCGCGGATGCATGCGACCCACTGTCCCGTTTCATGTCATCGCGACAGGTTCCGGTGTCAACAGGGTAAACATGGGGAATCTTTCACACAGCGCCTAGACAACTCTCCATCAGTTCCTCGTTGCCAGAAGCTGGCGTTCGGCTCACGGTTTTGTGAGAATGGTGTGCCGGCCGAAATGAAGGAGTTGAGTTTGTGAGTGCGCCGCCATCCTCGAGAACAAGCCCCGGTAACTTCTTTGAAGATTTCCGCCTCGGCCAGCAGATCCGTCACGCCACACCGCGCACGATAACCGTCGGAGACGTTGCGCTTTACAATGGTTTGTTCGGACCCCGCTTCGCGGTGCAATCGTCCGACCCGTTTGCAAGATCAATCGGCTACCCGCGGTCGCCGATCGACGATCTGCTGTTGTTTCACGTTGTTTTCGGCAAGACCGTGCCCGACGTCTCGCTCAATGCCGTTGCCAATCTTGGCTATGCCGATTGCCGCTTCCTCAAGCCGGTCTACCCGGGCGCAACTCTGAATGCGGTTTCCGAAGTCATCGGGCTGAGGGAAAATTCGAACAAGAAGACCGGTATCGTCTATGTGCGCTCGCGCGGCTTCGACGAAACTGGTGACGCCGTCATCGACTACGCGCGGTGGGTGATGGTGCAAAAGCGCGACCAGGCGGCGCCCGCACCACAAGAAAAGGTTCCTGAACTTCCCAAAGAGCGTCGAACCCGACCAGCTTGGCAAGGGGTGTCCTGAAATTGCGGTGACCGCCTACGACAATGTACTGGCGGGAAGTTCACATCGCTTTTCCGACTATAAAGTTGGAGAAAAAATCGACCACGTTGACGGCATCACTGTCGAAGAAGCCGAGCAACAGATTGCCACACGGCTTTATCAGAACACGGCACGTATCCATTTCAACCAGTTTATCGAAAGCAAGGGCCGCTTTGGCCGGCGATTGATCTATGGTGGTCACGCCATTTCCGTTGCGCGCGCGTTGTCGTTCAACGGACTGGGCAACGCCTTTCATGTCGCAGCGATCAATGGTGGACGCCACGTGGCGCCGCTGTTTGCGGGCGATACCGTGTTTGCCTGGTCAGAAGTAATCGCCAGCGCCGACCTGCCGAGCCGGAAGGATGTCGGCGCGTTGCGCATCAGGACCGTTGCCACCAAAGATCGCCCGTGCACCGATTTCCCGCTCAAAAGCGGGGACGACTACGATCCGGCTGTAATCCTTGATCTCGATTATTGGGTGCTGATGCCGCGGTGATGATGCGGCTACGCGCTTGCCCGCAAATGATCGACGAGCTGACGCGCGTATGGCGGCAGTGAATTAATATCGCGCACGCAGATCGTCAGCTCGCGCAACGCCCACGGATCCGTCAGGCGGACCGCGCTGATTGCCATCGTACGCTCGGTACGCTTTACCGTGGTCTCGGGGACGATGCCAACGCCTACATTGCACTCGACCAGACGGCAGATAGCGTCGAAGCTTCGCAGCTGTACGCGCAGCCTAAGCGGACGACCGATACGATTGGCCTTGTCGGCAAGAAAGCGCTGAATTGCGCTGGCGCGATCAAGCCCAACCATGTCGTAGTCGAGCACTTCAGAGAAGGCGATGCGCGATCGGCTTGCGAGCGGATGATTTTTTGCCACGACCAGAACGAAGCGGTCACTGCGGAATGGAAAGGTGTTCAGCCCGCCATAATCGACTGTGCCCGCGACAATGCCGATGTCGGCATTTCCCTCCGCGATCAGGCCGACGATCTCGTCACTCAATCTCTCCTCGAGATCTACGCTGATATCCGGATAGGCCATCAGGAACGAGCTCAGCGTCTCGGGCAGGAATTCGGTAAGGGCATTGGTATTGGAGAGCACCCGCACCTGGCCGGCGAGACCTCGGGCAAAAGGGGTCAGATCCTCCTGCAGGCGCTCGGTCTGCGCCAGAATTCCGCGGGCATGCTGTAGCAGCGTACGCCCGGCCGGGGTGGGCGTAACCCCTGCCCGCCCCCGGATCAGCAGCTCGGTCCCGAACGCCAGCTCCATCTTACGGATACGGGTCGAGGCCGCCGCCAAAGCCAGGTTCGAGCGTTCCGCGCCATGGGTTATGCTCCCGGCCTCGACGATGTGCCGGAAGAGATTGAGATCCGTGAAATCGAACCGCATAAGGGCTTACCTTCTTATTCTACGAAGGCAGGCTACGCAAAAGGCATATTGCAACGTCGGATTTCCGGGTTCAAGCTTCGCAAATCATGAAGTAATGGGTTTGGGCCCTGGGTCAAGTACTGACCCACTTTCTGCGGCTCCTGAAACCCGGCAATGCCAATCCCCCTCCGCTCGCGTAGGGATGATGATTGGAGGCTGACAATGGCCGAACTCGAGACGGGTATGACCACGGGAGCAACGCGGCCGCGGCCAATTTCTCCGCATCTGCAAATTTACCGGCCGATGCTGACGATGACGATGTCGATCGTCCATCGCCTCACCGGCGGCGCGCTCTATTTTGGGATGTTGCTCCTCGCCTGGTGGCTCGTTGCGGCGGCGAGCGGTCCAAACGCCTATGCCAATGTCGAGTGGTTCATGGGCAGCCTGATCGGGCAACTGATCCTGTTCGGCTACACGTGGGCATTGATCCATCACATGCTTGGCGGTATCCGCCACCTGATCTGGGACACGATCCATGGTCTTGAGCCCGCCGAACGCGAGATGCTCACGCTCGCGACGCTGATCGGCTCCATCGCACTCACACTCATTCTCTGGGTCGTCGGGTATCTCGTCATGGGAGGCCCACGATGAGCGAGATCCAACCCATGCGCACTCCGTTGCGCCAGGTTCGCGGACTGGGCGCGGCGCGATCCGGCACCCTCCACTTCTGGCATCAACGCGTGACGTCGGTTGCCGGTGTGCCGTTGACGATCGCTCTGCTGATGATCATCACCGCACTGCTTGGGCGCAGCCACGCGGCGGTTGTCCAGATTCTTGGCTCACCGATTGTCGCGATCGTGATGCTGCTGTTCATTATCAATACGGCCTACCACATGTGGATAGGTATGCAGGAAATCATTCTCGACTATGTGCACGAAGCGAGTTGGAAGTTTATCGCTCTGATGGCGAATACGTTTTTCGTTGTCGCAGTCAGCCTGGCGTCGATCTACGCCATTCTGAAGCTCTCGTTCGGGGTCTGATCCATGCCGACCAACGGAAAGTCGAGCGGCACGCCTGCGATCAACGGTCGCGCTTATCCTATTGAAGATCATAGCTACGACGTCGTTGTTGTCGGTGCTGGCGGCTCCGGCTTGCGTGCGGTCGTGGGATGCAGCGAGGCGGGTCTTCGCACTGCCTGCATCACGAAAGTGTTTCCCACCCGCTCGCACACAGTTGCCGCCCAGGGTGGCATCGCGGCAGCGCTCGGCAATATGGGCGAGGATGACTGGCGCTGGCACATGTACGACACCGTCAAGGGCGCCGACTGGCTCGGCGACCAGGACGCGATCGAGTATCTCTGTCGCAACGCGCCGGCTGCCGTTTATGAGCTGGAACACTGGGGCCTGCCGTTCTCGCGCCGCGAAGAGGATGGCAAGATCTATCAGCGTCCGTTCGGCGGCATGACGACCCATTACGGGAAGGGCACAGCGCAGCGGACCTGCGCGGCAGCCGACCGCACCGGGCACGCCATGCTCCACACGATGTACGGACAGGCGCTTCGGCACGCGGCTGAATTCTACGTCGAATATTTTGCGATCGACCTGATCATGGACAACGACGGTCGTTGTCGCGGTGTGGTCGCACTCAATATGGACGATGGATCGATCCATCGCTTTTCTGCCAACATGACGATCCTTGCGACCGGTGGCTATGGTCGCACTTATTTCTCCTGCACTTCGGCGCACATTTGCACGGGCGACGGCAACGCCATGGTCCTGCGCGCCGGATTGCCGCTGCAGGATATGGAGTTTGTGCAATTCCACCCGACGGGCATCTATCCGGCTGGCTGCCTGATTACCGAAGGCTCACGCGGTGAAGGCGGATATCTCGTGAACTCCGAAGGCGAGCGCTTCATGGAGCGCTACGCCCCATCGGCGAAGGATCTCGCCTCACGCGACGTGGTTTCGCGCGCAATGACCGTCGAAATTCGTGAAGGTCGCGGCGTCGGCAAGGACAAGGATCATCTGTTCCTGCACCTTGATCATCTCGATCCTGCGGTGCTGCATGAGCGTCTGCCCGGCATCAGCGAAACGGCTCGCATATTTGCCAATGTCGATGTGGCGCGGGAGCCGATCCCGGTGCTCCCGACCGTGCACTACAACATGGGCGGCATTGCCACGAACTATCATGGCGAGGCGCTGACCAAGAAAAACGGCGACGACGACACGATCATCCCAGGGCTGATGTCGCTTGGCGAAGCCGCCTGTGTTTCCGTGCATGGCGCGAACAGGCTGGGCTCGAATTCGTTGATCGACCTGGTGGTCTTCGGTCGCGCAGCGGCATTGCGTTGCGCCGACATATTGACCCCCGGCGACTCGCAGCCAGAGTTGCCGAAGGATTCGGCCGAAATGTCGTTGTCGCGTCTGGATAAATTCCGCAACGCCTCTGGTGGCACGCCGACCGCCAAGCTGAGGCTGAACATGCAGAAGGTGATGCAGGAGGATTGCGCGGTCTTCCGGAGCGGCGAGGTTCTCGACCAGGGCCACAAGCGGATTCACGACATCTATAAAGGGATCGCCGACGTTCACGTGAGCGACCGGTCGCTCATCTGGAATTCGGATTTGATCGAAACGCTCGAACTCGACAATCTCATCGCGCAGGCCGTCGTGACCATGGATTCGGCAAGAAACCGGACCGAGAGTCGAGGCGCTCATGCCCGCGAAGACTATCCCGAGCGTGACGACAAGAACTGGATGAAGCACACGCTGGCGTGGATGGATGAGAACGGCAAAGTGAAACTCGACTACCGCCCTGTTCACACTTACACGCTCACCAACGATGTCGCCTACATCGAGCCGAAGGCGCGCGTTTACTGACGGAAACCTGCCATGGTCGAATTCACTTTGCCGAAGAACTCGAAAATCACCGAAGGCAGGAAGTGGCCGCGCACATCGCACGCAACGCATGTGAGCGAATTCCGAATATACCGCTGGAACCCGGATGATGGGCAGAACCCGAGCATCGACACTTATTACGTCGATCGCGACGATTGTGGGCCAATGGTTCTCGATGCTCTGATCTGGATCAAGAACACCATCGACCCGACACTGACGTTCCGTCGCTCGTGCCGTGAAGGCGTGTGCGGGTCATGCGCAATGAATATCGATGGTACCAATACGCTTGCGTGCACGAAGGCGATCGACGACGCGCGCGCACCGATGAGAATCTATCCGTTGCCGCACCAACCCGTGGTCAAGGACCTCGTGCCTGACCTGAAGAATTTTTATGCCCAATACGCGTCCATCGAACCATGGCTGCAGACGACAACGCCGACGCCGGAGAAAGAATGGCGGCAAAGTCACCAGGATCGCGCCAAGCTTGACGGCATGTACGAATGCATCCTTTGCGCCTGCTGTTCGACCTCTTGCCCGAGCTATTGGTGGAATTCGGATCGCTATCTGGGCCCTGCGGCACTGCTGCAGGCCAATCGCTGGGTCCAGGACAGTCGCGACGAAGCGGCGGGGCCGCGCCTCAATAATCTCGAAGACCCGTTCCGGCTTTATCGCTGCCACACCATCATGAATTGCTCGAAGGCGTGTCCGAAGGGACTAAATCCGGCAAAAGAAATTGCCACACTTAAAAAAGCGCTGGTCGATCGACAGCTTTAATCAGCCGAATGGCTGATGTTACAGAAAGTTGTCCAGGCCCGCCTATTGCAACTTTAGCTTGAATCGACAAATGAGCTGATGCACTTTTGCTCCCTGGCGTGGAGTACGTGTGTGCGTTGGCGTTCGCTGTTTCTGGTCGCAAGCAGTCTTCTTTGCGCGTCTTGCGGGCCGATTTCGAAATTGCCGCCGTTGGCTTCCGAAGAGGTCGAGGCTGAGCGACGCAAACAACAAGTCGACCACATCCGCGATTATTTTGCCCAACGCGGGCGTCTCAACAATGTTGCATTCCGCATCCGGGCCGCCAATCACCGCGACTGCAAGAATCGATCGACACAAATCGGCCTGGACGCAGGCACGGTGCCGAGCCTGCCGCGCAAATTTCGATCGTACTCTCACGACGCGCTTTCCGTGAGTTGGACACAGGCAACCGTACTGTCGGTTGCCGAGACTTCGCCTGCAGCCGCCGGGGGAATCAAACCGGGCGACCACATCCTGACATTCAACAATGAAGCTGTGCCAAGCTCGGATACGGCCGAGTGGATCAGCCGTTTTGTACGCAACAACGGCGAACTTCCAATCCGCGTATTGGTCCGCCGCGGCGGCGTCGACGAGACCCGCATCGTCACTCCGGTTGTTGCCTGCGCCATCCCGATCGAATTGATTACAGATTCCTCGCTGAACGCGTTTACGACCGGCGACAGAATTGTCGTCCACTCAAGCATTCTGCGCGTCGCTCGTACCGATGCGCAGCTTGCCCTTGTACTCGGACATGAGCTCGCCCATGCCAGTCTCGGTCACCTGGACAAGCAATGGGCCAATCAAGTCCTCGGATGGGCCGGTGGTGCCGCAATCGATGCCGGTCTGGTGCTCGGTGGAATATCGACCGGCGGGATATTTGCCCGACAGTTCGCCCGCGCCGGCGCATTGGCATTCAGCGTGAATTTCGAACGGGAGGCCGATTATGTCGGTGCCTACTATGCAGCGCGGGCCGGCTACGATCTCGCCGGAGCGGAAGAAATCTGGAGGGCGTTCTCGCTGGAAAATCCGGACGATATTCGGATCGGGCGAACGCACCCGGTGACGCCCGTACGTTTCGTGCAGATGCAGAAAGTTGTCGCCGAGATTGCGGATAAACAGCGCCGCAACGTCCCATTGGTTCCCGAGCTGAAAGCTCCAGAGGCCGACGCGATCCCAATCGACGATTTCCAGTAACGATCAAGCCGGCGCCTAATCGCATTTCTTGGCCTGGCACAGTTTCTCAAGCTCGGGAAACGGCTTGTAGGCCGCGTTTCCGCACTGTTCTTTCGTTGCCTCGACCAGCTGATTGATATGACCGCCATAGAAATAAGCGATGCGGTCCTGGATGCCGGTGTAATTCCTGTTGAGGTTCCGGGTATCTGCCCGCACGCAGACCACATATCGCTCTTCCTTCCCCGCCGATCTGACGAATGGATCGGTAACATACGCACTGCGTATATTGGTCGGATCATCAAGTGTGTTGATCATCGTGGTCAGAATTTCGTTTTTATAGTCGGCGGGAAAGACATTCGGGTTTTCCGCCTGTTTTTTATCCGACGAACAAGCGATGAGAGACCCTGCGAGCGCAGACAGCAGACACAATCTCGCTGCGCACCGCATCATCGGCCGTTCCTGTAGCAAGGTGTTTCAGTCGAGTTTCAGCTTGCGTCGGCGCTGCCCAAGCGTGCGCAAGCGAAGAGCGTTGAGCTTGATAAATCCCTCGGCGTCGCGGTGGTCGTACGCCACCGCGCCTTCTTCGAAAGTCACCAGTTCCTGATCGTAGAGAGAATACTTGCTTTCGCGGCCAACAACGGTCGCGTTGCCCTTATAAAGCTTCAGCGTGACGCGGCCAGTGACGAATTCCTGGCTCTTGTCGATCGCCGCCTGCAGCATTTCCCGCTCCGGGGCGAACCAGAAGCCGTAGTAAACAAGCTCCGCATACTTCGGCATCAGTTCGTCTTTGAGATGTGCGGCGCCACGGTCGAGCGTGATCGATTCGATCCCCCTATGGGCGGCAAGCAATATCGTGCCGCCAGGAGTTTCGTACATACCGCGCGACTTCATGCCAACGAAACGGTTTTCGACAAGATCGAGCCGGCCGATGCCGTTGGCACGGCCGAAATCGTTAAGCTGCTTGAGCAACGCAGCCGGCGACAACTTCTTGCCGTCAACAGCAACCGCATCGCCGCGCTCGAAATCGACCGTGATGTAGGTCGGCTTGTCCGGTGCCTTCTCCGGATCGACCGTGCGGGAAAAAACGTAGTCCGGCACATCCTGCGCGGGATCTTCCAACACCTTCCCTTCCGAGGACGTATGCAACAGATTGGCGTCGACCGAAAATGGCGCATCGCCTCGTTTGTCCTTGGCGATCGGAATTTGATGCTTCTCAGCGAACTCAATAAGCTTGGTGCGCGAGGTCAGGTCCCATTCGCGCCACGGCGCGATTACCGTCACATCGGGCTTGAGCGCGTAGTAAGTCAGTTCAAACCGAACTTGATCGTTGCCCTTGCCTGTGGCGCCGTGCGCAACCGCATCGGCGCCGACCTTCTCGGCGATTTCGATCTGCTTCTTCGCGATGAGCGGTCGCGCGATCGACGTACCCAGCAGATATTGACCTTCGTACAGGGCATTCGCCCGAAACATCGGGAATACGTAGTCGCGCACGAATTCTTCGCGCAGGTCCTCGACGAAGATGTTTTCCTTTTTGATGCCGAGGAGCAACGCCTTCTGCCGGGCCGGCTCAAGCTCCTCGCCCTGACCGAGATCGGCTGTAAAGGTGACGACCTCGCAGCCATAGACGGTCTGCAGCCACTTCAAAATGATCGAGGTGTCGAGCCCGCCGGAGTAGGCGAGAACGACCTTCTTTACAGTCTTTTTGGGCTTGCTGTCGGCCATCAGAGAATGTCCGCGTTGAAAACGCGGCGGACTATAGGGCGAAAGGTATACGGCGCAAAGTACGTCCTCGTTCGAATGCTTTGACCGGTTAACCGCTCATTTCGGCTTCCGGCCTAGCAGCGCGGCAATGGAATTATAGATCGGCAAAGTCGTGCGCTCGAGCGCGCGCTCTACACTATCATCCGACAGGCGCGTGCGCGGCCAGCGGTAGATGAAAGCGTAAGCGAGCCACACGATCAGAAACGTAAATACTCCGGCAAATATGACGTCGGACGGAAAATGTGCCCCAGCCATCACACGCAGCACCGCCATGCCGGTCCCGAGCGCAAGTGCCGCGCCGTAGGCGATGGCGCGCCAATGCGGCGGGGCCAGTGCCGCTGGCGCCACGGTCCAGAACGCGCCAGTCACATCGCCGGAGACAAACGAGCAGTTTGACGCACAATCGCCGCGTGGATCCCACCACGCCACAAAATGTTCGTTGCCGCCGAACTGCGTTACGTCAATCGGGCGTGGACGACTCCAGTGATCCTTGAGCAGCACGTTGGCCATCAAGCCTGGCGCCAGGGCCACGGTTGCAATCAGGAAAACGATCGCTCGGCCCGACATCAGTAATTTGCGTCGTGGAAAAAGCAGTTTGATCACGAACGCTGCCACAGCCGGCGCCACAAGAGCGGTTCCGATCCACAACCCGACGTCGCGCGCCTTCATCAGCGGCGGATAGAAGCGTAAAGCAAATTTGTTGTGGGCGGGGTCCTCAAAACCGTAGAAATAACCCGCAATGCGCAAGTCGAGTTCGGGATAAAGGCCGAAGGCCAGTCCAGCGACAACAGCAATGGCAAGCGCGATCAGCAGTCCGGTGCGGTTCATGCGGGGTTCGTCTACCCGACACGCCGTCAAATGAAAAGCCGACGAATTTCTGCCCCGGATTATACGGCGCTTGGCGCACGCGGTTCACGCCAGCGACCCGCGTTGCGTCCGGCAATCAACCAATAGACAAGACCGCCGATGATCCCGGCGGCGGCCGCGAGTTGCAAGGCGTTGGCCACAGGTGTGACATCGGTGGTGTTTTCCAGCCGCATAGAAATGTCTGTACCGTAGTACGAGGCCAGCCCGACCAGTGCACCGCCCACTCCGTAGTAGAGGAAATTTCGCAAGCGGGCGGCTTCCGCGATCACGATCACCAGCAGCGCCGGCATAAACGCAACGGCGCCGACATAACTGGTGGCGAAAAACGCAGCAAAGAAAAAGAGCACCCGCTCGATTGGATCGGAATCCATGACCTGCCATTCCGGCAAGAGGATTCCGGCGGCGAGCGTTATGCCGGCTGCTACGATGGCCATAAAGAGCGCGAAGATGATGACGAGAATTCGACCGAACATAATGCCTGTCCTTGAAATGAATCGGCGCCGTTAATCAACCATAGCCATGGCACGCAGCGCCATTCGTTCCCGCACCGATAGTTTTTCGGATGCGCTCTTGAGCTGGCCGCACGCGGCCAGGATGTCGCGCCCGCGGGGCGTGCGAACAGGCGAAGCATAACCGGCATCGAACACGACCTGCGAGAACTTCTCGATCTGTTCCCACTCTGAGCACTCATATCGCGTGCCCGGCCAGGGATTGAACGGGATCAGATTGATCTTGGCGGGGATGCCTTTGAGCAACCGAACGAGCGCTTTTGCGTCGTCGATGGAGTCGTTCACATCCTTGAGCATGACATACTCGAAGGTGATGCGCTTGGCATTGGAAACGCCGGGATAGTTCCGACAGGCCTCGAGCAATTCGGCGATCGGGTATTTGCGATTGAGTGGCACGAGATCATTGCGAAGCTCGTCGCGCACCGCGTGCAACGAGACCGCCAGCATGCAGCCAATTTCGGCGCCTGTGCGCTCAATATTCGGTACGACACCCGAGGTGGATAGCGTTATGCGGCGCTTGGAAATGGCGATGCCCTCGCCGTCTGCCACGATCAGGAGCGCGTCACGCACCGCGTCGAAGTTGTAGAGGGGCTCTCCCATGCCCATCATCACGATATTTGTGATGCAACGGTCACCGCTTGGTATCACACCATCGGTTGGCCGTATTCCGCCCGGCCAATCGCCGAGGCGATCGCGCGCGGTCATGATCTGACCGACGATTTCTCCCGCCGTCAGGTTCCTCACCAGACGCTGAGTGCCCGTGTGGCAGAAGCTGCAATTGAGCGTGCAACCGACCTGACTCGAGACACAAAGAGTACCGCGCTCGGTATCGGGAATGTACACGCACTCGACTTCGTGCGGCCGCTCACCCTGCACTTCGCCGGGCAGCCGCAGAAGCCATTTGCGCGTGCCGTCAACCGAGACCTGCTCGGCGACGACTTCCGGTCTTGCCAACGTGAACTGCTCTGCGATCGCACTGCGCAGTTCCTTTGACACGCTGGTCATTTCTTCGAACGACGTGAGCCCGCGAAAATATATCCAGTGCCAAAGCTGCTGAACGCGCATCTTGCGCTGCGCTTCCGGCACGCCGGCTGAGCCGAGAGCATCGGAAAGCTGCACCCTTGTAAGGCCTATCAATGAAGGCTTTTCAGGCGCAACGTAGCGCTCGAGCGGCGTTTTCTCGATGACGTCGATGTCTTGCAAGGACAAGGTCACACCCGGCAGATCGAAAGACATAGTCTATCTAATTGGGACGATCGGGTCTTGCCACAGCTGTCGTCCCGCCGGCGACGGACTTTGGGGTTCACCGGCACTCCTCGGCCACCTTGTCGAGAGCCTGCCCGATGCCCTTGAGCGAATAGGTGTCCGTGGTTTTGGTGCCGCGTGCGGATTCGCTCTTGACGACGAGGTCGGAGCCGCGCCGCATGGTTTCAACCATCTGGGCCTCTTCGGCCGCGTTCTTCACCCAGGCCCCATCATTCTGCGTGTACATAGCGTAAGTCGAAGAACCGACAGCGGCGCTAGCGTCGTGACCCGCTCTCTGCGGGTAGCCGACAATCACCGACACCTCGTTCTTCACCTTCTCCGAAGGCCGGGTTGAAATGAAGGCATAAGCCGCATCGCGGGTGCGCCCCGAAGGTTCACTGCCGACCGATGTCGGCTTTGAAAGCGCGAAACAGATTTTCTTGCCACCGGGTGTCGCCCTGTAGGCGCCCCACTCGCCGAACTGGCCGAGCAATACGGCCTGATCGGTGGGACTGGCAGGTTTCTTCTGTTGCGCGGCAGGCGGAGCACTGTTTTTCTGCTGCGCAGGCGCGCTATTCTTCTGTTGTGCAGCCGCCGGCGGAGCACTGCTCTTCTGTTGCTGCTGCGCGCTCGCAGAGTCATTGAATGCGCCTACGGCCAACAGACCAACGCAAATTCGGAATAAAGCAGCGGTGTTCATCGGATCCTACCGGTGATGCGTCGGGAATCGGGTGGATATTAGCGCATTAGGAGCGAATATCGGCAATGTGAAGGCGATACCCACCGGTGAAAGGTGCCGGTACATTGCCGGGAACGCCGCAAAAGCGCTACCGCACGAACGACCTGGACCGCCATGAAAGCCCTGCTCTGCACCCGTTACGGAAAGCCTGATGACCTCGAATTCGCCGATATAGCGGAGCCCCAGGCCGGCCCCGGCGAGGCAGTTGTAAAAATCCATGCGGCAGCGCTGAACTTTTTCGACACGCTGATCATTGCCGGCAAATACCAGTTCAAGCCGGAACCGCCTTTTTCGCCCGCCGCCGAGTTCGCCGGTACGATCGAAAGCCTTGGTACAGGCGTGACTGCGTTCAAGGTCGGTGATCGCGTGCTGGGCTACATGACCTATGGCGCGGCGCGCGAGCGTGTGGCGTTGAGTACCGATAAGCTCATCAAAATTCCGGACACGCTCGATTTCGATCGCGCTGCCGGTATGTGCATTACTTACGGCACCACCTTTCATGCCTTGAAGGATCGCGCAGCGCTCAAAAAAGGCGAATCGCTGGCGGTGCTCGGCGCGGCTGGCGGTGTTGGACTTGCTGCCGTCGAGCTCGGCAAGATCATGGGTGCTCGGGTGATCGCCTGCGCCTCGTCAGACGACAAGCTTGCTTTCGCACGCAAGCACGGCGCGGATGTGGGCATCAACTACAGTAGTGATGATCTCAAGGAGGCTTTGCGCCGTGCCACCGACGGTCGCGGTGCCGACGTGATCTATGATCCGGTCGGTGGGCCCTACACGGAACCCGCACTTCGATCGATCGCCTGGAAGGGCCGTTTCCTGGTCGTCGGCTTTGCCGCAGGCGACATCCCCAAACTTCCGCTCAACCTCGTGCTGCTGAAAAGCTGTGACGTACTCGGGGTGTTCTGGGGCTCGTTCATCGAGCGCGATCCCGCGGGTCACCGCGCCAACACCGAACAATTATTGGCTTGGTGCGTGGAGGGAAAACTGTCGTCGCACATACACGCTGTTTATCCGCTCACCGAAGCGAAGAATGCACTCAAGGCAATTGCCGCACGGCAGGTGATGGGTAAGGTTATCTTGAGGCCTTAAACAAACTTCGCAGTCGAACCTACGACCTGGAAAATTCGGCGAGCTTGTCTTTGGCGGCCACGCGATGCTCCGGGCGAATGTGGGTTGAGATTAGATTGAGGGCCGCCGCCAGCATCGCGGCATCGTCCGTGAATCCAAGCAACGGCACAAAGTCAGGAATGGCATCGATTGGCATGACAAAATATGCCAGCGCACCGACCAGTGTGGCTTTCACCGACAATGGCGTGGCGTGGTCGAACGCACAGTAGTAGGCGGTCACCAAATCCTCGGCGAAAGGGATCGAGGCGGCAACGCGACGCACCTTGCGCCAAAACTGGTCGCGAAGGGCGCTTTCCTCTTTATCTGGCTCGACTGCGGACTGTGCAAACATCATGCGGCCAAATGTGGTTAGCGATCTGGGCCGGCGCAAGGATACGCCCGGGTTCCTTTTTTCAACAGGGCCTACCCGGCCGCAACCTTATCCATCGCCTCGGCGAGCTTCACATCCAGTTCGGTCAGGCCCCCTGCGTCGTGGGTTGAGAGGGTCACTTCAACGGTCTTGTAGACGTTGAACCATTCCGGATGATGATCCATTTTTTCCGCGATCAGCGCGGCCCGGGTCATGAAGCCGAAGGCCTGGTTGAAGTCCTTGAAAACGAATTTTTTCGCGATGGCATCCCGGCCGGTCACTTCAGACCAGCCGTTGAGCCGCGCCAGGGCGGATTTTCGGGCTTCACCGGTCAGCTTTTGCGCCATGACTTGAGCCTCACTGCAGCAAACGCGCGACCCTCGCAAAGGGTTCGCCCCGATACTACCTCTTCCGGGTCGATCCCGGCCATACGAGGCGTCCATGTCCTGGTCTCTGAATATCGGCAAGGTGGCGGGCACCGTCGTTCGCGTACACCTCACCTTCCTCTTGTTTCTCGCGTGGATTTTCGCTGCGAGCTACGCCTCCGGGGGAGCCGCGACCGCCTGGGACAGCCTCGTCTTCATGGTTCTTCTGTTTTTGTGCGTGCTGTTGCACGAGTTCGGCCACATCCTCACGGCCCGCGCTTTCAACGTGCCGACGCCTTACGTGACCTTGCTGCCGATCGGCGGCGTGGCCCAACTCGAGCGGATTCCTGAGGAGCCGTGGGAAGAATTCCTCATCGCCATCGCTGGCCCGATGGTCAACATCGTGATCATGGCGGCATTGATGGTCGTGTTCGATGCGCAGCTGCAGCCGAGTGCCGCGGCGGCGGTCGACAATCTGAAGATCCCGCTGGTCGATCGTCTTGCGGCGGTAAATCTGTTTCTCGCGTTGTTCAACATGATCCCCGCGTTCCCGATGGATGGTGGCCGCGTTCTCCGCGCCCTGCTCGCCACTCGCCTTGGCTATGTGCGTGCAACTGAAATTGCGGCCGGGATCGGGCAATTTGTCGCATTCGCGCTCGGATTTATCGGCCTGTTGTTTAATCCGATCCTGATCTTTATCGCCATCTTCGTTTATCTCGCGGCGTCCTCGGAGGCGCACATGGTCGCGCTTCGCGCGGCCTCGCGTGGCGTCCCGGTGAGCTACGCCATGATGACCCAGTTCGCCACCTTGTCGCCCGAAGCGCACATCGACGAAGCCGTGCAGACTTTGTTGCAGACAAGCCAGGGTGAATTTCCTGTCGTGGACGCCGCTGGTAAGCCGGTCGGTGTTCTTGGGCGCGCCGACCTGATCCGCGCCATCAAGACGCAGGGTCCGGATGCGCACGTGGCCGACGCGATGATCGCGGACGTAGCCCACGATCAGCCATCGCTCCACGCTCGAACAGGCTTTCAAGCTGCTGCAGCAGAAATCCGTGCCTGCGGTCGGCGTTACTGACTCAACAGGTAAACTGGTGGGCCTGGTTACCAGTGAGACCATCGCGGAGATGATGATGCTGCGTGCAGCCTTGCCTCGAGGCGTGCGCATCGGCCCATGGAGCCGTGCCGCGGGCGCTTGATGGCCCGGAGTCACAAACCCGTCGTCTTATCTTTTTCCCGCTGTCAGAAAGTGCGTCCACCCTCCGCGGTGATTCGGAGGCCACTTCATGCCCGGGCGCTTGCGCACCGGCAGCGCGACAACGCGCCGCCGGTTCCTGACGACACTTGCCTCAGCGAGCGCAGCAACCGTCGCAGCCCCGGCTTTCAGCCTTTCACCACAACGGCCGACCGTCACGCACGGCGTGCAATCTGGCGATGTCTCGGTCGACTCGGGCATGGTGTGGGCTCGCGCGGACCGGCCCGCCCGCATGCTGATCGAAGCGGCCACGACGGACAGCTTCGAGGATATTTGCCACGCATCCTTCGCGGATGCGCTGCCCGAGACAGATTTCACCGCCAAGGCGTTGATCGAAGACCTGCCACCCGGGCAAGACATTTTCTACCGACTGCGATTTCAGGATCTCTGGTCGGCGCAAGCTATCAGCGAGCCGATCACCGGACGTTTTCGTACCGCATCAACCGAACGACGCTCAATTTCGTTCGTGTGGTCAGGCGACACCGCGGGCCAGGGATGGGGTATCGACCTTTCGCGCGGTGGCATGCGCACATATCGGACGATGCTCCATAATCGGCCGGACTTTTTTGTCCATTGTGGCGATAGCATCTACGCGGATTGCACGATGCCAGCTCAGCAAGCGCTTCCGAACGGCGAGATATGGCGAAATGTCGTCACCGAGGAAAAGAGCAAGGTCGCAACGAGCCTCGACGAGTATCGCGGCAACTATAAATACAACCTGCTCGATGCGAATTTGCGGGCTTTCAACGCCGAAGTGCCCATCTTTGCCCAATGGGACAATCACGAAGTCATGGAGGATTGGTGGCCCGGCGAGGCGTTCGACCGCCGTGGCTACAACACGCGAAGTGCGCTGCTTCTCGCCGCCCGTGGATGTCGCGCCTTTCATGAGTTCATGCCGTTGCGGTACAACCCGGCTGAACCGGGCCGCATCTACCGGAAAATCTCCTACGGTCCGCTGCTCGACCTGTTTCTGCTTGATATGCGCAGCTATCGCGGCGCGAACGCGCAGCCGACGACACAGTACGGCCCTGACGCTTATCTCCTCGGTCCTGCTCAGCTCGCTTGGCTCAAGCGCGAACTCAAGCGCTCCTCCGCAACGTGGAAGATCATCGCATCCGACACGCCGCTCGGGACGATTGCCTGTGGCGCCTCCGATACCCGCACGCCGTTTGGCCGTGGCGTCGAGATCGCCGACCTGCTGTCATTTATGGACCATGCCGCCATTCGCAACGCGATATGGATCACCGCCGACCTCCACTACACTGCGGCGCACTATTTCGATCCGAACTACGCCGTGTTCCAGGACTTCGAGCCGTTTTGGGAATTCGTCTCCGGTCCCGTTCACGCCGGCACCTGGACACCATGCGTCCTGGATCGGACCTTCGGCCCGCAAGTAGTCTTCCAAAGCGCGGCGAGCCATGAGCAAGGTGACAACCTCGCTCCCAGCTTCGGGCTGCAGTTTTTTGGCCACGTGGCGATCGACGGCAAAACCGAGACGTTGACGATCACGCTCAAGGATGTCGATGATCGGGCGCTCTGGGCGACGACGCTGGAGCCGAAATCCGACCAGAGCGCCAGGCGTCTTTCGCGGCCGCTTCCCGGTAAAACCTAGCCGCCGAGACGTTTACTCACAGGTTTCAGGCCGTGTCATCTATCGGTCACACAGGCGTCGATGATTTGTCAGCGACCCCGACCAAGCTTTTGCGTTCAACTGACAAGGGGAGGTTTCGATGGCGATACGGATCGGTTCGTCTGCAACACGCCGGCGGTTCATGGCAACCAGCGCGGCCGCAACGGCACTCACGACAATCGGAGGCATTGCGCGTCCTTTCGTCAGCCGCGCCAACGACCGGCCCCTGATCACGCACGGCCTGCAATCCGGAGACGTGTCGGCCGATTCCGGAGTCATATGGGCGCGTGCCGACAGGCCGTCGCGAATGCTGGTCGAAATCGCGACCACCGACAGCTTCAAGGATGTGCGCAACGTCGCCTTTGTCGATGCACTGCCCGAAAGCGATTTCACTGCCAAACTTCTGGTCGAGAATCTGCCGCCCGCCCAGGACATTTTCTATCGCGTCCGTTTTCAGGATCTTGCCTCGCCGACTATTTCGGGCGAACCGAAAGTCGGGCACTTCCGCACCGCGCCGAACGACCGACGTTCCGTCAGCTTCGTCTGGTCGGGCGACACCGCCGGACAAGGCTGGGGCATTGATGAATCGCGCGGCGGCATGCGCACTTACGCCGCCATGCTGAAGAACCGTCCGGACTTTTTCGTCCACAACGGTGACACCATCTACGCCGATGGGCCGATCGCGGCAGAACAGAAAATGCCGAACGGCCAGGTTTGGCGGAATATCGTAACCGAGGACAAATCAAAGTCAGCGGAGACGCTGACTGAATTCCGCGGCAACTACAAATACAACCTGCTCGACAAGAACGTGCTCGCCTTCAACACCGAGATTCCAATGTTCGCGCAGTGGGACGACCACGAGGTGACCAACAACTGGTGGCCTGGCGAGCCACTCACGCGCGCCGAGCATCAGCGCAAGAAATACGTCGAGAAGAATGCATTGTTGCTTTCTGCCCGAGCCGCGCGTGCGTTCCACGAATACATGCCGCTGCGCACGACGCAAAGCGAGCCGGGCCGTGTTTATCGCAAGATCTCTTACGGCCCATTGCTCGACGTGTTCATGCTCGACATGCGCAGCTATCGCGGCCCCAACGGCGAGGGCAAGGAAGACAGTTATGGGCCCGCCGCTTATTTTCTCGGTCCAAACCAGGTCGCCTGGCTCAAGCAGGAGCTGGCGAATTCGCGCGCAACGTGGAAAATCATTGCTGCCGATATGCCGATCAGCCTGCTGGTTGTCTACGACGTTGACCGCAAATGGGGCGTTGAAGCGATCGCGCAGGGCGATGACGGACCTCCGCGTGGACGCGAGCTTGAGATCGCCGACATTCTATCGTTCATCAAACGCTCGGGTGTGCGTAACACAGTCTGGCTCACGGCCGACGTGCACTACACCGCAGCCCACTACTACGATCCCAGCAAGGCGGTATTTCAGGATTTCGAACCATTCTGGGAATTTGTCTCCGGCCCCCTTCATGCGGGCACGTTCGGGCCCAACGCGCTCGACATGACGTTCGGGCCCCAGCTTGTGTACATAAAAGCGCCCAACAAGGACCAGGGTCAGAACCTGCCGCCGAGCGAAGGCTTGCAGTTCTTCGGCCACGTGGCGATCGACGGCAACACCCAGCAAATGACCGTGACGCTGAAAGACCTGGACGATCGGTCATTGTGGGCGAAAACGCTCGATCCGAAACTCGGCTAGCCAACGTGACGGCTTGGTAATGCGCGCCAAGGCGAGGTTTACCCTGCCGGCGGGCACGATTCGACAGAGGTTGCATCCTGGCTGCGCCTGACTATATTGCGCCGCAACAGAGTCGCGGGCCCTCCAGTTTGGGCCCGCGCTTGGTTTCAGGAACCTCATGGACCTTCGCAACGTCGCCATCATCGCGCACGTCGACCACGGCAAGACAACTTTGGTCGATCGCCTTCTGCAACAATCCGGCGCATTCCGCGAGAACCAGCGCGTGATCGAACGCGCCATGGACTCAAACGACCTCGAACGCGAGCGCGGTATCACGATCCTCGCCAAGGCGGCTTCGGTGCTGTGGAAGGATACTCGCATCAATATCGTCGACACGCCCGGCCACGCCGATTTCGGCGGAGAAGTTGAACGCATTCTGAATATGGTCGACGGCGCGCTTGTGCTGGTTGACGCCGCCGAGGGCCCGTTGCCGCAAACAAAATTCGTGGTGTCCAAGGCCCTCAAGATGGGCCTCAAGCCCATCGTGGTCATCAACAAGGTGGACCGTGCCGATGCGCGGCCGACGCAGGTCCTCAACGAAGTGTTTGATCTGTTCGCTGCGCTCGACGCCACCGACGAGCAGCTCGATTTCCCCATCCTCTACGGCTCAGCCAAACAGGGCTGGATGGCGACGAGTCTGGACGGATCGCACGATGATGGCATGAAGCCGCTGTTCGACCTGGTGCTGCGCCACGTCAGGCCTCCGGTGGTGGAAGACGGACCGTTTCGTCTGCTCGGCACCATCCTCGAAGCCAACCCCTATCTCGGCCGCATCGTCACCGGCCGCATCACCTCGGGTTCGGTCAAGCCCAACCAGCCGGTGAAGGTGCTCGATCATGATGGCAAGCTCATCGAGAGCGGCCGCATCACCAAGCTGCTCGCATTCCGCGGGCTTGAGCGCACGGCGGTGGATGAGGCGGGAGCCGGCGACATTGTCGCGATTGCCGGACTGCCAAATGCGACTGTGGCGATGACGATCTGCGATCCATCGGTCGAAACGCCCCTTCCCGCGCAACCGATCGATCCGCCGACTTTGGCGATGATCTTTCGCGTCAACGACTCCCCTCTTGCCGGGACCGAAGGTGACAAGGTCACCGGTCGCATGATCCGCGACCGTCTGCTGCGCGAAGCGGAAGGCAACGTGGCGCTTCGCGTACGCGAATCCGACGAGCGTGATTCCATGGAAGTTGCCGGACGCGGGGAGCTTCAACTCGGCATCTTGATCGAAACCATGCGGCGCGAAGGCTTCGAGCTGTCAGTGTCGCGGCCGAAGGTCCTGCTGCAAGAAGACCCCGCGACTGGCGAAGTGCTGGAGCCGATCGAAGAGGTGGTCATCGACCTCGATGAGGAGCATTCCGGCATCGTCGTGCAAAAGATGGCCGAACGCAAAGCCGACATGATGGAAATGAAGCCGTCGGGCGGGGATCGACTGCGTCTCGTATTCCATGCTCCGACGCGCGGCCTCATCGGTTATCAAGGAGAATTGCTGACCGATACGCGCGGCACGGCGATCATGAACCGGCTGTTTCACGCCTACGCCCCCTACAAAGGGCCTATCCAGGGGCGACGCAATGGCGTCCTGATCTCCAACGACAGAGGGGATGCCGTCGCTTACGCGCTTTGGAACCTGGAAGACCGCGGCCCCATGATGATCGAGCCCGGCTGGAAGGTTTACAACGGCATGATCGTCGGGGAGCACACGCGTGGCAACGATCTCATCGTCAATGTGCTCAAGGGCAAGAAGTTGACCAATATCCGGACCACGTCCAAGGACGAAGCGGTGCGACTTACTCCACCGATCCGAATGACGCTGGAAAAGGCGCTGGCCTACATCGAGGACGATGAGCTGGTCGAGGTGACGCCAAAGTCCATTCGCCTGCGCAAAATGCTCCTGGACGAGAACGACCGCAAAAAAGAAGAGCGGAAGAAGGAAGCCGAGGCAGTCTAAGCGACTGCCCCCCGACCCGGCGCGAATCAGAGTCGAATCACTTACCTCCGCCCCATGCGGTCAGGAGCCGTTCCCCTGCCTTCCGCTGGTCACGAAACCGGCCGAATTAGTCCTAAATCGAATCCACGAACGTCATTTTTTCTGCATCGCTGCTGGAGTTTTAGCGCGTGTGACCAGTAATCCACACCGTTAACCCATCATTAACGATGGGGCTTGAAGGCTAGAAAGTTCGTTGCTTCTATCTCGCAATGACTACGACCCTCATAGAGATTCGCCGCGCGAAGTCTTCCGACGCGATGGACGTGGCGGATACTCACGACGAGGCGTGGCGCGCGGCCTATCAGGGCATCATTCCGGGCAACGAGCTCGACAAGCTCATCAACCGCCGTGGCCCGGACTGGTGGGACTCGGCGATCCGCAAAGGCAGCCGTATCACCATCCTCCAATTCGGGGATCGCATCGCCGGTTACGCGAACTACGGCCGCAATCGTGCGCGCAGCCTCTTTTATGACGGCGAGGTCTACGAAATCTATCTGCGTCCTGAATTCCAGGGTCTCGGGTTCGGCCGTCGGCTGTTTTCGGCCGCGCGCAAGGATTTGAACCAAAGCGGTCTGAAGAGCCTTGTCGTTTGGGCGCTTTCCGATAACGAACCGGCGATGGAATTCTATCGCGCGCTCGGCGGCCGTGCGGTTGCGCGTTCCTCGGAACGCTTTGGTGCCAAAACCCTCGATAAGGTCGCCTACGCCTGGCAGGCGTAATCAGGCTTTCGGAGCCGGTAAACCCCGCTGCGCGCAGGCCGCGCGCAGAGTATTCAGCAGCAAACACGCGATCGTCATCGGGCCGACACCGCCCGGTACCGGCGTAACGGCGCCCGCCACTTGCATGGCTTCGGCATAGGCTACATCGCCGACAATCCGTGTTTTGCCGCCGTCGCTCGGCACGCGATTGATGCCCACGTCGATGACGGTCGCGCCAGGCTTGATCCAGTCGCCGCGAATCATTTCCGGCCTGCCGATCGCGGCGACGAGTAGGTCGGCTCGGCGGCAGACTGAAGGAAGATCGTTTGTCCGCGAATGGGTAATGGTCACTGTCGCATTTTCGGCCAAGAGAAGCTGCGCCACCGGCTTGCCGACAATGTTTGAACGGCCGACCACCACGGCCTCGAGACCCGAAAGCGTTTCATGGACGGTCTTCGCAAGGATCACGCAGCCCATCGGGGTGCACGGCACGAGCGCCGGCAGCCCACTGGCAAGGCGGCCTGCATTGACTGGATGAAAACCGTCCACATCCTTCGCAGGATCAATTGCGGCAATGATCTTTTGCGCGTCGATCTGCTTGGGCAGCGGCAATTGGACCAGAATACCGCTGACTTCCTCGTCGGCATTGAGCTTGGCGATGAGCTCAAGCAGTTCGGCTTCGCTGGTCGATGCCGCGAGTTTGCAATCGAAGGCGCGCATGCCTGATTCCGCGACCGCCTTGGATTTGTTGCGTACGTACACTTCGCTCGCGGGGTCGACGCCAACCAGCACGACCGCGATGCCTGGCACGACGCCACGGTCGCGGCGCAAACGATGCACGGCGTCCGTAACCTTGCCGCGCAGATCGGCTGCTATCGTTTTGCCGTCAATAATGCGCGTGCCCATGTCTGCGTGCCATGTCCGAACAGCCGATTTCAACCGAACAAGCCTTAGCGCGGCGGCACAATTTTCTCCAGCGCCGCAAGGAGCGTTGGGCCGTTGCCCGAAATCAGAAGCCGCTTGAGACGGCCGGTCGCGCCGGAGACAAGCGCAACGTCGCGCGGTGGGACGCACACCGCTTTGGCAAGTAATCGGATGAGAGCCGTGTTGGCTTCGCCGTTCGCCGGTACCGCGCGCACGCGAACCATGAGCGCGGGACGTCCGTCAGCCAGCGTCTTCACGCCATCGATGGCATCGCAGCTGCCGTTCGGCGTCAGCCGCACCACGACCGCGGCGCCACCGGTCGTCATAGCCCACGGCCTCGCATCCATTCGCTAGAACACGTTGGGGTAGATGTACCGGATAATGACGTTTTCGAGGAACAGAATGAGCAGGATCAAAATCACCGGCGAGACATCGATGCCGCCCAGGTTGGGCAGCACTGAGCGGATCGGACGCAACAGCGGCTCGGTGATGCGAAAGAGGAACTCGCCGACTGTCGCCACCACCTGGTTGTGCGTGTTCACCACATTGAAGGCGATCAGCCAGGACAGGACCGCGGCTGCGATCAGGAGCCAGATGTAAATCTGCAAAACCAGCAGAATAATATCGAGTATCGCGCGCATGGGTATCCGTCCGTTTTCAAACCGGGCGCAAAAGTAGCGGGTCGAATGGTCTCGAACAAGCCGACCAACAGTACCCGCGGCGTGTCCTTGACACACTAAATACCTGGTCCTAAATGGCGCCCACTCGCCGCAATTGTCGTGCAACGACCATTGTCGTTGCACCTTTGGCGGGGCCGTAGCTCAGTTGGGAGAGCGCCTCGTTCGCAATGAGGAGGTCAGGGGTTCAAATCCCCTCGGCTCCACCATCCAGGCCCTTTGGGGCAATCATTTTCCGTGAAGCGGAGCATTGCAGGCTCATTCGACAGTGACGCGCATACTTCCGATATTTTCGACCGTGCAGGTCATCACATCGCCGGGCGCCACAGGCCCTACGCCCTCCGGTGTTCCGGTCATGATCACGTCGCCCGGATATAGCCGATAAGCCTGTGAGGCGTAGACAACAAGTTTCGGGATATCGAAAATCAGCGCGCGGGTGTTTGAGCTTTGGCGTGGCTCGTCATTCACTGCAAGCGATAAATCAAGCTCGCTGCTGTCGCCGATCTCATCCGGCGTGACTAGCCAAGGGCCGAGCACGCTGAATGTATCGTAGGATTTGCGCCAACTGCGATCCTCAGGACCTCGCACGGACATATCGAGCGCGATGGTGTAGCCGCACACCATGTCGAGCGCCTGCTCGCGCGCGACGTGGTAGCATTCTCGACCGATGACCGCCGCCACCTCGACCTCATGATCCATACGCCGGTCGATCTTTGGCAGCTTTACGCGTTCTCCAGCGCCAATCACCGAAGTGCTCGACTTTAGAAATAAGCCGTAGTGATCGATGGTCTTGATATCGGCGCCGAAATTTATCGCTCTATCTGCGCGTGCCTCATCGGCGTGCTTCAAGTAGTTTACTGGCGCGGCGACAATCTTGCTGGGATTGGCGATCGGGCTAAGTAGCGTGACCCCGGCCAGCGGCAAGGCCGGACGACTTGCGGCGATTTCCTCGGCACGGCGGCCCACCATGTCGAGATGGGCGATCAGTGGATCGCCATAGGGCAACGGCCAGCGATAGGACGGCAACAGATCTAGCGCCGGCGTGACATCGACTACAAGATCGCCACGCACTAAACCAAGGCGGTTGTCGTTGAAACGACATATACGCATTTGTCACCCGTAGTTTCCGCGGCGTCTCGCGTAGATGGCGGTGTCGGAGGAAACAACTTTTGTGCGAACAAGGCGTTGCAATCGGTGGTCAGTTGCGGGCTCGGAGTTAGAGCTCTCGGCCCAACATTCGATCCAGCGAATATGGTCCGCCGCCCCGCAGCGCAATTGCAAACGAAACAAGGCCCCACATCAATGCGTATTCATAGCCCCCTCTGAGCCAAGAGAAGCCGGCATTCCAATATACAAAGAAGATTACAAGCATCTCGATTGCCGCCGCGGCGGCAAAAAAACGCGTGAATAGACCGAGCAAGATTCCTATGCCGCCTAGAAGCTCAACCAGAAACGTCGTAGCAGCGTAGATATTGCCTGGTACAAATCCCATTTTCTCGAAAACCGGAGCCATTGCCAACGGTCCGCGACCAATACTGAAGTAGGCATGAATGAGAAGATTCCATCCGACCGCGAAGCGCACGACCAACCAAGACAACGGGATTGCTCGGTCATAGAAAGGTTTCAACGCTGGGATTAGCAGGCTTGGTTCGTCTTGTTTGCTGAACATGATATCCCCCGAGACATCCGAATTGCGGAAGTCATACACTTGGTCCAATGAACCGGACAATTTCTCCAATCGTCATTCTGCTACCGTCCTCCAGACCTCGCAATGACCTAAGACGCTGAGCCCTCTACGACGCTCTTTGTCCGTTTCTGGGATACAGTTGTCGGCAACTCGGGTGACCACCGGGTGACCGGGCGGTGTGGAAATTTGAGGAATTTAGTCGGCCCTTATTTGAAACCGGGTTGGCCAACCAGCGATGTACGGAGGAAGACCCGATGGCAAAATTTGCCAACATTCTTGAGACGGTCGGTCATACACCGGTAATCCGCATCAACAAATTGGCACCGAAGGGCATCAACCTCTTCGTAAAAAACGAAGCATTCAATCCCCTCGGTTCGGTCAAGGACCGCCTCGCGCTCGGCGTCATCGAGGCCGCGGAAAAATCGGGAGAACTCAAACCCGGACAGACCGTGATCGAAGCCACGTCCGGCAATACCGGGATTGGCCTTGCGATGGTCTGCGCAGCAAAAGGCTATCCCCTGGTTGTTACGATGGCAGAAACCTTCAGTGTCGAACGTCGCAAGCTCATGCGATTCCTCGGCGCCAAAGTGGTGCTTACACCTGCAGCCGATCGTGCAGTCGGAATGGTCAACAAGGCGGTCGAACTCGCCAAAACGCATGGCTGGTTCCTCACCCGCCAATTCGAGAACGAGGCCAACCCCGACATGCATTCGCGCACGACGGCCCGAGAAATCGTCGATGATTTCAAGGGCGAGAGACTCGACTATTGGGTCACCGGATTCGGAACCGGTGGCACGCTCAAAGGTGTCGCGCGTGTGCTTGCCAAGGAGCGGCCGGATACAAAAATCGTCGTGTGCGAGCCAGCGGATGCGCCGATGCTTTCCAGCGGTGCGAAACAGGAACGCAATCCAGACGGTTCGCCGGCCAAGCCCAATCCGGCATTCAAGCCACATCCGATGCAGGGCTGGAGCCCTGATTTCATTCCAAAGATAACGGGTGACGCCGTCGACATGGGCGTGATCAGTCGAATTCTCACCATAGCCGGGCCGGACGCGATGAAATGGAGCCGCGAACTCGCGCTAAAGGAAGGCATCTTTGTCGGCATCACGTCCGGCGCAACATTCGCCGGCGCGCTCGAGGTCTGCAAGGGCGCAAAGGCAGGTGATACCGTGCTGTGCATGTTGCCGGACACCGGCGAGCGTTACTTGTCGACGCCCCTGTTCAACGACATCGGCGTGGACATGAGCGAGAATGAATTGAACATCTCCAATTCCACGCCGAACTACCGATTGCCGCCGAAGGCGGCCTGATCCTCCAGGCCAGGAGCGGTCACGCAGGGTATCTGTCGGAACGAGCTTTATCGCTCGCAATCGGGTCGCCTATTGCGAAGACATGGTGGTCAGGGAAGCGTAAGATCATCCTCGGGGGTATATTTGCGTGCAACTGAGCGTTCGGCAGCGGGAGTTTCTTCAGGCTCTGTCGCAGACCGAAGGTCTTCCGCCGGACAAACTGCAATCCTACAGCGGAATTTGCTCAGTCTCTGTTGAGGCATTCGGTTGAATTTGTGCTTTTCTATCTGCCGTGCTGGGACCTGTTTTCACGGGAGATGGTGCGTTCGACTGGGCACGTTGGCAGGAGATTCCAACCTTCACGATGGCCGAGGCCAAGGCCGCGGGCGTCAACCTCCTGTCACAAGAACTTCCAGTCGGAAACGACCGATGGGTCGAAGACAAAACGTCGGGTTCGACCGGCGCCCCACTGGCACACCGTCGCAGCAACCTCACCGATCTTGCGAGTCGATGTCAGACGCAACGCGACCTCGATTGGTGGGAGATGGACTTCGACCAAACGCTCGCGCTCATCGGTGACATGGGCCACGGCAAGGCCGACCCTCCGGACGGGACCACATTGAGAGCCTGGAATATGCGGGGGAGCGGAAGTTTTATTGCGTTGGATTTACGTGCGAGCCTTCAGCAACAAATAGATTGGCTACAACGAAAAACCACGTCGCCTGTGCGTATTCGGTCCTGTCACATTCCCAACGTTTTGATTGCAAATTGCTGTCGCGAAAGATTTTCATCGGTCATTTCTGACGCCCGATCTGGAGCAAGGCTCTCAAGCCTCTCGGCGACGGCTTTTCTCACTCATGCAGAGATGATGATCGGGCCGGTCAGTCTTTTGCACGGTAAACGTCAGCACGGGATCGTGGATGGAAATTCCGAGGATGCGCGACCTCAAAAAAGTCGGCCGCGTTGGCGTGATCCCTCTACAATTACGCGATGCCCTTCATACGGTAAAACATTGGGTTTTATTTTGAGGTCGGCTGGCCTGGTATGTGCGTCGCGACAATTGACTGCTCTTCGGAGAGATCCTAGGTCGCACCCAAAGCGTTCCCCGAACGCGCTGATAGGATGCGGCAATGACTGACGCCGCTCAGGTCTATCTCGAGTTGCTGCTTCAGACACAGTTTCTGCCACCCGAGAAATTGATGGCTTATCAGGCGAGTCTGGTCGAACCGCTGGTCCGGCATGCCCGCGAACACGTGCCGTTTTATCGCGACAGCGGCAGGCTGAATCCACTGTTCACGACCGACGACCGAATCGATTGGAGCCGATGGGAGGAGATTCCGGTTCTTACGCGGGTGGAAGCGCAGAAGCACATCGAGGCTTTGTACTCCGAGGTCATTCCCGAGAATTGCGGGCTACGTCACCAAAGCAAAGGAATCGAAGGCAGTTCGATCGCGCATCAATTGCGATGTGGGATCATCCCCGAAGCGCCTTTATGAGCGGTTTTGCCAAGGGAGACTGCTTCGGTCGCTGGTTTATGAATGACCGTCAGCACGAGCTTGCCTATCCGGAAGGAAAAACGTTTCGCTCGGAGATCTCGCGGCGAGCCCCGACTGATCCACTTTCTTGCCGTGCAGACATCCATCGAAGACCAGGGCCGATGGCTCGCGAAACGTCGCCCGGACGTTGTTATCGGCTACCCGGGCGCGATGGCCATGCTGGCTGAAAACCTGACTGAAGAACTCAAGGACCATCCGTTCTTCTTGGTGAGCTGCGTGTGAAAAGATCAACAACGGTCAAACTCGCGCCATGATCGAGCCAGGTTTTGCTTCAGCATCATCCGCATCATTATACGGGTTCCGCGTCGGCTCGGTCGCGGCCGATGATTCACCGTGGGTGCCTTCATCAGCGAAGAGTGCTTGTTCGTCGAAACGCGACACCGACGGACGTGTCTTCACTTGTCAACTGCTGTTGGAGCTGATCGCGACCTTCTATCTGACAAGCCTGCTCACGATATGCGACCGGAGACTTTGCGGTGGTGGATACCGAACCTCCTCCCGATGCGAGAACATTGCGCCGTTTGAAGCGGGTCGCCGGACGCGAGCGCAATTTTTTTGTTCTGAAGCGGTCGGTTCTGCGGCCCATTACCGCGCGGCTCGCGGCGCTTTTATTCCATACAGATGCGTTTCCTCGCATACATCAAGGACGAGTTCGTTTCGCGTCAGATCGCGGCGAACCGATCAAAGACTCCCGAGAAGTTGCATGCATATCTGCGCCGCGTGACGCCGGAACCGATGGAAATTGTAATCAGACGGGTTGAAGGGATCGCCCAACGACTCTCGGGAAAATACGAGTACATGACCTGCGAAATCACGAGCGCGCGTTCACAGAACGAAACTTAGCCCGTTCGTTGCACGCTACTGGCAGCTGCCGTTGACGACGTGCTCGCCGGGGGGACAAGTCCACGATCGGGTACTGCTGGAGAACTTGTTTGTGATGCTCAGCAGAGACGCAGGGAGCCAATCCGTCCACGGATCGTCCTCGCGATGGCGCCTGATCAAGGATTTGTCTTTGGCACCGAAATAGAATCGCACACCACCCCAGATGCCGTTGTTACGGTCTTCACCGACCTGACCCTCGACAAAAAAAGCCGCCATCGTTCCGCGGCTCATCGGTATTGGGACCTCTTCGTCCGACCCAACGCGTGCTCATTACCTGACATAGCGATGCCGATATAGGCCTTCAAATTGTCGTTGATGTAGTACGCCAAATTGACCTGATCGAAGAAACGCGTACCGCCGCTGACCGTCTGCGTGAGAGTCGTAATCGTAGTCGGGTTGATTGCAGGAGAAATGGTCGTGGTAACGATGTTTGCCGAGCCGTTGTTTTCGACGCCTGCGATGCCCTGAAGCGTCCAACGACCCCAATATGCCTCTCCCTCGGCGGCAAGGTGGGTTGCGTGCACGCCACCGTACTTATCCCAGGCTGAGTAACTGCCGTAGAGACCGATCAACCCTCTTGCGGGGTCGCGCCAGAAGATGCCCGAGCACCTCGCGCTCGAAGATCGGTGGTCGGACTGGTCATCCCGCACTGGAAACAGAATCTGACCACCAACATCTACATGACCCTGGCCACGCTGTTCTTGGCGCAGGACCACCAACACTCCCCTGACACTCGGCCACCTGCTTGGCATTCTCGTCATCGCAATGGTCACCTCGAAAGGCGCTTCAAAACGCCCGACAAGCCGGTCGTCGTGAGCAATAAATTTTTTAATGACATGCGATGAAAGCCCCCCAAGCAAAGAATAACAAGCCGCGGGTGTGCGACAATCTGGCCAATGACTGATCCACCGACTGAAAACGCGAATCTCGGCTGTTGTTGACATGGAGAGCAACAACTAAGAGCGGGTGAAATAGCTGATGAATAACAGAAGCTTATAGGCGCTGGCTGGTCAGAGAACGGTTTCGACCGTGCCGGAAGCTGCGGAGCGAATAACCGCCTCGGTGACCGACGCGCCGTGGATGATCTCCTCAGACGTGATCGGAAAAGACGATCCGCCTTCCGCAGCTCGGGCGAACGCTTCAAAGCAGGCGCGGGTGACATCACGCTTTTCGGCTTGCCATACCTCCGGAGGTCCCTTGAGCGGCTGAAATTTGCAGGCCCCGAAAAGATAAGTCCGGCGCTCCTCGGACGATGCGCCGGCGACTTGAGTTATGCCTTCAATTCGCACCCATCCTTTCGAGCCGAATACCTGAATGCTGTAGCCCGGCGCGGTCGTTGTGATGGTGCCAAGATAGCCAGACATGCCGGCCTTCATGCGAAACAGCATGGATGTGGTGTCATCGGTCTCGCCGCGCAGCTCGCGGGCGAAGCTTTCGCAATAAACATGATCGATGTCACCGCACAGATCGATCATGGCATCGACCGCATGGACGCCCAGTGGAGCAAGGCCTCCACACGGCATTTCTGCCTTCATGGCGCGCCAACCGGTCGGTTCGACAAACAGGCGGTTGGGAATACTCATGCTGCACCGACGTACCGATTCAGTCGCTCGACAATCCGGTCGCGCAATCGACATCTTCGATGAAGCGTCGAGTGTAGCCGACGCCAAGCTTACGTTTGGCATCGTGGACGGCCAGCACGGCCGCCTCGGCGTCTCTTCTGGAGTAAGTAAACGGCTTTTCACAGAAGACGTGCTTTCCGGCCGCGGCAGCCGCTATGACCTGGCTGGCATGCGCCGAGGGAGGCGTTGCCAACACGACCGCATCAATTGCCGCGTCGTCGAGCACAGCTTCGTAATTGGTGGCCACGCGTAGCCCGTGTCGTGCGGCGAAAGCTTCGACATCTGGCGACACCGTTCGCGTAGCAACGGCAGTAAAACGCATGACGTCGGTGGCCGTCGGCGAGCGCGTCGACAAGCGTCTTGCCCCACGAGACGATGCCCACCGATCGCGGCTTTGATCATCGTGCTCTCGTGTCACCCGAAAGGGAGAAGCCAACTGGTGAAGCGCATCAGTTCGCCTTTATCCCTGCCGCCCGCATGATTGGCAACCATTGTGATCAGTTCCGACTTGTGGGAGGTCGCGAGTGCTTCAGGAGTCATTTGATCGCGGCCCGGAATCTCTTGACCAAGATGGACAAACCGCTTTTGCACGACAGGATCCCTCAGCGCCTCGATCACTGCCGTGTTGAGTTTGGCGATGATTTCTTTGGTGTGCCTTTCGGCGCCCATAGACCGTGCCAGAAAGGGACGTCGATGTTCGGCCCACCGGCTTCTGCGATGGTCGGTACGTTCGGCGCGGCGAACCATCGCTTCTTTGCTGCGACGCCGAAAACCTTGAGCTGTCCTGCCTGAACATGGGGAAGGGTCTGCGATGCCTCGATACAGATAAAATCAATCTGGCCGCCCAACAAATCTTGCACAGCGGGTGCGCCCCCGCGGTATTGCACGATCGGATTTTTCGTTTCGGTCTTGTTCTGGAATTCAATCGTACAAACCTGGGCCGCACTTCCGACGCCCTATCGATCCGGTTGAGGCCTTTCCAGGATTTTCCTTTAGCCATGCGATCAATCCTCGCAAATCGTCTGCCGGCAGATCCTTGCGCCCGACGATCCAGAGATACGTCGTCGTCAACAACGCGACTGGCTCGAAATCATCCATGACGTGATAGGTGAGAGGATACATTACTCCCGCGCCTACATTGGACGTCCATTGCCCAACGCTGAGTGTGTACCCATCTGGTTTTGAGCGAGCGACACGGGCACCGCCGATTGTACCGGCGGCACCGGGGATATTTTCGACGATGACGGACTGAGCAAGCGACTTGCTCATCTGGTCGGCGACAATTCGCGCGACAGTGTCTGTGGGCCCGCCGGGAGGAAATCCAACAACGATCGTGATGGAATGCGTCGGATAGTCTTGCGCTTGCGCTCTCGCACTCATCCCGACGCCGGCAACGAACCCGACGAGGAGAAGACCAAAACAGACCGCTGGATCTGCTGACGGAGGCGCATTTGAAAAAAAGGGCCATAAAGCCCGACATTATGCAAGCCAGCCGCATCTCGGTTTGCGCGTCCTAGGCCAAGTCCTCGCGGGATTTTTGATGAAAATCGGCCGCGATGCTTTCCATCGGAATTGCGAGTTCGCAGCGTAACCCTTCCGATACAAAGGAAAGCGTGGCCTTCCCGCCCAGCTCAGCGGAAATACTCCCTTCAATGAGCTTGGAGCCAAATCCCCGTTGCTCGGGCTCGACGACCGGCGGCCCGTCCATTTCAAGCCAATCGATGCGCAGAATTTCTCGGTTGTCATCGGTGCGTATTGGCTGCCACTGGATTTCGATGCGTCCCGCGGGGATAGATAGCGCGCCATATTTGGCGGCGTTGGTGGTGAGTTCGTGCACTGCCATCGCCAGTGTCAGCACAGCACGCGGCCGTAAAACGATGTCTTCGCCGCGGAGAACAACTCTTCCGGCGCCGGCATAAGGTGCGAGGCTTCCCGATAGCAGATCGCGCAAGTCCGCGTTCTCCCAGTGGTGCGTGGTGAGCTGGTCATGCGCCTTGGAGAGCGCGATCAAGCGGCCTTCAAACCGCTCGCGGAACGCCGCCGGGGTGTGCGCCCCGCGCGCGGTCTGCGTGGCCAATGACTGCACGGTCGCAAGCGTGTTTTTTACGCGATGATTCAGTTCATCCATCAGCAGCTTCTGCCGCTGCTCCGCCTCCTTGCGCTCGGTGATGTCCTGAACGACGCGTACGATATATTGCAACCGATCCTCGGCATCGCGAACCGGCGAGGAATATACGGAGAGCCAGATCACGCGGTTGTCGCGGCGGACGAATCGCTTCTCGACTGAATAAAACTCAAGTTCGCCAGCGACCTGCTTGCGAAATGCCTCACGATCGGGATCGGCGTCGTCCGGATGGGTGTAACGAAACAGCCGGCCAGCCAGCAGTTCTTTGCGGCTGAAGCCGGTGATGGCACAAATCGATTCATTGACGCGCAGAAAACGCCCATCGGGGTCAACTTCGGTAATGCCGATGGCGGCATGTTCGTATGTCGCCGCAAGCCGCTGGTCCTGTTCGAGCGCACGCAGACGCGAGCGCTCGAGCGCCGCATCCGCCCGCTTGCGTGCAGTGATGTCGAGAAAGCAATTCACCGCCCCCACTAGCTCCCCCTTCGCATTGCGGAGTGGGTCGATGTTGACGGATACGATCAGAGTAGATCCATCGGCGTGTTCGACGATCCGCTCCACATCGCGCACCGGCTTTCCGGTCGCAAGCACCTCCGCAACCAGAGAACGCGCGGCCGGCGTTCCGTCGAGATCGAAGAAGCGGGCGCTCTCCCTGAAATCTTCGTGCGTCTGTCCGGAACTTGGTGCTCCACCCCACACTGCAACGGCGTGGCGATTGTATTGAAGGATTGTCCCATTGGCGTCGCAGATGAATGTCGCGATCGGCAACAACTCAAGTATGCCGTCGGATGCTCGAAGCATCGCGCTCAGCAGAGACGGAATGGGGCGGGTGCCGGAATGGCTCCGCTCGCCGGTATCAACCATCCGCACGCCTCCGCGTGGATTTCGATCCCCCAACCCCCGATGCAACGATCAGGTTCAATAATGATTTGTCAATGGCACGGCCTGCTTGCGACCGGACTACCGCGCTGCAAATCACGGTCAGGATGCGTTTTTTGTGGCCTTGTTTGCCGGTGCAGAGCCGATCCAATGATCGATGAAAGCGGCGAGCCAGTTGCGCGACGCGAGATCGTGTACGGCACGATCGGCGATGTGTTCGTGGCGTTGCTTGGCACCGGGCAATTCCATGCGGTGCGCGCCTCGCACCAGCCAACGATACATCATCGCGTGCGTTACTTCCGGATGAAATTGCAGTGCGTAGCCGGTGCCGAACCGAAATGCCTGCACGGAGAAGGCGTCACCTTCAGCCAGCAATTCGCTTCCGGACGGCAGATCGAAACCTTCGCGATGCCATTGATAGACGTGATCGGGCCAATCCGCGCAAACATTGCGGCCGGCTTCGGTCGGTCGGATCGGATAGTAGCCAACCTCGGCGTGGCCTTGCGGATGCGGAAATACCGGAGCGCCAAGTTGGCGTGCGAGCATCTGAGCGCCGAGACAAATGCCGAGATAAGGTTTCTTGTCCCGTAGCGGCACGCCGATCCAATCGATTTCGCGGCGAACAAAGTCTTCATTGTCGTTCGCGCTTTGCGGACCGCCGAAGATCGCCGCACCGGCGTGCTCATCCATTGTCTCCGGCAGCGGATCGCCGAAACGCGGTCGCCTGATGTCGAGCGGGTAGCCGAGTTTGGCCAACGTCTGGCCGACGCGGCCGGGCGAGGAATGCTCTTGATGCAGAATAAGAAGTACGGGCTTCAGCATGGATGATTCGACGATGCTCCCGTTTCTGACTAGTAACCGCTTTGCCGCGCTTTGCAACACGAGCAGGGGGACGCGGCTATGTCGACCGCGCGGATCTGCGCCGCTTTTGCCGGTAATCCACAAAACTGAGGATCAGACTTCGCGGGGTTACGCGGATCAGGAATGTAATGAGTTTGTTGATAGCGCCCGGCACGACGGTCCGGCGTCCATCCATCAGACCGCGGTAGCCGGCCTCCGCCACATGGTCCGCCGACTGAACCAGAAAACTGGGCCCCAGGGCGTTTTTGCTGAGCCCGGCACGATCGGCAAATTCGGTCGGCACTGGGCCGGGACACAGCACGGTGACACGGATCCCGAGCGGCTTCAGTTCGCTGTGCAAAGCCTCGGAAAACGACAAAACATAGGCCTTTGTTGCGTAGTAAACCGCCATCCCGGGGCCGGGCAGAAAACCGGCCATCGAACCGATATTCAGCAGCCCGCCGCGATGGCGGGCGAGACTGTCGACAAAGGCCAGCGACAGTTCGGTCAACGCGCGCACGTTGAGATCGATCATCTGCAATTGTTCGTCATGGTCGAGCGTGCTCGCGGCTCCAACCAAACCGAAGCCTGCGTTGTTGACCACGAACTGCGGCTCGACGCCTTGTGCCGCCAGCGCATCACCGATCACACGCGCGATCCCGGGCTTCAGCAGATCGGCCGCGATGACAATCGGCCGGGGTGCGCCGGTCGCCGCAATTTCGTCAGCCAGCGCGCGCAACTTGTCTTCCCGTCGCGCAACCAGCACCAACTCATGTCTGTCCCGCGCGAACACGCGGGCCAGCGCCGCGCCAATACCCGCCGAGGCCCCGGTGATCACGGCAACTGGTCGCAGTTTGCTCATTGTTTATCGCAACCCTCATGCGATCGGGCGCCCGATCTCGAGCGGCCGATTGAGGTTCTGCGCGTCTACGCGACTTTGGGATCGAGACCTTCCAGCGAGCGCCGCGCCGGTTCAACACCCCAAAAGTAGACAGCGACGATCTGAATTACGACCAGGCCGATCATCAGCCAGATCACGCCCGGCAATTGATAGTTGACCATCAGATAGCCGACGACGAACGGAGACACCACCGTGGCCGCGCGGCCCAACGTGTTGCAGATGCCGTTCGCGCGCAGGCGGATCTCCGTCGGAAAGAGTTCGGGCGTATAGACGCCGAAGAGGATGGCCGTCTGGATGTAGATCGCGACGATCAGAATTGCGCCGACAGACAGCACGATCGCCGGATCGGAGGCTGCATTGAAATGCGAGTAAACCCAACCGGCGGCGATTGTTAGAAACGACGCGCCGATGATGCTCCAGCGTCGTCCGACGTAGTCGGACAAAACGGCGCCGAAAGCGCAGCCAACCAGCGATGCAGCGGCAAGCACGACCGTGTAGCCGAGCGAATTGGTGATCGTGAGTCCCTGACGAAGGAACAACTGCGGCAGAAAAATCACGAAGCCGAAGATCAACGTATTGATCGTTATCAGTACCCAACTTCCGACCAGCAACCGCTGCAGGATCGGCGGCTTGAAAATCGCCGCAGCGGTAAGCTGCGGCACGGCTACTGCAGGCTTCGGCGCAGGGAGCGGCCCGGTCGCTGCTTGCACTTCCTTTTCGATCAATTCCATCAGCGCTTCGGCCTCGGCGTTGCGGCCCTGCAACTCAAGCCAGCGTGGCGACTCCGGGAGGTTTTTACGCAGATACCAGACGATCAGCGAGCCGATACCGGCAATGATGAACATCGGACGCCATCCCCAGGTCGGGATGATCAAAAAGCCGAGGATGGCGGTTGCCGGAAATCCGGCCACGACGAGAAACGCCATGAAGGAAAGCCAGCGGCCGCGGGACTGCGGCGGCACGAATTCTGTCAGTGTCGAATAACCGACAACGATTTCGGCGCCGAGGCCAAGTCCCTGCACGAAACGACAGGCGATTAGTTGATTCATGTCCTGCGCGAAAGCCGCGGCAATCGAGGCGAGACCAAAAATGAGAAGGTTGATCTGATACGTGAAGCGTCGACCATATTTGTCACCGACAAACCCGGTGACGAAAGAGCCGATCGTCATGCCGACAAAAGTCAGGGAGAGGAATTGCAGATTTTGCGGCAGCGTGGAGAACTTGGTCTGGGTTGTCGAAGCGAGCACGCTGGCTGCGACGTAAAGGTCGTACCCGTCGAAAAACATTCCAGCGCCGACCAGCCAGAAAATCCGGTAATGAAACGGCGAGATCGGCAGCCGGTCGAGACGCGCGCCCGCATTCACAGTCGTAGCCATCGGTTCCCCTCCCCGTGGGATTGAAAATTGAGACCGGTCTGCGCCGGTTCACGCGCGATGGTAATCGACGCGCCGCGCATGCGCCATGGCCCTATGCGGCTGCGGAGATGTTTTCGCCGCACCTGTCAATAACAAGGAAGCGTGTGATTTAGTCCATGTCCGGCTTTCGCCGTGACATTCGCGAGGAGACTACTCGACGGACTTGCCTTTACGATAGCTCTCTTCGAGAAGGCGCAGATTGTTCTGCACGTATTTGTTGGTCGGATCCTTGCGCTGGGCCGCCATCAGCGCTGCGTGCGCGCGCTTGTAGTCGCCGCGCAACATATATGAGAAGCCCTGGTTGTTGAGAATCTCGACTGTCGGTCCGACGATGCCGACAGCCTGACCGTAGGCACGGTCCGCCAGATCAAACCGACGCAGCCGATCGTAGGAGGCAGCGAGCCCGATCCAGGCTTCTGCATCGCGCGGGTGCTTCTCGACTGCGAGACGGAAATGCTTTTCGGCAAGACCGTAGTCGCTCGTGCGAAAATGCTTCTTGCCGAGATTTAATTCATCGTACGGGTCACTGCCGAGAAGACCCTTCAGCGGTTTTGTCGGCGCACCCATTTGCGCCACCACTGTGCCGGTTGTGTCGTCGGTTGGTTGTGCAGGGTCCGACGCTTCGGCGCTGGCTTGCGCCTCGGCGGCATCCGTGGTCGGCGACTTCGAAGTGAAAATATTCGAAAGGCCGTTTGAGGTGCTGCACCCCGCCAACCACAGCGCGGCCGCGGCGACGGTCAGTCCTCGGGCAATTCCAGTAAACATGCCAACGCCTTGAGCGGTCGCCGGTAACGGGACGCCGTCAAGCTAGGCGAGGATGGTTAAGAATACCTTCCACCCGGAACCGCGGTGGTATCGCGGTGGGTGACGCGCGATGCCGTTAGAAGTAGCCACCCACGTGCAGGCGAACGATGACTGGCAGCAGAATGACCACGAACAGCACCGGGAAGATGCAGACCATCATCGGAACCGCCAGCTTGGCCGGCAGGGCGTAGGCTTTCTCCTCGGCGCGCGACAGACGCTTATGGCGCATGTCATCGCTGTAGACGCGCATGGCATCGGTAATGCTCGAGCCAAGATCGATCGACTGATTGATCAAGGTTGCGAATGCGCGCGCCTCCTCGAGGGCGAGACGGTCGGCGAATTGCTCAAGCGCATCCTTCAACTGGCGGCCCGCCCGGATTTCGAGGTTGGTCAAATGAATATTGGCGCTGAGTGAAGGATAGCCCTGGCCGATTTCCCTGCCGACGCGCTCCAGCGACGCTTCCATCGACAAACCGGAATCCGCACACACGACAAGCAGATCCATAAAATCCGGAAAGCCCGAGCGGTGCTGAAGCGAACGTGCCTTGATGCGCCTGTCGACATACATGCTCGGGCCGACATAGCCGGCGACGCCACCCGCCACGATCATCAACCAGAACATCGTGCCGCCGCTTGTCGGTCGCACCATCGGCAACACGAAGAACATCACAGCGGCGAGACCGATGGCCAAGGCCGTGCGCCCGATAAAGAAAAATGCGACGCCACGCGGATCGTAGATGCCAGCCTGCACCAAGCGCCGGCGCAACACCTTCATAGTCTCTCCGTTCTCTTCGGAGTAGTGCTTGGTGGTGTAATCGATCAGCTTGCCCAGCGCCTTCGCACTGGAATCCTGGAGCGAGCGCGCATGCCCCCCGCGCTCCTCTTCATCCAAAATCCGCGCCGTACGCTTCTTGACGGCGCCACGCACGCGAACGGCCGCCATAAGCGAAAACGCCAGCGTGCCGGCCGCGAGAAATATCAGCAGCGCCATGACCATGGTGTTGCTGTCGCCGAGCATGTTTCCGAATACGTCCAGGATCGTGCCCATCGATCAGATCCTGAAATTGACCATGCGGTACATGATGAAGTTGCCGACGCCCATCCAGCCGCCCGCGAGCGCAAGGCAGATCTTGGTCAGGTCCTCATGCCACACGCTCGCATAGAAGCTCGGCACCAGAAACTGGATGACGGCGAACATGCCGATCGGCAGCGACGAAAGGATCAACGCTGAGGCGCGGCCTTCCGCGGCCAAGGCGCGAATCTTGCGGCGCATCTTGAAGCGCTGACGGATCACAGAGGAAAGATTTTCGAGGATTTCACCGAGGTTGCCGCCGGTCGAGCGCTGAATGGCGACTGCGGTCACGAACAGAGGCAAGTCGTCGGTCCCGATGCGGAAAAACAGATTGCGCATCGCAGTTTCCAGGTCCGAGCCATAGGTGAGCTCGTCGGAAACAATTCCGAACTCCGTGCCGATCGGATCGGTCATTTCCCGCGACACCATCGATATTGCGATCGGCACCGGATGACCGGCCCGCAACGAGCGAACGATGATGTCGATGCCATCCGGGAATTGAGAGCTGAATTTCTTCTGACGGCGTCCGCGCAAGAATTTCAGGACCAGCGGCGGTAAAGCCAGGCCACAGAACAACGCCGCGAGGACAGCTTGAAATGCATCGCCCCTGAACGTCAGTACGGCTACGAATACCGCGATCGCACCGATCACGATAACGAGAATCAGCCGGGTGAAACCGATCGTGAGGCCGGACTGCAACAGGAGCTTGTTGAAGCTGACGATCGGCAGCCGGTAGCCGCCGCTGCTGGTCAGGCCGCGCTCGCGCCGCAACTGCACCAGAACGCTTTCGCGATCGGTCTTCCCGTCCATCACCTTGAGGCGGCGATTGATGTTCTTGCGATAGGAGGCGTTGTTGTAGACCAGCAGGTAAAGCCCTTCCGCGAACATCGCCGCGGATAGCCCGATCAGCAGTAGCAACAGATAACTTGAATCAAAATCGAACATGGCCGCTCAGAGCTGCTGAGAGGGATCGAAATAGCTGCCGGGGACCTTGATGCCCTGGTTCGCAAGATGCGCCAGGAAGCGCGGGCGAACGCCCGTTGCCTGGAAATGCCCCTGAACGGTGCCGTCCGGCGCGGTGCCGGTCCGCACGTACTTGAATATTTCCTGCATCTGGATGATGTCGCCCTCGAGGCCGGTGACTTCGGCGATCGAGGTGACTTTGCGCCTGCCGTCCGACTGGCGTTGAAGCTGAACGATGAGCTGAATGGCGTTTGCGATCTGGCTGCGAATCGACGCGACGGTCATCGGCAAGCCAGCCATGCCGATCATCTGTTCGAGACGCGAGATTGCATCGCGCGGCGTATTGGCGTGGATCGTCGCCATCGAGCCTTCATGGCCCGTGTTCATCGCCTGCAACATATCGAACGCTTCTTCACCGCGGCACTCACCGAGGATGATCCGGTCGGGCCGCATACGCAGCGCGTTCTTCACCAGTTCACGCTGACGGATTTCACCTTTGCCCTCGATGCTGGGTGGGCGCGTTTCCATCCGGCCGACGTGTGGCTGCTGCAACTGAAGTTCGGCGGCGTCTTCGATAGTGAGCAGGCGCTCCTTCTCGGAAATGAAGGCCGACAGTGCGTTGAGCATCGTCGTCTTCCCCGAGCCGGTGCCGCCTGAAATGATGGTGGTGACGCGCGCTTTAACCGCAGCCGCCAGGACTTCAGCCATCGGCGGGCGCAGCGCGCCGACATCGACCAGCTTTGTCAGGTTGAAGGGCTTCTTGGAGAACTTACGGATCGAGACCAGCGGGCCGTCGACGCCGATTGGCCGCACGGCCACGTTGACGCGCGAACCGTCCTGCAGGCGCGCGTCGCAGAGCGGATGCGATTCGTCGACCCGCCGACCGACCGCGGAGACGATCTTGTTGATGATCCGCAGCAGGTGCTGCTCGTCCTTGAAGCGCACCGACAACGGCTCAAGGATGCCGTGACGTTCGACGTAAACGCATTCGTGGCCGTTGATCAGAATGTCGTTGATGCTGGGATCCTTGAGCAAAGGCTCGAGCGGCCCGAGCCCCGTCATTTCATCGAGAATTTCCGAAACGAAGTCGTTGAGCTCCTGCGTGTTCAGCGCCAGCCGCTCGACAAGCACGTATTGCGAAACGAGCTGCTGAACGTGACGCCGGATTTCTTCCTCCGGCACCTTGTCCAGCGTCGACAGATTGATTTCCTCGATCAGTCGGCGATGCAGCCGCACTTTGGCGTCGAGCAGCCTGTCGCTGAGCAGCGCGCTCTCCGCCGGTTGCGCGCCGCCTGCCTGCTCCGGCGAAGACGCCTCGGGCGATACGTTCCACGACATCCCCTCAAGGGCGGATGGCTGCGCTTCTTCGGGCGCGGGCAACTCGGGCGTCGGCGTCCGGCGTGCTGTAAAACGGCCGACCATCTCAGCCCCCACCGACGGAAAGCTTGAGCTTCTTCATGAGCGGCATGGCCTGTCCTTCGGCCGCCGTCTTGACGACCGCCGGGTCAAGCACGAGTTTCTTTAGCTCGGCCGTGATCTTGTTGCCCGGTTTGACTTCATCCAGCGGGACCCCGCGGTCGATCGCTTCGCGGACCAGCGCGTAGTCGTTAGGGATGGCACTCAGGAAAGCGTCGCCCAAAGTGTGCGCGAGGTCGCCACGACGCAGACCTGAATCGAAGACACGCTGCGTGAATCGGTTGACGATCACTTGCGGATTCGGCCCGTCGCCCAGCCTCTCTTTGATCGCCGCCACCAGTTGCTTGGCGTGGCGCAAGCCCGGAACGGTCGTTTCGCTGACGATGAACAGCTTGTTTGAACCGAGCAGCACGCTGTCGGTCCAGGAGAACCAGGTGCGCGGCATGTCGAACACGACGTATTCGAAGTTGCTCGACACGAGATCGAGCAGGCGCGTCACCACATCCGGATCGAACGAGCGCATCTCGGCCGGACGATTTGGCGCCGCCACGACCGCGAGCCCGCAAGCATGGTAGGAGAGCATGACTTCGAGCAGCTGCCGGTCCAGACGATCGGGCCGCGGTTCGATTTCCGCCAGATTGAGACGCGGCTCGAGATCGAGATAGTCGGCGACCGCGCCGTGCTGAAAATCGAGATCCACCAGGCACGTCGACGGCTTTGCTCGCGGTCCGCCGCTGTTGAGAAGAATCATGGCGCTCTGGACGGCAAGCGTTGTGACACCAGCGCCGCCGACTGCAGGCAGAAAAGTATAAATCTTCGCCTCGGTCGGTCCGGCTCCGCCGCCTGATCCTTTAGAGACGCGCGCACAGGCCCGCACCAAGTCGATCGGCTCGACCGGCTTTACCAGAAAGTCGGCCGTCCGCATCTGCAGAAGCGTGCGCGCAACGTGTTCGTCGAAAGCTTGCGTTATCGCGACGACCGGAGGCCAGTTGCCGACGCGTGCCATCAGCCGGGCGAGTCCGTTCATCTCATCGGCACGGCCGGCATCGAGATCGACGACCACCACGGTGGCGCCAGTGGTATCGAGCGTATCGCTATGCTCGGCGAGTCGGCCGGAAACCAAAGAGAGCTCGATCGCGGTCGATGCGCCAAAGGTCGCGCGCACCGAATCTTCGAACGCGGCGTCGGCGGTCAAGACCACCACGCGGGTTCGATTTGTCTCGGAAGGGCGACCAATACGCATGATGCAACCGCACTTTCTGTTATTTCACCGGGGCGGCCGGCGCGGTCACAGACGGGCCAACCGGGGCGCCGTTGTTCTGTGACATCGCGCCTTGTCCGTCCTGGTAGGCGCTGGAAGTACCGACGCCGCGCGGCGGTATGACCCGGCCGGTCCGATATCGCTCGACCGCGGTCTGCATCCTCGGGCCGCTGAAGGCGATGTTGCGGTTCGCGCTCTCGAGCGGCCAGGGATCGACCATTTGGGTCACGGCATTGGTCGCCAGCGCATTGCCTCCGGAGAGCGCAATGGTGTCGCGGCGGTCAAGATACTCCCCGTAGGGCGAGCAGCCGCCGAGCACTGAGAGCAGCGCGCCAAGGGCGAATGCGCGCAGTTTGTTACTGAATGGCCGCATTGGAATCCCCCCTCGGCAGGTCAATCATGTGTCCGGTGAACGGCTTGTCACCGGCAATGGCGACGCGGGCGGTGACAGGCGTCAGCTTGCGCGCCTGTTCACGCGTGATCTCGCTCTTGCCCATCAGGAAGAAATCGACGTCGTTCGGCGGCAAGGTGTCGTCCGTCGGCGACTTGATTTCATCCCCAGGCCGCGCCGGACGCACGAGGCGCGGCGTGACAATGATGGCGAGGTCGGTTTCGTTCTTCTGGTAGGACTTGCTGGAGAACAGCGCGCCCAGAACCGGGATGCTGCCAAGCCAGGGCAGCTGCTCGATCGCATTCTTGTTGTCGCTCTGCAGCAGGCCGCCGATCACGAAGCTCTGGCCATCGCGCAATTCGACGGTGGTCGAAGCGCGACGCACGATCAACGCCGGCACGGCGACGCCGTTGCTGACCGAAACTGTGTGGGTCGTGTCGATCTGGCTGACTTCCGGCTCGATTTTCAGGTTGATCAGCCCGCGGCCAAGCACGGTCGGGGTGAAGGCAAGACCGACGCCGTATTTCTTGTAGTCGACGCTGATCTGCCCGAACGAGCCAGAAACCGGGATCGGATATTCGCCGCCGGCGAGGAAGCTCGCGGTATCACCAGAAAGGGCAACCAGGTTCGGCTCGGCGAGGCTGCGAGCGATACCCTTTTCTTCGAGGGCGTTGATCAGCACGTCGGTTTTGACGCCACCCGCCACAAGGCGCGCGATCAGGAAGCCGAACGGCGAGGCGCCGGAGATCACGCCTGCGGCGGCGTCCGTTGCGATCGAGGTCGGACTAATGGGCAAGTTGTTCGCGCTGACGCGGTTGCCGACATTCAGGATGCTTTTGTTGCCGACCAGGTTCCACTGGACGCCCAGCTCGCGGCCGGCCGTGCGCGATATCTCGACGAAGCGCACTTCCAGCATCACCTGCTGTGGCGACATCACCGAGACGCTGTTGATGATTTCCGGTCCGAACTGGCGCGCAATCGTCACCGCCTTGTCCAGCGTGGCGGCATCGACGACTTCGCCCGACAGCATGATGCGGCCGTTGACGGTAGACGCCTTGATCTGCGAACCCGGAAAGCGACGACGCAGTTCATTCGTCAATCGGGTAATGTCGTACGACACTTCGACGTCGAAGATGCCGATCAGTTTCTTACCCTCGGCGTAGACGGATACGCGGGTCGTGCCGATCTTCTTTCCCAGGATCGAGAGCGCATGATCGGTCAGCGGATTGACGTCCGCGACTTCCGGATCGCCGACGAGGAGGTCGACAAATGCGGTGTCAGTGCGCACGTCTTCCGACTTGCCGATCGGCACTGTCAGCATGACGGTGCGATCATTGCCGGCGATCTGGATCGTGCGCGACTCCGCGGCGTGCGCTTCGCCAATCATGCCGAGGATCGATGCGGCGAGGGCAACGGCTAGCGCGATCATAAGATCGCGCAGCCAGTTGCCGTGCTTCGTGGCCCTGTCCGCAGAACGCCAGCCGAAACCGGCGCCGATATTGCTATTCTTATTCACGACACGCTCCCCCACCCCTGGTGATCACAAGCCCGGACTTACCAGGCCACTTGCCTCCGCTCCGCCGCGACCGAAGCCCCATTCGTTCCCTCGGTCGGGACGGTGTATTCCTGTTTCGCCGCCGCGCGCGTCACGACCACGGTCACCATCGGAGCCTTTTCCGTGCTCACGGGCTCGGTGGTTCCCAGATCGTTGAGCGTGACTTTGCGCGTACGGGTTTCGGCAGTTTCGCCGGCTTTGCGCAGCAGCAGCGACAGGCTGCCGACTGAAGCCGCAAGCCACAATTTCTGTGCGTCGACGGTGTCGACTTCGAGCGTGACGGACTTCGCCACGGTCGCTTTGGCAGCACGGTCGTCCGCGGTCTGATCAACCGCGAGCACGCGCGTGTTCTGCAACACGACCTGAGTCGTGGCGTTCCCCTTTTCGAGCTGACGCGTGAGAACGACGTCCACATGATCGCCGGGCAGCACGAAGCCGCCAACGCCTTCCACATCGTTCACGCGAATGGTAACCGCCTTCATGTTCGGCTTGACCAGCGCCGACAGCGTCGCGCGCTGACCGGCACCGGTGATCTTGAGCGCGAGCACCGGCTCGTTCGCTTCGATCGCGGCCAGAACAACACGGCGGCCCTCCGATACGATGTCCTGAAATCTTGGCGAAGGCACCGCTCGGCAGTGCGTTAGACGGCCACGGCACTTCCTGCAGCATCGAGGCATTGAGCTCGGTGCCGAAGCGCAACGGCTGTTTCGCAACGACGACCGTCTGCGCGGCAATCTGCGGCTTGTTGTTCGCGTCGAGATTCTTCGCGCGCACGTTCGCCTGGTTGTTGAGCCAGACCTGGGCGATGAACACGGCGATCAGGCCGAAGACGACAGCAAACCCGATCATGACGATGGTACTGGCGCGCACGACAAGCCCCGCTGGACGTGACCGAAATCTCGATCGGTCTGTTCGTGCGAACACTACGAGTCAGGCAGTATTGAATTACTAATGTCCCTGTCGCAATTGTCCCTATGCTGAAGAGCACATGAACCCGTAGCGTTTACGACGCGTATCCGGAAAACGATAAACTTGAGAGTAACCTTGCACGGCATTAACAATACTGACGCGTATGTTACTAGCGCAGGTAAGGATCGATTCAGCCTGACGGCTTGCGCCCGCTTTCAAAAAGCCCAGCAAATACGGGGCTTCAACCCACAGGGAACAAAGGTTGGGAAATCATCAAGACTAAGACACGGTTATCGAAATACAGCCGTGCCGTTGCTCGCGCGCCGGTGTTGCGGCAACATGCCTACATCTGTCATCAACTGAATGTCGTCACACCCGACACCGGGCGCCATGACGATTTCTTCCGGGAGATTTCTGTCGATGTCGAAACCTCGCATTAGTTATGTCGATCCTTCGACGATTAAGGATCCAGCCATGATCGCCGAATTCGAGCGCTGCGCGCGAGAGGGGACGCCGCGCCCGGAAAGCCAGGCCATTCGCGCCCATGTGCCGGCGACCTTCTGGTCGTTTGCCAACACCTGGCGCGATGTCTTCAAGAACGGCGTGGCCGACCACAAGATAAAGGAGCTTTGCCGCATCTATGTCTCGCGTTCTGTGCTGTGCGAGTTCTGCGGCAATCAGCGATCGATCAAGGCGGCAAAGTCGGGACTGAAAGAAGATGACTATTCTGACCTGATCAACTTCGAGAGTTCGTCGCGCTACGACGAACGACAGAAGGCGGCTCTCGCCTACGCCGAAGCCATTACGTGGGACTTGCCGGCCACTGATGCCTTGTGGGAGCGCCTGCATCGGCATTTCAGCGAACCCGAGCTCGTGGAGATCGGCTATTTTGTCGCAATCACCATGGGTCAGCAGCGCTGGCTGCGCACCTTGAATATCGAGCATCATCAGATCCTGGCCGGCACCGACGGCTCGATGGCGCCCGGCTTCGAAACTCTCGAATCGCTGCAGCGTTCAAAAGAGGCCGAGGATTACTGGGCCAAGATTAACGTCAAACCCGCAAAGCAGGCCGCCGAGTGAGCAGTCAAGCAATGGCTTCGTCCGCCGTCCGATCCGCCCCTGCTTCGCAGGTTGCCAAAGATGAGCCACGCATACGCGTTCGCGGTCTGGGCAAGCGCTACGGCGCGCTCGAGGTCTTCCGCAACATCGACTTCGACGTCGGTGAGCGTGAGATCGTTGCAATTGTCGGCCCTTCGGGCTGCGGCAAGACCACGCTCTTGCGCTGCATCGACGGCCTTCTGCCGCACGATGCCGGTGAAATACGCGTCGGCAATGAACGCGTCACGGAGCCGATCGCCGGTGTGGCAATGGTCTTTCAGCATTTCGGCCTGTTTCCGTGGAAGACCGTGTTCGAAAACGTCGCCTACGGATTGCGGATGGCCGGCGCACCGCGCGCCGAGATCGAGCGCAAGGTGCCCGAATTCATCAAGATGGTGGGCCTGAGCGGTTTCGAAAGCGCATTCCCCTACCAGATGTCCGGCGGCATGCAGCAACGCTGCGGTCTCGCTCGCGCGCTTGCGGTCGAACCGAACGTCCTGCTGATGGACGAACCATTTGCCGCCGTCGATGCGCAGACGCGCGAGATCCTGCAATTCGAGCTGTTGCGCATCTGGGAGCAGCGACCGACCGCGATGGTCTTCGTCACGCACTCGATCGAGGAGGCAGTCCTGCTCGGTCACCGGGTTATCGTGCTCAAGGGACGGCCATCGAGCATTCACGAAACAATAACCATCGACCTGCCGCAGCCGCGCACGCGAGACACCTTGCGCGAACCGCGCTTCGCCGAATTGCGCGAACAGGTTTGGGGCACGTTGATGCGGGAGGCGCGCGAAGCCCAATTCCATCTCGAACGTTGAGCTTGAATAAGAAAATGAAGCTGTAGAGGGAGGATTCAATGATCCGCAGAACTATCGCATTGGCGGCGGGCACCATACTGCTTGCTGCTTTGCTTGCCGACACTTCGCCGGCAGCGGCCCAAGGCAAGAAGATCGTCGTCGCCATTCCAGGCATTCCGCCGATCTACTCCGTTACAATCGCTTTCGTCGCGCAGAAGCAGGGCTTCTTCAAGAAGCACGGCGTCGATGTCGAAATCCGTCCGTTCGACAACGGTACGGCGGCGGCCCGCGCGGTCGTGGCTGGCGATATCGATATGGCCTGGTCGCCGACGCCGCCGGTGATCAACCAGGTTTCGAATGCCGACGTGCCGCTTGTGGCGGTCTACGGCATGCCCAATCCGGACTGGGTTATCGGCACCACCGAAACCGGCAAGACATGCAAAGACATTGTCGGTCAGGACGTCGGCGTCGACTCGATCAACGGTGCCCGGTCGGTCGCGCTGCGCTCGATGCTGACCGGCTGCCCTGGCGTGAAAATCGAAGACACCAAGCAGATCGCGTTGGGTTCGACGCCGGGACCGGCCCTGCTCGCCGGACAGTTAAAGTATGCCGTGCTGCATCTCGACGACCTCGCCGAGATCGAACACCAGGGCAAGAAGCTCAACATCCTGCTGGCGATGAAGAACACCAATCCGACCAGCCATTACCTGATCATGGTCGCGCGCAAGGACAACCTCGCGAAGAACCGCGACGCCATCGTGCGCACGGTCGCCGGCATGATTGAAGCCGCGCGTTTCATGCAGGATCCGAAAAACGCCGATACCGTAGCCGAAATCGCCTCCATTACCGGGCACAACAAGGAAGTGAACAAGGCAGCGCTCAAGGCGTTTCTCGACATCGACTTCTGGGCTGCCAAGGACGATGGCATGCCGCGCGACAAGATCGAAGCAGTCGCTGCCCTTATGAAGAAGATCGGTTCGATCAATCCCGACAAAGAGCCGGTGAGCTACGACAAGTTCGTCGATGCCAGCATCTGGAAAGATGCCAACGCAATGGTGAAGTGAGAGTTGTCGTTCCGGGGACGCGCCGGGCGGGTCCGGAATCCAGACTTGTTCATGGATTCCGGCCCACGACCCCCAAATCGTCCCGGAAAGACCAGTTGATGATCGGACAGTCACCTTGCAGTTAAACGCACTCCGCCGTCACGCACCGTTCTGGTTCAGCATTTTCGCGGGCATCGCGCTCTGGGAAATTGCCGGGCGCAACTCCAGCCCAGCCTTCATGGTGCCGTTTTCCACGACGATCGCGCGCCTCTGGCAGCTGACGGTCAATGACAATTTCATTTCTCAACTGGCCAATTCGGCAAAACTTTTTCTTGCCGGATTCGGACTGGCGTTGATCGTCGGAATACCGCTTGGCCTGCTTCTCGCCCGCGTTCGCATCCTGCGCGTGGGCATCGAACCCTACATCATGATCCTCTACGCCACGCCGATGGTCGCGTTGATTCCCTTCATCCTCTCGATGATGGGTTTCGGGTTTGCGCCAAAGCTCTTGGTTGTTTTTCTGTTTGCGGTTTTTCCGGTGATATACAACACGGTTGAAGGCGCGCGCAGCATCAGACCTGAATTGATCGAGGTTGCGAAGTCATTCCGCTCAAGCGAATGGGCGTTGTGGCGCGAGGTCATGCTGCCCTACACCCTGCCATACACGATGACGGGAGTTCGTCAGGCGATAGGCCGTGCGCTGGTTGGAATGATTGCGGCCGAATTCTTCCTGTCTGCCACCGGCCTTGGTCAGCTCATCATGAGCGCTTCGCAGAATTTCGACACCGGTGGCGTATTCGCGTCGATTCTGGTCATCGGCCTGCTCGGTGTCGCTCTCACGCGGCTCGGCTTGATGATCGAGCAGCATTTCGCCCGCTGGAGACAGTAGCGTGGCCGAACAAGCTCTCAGTACAACCGTTGCAACCGCTCAAAAGGCGCAAAGCGCGTCGAACGCATTGTCCGGCGCGTGGTGGCCGCGGCTGATCACCGGATTTGTCATTCTTCTCACCTGGGAAATCGTGGTGCGCGCCTTCGCTCCGGCCTACGTGGCGAAGCCGACCACCGTCATTCTGGCTATTCCGAAAGTACTCACCGAGCCGGCGTTTCTGCAGGCACTGGGTTCGAGCCTTGTGGCAGTAGCGGAAGGATTGGCAATTACAATCGTCGTCGGCACAGTCCTTGGACTGCTGATGGGCCGCAGCACCACATTCGATCGCATATTCCGCGTGTACATAAACTTCTTCAACGCGATGCCGATGATCGTCGTGTTGCCCTTGTTCTCGCTGTGGTTCGGCTATTCGAGCGGCGCTCGTATCGCGACCATCATCTTCGCCGCCATATTCGCCATCACGATGAATGTCGCGGACGGAGCCCGTGCGGTGCCGCGCGAATATCTGGAAGTCTCGCGCTCGTTCAGATCGGGACGATTACGAATGCTGACCGACATCGTCCTGCCTGCGTCGATGCCCTATCTCCTCGCGGGCTTCCGGCTTGCCGCCGGTCGGGCCCTGATCGGGGCTGTCGTTGCTGAGTTCTTTCTGTCGGTCGGCGGGATCGGCTACTACATTCTCTACAACTCGCGCTCCTATCACCATAACGAAGCGTTCGTCGGCGTGCTGTTGCTCGCGGCGTTCGGCGTTGGTTTCGAGCTGCTGGTGAACTGGTCGACGCGGCACTTTATGCCGTGGTATCGCCGCGACGAAAAAGCGACGTAGCGGACCACCAAGCATCACGAGGAAATTTCATATGTCATCCGACCCGCTGCTCAAGGCCGCTATCGCGCATTGGGGACCCCGCTTCGTGGCCAACGGCGTGGTCTTGACCGACTTCGAAGAGGTTACCGGTTCTATTTCCTCGTACGATGACTGGTGCAGCGCCTGGTCGGCGCGCGCCGCGCACCACGAACAGCTCGGTCGCCAGGCGCTGGCGAAAAAGCATTTCCTCACTGCGGGTGAATGCCTGCAGCGCGCTGGCGTCTACTATCATTTCGCGTCTTTTCTGTTCGTGCACGATCAGGCGCAGATGAAAGCCGCCCACAAGAAGCAGATTGAATGTCGGCAGGCTGCACTCCCCCACCTGCGACCGCCCGGCGAACGCGTCGAGATTCCCTATGAGGGCGGCACCCTGGCCGGCATCCTGCGTAAGCCAGTCGGGGTCGAACGTCCGCCGGTTGTGGTGATGGCGGTTGGCCTCAACTCCACAAAAGAAGAAGGCGACGCCTACGAGGCGCCATTCCTTGCACGCGGAATCGCGACATTGATCTTCGAAGGTCCCGGCCAGGGCGAAGCGCAATATGACTTCCCAATTCGCGGCGACTACGAGGTGCCGGTGAAAGCCGTGATTGATTTTGTGGAGAAACGATCCGACCTCGACGCGGGCAGAATCGGCATGTGGGGCGTCAGCCTCGGCGGCTACTACGCGCCGCGCGCGGCCGCTTTCGACAAGCGCATCAAGGCGTGCATAGCGCTCGGCGGACCGTTCAATTGGGGGGCGGCCTGGGATGGGCTGCCCGAACTGACGCGCCAGGCTTTTCGCGTTCGCAGCCACTGCAAGACGCCCGAAGAGGCACGCAAGAACGCCAACACTTTGTCGCTTGAGGACGTGGCGCAGAACATTACCTGCCCACTGTTCATCGTGAACGGCAGGCTGGACCGCATCGTTCCGGCCAAGGACGCGGAGCGCCTGGCCCGGGAAGCAAAAGGGCCTGTCGAACTGATGATGATCGAGGACGGCAACCACATCGCCACCAACCGCGCTTACCGATGGCGCTCGCAAAGCGCGGACTGGATGAAGGAACGGCTGGGAGAGCCACACCATCCGCTTATGCCTGCGTAGCAGGCCTCTAAAGCGCAACAAACCCGCGCGGCATCGCGTGCATGCGCTCGATGCCGCTTTCGGTGATCACGACCATCTCGCCGGTCTGCACGCCAGCCTTGCCGTCGCGCGTGACGACGTTCGGCTGGATCACGACGGTCTGTCCCGCACGAAACGGATCATGCGGCACCGGACCGCCCGGGCGGCTCTTGCAACCGAGGATCGGCGGAAGATACCCGCCGCCGTAACCGTGCAGCAGATCGTCGATGATAGTGAACCCTGCGTCTTCGATTACGCCCGACGCCTCGATCACCTGCGATGGCGTTGCGCCGGGCTTGAGCACCGCGGCGATTGAATCGAACGCCGCATCCGCCGCAGCGTGCAGGTCGCTATAGAGCTTGTTCGGTTCGCCGAGCGAAAAACTGCGGAGAACCTGCCCGGGATGATCCCAGAAGGCCGCGCTGATCTCCGCTACCACAACGTCTCCCGGTTGTACGCGCCGCCGGCGCGGAAACTGACGGGGTACTCCCAGGTCGGGCGCATCCATCGCAGTGACGCCGATGTAATGAATGACATTGATCGCGCCTTGCGACACGTAAGCGCGCTCGACCAGATCACCAAGCTCGCGTTCGTTCAGGCCGGGTTTTGATCCATCGCGCAGCGCGGCCATGCCAAGGTCGCTGAAATGCGCACCGATGCGCAGCCAATCAAGCTCCTCGGCCGACTTCACCTGACGCAATCGGACGTAATCGCGGTTAAGGCTCTTCGGCTTGCCGAATTTTGCCGAAAGCGCCGCGTGTTGCTCGGCGCTGAGTGGTCCCATCGTTGCGACGCGATCCTGTCGCGCGCCGCGCCGCTCGAGCACTTCGATCGCCGCGGCGATCGAAAACTCGCCGCCCCATTTGACGTCTGCCTTGTCGGCGAGGATCCGCGCCTGCGGCGCATGATTGACATATTGCACGAAAAGCGCGTCGCGCTCGTGCGGCGTGAAGACCCCAACCGCCTCCGCGGTGATGGGCCATTGCGTGAGCCACTGCACGACCGAACCGAACCGGTTTGCGCCGCAAAAAAGCAGATGGTCGCACTCGGTTTGCGACAGCAGGATCTCAACCGCTGCACGCCTCTGCGTCATCTCTGCGTCTGAGAAGCGCGGGTATTCGGCCTCAACAATGCGCGCCAGATGAGGAGGTAGAGAAGCCATGATTGTCCGATCGTGCAGCTGGCGCGTGCTGATGATGACTTAAAACTCTCAGCCGGACTTCTTGGGCAGCGCCACGATCATATCGAGTTCGATACGTGCCCCCGGCGACGACAGCTGATTGATGCACACCGTTGTGCTCGCCGGACGCCAGTCGCCGAAATATTTGCCCATGGTTGCATGCATGGCATCGGCGTCGCGGAAATCCGTCAGATACTTCGTCACCTTCACGACATCGCGCCAGCCCACGCCGACTTCGTCGAGGATCGACTTGATCGCTTCCATGGCACGCGTGGTCTGTTCCTCGATCGAGTGCGGGTGCACGTGCTCGGCATCGACGTGGGGGTGCTTGTGATAGAGCGGCGACGGCGTGGCGCCCGACAGAAACATGAGATCGCAGGCCCCGACGATCCGCACCGCCGGGGCATACGGCATGGTGTGGGCCTCCTCGGGTTTCGGGTGTACCGGTTCGAGCCGGACGCTCTGTTGCGGTTTGGTCATCACGGTCATCGCGGGCCTCCCATCGGCAAATAAATTCACGCCATTTGGGACCGAAAACCACCCTGACGCAACCGCTTCACCCGCCACCCGCGCTTGTTGATCGCCGCGCGGGAAACGCTAACGTGCGCCCGACAGGAGAGCCCGAATGCCCGCCACCATCCTCAATTCCGCGGTCTTCCGCGACATATTCACGACCGAAGCGATGCGGAACGTGTTCTCGGACGAGAACCGCGTGCAGAAGTATCTCGACTTCGAGGCGGCACTCGCACGCGCGCAGGCCAAACTCGGCATCATCCCGAAGGAGGCGGCTATCGAAATCGTCCGCCATTGCTCGGTCGACAAGATCGACATGGCGAAACTCAAGGAAGCGACCGAGAGGATTGGCTATCCGGTGCTGCCTGTCGTTCAGCAACTAGTAAAGCTGTGCAAGGACGGGCTCGGCGAGTGGTCGCACTGGGGCGCCACCACTCAGGACATCACGGACACAGCGACCATCATGCAAATCCGCGAGGCGCTGGCCCTCGTCGAGAAGGACATCGATGGCATTTGCGATGGCCTGGCGACTCTCGCGAAAAAGTACCGTGACACACCCATGGCCGGCCGCAGCAATCTCCAGCAGGCCGTGCCGATCACGTTCGGATACAAAATGGCGACAATGCTCGCCGCCTTCGAGCGCCATAAGCAGCGTCTCAAGGAGCTGAAGCCGCGCGTTCTGGTTGGCGAATTCGGCGGTGCCGCCGGCACCCTCTCCTCGCTCGGCAAGGACGGCCTGAAGGTTCAGGAAGAGCTCATGAAGGAGCTCAAGCTGGGGCAGCCTGAAATTTCATGGCACACGGTGCGCGATCGCATCGCGGAGGTCGGCTGCTTCCTTGGCCTCGTCACCGGAAGCTGCGGCAAGATAGCTTTCGACGTCAAACTGCTGATGCAGACGGAAGTCGAGGAAGTCTACGAACCGTTCCACGCGGGGCGTGGCTCGTCCTCGACCATGCCGCAGAAACGCAATCCGATCTCGTCCGTCTACATCACCGCACAGACCGCAATGGTGCGTCAGCTGGTTGCCGCGTTGCTGGACGCACAGGTGGAAGATCACGAACGGTCTACCGGACCGTGGGAAATCGAATGGATCGCGCTGCCGGAAATTTTCATGTTATCCGCCGGCGCTCTTTCGCAGACGCGGTTCCTCGCCGAAGGCCTGCAGGTCAATGAGAAGAAAATGCGCGAGAACCTGGATATCACCAAAGGCCTGATCATGTCGGAAGCGGTGATGATGGGGCTCGGCGCCGAGCTCGGTCGCAACAAGGCGCATGACCTGGTCTATGACATTTGCCGTGAGGTCGTGAAAACTGGCCGTCCGCTGATCGACCTGCTCGCCGAAAACAAGGAGATCAGCAAACACGCCGATCGCAAGAAACTGGAACGCCTCGTCGATCCGGCCAACTATCTCGGCGTTGCAGGCGAGATGGTCGACCGCGTGCTGAAGATGCGAAAGTAAAATTCAGGCCTTCGGCATCGTTCGCCAGATTGCGAAAGCCACGCCGAGCGTTGCCGCGCCGATCAACAGAAACAGGGCCGGCACAGTCGCGCCAAATTTCTGCATCAGCGCAACCAGAATCGTCGCCCCGGTCATAAACGCCGCGTTCAGGATATTGACGGCGGCGATTGTTCGTGCGCGGCGATCCGCGCCACTCCAAGCCTGTACTGCGGCGAAGGTCGGCACAATGAACAGACCACCCGCAATTGCGAGACCGCACAAGTCAATCGCGGCACGCAGCCCGAGCGTCGACGCAAGTATGACGCCAGGACCTTGCGGGGTGTTCGCCGGCATGGTGCCAAGAGTGGCAAATCCAAGGTCAAGCGCAAACGCGCCCAACAGAACGGCACCCACAAGCGTTGTTCCGAGTACGATGCGTCCGCGTGCAATTGCCGCCGCCAAACCGGAGCCAACACCTACCGCGATCGAGAACAAGGCGAGATAGGCGGTGATGGTCTCCTCGTTTCCCCCGATCAGCGTCTTGATCAATGGGGGCAGCAACGACAGCACCACAATACCGACGAGCCAGAACCAACTGACAACCAACGCGCCCCACCATAGTCTCGAATCGGAATGCAAATGCCGCATCGTGGCGACGGTGGAAGCGGCGATGTTGGCCTCGATTTTCAGGTGCGGCGCGCCTTCGCCTGTCGCAGGAATCAACAAGGCTGATATCCAGCAAGCGAAGGCGAAACTTATGACAAGAACTGCAAAGGTCCCGGCCTCGCCGCCGCGCGACGCGAGGCCTGCGGCGATCGTGCCCATAAGAATAGCGACAAAGGTCGCGCCTTCGATCAACGCATTGCCGGATGGCAATTGCTCGCGTCGCAAATGGTCCGGCAGAATGCCGTATTTGATCGGCCCGAACAGCGCCGCAAGAACCCCGAATGCGAACAGCGCGACAAAGAGGATCGGCAACGAAGATCGCGCATAGCCGAGAACGGCGAACGCGGCGATGAATATCTCGGCGAACTTCAACCGTTGCGCAACCTTCGCTTTGTCGTAGCGATCCGCCAGCTGGCCGCCGAGCGCGGACAGAAAAAAGAAAGGGGCAATGAAGACCGCGCTGGCGAGCGTGATCAGCGCTTCCGCGTCGGCCGTGCCCGACTGGAACAGGATTAAAAAGACCAGTGCCGTCTTGAGAAAATTGTCATTGAATGCCGCGAAGAACTGGCACCAGAACAGCGGGGCAAAACGCCTCGACAACAGCAGGGGCGATGGCATGCCATCCCATTATTGCAAAGTTCCCTGCCGACCGCTCGCGGACCCGACAAAAAAATCAGGCGGCCTTACGGCCGCCGATTGAGTTACAAACGGGCCCGTGATCAGCGAGCATTTTTCTCGTAGGATTGCAGGGTCATCGCAGCAAGTGCGAAGCACGCCGCGATGCCGATAACGATCGTGAACAACGTGATCCACATAGCGCGCCTCCTACTTCCATAGGCGCAAACGGTTTGCGCGGGGAGTCCGGCCAAGGAAACGCGCCAAGCGCTTTCCGGTTCCACGAGTGGCTCAGGAACCAAACCGGATCGAGGAACTCAGGTCGGCCAGCAATATACGGAGATCGAGTTCCCGGAACTCCAGAAAAATCCGGCGTAACCAACGCTGAATTTCGGCATGCGCGCTGATGGGTATGCCGACCGCGTCGGCCAATTGCGAGTCGGCAAATGAGAACGGCGGCATCTCAATGTATCTGCGCAAGCCCGGCGCAAGGACCGGTATCCGCACCAATGGGCTGCCGCTCGCCAGCGGATATTTGTCCCGGTGCTGCGCGGGTCCAAGCATTTCATTGTGAACCGGCGCGAGTGTCGCATGCGAGAACCGGGCGCGCAGGCTGCGATAGGCTTCGACTGATGTCTTGTCGGGCGTCATCGTGAAAAGGATCGCCACCGCGATGGACCGGCTCCGGGCCTCTTCGACGAAGCCGATCTGATGCGTCACAGCAAAGAATGATTCGAAGGATTCGTGACCAAGGTCAACGACCTTCGTTATATTTTCGTCGGCGAGAAGACTATCGAACAGCGCGATCTGGCCGTTGATGTCCCGAATCGACGCGATCGTGGTCTGCTCCGGCAGAAAGTGCGCGAGGGTTTTATCGCCGGCATTGAGATCGAACGTCGCGACAGCGCGGCCTTCCTGGCGATGAAAATCAGCAAGGAGTCGTGCCAACAATGTCTTGCCGACGCGGGGGCGGGGTGATGCGATAATGGTGATGGAGCTGCGGAATGACATCACCGGACCGGACGCCGTCGCTCATTCGGCGCATTCGAGAAAGGGCTAACCGGCAGCCTGACGGACGTTGCTTTCCATCTTCGGCGCCACAAGGTCGACCAGCTTAACGCGATCGTACTCACCCCAGACATTGCCAAGCCAGTGGCGAACATAGCCGCGCAGAACAAAGGAATAATTCGAGGCTTCGTTCTTGGTGCCCTTGTTGCCGACAAACGAGACGAACGGCACGCTGGCCACCTCCACCTGTTCGTACGCCATCTCGTTCAGTTTCGGAATGGTGATTTCTTCGGCGCCCTTGATCCGTTTGAAGTACGAATTGTAGGTCGCCGGGTCCCAGTCGAAGAACGTGGTGTTATTGATGAAGTTCTTGACAAGGAAGTAATTGGCGTCGCCCATGACCCGCGCTGTTTCGGCGATCTCCTCGAGCGAAGCGATCGACGGTCCAAGGATATGAAAGACCGCGAAAGTAATCTGACCCTTCTTGGCGGACTCCAGAAATCCGATGTCGGTCAGCGCTTGCAAAGTTGGAGAAAGCAACCCGGCGCGGACGTCGATCACCGTCACCTTCGCGTCAGCGCTGCCGAGGGTGTCGAAAATTTTCATCTGATCGGGGACCGAGGTCACGTCCACGACTTCGGTCAGTTCGGGATGAAATCGCTTGAGCGTTCCGCGCGGCCACTCCGTGTCGAAGGCGCGAATCGAGGTTTGATGGGCGCCGAAATAATCGATCAAGGTGCGCGCGACCGTCGTCTTGCCGACGCCGCCTTTATCAGCACCTACGAGAATGACAGCAGGTTTGGCCATAGTACGACTCTACCGTATTGCCCAATCTTACGTTATTGGCGCGGGAGAATGACAGGTCTTATTCGTCGAGTCGGTCCTCACGCCCCCAACTAGCCCTCGGGGAGCGATCATAAATTATAGCGCTATATCAAGCAATTGAATGAAGGCCAGCGTTCGGGCCCTGTGCATGACTTACAACAGGGTTGTGGCAGCCGGATTGAGCGATCGAAGCTGGTGCCGGCGGAGGGATTTGAACCCCCGACCACCCGCTTACGAAGCGGATGCTCTACCGCTGAGCTACGCCGGCTGAAACCGCGCCACTGATATCGGCGCAGGCCCCGGTTGGCAAGCAATACGGGCTTATTCGTCGTTTTTGCGCCTAGCGGAACAATTGGCGCAGGCGCTGCCATGCATCGCTGGCTGGAGCTGTCGAAGTTTCAGGCACGGGATCGCGGTCGAGGCCTGAGTCAAGGCCTGGATCGTCCGGTGCGTGCACCAGTGGGATAACAGGCTCAACCGGCTTGGATTTCGCTGACGGCTTGGGCTTCGCGATTTTGCGCGGCCTTTCGGGCGGTGGCTCCGGTAGCTCAGCCTTCGACTCCGGCGGGGTAATCGGGATTGATTCGGTAGCCGGCGGCGAAACTTCGATAACCGGACGTGTGAAGCCGATTTCCGCGAGTGGAACCTTCCATTCGAACCCGTCGAGCCGTCCATTCGGTGAGACGGGCAGCCAGCGATCGGATACGACGCCATCCGCAGTCCAGACTGGATCGCCGGACGCACGCATGGCGCGCATGATCCATTCACGCACGCGCCCCTCGTCGCCATGTTCGGTTTCCTCGATTTCCGCCATCAGCGTCGCAACGCGGCGGGTTGGCGCCGATAGATGTGGCGCGAGCGCGGCGCGAGCCGTTGCAAACTCGCGCGCGCCAAGCGCGGCACGGGCGACCGCCAATGCGCCTTCGAGTTGGCCGGGTACTTTGCCGGCAAGCTTTTGCATCCGGGCAAGCCGCTCACGCGCGCTGTCGCCGAGCCGCAGATCGGCGTAACTCTCCGCGAGATCGGGGTGCGGATTGATCGCCCAGGCCGCTTCCAGAATTTTTCGTGCCTTGCGCGTGTCGCCGGCCTCCGCGAGTCGCCGACCTGCCAGCGCCGCCGCCGGTACCAGATCCGGTGCGAGCTTGACCGACTCAAGCACCAACGCGCGTGACGAGTCACGATCGGTATCCTCGAGCGCCTGCGCGCGGGCGGCGAGCAGGACCGCGCGCTTGCGCCGGTAGTCGGGCTTTGCGAGCGCACCCTTCATATGATCGAGCGCATCGAGTGCGCCGGCCCAGTCGGAGGCCGCGCAGCGATATTCGAGGACGGCCTGGCCCGCCCAGGCAACTGGCGGCCGCAGCTTGGCTGCTTCTTCGGCTGCACGCCGCGCTGCCTCCAGATCGTTGCGTCGTTGCGCTTCGATATAAAGTCCTCGAAGTCCCAAGGCGCGGGTGTCGTCGCGCGTGGTCATCGCTCGAAAGGCGCGTTCCGCGCCGCTTCGGTCGCCGGACAATTGCGCCGACTGCGCGCTCAGCAGCAATGCCAATGGGTCGCGCGGTGACAGGCGCGCGGCCTCTTCGGCCGATTTTCGCGCGACCCTCAAATCGCCGGAGCCAATGGCGATCAAGCCGCGTGTGACCGCAAGATAACCTTTGGCTGCGCGACGGTGCTTGAAAAACAGAGATGCGTATTCAGGCGAATGCAAAACGCCGCTGATGATCCACCAGCCCAGCATCAGCACAACCACCAGCGCAACGACGGCAAAGAAAGCCACCATCAGCGAGGTTTCAAGGCGATGACCCATCCAGACAATGGAAACCTCTCCCGGGCGATCGGCGATCCAGCCAACGCCGGCGGCGATGACCGCGAGCGACGCGAGGAAAAGAATGATACGGATCATCCCGGCTTCACCGCTTGCCAAGTGCGTGGGTAGCTTCGCTCGCGATCTGACGCGCAGCGGCGAACGCGGCCTGCCGGGCCTGAGCTTTTGTAATCCACTCCTGCGCCGGCGCGCGCGCCGCAGCATCGAGCTTGCCGAGGTCGACAATGGCGTCGTCGATCGCGGCATGCGCCGCTTCAATCTCGACGCGTGCCAGCACGGCGGATGCATCGTCGCCTGCCGGCGCATCGACGGGACGGATGCGCACAAGCTTGCCGGCGTTCGCTTCCAGCCGCTCCAGAAAACCGGTCGGAGCCTGTGCCGCGGAAGATTTCATCAGCGCCGGAATCAGCGCCCGCAGTTCTTGCGCCAGCGCCGCATTTGTCGGCGCGCCGTTTTTTGCAAACGGCGTCAACGGCGCCAAAACTTTTTCATCGGCTCCGAGAGCCTTCACTTCCTCGAGTTCCGTAACAAATGGCACGCCACTCAAGACCGCATCGCGTAACGCGGTTGTGCTCAATGCAAGCCGCGCCGGGCTGTCGGCCGGCTGCGCTTTGGCCGTTTGCTCAAGCGCGGCAATGCGTTTTTGGACGATGTCGACTTCGGCGGGCGACAGGCCTCCCGAACTATTTTTCGTGACATCCTGGATACTGGCACGCATTTGCGTAACGGCTTTCTCGGCCGCGTCCGCACGGGCGCGGGCTTCCGCCGCTCCGGCAGCGGTTTCGTCGTGGCGCCTGGTGAGCGCTGTCAGCGCGATGCCAAGCGACTTCATTGCGCTGTCGGCTGCAGACAGCCTTTCCGATACGCTCGGATCGGGTGCTTGCGGTCGCGCGGCCGCTGCCTCAATTCTTGCAAGGCGGTCGTTGAGTGCTGCGGTCGCCGTCGAATCCGTGCGAGCCGTCTCCCCGTTGCGGACCGGCAAGAAACCACCGACCCAAAGAACGAGGAGCGCTCCTGTCATGATCGCCGCGCCCGCACAGCCCGCGGCCAGCATTTGCCACAGCGCTGCTCCGCCTTGTGGGGACGCATTGCCGGTTCCTGCGGCATCTGGCTCGCGAGGAGCTTTAGGCTCGGTTTCAGCAGAACGTGCGTGCGAGGCTTGATCAGGCTTTTTGCCCGTTTCAGCATTAGGCGCCTGAGACGTCGTCGATACTTCGGTCGCGGTCAGATCGATGGTCGGCGCCGTGCGCTTGCGGCGGCCGCCTCCAGCGGGGTTCGGTGTCGTTGGCTTATCGGCCATACCCGTTTTCCTCGGCGAATCGGCTCAACCCCGAGGCAGGAAATAACGCAAATAATGCATGTGTGCCAGCAATCACCCTTCCCCGGCCGACAACAACTCGATCAGCGCTGCTTCGTCCGGCCTGGCAGCAACCGTAATGTGGCTGGCGCCGGCGAGGGGTTCGGCGACTTGCGCCGACAGGCAAAGATGGCGCACTCCAAGAGCCGGTCCGACGACGCCGGCCCTCTTTGCCCCCGCAACATAGTTTTCTGCGCTTCGACGCGAAAAATGCACTACGGCATCGACTTCGTTGCTTTTAAGCGCTTCGATCAGCGACTCCGGCAGTGGCATTCTGACAGCGCGGTACACTACGCGCATTTCAACGGCGATCCCCCGTGCCGCCAGTTCGGCAACCAGATCGCTCGCACGATCTTCTCCGGCGAGGTAGAGCACGGGCGCTTCAACCTCGCGCCGGCTCGCCGCAATCAGCCGGACGAGTTCACGCACATCGCCATTCGCCGACGTGACGTCCGCGAACCCGGCTTGTCGTGCCGCCTCCGCACTCCGCCTCCCGACGGCAAGCAGTGGGAGCTTAATCAGCGTGTCACGCGCCGGATTGCGAGCAATCGCATTTGGCGCGTTCGCGCTGGTGATTGCGAGCGCGCTCCATTGTTCACCGAGATCGACCGCAATCGGTTCTACGCGCATCAGTGGCGTCACCAGCACGTCGTGGCCGCGCGCCCGCAGTGCGGTCGCGGTACGTTCGGCGTCAGCCTGTGGGCGAGTCACGACGACACGCATGGGTCAATCAAAAAATCCGGGGCCGGCGCGATGCTTGAGCTCGCGTCCTGCCTCGGCGCCGATGGTCTTCGCATCTTTGCGATGCCCGGTGCCGGCGATGTCGTGCACAGCGCTCCCATCCGGCCGGGCGATCATTCCGCGAAATTGCACTGCATCACCGGCAATCGTTGCGTGACCCGCAATCGGAGTCTTGCAGGAGCCGTCGAGCGCCGCAAGAAAAAATCTTTCGCAAGCAACGGCTGTCGATGTATCGGCGTGGTCGATACCCGCGAGGATGTCGCGAACGCGTTTATTGTCCTCACGCGTCTCAATGCCGATCGCGCCTTGCGCAACGGCCGGAAGAAATTCGTCGGCACTCATGATGTGGGTGGCGTGCTTGGTCAGCCCAAGGCGTTTGAGCCCGGCAAGCGCGAGAAGCGTGGCATCGACATCTCCCGCGTCGAGCTTGCGCAACCTCGTCTCGACATTGCCGCGCAGCGGCGTCACACGCAGATCCGGTCGCGCACGCTTGGCGATCGCCTGCCGGCGCGGCGATGTGGTGCCAATGCTCGCGCCTTTCGTCAGTTCGGCGAGCGAGCGCGCCTTGCGGCTGATGAACACATCGCGCGGATCCTCACGCTCGAGACACGCCGCCAATATCAGTCCGCCCGGCAGCATCGTCGGCATGTCTTTCGCCGAATGCACCGCAAGGTCGACGCGACCGGCCAGCAATGCCTCCTCAATCTCTTTCGTGAACAGGCCCTTGCCGCCCTCTTCCGCCAACGACCGATCCTGAATGATATCGCCGGTCGTCCGGATGACCACGAGTTCAATCCCTTCCTCTCCCATACCCATCGCGGCGGCCAGTCGCGCCCGCACCGCGCGCGCCTGGACCAGGGCGAGCGGGCTGCCGCGCGTACCGATGCGCAGGGAGGCTGTGGATTGCGCCATATAACCTCGCGATGCTAGGCGAACCGGGGGTCGGCCCAGCGGTCAGGACTAGCTATTATTTCGGCTGCCGTCACCTCGCCCGACCGGGCAAGGAAATGAGGGATTTGATGATCGTCCTCGGCATCGAGACGACGTGCGACGAGACCGCGGCGGCGGTCGTTGAACGATTGGAGGATGGCCGCGGCAGAATCCTTTCCAACGTCGTGTTGTCGCAGGTCAGCGAGCACGCGACGTTCGGCGGAGTGGTGCCCGAGATTGCGGCGCGCGCCCACGTGGAAGCGCTTGATCTCGTGATAGCCGACGCCATGGCGCAGGCCGGCCGTAACTATGATGCAATCGATGGCGTTGCCGCCGCCGCCGGGCCCGGGCTCATCGGCGGAGTGATCGTCGGCCTGACCACCGCCAAGGCGATCGCGCTTGTCAAAAACAAACCTTTGATCGCCGTCAATCACCTCGAAGCGCACGCGTTGACGGCGCGGCTGACGAACGGCACGGCATTTCCGTATTGTCTGTTCCTCGCTTCCGGTGGTCACACCCAGATCGTGGCTGTACGTGGCGTGGGCGACTACGTTCGGCTTGGCACGACGCAAGATGATGCGATCGGCGAGGCTTTCGACAAGACCGCCAAGCTGCTCGGCCTCGGCTATCCGGGCGGACCGCAAGTCGAGAAAGAGGCTGCCAATGGCGATGCAGCGCGTTTCCGTTTGCCGCGGCCGATGCATGGCCGCAAGGACGCCGATTTTTCGCTGTCGGGACTGAAGACTGCGCTGCGGCTGGAAGCGGAAAAAATCGCTCCGCTCAGTGATCAAGATGTCGCTGACCTTTGCGCGGGATTTCAGCAAGCGATTGTCGACGTGGTCTTCGACAGGCTGCGGGTCGGCCTGACGCTGTTCCGTGCACGCTTCGGAGCACCGACTGCGCTGGTTGCTGCCGGAGGTGTTGCCGCAAATCAGGCGATCCGAAAGGTGCTCAACCGGCTTGCCTTCGAGGTCGGCGCAACTTTGGTAGCGCCCCCGCCCGAGCTTTGCACCGACAATGGTGCCATGATCGCCTGGGCCGGCTGCGAGCGGCTGGCGCTCGGCCTGACCGATTCCCTCGATACCGCGCCCCGCGCGCGCTGGCCGCTCGACGAAATCGCCGCCGCCGAAGGTGCACTGCGGCGCACTGCGGCATACAAATAGTTGGACGGCGGCAACGCATGACCATTCAACGGATCGCGGTGCTCGGTGGAGGCGCCTGGGGAACGGCACTGGCACTTACATGCGCACGTGCTGGACGAGACGTCGTTCTATGGGAGCACGAAGCGGACAATGCCGCCTACCTCGTACAGAAGCGTGAGAGCCGCTTCCTGCCTGGCGTGAAGCTGAACGAAACCATCAAGGTTACGCGCGAGCTCGGCGAGACAGCCGGCAGCGAGGCGATTCTCGTCGTGGTGCCGGCGCAGGCCATGCGATCGGTGATCACTTTGCTGGCACCGTCACTGTCAAAAAACACACCGCTGATTGCCTGCGCAAAAGGCATCGAGCACGGCACGCACAAATTCATGACCGAGATCATTGCCGAGTGCGCGCCGCACTCTCTGCCGGCAATCCTGTCGGGACCGAGTTTCGCCGCCGACGTCGCGCGCGGATTGCCGACGGCGGTCACCGTCGCAGCGAGCGACGGAAAAGTCGCTCTCGAGCTGGCACATGCATTGAACGCCGGGACCTTCCGTCCTTACCATTCAACCGATGTACGCGGCGTAGAACTGGGCGGCGCGACAAAAAATGTTCTTGCCATTGCCGCGGGCATCGTCACCGGCAAAGCGCTTGGCGCGAGCGCGCTTGCGGCTTTGACCACGCGCGGCTTTACCGAGCTGGTTCGCTTCGGAAAAGCCTGCGGTGCAAAGACTGAAACCATGATGGGCCTGTCCGGCCTTGGCGATCTTATTCTTACCTGTGGAACACCACAGTCGCGAAACTTCTCCTGCGGGGTCGCGTTGGGCAAAGGCGAGAAGCCGGACACCGCTGCGCATGGTAAGTTGGCGGAGGGCGTTTTCACCGCGCCTGTGTTGCTGGAGATGGCGCGCGAAAGAAACGTGGAAATGCCGATCGCCGGCGCCGTCGCCGCAGTCCTGTCTGGAAAAATGAGCGTCGATGACGCGATCGAGTCCTTGCTTGCACGCCCGCTCAAACCGGAATGAAAGCCATGGCCTACTGGTTGCTCAAGACCGAACCCGACGAATATTCGTGGGACGACCAACTCAAGCGCGGCGCGAAGGGAGAAGCCTGGACCGGCGTGCGTAATTTCACGGCACGCCGGCATCTCAAGGAGATGAAAAAGGGCGACAGGTTCTTTTTCTACCACACCGGTGAAGAGAAGCAGATTGTGGGCGTTGGTGAGGTGATCCGTGAATCGTTTGCCGACCCCACCGCCGGAAAAGGCGAACCATGGGTCGCCGTCACGACCGTCGCCGACAAGCCTCTGCCGAAACCCGTTACGCTCGCAAGCATAAAGGCGGAGCCGAAGCTCAAGAACATGGCGCTCGTCAAATACGCACGTCTGTCGGTGCAACCGGTGACCGACACCGAGTGGAAATTCGTTTGCAAAATGGGTGGCCTGAAATAGGGAGGTGGCAATGGGCTTTTCGCACGCCAATCTCGTTTCGATCCTGATCGCTGCCGTCGCTGCCTGGATTTTCGGCGGTGCCTACTACACGGCACTCAGCAAACCCTGGATGGCTGCGCAAGGCAAAACCCTCGAACAATGCAAAGCCGAGCAGGAAACCAAATCGGGCTTCGCCAAGGGCGCCCCGTTTGTCATTGTATTCATCAGCGAAATCATCATCGCCTGGGTGCTTTACGGCATCCTCCTGCACTTGAATGTGTTCACGCTACGCGCCGGCATTATCTCGGCTGTCTTCTGCTGGTTCGGATTTGTACTGACCACGATCGCGACCAACAACGCTTTTCAGGGCCGTCGCGTGATGCTCACGGTCATCGACAGCGTGGCCTGGCTCGGCGCCTTTGTAATCATCGGCGCCATTGTCGGCTGGTGGGGTCCGTAAGGGCCACGGAATACCGCGAAAGTAGGGTCAATCCGCGCCTTGTCGGTCGCGCGATCACCGTCGCATAATACGTCCAGAAAGCGGAAACAAATAAGCGCCCTCCGCGTAATGGCAGGGCCGGGAGGAAGTTCTATGTCGGAAAAGATCTACGATGTACCGGCCGATTGGCAGAAACGCGCCTACGTGGATCACGGCAAATACGAGGAAATGTATGCGCGCTCGGTCAAGGATCCGAATGGTTTCTGGGGCGAGCAGGCCAAGCGCATCGACTGGATCAAGCCGTTCAGAAAAATCAAGAACACCTCCTATGATCCCAGCAATGTGTCGATCAAATGGTTCGAGGATGGCACGCTGAACGTCTGTCACAACTGCGTTGACCGCCATCTTGCCAAGCGTGGTGACCAGACGGCCATCCTGTGGGAGGGCGACGATCCGAAGGACGACAAAAAGCTCACCTACAAGCAGCTGCACGCCGAGGTGTGCCGCTTTGCCAATGTTCTGAAATCGCGCGGCGTCAAGAAAGGCGATCGCGTCACCATTTACCTGCCGATGATTCCCGAGGCGGCTATTTCCATGCTTGCGTGCGCCCGCATCGGCGCCGTCCACTCGGTCGTGTTCGGCGGCTTCTCGCCCAACTCCCTTGCCGGACGCATCGAGGACTGCAAATCGAGTGTGGTTGTTACCGCCGATGAGGGCGTCCGCGGTGGCCGCAAGATCCCGCTGAAAGCGAACGTCGACGCAGCCTGCGACAAGGTTGCCGGCGTGAGCTCCGTGATCGTTGTCAAGCGGACCAATGCGCCGGTGACCATGAAGTCTGGTCGCGACATTTATTACGACGAGATTGCGAAGACTGTGGGCGCTGACTGTCCTTGCGAGGAAATGAATGCGGAAGATCCGCTTTTCATTCTCTACACATCGGGGTCAACGGGTAAACCTAAAGGCGTGCTGCACACCTCGGGTGGATATCTCGTCTACGTGTCGATGACGCATCAATACGTGTTCGACTATCACGATGGCGACATCTATTGGTGCACCGCGGACGTCGGTTGGGTTACCGGACACAGCTATATCCTCTACGGTCCGCTATCAAACGGCGCTATTTCGATGATGTTCGAAGGCGTGCCCAATTATCCGACCAACTCCCGGTTCTGGGAGGTCTGCGACAAACACAAGGTCAACATTATCTACACGGCGCCGACCGCCATCCGCGCCCTGATGCAGGGTGGCAATGATCCGGTGAAAAAGACGTCGCGCAAGTCGCTGCGCCTGCTCGGCACCGTTGGTGAACCGATAAATCCCGAAGCCTGGGAGTGGTACTACCATGTGGTCGGCGACGATCGCTGTCCGATTGTCGACACCTGGTGGCAGACCGAAACCGGCGGCATCCTCATCACACCGCTGCCCGGTGCAACGAAACTCAAGCCAGGTTCTGCAACACGACCGTTCTTCGGTGTGCAGCCGGAAATCGTCGACGCCGAAGGCAAGGTTCAGAGCGGCGCAACGAGCGGCAATCTCTGCATCGTCAACTCATGGCCCGGACAGATGCGCACGGTCTACGGCGACCACCAGCGCTTCATCGATACGTATTTCAAAACCTACCCCGGCAAATATTTCACGGGTGACGGCTGCCGTCGCGACGAGGACGGCTATTACTGGATCACCGGCCGCGTGGACGATGTCATCAACGTCGCCGGACATCGGCTCGGAACCGCCGAAGTCGAGAGCGCGCTCGTTGCGCATCCGAAAGTTTCGGAAGCCGCCGTCGTCGGGTATCCGCACGACATCAAGGGTCAGGGCATCTATGCCTATGTCACCTTGATGGTCGGCGAAAAGCCAACCGAAGACCTTCGCAAGGAATTGGTGGGCTGGGTGCGCAAGGAGATCGGACCGATCGCCTCGCCGGATCTGATCCAGTTCGCGCCGGGCCTGCCAAAAACCCGCTCAGGCAAGATCATGCGACGAATCCTGCGCAAGATTGCCGAAGACGAATATGGCAACCTCGGCGACACCTCGACCTTGGCCGATCCGGCCGTGGTGGATGACCTCGTCAGCAACCGGCAGAACAAAAAGACGGCAAAAGCGGGGGCTTGAGGGTGGCCGAAAGCGGGCGCAAACCGAAATAACGGGGCGCGAAACGACCTGAACCTGTGAGTTACAGCGATATTTTCGGGACCGTTCGCGGCGCGGACACAATTTTTCTGCAACTATCCGGGTATGGCGCGTCCGCGCACTTCCCCGCAGCCGGAAGTTCCCGGCCTCGCCGCTCGACGAATTGCCGCCGATATCCTCGACGGCGTTCTGCGGCGGCGAACTGCACTCGACGAACTTCTCTCGGGCAAGAACGCACATCCGGGACTCGCTGGACTTGCCGAACGCGATCGCGCCCTGATGCGCCGGCTCACCGCAACCGTGCTGCGGCGGCTCGGCACTTTGCGGCATCTACTTGGCGGATTTCTCGACAAGGGCTTTCCTTCCGAAGCTCCCCGGGTCGAAACCATCTTGTTGCTTGGTGCTGCGCAGATTCTCTGGCTTGAGGTTCCCGACCACGCGGCGGTCGATCTGTCGGTCCGGCTCGCGCAAGCCGACCGACGGGCAGCGCGTTACGCGGGCCTCGTCAACGCCGTGCTGCGACGGGTCACGCAAGCCGCCGCGACAAAGGCAATTGACGGCAGCGCACGCGATACGCCTGATTGGCTGCTCAAACGTTGGAAGAAAATCTACGGCCCCGACATCGCGCGTGCGATCGCCACCGCCAACGGACACGAGCCCGCGCTCGATCTCACGGTAAAGCAAGACGCCAAATCCTGGGCCGAGCGATTGCGCGGACGCGTATTGCCGACCGGCACAGTGCGCACATTGGCCCATGGTGCGATCTCGCTGCTGCCGGGATTTTCCGAAGGCGCATGGTGGGTGCAGGATGCGGCCGCTGCACTGCCGGTCCGAGCACTCGGCGACATCCAGGGGAAAAGCATCGCCGAACTGTGCGCAGCGCCCGGCGGCAAGACTGCGCAACTCGCGCTGGCCGGCGCAAAGGTCAGCGCCATCGACCGATCGCCCGCGCGGCTCAACCGCATGCGGGAGAATCTAGCGCGGCTCTCCCTCGCCGCCGAAACCGTCGCGGCCGACGCACTGGATTGGCAAGCCGGCCCGTTTGACGGTGTGTTGCTCGACGCGCCGTGTTCGGCCACCGGCACTATCCGCCGCCATCCCGACATCCCTTGGCTCAAGAATGAAGCGGACCTTCCGGTGCTCACATCCCTGCAGCAACGGCTGATCGATCGTGCGGTCGAGCTGACAAAACCGGGAGGGACGTTCGTATACTGCGTCTGCTCACTGGAGCCGGAGGAGGGTCAAAATCAGATCGAAACGCTGCTAGCGCGCGATCCCCGCGTGATGCGAAGTCCCATTTCGGCACAGGAGGTGTTCGGCCACGGTGAATTCATTACCACCGACGGCGATCTGCGCACGTTACCGCAGCAATTGCCCGATGCCGACCCGCGCTGGGCTGGACTCGACGGCTTCTATGCCGCACGGCTAACACGACGCGGGGTTTGATCGGCGGTTCTGATGCGTATTGGCCCTTTACAGGCCCTTCGCTATCGTGTGGTTCGTGCGTGCGGATTCGCACGTGCGACAGGAGACAAACGCTTGACGATGCGGGTTTCGGTCGCGGAGCGGGCCAGGCTCTCCGTGCTCATCGGGCGCCGTGCATTTCACAGCGTTGTTGGCGGACTCAACTCGCATCCCCTGTTTCGTTGGCGATTTGCCTCGACCAAAACCGACCGCCTGTTGATCGCGCCGCAAGACTTGCGCACCGCTGACGCAACGCGCGCCAGCGAGATTTACGCCGGCCGTTTCGCCTTCGCCGGCAAGGTGGTGATCAGCGACCGCAGGTCCCCCTTTGAGATGACGCCGCCTTCGGATGAGTGGGCGGTCACCTTGCTCAGCTTTGTCTGGCTGCGACACCTTCGCGCCGCGGACTCAGCCATTACACGGTCCAATGCCCGCTCGTTGATCGACGAATGGATCAATGTACAGGGCGGCGGCCACTCGACCGGCTGGCGCGTCGACATCCTGTCACGCCGCATAATCTGCTGGCTCAGCCAGGCGCCTTTTGTGCTGCAGGATGCGGACGCACGATTTTACCGGCAATTCATCCGCAGCCTGTCGCGTCAGGTGCGTTACCTGCGCCACAACATCAACGATTCGCGCGAAGGATTGCCGCGCCTGCAGGCGATCATTGCACTCAACTACGCAACGCTCTGCATGCAGGGACAGTCCGGCTATCTGCGCGGCAATGTGCGTCGTCTCATCGAAGAACTGCGCAAGCAGGTCTTGCCCGACGGCGGACATGCGAGCCGCAATCCGAGCGCGCTGATCGAATTGCTTGCCGATCTGTTGCCGCTGCGGCAATTGTTTTCCGCGCGGCAACTGCAACCTCCGCAAGCGCTGAACAACGCGATCGATCGCACCATGCCGATGCTGCGCTTCTTTCGGCACGGCGACGGGAACTTCGCGCAGTTCAACGGAATGGGACCGACGCCGGTCGACCTTCTCGCCACGGTGCTCGCCTATGACGATGCGCGCGGAACGCCCGTCTCGAATGCGCCGCACTCCGGCTACCAGCGCGTCGATGCCGGGCCGACGGCGCTACTGATGGACACGGGACCTCCGCCGCCGATGGAAATGAGCCAGGAAGCTCACGCCGGCTGCCTGTCATTCGAGCTGTCGTGGAAACAGCACCGGCTGGTCGTCAATTGCGGTTTGCCCGCCGTGAACAAAGAGAACTGGCGGCAGGTCGCGCGGGCCACGCCGGCTCATTCAACGGTTACACTCAACGATCGATCTTCGTGCCGCTTCCTTGAATCGCTTTCAATCCGACAATTGTTCGGGGGCACGCCCATCATTTCCGGCCCTCGCGACGTGCGCATCGAGAGAGAATCCGGCACACCGACGTTGCGTGCGTCGCATGATGGGTACGTCAGCGATTGCGGCGTCGTGCACACGCGCGCCATCAGGCTTACCCCCGACGGCAGCGCGCTCGACGGCGAGGACACTTTTACCGGGCCCGGCGGCCAGCCCCTTCCCGCGAATGCCCCTGACGAGTTCGCGATCCGCTTCCATCTGCACCCCGCGATCAAGGCAAGCCGGCTGGCCGATGGACGAGGCGTGATACTTCTGCTGCACGACCGCGACCTGTGGACTTTCGCGACCCTGGCCGACGCAGTCGAGCTTGAGGAAAGCGTATTCCTGGCCGGCAACGACGGCCCGCGACGAACCGTACAGATTGTGATCTACGGACGCGTGGGCCAAACGTCGGCTGTGCGCTGGAGCTTCCGTCACACGCCGCCGGCCGCACCAGGGGCCCGCCCCGACCGGGCGCAGGAGCCAGAACTGCCACTTTAAATGATGGCTGTGGATGCCCGGTGAAGGGTCACGGTCGCGAATACACTTTCGCCCGCCTGATGTGCTAGCTCGTGCGTCATGAGTAGCCATCCACGTCGCATCACGAGAGCCCTGCTGTCGGTCTCCGACAAGGCCGGACTGATCCCGTTTGCCCGGGAGCTCGCTCTCTTCGATGTTGAGCTGGTTTCGACCGGCGGCACGGCAAAGGCGCTCAGCGAAGCCGGACTCACGGTGATCGATGTCGCCGAACTCACCGGCTCGCCCGAAATGATGGACGGGCGCGTCAAGACGCTGCATCCGAAGGTGCATGGCGGACTGCTCGCGATCCGCGGGAACAAAGAGCACCTCGCCGCGATGGAAGAGCACCACATCAAGCCGATCGATCTCTTGGTTGTGAACCTCTATCCGTTCGAAGCCACGGTCGCCAAAGGCGCTTCGTACGACGATTGCATCGAGAACATCGACATCGGCGGCCCGGCAATGATCCGCGCCGCCGCCAAAAACCACATGGACGTGACTGTGGTTGTCGATCCGTCCGACTACGAAAAAGTACTTGGCGAAATGGCGGGCCACAGCGGCATGGTTTCACTGGAGCTGAGGAAAAAACTGGCGGCGAAAGCCTATGCGCGGACTGCGGCTTACGATGCCGCGATCTCGAACTGGTTCGCGGACACTCTGCACGACGACGCCCCGGACTATCGCGCCTTCGGCGGAAAACTGATCGAGGCGCTGCGCTATGGCGAGAACCCGCATCAGAGCGCGGCGTTCTATCGCTCGCCCGGAGAACGCTTTGGTGTGACGACTGCGCGACAGTTGCAGGGCAAGCAGCTTTCCTACAACAACATCAACGACACCGACGCTGCCTACGAATGCGTCGCGGAATTCGATCCGAAGCGCACGGCGGCCTGCGTTATCGTCAAACATGCCAATCCATGCGGCGTTGCAGAAGCGGACACTCTGCTCGAGGCCTATCGCAAGGCGCTCGCCTGCGACACGACGTCTGCCTTCGGCGGAATTGTCGCGCTCAATCGCAAGCTCGACGCCGAGGCTGCAAAAGCCATCACCGATATTTTCACCGAGGTGATCATCGCGCCGGAGGCCACCGACGAAGCGATCAAGATCGTCGCGGCGAAGAAAAATCTGCGCCTGCTCGTCGCCGGCGGTCTGCCCGATGCAAGCGCCAAAGGCCTGACCGTGAAATCCGTCGCCGGCGGATTGCTGGTGCAGTCGCGCGACAACGCGGTCGTCGAGGAGATGCAGCTCAAAACCGTCACCAAACGTGCGCCGAGCGAAGCCGAGCTTGCCGATCTGCGTTTTGCGTTCCGCGTCGCCAAGCATGTCAAATCGAACACGATCGTCTACGCGAAAGGCCGTGCAACGGTCGGCATAGGCGCTGGACAAATGAGCCGCGTCGACGCCGCGCGTATCGCTGCGAGAAAGGCTGAGGACGCCGCAAAGGAACTCAAGCTTGCCGCGCCACTGACCAAAGGTTCGGTGGTCGCGTCGGACGCCTTTTTCCCATTTCCCGACGGGCTTTTGGTGGCGATCGAAGCCGGCGCAACGGCGGTCATCCAGCCGGGCGGATCAATGCGCGATGATGAGGTCATCGCCGCTGCCGACGCCCACAACATCGCGATGGTGTTCACCGGCACGCGTCATTTCAGGCACTAGCCTGCCAGCGCGGCGGATCAATCTTTCGCCAGATCGCCCAGCAAGCTCGCCGCGACCGACAGCTTGGACAGCGTGAGGCCCGAACCCGCGATTTCATGGATCGCCGAGCGGATGCGCTCGACTTCGGCCTGGCGCGGACGAACCCATTCCTCCACCGCGCCGGCCCCGGCATGGCCGTTGCCGACCATGGCGGCGGTCAGCCGGCGTTCGGCGTCGCCGATCGAATCGAGGGCGCGATCGAGCGCCAGTCGATCGAAATAGTCGGACACGACGATATTCGGCACCGCATTGGTGACGCGATCGAGCTGGAAGAATGCCTCGGTCGCAAAATAGGTCGCGGCCACTTCGGTCACCGGCTTGCCGGCGCGATCCGCCACCAGCGCGATATCGGGCGCGGCCTTAAGTACGGATAGACTGCCGATGCGGCGCGCCAGCGCATCGGGTACGCCGGCGTTGACAAGCTCCGCCACGCGCGCGTCACGCGCATTCGTCGCCGACTTCGACAAGGTACCGTCGAGTGCGGTTGCGACCTGCGCGATGCCTTCGCGGTAGTGTCCGATGATCTTCTCGAGCCCCTGCGTGAGATCCACGTTGCGCAGAAACCAGACCACCCGGTCGAGTAGAAGATCCTGCACGGCTCCGTAAAGATTGAGCTGGACCTTTCCCGATATCTTGTTGTCGAGGGCATCGATCTGGCTGTTGAGCTCGATCAGATCGTAGCTGTTGCGGACCGCGGCAAAGGCGGCGGCGATCGAGCGAGAAGACGCCCCGGTCTGATCGGCAATGCGCACAATCAAAGTAGAGCCGCCACGATTGATCATCGAATTCGTCAATTGAGTCGCGATGATTTCGCGGCGCAGCCGGTGTGCGTGCAGGGCATCCGGGTAACGCTTCGACATTTCCTTCGGGAAATAGCGCTCGAGTTCGCGACCGAGATAGGGATCGTCGGGCACCGGACTGTCGAGCAGCTCGCTGTAGAGCGAGAGCTTCGCATAAGCGAGCAGAACAGCGAGTTCCGGCCGCGTCAGGCCGAGATTGCGTTTGCGCCTTTCGGCGAGGACAACTTCGTCGGGCAGAAACTCCACGGCGCGATCGAGCTCGCCGCGCACCTCGAGCGTCTGCATCAGGCGCTGCTGAAAACCGAGGTCTTCAAGGCCGCGGCGCTGCGCGAGGGAAATAGCGAGCGTCTGTTGATAGTTATTGCGCAGAACAAGTTGCGCCACCTCGTCGGTCATCTGGGCAAGCAGTGCGTTGCGCGCCTCCATCGTGAGCTTGCCGGCGCGCACGGGGCCGCTCAGCGCAATCTTGATGTTGACCTCGACGTCGGACGTGTTGACGCCTGCGGAATTATCGATCGCATCGGTATTGAGCCTGACGCCACGCTGGGCCGCCTCGATGCGCCCGCGCTGGGTCATGCCGAGATTGGCGCCCTCGCCTATCACCTTGCATTGGATCTCGCCGCCCGTGACGCGAATGGCGTCGTTGGCGCGATCGCCGGCGGCTTCATCGGTCTCGTTCGACGCGCGGATATACGTGCCGATGCCGCCGAAGAACAGAAGATCGGCCGGCGCCTTGAGGATGGCCTTCATCAGCTCTTGTGGCGTCACGGATTCGGCAACACCGAAAAGCTTGCGCGCTTCCGCGCTCAGCTTGATCTGCTTCGATGCGCGCGGATAAACGCCTCCGCCTTTGGAAATCAGGCTCTTGTCGTAGTCCTGCCAGCTCGATCGCGGCAGCGCGAACATCCGCTTGCGCTCGGCAAAGCTTTTCTTCGGATCGGGATCCGGGTCGATGAAGATATCCCGGTGATCGAACGCGGCGAGCAGTCTGATCGTATCCTCGCGCAGCATGCCGTTGCCGAACACATCGCCCGACATGTCGCCGACACCGACCACGTTGAATGGTGTCTTGCCGATATCGACATCCATTTCGCGGAAATGCCGCTTCACCGCTTCCCAGGCGCCGCGCGCCGTAATGCCCATGGCCTTGTGGTCGTAACCGGCGGAGCCGCCCGATGCGAATGCATCGCCGAGCCAGTAGTCGTGCTCGACCGAGATCGCATTGGCGATATCCGAAAACGTCGCGGTGCCCTTGTCCGCTGCGACCACGAGGTACGGATCGTCGCCTTCATGACGCACCACGTTCGCGGGCGGAATGAGCTTGCCGTCGGCGCCGAAATTGTCGGTGATGTCGAGCAGCGCCGAGATGAAAGTCCTGTACGTGGCGACGCCCTCGGCCTGCACGACATCGCGCGATGCGCCCTTCGGCATCAGCTTGGGCACGAAGCCGCCTTTGGCGCCGACCGGCACAATGACGGCGTTCTTGACCTGCTGTGCCTTCACCAGTCCGAGAATTTCCGTACGGAAATCCTGCGGCCGGTCGGACCAGCGAATGCCGCCACGCGCGACCTTGCCGAAGCGCATGTGCACGCCTTCGACGCGCGGCGAATAGACGAAGATCTCGTAAAGCGGTCGCGGAAGCGGAAGATCAGTGAGCTTGCGACTCTCGAACTTGATCGAGATCACCGGCTTGAGCTGGCCATCCTTCTCCGTCTGGAAAAAGTTCGTGCGGATCGCCGACTGCACGGCATTGACGAAATGACGCAGGATGCGGTCTTCGTCCAGGCTTTCCACCTTCTGCAGCGCTTCCTCGATACGTGTAGCGATAGCGCCCTGCTCCGCGCGGCGTGCAGCGTCGGCACGCGGATCGAACCGCGCGTGAAACAGCTCAACGACGTCGGCGGCAATGCCGGAATGTTTCACCAACGTGGCCCACATGTAATCCTGCGAATAGGGCACGCGAATCTGGCGCAGGAAGCGCGATATCGTCCTGATCAGCGCCACATCGCGCCAGGCAAGAATGCCCTGCAGCGTCAGCGCGTTGTAACCGTCGTTCTCGGCGATGCCCCGCATCACCATGAGAAACGCCGCTTCAAGTCGCCCCTTGCTGCTGTCGAGATCGATCATGCCGCCGTCGGCACGCTCGAGCAGCATGTCGTGCAGCCAGACGCCGGCCTCGCCTTGCGGCGCAATGTGATAGGTCCGCTCGTCCACGACGCGAAAGCCCATGTTTTCCAGCACGGGCACGCGCTCCGACAGCGGCAGGGGCCGCGCGAAAGTCCAGACTTTCAGGCCGACCGAGCGTTGCTCTTCCTCGAGGCGGTGGTGGAAATCGACGCCGAGCGGCCTCTGCTCGGAGAGTCCCTCGATCACGCGAATGTCGCCGGCCGCAACCGTCGGCGCATAGGCCTCATGGAATCCTTCCGAGAACGCGTCCCGGTAGCGATTGAAAATCTCGCGCGCTTTGTCCGGTGGATTGAGCAGTTCGAGCGCACGGCCAAGCCCGTCGGTCCAGGTGCGGATGATCGCCGAGACTTCGCGTTCGAGCGTCGCGCGATCGATGTCCGGTGGTGCGCCGCTGCCGGACCGGCCGATAATGAAATGCACGCGCACCAGCGATCCTTCGCCGGGGAAGTACGGATAGAATGCCGAAACGCGTCCGATGAAGGCGCGCGCCAGATAAGCACCGATCTTTGCGCGGATATCGCTGTCGTAACGTTCGCGCGGCACGAACACCAGCACCGAGACGAAACGATCGAAGCGATCGTGTCGCGCGAGCACGCGCACGCGCGGGCGCTCGTCGAGCTGCAGGATCGCCGTTGCGAAGGTGTAGAGCGTGTCGTCATCGATCTGGAACAGTTCGTCGCGCGGATAGTGTTCGAGCACGTTCGCCAGCGCCTTGCCGGAATGGCTGCCCGGATCGAAACCGGCGCGCGCCTCGACGGCCGCGATCTTGCGGCGCAGGTACGGAATGCTGTGCGCGGAGCGCGTGTAGGCGGTCGATGTAAAAAGTCCGATGATCCGATGCTCGCCGATCAGCGTACCGGACGCGTCGAAGCGTTTCACGCCGATATAGTCGAGATAGGCGCGCCGGTGCACGCGCGAATGAATGTTCGCCTTGGCGACGATCAGCGGCCGCGGCTCCTTGAGGAACGCCATGATCTCCGGCGTGAACTCGAGAAGCTCGTTGCCGCGCTTGAGCACCCGCAATTCGCGCGAGCGCATGATGCCGAGCGCGCTCTTGAAATCCGGTTCCAGCGCCTGCCCGTCCACGCGATAGTCGCGCAGGCCGAGGAAGGTGAAATTGTCGGCGAGGAGCCATTGCAGGAATTGAACGGCTTCCGCGATCTCACCGACCGGCAGCGGCGGCGGATTGTCCTTCAGGTCCGCAACGATGGCGTCGACACGCTCGCGCATCGTCTTCCAGTCCTGCACGGCCACGCGCACTTCACCGAGCACGACCTCGAGCGCGCGCACGAGTTCTTCGCGCGCGGCGTCTTCAACGACCGAAGCGAGATGGATATGGATGAAACTCTCGCGCTTGCTTTGCGCATCGGGCGCGCTGAGCGCGACCAATTTGCCGTTGTCGCGGCGCACGCCGAACATCGGATGCGCAACGAGGCGCACGTCGAGCCGTCGTTCCGCAAGTTCGCCCATCACCGAGTCGACCAGGAACGGCATGTCGTCATTGACGATCTCGATCACCGAAATCGCCTTGCGGCCTCCTGGCGCCGTGAGCGGCACCGTCTCGCAACGAATCTTCGGCGTGCCCGGCGTGCGCTCCGACAGAAAATCGTAGGCGCGCTCGGCCAGCGCGACGATGTCGTCGGCGCCGTAGCGCACGACGTCCTCCGGCACGCATCGTCCGTAAAGCTGCGCAACGAATGTGCCCGGGATATCGCGACGACGGCGGGCCAAGGCTGCGCCCGCGAGTTCGATCACGTTCCGGGCGGCCTTTTCTTCGTCGCTGGCGGGAAGTTCGACGGCCATGGAACCTCGTGCTTCTTCGGAGAATCGGTCGAGGCGCATTTGAAGTTTTCACCTTCTGCCGGGGAACGTCGAGAGCAACACACCATTTGGTGACGCGTCAGTGACGGGGGTGGACAGTGTCGCAGACGCGGCCTTTAACTCTCTGAAGGTAAAGACAAAATGCTGCCGGGCCGGTCGTATCGCGGCTACCCGGAACAATGTAGTCTTCCAGCGGACACTCTTGAAATTCAAAGGACTGGAAATGCCCAAGACCAATAAAATGACCAATAAAATGCCCGATAAATTGCCCAACAAATCAGCCAAAACCGCAGCCAAAACCGCAGTCATGGCGGCTGTTGCCAAGCCAGCGAACGATCAGCCTGTGCTGCGCACCATAAAAGGGGGCAAAGGCGCTGCCGCAAAGGCACCATCAGGCAAGCACGATCCTGCCAAACGCATCCGGCCAAGACGCATCCGGCGACGCCCGACGATACGCCGATCATCGCCCTGAAGCTCGAAGGGGCGAAGCTATCCCCGGCGATGGCTGCGTATTTCAAGAAATGCCAGGAGAAACTCGGTTTCGTGCCGAACGTGCTGCTTGCTTACGCCTTCGACATGGCGAAGCTGGAAACGTTCGCGGCCATGTACAACGACCTGATGCTGGGCGACTCCGGCCTCTCGAAACTTGAGCGCGAGATGATTGCGGTGGCGGTGTCCTCGCAAAACCGTTGCTACTACTGCCTGACTTCGCATGGCGCGGCCGTTCGCCAATATTCCGGCAATCCGTTGCTCGGCGAGCATCTCGTGATGAATTATCGCGTCGCCCGCTTGAGCAAACGCCAGCGTGCGATGCTCGACTTCGCGGTGAAGCTCACCGCCTCGCCCTGGAGCGTGGAGGAAGGCGACCGCGAGCGGCTGCGGCGTGTTGGGTTCAGCGACCGCGACATCTGGGACATTTCCGCGGTGGCGGGTTTTTTCAACATGTCGAACCGCGTGGCGTCCGCCGCCGACATGCGTCCCAATGTGGTCTATCACGGGCAGGCGCGATAACCCGCGTCAAAATTCTGCAGCTTTTGATGGGTCATTAGTACCCAAGTCCCCACCACGGGGATCACAACAAAAGGCCCCTGATGTTCGGTCGCACCATAACCTTGCTGATCGCGCTGCTGTTCGGCGCCGCCGTTCACGCGCAGGTGGCGCCGGTCTCGCGTCCCTCGCTCATCGCGCCGGCGCAGACGATCACCGCCGGCAACGGCATGGTGGTGGCGCAGGAACAGCGCGCTGCCCGTATCGGGATTGAAATTCTGGATCGCGGCGGCAACGCGGTCGACGCGGCGGTGGCGGTCGGCTTTGCGCTGGCGGTGACTTACCCGCGCGCCGGCAATATCGGTGGCGGCGGCTTCATGGTCATTCACCTCGGCAAGACGGGTGAAGATGCCGCGATCGACTATCGCGAAACGGCACCGGCTGCTGCAACCGAGAAGATGTTTCTCGACGCGAACGGCGAAGCCGATCCGAAAAAATCTCGCGACTCTGCTCTCTCGGTCGGCATTCCCGGCACTGTCGCAGGTCTGGCGCTGGCACACGAAAAATACGGTTCCGGAAAATTATCGCTCGCCGAGCTGATCGAACCGGCGATCACGCTCGCCCGCAACGGAGTGGAGATCGTCGACGACATCGCCGATACATTGCCGTTGGCCCAGCCGCGCATCGCGCGCTGGCAGTCGAGCGCGCCGGTTTTTCTCAACAGCGATGGCACCGTGCTGATGCCGGGCCAGGATCTGTTGCAGCCCGACCTTGCGATCACGTTGCGGGCCATCGCCAGCGACGGGCCGAAAGGATTTTACGAAGGTCCGGTCGCGGAAAAGATCGTCGCCGCCGTACGCAAGGCCGGCGGGATCATCACCACCGAGGACATGAAAAATTACCGCGCAATCCTGCGCGAGCCGATCCGGGGGACCTATCGCGGCTACGACATTATTTCGATGCCGCCGCCCTCCTCCGGCGGCGTTCATCTGATCGAGATCCTCAACATCCTCGAAGGCTACGATCTTGCAAAGCTCAGCCGCGAGGAGTCGCTGCACATCATTGCCGAGGCAATGAAGCGCGCTTACGCCGATCGCGCGACATTCATGGGCGACCCCGATGCCGTGAAGATGCCGGTCGCCGGGCTGATATCGAAGAAATATGCCGCCGCGCTGCGCGCGCAGATCGGCACACGTGCCACGCCGTCCACCGAGATTCGTTCCGGGAATCCCGGAGATTTCGAAGGTCAGAACACGACGCATTTTTCCGTGATCGATCGCGACGGCAACGCCGTGTCGAATACCTATACGCTGAACTTCTCCTACGGGCTCGGGCTTGTCGCCGAAGGCACCGGCGTATTGCTCAACAACGAGCTCGACGATTTCACGTCGAAGCCTGGAACGGCGAACGCCTACGGTCTCGTCGGCTACAACGCCAATCTGCCCGGGCCCGGCAGACGTCCGCTATCGTCTATGACGCCGACAATCCTGATGAAGGATGGCAAGCCGTTTCTGGTCACGGGTTCGCCGGGCGGCAGCCGGATCATCAGCACGGTGCTGCAGATCATCGTGAATGTGGTCGACTTTAATTTGGCGATTGATCAGGCGGTCAGCGCGCCACGCGTGCATCACCAATGGCAACCTGACGAGCTTTTCGTCGAGCCGGGCATCAGTCCCGAGATCCTCGAAGGCCTTGTAAAGCGCGGATACAAGATAGTGCCGACGCCGCCGCAGACGTCCGCGAACTCCATCGAGATAACCACCGACGGTTATGTTGGTGCGGCCGACAGGCGCACGCGCGGCTCGCTCGCCGCCGGATATTAGTCGCCGTTTTCTCGGTCGTATTTTCGGCCGCGTCCAGAAGACGCAACGGCGCACTTTGCATGTGCCCCTGAAAACAGCTTATCCTTAAAAAAAATGAACGTTTTAACTGGGGGGATCCAATGGGCTTCTTTATTCGCGCGCTGCTGCTTGCTGTGTTCGCACTGGCAACCGCAGCGGCGCCAAATGCGGCATCAGCGCAAAGTTTTCCAACGCGGCCGATAACACTCGTCGTCCCGGCGGCAGCCGGAGGCCCCACCGACACGGTTGCGCGCCTGATCGCTGAATCGATGAGCCGCACGCTTGGTCAAACCGTGGTCGTTGAAAATGTCGGCGGAGCCGGTGGCACGATCGGCATGACGCGCGTCGCGAAGGCTGCCCCCGATGGCTACACGATCGCCGTCTGGCACGTCGGCCAGGCCACGGCACCCGCCCTCTATGACGGTCTCAAATATGACGTCGTGAACGACTTCGATCACCTCGGCCGCATCACCGACGTGCCGATGACGCTGGTATCCAAGACGCCGTTCCCGGCGAACAATGTGACCGAGCTTCTGGCCTGGATAAAGTCCGAAGCGGCCAAGGCATCTTATGGTCATGCCGGCATCGGCTCGGCCTCGCACCTCTGTTCGCTGGTGCTCCTGAAAGAACTTGGCGTGCAGATGAACGGAATTGCCTATCGCGGCACGGGTCCAGCCATGAACGATCTGCTCAGCGGGCAGTTCGACATCATGTGCGACCAGACGACCAATACGACCAATCACATCAACGCCGGCAAGATCAAAGGCTACGCGGTGACGACGAAATCCAGGGTGCCGTCGGTTCCGCAGTTGCCGACGCTCGATAGCGGCGCCATTCCCGGTTTCGATGTCTCGGCATGGCACGCCATGTGGGCGCCGAAGGGTTTGCCGAAGGATGTGTCCGACAAATTCGTCGCCGCACTGCAGACGGCGCTCAAGGATCCGAAAGTGATCGAACGCTTCGCCAGTCTCGGCACCGAGCCCGTTGCACCCGCGCTCGCAACTCCCGATGCGCTCAAGTCACATCTTGCCGCGGAGGTGAAGCGATGGGACGTGGTGATCAAGGCGGCGGGCGTTAAGGGGAACTAGGAGCGATACGACAGTCGTATCCGGCGCGCGCCGGATACCGCCATAGCTTTCTTCTATCGCTGTCGAGAAATTGGAGCGGGCGAAGGGATTCGAACCCTCGACCCCGACCTTGGCAAGGTCGTGCTCTACCCCTGAGCTACACCCGCGTCCGTTGGATATATGGCCGAGCGATGTCGGCCGCCAAGGCCGAACCTATACCCAGAAGCACGGCCCCAATGCAACCGTGGCAAAAGGCGCACAATCAATAGGGCGCGGCCCGCTTTTGCCGCGCGCGAGGGCCAGGCGGGGGGCCGACCCAGCGGGGGTTCAGGTTACAAAAGCCGCGATTCCCGGCCAAAACGTGCGGCTGGCATGCCGCGAACGAGTAATACTGACAGTCTGCGTAGACATTGCCGGTCCCGATATCGACGTTTGCGCACCAGGGGCCCTCGGCGGCCCGCGTCGCGCGTGCGTCAAATGACACGGCGGCAATGACGAGTGCCACGATCGATAGAGTGCGCATCATCTTTTACCTCTTCTGTTCTCTGCGATACTAACACGCCGCCCGCCGGAATATTGCCCGCAATGCCCGCCACTCCCGACCAGCTCTTCGCCGCGCTCGATAGTCTCGGCATCAGGCATTCAACGGTGAAGCACCCCCCTTTGTTCACGGTGGAGCAATCACGAAATCTGCGCGGACAGATTCCCGGCGGCCATACCAAGAACCTGTTCTTGCGCGACAAGAAATACGCCATCTATCTGGTGGTCACGCTGGAAGATGCCGAGATCGATCTGAAGGGCCTGCATCGCCAGCTCGGCGCCAATGGACGGTTCTCGTTCGGCTCCGCCGATCTCATGCGCGAGGTGCTGGGCCTGGAGCCGGGTTCGGTCACCCCGTTCGGCGTCATCAACGATACGCAAGGCCGCGTCACCGTGGTGCTCGACGCCGCGATGATGGAGCACGAGACGCTGAACTATCACCCCCTGGTCAACACCATGACCACCTCGATCGAGCGCGACGATCTCGTGAAATTCCTCGAATCCACCGGGCATGTCCCGCGAATCGAGCGTCTTTCCGGGGGTGCCTCGACCCCGCCTTGATGATTGCATTACATTCCCGGATAACCCATCTAATGCGGCAGGAATTCTGGTAGTGCGGCCGCTGATGGCCGGATAGGGCAAGACACGATGCTGCAAGACGGCGGGTTAATGACGGCGACGGCAACGACGGCCGATGTGGTCAAGGACACGACCACGCAAGGCTTCATGAAGGACGTGATCGAGGAATCCAAGCGCCAGCCGGTGCTGGTGGATTTCTGGGCACCCTGGTGCGGCCCCTGCAAGCAGCTCACGCCAGTCCTGGAAAAAGCCGTGAAGGCCGCCAAGGGCAAGGTCAAGCTCACCAAAATGAACATCGATGAGCATCCGGCCATCCCCGGCCAGATGGGCATCCAGTCGATCCCCGCGGTGATCGCATTTTCCAACGGACAGCCGGTCGACGGCTTCATGGGCGCATTACCCGAAAGCCAGGTGACCGCGTTTCTCGAACGCATCACCAAAGGTGCGGTCGGCGCCGAGGAAAAAGATTTGCTGAAAGCGGCCGATGCCGCGCTGGCCGAAGGCAATGCCACAGGCGCTGCCGAGATGTATGCGCAGTTGCTCGCCGAGGACAGCACCAACGTGCCGGCGCTCGCCGGCCTCGCCCGCTGCTATGTCGAGACCGGTGCGCTCGAACAGGCCAAACAGACACTCGCCCTCGTTCCTGAAGCCAAGCGCAACGAGGCGGCGGTCGCCACTGCGCGCGCCGCGCTCGAGATCGCCGAACAGGCGAAGTCGATCGGACCGCTGGCGGATCTGGAAAAGAAGGTGCTTGCCGATCCGCTCGATCATCAGGCACGTTTCGACCTCGCCGTCGCGCTCAATGCAAACGGCAAGCGCGAAGATGCAGTCAAGCATCTGATCGATATCGTCAGGCGCGACCGCAAATGGAATGACGACGGCGCGCGCAAACAGCTCGTGCAGTTCTTCGAGGCCTGGGGCGCGACCGATCCGGCGACTTTGGACGGGCGCAAGCGCCTGTCTTCGATTTTGTTTTCGTAAGCTTTTCGCCCCGGTGGCGGCACCGCGTGGCGGAGTAAAACGAAGATGCCGATGAACGCTCAGTATCGCGGGCCGATCGAAATGCCGGGAGTCATCCCGGTTTTCCCGTTGCCGGGTGCGCTGCTGCTGCCGCGCGGTCAGATGCCGCTGAACATTTTCGAGCCGCGTTACATCGCGATGATCGACAACTCGCTGCGCGACGGGCATCGGCTGGTCGGCATGATCCAGCCCGACGTTACGCACACCGGTCGCGCCAACAAACCGCCGCTTTACAAGATCGGCTGCGCCGGACGCATCACGCAGCTCTCCGAGAGCGGCGACGGCCGCTATCTGATCGAGCTCACCGGGGTGGCGCGGTTCCGCATCGAGGAGGAGCTGAAAGTCGCAACGGCTTACCGGCAATGCCGCGTGACCTACGCGCCGTTTGCCGACGACTTCACGGCGCGCAAGGGCGAAAGCGCCGTCGACCGCAAGGCGCTGCTTGCAACTCTCACGGATTTTCTCAAAGCCAACGATCTGAAGGCCGACTGGGACGGCATCGAAAAGGCGCCGAACGAGGCCCTGGTCAACGCACTCTCGATGATGTCTCCCTACGGTACTGCCGAGAAGCAGGCGCTTCTGGAAGCACCGGATCTGAAGACGCGGGCCGAGATCCTCATTGCCATCACCGAAATCGATCTCGCGAAGAAAAATACCGAGGGCGAACCGCAATTGCAGTAGCGGGGGGCCGCGCTGACGCTCTTTCGTCATGGCTGGCCTTTCGTCATGCCCGGCCATAGCCGTCTGAAGGACGGCGTGCTTTGCACGCCTATGTGCCGGGCATCCACGTCTTCGATCGTATGAAACAAGACGTGGATGGCCGGGACAAGCCCGGCCATGACGGACTTCCATGACGTAAGTCTGCGGCTGGGTGCCTTCGATCCTCGATAGAATTTGCGTAACGGTGGCCTGCCCAACTAGTCTATGCACGTACCGAAGACGTGCGAATGAGAGGCCTCATGTCCACCGTCCCGCCTACCGAACGGCCGCCGGATAGCGTCGATCCGAAACTGCTGGAAATTCTCGTCTGCCCTTTGACAAAGGGGCCGCTCGAATATGACGCCGAACGGCACGAACTGATTTCCCGCAAGGCCAAGCTTGCCTATCCCATCCGCGACGGCATTCCGATCATGTTGCCGGAAGAAGCGCGCCGGCTCGAATAAAGGCGGCGTGCCGGTTTCCAGCGTCATCGCCGGGCTTGTCCCGGCGATCTCGCTTCGCTGCACATAAGCCAAAAAAATATCAGGGAGTGAATCGCAATGATCAAAATCTGGGGCCGCAATACATCGTCCAACGTACAGAAGGCGATGTGGGCCGTCGGCGAGCTCAAGCTCGAACATGAGCGCATCGACGTCGGCGGCGCGTTCGGAAAGAACAACGAACCGGCTTATCTGGCGATGAATCCGAACGGTCTCGTCCCCACGCTCGAAGAAGAAGATGGCTTCCTGCTCTGGGAATCAAATTCGATCGTGCGCTATCTCGCGGGCAAGCACGACAAAAGCGGCGCGCTCGAACCCAAGGACGCAAAGCAGCGCGCAGTCGCGAGCCAATGGATGGACTGGCAGCTGTCAGTGCTGGGACCGACCATCACACCGGCCTTCTGGGGGTTGATCCGGACGCCGCCGGAAAAGCGCGACATGGCCGCGATCAAGACATCGCAGGAGAAAACCACCGGCGCGATGAAAATGCTCGATGCGCAGCTGGGCAAAACCGAGTATGTCGCAGGGCCCTCTTTCTCCTACGGCGACATTCCTGTCGGGATCATGTGCTATCGCTTCGTACAGCTTGTGCCGCAGCGGCCGTCGATGCCAAATCTCGATCGCTGGTACGGCCAGATTTCCAAACGCAAAGCCTTCCAGGATTACGTCGGCAGCATCCCGCTGACGTGACGACCCTTCCGTCATGAGCGACGCAGCCAAGCCAGGACGGTGTCTCGGGCTGATCGGTGGGCTCGGACCCGGCGCTACAGTTCATTATTATCGTGAGCTGGTCGCCGGCCACGAACGACGGGGCCGCGTGCCGCGCCTGCTCATTGCCCATGCCGACATTCATCGTGTTTACGCTGCCGTCACCGCAAAGGATTTTGAAGGCCTCGCACGCTATCTCGCCGGATTGACCGAAAGGATGGCCGCGGGCGGCGCTGAGTTCACTGCCATCGTTGCGGCAACGCCGCACATTTGCGCTTCGCAGTTTGAAGCGATCTCCCCTTTGCCGCTGATCAATATGCTGACCGAAGTGCGTCACGCCGTGAACGCGCGCGGGCTGAAACGGGTCGCGCTGCTCGGCACCCGCTTCACCGTCGAGACGCGCATGTTCGGCTCTCTCGATGGCATCGAAACGATCATGCCTCAAGCGCGCGAAATCGACCGCATCCAGGACATCTACAAGGATTTTGTCGAAGGTCGCGGCTCGGATGCGCAGGCGCAGGAATTGCGTGAATTGGCACGCACGTTTGTCGCCCGCGATGGTGTTGAAGCGGTATTGATCGCCGGCACCGATCTGTCGACCGTGTTCACCGAAAGCAACGCCGGATTTCCCATGCTTGATTGCGCGCGCGTTCATATCGACGCGATCGTGCGGCGATTGTGCGACGAAGGCTGAACGGCTTACAGCACCTCACCCTTGAGCAATTTCGGCACGTCGCCTGTGAAGCCCGCCGCCTCGCGGATGAACATGCGTTTGAGCACGGGCATACGTTCCACGACGCCCAGGCCGACGTCGCGCACCAGCCGCAGCACATCGGAGTGATTGGAGAAAAGGCGATTTAGCCCGTCGGTCGCCAAGCCCATCATCATCGTGTCGAAGCGCCGCCAGCGCTGATATCGCTCGAGCACATCCGCGCCGCCGGGATCGAGCCCGAGGCGCGCGGCGTCGGCCACCGCTTCCGCCAGCGCAGCCACATCGCGCAGCCCCATGTTGAGCCCTTGTCCGGCGATGGGGTGAATGATGTGAGCAGCATCCCCGACCAGCGCCAGCCTTTCGCCGATGAATGTGCGTGCCGTGAACAGGCCGAGCGGAAACGCGCGGCGCGGTCCGATCACTTTCAACTCGCCGAGGCGCAGGCCGAAGCGCTTTTCCAGCTCGGCGTGGAATTCCGCATCGGGCAGCGCGACGATCCGTTCGGCCTCGCGGGCATTTTCTGTCCAGACGATCGAGCATCGCTTGCCGGTCAACGGCAGGATCGCGAAGGGCCCGGCCGGGAGAAAATGCTCTTCCGCGCGACCTTCATGATCCCGTTCGTGACCGACCGTCGTCACGATTGCCGACTGGTCGTAGTTCCAGCCGTAACTTGTGATGTCGGCCCGCTCACGGATCACCGAATGCGCGCCGTCAGCACCGACCAGAAGGCGCGCGGATATCGATCCGCCATCGGCCAGCGCAACGTCGACCGAATTCTTGTTTGCTTCGAAACCCGTGACCTTGCCGGCGCGAAGATCGACGCCGAGTTTCTTCGCTTTTGCGACCAGCGCATCCACCAGGTGCCGGTTCTCGATCATGTGTGCAAATGGTTCGCCCTCTTCCACATCGCCGCCAAAGGCGAGAAATGTGGGCCGCACCGCGTCGTCGAGCTTTGAATCGGTCACAACCATGTCGAGGATCGGCTGCGCGTCGGCCGCGACCGCATCCCAGACCTCAATCGCTTCAAACAGACGCCGCGCCGCGGCGGCGATTGCCGAGGCGCGAGGGTCTTTCGACTGGGCATATGCCAACGCGGGATCGATGACGGTCACAGCAAACGGATCGCCCAGGCCCTGACGCAGCGCGATCGCCAGCGCGAGGCCGGCAAAGCCGGCGCCGCCGATGACGATCTCGGCACGCGGCGCATGTACGGGACTGGCGATGGCCACTGACATTCCTTGTAAATCTCGCCGCAGCATAGCAGGTTGGAGCGGATTTTGACCTAGTCTCGGGTTTGCGCATGTCCTCCGCCGTCAAGGATCTTCTCGACATTCTCGATCTCGAACCGCTGGAAGTGAACCTGTTCCGCGGCCGCTCGCCGCAGAGCGGCTGGCAGCGCGTGTTCGGCGGGCAGGTTATCGGCCAGGCCCTGGTGGCGGCCGTGCGGACCGTCGAAGTCCGGCCGCCGCATTCGCTGCACGCCTATTTCCTGCTGCCCGGCGATCCCAAAGTTCCGATCATCTACGATGTCGACCGTATGCGCGACGGCAAGAGCTTCACCACGCGGCGCGTCACTGCGCGGCAGCACGGTCATCCGATCTTCTCGATGCTGGTGTCATTTCATACGGACGAACCGGGCCTGACCCATCAGGCGAAGATGCCGGATGTGCCGCCGCCGGAGAAACTTCCGAGCGATTCCGATATGCGCGAGAAATTGCTGCCGATGATGCCCGATCCGGTGCGGCGCTATTATGAGCGCGAGCGGCCGATCGAATTTCGGCCCGTCGAGTTCGATCGCTATCTCGGCAAGAAGTACCCCGACGGACAGTTCAATGTCTGGATCCGCACCACCGGCGAGTTGCCGGATCTGCCCGCCATCCACCAATGCGTGCTGGCCTATGCATCCGACATGATGCTGCTCGACACCGCGCTTGCGCCACACGGCCGCACGCTTTTCGGAAATGAATTCATGGCGGCAAGCCTCGATCACGCACTCTGGTTCCATCGTGCGTTTCGCGCCGACGATTGGCTGCTATACGCGCAGGATTCCCCGAATTTGCACGGCTCGCGCGGCTATGCACGCGGACTCATATTCACCCGTGATGGGGTGCTGGTCGCCTCCGTGGCGCAGGAAGGCCTGGTACGCGAGCGGCGGGAAAAAACCTGATTGCACAAATGAAGTATTTGCTGGCGGGTTGCATTGTTCTGATGTCATTCGTGACCGCAGCGCTGGGCGCATCGGGACGGCAGAATGCACCGCCGGGTTCGTTCGAGGGCGCGCCGCCGCAGTTCACGCATTTCACCGCGGCCGAGCTTTCGAGAGGCTTTGTCGCCCTGGCGTTCGGATCCGATCTGCGCATCGGTGCGCGCCCGCTCGGCGTTCGTCGCTTCGATCATCCGATACGCGCGCGCGTCATCGGCGGCGGCAGTGTCGACCGCACGATCGCGATGTCACGCGTCATCGAAGAATATGCGCGCGAAGCTCCGGCTCTGGGGTTGGGCTTTGCGTCATCCGCGGCAACTCCAGATATCGAGGTGCGTCTGATCGACGAGAAAGATTTTCAGTCCGCGCTGCAGGAGGCCTTCGGTCCGAAAGTGGCCCGTGACTTCGTCAGCCGCACCGACCCGCAGTGCATGACGAGCGTCAAATCAACCGCCGACGGAAAGATCGTGCACTCGGTGTCTTTCATCATTGTCGACAAGGGCGAGGACGTTTTCCTCGACTGCGCCTATCACGAATTGCTGCACGCATTCGGGCTGTCGAACCACGACCAGCACAACCCGTGGACCACCCTTAATCAGAACCGCATGGTCGGGTATCTCACGGTCTACGACCGCTCGCTGCTGACCCTGCTCTACGATCCGCGCATCAAGCCGGGAATGACCGCCCGTCAGGTTCGCGCCGTTCTGCCCCAGATCATCGCCGACAAAGGCCTTGGCAGCGCAAATCGGTAGAGATAGGTCAGCCTGACTGCCCTACTTTGCCCTGAAATTTGGCGGCTGCCTGTGGGTAGAGCAACGACCCCGCTTAAACTTTAGGCCACCCCCCGTTAGCCTGTGCAATCGGGCCTGCACCGGCTGAGGCCGGGCGGCTTTTCGTTTGTTACGGCACTCACGCTCTGGGGCCAATTCGTTTGCGGGGCAGCTCATGAAAATGGTCGTCGCTATCATCAAGCCGTTCAAACTCGACGAGGTGCGCGAGGCCCTCACACGCGTGGGCATCCACGGCATGACCGTGGGCGAAGTCAAAGGCTACGGGCGGCAGAAGGGCCATACCGAAATTTATCGCGGCGCCGAATACGCGGTGAATTTCCTTCCCAAGCTGCGGCTCGAGGTTGCGATCGCCAGCGACCAGTTGAGCCGCGTCATGGAAGCGCTCGCGGCAGCGGCCCGCACCGGACAGATCGGCGACGGCAAGATTTTCGTGCTGCCGGTCGAACAAGCCGTGCGCATCCGCACCGGCGAGACCGACGTCGACGCACTGTAAAAAAATGAAACGCACACTGGGGGATGACATGACACGGGCATTCGTGCGCCTCGCTACGACCACCATCGCCGCGGCACTCTTCGCTTCGCCCGCGTTCGCACAGGGCGCGAAGATCGACGGCGCCGACACGGCCTGGATGATCAGCGCGACTGGCCTGGTCCTGATGATGACAATCCCGGGCCTTGCACTGTTTTACGCCGGCATGGTGCGCAAGAAGAACGTGCTCGCAACGATGGCGCAAAGTCTCTCCGCCACGTTTCTGGTTTCCATTCTCTGGGCGGTCGTCGGTTACAGCCTCGCATTCACCGGCGATGGCGCGTTCATCGGCACGCTGGACCGCATCTTTCTCAACGGAATGGCGATGGATGATATATCGCCGCTGGCAAAGACGATTCCGGAAAGCCTGTTCATGATCTACCAGATGACTTTCGCCATCATCACGGTGGCGCTGGTCGCAGGCTCGGTCGCAGATCGTCTGCGTTTCTCGGCTTTTCTGCTGTTCTGCGCATTCTGGCTGCTGCTGGTCTATGTGCCGATCGCGCACTGGGTATGGGGCGGCGGATTCCTCGGCACAGCCGGCGTGATCGATTTCGCCGGCGGCACGGTGGTGCACCTGAACGCGGGCGTCGCGGGATTGGTCGCGGCTTACGTGCTCGGTGCGCGACGCGGTTATGGCAGCGACAATCTCGCGCCGTACGATCTTACACTGGCGGTGATCGGCACAGGTCTTCTGTGGGTCGGCTGGTTCGGATTCAATGGCGGTTCGGCGTTGGGTGCGAACTCGCGCGCCGCGATGGCGATCGTCTCCACGCATCTCGCCGCGAGCGCCGGCGCCTTCACCTGGATGGCGCTCGAGTGGTGGACGCGCGGCAAACCGTCCGTGCTTGGAATGATCTCCGGCGCCGTCGCCGGACTTGGAACGATCACGCCTGCGTCGGGCTTCGTGTTGCCGATGCAAGCGATCATGATCGGGATCATCGCCGGCGCGGTCTGCTTCTGGGCCTGCACCTGGCTGAAGCTCAAGATCGGCTACGACGACTCGCTCGACGTGTTCGGTGTGCACGGCATCGGCGGATTTACCGGCACGCTTCTGGCCGGCGTGTTTGCCGTCGGCGCGCTCTCGGTCAGCCCGGAGATGCCGGGCGGAGTGTCGGGCCTGCTCGAAGGCAACCCGCAACAGGTGATGCTGCAACTCTATGGCATCGCGGTCACGTTGCTCTGGTCGGGCGGGATGACCTTCATCATCCTCAAGGTCATTGGCGCGCTGGTGGCCTTACGCGTGCGCCACGAGGACGAGGTCATGGGTCTCGACGTCAGCCTGCACGGCGAAGCCTTGCAATAAGCACTGACTAATTTTTAAGCAGCCCCCATCGCTATTGGCGCGACTTTAAGCGCCGGCCTCCGGCCGAATCTCGCTCGGTCGGAGGACATCCTGCTTCATGGCGGTAAATCAATAAGTTACGAGCGTCCTCGGCATCTGGCACGGCGTTTGATTCTATCCCGGTGGCCGTGCCTGCGAAGCGACCTTCGCGGGCGGAGGCTCAGTGAACCCGCCCGCACTGCGTGACGTAACAAACGGGCTAAAGCGGGGATCGAATCCATGAAGATCGTCATGGCCGTTATCAAACCCTTCAAGCTGGACGAGGTCCGTGACGCTCTGACCTCCATCGGCGTGCAAGGGCTCACAGTTACCGAGGTCAAGGGTTACGGGCGTCAAAAGGGGCACACGGAAATCTACCGTGGGGCCGAGTATGCGGTGAGCTTCCTGCCGAAGATCAAGATCGAAGTGGCGGTAGACACCAAGCAAGTCGACAAAGTCATCGGCGCAATCACCGGCGCCGCGAAAACCGGACAGATCGGCGACGGAAAAATCTTCGTCTTCAATCTGGAAAACGCCGTGCGTATCCGCACCGGCGAGACCGATACCGCGGCGCTTTAGTACCCGCACCGCAAACAACACGGACAGGAGTAAGACCATGACGTTGAAGAAATCGTCCCGTGCGGGGCTCTTCGCTCTCGCGTTCGGGATTTTGATGTGCCTCTTTTTGAGCGTTGCGCACGACGTTGCGTACGCCCAGGCACAGGCTCCGGCGGCCGCGCCCGCCGCTGCACCGGCGACGCCACCGGCGCCACCGCCGGCCTGCGCTAACGATCCGGATCCGAAGAAGGCGGTCCTTGAAAAGTGTACGCCCAATTCGGGCGACACCGCCTGGATGCTGACCTCTGTCGCACTCGTTCTGATGATGACCATACCGGGCCTCGGCTTGTTCTACGGAGGCATGGTGCGAAAGAAGAACGTCGGCGACACCGTGATGACGAGCTTTGCCGTCACGTGTCTCGTCACGATCATCTATTCTGTCATCACCTACAGTCTCGCCTTCACGCCGGGCTCGGCCTTCATCGGCGGCACGAGCAGGGCGTTCCTGCAAGGCATATTGAGCGACATCTCGACAGGCATCGGCACGCCGAACGGATTGGCAGTGACGATTCCTGAATCGGTCTATCTCTGCTTCCAGATGACATTCGCAATCATCACTCCGGCCTTGATTGCCGGGGCTTTTGCTGAGCGCATGAAGTTCTCTGCCATGCTGTGGTTCATCGGCCTCTGGTCGATCCTGGTCTACGCGCCGATCGCGCACTGGGTCTGGGGTTCCGACGGCTTCATGTCCAACGGCAACTCCGACGCCTGGTTCAAAGTGCTCGACTTCGCCGGCGGCACGGTGGTGCATATCAACGCAGGCGTCGCTGGCCTGATGTGCGCGATCTGTCTCGGCAAACGCAAGGACATGGGTCCTCCACACAACATGGTGCTGACCTTCATCGGCGCCTCGCTGCTGTGGGTCGGCTGGTTCGGATTCAACGCCGGCTCCGCCGTCACCGCCGGCATGCAGGCGGGTATGGCCATGACCGTGACGCAAATCGCCACCGCGGTCGCGGCCTTCACCTGGATGCTCGTTGAATGGATCATTCGCGGCAAGCCAACCGTCATCGGCATCTGCTCCGGCGCGGTTGCTGGCCTTGTCGCCATCACTCCCGCTTCGGGCTTTGTCGGCCCGGTCGGCGCGATGGCAATCGGTGTCGCCGCCGGCGTGATGTGCTACTGGGGCGTGACCGGACTGAAGCGCATGCTCGGTGCCGACGACGCACTCGACTGCTTCGGCGTACACGGAGTTGGCGGAATCGTCGGTGCGTTGCTTACCGGCGTCTTCGCGATCAACGAGTACGGCGGCACGTCGGGCCTGATCGAAGGCAACGCGGCCCAGATGATCAACCAGGTCCAGGGCATCGTCGTGGTCTTCGTCTACGACGCGATCGTCTCGCTGATCCTGCTCAAGATTATCGACGCGGTGATCGGCCTGCGCGTCTCCGACGAAGTCGAGCGTGAGGGCCTTGACCTCGCGCTGCACGGCGAAGTGGTCCAGTAGGACCTGACAGTCTGCGGTAGGGGCGGAAACCCGGCACTGTCCCTTCCGTCGAGACCCCGGTTCGCAAGGACCGGGGTCTCTCTTTTTTGGCCCCTATGAGGGCCTGCAATGGGCAAAAAGAGCCCAATTTCCGATGGTTAATCGGGTCTTAACCTCGCCCTCTTTATTGTGTCGAAACCCTGTGCCGCGGGCCGCGCCCGCTGTGTTGACGCATGTCCATGATGACCGCCCAGCGCGAGCCGACGTCTCCTACTGCCCCGGCGGCCGATTCCCGCTCACCCTTCGTGCGTCTGACCGAGCTGATTGCCGGCATCGAACCCGGCAAGCCCGCCATCAATCTCTCGGTCGGCGAGCCGCAGCACCCGATTCCGAAATTTGTTGGCCCGACGCTTGATGCGCATCTTGCCGACTTCGGTCGCTATCCCGCCAACAAAGGCATTGAACCGTTTCGGCGCGCGGTCGCCGCCTGGCTCGGCCGCCGTTACAAGCTCGCTCGCCCGGTTGATCCCGAAAACGAAGTGCTGGTGCTCAACGGAACGCGCGAAGGCCTGTTTCTTGCGGCGATCGCTGCAAAGCGCTGGGTCACGCGTCGCGCGGGCAAGCCTGCCGTTCTCATTCCAAATCCGTTCTATGCCGCCTATGCGGCTGGCGCGCTCGCGGCAGATTGTGAACCGGTTTATTTGCCGGCGACGCGCGCAAGCGCGTTTCTGCCCGATCTGAACGCGCTCGATGACGCGCTGCTCGCGCGCACGGTCGCCTGCTACATCGCATCGCCTTCGAACCCGCAGGGCGCCGTTGCCGACCGCGCCTATCTCGACCGACTTGCACATCTTGCGCGGCGATTTGGTTTCCTCGTCTTCGCCGACGAATGTTATTGCGAGATCTACAGCAGCAATGCACCGGTCGGAATGCTGGAAGCTGCCGGACCCGATTTCGCCAACGTGGTCGTGTTTCACTCTTTGTCGAAGCGCTCGAACCTGCCGGGCCTGCGCGTCGGCTTCGCCGCCGGCGATCGGCGATTTCTCGCGCCATATCTCGAATTGCGCAACATCGCAGCACCGCAGGTGCCGACACCTGCGCAATACGTAGCGATCGCAGCCTACGGCGACGAAGCGCATGTGCGGGAAAACCGCGAACTCTATTCGGCAAAATTCGATCTCGCCGATCAGATCATCGGCGGTCGCTATGGCTACAAGCGTCCTGCCGGCGGATTTTTTCTCTGGCTGGACGTTTCCAAGCAAGGCGACAGCGAGATGGTGACCAAGAAATTGTGGTCGGAAGCCGGCGTGCGCGTCGTCCCAGGACGCTACCTCGCGCGCGAGCAAAGCGACGGCAGCAATCCGGGTGAAGGCTATATCCGGGTTGCCATGGTTCAGGACAAGGCAGCTACGGCAGAGGCGCTACATCGCCTCGTTGCCGTTCTGGGGTAGGGGTGTAACCGCATGCGGGCAGCAGATCGCAGCCTCGACATCATCACTTTTGTTTCGGAGCACTTCCGCGACGTCATCCGACGCCGGCTGAGCGAACTCGCCGGCCTCGCGCTGATCTCGCTGTCAGTCCTCGGCGCCATCGCATTGGCCACCTGGTCCATCCAGGATCCATCTCTCAGCCACGCGACGCAGACGCCCATCCGCAATCTCCTCGGCTTCCCCGGCGCGATCTTCGCCGATCTGGCGATGCAGCTGCTCGGTCTCGCCTCGATCCTGCTTCTCGTTCCGGAAGTGCTGCTCGGCTGGCGACTGATTTCACACAGACCGGTCGGCGAAAAATGGCGCGGCCTGTTGTGGATCGTGGCGACGTTCCTCGCGGCCGCGTTCGCCTCGACATTGCCGCATATCGGATCGTGGCCGCTTCCGACCGGGCTCGGCGGCGTCGCCGGCGATGCGGTCTTGCGCGCGCCCGCATGGATTTTCGGTTCGCCACTCGGCGGCTTCACGCGTTTCATCCTGTGCATTGTCTTCGGTCTGGCGACGGCAGTGACGCTGGTGCTGGCCGCACGTGCGCCCGATCAGGACGCAAAACCGGCCGCGCGTGAGATCGACGATGAGGAGGACAGCGAAAAAGACGACGCCGACGGTGACCACGCTTCGGCGTGGCTCGGCATGATCGTTCATGCGCTCCTGAGCTGGAAGGCGCGCATTGGGCGCATGATCCGCGGTGACGTACGTGCGCGCACACCGATGCCTGTGGCGCAAGGCCCGCGCCACGAACCGCGTTTCGACGGCGATGACTCCGACTATGAAGACGAGGATGAGGAAGAAGATGATGATGAGTCGCCGGCGCCGCGTCGGCGTGCCGCCCCGCGAGCGGCCCCGCGGCGCAGTGGTAACGGCTATACGCTGCCTTCATTGAATCTTCTGGCCGCGCAGCGCGCCAGCGAACGCACGACGTTGTCGCGCGACATCATCGACGGCAACGCAACCGCACTCGAAAGCGTGCTGCAGGACTTCGGCGTGCGCGGCGAGATCATCAACGCGCGTCCCGGACCTGTCGTCACTCTTTACGAGCTTGAGCCGGCGCCCGGCATCAAGTCATCGCGCGTCATCGGACTCTCCGACGACATTGCCCGCTCGATGAGCGCGGTGTCGGCCCGCGTCGCCGTCGTTTCGGGTCGCAACGCAATCGGCATCGAATTGCCGAACCCGGTGCGCGAGAAAGTCTATCTGCGCGAGTTGCTGACCGGAATGGACTACAACGAAACCGCTGCGAAACTGCCGCTTTGCCTCGGCAAGACGATCGGCGGCGAATCCGTGATCGTCGATCTGTCGCGCATGCCGCATCTGCTGATCGCCGGAACCACCGGCTCCGGCAAATCGGTCGCGATCAATACGATGATCCTTTCACTGGTCTATCGGCTGCGACCGGATCAGTGCCGGTTGATCATGGTCGATCCCAAGATGCTCGAATTGTCCGTCTATGACGGCATCCCGCACCTGCTTACGCCGGTCGTCACCGATCCGAAAAAGGCGGTGGTCGCACTCAAGTGGGCGGTACGCGAGATGGAAGGCCGCTACAAGAAAATGTCCAAGCTCGGCGTGCGCAACATCGACGGCTACAACGCGCGTGTCGCCGAAGCGCGCGCGAAAGGCGAGACGCTCGCCCGCACCGTCCACACCGGTTACGACAAGGAAAGCGGGCAGGCCGTCTACGAGAAGGAAGAGCTCGAGCTCGAGCCGCTGCCTTTCCTGGTGGTGATCGTCGACGAGATGGCCGACCTGATGATGGTCGCCGGCAAGGACATCGAAGGCGCCATTCAGCGGCTCGCGCAGATGGCGCGCGCTGCCGGCATTCACGTCATTCTGGCAACGCAACGGCCTTCGGTTGACGTGATCACGGGCACCATCAAGGCGAATTTCCCGACCCGCATCTCGTTCCAGGTGACCTCCAAGATCGATAGCCGCACCATCCTGGGAGAACAGGGCGCCGAACAACTGCTCGGGCAGGGCGACATGCTCTACATGGCCGGCGGCGGCCGGATCAGCCGCGTGCACGGACCGTTCGTGTCGGATGACGAAGTCGAGAAGGTCGTGCGTCATCTGAAATCGCAGGGCGCGCCGGAATACCTCGAAGAAGTGACGGCAGGCAACGAAGAGGACGAGAATGGAAATCCGGTGTTCGATTCGACCGGCATGGGCCTCGCCGAAGGCGGCGATCTCTTTCAGCAGGCCGTCGCAATCGTGAAGCGCGACCGCAAGGCCTCGACCTCCTACATCCAGCGCCGTCTCCAGATCGGCTACAATCGCGCCGCAACCATCATGGAACGCATGGAAGAAGAAGGCATCGTGGGGCAGCCCAACCATGCCGGGAAGCGCGAGATCCTGATTCCCGAAAATCCGGCCGACGACCGGTATTGAGAATCGTCGCATTCGCGATTAAGCCGGATTTCGGCGAAATGCGTCGGGGGCCGCGAAATCGCCACAGCCGGCCCATATACAGCCTATCGAGATACCGCAGGGGCGAAGGCAGAAAACGTGATGGCACTGCATCAAAGGCGAACAGGCACCAAACTGGCGTTTGCGGTGTTGTTTGCTTGCCTTACGGCCCCGGCCATCGCCCAGGTCCCGCTCCCCTCTGCACGTCCGACTTCGCCGGCTCCGGCGGCCTCCCAGGCACCCACCAAGCCCATGGTCCCGGCTCCGGTCCCGGTCCCGGGTCGGCAGAGCGCGCCGGCGCCGGCGCCGCAGAGCCCGGTGTTCAACCCGTTCGCCGCACTGCTGGGCAAGCCAGCCACCCCGAATAACCTGAGCCCGGAACAGCGCGCGATCGTCGAACGCGTCAACGGCTACCTCTCCGGGGTGCAGGCGCTGTCAGGAAAATTCATCCAGGTCGGACCCGACGGCAGCCGGACGCAGGGTGACTTTTTCATCTCCAAGCCGGGCCGGGTACGCTTCGAATACGACGACCCCAGCCCCATCGAGCTGATCGCCGATGGTTCCTCGGTGGTCGTGCGCGATCGCCGGCTGGCGACCCAGGATGTGTATCCGCTGTCGCAGACGCCGTTGCGCTTTTTGCTGTCCGATCGCGTCGACCTTGCGAAGGACACGCATTTGGTTGCGGTCTATGCCGATGACGTCTTCGTCACCGTCGTGGCCGAGGAGAAGAGCGGCATTGTCGGGACCAGCCGCCTGATGATCATGTTCAGCGCCAAGGACATGCAGCTCAAGCAATGGACCGTGACCGATCCGCAGGGCTACGACACGACGGTCGCGGTTTACAATCTCGATACGAGCAAGCGCCCGGATCCGGCGATGTTCAAGATCGACTTTACGCGCTACCCCAATTGATATTTGCGCACCTGCGCCAGGCCCGGCTCCCCGGGGTATCCACGTATCGGCGAAGAAATAAGACGTGGATGGCCGCGACAATTCCGGCCATGACGTTGGAAAATCCGCCGTCTGCATCATAGATTCCCGCGATGCCTCTCAAGGTCACCACCTGGAATATCAACTCGGTCCGGCTGCGAATTGATCTGGTCGCCAGGTTCCTGAAAAGCGCACAGCCCGATGTGCTCTGCTTGCAGGAGACCAAGTGCCCGGACGACGCTTTCCCGATGAAGCGCTTCAAGCGTCTCGGCTACGAGCACGTCGCGATCAACGGACAGAAAGGCTATCACGGCGTCGCCGTGGTCTCGCGCGTTCCGTTCGAGCGGATCGACGTGCAGAACTTCTGCGGCAAGATCGATTGCCGGCACATCTCGGTGGTGCTGGGAGAACGCGCCGGTCTGAAAGACGAAGTCACTCTCCACAATTTCTATGTCCCGGCGGGCGGCGACGAGCCCGATCCCGAGATCAATCCGAAATTCCAGCACAAGCTCGGCTTCCTCGATGAAATGCGCGCGCATGCCGGCCTGAAGCCGGAGCAATCCGCACGCGCGATCCTCGTCGGCGATCTCAACGTGGCGCCACTCGAGCACGACGTGTGGAGCCACAAGCAGATGATCAGGGTGGTTTCACACACGCCTGTCGAATGCGAGAAACTCGTTGCCGCGCAGAAATCCGGCGGGTGGATCGACTGCATGCGCGTGCATACGCCCGAGCCCGAAAAGCTCTACACGTGGTGGAGCTATCGCGCGATGGACAACTGGCGCGCGGCCGATCGCGGCCGCAGGCTCGACCACGTCTGGGCTTCGGACGCGATCGCCGGGCAGGTATCGACGATCGACATTGCTAAAAGTTATCGCGGCGCAAAGCGGCCGTCCGACCACGTGCCGGTGACGGCGACGATCCAAGTTTGATCTGAGTCTGACCGCTATCTCTTTTGGCCTTTTTCCAGCCCGCGTTTCACGCTGGCGAGCTCTTTCGTCCAGAGCTGCAGGCGCTCGGCCATGCTCTCACGCAATTTGTCCGCGGCGGCCGGATACCCTTCAAGCACCTTGCGGAAAAGACTGCGCGATATCCGCACGACGACCGTCGGCTCTTTCGCGATCGCCGTTGCGTGACAGACTGTATTGGTAAGCAACGCCAGCTCGCCGACCAGCGTGCCGGGACCAACCGTGACCTCGCTGCCCTCGGCGAGCGTGCCCGGCTCGAGAATCAACGAGCCCTCCTGCACGACATAGCCGCCATCGGCGAGCTCGCCGGCATAGAACAGCACCGCCCCGCTTTGCAGAGTCCGCGTTTCAGCGCCGATAGCCAGAATACGCAGCGCTTGCTTGCCGAGCGCAGCCAGCGGCGGCACCCGTTCGAAAAACGCGATGTCCTCTTCAATGCCCATGACTACGCCACCTGGCTACGGCAACGCCGTGGTCGGCCGCTCAACCGTCCATCGTTCCGCAAACAGGGACCAGCAGGTCATGCGAGGGATAAGAGCGCCGTTCGATGTTCTCACGGCACCAGTTTATAGCCACCGGCTTCGGTCACCAAGATAGCCGGAATGGCGGCATCCTTTTCGACCTTCTGACGCAGGCGGTAAATGTGCGTTTCAAGCGTATGTGTCGTGACGCCTGAATTGTATCCCCAGACTTCTTGCAGCAGGGTCTCGCGCGAGACCGGCTTCTGGCCGGCACGGTAAAGGTAACGCAGGATAGCCGTTTCCTTTTCAGTCAGCCGGACTTTGCTGCCTTTGGGGCTGAGCAACAATTTCGAACTCGGCCTGAACGTGTAAGGCCCGATGGCGAAGACGGCGTCTTCGCTGGCTTCATGCTGCCGCAGCTGCGCACGGATGCGCGCAAGCAGAACCGCAAACCGGAACGGCTTGGTGATGTAATCATTCGCCCCGGATTCGAGGCCGAGAATGGTGTCGGAATCTGTGTCGTGGCCGGTCAACATGATGATCGGCGCCTTGAAACCATTCTTGCGCAAGATGCGCACCGCTTCGCGGCCGTCCACATCCGGGAGGCCGACATCCATGATCACAAGATCGACCTGGCCGTTCTTCGCGGCCTGCACGCCCTTGGTTCCGCTCTCCACCGAGGTAGCGTCGAATTCCTCGTGCAGCGCCAGCTGCTCGACAAGCGCCTCGCGAAGTTCGGCGTCATCATCAACAATCAGGATTGTTCGCTTGTTGGCCATCGTTTAAAGGCCCCTCCAAGGGCGTGAAACGAGACCCCTGTCATGGTCGCGGGGTAGACCATTTGGCGTTAAAAGAGCAAGCAGGAACTGATACTTAAAGACCCAACCGGTCCGTCGAACTAATGCAGAAACGATCCTTGTCCCGAATCACAGTACGCCGCAAGGCAGGTAATTCAAGCCGCGGCTGGCTCATAGCAGGAATGCTGGCGTTACCAGTGGCACTTGGGCGTGGCGGGATCAAGGCCAACAAACGCGAGGGCGATGGTGGTACGCCGCGCGGTAGTTTCCGGCTGCGACAACTCCGGTGGCGGGCCGACAAGCATCCACGACCGACCACCTCACTACCCGTGCGGCGGATCGCACCCGCCGATGGTTGGTGCGAAGACCCGGCCGACCGCCGATACAATCGCCCGATCAAAGTGCCTGCGAAAGCTTCGGCAGATCGACTGACGCGCAAGGACAATCTCTACGATTTCATCATCGAGATCGATCACAACACGCGTCCCCGCGTAGCAGGACGCGGCAGCGCGGTGTTCATCCACGCGGCAAGAAAGGGCTTTGCTCCGACCGCCGGCTGCGTCGCCCTCGAACTCAACACCTTGCGGCGAATGTTGTCGCGTCTCGGTCCACGCACGAGAATTGTCGTCGAATAAACTGCAAGCGGTCTTACTTCGCGCGCTCGCCGAAAATCGCGCTGCCTACACGGACGTGCGTCGCACCAAGCGCAATCGCCGTGGCAAAATCTGCGCTCATGCCCATAGAGAGGAGCTTTAATCCATTGCGCTTCGCAATCTTGGCCGTCAGCGCGAAATGCGGCCCCGGTGCTTCGTCAAGCGGAGGAATGCACATGAGGCCGGAGATTGTCAGCCCGTATTGATCGCGACACGCTGCCAGGAATGCGTCCGCATCCTGCGGCAGGACACCGGCCTTTTGTGGCTCCGCACCGGTGTTGATTTCGGCAAACAACGCCGGTCGCCGCTCCTGTTTGCCGATCTCTTTCGACAGAGCCTCGCAGAGACTTGCCCGATCGACGGAATGAATGGCATCGAAAAGCGCGATCGCTTCTTTCGCCTTGTTCGACTGCAGCGGGCCGATGAGATGCAATTCGATGCCCGGGTGTTTCGAAAGCAAAGATGGCCACTTTGCCTTCGCCTCCTGAACCCGATTCTCACCGAATACACGCTGACCCGCGTCAATTGCGGGCTCGATTGCATCGGCAGCAAAAGTTTTAGAGACGGCAATCAGCGTCACCTCCGCCGGATCGCGGCTCGCGTCGCGACACGCGCGCGCGATTTCCGCCCGGACATGCTCGAGATTCTTTGCTGTGGCAGCGGCCATGCGCTGCCTATATCGCACCGTGGCGCGCGCCGCCACTTCAAATGAAAGGCCGGGGACGATGCTTTGGGACTTCACTGCCGGCAATGCTCGCGAGCGCGGCGCGATCGGCTATTTCAAACAGGCGGTCTTTCCAGCGAATGGCTTTGGTGACGAATAGCCGCTTGAGCGTCTTGTTGGTGTGAACCAGCGACATGCCGAGCGTATCGGCAAGGTGCTGCTGGGTGAATGGAAACTGGATGCTCCCGTTCTTGACCAAGCCGGCTTCTTCCGCTCGCGCAAAAAGATGCAGCAGCAGATAGGCCGCGCGCTCCAGCGCCGTACGGCGGCCGAGGCTCAGAAGATACTCGTCGATGAGCTGCTCCTCGCGTGCGGCAAGCCAGGTGATATCGAAAGCCAGCGAAGGAAGCCGGCTGTAAAGGTCCCATAGCTTGGAGCGTGGGAAGACGCACAGCACGAGCGGCGTCAGCGCTTCGACGGAATGCTCCATCTCGTTCATCAGCGCGCCCTGGAGGCCGAGCATATCTGCGGGCAATGCGTAGTTGAGAATCTGCCGACGTCCGTCGTCGAGCATCTTGTAACGAAACGCCCAGCCCGTAAGCACGGTGTAGAGATATTCGCTTCGGGTGCCTTCGGTGAGAAAACTTGCGCCTGGATCGACGTGAAGCTCGTCGACCTTCAGCGTTTTCACGAACGCAAGTTCTTCAGCAGAGAATTCGCGCAATGCCGGGCGCTTTCGCAGCGGGCATTGGTCGCAGGGCGTGAAGCCGTTTGGCCGTCCGTTTCCCAGAATCATGGCAGGCCACCCGCCGGGTTAGACCGTTCGGCCGCGCGCAAGGCAAAGCAAATTGCTGTTTATGTTCATAAACATGAATTTTCACCACGTATGTCATTTTTAAATGCTGCGGGATTCAATCCGTAGGACAAGAGAAAGTTCCATCGGGAGAACCAGCTTTTGCCTATCGCGGACAGCTTGCTCACTGGCAAGCGCTGTCTTGTCCTGGACGACGAATTCCTGATCGCTCTCGACATTCAGCAGATACTTGAGCTTGCCGGTGCAAAGCACGTGGCATCGGTCGCGAGCGCGTCCGAAGCCATGGAGCTTCTGCGTCGCGAGCCGAAATTCGATATCGCCGTGCTTGATGTGAAGCTGGGCGGAAGCGAGGACAACAGCCTGGGCGTTGCGAGCATGCTCGCCAAAGCTGGCACGCCATTCGTTTTTCTGACCGGGATGCGTGTCGATAACCTGCACGCCCAGAAGTTTCCGCACGCGCCGGTCGTCGAGAAGCCTTATGACGCTTTGGTGCTTCTCGACGCCCTGCGCCGCGCCCTCCAGCGCGCGGCGCCGTAGGGAATTCCGACCTCAGTCTGCAGTCTGCCGCTCGGACACGGCGCCGGTTGACCGTTTGGCCGGTTTCGTGTCAGTTCCGCGCGCCGTAACAAGACGTCCCATGACCTCAACGCCGAGCAAAAACGAGCGCTATAACGCCCGCGAGGCCGAGGCCCGTTGGCAGAAGATCTGGGCGGATCGAGGCATCTTCTCGACCCAAAACAGCGACCCGCGGCCGAAATATTACGTGCTCGAGATGTTCCCGTACCCATCGGGGCGCATCCACATGGGGCACGTGCGCAACTATACGATGGGTGACGTTGTGGCGCGTTTCAAACGCGCCATGGGAAACGCGGTGCTGCACCCGATGGGGTGGGACGCCTTCGGGATGCCGGCTGAAAACGCCGCAATCGACCGCAAGGTGCATCCGAAGGCCTGGACCTACGACAACATCGCGGCGATGAAAAAGCAGCTCCAGTCGATGGGCCTGTCGCTCGACTGGGCGCGCGAGATCGCCACTTGCGACCCGGCTTATTACAAGCATCAGCAGAAAATGTTTCTCGACTTTCTGAAAGTGGGGCTGGTCGAGCGCAAGCAATCGAAGGTTAACTGGGATCCGGTCGATCACACCGTGCTCGCTAATGAGCAGGTGATCGACGGCAAAGGTTGGCGCTCGGGCGCCGAGGTCGAGCAGCGCGAGTTGACGCAGTGGTTTTTCAAGATCAGCGACTATTCGGAAGATCTTCTGAAGGCGCTCGATACGCTCGACCGCTGGCCCGACAAAGTCCGGTTGATGCAGAAGAACTGGATCGGCCGATCGGAAGGACTGCTCCTGCGCTTTATGCTTGATCCGGCGACCGCACCGAACAAAGAGAACGAGCTGGAGATTTTCACCACCCGGCCCGATACTTTGTTCGGCGCGAAATTCATGGCGATCTCGCCGGATCATCCGCTGGCCGCCGCGGCGGCGGTGAAAAATGCCAAGCTCGCGGACTTCATCGAACAGTGCCGCCACATGGGCACGTCGCAAGCGGCGATTGATACCGCCGAGAAGCTCGGCTTCGATACCGGCATCAAGGCGCTGCATCCGTTCGACGCCAGTTGGAAACTGCCGGTCTATGTCGCCAATTTCGTTTTGATGGATTACGGCACCGGCGCGCTATTCGGTTGCCCGGCGCACGACCAGCGCGACCTCGAGTTCGCCAACAAATACGGCCTTGGCAATACGCCGGTGGTGTGCCCGCCCAATCAAGACCCGAAAACCTTCGTCATTACCGACGTGCCGTATCTGGAAGACGGCAAGATGATCAATTCCCGTTTCCTCGATGGGCTGACCACCGACGAAGCCAAGGAAGAAGTCGCCAAGCGGCTGGAGCGCGAGACGCGGGGAAATCGCCCGGTGGCGCAGCGCCAGGTCAATTATCGCCTGCGTGACTGGGGCATTTCACGCCAGCGCTATTGGGGCTGTCCGATCCCGATCATCCACTGCGACAAATGCGGCGTGGTGGGCGTGCCGGAAAAAGATTTGCCGGTCACGCTGCCCGAGGACGTCAGTTTCGACAAGCCGGGTAATCCGCTCGATCGTCACCCGACCTGGAAGAACGTGAAGTGTCCGAAATGCGCGGGACCGGCGCGACGCGAGACCGACACGATGGATACGTTCGTCGACTCGTCATGGTACTTCGCGCGCTTTACCGATCCGTGGATCACGACGGCGCCCACCGAGCGCAAGATCGTCGATGAATGGTTGCCGGTCGATCAGTACATCGGCGGCATCGAGCACGCCATTCTGCATCTGCTGTATTCGCGCTTCTTTACCCGCGCCATGCACAAGACCGGGCATGCCGGCATCGACGAGCCGTTTGCCGGCCTATTCACACAGGGCATGGTGGTTCACGAAACATATCGCGCGAAGAATGGCGAGTGGATCGAGCCCGCCAATGTGAAGATCGAAGGCGTCGGCGACGCGCGACGTGCTGTGCTCGCCTCGAACGGCGAGCCGGTCGAGATCGGCTCGATCGAGAAGATGTCGAAATCGAAAAGGAATACGGTCGATCCCGACGACATCATCGCCGCCTACGGTGCCGATACCGCGCGCTGGTTCATGCTGTCGGATTCCCCGCCCGATCGTGACGTGATCTGGACTGAGGAAGGCGTGCAGGGCGCGTGGCGTTTCGTGCAGCGCCTGTGGCGGCTGGTCGGCGAGATCGCCGGCGTCGAAGCCCCCGGTGCGCGACCGGCCAAATTTGGTGAAGAGGCCCTGGTCGTACGCAAGGCGGCGCACCGCGCGCTCGCGCATGTCTCCGAGGATATCGACAAATTGCGCTTTAACCGCTGCGTGGCGCACATCTACGAATTCGCCAACGCCCTCAGCGATGCCCTGGGCGGGGTCGAAAAGGCGCCGGCCGAGGACTTTCGGTGGGCCCTGCGGGAGGCTGGTAATATCTTGATCCGGCTGTTCCACCCGATGATGCCGCATCTGGCCGAGGAATGCTGGGCGGCGCTTGGGCACAAGACCCTGGTGGCGACCGAGGCCTGGCCCCAGGTCGAGCCCGATTTGCTGGTGGAAAGCAGCATAACGCTGCCGGTTCAGATCAATGGTAAAAAGCGCGCCGATGTCACGGTCGCCCGTGACGCAGGAAATTCCGACATTGAGGCTGCCGTTCTGGCTCTCGATGCGGTAAAAAAGGCGCTGGAAGGCAAGAGCCCGAAAAAGGTCATTGTCGTCCCGCAAAGGATAGTGAATGTCGTCGTCTGATACCTCGTCGTGGACGCGAACGCGCCGGCCGCTCGCGCGGGCCGGTCGTGTGTTTTTCGCGCCCGGGCTTGCCGGTCTCGGCAGGGCGTTTTTCACATTGGGGCTCGCTGGTGTCGGCAGGGCCTTTTTCGCGTTGGGGCTTGCTGGTCTGGTCGCCGGGTGCTTCCAGCCGCTTTACGCCGAGCATCCTTTGCCGGTCGGCGCTGCCGGCAATCCGGGCATCGTCGGACAGTTGCGCGCCGTCGACGTCGCCCCAATCGACACCCCCGCCGGCAGCCGTCTCGCCCGCGTCAGCGTCAATGTGCGGAACGAGCTGATCTACGACTTGACCGGCGGCGGCGGCGGTTTTTCGCCGACGCATCGCTTGGACTTAAAGCTCGTCGCCACTCAGTTGCAGGTTATCGTCGACATCAACACGGCGCGCCCCGACGTCAACAACTACGGAATCGATAGCACGTATACGTTGACGGAGCTTGCGACCGGACGGGTTGTTGTCAAAGGCCAGACCTTCGCACGCGTGTCCTACAACATTCCAGGTCAAGAGCAACGATTTGCCGGCGAGCGTGGCTTGCGCGATGCCGAAAACCGTGCCGCCAAGGAAATCGCGGAAAATATTCGTACGCGACTCGCCTCGTTCTTCGTGGCGGGCACGTAGTTATACGCGGCGTCATGACTGCCATCAAAGCCGCTGACGTCGACCGTTTCATCGCTAATCCAAACCCCGCGCAACCCGTCGTGTTGGTCTTCGGCCCCGACACCGGTCTTGTACGCGAAAGGGTGGACGCACTGGTGCGTGCATCCGTCGACAATCCCGCTGATCCATTCGCATTGGCACGCATCGAGGGTGACGAACTGGCAGGCAATCCGTCGCGCCTCGTTGAGGAGGCACTTACGGTCCCGCTCTTCGGGGGCCGCCGGGCCGTTTTGGTAAGGGCCGGCGGGCGAAATATCGCGCCGGCGGTCGAAACGGTTATCAACGCACCTTCCAGCGACTGTCGAGTCATTATTGAGGCCGGCAATCTCAGCAAGAGCGCGCCATTACGCGCCCTGTGCGAGAAATCGAAAGTTGCCGCGGCACTCCCTTGCTACGCTGACAACGAGCGCGCCCTCGCGCAATTAATTGATGAGGAAATGCGCGCTGCTGGTCTCACGATCGCGGCAGACGCCCGCGCCGCGCTGCTGGATTTGATCGGGGGCGACCGGTTGGCTTCCCGCAATGAGATCCGCAAGCTCACGCTCTATGCAAAAGGTCAAAAAAGTGTCGAACTCCCTGACGTGATGGCCGTCGTGGCGGATGCCTCGCAAATCGCGCTTGATGGATTGATCGATGCAGTCTTCGCCGGAAAAACAGGCGAAGCCGACAGTGAGTTTGCCAAAGCAAGGGCAAGCGGCTCGTCCCCGCCGACGATCGTTTCGGCAGCAATTCGCCAGGTCGCCAATTTGCACAAGATGAGACTAGCAATCGCGGGCGGCAATTCGGTCGAGTTCGCAATGAAGCGCGGCGCACCGCCTGTGCACTTTTCTCGCGAACATCGGGTCAGTGAAGCCCTGCGCGTCTGGACGCCACAACGCCTAGTGCGTGCAATGGAGCAGCTCGCCGAAGCTTCGCTGGAGATGCGCCGGAATGCTCCTTTGGCAGAAGCAATCGCGCAACGCATTTTGCTGTCGTTGGCCACAAATGCGCGTAAATCGGCCTAGCAAAGCTTTCAGCTTTCCTGCTCCGCCCAAATCCGAACAAAGAAATTTAGAGCTGATCAATCATTATTCGTTATGCATTTGATATGGCCACGATCACGCGCGAGGAAATCGAGATGTCGGCGGTCGAGACCCGCCGCGATTTTCGCCGGTCACAAGAAACCCGCACCAGGTATTGGCACGTTGCAGTCGTGTCATTGTTTTTCTTGGCCGTTGTGGGATCGGGCCTATTCCTCGGGGCGGTCATAGTCATAGGCGCGATTCGAGGCGACGAATCAAATGAGCTGACGGCAGGTAGCCGCACCGGCCGCATCGCCCGTGCCCTGCAGGACGGAAAGCTCTGCCACTACGTCATCTTTGACAATAAGACGGCGATTGCCATCGAGGACCGGATTGGCCGGTGTGACGAAGACAAGCCCAAGCCAAAAAAGGAAAGACCGGCAATGTTCAGCTGGGGCAAATAATCTTCGCCACCAAATTATAGATTCAGTTGATAGCTGTGGGGGACCCAGCGATAGCCGCCCTGCCCCTTATCGATATAGCCAATCCCCGGGAATGGCATGTGGAAGCTGGCCACAAAAATCTTATCGGCCGCTAGCATGTCCAAGATGCGCCTGCGGGTTGCCACTGCCTTTTCTTTGTCGTCGTCCATCTCGAAATGCCATTCCGGACGTTGAACAGCCATTACATATTGCGTGCACGTGTCCGCAGTAATCATCACGCGTTTCCCTGCGCTTTCGACGTGAAACGCCAGCAGGCCGGGCGAATGACCTGCGGCATCAACGGCGATGATGCCTGGGGCAACCTGATCGCCCGGCTTGATGAATTTCGAACGATCGGCCAACGGCAAGCAGATCTTTACGAAGAGCTCCCGATTGAACTTGCGCGCCTCACGTACGTTTTCGCCACGTTTCCAGAAATCGAACTCGGCAGCACCGAACACATAGCTGGCGTTTGGAAAGACCGGCTTCCCGCCTTCCACCAGACCGCCAATGTGGTCCGGGTGCCCATGCGTAATGACGATAACGTCGATGTCCTCAGGCCTGTATCCGGCGGCAGCTAGCCGCTCGGCCGTTTGTCCGGGTGGCAGTCGTTTGCTGAGCTGCTCATACTCGCGTGGAAGGGCGCCGTTGCCGGTATCAAATAGCACTAATTGCTTTCCGGTATTCACAAGCGTCGGAATGTTAGGGTGTTCGAACCGCTGAGTGTCGATATTATTGGCACGGGCAAGCGTATGCACTTCGTCAACAGAGGCATTTGCCCCGTAATGTGGGTGCAACCCATCGCGGATCGCCTTGGCATCGAGGACAGTTGCAACCTCAAATTCTCCAAGCTTGAAACGATAGATTGTCGGCTGTAGTTCGCCTTTCAGTGACGCAGGCACGTTCGGCTCCTCCCGAATTGTTGTCACGCCTCAAGGCGATGCTTAGCAGTCAGGACGGGTTGCAATCCAGCACCGAATTGACCGAACGATGTCTTCCTGGAAGTGCGTTCTCGCTCTATGCTACGCATGAAATCTAGCGAGCCGCGGGAGATTTTCGAATGGCCCGGAAAAAGCGCAAGTTGTCTAGTGGCAAGAAAAGGAAAAAATCGAGAGTTCCGTCGAGGCAAAAGAAGCGGGGCGTCAAAGCAGGAAAGAAGAAGCAGCAGGCTCGCAATGTGAGCGAGAGACTTAGAAGTGCCTATCGGACCGTTGTAGATTCCATCAAAGACACTGACAAACTTCGCAACAAGCTGGAGCCCCCAGCAACATCAGAAACTGAATAGCCGTCAGATCCGTCCCAACAAGACCAGAATCAAAATAACGGCTAGCTGTCAGTTCACGCACTTACTGTCATTGGTCGTTCGAGCGATTAAGAAGCTGCCTGATCTTGCGAGCGAGAACGCGCTCGATCAAAGGCTTTGGAATGAGCTCGATCCCCGGATCCAGCCTACCCTGGTGAACGATCGCGTTTCGCGAGTACCCGGTCATAAAAATGATCTTCGTTCCCGGCCGGCGTCGTTCGACCTCACTAGCGAGCTCACGACCGTTTTTGCCAGGAAGGACGACATCGGTAAGCAATAGGTCGAATTTCTTGTCAGCATCCAAGAGCCGCAGTGCAGTGGCCGAGTCTTTTGCCTCGATGACCTGGTAATTCAGGTCCCTCAAAATCTCGGATGCGTATTGACGAACGCCGTCGTCATCCTCGACAATTAGTATTGTTTCACCCCCGCCACGCTCGGCATTCAGGTCATCATCTGCAGTAGCGGCCGCTTCATCTCCGTCGCGGCGCGGGAGATAGAGCTTGATCGTGGTGCCTTCCCCAGGCTCGCTGTAGATCTTAACGTGACCTCCGGATTGCTTCATGAAGCCGTAGACTTGGCTCAGCCCCAGTCCCGTGCCTTTGCCGGCCTCTTTGGTTGTGAAAAATGGCTCAAAAGCACGATCGATTGTTTCCGCCGACATCCCCGCGCCGCTGTCCGACACCGCAATAAGAATGTACTGGCCGGGTGCGATACCTTCATGTTTGCGGCAATACTCCTCGTCGAGATATGCGTTGCCCGTCTCAATGGTAAGCTTGCCACCGTCAGGCATGGCGTCGCGCGCGTTCAGCGCAAGATTAAGTAACGTTGACTCCATTTCAGACGCGTCAACCTCAACCTTCCAGAGGCCGGCCCCGCTGATAGTCTCAAGCTGTATATTTTCACCGAGTGTGCGCGTCAGCAGGTCAGAGATCGCAACAATAAGCTTGTTGATGTCGAGGACCCGGGGATTGAGCGGCTGCCGCCGCGAGAAGGCAAGCAACCGTTGGGTCAGTTGCGCGGCACGCTCCGCGCCCACAAGTGCATTGTTGAGCGCCCGTTCGGCCCGGGCCTCTACAACACCACGTTTGGCAATACCGAGATTACCTATGATGATCGTAAGGAGATTGTTGAAGTCGTGCGCAACTCCCCCGGTCAGTTGACCCACGGCTTCCATCTTTTGCGATTGACGGAGTGCCTGCTCGGCCAAATCGCGACGTTCGGCCTCCGCATACAAGGCCCGCGTGCGCCGCATCGCGAGCAAAACAAGTGTGAAGAGCACCAGCGTAGCCGGAATTCCGAAAATGAGATGGCTGGCCATTGCACGCATCCAGCCAAGCATGATTGTGTCGGTCTGTATTCCATCGGAGACATACAGGTCGGCGTATCCGAGTTTGAGATATGCAAAACGTCGTTGAACGTCATCCACGGAATATGAGGTGGTTACAAAGCCGCCCTCAGGATGATCGACAACGCTGAGCATGAACCCGCTGTCCGGCCTGAAGTGTGTGACGTCACCGGCGGGCACCGGAAAGCGAGCGAGAATTGCGCCACTGCTTTTTGAAAGCGTGAAGCTGGCGGTTGTATCGCTTCCAAGCTGACGATAGAACTCTGAAAACACTTTTGGTGTCACCGAGATCATGATGATCCCGTTGAATTGGCCATCTCGGAGCGGACGGCGGCGGCTGATGCCGAAGAAAGTTTCTTGCCTCACACGTGATCGCGAGGCGGCGCCGACATAGGTGCTGGCATCTCGCTCGACCTGCGCCAGGAAATAGTCCCGATCCGCAACGTCCAAGCCCGACGGGATCGGAAAGAGCGCAGACGAGACAATCGTGTGTCCATTCTTATCGGCAACCAATATAGCGTCGATAGCTTTTACCGATTTTTCCAGCTTGCCCAACTGCAGGTGAAGTGTCTGGTCTGACGCCTTTATCTGTTCATCCGTGAGTTCGCCTAAGATCGCATCAACAGCCGTGAAGGTCAGGTCAACCGACTGGAAAATCCCCGACGCGTGCTGGGATAGAATATTCAGCGATGCAGCAAGCTGTTCGTCGGCGCGCGCAGCGGCGTTCTGATAGTTGATCCAGCTGGCGTATGCGAAAGCCGTCACCGGAATGACGATCGAGGCCACCAGCATTGTTTTGAGGAGGCGTAGAGCGGCATCGCGGCGCGCGCGCATTCGTCAAAACTCATTGAGCGGGACCAAGAATGTATTCGGGATACCTATTCATGGAAAGGGGACTGACACCCCGGTTGGAGCCGATTCAGCAACAACTTCAAACCTAGACAGCAAGTTCCTCCACAATTGACCGGTCGATTGGTCTTTGCGCTAAGACATTTTTGTCGGAGGACGATGTCGGCTGAGGAATATCAACGTCGCGCAAGCAGAGCGTCAAAGTGCCACCGCGCCAAACTGATCGTTAGTTGCGCGACCCTGTCGGGGCGAAGAAGAGTTCGGACGTCGCCGCGCTGTCCAGAGCTAGTCAGCGGCCGTGATCGTTTCTGTCGAGAAACGGCCGGAACGCGCATTCCGCTTTTGAAATACGAACCAGCCAAACGGTACAGGAAACCGACGTAGCCCGATCGGACGATGGTTCTCATTCTGCATTTACATCAAACTCTATGAAGTTTTTCACGACGTTTTTTACGGCCGCTTCAGGGGGCATCTGTAGGAGTCGTAGTCGAAGGTAGTCCAAGTGCGATGGTGTTGATGTCCTCGCCAGCGAGATCTTCCAAGGGAAGACGGAAATCAAATTGGTGTAACGCACCCCGCGACAGGGTTGTGATCGCGATCGCCCTTGCGATCGCCGTGTTGCCTTGGATCGCCTGGGATGATGGACAGCAGCATGTCACTGCGATCACGAGTGAGCTGCGTTCCGATATTGATTCTGAGGTCGTAATTCTTGCTGTTACAGATGGCGAAACTGGAGCGTCCGAATCGGATGCTCCGTCTAAGGACGACGCCGAAAGGCGATCCCAAGTCCTTGGTTCGTGCCCGATTGTGGGCGGCAAATTCCGTTTGTCACTTCTCCAGCTGATGCAACCGACCTTTGACCTGGTCCCGCTTCTGACCATTCCGCAGAAGGGACAGGAAATGTTGGACACGATGAGCGCTGCGTGGGCCAGCATCGGCCGCGTGGATCTTGTCGCGTACGCTCGGCGTAAAGTTTTGCCGGATTTTGCTGGCATCTACAGTGACCTGGTGAAGCGCGTTGCCTTAATGGCGCTGGCGAGCATCCAGGAAGAGGCAGCCGTCGCACACGCGACAATTATCGGCACGGTGTCCACCTACAATCCCTTCCGCATCGGCAAGGAGGAAGGAGGGCCCCAGACTGCGTCCGGCGAGCCCTACGATCCGGAAGGATGGACGGCAGCCATAAAAACGGAACTCCGCAATCAGTTTCGCGGTGTCCGATACGGCAGGCTCTATCAGCCGACTTTTGCGCTGGTCGAAAGCGGCGACAAGCAGCTGATCGTCAAGATCAACGATGTTGGACCGCTGAGGCCAGGACGCGTGCTTGACCTTAATGAACGAAGCATGCGGCATTTCGATCCAACTATGACGCAGGGCCTTCTTGACGGCGTCAGGATCACTCCCCTGCCCGGAGAAAACTGGATTCCAGGACCCGTCGCCAGCACATACGCAATTGATTTCGTGCCTGAGCGGACCATTGCGACGCAACCAAAGTCTATTGAATCAACAAGCTGGCAAATAGATACACAGATGGCGCGCAAGCTCGCTCCGCTCGCAGATCCCTTCGTAAACGAGGAAATCCGAGTCGAAGCGAGCCTGAAAAGCGGGAGTTGAGGTCTTCCCGGTTAGCGCTGTCGCCGCAGCCAAGCGTCAACACTAAATCGTCCCGGCCCAATCACAAAAAGAAAGAGAAAGCCGCCCAGCATCGCCAGGTTTTTATAGAAGCTCGAGTCTTGTGCGCGGCGAACTGCAACATCCGTGAATTCCCAGTACCGGTGGGAGCTGAACGTCGCCACAAGCATAAAGATGATCATTACGAGCACGACGTAGCGGGTTGCGAGCCCGAGAATGAGGGCAATCCCGCCGAAGAACTCCGCAGGGACGGCGATATAGGCCAAGAAGGTCGGCAGTCCGCGTCCCTGGAACGTGGCAGCGTAGGCCGGAATATCAAAAATTTTTCCGTAACCGCTGCGGAGAAAGATCCAACCGAGAAGAATGCGGCCAACCAATAGAATAAGATCGGACGTGCTGGTTGCCACGCTATCAGCGTGTGACAAAGAAGGATGTGAACTGTTTTGTGCGATGGAGCTCATTGTCTACGTTTCCCCGTTTGACGCTTGTTGGTGATCCGGTTCAATCGTTGCGCGAAAATAACAAGCAGTGCGCCAAAGTTATTCCATTATCTTCAAAGTGAGAAATGCGACAAAAAGGACGCCCGTTTGCCATCTGCTTTCAAGGATTTGTGGCGGCGCAATATGCGCTAGGGGACCTCTGTGATGTCCTCATAAACGTCAATCTCGATAGTGCCCGGAAATAATGCGCGCCAGGCCTGCAAGTAATTTTGCACCATGGGATCACTGGCGAATTTCTGGCGATTCAGTTCAATCTTTTCGTCCATTTGATACTCAATCTCCTGGAGAAACTGAGTTCGATCATCGGCATTCCTTAGCAACCGCACCTGCGCGTCGCCAAATGCGCCGTACATGGACAACGCATTCTTCATCGTCGCTGTGAGAAGAGGCGTCGAGTCCGCCGATGGTATTCTTATTTTTACGTGCAGAATCCGTTTCGCCTTCGCTCCCTCGCTGGCCATTGAGCGATCTCCTCCGCTGAGCCGCAATAAAATCGAATATATTGGTTTTCGGCGTTACGCCTTCATTACAAAAACGCCGAGGTGCCCGGCGTTTTTGTCCGCAACTTATCTAGGCGCGTTAACTGTCAGCTCTGCTGCGAGCCGAGCAGGTTGAACCGCGCTTTCTGTTCGTCGGTCAGGAGGTTGTAGAAATTCTCCAGCGCCGGTTGCACGGCCTTGATTGCCGCCTGCATCGCTTGAAGTCTGTGCTCCATCGCCGAGATACGTCCTGGAGGCGTAAAAGCCTGTTCGCTGGGGCAATTCGCCTTCAGGAAGTCGGCTGCTTTCTGCGTTGCCTCGTTGAGGCTATCGAGTGCGCTACGTTGCGCATCTGTCGGACTGAGCGTCTTCGCGATGCGATCGGTGGGCACATTGACCGGCTTCAGAGCCTCGGCCCCACATACTTGCGAAAGGTCGGGAGATCGATCGCTGGCACGAGAGGTACGGCCAGTTTGAGGATCGGAACTGACCACGTTGAAGCGGGCCTTCTGCTCATCTGAAAGCGAGTCATAGAACCGCTGTAGTGGAGACTGCACGATACCGAGAGCGAGCAGCATGGTCGCAATCCGCTTGTCCATCGCTGCGAGCCGCCCAGGCGCGGTGCTCGGCAGATCCTCGGGGCAAGCCGATTGCAGGGCGCTCACGGCCTTGCCGGTCGCGTCCTTTAATTCGTTGAGAACAGCCTGCTGTGCCTCGGTCGGCTGAACGGTCTGGGAGATTTGTTCGATCGGCCAGTTCGTCAGCGCCGGAGCCTGCTCGCCGCAGACGACAGATGGTATTGTCGAGTTGTCGCGTGTCCTGCGTGCATGGCGCCTGGAGGAAACCACATTCGCGTAGCCCCGTCCCTCGTACGCATAGGGGCCGAAGACACCAACGTAGACATCGTCAAAGGCATAGGGCCAGAACGCATCGTACGCGTAGGGCCAGAACGTATAGTCAATGAAATCCCAATACGCGAACGGCCAGAACACCGGTCCAAACCAACCGATCACAAAAATTGGACGGTTGTGCCGCCACCACCACCCACCGTTGCCGTGCCAATTTCCGCCATTCCAGTTTTTCCAATTTCTGCCGGCCAGTGTGCCGTTGAAACTTGCCTGTCGCAGCATCCTGGCGTTGCCGTTGCGAGATGCAAATGAAGCGAGCGCGGGGTTCCGCACGAGCGACGAGCGACCGGCACCATTGACTGATCCGGTAACGAGATTGCGGTTGTTACCCGCGAATTGCCGGTTGATGCTTCGGTTCGCAAGCGAATTTGAACCGAGCCTGTTGCCACTTCGGGTCAACGCACGGCTTGAACTCATCCTTGTGAAATTTCGCGAAGCGAGGCTTCGCGACGAGCGAAACTGCCTGGTCGAGTGAAAAGCTGAGAACGACCGCCCCATTGACGACGAGCGAACCGCGAAGCTGCGGTTAAGACCACCCATTCCGCTGCGAAGGCCACCGCCGCCCATTCCGCGGAAACCGCCTCCTCCAAAATGGCCGCCCCCGGCTCTGAAACCTCCACCGCCTCCGCCACCACCATGGCCGCCAAAACCTCGGGCGCTCGCCTCGTTCATTCCAGAAGCGATTGCAAACACAAAGATAGAGGCAACCAAACAAGATCCAACGCGACCAAACTTCGACATCGCAACCTCCTGATGCCGCACACATCCCACCACCAGACGTCCCGGACGCCTTTGATCTTCGTCAATTATAGTGTGGATGTCGATGTTCCTGTTGAGCCGCAAACCAAGGCTCGCGCCCGACTACCATGTATGGTTAGCGCGGCAAATGGCCTGCGATAGCAAGAATTTAGCGGTCGGTAATCTAGCGGCTCAGTTTTTTCAGGACGGCGTCGAGTTGTTCCAAGTTCCGGTATTTGATTTTCAGGGTGCCACCCTCCCCCCGGTGATCCACGCTTACATCGAGTCCCAGTGAATCGGTGAGCCGTTTTTCCAACGCACGCGTGTTTGCATCTTTCGTGCTGCCGTCATGACCTTTTGTTTCGCGCTGCGAGTCACCTGCACGCACCGCATCGTCCTTGCGCAACGCGGTTTCAACCTGGCGAACGCTCAGACCTTTGTCGATGATCTCGCGCGCGATCGCCTCGGCGTTAGGTTGACCGAGCAGCAGCCTCGCATGGCCGGCTGAGATCTTGCCCGATCGCACCAATTGCTTCACCGGCTCGGCTAGCCTGAGTAGTCGAATGGTGTTTGCAACATGTGGCCGGCTCTTGCCGACGATCTGCGCGACATCATCCTGTGTGCGGTTGAAATCATCCATCAGCGCGAGATAACCGCTCGCCTCCTCGATCGGATTGAGATCGGTTCGCTGCACGTTTTCGATGATTGCGAATTCCAACGACTGCGCATCGTTCGCCTCCACGACAGCAATCGGCACATCGTGGAGGCCAGCGCGTTGAGCGGCGCGCCACCGTCGCTCGCCGGCAATGATTTCAAAGTTATCGCCCTGCAGTGCGCGCACGACGATCGGCTGGATTATCCCGCGTTCGCGGATTGAATTGGACAACTCATCGAGCTCTTCGTCCGTAAACATGCGACGCGGGTTCCGCGGATTAGGACGCAAATTTTCGATCGGTGCGCGACGCGCCTTGCGCCCACTATCTACAACGGACGTTTCGTCGCCGACATCTCCTATCAGCGCAGCCAAACCGCGTCCCAGTCGCGAGTGATCCGCCATTGCCGCTGCTCCCGAACGAGCCATCAAATTGCCCTTCCAATTTCGCTGTGGTCGTATCAGCGCAACCGCCGACTATCCGGCCTTCAATGCCTTCTCGCGCTGAATAATTTCTGTTGCCAGTCGCAGATACGCTTCACTGCCCACGCATTTGAGATCGTAGACGAGTACCGGCTTCCCATAGGACGGCGCTTCCGAGATCCGCACGTTGCGCGGAATTATGGTGTCGTAGACTTTATTGCCCATAAACTGACGGACATCCGCAACGACCTGACTGGAGAGATTGTTGCGCGAGTCGTACATCGTCAGCACGATGCCGTGGATCGACAAAGTCGGATTGAGCGTGGTCTTTACCTGCTCAACTGTTTTCAGAAGTTGCGACAATCCTTCCAGAGCGAAGAACTCGCATTGCAGCGGGACAAGAATCGAATCCGCAGCGGCCATTGCGTTGACGGTGAGCAGATTGAGCGACGGAGGGCAGTCGACAAGAACGTAGGTGAAGTCGTGTGCGCGCGCACCGCTATTAAGTTGCCGAAGCGAGTTGCGCAGTCGAAAAGCACGATCGCGCTGCTGGCCGATTTCAAGCTCAAGCCCCGTTAGATCGAGCGTCGAGGGCGCGATGTAGAGTCGCGGCACGGCTGTTTGTAGAACCCCGTCCCGCATTAGCGCCGAACCCGTCAAAACATCGTAGGTCGACGTGCGGCGAGACTTGCGTTCAATGCCGAGGCCCGTCGAGGCATTGCCTTGCGGATCAAGATCAACGATCAGGACGTGCTCGCCGATGGCAGCGAGCGCGGTGCCAAGATTGATCGCGGTCGTTGTTTTGCCCACCCCACCCTTCTGGTTGGCGATCGCCAGGACGCGCGGCCGCGGAGCATCGGGACGAGTGGCCTCTTTTCCAAAGGGCACAACCAGCGGATCGACGGGTTGTTCGGTGATCGGGGTGTCCGTCATGTCGATATTCCGCAGGCTTCACGCCTGCGCCTCATAAGGCACTGAAAGTACTGCCGAAATGACAGTCTTAAGATTCGCGTAAGGATTCAAGGGCCCGAATCACAACTACTGAGCCGTCGGGACTGGTTCGGCTTGGCACCCTTGATGCCTGAAGTCTCCAATATTTAGCGGCATCGGTCAATTCAGCCTCTACATCTTGACCTTTGGGGAACAGAGCGATGGCGCCTTTGGCGACAAAGGGAAACGCTTGAGCACACAAGGTTTTCAACGGCGCCAACGCGCGCGCGGTGACCACCTGCACGGCTTCTACACAGGTTTCCCCAAATTTCTCGATTCGCACCGGGTGAACGACGGCAGGCACAGCGGTTGCTCTGACCGCTGCCCGCAGGAAAGCTGCCTTTTTTCCATTGCTTTCAATGAGATGAACTTGGGCTCCGGCTTGCCCGGCGAGCGCGCAGGCGATCGGCATCCCTGGGAAACCGCCACCCGAACCCAAATCAACCCACACGCGGGCCTGCGGGGCCAAAGCCAGGAGCTGGAGCGAATCAGCAATGTGGCGCGTCCACAATTCAGGCAGCGTCGACGGCGCCACGAGATTAACTTTGGTCTGCCAGCCCAGTAGAGCGTCTACGAAGATATCGAGCCGAGCTTCTGTTTCACGTGAAACAGGAACGAGCGCGAGGGCGCGCGCTTTATCGTCACCGAGATCGCGAGTCCCCTGCCCGCTTTCGCTCACGCAATTTTCGTTGGAGTTTTTTTGCCGCGCCGAACGTGTGCGACAAGGAGCGTCAACGCCGCGGGCGTGACGCCGTCGATGCGACTCGCATGTCCAATCGTGCGCGGACGATGTGTTTGCAGTTTCTGTTTCATTTCATTCGAAAGTCCCGGCAACATCGCGTAATCGAAATCGCCCGGCAATTCAAAGCTCTCATCGCGCCGAAACGCTGCGATATCGGCAGCCTGGCGTGAAAGATAGACTTCATATTTCGCATCGATTTCGATTTGCTCCGCGACCTTCTTCGGCAGTTCCGCGAAGCGTGGCCAGATCTTCGCGAGATCGGAAATCGTGATGTTGGGATATGACAACAACTCAAACGCGGTGCGTCGCTGTCCGTCTTTGTTGAGTGAAATCCCAAAGGGTCCGGCTTCTTTTGGCGTAAGCGATACTGACTTCGCAAACTCGCGCGCGTCTTTCAGCAGCGATGACTTTGTTTTGTGTGCGCGTGCCCGTTCACTGCTCACGCATCCAATTGCAATCCCGATATCTGTCAGCCGCTGATCGGCATTATCGGCGCGCAACTGCAAACGATATTCGGCGCGCGAGGTAAACATGCGATACGGCTCGGTAACGCCACGCGTAACAAGGTCATCGATCATCACACCAAGATAAGCCCGCGCGCGATCGACAATGATTTCGTTCCCCTCACCCGCGAGCGCCGCTGCATTCAAGCCCGCAAGTAGACCTTGCGCGGCGGCTTCTTCGTAGCCTGTCGTGCCGTTTATTTGCCCAGCCAAAAACAAACCGCGCAGACGTTTCGCTTGCAACGTCGGCGTAAGTTCTCGAGGATCCACGTAATCGTACTCGATCGCATATCCGGGACGAACGAATTGCGCCTTGCGCAACCCGGGAATTGTCGCGACCAACGCGCGCTGCACTTCTTCGGGAAGTGACGTCGATATCCCATTTGGATAGACGGTGTGATCGTCGAGGCCTTCCGGCTCCAGGAAGATCTGGTGCCCTTCCCGCTCGCCAAATTTCACGATCTTGTCCTCAATCGAAGGACAATAGCGCGGACCGCGGCTGGCGATCTGTCCTGAGTACATTGGCGAGCGGTGAACGTTGTCGCGAATGATCCTGTGGGTCGCTTCCACCGTACGCGTGATGCCGCATTCGATCTGGGCGTTTTCAATTCGTGCCGTCATGCTTGAAAACGGCTCAGGCGGATCATCGCCAGGCTGCATCTCAAGTGATGGCCAGTCTATGGTGCGACCATCGAGGCGCGGCGGCGTCCCCGTCTTCAAACGGCCCAGTGCAAAGCCCATATTTTCCAGTCGCCGGGAAAGGCCCACGGCCGGCGCCTCGCCGACCCGGCCTGCGGGAATTTGCTTTTCGCCGATGTGAATCAGACCTCGCAAAAACGTCCCGGTCGTCAGCACAACGGCGCCGACCGAGATATCGCGGCCGTCGGTGAGCCTGACACCACAGACTCGACCATTCTCCAGCATCAAGTCATCGGCTTCAAACTCGATCACATCAAGGTTTGGGATGGCGCGAATCGCGGATTGCATCGCCGCCGCATAGAGCTTCCGGTCCGCCTGGGCGCGCGGTCCACGTACCGCAGGTCCTTTGCGGCGGTTCAAAACCCGAAACTGAATGCCGCCCAAATCGGCTACCCGGCCCATGAGGCCATCCAACGCGTCGATTTCACGGACCAGATGGCCTTTACCCAAGCCGCCGATGGCCGGGTTACAGGACATCGCACCGATCGTCGCAAACCGATGGGTGATTAGGGCTGTCTGGGCGCCCATGCGGGCTGCTGCGGCCGCAGCTTCACAGCCCGCGTGGCCGCCGCCAATCACCGCGACGTCGAATCGAATATTCATCGATACCTCAGAGGGCGCGGTTGTAGCGGAGGCGCGTAGAGGGGTCAAAAACATTGGCTTCAGCAAAGTGTTTCACGTGAAACATTTCGAAAAGCTGGGCGCGGCCCCGGAATGCCCTTACTTGCCAATGCAGAAATCTCGAAAGATCACGTCCAGGATGTCTTCCACGTCGACCCGGCCGGTGAGGCGACCGAGAGCACGAGCCGCGAGTCGTAATTCCTCAGCCAGGAGGTCTTCGCGATCTGGATCCCCACGCAGCGCTCGCTGCAACGCGGCCACCACATCCTCCAGGGCGCGTCGATGACGCTCGCGGGTCACCAATGCGGCCTCGGCTCCCACCAGGTAGGTCTCCGCATGCTTGGTCAGCTGCTCAAGCAATGCGTCAAAGCCTTCGCCGGATTTGGCTGAAAGATCGAACGCCGGTTCACTCCCACTGAATCCATATTCACTTGTACCCGTTGACCGATCCTTAACCACGTTCGGCAACGAACTGTTAACCTGACAGCTGGGTTCATTCCTTCCATTGCTTTGACTTCGGCGTTCATTCCTTTGCATCAGGTCAATCTTGTTACGAACAATCCAGATCGGTGCGGTGACGGCCGGTTTTTCGCCCAGTGGTCGAGCAGCCAGGGGCGAAGTTGCCCCCTCACCTGCCTCCACCACCCAGAGGACCAAGTCGGCCGAATTCGCCCGCTCGCGAGCTCGTCGCACGCCCTCGAGTTCGACGGGATCCTCGGTCTCGCGAATGCCGGCCGTATCGAGAAGCGTCACCGGCAGTCCGCCCAGGTCGAGATGGACTTCGATGACGTCACGCGTCGTGCCTGCATAAGGCGAAACGATCGCTGCCTCCCGCTTCGCGATCCGGTTGAGCAACGTTGACTTGCCGGCGTTCGGTGGTCCGGCGATAGCGACCACCAGACCCTCGCGCAGTCTTTCGCCGCGGCCGCCATCCGCCAACACAGACGCGATCTCGTCTTCGAGTGCGCGCACTATTTGCAGAGCCGGAGTCACGAGGTCCCGAGGAACGTCGGCCTCATCGGAAAAATCGATCCGCGCTTCAATCAGCGCCAGCGCCTGGATCAGCTGCGCCCGCCAGTTTTCTGCGCGGTTGCCTAGAGCTCCTCGCATCTGGCGAAATGCAAGGCGACGCTGACTTTCCGTCTCCGCCAACACCAGATCCGCAAGACCTTCCACAGCCGTGAGGTCAAGCTTGCCGTTCTCGAAAGCCCGCCGCGTGAATTCGCCGGCTTCCGCCGGACGCAATCCGGGCACGCGCGAAAGTGCAGCGAAGACAGAAGCAACGATCGCGCGCCCACCATGCAGCTGGAGCTCGGCCACGTCTTCGCCCGTCTCGCTGTGAGGTGCCGGAAACCAAAGTATCAAAGCTTCATCGATGATCTCGCCATCGAATCCGCGCACGCGACCTAACGTTGCTGTTCGAGGTTCAGGAATTTTTCCGATAACCGTCTTGAGTGCCTCACCAGCAGCTGGCCCGGAAATTCGAACAACCGCGATCGCTGCCGGGGGCCGACCTGAGGACAGAGCGTAGATTGTTTGCCGCGCATGCTCGGACATCGCGCCGCACCGAAGCGCCGGCACGGGCAGGGGTCAAGCCCTCGGGGGGACGCAATAAAGACTAGGACTTTATTCTTGGCATCAAATCAGTTGCGCTGGCGCAACCGTGATCAAGGTGATCGATCACGATATGATCCTGCGTTTTCCGATCTATCGGAGATACGCCATGATTTCGAAGATCCGACTCCTCGTGCTTCTGCCTGTCGCATTGGCCATCTCAGGATCACCGACGAAGGCGCAGAGTGATCTGACGCGCGCATATCGCGTGATTGCCTCCAAACAATATGTCGATCTCACGCATAGCTTCGGGCCTGAGAGTCCCGTCTGGTCAGGCTTCGGCCAGGCAAAGATGACGCCAGCCGCTGATCCAAAAACTCGCGAACCCTATACGATCGCCAAAGACGGTTTCCGCGCGACCTACTACGAAATGGTCGGGCAATACGGCACGCACGTCGATCCACCGGCTCATTTTGATGAGAAGGGGATCACGATGGATGAAATCCCTTTAAAGCAGATGATTCTGCCGCTCATCGTTGTCGACAACACGCCCTATCAAGCCAAAGACGAAAACCACGCATTTTCTATCGCCGACCTGCAAAGGTGGGAGAAGAAAAACGGGCGCATTCAACGCGGCGCATTCGTCGCGCTGCGCACCGACATGTACAAGGATTGGGACAGCAATCCGGAACGCTTCAAGCGCACACCGTTCCCTGCCTGGGCATTCGAAACCATCAAGTTTCTGTATGAGCAACGTGGTGTGATCGCGACGGGTCATGAGGCTATGGACACCGACACAACCGACAAGATGGACTCGGAAACCTATATTCTGCAGCACGGCCACTATCAGATCGAGGTGATGGCCAATCTCGACAAAGTCCCCCCGAAAGGAGCATTGATTGTCGTTACCTGGCCTAAAGTGCGTAAAGGCCTTGGGTTCCCCGCGCGGGCATTCGCGATACTGCCCTGAGCACGATGCGCGACACGGAACGATTCACCCCAGCCCGCCGTTCTATTCGCGTTGCGATTACTTTCGCGAATACAATTTGGCGCGTGACGCAGGCGGCGCAAACGAGCACGCGCTGATGATTTCCTGCCAGCGTTAATCCGCGCTAGGTTGCAGCGATGTCGTCCGCTCAAAGCAAAGCGCACGTGAACCGCCTCAGCGAGGCGTCATCTCCGTATCTGCTTCAGCACAAGCACAATCCGGTCGACTGGTGGAGCTGGGGACCTGAAGCTCTGGCAGAAGCGAAAGCGTCAAATCGACCGATTCTGCTTTCTGTCGGCTACGCCGCTTGCCACTGGTGCCATGTAATGGCGCACGAGTCGTTCGAGGACGAAACCACCGCACAGGTGATGAACGAGTTGTTCGTCAACATAAAGGTGGACCGCGAAGAACGGCCCGACATTGACCAGATCTACATGACTGCCCTGCATCTCCTGGGCGAGCAGGGCGGCTGGCCGTTGACAATGTTTCTTACGCCGCAGGCGGAGCCGGTTTGGGGTGGCACATATTTTCCGAAGGACGCCCGCTACGGGCGCCCCGCATTCGTGGACGTGTTGCGCGAGGTTGCCCGACTGTTCCGCGAGGAGCCTAGTCGCATCGAGCAAAATCGTGCCGCGTTACTCTCGCGCCTCGCCGATAAGGCTCGCCCCGTCGGACGCGTGACAATCGGAGTAAAAGAGCTCAACGCCGCCGCAATGCAAGCCGGTAATATGTTCGATTCCATCAATGGCGGCCTGCGTGGCGCACCGAAATTTCCGCAACCCGCCATTTTGGAAATGCTTTGGCGCGCGGGATTACGCACGAATGATGTGCGCTTCTTTGAAACAGTCGAGCACACGCTAGAGAGAATGTGCGAAGGCGGGATTTACGATCATCTCGGCGGAGGTTTCTCACGCTATTCCGTGGACGAGAAATGGCTGGTGCCGCATTTCGAGAAGATGCTCTACGACAACGCCCAGCTGCTCGAACTCTTGGCGCTGGCCTGGCAGCACAAAGGCAATGCTCTATTCGCCCAACGTGCGCGCGAAACCGTGGCATGGCTCAAGCGCGAAATGACAACGGGCGAGGGCGCTTTTTCTGCTTCACTCGATGCCGATTCGGAGGGCGAGGAGGGCAAGTTCTACGTCTGGTCGAAGAGCGAGATCATCGATCTCCTCGGCTCTGACAACGGCGAATTTTTTGCCGGTCACTACGACGTGACCGATGCAGGCAATTTCGAAGGGCACAATATACTGAACCGCCTCAAGAACGTGCCGCGCAGTGAAGCAGACGAAACGCGGCTGTCGGCCTTGCGCGCAACATTGCTGCGGGCCCGCTCAGGCCGAGTACGCCCAGAACTCGACGACAAGGTGTTGGCCGACTGGAACGGGTTAATGATCGCGGCTCTGGTTAACGCCAGCATCATTCTCGATGAGCCGGATTGGTTCGCGATGGCCAAGAATGCGTTCGATTTTATCGCGCGCAGCATGACCAAGGGGGACCGGCTTGGGCATTCCTGGCGGGATGGCAAGCTGCTTTTTCCAGGTCTCGCGTCCGACTTTGCGGCCATGATCCGGGCCGCGCTCGCCCTTTATGAGGCGACCGGCGAACGCCCGTACCTTGAGCACGCGCTCACCTGGCAAACCGCATTCGATGCACGCTATGCCGATCAAGATACCGGCTGGTACTTTCTTTCCGCTGACGACGCGTCCGACTTGCTGTTGCGTCCTCATTCAACGCAGGACGATGCGATTCCGAATTCGAACGCGGTTGCCGCACAGAACCTTGTCCGTCTGGCAGCTCTCACCGGTGACGAGAAATGGCGGGAGAAGGCCGATCGGTTGATCGAAGGAATCCTCTCGGCAGCCGAGCGAAACATGTTTGGCCACGTTGCGCTTCTCAATGCACTGGATCTTCGCTTGAGCGGCGCCGAAATCGTGGTGACGGGAAAGGGCTCTGAGCCGACCGTACGGACGGCGTTGAAATTGCCGTTTGTTGATAGAATTGTACTGCGCGTCACTGACGCAAACGATTTGCCGGCATCGCATCCGGCACAAGCAAAACTCAAGTCCGCGCCAAATGCGATTTTCATATGTATCGGGGAACGTTGCTCTCTGGCGATAACGGAGCCAGCCGAAATTGCCACCACACTGACAGCGATGCGCGGCTTTTGACGAATCCTCCAAACGGTTGAGATCAATTGATCCACCGGTCGTCCGATGAACAAATATTAAAATTAATATGCGGCTCCCTTCGATCGCACGACGCGCCGCAGAGTTCCCGCAGCCATAATTTGATGGCCTGAGCTGCAATCCGAGTCATCTCGGTTTCAAACTGCGGGGACCACAATATGCGAACCAGGATTTCTGTTGGCTCCAATATCTTCAGAGCGAGGAATTTCGTTCTCGGAGTCGTGCTTGTCAGCGTGACTGCCAGTGCGCCGCAACAAGCGCCGGCACAGAACGCGCCCGACACCATGAGCATGCCGGCGTTCGCGCCCGCCATGCTCGAGCACATGCGTAAGATGCGCCGATACAAAGATCACGACCATGGCGCTCAACCTACGCCACACGTCATCGATCGCTTCACGGTTGATTCCGACCCGAAAGGCGCGATCGCGTCATTCCAACCCAACGGCGCGACTTTTACGGCTAACAACGCTTTCTTCAAGGATATGGGTACCAACGGTAGAACGTGCTTCACCTGTCACCAGCCGCAGAACGGCTGGGGGGTAAGCGCCAAAGATGTCGCTGAACGATTCCAGAGAACGGCCGGCACCGATCCGATCTTCAGACTGGTCGACGGCGCGACTTGCCCGAGCGACGACGTATCAACACTCCGAGCAAAGAAGCGTGCCTACAAATTACTGACGGAAAAGGGGCTGATCCGCGTCGGCCTTGCCGTTCCTGCAACGGCGGAATTCGTCGTCACGGCAATCGATGATCCTTATGGCTGCAGCACCAACCCGGAAACGGGCTCAGGCATTCTCTCTATGTACAGGCGTCCGCTGCCGACCACCAATGTTGGCTTTCTGAGCACAGTTATGTGGGACGGCCGCGAGAATACCGGTCAGGGTCTGGCTGCAGATCTCAGAAGCCAGGCGCGCGATGCCACGCTCGGCCACGCCCAGGCTGCCGCGTCGCCCACAGACGCCCAGCTGAGCGAGATCGTTTCTTTTCAGCTCGGAATCTTCACCGCCCAGATCTTCGACAACAAAGCGAAGTTCCTGACAAGCGACAATGCCAAAGGCGGTCCGATCGCACTTTCCGCGCAGGAATTCTTCATCGGAATCAACGATCCGCTCGGACTCAATCCCAAAGGGACGCCGTTCACGTCGCAGGTTTTCGACCTGTATCGCCCTTGGCTTAATGCCGGCCATCGCCACGACTATCGCGACCTCGGCATGCCCGTTGCCAACGCCGCGGAACTCTTCAAGACCATCAACATCACCGACGACTGGCGGCACAACGATCGTGAGCGCGGCATGGTGAACGAGCATCGCCGTTCGGTGGCGCGCGGCGAAGAATTGTTCAACAACACCAGGGTGAACATCACAGGCGTTGCCGGCCTCAATGATGATCTCAATATTGAAACCATTCCCGGCTTTTGCGGCACCTGCCACGACTCGCCGAATATCGGACACCATTCGGTCAAGGCGCCACTTGATATCGGCGTTCCCGATGCCGGCGAAAAAGCACCGCCGGTCCTCGACATTGCTGGCCTGCCGGTGTTCACGATAACCTGCAAGCTCAAAGACGGTCCGCTCGCCGGAAAGGTCTACAAAGTGACCGACCCCGGCCGCGCGATGATCAGCGGCAAGTGCAAGGACATCGGTCGATTCAAGGGACCGATCCTCCGTGGCCTCGCCGCCCGTGCGCCATATTTTCACAACGGCTCGGCTGACACTCTGCGGGATGTCGTCGACTTCTATGATCGACGTTTCAATATCGGCTTCAGCCACAAGGACAAAACCGACCTCGTCAACTTCCTGAATACGCTCTGACGAACACTGTCTCCTCAAAAAAGAAATGGCCGGGCTTTTCGCCCGGCCATTTTCATTCGTAGCGCCGACCGTCAGGTATTCATGGACTCGAAGAATTCACCGTTGTTCTTCGTGTTGCGTAGTTTGTCCAGCAGGAAGTCAATGGCGTCCATCGTGCCCATCGGATTGAGGATGCGGCGCAGAACATACATTTTCTTGAGGATAGCCGGATCGGTAAGCAACTCTTCCTTACGCGTGCCGGAACGCGTGATGTCGATCGCCGGGAAGGTCCGTTTGTCGGCAACCTTGCGATCAAGGATCAGTTCCGAGTTACCGGTACCCTTGAACTCTTCGAAAATCACTTCGTCCATGCGGCTGCCGGTGTCGATCAAAGCGGTCGCGATGATAGTAAGCGAACCGCCTTCCTCGATGTTGCGCGCCGCACCAAAGAAACGCTTTGGCCGCTGCAACGCATTGGCGTCGACGCCGCCGGTAAGCACTTTGCCGGAAGAGGGGACGACAGTGTTGTACGCGCGGCCGAGACGGGTAATCGAGTCAAGCAAAATGACCACGTCGCGCTGATGCTCCACAAGCCGCTTGGCCTTCTCGATCACCATCTCCGCGACTTGGACGTGACGCGAGGCTGGTTCGTCAAAGGTCGATGAGATTACCTCGCCCTTCACCGAGCGCTGCATGTCGGTGACTTCCTCCGGCCGCTCGTCGATGAGCAGCACGATCAGGTAAGTCTCAGGATGATTGGCGGTGATTGAATGCGCGATGTTCTGCAACAAAACGGTCTTGCCGGTACGCGGCGGTGAAACGATCAGCGCGCGCTGGCCTTTGCCGATTGGTGCGACGATATCGATCACGCGCGCCGAAAGATCCTTCTTGGTCGGATCCTCGTATTCCATCTTGAGCCGCTCGTCGGGGTAGAGCGGTGTCAGATTGTCGAAATTGACCTTGTGACGCGCCTTCTCAGGATCTTCGAAATTAATCGTATTGACCTTGAGCAGGGCGAAATAGCGCTCCCCCTCTTTGGGAGAGCGAATGTGTCCCTCGACCGTGTCGCCGGTCCGCAGACCGAAACGACGAATCTGACTCGGAGATACGTATATGTCGTCCGGCCCGGAGAGATAGTTTGATTCCGGCGAGCGCAAAAAACCGAAACCGTCGGATAGAACCTCGACCACACCCTCACCGATGATATCGACTTCCTGAGTGGCGAGTTGCTTGAGAATTGCGAACATCAGCTCCTGCTTGCGCATGGTGCTGGCGTTTTCGACCTGATGCTCTTCAGCGAATGCGACGAGTTCGGCAGGCGTCTTGGACTTGAGGTCCTGGAGTTTCATTTCCCGCATTGGGGGCTTACGTCCTTGGGATCGTTACGGCGGAGTTTTTGAAAAATGAAAGACTTGCGCCGTGTGACTTGGGAGAGAGATCGCAGGTCTTGGGTGACGAGAAAGCTGGGAAGGATCCCGGAACCCGATGCTGCGACCGGCCCAAACACGGGTGCCGGAACGCTACTGCATCCGCCTGCGTTCGGTGGGATAAACACAACATAGGTTGAGCCGGCGTTGCACGCAAGAGGTTGGAGCGCCGTGTGTGTGTTTGTCGCGATAGCTAAAACGGCTTCACGACCACCAGGACTACAATGACAATCAACAAAGCAGTCGGTATCTCATTGATAATACGGTAGAATTTAGAGGAATGCCTGTTTCGATCCGTGCGGAATTCATTTACCCAACGCGCAAATAATCCGTGCAGAACCGTCATGGCGAGGACTGCAACGAACTTGACGTGAAACCAGGCGGCCCCCAGCCACTGGCCTTCCAGAAGCAAGACTATACCGGCAATCCAAGTGACCAACATCGCCGGCATCATGATGAAGTTGAACAGCCGACGCTCCATCGTCTTCAGCGTTTCGGACAATTCGGACCCAGGCTTGGCCGTCGCGTGATAGACGAAGAGTCGAGGCAAATAGAGCATGCCGGCCATCCAGGCGATGACGGCGATGATATGCAGAGCCTTCAGCCACAGGTACATAAACCTTACCCACGAACACGCTTCAGCAGGCGTTCAACGTTCGCAATCGGAGTTTCAGGAAGGATCCCGTGGCCAAGATTGAATATCAGCGGTCCGTTGCCGAGCTCTTTGATTACATCGTCCACCTCCCGGTCGAGTGCAGTACCTCCAGCAAGCAAGGCTAAGGGGTCGACGTTTCCCTGAACGGGCACGCGTCGCTGCAATGTCTCACGCGCAATCATGCGAGGGAATGTCCAATCGATGCCAATTGCGCTTACGCCGGTCATTTCGACATAGGGCAGCGCCATCGCAGTCGCACCGCGTGGAAATCCTATGATTTTCGTACCCGGCAGCTCCCTACGAACTCCTTCGACAATTTTTTGCATTGGCGCCACACACCAGCGATCAAATTGCTCGGGCGAGAGCACACCCGCCCACGTATCGAACACTTGGACGACATCCACGCCTGCCTTGAGCTGGCCAGTAAGATATTCAATTGAGGCTTGCGCCAGTTGATCAATCAATCGCTGGAAATTTTCAGCATCATAATGTGCAAATCGTCGGGCTGGCGCCTGATCCGACGTACCCTCTCCTGCAACCATATAGGTCGCAACAGTCCATGGAGCTCCGCAAAACCCGATCAAGGCCGTATCATTACTGAGCTGCCCTTTCACCAAGCGCACCGTTTCATAGACAGGCGCTACGATCCTCTCATCAAGCCTGTCGCGCAAAGCCGCAAGTGCTGCAGGATCGACAAGTGGTTCAAGCCTTGGCCCTTCTCCTGCGAGAAATTCAACCTTTCGACCAAGTGCGAGGGGTACAATAAGAATATCGGAAAACAAGATTGCGGCGTCAAAACCAAACCGCCGCACTGGTTGTAACGTCACCTCTGCCGCCAATTCCGGGTTAAGACAAAGATTGAGAAAGCCTCCGGCCTGCTGTCGTACCGTACGATATTCCGGCAAATAGCGACCTGCTTGTCGCATCAGCCACACTGGCGGGACTGTTTCATGCTTGCCGGCAAGCACACGTAACAGCTTTTTCCCCACGGTACCCGCTGATCCGGCTTCTTGCATTAAAGACTCTTATAAGAATCTGTTGTGTTTGTTGGTGCGTTGATTGGACTCATGCCTGTCAGTCAACATTCTGTCCACTGGATGAAAGCGCCCTATCCAGAATAGGGCCTAACCAGGCGCTCCATCCTTCCACAGCATTGGTCTATATTTTTCAGGGGTTTTGAGTAGCTGTCCCCGTCCTTCCCCAGGTGGGTATGCACAATCCGTCAGCACGAACCGGGTGTGTCCCGATCCTCATCCCACTGCCAACAGTGTGGATGGATATTGGACTTCAAACCAATGTCGAGTTGCCTGTAAGGTCAGACCGTGGCCTCTTCCCGTAATATCCACATGTCATCCGGCCGTTATACAGATGCCTGAGACCGGTTATTTCCATCTTCACCTGGTATCCGATGCAACCGGTGAGACTTTGATTACGGTCGCGCGGGCCGCTGCGGCGCAATACGCCAATGTGTCGCCCGTTGAACATCTTTATCCGATGGTCCGCTCCAAAAAGCAGCTCGACCACGCGTTGGCGGAAATTACCGAGTCGCCAGGTTTGGTTCTCTACACTTTGCTCGAAGAAGACCTCATTCAGCTTCTCGAGCAAAAATGTCGTGAACTCGGATTGCCTTGTATGTCGGTGCTGGGGCCGGTATTGCGACTCTTCCAATCTTATCTCGGGGCGGAAACCATACATCGAGCCGGCGCTCAGCACGTGCTCAATGCAGAATACTTTCAGCGCATCGACGCGCTTAATTTCACGATGCTGCACGACGACGGCCAACACGTTGAGGGTCTTGAAGAGGCCGACGTCGTTTTGGTTGGCGTGTCGCGGACCTCAAAGACACCCACATCCATTTATCTTGCCAATCGTGGCGTTAAAACCGGCAATGTACCGCTGGTGCCCAGCGTGCCATTGGCGCCGGCGGTGGAGAAGCTCACAAGGCCTCTTGTGGTTGGGCTATATGCAAGTCCCGAGCGTATCGTGCAGATCCGCGAAAATCGGTTGCTCGGATTGAAGGCGCATCGCGATGACGATCAGTATATCGACAAGACCGCGGTCGCCGAGGAGGTTTCGTTTTCGCGTCGACTTTGCACAAGACACAATTGGCCCACGATCGATGTCACGCGACGGTCGATCGAGGAAACGGCGGCGGCGGTCATGAGGCTTTTAAGCGAGCGACGCCGGCATCCGGTGGCGTGACCGATGGCTCTTTGGCTCGACTCTCAGCCGCTGGTGCTTGCATCCAGAAGCGATATCCGCGGAAAGATCCTAGCAGCGGCGGGGCTGCGATTTGAGATAAGGCCTTCGCAAATCGACGAGCGGGCGGTGGAAGCTAAATCGGGTGTGGTCGATGCGGGCGGTGTGGCCCAACATTTGGCACACGCCAAGGCCGAGGCGGCCGCTATTTTGTTGCCGGGACGTCTAATTTTGGGGGCCGATCAGACGCTGGCATACGGAGCAAAACGACTGAGCAAACCCGGCGACCGGGCTCAAGCCGCTCAGCAGTTGCGGGCATTGCGCGGACGGACGCATGAGCTTCACTCAGCGCTTGCTCTGGTGCGAGACCGCGAGATGATTTTCTCTTGCGTTGATACCGCCAAGTTGACCATGCGCGACTTTTCCGATCGTTTCCTGAATAATTATCTCGATCTGGCTGGAGATGCGGCAATGAGAAGTGTCGGGGGCTATCAACTCGAAGGTATCGGTATTCACCTGTTCGAGCGCGTCGAGGGGGATTATTTCACCATTCTCGGCCTACCGCTTTTGCCGTTGCTGACCTTTCTCAGGCAGAAAAAGTTAGTTGACGGCTAGCCAATGTTTGTTCTCGGGCTGACAGGTTCGCTTGGGATGGGCAAGTCCACCACCGCGAAGTTTTTCGCTGGAAGAGGGCGTTCCGCTTCACGACGCGGACGCGGTGGTTCATCAGCTCTACGAAGGCGCGGCAACGCCGCTGATCGAGGCGGCGTTTCCTGGCACGACGATCGGTGACAAGGTTGACCGTGACAAACTCGCTAAAAAAGTGCTTGGCAATTCGGCGGCAATCAAAAAGCTTGAGGCCATTATTCATCCTTTGGTCGGACGCGCCGAAGCGCGTTTTTTGGAAGAGACCGCTCGCAAAGGTGCGGCCGTGGTGGTGCTCGATATACCGCTGCTGTTTGAAACCGGCGCCGACCAACGGTGTGACGCGGTGGTCGTCGTCTCTGCGCCGGCGGACGTGCAACGAGGCCGTGCATTCGAGCGCCCAGGAATGACCGAAGAAAAGTTTGAGGCAATTCTGGCCAAACAAATGCCCGATACCGAGAAACGCGCACGCGCCGATTTCGTAGTGGATACATCAAAGGGTTTTGATTCTGCACGTGCTCAAGTGCGTGAAATTCTGGCCCGCGTTGCTACAATGCCGAAACGGATCAAGTGATTCTCTGGTTGGCCGACTATGCGCGAAATCGTCCTGGACGTCGAAACTACCGGTCTGGATCCGAGCCAAGGGCATCGGATCGTCGAACTTGGTTGTATCGAACTATTGAATCGGATCCCGACCGGATCGACCTTTCACGTCTATCTCAATCCCGACCGCGATATGCCTGCCGAGGCCTTCGCAGTCCACGGTCTTTCGACCGAATTTCTAAAGCAGCACAGACGTTTTATGGAAGTTGCGGATGAATTCCTTGCCTTCATTGGCGACGCACCGCTGGTGATCCACAATGCCAGCTTCGATCACGGGTTTATCTGTGCGGAGCTGAAACGAGTCGAGCGTGCGTTGATCGCCAGAGAGCGGCTCGTCGATACTCTGCTGCTGGCGCGTCGCAAGCATCCCGCTGGACCCAACAGGCTTGATGACTTATGCGCGAGATACGGAATCGACAGTTCGCGGCGTACCAAACACGGCGCACTGCTCGATGCCGAAATTTTGGCCGAGGTCTATGTCGAACTGATCGGTGCGCGTCAGGCTCAGCTTGGCTTGGCCGAAGGCGGGAATCGACACGTTGATGGAGTTGAAGGTGTCATCATCATTCGCGAACGGCCTGAGCCACTTGCGGCGCGCCTGAGCGAAGCGGACATCGCGGCTCACAGAGAATTTGTGATTGGTCTCGGCGAAAATGCGTTGTGGCGAGACTTCGGTCCGAACCCAGGCTGATCGTTCAACCGCGTACTGTGGGAGTGGCCGCCTGAGCCTGCGCCATTTTTTGGCGGTAGAGGCTGACGAAATCAACCGGATCAAGCAGAAGCGGAGGAAAGCCGCCGTTGCGTACGGCGGTCGCGATGATCTCTCGCGCAAACGGAAACAACAACCGTGGGCATTCGATCAGCACGACGGGGTTCAGGCTTTCTTGTGGAACATTTCGGATGCGAAAAACGCCGGCGAAGTCCAGGTCGAAACGGAATAACACGGCGCCAGCCGATTCGGCCTTGCCTTCAAGCTTGATCGAAACTTCGATATCGCTATCGGAAAGCGGGTTCGCTCCGACATTGATCTGAATTCCGATTTGCGGTTGCTCCTGACGTGAAGTGAGCGACTGCGGCGCGTTCGGATTTTCGAAGGAAAAATCTTTGATGTATTGAGACACCACAGTGAGTTGTGGCTGCGTTTCCTGCGGCGGCGTTTGTCCCGGGCCGCCATTCGTCGACATCGTCATAAAAACTCCTTCGCGCCGCCACCCGACGTGCGCGGCGGTTGGCTAACATACGGTCCACATGTGAACAAGGACGGTATCGTTTTGTGTGGCGCGCGACTTTTGCGAGCCCACTCCATTCGGCCGAGCTGCGGTAAGCTTTTCGGAGCTCAACGTGGTTTCTTGTTGCGGTGTGGGTCAGGAAGTGACGGATCGGGCACCTGGTGCCATTGCTCGGGCGCAAGGTCGACTACATCGTCTTTGTCACCTCGAGTCGCAAAGGTATCGAAACTGGTGGTGGCTACTCGTCGCAGTGGCGGCACCAGCAGCAGCAGTGCCAGTAGATCGGTGATAAATCCCGGAATTAAAAGCAGAATTCCGGCCAGCAGGATCGGACCGACAGAGCTATCTGCGCGCAAATCGGTGAAATTCCCATTGCCCAAGGCGACACGGACCCGCTCAATATGATTACCGCCGGCGTGACGCAAAATGAGAAAACCGGCCAGCGAGCCAGCCAATACCAGCCCTAACGCCCAGCCGAAACCGATCAAGGCGGACACCGCTATAAATGCCACCAGTTCCATAAGGGGCAATGCCAGCAGTATCGACAGCAACCATTTTGCCACATTCATCGGCGTTTCTCGGGTCGGGTGATGTTGGCCTCAGCCCCCTGATCGTCTAAGGTTCGGTCGAGTGAGTTGAATTGCGCCGAGCTTCTGGTGCGATCCGGCCCTTAGGATTGGTGCCGCCACCGGCGGATGCAAGAGCGGTGGGGCCGGCCGCTTCGCCGCAGGCGAGGGCCGAAACGCCAATCGGCCGATACGCCTTTACGGTAGCCGAAAGCATGCGAGACGTGTTCGATATCTACACCATCATTTTCTTAGCGCTCGCAGTGTTCATTTTCCTGCGGTTGCGCAGCGTGCTGGGTCAACGGACGGGCCGCGAGCGCCCACCGTATGACCCTTATTCCGCTCGCGAGCCAGTGCGACCCACAACCGACAAGGTTGTGTCTTTGCCCAACAACCGCACGGCAGAAACCGTTGTGCCAAAGCCCGCTGAAGCGACCGAGACTTCCGATCAGCGTTGGAAGGGTGTTGCCGAGCCCGGCTCGGCTGTCGCGTCGGGGCTTGATGCCATTGTTGCCGCCGATCCGAATTTTGATGCGCAACATTTTCTGACCGGCTCTCGGGCGGCTTATGAAATGATCGTGAACGCCTACGCCGAAGGCGATCGGCGCAGCTTGAAGAATTTGCTCGCGCGCGAGGTCTATGACGGTTTTGAAACCGCGATCGGTGAGCGTGAGAAGCGTGGCGAGACAGTCGAAAGCCGTTTCGTGTCTATCGACAATGCCGACATTACGGGAGCCGAATTACGCGGGCGCAATGCCCAGGTCACGGTTCGCTTCCAGTCGAAGCTTGTTTCGGTGACACGCGACAAAGATGGCAACGTTATTGACGGCAATGCCGAACGAGTAACCGACATAACCGACATTTGGACATTTGCGCGTGACGTAAGTTCGCGTGATCCGAATTGGAAGCTGCTCGCAACGGAGGCCGGGCAGTAGGGATGGCGCTGAAGAGCCTTCGCTCACTCGCTAAGGTCGGATTTGGCCTCTGCCTGGTTGCGGCAGCGAGCGCGCAAGCGGACGCGATGAGTTTGCGCAATGCGAAGCTTGAGACCCTTTCGTTCTCCGCACTGGATGGCTGGCAGGAAGATGACCAGGCCGCTGCCTTCACCACATTCCTGAAAAGCTGTCGCGCGATCCTCAATGCCAACAAGACTATGCGTTCGGCTCGACCGCTTTTGGCCGGGTTGTTCAAGGCGTGCGAACGCGCGGCGGCAGCCGGTCATCTCGATCGCGAACAGGCTCGGGCTTTCTTCGAAAGCAACTTCAAGCCGGTACGGGTCATGCCTGGCGGCCAACCGGAAGGCTTCTTTACCGGCTATTACGAAACAGAGGTGGAAGGCTCACGGTTTCCCAGCGACGAATACACTGTGCCGATCTATGCCGCACCGGCCGAAACAGTGAGGCGAAAGAAAAGTACAGTATTTTCTGATCTCGATCGCACCAGGATCGAAGACGGTGCATTGGCCGGCAAAGACCTAGAGATTTGTTACATCAAGAGTCCGATCGATGTGTTCTTTGCGCAGATCCAGGGCTCCACGCGAGTCAAGCTCGACAATGGCAAGCTCCTGCGCCTCAACTACATTGCGAGCAATGGCATGCCCTATACACCGGTCGGAAAATTTCTGATCGACCGCGGCATCGTTTCCAAGGAAGAAATGTCGATGGACAAAATCCGCGACTACATGGAAGCGAATCTGGAAGAGGGTAAAGCGCTGCGCCGCAAAAATCGTTCGTTTGTCTTTTTCCAGGAAACCCTGTTGCGCGCCGATGACGAATGCATCGGTGCGCAAGGTGTACCGCTCACAGCTGGACGCTCTCTGGCGGTGGACAAGCGTATCCACGTCTATGGCACGCCCATCTGGATAGAGGCTCAGCTTCCGATCGAAAGCGAAAAACCCGAAACCAAGTTTCGCCGTCTGCTGTTTGCGCAGGACACAGGTTCGGCGATTGTTGGGCCGGCCCGCGCCGATATATATTTCGGGCACGGCGAGGAGATCAGTCATATTGCGGGCCGCATCAAACAACCTGGGCAATTCGTCATGCTGATGCCGCAGAACGTATCGGTGAGCGGCCCTGCAATGGCTGGCGCCAAGAATATTCCACTTCCGAAACCACGCCCGGGACTGATCGTCACTGCTGCGGCGCGAACGAGCACGCCGGCAGCGACGAACCACCCGGCGACTCGACGCAAGCCACGCCACTGACATCATGAGCTCCGGCGACGGCAAACGGCGTCGCGTTCTCTCCGACGACGAACGTGTGTTGTGGACGGCGGTAACGAAAACGATTGCGCCGCTGAAGGGTGCAGCACCTCCCAAAAATACTGAAACGTACGTGTCAACGCCCGCTCGATCGGGTGCGCCTGCTGCCAAATCTCCCCGGACCGCGCCACCAATTGCGGAGAAAAAAGCACTTCCCCCGCTTGCGGCGCTCGGCCGAAGGGCAAAACAGCGAGTTTCGCGCGGCAAGGAGCCGATCGACGGCCGTCTCGATTTACACGGGCTAACTCAGCGCGAGGCTCACGCCACTCTGGTGCGCTTCCTGAATGCGGCGAGCTCGCGCGGCGCCAAGCTCGTTTTGGTCATCACCGGGAAAGGCGGTGTCGGCCAAAGTGAGCGAGGAATCCTAAAGCGGCAGGTTCCGCAATGGCTGGCCTTACCGGAGTTTCGAGCGTGGGTTGTCGGGTTCGAGGACGCGCACATCTCCCACGGAGGCGAGGGCGCACTTTATGTTCGCATAAGGCGCAACAGCCGGATCAGAGAATAAACCGACTAAGATCGGCGTTCTTGGCCAGATCGCCAATGTGCTTTTGCACGTATTCTGCATCGATTTTAACCGTCTCACCGGAGCGGTCTGGCGCCGAAAACGACACTTCGTCGAGAACCCGTTCCATCACGGTTTGAAGACGGCGGGCACCGATATTCTCGACGCTGGCATTCACGGCGACTGCGATGTCGGCGAGGGCGTCGATCGCATCCTCAGTGAACTCAAGCTTCACACCCTCAGTATTCATCAGCGCCACATATTGTTTGATCAACGAGGCTTCCGGCTCGGTCAGAATCCGCCGAAGATCGTCGCGGGTAAGTGCCTTGAGCTCGACGCGGATCGGCAAGCGGCCTTGCAATTCCGGCAACAGATCCGATGGCTTTGAGATGTGGAAGGCACCGGAAGCGATAAACAATATGTGGTCCGTCTTTACGGGCCCGTGCTTGGTATTTACGGTCGTGCCCTCGATCAAGGGTAATAGATCGCGTTGTACGCCTTCACGCGACACGTCGGCGCCGCGCAAGCCCTCGCGGCCGGTGATCTTGTCGATCTCATCAAGAAAGACGATGCCGTTCTGCTCGACGGCACGGATCGATTCCTGAACCAATTGTTCGGTGTCGAGCAGCTTGTCGGACTCCTCGTTAATCAAAATGTCGTGAGATTCCTCGACGGTGACTCGGCGTGTCTTCGTGCGTCCGCCGCCAAGCTTCCCGAAAATGTCCCCGATATTGATCGCGCCCATCTGCGCGCCCGGCATTCCGGGAATTTCGAACATCGGCATGCCGGCGCCGCCAGCCTGCACCTCGATCTCTATTTCCTTGTCGTTCAGTTCGCCATCGCGCAACTTCTTGCGGAAGCTCTCGCGCGTCGCCGGACTTGCCCCAGGTCCGACCAACGCGCTCAGTACGCGTTCTTCAGCCGATTGTTCGGCACGCGCCTGCACGTCCTTGCGCTTTTTCTCGCGAACGAGCGCGATGCCGATTTCAACCAGGTCACGGACAATCTGTTCGACATCGCGTCCGACGTACCCGACTTCCGTAAACTTGGTTGCCTCGACTTTGAGAAACGGCGCTCCGGCAAGCTTGGCGAGTCGTCGGGAAATCTCGGTCTTCCCGACACCCGTTGGGCCGATCATCAGAATATTTTTGGGCAGGACTTCTTCGCGCAGCTTGTCGTCGAGCTGCAGGCGCCGCCAGCGGTTGCGCAGCGCAATTGCAACCGCGCGCTTCGCATCGCCCTGGCCGACGATGTAGCGATCAAGTTCAGATACGATTTCACGCGGAGAAAAGTCGGTCATGCGTTGCGTACCATCAGGAGAGCACGCCCATCAGGCGTGTCGACTAGGTGATCTTTTTGAAAACCGGCCTTTTCATATGCGCGAATAGCGCGTCCGTTCGTTGGATCCGGATCTGTCACGACGCGTGGCGTTCCCGCTGTCAGCAGGCGATTGACAAAGGACCAGATGAAAGCGGAGCCGTGCCCGCGATCGATCATGTCAGTTTCACCGATGAATTGATCGATCCCGCGGGTGCCCACGGGCTGCGGTCCCAAACCGCAATTATCCCAGGATGCGGGATCGTAACACTGCAAATAGCCGATCGGTCGAGCGTCGCGCGCCACGATGAATTGATCCATGGCGGGTTCATCGAGATCGCCTTTGACGAGATCGAATTGCTCGTCAGGCTTGCCCCACCATCTAACGACATGGGGTTCGCCGAGCCAGTGCCGAACCAGCGGCAAGTCATCGGCGGTCATGGGACGAAACTCATACATGCAAACGATATCAGGAGCTCTTCAACGTCTCGACAGTGACGTTGCGGTTGGTGAAAACACAAATATCGGCCGCGATATCGAGCGATCTGCGAACAATGGCCTCTGCATCGAGAGGTCCATCAAGCAACGCGCGGGCTGATGCAAGTGCGTAATTGCCCCCGGAGCCAATACCCATGACACCAATCTCCGGCTCCAGTACATCACCAGTGCCGGTAAGGACCAATGAGACTTTGGCATCGGCGACAATCATCATTGCCTCGAGGCGCCGCAGATAGCGATCGGTACGCCAATCTTTTGCGAGCTCGACCGCGGCGCGGGTGAGCTGCCCGGGGTATTGTTCGAGCTTGCCTTCGAGGCGCTCAAACAGAGTAAACGCGTCTGCGGTGGCGCCGGCGAACCCGCCAATAACATCGCCCTTGCCTAGTCGGCGTACTTTTTTCGCGTTGGACTTGACGATGGTCTGGCCGATCGAGACCTGACCGTCTCCGCCGATGACTACGCTGCCGCCCTTGCGGACGGTCAAAATGGTCGTCCCATGCCAGGCGGGAAGTTCGTTCGGTGACATACGGTTAAAACCCCCGAGACCAGCGACATCTAGGTACGACATTGTGCATTTGCAAACCATTCCCAACGCCTGTGGCGAATCCGTCAAACCCCTGATAAAAGGCGCGCGAACAAAGGATATTCGCCATGCGCAAGGGCGCCGTAAAGCGCAAGACCAAGGAAACCGACGTCGAGGTTGCGGTTGATCTCGACGGAGCAGGGCGCGCATCCGTCGCAACCGGCATCGGCTTCCTCGACCACATGCTGGACTTGCTTGCCCGTCATTCGCGCATCGATATCACCGTGAAGGCAAAGGGCGACCTGCACATCGATCATCACCACACGACAGAGGATGTCGGCATCGCCCTCGGTCAGGCAGTGAAGCAGGCGCTCGGCGATTTGAAAGGGATCACGCGCTACGCAGATGTGCACGTGCCGATGGACGAGGCGCTGACGCGGGTTGCGATCGACATTTCAGGCCGTCCCTTTCTCGTGTTCAAGGCTGAATTCGTGCGCGACAAGGTCGGCGAGTTCGATACCGAGCTGGTCCAGGAATGGTTTCAGGCTTTTGCCATGAACGCCGGCGTTACGCTGCACGCAGAAACATTGTACGGCAGCAACGATCACCATATCGCTGAGTCGTGCTTCAAGGGTCTGGCGCGCGCCTTGCGAACGGCCGTGGCCATCGATCCGCGCGCCAAGGATGAAATACCCTCGACGAAGGGTTCGCTCGGCGGGTAATCGTGGCGGTCGAGACCCTGACACCGGGTGAGCAAGTAACCACTGCTGCGATATTGCCGGATTTAATCGTTACGGAGGTCCTGCTTTCGGGCAGGCGTGACGGCTATATGAGGATCGGAACAGGAAGAGCGTGATGCCCACTTATACCGTCCATGCGCCGTCGCCGCGTGAGGGCGAAACAACAAGCGCCCCGGAGCGCTTCGTGTTTGTGCGCGATGGCTTTCATTTTTGGGCTTTTCTGCTTGCGCCCCTGTGGCTGTTATTGCACGGCCTCTGGCTTGCCTTGGTGATCTATGTGGTCGGCTACGGGATAGTCATTGGAGGCCTCGCGTTCCTACACGCCTCGGCGAATGTGCAATTCCTGGTCAGTTTGTTGATCGCCTTGTTGATCGGCTTTGAAGCGTCGAGCATCTGGCGCTGGACTTTGGCGCGGCGGGGTTGGGACACTCTCGGCTTCGTCGTCGGTGAGGACACCGAGATTGCCGAGCAACGCTTCTTTTCCGAATGGAGCAGACGTACGGCGCCGCCATCACCGCCAAGCTCATTTGAACCCGGGTATACCGCACCGGTGCGGCGTGGACCCCCATCGGCGTCCGATGTCATCGGGCTATTCCCTGAACCGGGAGCTCAGCGGTGAGCGTTGCTATCGTCGATTACGGGTCGGGCAATCTGCATTCGGCTGCAAAGGCCTTCGAGCGCGCTGCGCGTGAAGGCGGCTCCGAACAACGGATAGCCGTCACCAGTGATCCGGATGCGATCACACGCGCTGACCGGATTGTGCTGCCTGGCGTTGGCGCATTTGCTGATTGCCGCCGCGGGCTTGACGAAATTCCAGGCATGGTCGACGCGCTTGAGCAGAGCGTGAGAAAAAATGGCAAGCCTTTCTTCGGCATCTGCGTCGGGATGCAATTGATGGCAGAGCGCGGGCGCGAATACATAGTAACACCAGGCCTCGGGTGGATCGCAGGCGAAGTCGACCGCATTGCGCCGTCGAATCCCGGTTTAAAGATTCCGCACATGGGCTGGAACACGCTTAATGTGCTGAAAGACCATCCGCTCCTTGTCGGTATACCGGTGGGCACCAACGGACTGCACGCGTATTTTGTGCACTCGTACGAATTGAAAACGGCAAAGCGCGATGACCTGATTGCGCAGGCTGACTATGGCGGGCCACTCACAGCCATTGTCGGTCGCGACAACATGGTTGGCACGCAGTTTCATCCGGAGAAGAGCCAGCGGCTCGGACTTGCTTTGATTGCAAATTTCCTGAAGTGGACGCCGTGATCCTCTTCCCCGCTATCGATCTCAAGGAAGGCCTCGCCGTCCGGCTGGAGCAAGGCGATATGGCGCGTGCGACCATATTCCACCGCGATCCGGCAGCGCAGGCGCGCGTGTTCGAACAGCAGGGTTTCGAGTATCTGCACGTGGTCGATCTCGACGGCGCCTTTGCCGGCAAACCGATGAATGCCGCAGCCGTTGATCGCATTCTCGAGACGCTCAGTATTCCCGTGCAACTCGGGGGCGGCGTGCGCGATACGTTAACAGTGGAGAGCTGGCTTGAGAAAGGAATCGACCGCGTCATCATCGGGACCGCTGCGGTGCGCGATCCGCCTTTCGTCAAGCAGGTCGCGCGCGACTATCCCGGTCGCATTGCGGTGGGGCTCGACGCGCGTGATGGCAAGGTTGCCGTCGAAGGTTGGGCGGAAACATCGGAACTTTCTGTGCTCGACATCGCGCGTCGCTTCGAAGACGTGGGTGTTTCGGCGATCGTGTATACCGACATTGCGCGCGACGGAATGCTCAAAGGTCTCAATCTTGATGCGACGATCGCGCTCGCCGATTCGATCAGTATTCCCGTGATCGCATCCGGCGGACTCGCTTCCATCGAGGACATCAAGGCGTTGCTTTCGCCGCGCGCAGGAAAGCTCGCTGGTGCGATTGCGGGTCGTGCACTTTACGATGGACGTCTTGACGCCACCGAGGCGCTCAAGCTCATCCGTACCGCGAAGGCTTCCGCCTGATGTTCAAGGTCCGCGTCATCCCCTGTCTCGACGTGAAAGGCGGCCGAGTGGTCAAGGGCGTCAATTTTGTCAATCTGCGCGACGCGGGCGATCCGGTCGAGGCGGCTGTTGCATATGATGCGGCGGGTGCCGATGAGCTCTGCTTTCTCGACATCACGGCCAGCCATGAAAAGCGCGAGACGATCTATGACGTTGTGACACGCACCGCGGAAGCGTGTTTCATGCCCCTTACCGTCGGTGGCGGGGTGCGTACGGTGGAGGATATTCGCAGGCTGCTCACCTGTGGCGCGGACAAAGTTTCGATCAATACGGCCGCGGTCGACCGGCGCGCTTTTGTCAAAGAAGCGGCGGAGAAATTCGGCGACCAATGCATTGTTGTGGCGATTGATGCCAAAAAAGTATCGAAGGCAGACGAAAACGATCGGTGGGAAATCTTTACTCATGGGGGACGAAATCCGACCGGCCTGGACGCCGTTGTCTATGCCAAGGAAGTTGTGGCGTTGGGGGCCGGAGAGATTCTGCTGACATCGATGGACCGCGACGGCACCAAGAAAGGCTATGACCTTCCGCTCACACGGGCGATTGCGGACGCCGTCACCGTCCCGGTTATAGCCTCGGGAGGGGTCGGTACTCTCGAGCATCTGGTCGAGGGAATTCGTCACGGACATGCCACCGCGGTGCTGGCGGCCTCAATTTTCCACTTCGGCGAGCACAGCGTGCGCGAGGCCAAGGCCTACATGGCCAAGGCAGGCCTGCCGATGCGGCTCGATCCCTGACCGCAACAGTGCTATTGAGCCGCCGAAGAGGCAGTCATGAGCAAGTTCACGCTGGCGGATCTGGAAAAGCGAGTGCACGAGCGTGCACAGGCGAGCGCGGCGGAATCGTACACCCGCACTCTGATCGACAAAGGCGTCGCTCACTGCGCCAAGAAACTCGGCGAGGAGGCAATCGAGACGGGTCTTGCCGCCGTCCAGGAGGACAAAGGAAGGCTGGTCGCGGAAGCGGCCGATCTTCTCTATCATCTGCTGGTATTGCTCGAAGCGCGCGGCGTCTCGTTGGCCGAGGTTGAAACAGCGCTGGAGAAACGTACGGCGCAAACTGGTCATGAGGAAAAAGCCTCACGGCCCGGTTCACTCAAATGATGGAACAGCGCACCGAAGAGAATCTTTCTCCGTACCGCACATTCTCCCGCGCGAAATGGGCAATGCTGCGCGAAGACACGCCCATGACGCTGACCTCGGAAGAGGTCATGCGACTGCGCTCGCTGCACGATCGGCTGGACATGGCCGAGGTAGAGGAGATTTATCTGCCGCTGTCGCGTCTGCTTTCGATGTACGTGGCGGCAACACAGCGCTTGTTCCGGGCGCAACAACGGTTCCTCGGAACCGAAGATACGAAAATGCCCTACATCATCGGAGTGGCGGGTTCTGTTGCAGTCGGAAAGTCAACGACAGCTCGTGTTCTGCAAGCCTTGCTGGCGCGCTGGCCGAATGTGCCTAAAGTCGATCTGATAACAACCGACGGGTTCCTCTATCCAAACGCGGTTCTGGAACGTGAAGGTCTGATGGAAAAGAAGGGCTTTCCCGAAAGCTATGATCTGTCGGCGTTGCTGCGTTTCCTTTCCGATGTGAAGGCAGGCCGACGCCCCGCCCGTGCCCCGATCTACTCGCATTTGATCTACGACGTCATGCCGAACCAGTCGATCGAGGTCGACCGACCGGACATTCTTATTGTTGAAGGATTGAATGTTCTGCAGACCGGTCGCTTGCCGAAGGACGGCAAGGCGATCCCGTTTGTTTCGGACTTTTTCGATTTCTCGGTCTATCTCGATGCCGATGAAGGCGTACTCAGGTCTTGGTACGTCGACCGGTTTTTGACGCTACGCGGTACCGCATTCCGCGATCCGAAATCTTACTTTCATCGCTATTCGGGACTGTCGGACAAGGAAGCCGTCGAAACCGCGTCGTCGATCTGGTCACGCATCAATCTTGTCAATCTGCACGAGAATATTCTGCCGACGCGGCAGCGCGCCGACCTCATATTGAATAAAAATGAAAATCACCTGGTCGAAAACGTTTCGCTACGCCGGCTATAGTCACGCCGCACGACGGCTGAGGTCAAAATGTTCGAAGTAGCGTTTTTTGATCGCCGCAACCGGCAGGACGATCAATACGTCAGTCGTTCCGAATTCGTAGTCGACCACCGCACCCTCACCGATATAGGCACCTAGCCTTAAGTATCCTTTGATCAGCGGCGGGAGGACGCGCAGAGCGTCTTTCGCATCGACCGTTTCTTTCGATGTCCGGTTCATTTCCACATAGCGCTGTGGCAATGCGCGCGCGCGCCAAAGCTCGGGCGCCGACGCATAGTGATGCAGAAACGACAAGGGTAATGCAAGGCGCCCGGGGTCGGTACCGTCTAGGCTCGCGCATCCGAACATGACATCGCAATGGTTCTGCAGAATGTACGCGTGAATGCCATGCCAAAGAAGTTCGACCGTACGTTTGTTGCGATATGGTGCCAGCACGCAAGAACGGCCAAGCTCCAAAAACTGAAGTTTGGAATGGCGCGCAAGCAGCTCTCCGATGTCGAACTCGCCCGCGGTGTAAAAACCGCCATAATCTTCGGCGAGCGGCTGCCGCAAAAGCCGATACGTTCCAACGACGGTTGGACGATTCAGTGCGCCGCGATCGCGTACGGCATGGTCGAGAACCAGCAGGTGGTCGCAGATAGCGTCATAGCCATCGATATCCCGACGGGCGAATAGCCTTGGGGGATTTGGAATGGCTGCTCCTTCCTCATAAAAAACGCGGTAGCGCAATTTTTGCGCTTGCCGAACTTCGGCGGCGGTTTGTGCCAGCCGGACTTCCAGTGAACCTACGCGGCCGAGGCTCTGCGACGGCCGATGGGCGCGGGCCGCCCAAGCCTGCAATCCACCATATGCTTGTAACGCCGGTATAATGCCTGGGACGCCAAGGCCACCGGGCGCCGGACGAAAGCGTTCGAATAGTCCTCGTTGGGGAAGAAAAGAGCCGCGGGTGCCAATGGGCATTTGGGTCCTCTTCGACGAGATGCGCGAAAACCCGGCGTCTGACTTCGTTTCGAACTGGCGAATCAGTAATGGATTTGCCGTTGTTCCCTACACCACGGGCCGACCACGGAATTATGACAGTGTGGGGAAAGTCGTGTCAGGCCGCAAGCGGGTCAAAAGCGAGCGCTGTCGCGGCGCTCAACGCCTCGCGCAGGCGCTCGCGATCGAGCGGTTTGATCAGCAGCCCATCTAGACCCGCGGAGAGCACGGCCTCGCGGTCGTCAGCCTGTGCGTTGGCCGTGAGCGCGAGCATGTAGGTCCTCGCGTCGCCCGCAAGCGCTTCCGCCGCACGGATTCGTCGTGCCGCTTCCAGGCCGTCCATTTCCGGCATCCGCACATCCATAAGCACCAAGTCATAGGGAGCGCCTGCCGCACGAGCAGCCAGCCACGATTCGAAAGCGGCCGCTCCGTTGCTTGCGATCGTTGGCCGATGACCGAGGCGCGTAAGCAGGGCGCGCGCCAGAAGCGCATTGATGTCGTTATCCTCCGCGACCAGGATGGAAAGCCCTTTGTTGCCGCCGTCCGAAATGGCCTCTGACGCCTCAGCGGCCAGTTCGATTGATGAATGCTCGAAAGCGTCCTCGGCACCAAACCTTGCTGCGAGAGAGGCGGCACGCACCGGTTTAACCAAATACCCCGTGAATCCGGCCGCCTTCAATGCTGGCAGCTCGTGACGTTCGGCTGGACGAATGAGCACGATGCGTTTCTGCACACCGAGCTTGGGAAGTTTTTCAGCGGCGATGAAAGACGACGCGATCGGATAGTCGACCACTAGCGTGTCCCACGCGCGCTCCGGCAACAGTGCGAAGGCAATATCCTCCTGCGTGACGGCACACGTCCTGGCGCCCCACCGCCCGAGACGGCGAGCGAGCAATGACGCCTCGATTTCCGATGCCGCGACGATCATCACTGAGGTCTCGCCGAGATCTGGCGGGTTGAATCTTTCCCGCGGCGCATCGGGCGCCGCTGGCAGCGGTATACTGACCGCAAAGGTCGAGCCCACACTTTCCTTGCTGGTCACGGCAATCCGTCCCTCCATGCGCTCGACGATGCGCTTGGAGATCGCAAGTCCCAGTCCCGTGCCGCTGAATTTCCTAGTGGCGGAGCCGTCAGCCTGCTCGAAGTCAAGAAATATGCGCGCGACGTCTTCGTCCTTCAGACCAATTCCGGTGTCGCGCACCTCAAAACGGACTTCGTTTTCGTCGCCCTGTTCGGCGATGACCGCGACACCACCCTTTTCGGTAAACTTGATCGCGTTGCCGACAAGATTGAGCAAAACCTGTCGCAGGCGCGCGACGTCACCCACTGCCTGAATCGGCAGTCGCTCGTCGACATACGACGCTATTTCTATTCCTTTCGTTTGCGCACGCGGAGCCATGAGCTCCACGGTTTCTTCGACCAGCGTTGTTATCGTGAATGGCCGTGCCTCAAGATCGAGCTTTCCGGCTTCGATCTTGGAGAAGTCGAGAATCTCCTCGATCAATGACAACAAGGTTTCGCCGGACGTCTTGGCCGCATTCGCGTAGGTGAGCTGTTCCGGAGAAAGTGGGGTGTCGAGCAGTAAGCCTGCCATACCGAGCATACCGTTCAGCGGTGTGCGGATCTCGTGGCTGACCGTTGCGAGGAAACGCGATTTTGCGCGATTGGCAGTTTCTGCTTGGTCGCGCGCAAGGCTGAGTGCACGTTCGGCCTCAGCACGAATTGTAACGTCGCGGCCCACGCTCTGGACCTCAGTCCCCGCTTCGCCACGCACGGTCGCTTCTCGCCATGCGATCCAGCGCGTTAGACCGCCGCAATCGATCTTCTGGTCGTACATGCGCGTGCTGTCGGGTTGAACTGCGACGGCGCTTTGCTCGATGATGGACAACTGGATTGCGCTGCCAGTCATATCCTCACGTGGTTTGTTCACAAGCGCACAAAATGCATCATTTGCATATGTGATACGACCGGCGCTGTTCCGACGGACGATGACGTCGCCTTGTGCTTCCAAAAAACTGCGAGCGCGCTCTTCCGCCTCGCGCAGTTCCCAAATTCGATCGTTCAATTCTTCGTTCCTCGCCTCCAATATGCGCATGGCCGAGGCGCGCTTGCGGCGTTCGCTCATCAGGAATGCGATAAAGACCGATACTGCGGCGAACAACGTGCCGACGCCGATGGCGTAAAACGCAAGGTCAGCGCTCGGAGTCCGGTAGAACCTGCCGGCCATAACACCGGCTGCAGCGCTTACGATTGTCCAAGTTGCGAAAGCCGCAAACATCGGTATGGCGGTGCGTTCCGGCGTCGCTCCTCCGGTCGGCCGAGTCGTAAGTTTCGCGTGGAATCGCATGACCTTGGCGCCGTCGAAAGACCGGTACGGCTCGATCGGCGCGTACCCGCGAGACGCCCATTTGGCGCCATGAGTTCTTGCGATTTTATTCCACGTTAACCGCGCGACGGCCGTTCGCGCGAACGTGGTTAAGGCGCGGTAAAGCCTACGGCAGCACGTCCGGCTTATGCGGCCCGGCGCGCCTCATCGGCGAGCGCGCGGTATGAGAGCGCTTCCGCAAGATGCACGCGGCCGACGCGCTCGGCTGCATCGAGATCTGCCAGCGTACGGGCAACCCGCAGGACCCGATGGTAGCCGCGGGCCGAGAGGCGCATCGAGTCGGCAGCATCGCGGAGCAACGCCATGCCGGCCGTATCGGCTCGCGCGACTTCTTCCAGCGCAGGCCCACTCACTTGTGCATTCGTGCGAAAGTTTCCGAGATCCATCGCCGCATAACGCGCGGCCTGAATATCGCGCGCCCGCGCGACGCGCGCGGCAACCTCGCGGCTACCTTCTGCAGGCGGTGGGAGAATGAGATCAGCCGCCGTAACGGCCGGCACCTCGATATGCAAATCGATCCTGTCGAGCAGTGGACCGGATAAACGAGCCTGGTATTCGGCGGCGCAGTGCGCGTTTTGCCCGCGCTTGCAGCTGAAACCAGAATCGGCTGCATTTCCACAGCGGCATGGGTTCATTGCTGCGACCAGCATAAACCGCGCCGGATAGGTGACCCGGTGGTTCGCGCGCGATATCGCGACTTCGCCGGTTTCCAGCGGTTGACGCAATGAATCGAGAACCTGGCCCGTAAACTCCGGCAACTCATCGAGGAAGAGAACTCCGTTGTGCGCGAGTGAGATTTCGCCCGGTCGTGCGCGCAGACCACCACCGACCAGCGCCGGCATCGATGCCGAATGATGCGGCGAACGGAACGGACGATTGTTGGTCAATGCGCCGTCATCGATTTCACCCGCAATGGAGGCAATCATCGACGCTTCAAGCAATTCGGTGGGGGAAAGGGGCGGCAAGATCGTCGGTAATCGCGCTGCAAGCATCGACTTGCCGGCGCCCGGAGGACCGATCATCAGCAGGTTATGTCCGCCAGCGGCAGCAACCTCGAGCGCACGTTTCGCGCTTTCTTGTCCCTTGATGTCGGCAAGATCGAGCGAGATGCCGCCTCGCTCACGGATTTTCGGCTGAGGGCGTGCGAGAACCTGAGTGCCCTTGAAGTGGTTGGCTAACTGGATAAGCGATTGGGCCGCAACGATCTCGATTTCGGGACTGGCCCAAGCGGCTTCAGATCCGCACGCGTATGGGCAAATCAATCCCTGGCTACGTTCATTGGCAGCGATCGCTGCAGGCAATACGCCTGCAACTGGCGCGATCGAACCATCGAGCCCCAGTTCGCCCAAAACCGTGAAGCTTGTCAGCGCGTCATGCGGAATAGCGCCGATTGCTGCCATGAGACCGAGTGCAATCGGTAAATCGTAATGGCTGCCTTCTTTCGGCAAATCGGCGGGTGCGAGGTTGACGGTAATGCGTCGGGCAGGCAATGCGAGGCCGCAGGCAATAAGTGCGGCGCGCACGCGTTCCTTGGCTTCGGAGACAGCCTTGTCGGGAAGGCCTACGATCGAGAAAGCGGGCAAACCCGGCGCGACTTGGACCTGCACGTCGACCGCGCGCGCTTCGATGCCCTCAAATGCTACGGTGGTGACCCGCTGAACCATACAACCTGACCTCGCGTGATACTCGTAAAAGTAGTATCCGAAGCCCGCAGCGCGCACAAGAACAGTTGGCGAACAAAATTTCAGACCTTTGGCCGCAAGGACCTGATTGATCTCGGACTTTTCGCCAACGATCATGAACTCAATGGAGCTGGAGCATCGACGATGACGGTTGGTCGCGTGTGCGCAGGTTTGCTGGTGGCGCTCGGGACATCGGCGGCGGCGCAGGAATTGAAAACCTGGAAACACGGCGTGATCGAGCCAAAAGGCGATGCCGGCTTCATGCTGATGGTCGGCCAGCGCGACTTCGGGGCAAAACACAAACTGAAGATCGAAATCGTGCCGCTGAAGAACGGCGCCACCGCGCACAAAGCACTGCTGGCGGGCGAACTTGACAGTATCGAGTCCAGTCCCGGTGCGACAATTCTTGCGGGCGCCCATGGTGCCGATATCAAGATACTCGGGTGTGACTGGCCCGGTGTCCCGCATGGCCTGATGGTGCGATCGACCATCGGCAAGGTCGAGGATCTCAGAGGAAAGACAATCGCGGTGGCGGCGCCGGGCTCGCTACCGAACCTTCTGATCAACGCCATTCTTGAGCAACACAAGATTCCGACGAGCGAAGTCCGGTTCGCAAATCTCGGTGGTGACCTCGATCGCTTCAAGGCTGTGATTGCAGGCGTTGCCGAAGGCGGCGTCGTGGCCGCCGAATTCATGGCGGTCGCGCCGAAGGACGTAAAGATGCTCGTCACGGGTCACGAAGCGCTGCCCAACTATGTCCGCCTGTGTCTGACGATGACCGGCAAGACAATCACTGCACGGCGTGACGACGCGATCAATTTTGTCGCCGCGGAATTGGACGCGCTTAAATTCGCAGTCAGTCACCGTGATGAAACGATAAAACTCACGCAGGAAACCATAAACGCCAAGCCTGACGATCCGCGCCCAGCTTATGCTTTCGATGACACGATCAAACAAAAAGCCATAGACCCGGAAGCTGCGTTGCCGCTCGACAAACTGAACTGGCTGCAAAACGAGTTGGTAAGAGCGGGTAACATGAAGGCTCCGATCGACCTCGGCAAAATCGTCGATACGGAAATCCGCGCTGAAGCGTTGAAACGTACCGCCAAATAGCTAAATCTTCGCCGAAGCCATGATCCCCGCCGGGAAAATCTCTTCGGGCCGCGCGAGTCGATGAGCTATGCCTTGCTCGTGAGCATAACGTAGAAACAACTCCAGCGTCGGGCGGTTCGGCTCGATGCCATAGGGAAAAAGATCGCCACCAAACGTTTGCTGCATGCGCAGCGCATAGCTGGTCAGCCAGGGCACCGGATAGCGCGAGACTGCGGGGTCGAGAATCCGCTCGATACTGCGACGTTTTGATTCCTCGAACGCATTGTAGAGGTTGCGTGCAACCCAGGTCCTGCCATCGAGGACAGCCTTGCGGACTGCAATGATATGCATAATCGGGTAGACGCGCGTTTGCTCGTAGTATCGATGCTCGAGAGTTTCGTAGTCAGGAAACAAGCGCACAACGTCCGGATGCTTTTCACGAAACGAATTGGGCGGCCGCGCAATGATAACGCAATCGAGTTCACCCGAAGCAATCATGTTGCTCAACGTTTTCTCAGGTATACGCGTCAGTCGGACACCGTCAGGCAGCGACAACTCGACTTTTTCAATGCGTCCAGCCTCATTGGTGCCGGCCTGCACCCAGTCGACATCGGACAGAGGGACGCCCTCCTCATGCATCAACCATCCGCGCATGTAGACTGCGGCGGTGTGTGCCCATTCCGGAACGCCGATGCGTTTTCCCCGCAAGTCTTTTGCAGTTTTGATGCCTGCCTTGCGATTTACATAGAACGAAGCGAAACGAAACAGCCGTGAGGCGTAAACCGGCAGGCCGATGACGTCGGAATCCTTCCGCGTCACCTGCGCCATGAACTTTGCAAAGGAAAGCTCCGATACATCCCATTCGCGGTTGAGCGTGAAACGCGAGAAAATCTCGTGATGGCCAAGCGTGAGCCAGTTCACGTCGACGCCTTCGGCGCGCACCGATCCCAATCGGAAGTCACGGAAATGGTCGTAATCGGTCGTGGCGATGGTGAGAGCAACACTCATGAGTTGATGCGCCGCCTCATGTACGGCGCTTGGCTTCGATCTTGTCCCAGATCATCGCAGCTATGTCAGGCCCGCCTAGATTCTTGATGGCACGAATACCGGTGGGCGAAGTCACGTTGATTTCGGTGAGGTAGCCATCGATTACGTCAATGCCGACGAACAATAGACCGCGCTCGCGCAATGCGGGACCGATCCGTTTACAGATATCGGCTTCACGTTTCGTCAATTCGGTTGCTGACGGAGCGCCACCGCGAACCATGTTGGATCGCAGGTCGTCGGCCGCAGGTATGCGGTTGACTGCGCCGGCATATTCGCCGTCGACCAATATGATGCGTTTATCGCCGAGTTTGATGTTGGGCAAAAATTTCTGCACCACCCATTGCTCGCGAAAGGTCGCCGAGAACAGATCGTAGAGCGATCCGAAATTGAGGTCTTCGCGCTCGAGTCGGAACACCGCTTCGCCACCTCTTCCGTAAAGAGGTTTCATCACGATGTCGCCGTGTTCAGTCCGAAACGCCTTGATCTCGGCAAGGTCGCGCGAAATCAGGGTCGGGGGCATCAAATCGGAAAACTCGGTGACAAATACTTTCTCGGGCGCGTTGCGGACACTTGCGGGATCGTTGACCACCAGCGTCTTCGGATGGATGCGCTCGAGCAGATGCGTGGTCGTGACATATGCAAGATCGAAGGGAGGATCCTGTCGCAAGAGTACGACGTCGAATTCCGTGAGGGCCGCTCGCCTCGGCTTATTCAGCGTGAAATGGTCGCCGGGCTTGTCGCGGACGCTGAGGGACTCGACGTGGGCGAACACCTCGCCGTTGAGCAATGCCAGCCGGTCGGGCGTGTAATAAGTAAGCTGATGACTGCGCTTTTGCGCTTCCAGCAGCAGGGCGAAGGTTGAGTCGCCCTTGATGTTGATCCGCTCGATCGGATCCATTTGCACTGCGATTTTGAGGCTCATGACGCCCTTTAGACGAATAAAGCGTTAACAAATTATCAGCACTATAGCCGCTTCGGAGCCGCTGTTGCACGGCCTGGGGGGCCGCCGGTGAAACTGCCAACGCTTTCGATTGCCGCCAGACTATACGCAATCTTCGCACTGATGGCCGCGACCACCGTCGCGCTGTCGGTCTTCGCCGTATCGAACGCGCGCTTTCATGCGGCTCTCACAGAAGAATTCGAATCCGCTAACGCCGGCAGCTGGAACGTCGAACGCATCAACGGGCTGATCTATGCCACGGTGATGGACACGCGCGGCATATATATGTCGGCCGATACGGCCGAGGCTTCGAAATATGCCGACTCCCTGGTCAAGGATACGGATCAGATCAGCGCCGTGACGGGTGACTGGCAGCGCAGCGTCCGTAATAGTGACGCTCTAGCGTTCAGCAACCTCGCGGTTCGGCTCAACGACTATCAGGATTCTCTGTATAAGCTCGCGCCAATTGCAAAACAGTCGGGCCCTAAGGCCGCTCGTGAATGGGCCGCCAAAAATCAACCGGCTGAGATTCGCGATGCCCTCAGTAAGGATCTGGTCGCGCTCAGCCAGCACTACAGCGACACCGCCAGCAAGATTTACACCCGAATTGACAAAGGCATTGACGATACCGCGCTGCTGCTGACCGTCCTCGCATGCAGTGCCATCGCCCTGGCGCTCGCAGGGATCGCGATCATTGCACGCAGCGTAACCCGGCCGATCTCGGCCATTACAAGCGTGACTGAGGCAGTTGCCGCCGGAGACGCCGCTATCGCCGTTCCATTCAGCGATCGTCGCGACGAAATCGGCGCGCTCGCGCGCTCGATCGAAATCTTTCAGACCGCGATGCGCAAGAACGTTGAACTCAATCGTACTGTGCTCAACGATGCGGACCTTCGATCACAGCGTCAGCAACACATGGCGAATGAGATTTCGCACTTCTCTTCAGAAGTGGAAGCGACACTTGCCGAGCTTGGACGAATTTCCGACGAGATGCTCGCAGCATCGACGCAGCTCGGAAGTGCAGCCGACAATGCATCGGCAAAGACAGCGCGCGCTGAGGAGTCATCATCGGAAGCATCTGCGAATGTGCGCGACATTGCATCGGCTGCAGACGAATTGTCAGCGTCGGTCAACGAAATCGATCGCCAAGTCGCGCAATCTAACGCCATCGCCAACAAGGCGGTGAACGAAGTCGAATCGACAAACCTTGCCGTCAAAGAGCTGGACGAGGCTGCTGGACAAATCGGCGACGTGATCAAGCTCATCACCGACATCGCCGAGCAAACCAATCTGCTGGCGTTAAATGCGACGATCGAGGCCGCACGTGCAGGCGAGGCCGGTCGTGGTTTCGCGGTTGTCGCCGGCGAAGTGAAAGCGCTGGCCGGGCAGACCAGCCGTGCAACCGAAGAAATCGGCGCCCAGATCGCCGGCATGCAGCGTGCGACCCAGCGTTCAATTGGCGCGATCACCGGGATCGAACAGACGATCCGCGAAATCGGAAATATCAGCAGCGCGATCGCCGCCGCGGTCACTGAACAGGGCGCGGCCACGCAGGAAATTGCGCGTGGCGTGGAAGTAGCCGCGGAGCGTACGGTGGAAACCGCAAAACAGGTCAACCTGATGGGTCAGGCGACTCAAGACACGCGTTCGAGCGCAACCACGGTGAAGACCGTGGCGGACGATCTTGGCGGCGTTGCCAGCCGCATCCGCGCGCAAGTCGATCAGTTCTTCGAGCGACTGAGCGCCTGATCAGCCTGCTTCAAAAGCGGCCGGGATGTGGCGCGGAATCTTGCCGGGCGCGACCAGGATTGCGTCAAAACGGCAATCGCTGATCGTCTCATTGGGATTTGCAGCGAGCCAGACTTCGGCTGCTGCGGCAATTCGGCGGCGTTGCCGCTGATTGACCAACTCGGCGGCATCCTCAAGGCTCACACGCGCTTTTACTTCCACGAAGACCAGAAGATGGCGTCGGCGCGCGACGATGTCGATCTCACCGACCGGGCTTCGCCAGCGACGCGCCAGGATGCGGAACCCCTTGGCGATCAAGAAACGCAGCGGCGCGGCTTTCAGCCGAAATTCCAACGCGGAATGCGGCCTGCCGTTCCGGCCGCACAGCGCGCCTCGGCCGCGAATCCGGCCCGTCACTTGCCGTCATTCACCGCATCCTTCGAGAGGATCAATGCACGCTGGTAGACCTCGCGACGCGGTCGTCCGGTGGCAAGCGCGACCTCGCCGACCGCATCCTTGACCGAAACACGCAGCAACGCCTGGCGCAGCAACTCGTCGACATTGTCCGAGATCCCGTCATCGTCGGCGGGCGGCGCCACGACGACGACAAACTCCCCGCGTAACTCAGCCCCGGCGGCGTAGTCGCGCGAAAGCTTCTCAAGATCTCCGCGCCTCACTTCTTCGTGCAATTTGGTTAGCTCGCGGCAAATCGCAGCCGCTCGTTTTCCGAACGCCGTTGCAAGGTCGGCGAGCATTGCCGCAAGGCGTGATCCGCTTTCGAACAAAATCAGTGTAGACGGAATATTTGCAAGTTCAGCAACGCGTTTCTGGCGTGCTGCCTGCTTCGCCGGCAGAAAGCCCTCGAAGAAAAAACGGTCAGTCGGCAAACCAGCAACCGAAAGCGCAGCCAGCACAGACGAAGGCCCCGGCAAAGCAGTGACCCAGTGGCCGGCTTCGCACGCCGCCCGCACCAGCTTGAAGCCGGGATCGGAAATTAACGGCGTGCCCGCGTCAGAAACCAGCGCGATGGCCTGCCCGTCGGCGAGGCGCGCCAACAGCTTTGGCCGCGCCTCGGCGGCATTATGTTCATGGTAGGGCGTCAATGGCGTCTCTATCCCGTAACGTTCAGTGAGTTTGCGGGTAACGCGGGTATCCTCACAGGCGATCACGTCGACGCCCGCCAGCACTTCCAGCGCGCGCAGGGTGATGTCGCCGAGATTTCCGATCGGCGTGGCCACCAGATAGAGGCCGGGCTCGGCCTTGGCGGCGTCCATCGCAGTGCCAAATGGGGCGTAACGGCGCGGTCGCGCTTTGCTTTCATTCGCCATGGTCGGAACTCTAGACGGCCCGTCGCGCCGCGTCATGTGTGACAAAATTCGGTGCTTTTCGTAACCGTTAACTTTCGCGCGACAAAATCGGCGATACCGGTTACGACAGACACAGAAATGTCGCACGGGGAGCGACGATGCGGGTGATGTCGCAAAGAGTGGGGATTTTGACGCAAGCGTGGACGCGTGTGTCCGCCATGCTGTCGCCTGTAGTGTTCGCCACGCTCCTCGCCGCATGCAGCACACAACTGAGTGGTGGCGGGCCGCCGTTAGCCCAGCAACCTGGTGAGGCGACGGCCGCCAACGCCGCAGTCGGCGAAGGCCAGGTACGTGTCGCTTTGATCCTACCGCTTTCCGGTCAAGGCAATGCCAGCGTTGCCGGACAATCGATGAAGAACGCAGCCGAAATGGCGCTCGCGGAATTCAAAAGTCCCAACATTCAACTGCTGGTGAAGGACGATGGCGGCACGGTGCAAGGCGCACAGGCCGGCGCCCAGCAGGCGATCTCCGAAGGTGCGGAGATCATCATCGGGCCGCTTTTCGCGCAATCCGTCAGTGCGGTCGGGCAGATTGCGCGCTCGAGCAACATCCCGGTCATCGCGTTTTCCACCGATGTCAGCGTGGCGGCGCGGGGAGTCTACTTGTTGAGTTTCCTGCCCGAGACGGACGTTCGCCGCATCGTCGACTTTTCCATCTCGCGCGGAAAGCGATCGTTTGCTGCGCTGCTTCCGGACAATGCGTACGGAACGGTGGTTGAAGGTGCGTTCCAGCAGGAAGTGTCGCGACGCGGGGGTCGCGTGCTCGTGCTGGAGAAATATACTCTCGAGGGAAACAAGATAAATGAGGCCGCACGTCGCGTTAGCCAGGCCGCCAATCAGGTCGATGGCATCTTCATTCCTGATAGCCCGGACGCTGTTCCGCAGGTGGTGAACGCGCTGGCCGCCAACGGAGTCGATCTGCGACGCGTACAAATGATCGGCTCAGGTCTCTGGGAAGACGCACGGATCTCTTCAACCGCGGCACTCGAGGGCGCTTGGTACGCGGCGCCCGAGGCTACCGGTTTTCGCAATTTCTCCGCTCGATACCGCGCGCGCTACGGACAGGATCCGGTACGCACAGCAACGCTTGCCTATGATGCGGTCGCGCTCGTTGCCGCTCTTGTGAAGACACAAGGGCCGCAACGTTTCAGCGAAACGGCGCTGACCAATCCTTCAGGATTTGCCGGTATCGATGGCGTATTCCGCTTCCGCCCTGAGGGCACCAATGAGCGAGGCCTCGCGGTGCTGCGGGTTGCGCCTGCGGGCGGTCAGGTGCTGAGCCCCGCGCCCCATTCGTTCCAGCCCGGAACCTAAACTAGGCGGCGAGATCGGCGACTACAGCGTCGAGCAACGGGAAACCGCTTGGCGTCACTCTCAGGCGTCCGTCCTCGGTCGTCTCAACCGCCCCTTCCTCGCGCAGGATCGAAATCCGCTTCGGATCTAGCGAGCGACCGGCCAGCGCACTGTAGCGGGCCGGGTCAATGCCTTCGACGAGACGCAAGCCCATCAGGAGATATTCGTCGGCAGCCTCACCCGATGTGAGTTTCTCTTCGACGGTGAAGCCGCTGCCGCTGTCTTCAACGCGCATGAGCCACGCTTCGGGTCGCTTCTCGGTTGCGGTCGCGATGCGGCGGCCCTCGATCGTCAGCCTTCCATGCGCACCAGGGCCGACACCGGCATAGTCATATCCCCGCCAATAAACCAGATTGTGTCTGCACTCCGCGCCAGGCCGCGCGTGATTTGAAACTTCGTACGCGGGCAGTCCTGCGTCGGTGCAAACTACTTGCGTGAGATCGTAGAGATCGCGCGCAAGATCCTCGTCCGGCACGATCAGTTTGCCTGCCTTGTGCAAACCGAAAAATGGCGTATCCGGCTCGATCGTCAATTGATAAAGCGAAAGATGTTCGGCTGCCTCATCGATTGCGCGTCTAAGCTCCGCCGCCCATGCATCGAGCGTTTGTCGTGGTCGTGCGTAGATCAGGTCGAATGAATAGCGGGCGAAGATCGAACGAGCCACGGCAACGGCGTCGAGTGCTTCTTGTGCGGTGTGCAGCCGGCCAAGCTCCTTGAGTGTCGCATCGTCGAGCGATTGCACGCCGAGTGATACGCGGTTGACCCCCGCAGTACGGTAACCACGGAACCGCGTGGCTTCCACGCTGGTCGGGTTCGCTTCCAGGGTGACTTCAACATTCGGAGCGATGGCCCAATGCTTTGCGATGCAATCGAGGATCGCCTGCACCGAAGACGGCTGCATCAGCGACGGCGTGCCGCCGCCGAAAAAAATACTCGATACGGTGCGCCCGGGCGCTCGCGCGGCTGCTGCGGCGGTCTCGATTTCATAGGCGCGAACGAAACGCGCTTCATCGATGCCGCCGTGACGGACGTGACTGTTGAAGTCGCAATATGGACACTTCGACAGGCAGAAAGGCCAGTGCACGTAGACGGCAAAAGGTGCTGTTGAGCTCATGATTGCATCATAGGCGGGACGGCGTACGACAGCCAGCGCGCCAAAGGTTTTGCCGCGACAGCTAGTTAAAATTGTAACGATCTGGCGAAACTCAAGCCCTGGTAAGGCATGCTTCGGCCAATTTGATGAACGCGCGGGCGCGATGCGAGAGCCCCTGCCTCTGCGGCGGCAGCCCATGTTTTTCTTCGGCGCTCATTTCGCCGAATGTCCGATCGAAACCATCCGGACGAAAAAGCGGATCGTAGCCGAAGCCTTTGTCGCCACGCGGCGGCCAGACGGCGACGCCATCGACCCGGCCTTCGAATTCCTCAAGATGGCCATCGGGCCAGGCGAGACATAACGCGGCCACGAAATGCGCCCGACGCTGGTCAGGCGTCTTGGCACCGCGTTCGATCAGCAAGCTCTGAATACAATTCATGGCGGCCCGGAAATCTTTTTCCGGTCCAGCCCACCGCGCGGAATGAATACCAGGCTCGCCTTCGAGCGCGTCGACCGCCAGGCCGGAATCATCGGCGAACGCGGCCGTGCCGCTGGCACTCGCCGCCGCAACAGCTTTGATGCGTGCGTTTGCGGCGAACGTCTTGCCAGTCTCCTCTGGCTCAGGCAGACCGAGCTCGCCTGCAGACCGCGTGTCGATGCCGTATGGCGCGAGCAACTCGCGCATCTCCTTCAGTTTGCCGGGATTGTGGGTGGCGATCACCAGCGGACTTGTGAGTTTTCTGCTCACATCACGGCCATTTTCTGCAGGCTCACCAGTTTCTCGATGCCTTTGCGCGCGAGGGCGAGCAACGCTGCGAATTGATCTTCGCTGAACGGAATTTTTTCGGCAGTCGCTTGGATTTCGACGATGTTGCCCGATCCGGTCATGACGAAATTGGCATCGGTATCGGCGTCCGAGTCTTCGGCGTAATCGAGATCGAGCACGGCTGTGCCTTTGCACACACCGCAGGAAACTGCGGCGATGTGGTCACGCAGAACATCGGCTTTGACCATGTCGCGCGCCTTCATCCAGCTTAGGCAGTCGGCGAGGGCGACCCACGCACCAGTGATGGATGCAGTGCGCGTACCGCCGTCCGCCTGGATCACATCGCAATCGAGTGTGATTTGTCGTTCGCCGAGCGCCGGCAGATCGATAACCGACCGAAGGCTGCGTCCAATGAGACGCTGGATTTCGACTGTGCGCCCGCCCTGTTTGCCGGCGCTTGCCTCGCGACGGGTACGTTCCGCGGTGGCGCGCGGCAGCATTCCGTATTCAGCGGTCACCCAGCCCCGCCCCTGGCCCTTGAGCCACGGCGGCAGACGCTCTTCCAGGCTTGCGGTCACCAGGACATGAGTGTCGCCGAACTTCACGAAACAGGAGCCTTCAGCGTATTTTACCACGCCCCGTTCGAGCGATACGGCGCGCAGTTCATCGACTTGTCGGCGGCTTGGCCGCATCGGTGTTACTCCTACCCTTTTTCGGCCGCACACCTTAACCTTACGCCCGACTTGAACAAGACCGCCCCAATGGTCAATTCTTGGTGGATTTCGAGGAGTTGGCCTTGGCGTCACATGACATTCCGATTGGAGCGACACAGGTTAGTCTCGCAGCGCTCAACGAGCGTTCGCGCGAGATTTTCCGTCAGATTGTCGAAAGCTATCTGGCCACCGGAGAGCCGGTAGGCTCGCGAAATCTGGCGCGCCTGTTGCCGATCACACTGTCGCCGGCGTCTGTCCGCAATGTGATGTCGGACCTCGAACAGCTCGGCCTCATTTACGCGCCCCATACCTCGGCGGGTCGGCTTCCGACCGAACTGGGCCTGCGTTTCTTCGTTGATGCGTTGATGCAGATCGGTGACCTGTCGGAACAGGATCGGCGCTCGATCGAGGCCCAGGTGGCGGGCGCCCACACATCCACGTCACTGGAAGCTGTGCTGACCGAGGCTTCGCAAATGCTGTCGGGGCTGACACGATCGGCTGGTGTGGTGCTCACCGCGAAGACGAACGTCCGGCTAAAGCACGTCGAGTTCGTCCGACTTGAGCCTGAACGGGCGCTTGCCGTCCTGGTGGCGGAAGACGGGCAGGTCGAAAATCGTGTCGTCAATGTTCCAGCCGGTCTTCCGACTTCGTCGCTGACCGAGGCCGGCAATTTCCTAAACGCCCGCATCCGCGGCAGGACGCTGGCCGAGCTGCGCGGCGAAATCGAAAAGGCAGTTACAGAAGGTCAGGCGGAACTGGATCAATTGACGCAGAAAGTCATTGCGACCGGACTTGCAAGCTGGTCCGGCGGCGACAGCGCCGAACGCCAACTGATTGTGCGCGGCCATGCCAACCTTCTGGAAGACCTTCACGCCCTCGATGATCTCGAGCGCGTGCGTTCCTTGTTCGATGCGCTTGAGGCAAAGCGGGGTGTGATCGATCTGCTCGGCCGGGCGGAACGGGCCGACGGCGTCCGCATTTTCATAGGGTCTGAAAACAAGCTGTTCTCACTATCCGGTTCCTCCACCATTGTTGCGCCTTATCGCGATAGTCAGGGACGCATCGTCGGTGTGATCGGCGTGATTGGCCCCACCAGGCTCAACTATGCTCGTGTTATTCCAATGGTCGACTATACGGCGCGTGTGGTGAGCCGGTTGTTGGCCCCTTAAACGCTTGATTTTTCGTGCCGGAGCCCTGATATCCGGGGCATCCGGATATTTGCCCAGGATGGATTGATCACGATGACGGACCCCACCGCCCGCCAGGCTGAAGCGATGGCTGCTGCGAACGAGGATACGGCTGGCGAAACCGCCGATCTGATCGCCGAGGCCAAGCGAGAAGCAGCGGAGTTCAAGGACAAGCTGCTGCGCACGCTTGCCGAAATGGAGAACCTGCGCAAACGCACGGAACGCGAGGTTCTCGATGCGCGGGTCTATGGCATTGCGGGGTTTGGGCGCGACGTGCTGGCAGTCGCCGACAATATGCATCGCGCGCTCGAGGCGATCGGCCCCGATCTGCGCGACGCCGCCGATCCCAAGGTGAAGGCGCTGATCGAGGGTGTCGAGCTTACCGAACGCGAGCTCATGAAAATTCTTGAGAAAAATGGCGTGCAGAAGTTCTCGCCGCAGGGCGAGAAATTCGACCCGAACTTTCATCAGGCGATGTACGAGGTGCCGACGTCCGATCAGCCACCCGGGCAAGTGGCGCAGGTCATTCAAGCCGGCTACATGATCGGCGATCGGGTTCTGCGTCCGGCTCTCGTGGCCGTCAGCAAAGCCGCTGCCAAAGCTCCGACGTCGGCCAATGACAACCCAGGGCCGGGCCGGCAATAAGTTTCAGCGCAGCGTGATGCCATCGCGGACCGTTCGGAAACGCCCGAAGGCTTGGTCCCATTTCTCAGCAGGGCTGACACCGATCACGCGCAAGAAACCGCCAGGGCTGAAGCGCACCCATTGCACGAGCGACACCGGATCGCCCGCCGGGCCTTTGCCATTTGCGCGAATTTCGTGACCTGGCACGCCACCGACCCGCATCGGCTCCGATGATTGAATCGAAAGCTCGCGTACCGGCGCGTTTGTCAGCAGGTTACGCGCAAACTGCGCGCGATCGGCTGCTTCAGACGGCCCCCCTCGATCAATCGACACGATCATGAAAGGCTTGCGTTCGTTGTTGTCAGATTGGTTGTCGGCCAGAAAAACGGTGCCCGTCGGCATGACCTGCATGACTTGAAAGCCCGAAAGATCGCCGAGACTGAAGGGCAGCATGCCGAGCTGTTCTTGAATCGGCGCCGGCCGGAACGTGACGCTTGTGAGTGCCTTGCGGACCACAGCATCGGAGTAAACTGACAGGGCGTTTTCCGGCACCTCAACATTGACCAGCATGGTGAGGTTGGGCACCGACGGACCGATACCCGTCGCCAGGAGGGACCAGCGATGTATTTTGGCTCCGTTTTGTTGCGCGATGCCGCTGATCAGAAAGCCAATGCCGTTTTCAAACGGGAAGCTCTCCCGCTTGAGTTGGTCGAGACCCTGCTGGTTCAGGCTGAAAGCCGAATTCTCCAGGTCGCGGTACGCGCTGGCTGGAAGATCGAGGATGGCAATAACGGCGTTCCGCTCGGTGTCTTCGAACCCAGGTAAACGTGTGCTCAGTTTCATGTCCCCGGGCGGGTCGAGGCCGATCCGCAGGCCAGGGGGAAAAATCGTCTCGGCTGGTACGACAACACTGGTGCTGGCCAACCCGGCCCAGGCCGCAAAAACGGTTACAAACAGACGACGGAACATACCGTGCGGACTCCCAAAGATGCCGTACCGGGGGCCTGCCTAACCGGGCTTGCGTCCGGCGGCAATGGCCCGATAACCATTGATGAGCCCGCGTGCTTATAAGCTCGCGATTTCGTGACCGACTGACTTGCGGGCCCCCCGGGCCCTCCTATATGAGCCATTGTGCCGCGGAAATGCGGCGAAACGCGTATCCAGGGGGCTGGATCGGGGGTCTGCGGATGAGCCGCTGACATTCCCATTCGGGCGCCAAGTGGCCCGGCCGGCCTGCCGCAAATTTGAGAGGAAGAACCATGGGCAAGGTCATCGGCATCGACCTCGGCACCACCAATTCGTGCGTTGCCGTCATGGAAGGCAAAACGCCGAAAGTTATCGAGAACGCCGAAGGCATGCGGACGACGCCTTCGATTGTCGCCTTCACCGATGATGGCGAGCGTCTCGTCGGCCAGCCGGCCAAGCGCCAGGCGGTCACCAATCCTGAAAAGACCATTTTCGCGGTCAAGCGCCTGATCGGACGGCGCTACGACGATCCAATGGTCGAGAAGGACAAGAAGCTCGTCCCCTACAAGATCACCAGGGCCTCGAACGGGGACGCATGGGTCGAAGCGGACGGCAAGTCCTATTCGCCGTCGCAGATCTCCGCCTTCATTCTTCAGAAGATGAAAGAGACGGCGGAAGCCAATCTTGGCCAGAAGATCGACCAGGCCGTCATCACCGTTCCGGCCTATTTCAACGACGCGCAACGTCAGGCCACCAAGGATGCCGGCAAGATTGCCGGCCTTGAAGTGCTGCGCATCATCAACGAGCCGACAGCAGCCGCACTCGCTTACGGCCTCGACAAGCAGAAGACGGGTACCATCGCGGTTTACGACCTCGGCGGCGGCACTTTCGATATTTCGATCCTTGAGATCGGCGACGGCGTGTTCGAAGTGAAGTCCACGAATGGTGACACGTTCCTGGGCGGCGAAGACTTCGACATGCGGCTCGTGAACTATCTCGCCGACGAGTTCCAGAAGGAGCAGGGGATCGATCTGCGCCGCGACAAGCTGGCGTTGCAGCGTCTCAAGGAATCTGCGGAGAAAGCGAAAATCGAGCTGTCGTCGACCACGCAGACCGAGATCAATCTGCCGTTCATCACAGCGGACGCGTCAGGTCCGAAGCATCTGACGATGAAGCTTACCCGCGCCAAGTTCGAAGCGCTGGTTGATGATCTCATTCAGAAGACGATTCAACCCTGCAAGCAGGCGATCAAGGATGCCGGCATCTCGGCCGCGCAAATCAACGAGGTCGTACTGGTCGGCGGCATGACGCGCATGCCGAAGGTGCAGGAAGTCGTGAAGCAGCTATTCGGTAAGGAGCCGCACAAGGGCGTCAACCCGGACGAAGTGGTTGCCGTCGGCGCGGCCATCCAGGCCGGGGTGCTGCAGGGCGATGTCAAGGATGTGTTGTTGCTTGACGTGACCCCGCTGTCGCTCGGCATCGAGACGCTGGGCGGCGTGTTCACGCGGATCATCGATCGCAACACCACCATCCCGACCAAGAAGAGTCAGGTCTTCTCGACCGCCGAGGACAATCAAAACGCGGTCACCATCCGCGTGTTCCAGGGCGAGCGCGAAATGGCGGCTGACAACAAGATGCTCGGCCAGTTCGATTTGGTCGGCATTCCGCCTGCGCCACGTGGCGTACCGCAGGTCGAGGTTACGTTCGACATCGATGCAAACGGCATTGTGAACGTTCAGGCAAAGGACAAGGCGACCGGCAAGGAGCAGCAAATCCGCATCCAGGCCTCTGGCGGCTTGTCCGAAGCCGACATCGAAAAGATGGTCAAGGACGCGGAATCGCACGCCGAAGATGACAAGAAGCGCAAAGCCGCGGTCGAAGCCAAGAACCACGCCGAGGCGCTGGTGCATTCCACCGAGAAGGCGCTCTCCGAGCACGGCTCTAAAGTGGGCGATGCAGAACGTACGGCGATCGAGAACGCCATTGCCGATCTGAAAGAAGCGCTCAAGGGAGACGATGCGTCGGCTATCCAGGCCAAAACCAACACACTGGCCCAGGCTTCGATGAAGCTCGGCGAGGCGATGTACAAGCAACAGCAGGAAGCCCAGGCTTCCGGCTCTGGCAGTGAGGGCGGCGCCTCCGGAGAAAAGAAAGAAGATGTGGTCGACGCGGAGTTCACCGAGGTCGACGACGACAAAAAGAAATCCGCCTGATCGTAAGGCGTCAGCTATGCGCAAGCCGATTGCGAAAAATGCCACCCCCGGGCTCGTGTCCGGGGGTGCATGTTTCCGGGGGCCAAAACGGCCCGAATCAAGTACGGCTCTTGCGGCGTAGTGAATCTGGGGCGGCACCCGAATGTCGAAGCGCGATTACTACGAAATCCTCGGTGTTTCCCGCACTTCCACCGAGATTGAACTCAAGGCGGCATTCCGCAAGCTCGCGATGCAGCATCATCCCGACCGCAATCCGGGCGACAAAGACTGCGAGCATCGTTTCAAGGAAATCAACGAGGCCTACGACGTTCTCAAGGACGGCGACAAGCGTGCTGCCTATGACCAATTCGGTCATGCCGCCTTCGAGCACGGCGGAATGGGTGGCCATGGTTTCGGCGCCGACTTCGGTTCGGCTTTTGCCGATATTTTCGAAGGCATTTTCGGAATGGGATCCACGCGCGGCCGTGGTTCCGGCCGTGAGCGCGGTTCGGACCTGCGCTACAACATGGAAATCAGCCTCGACGAGGCCTTTACCGGCAAGACCGCGCAGATCCGCATCCCAACCTCGGTGACGTGCGAGGCCTGCTCCGGGAGCGGCGCCAAAGCCGGGACCAAACCAAAATCGTGTTCGAGCTGTGGCGGTGCCGGCAAAATTCGCCACGCGCAGGGTTTTTTCACGCTCGAACGCACCTGCCCAACCTGCCATGGCCGCGGCCAGGTTATCGACGACCCTTGCAAGGTGTGCAGCGGCGGAGGGCGGGTGATGCGAGAGCGCACGCTTTCGGTGAACATCCCCACCGGTGTGGAAGATGGGACCCGCATCAGGCTGGCTGGCGAAGGTGAGGCCGGCGTGCGGGGCGGACCGCCCGGCGATCTCTATATTTTCCTCGAAGTTACGCCACACGAATTCTTCCAGCGCGACGGGGCGGATCTGTATTGCCGAGTGCCGATTTCCATGGCGAGCGCTGCGCTCGGCGGGGAATTCGAGGTGCCGGCGATCGATGGCAGCAAGGTCCGGGTCAAAGTTCCTGCAGGGACACAAACCGGAGGTCGTTTTCGGCTGGGCGGAAAAGGTATGCCGGTGCTACGATCGAAGCAGACGGGCGATATGTACGTTCAGGTAGCGGTAGAAACGCCGCAAAATCTCACAAAACGCCAACGTGAATTGCTCGCAGAGTTCGAAAAGCTCTCGTCCGAGGAAACGCAGCCTGAATCGGTGAGTTTCTTCAGCCGAGTCAAAGAGTTTATTGACAGTCTTGCCAGTCGGAGCAGCCAATCGGGCCGACCATCTTGACCCCCTGCTTCGGTCCCTATACCCGTTTATATTGCGGCTCGGCCTGCCGCCTGTACGCGTGACCTCACATCTATGGTTTCACCTTCAATCGCCCGCGTCGAAAAGAAGAGTCTGCGTCTCGATGACGAGGTGCGATTTATCCGCTCATGGTTCGAGAAACCGTTGTCGACCGGCGCGGTCATGCCGTCGAGCCGGATACTGGCGCGTGCCATGGCGCGTTGCGTCGATCCGCAGACGGACGGGCCGGTCATTGAACTCGGTCCAGGCACCGGTCCGGTTACCGAAGCGCTTGTCCGTCATGGTGTCGATCCTGCGCGGCTGATCCTTGTCGAATTCAATCCCGTGTTTTGCAGTCTGTTGCGCGCGCGCTATCCCGCGGCGACGGTCGTGCAGGGCGATGCGTACCGCTTGCGCCGGCTGCTGGAAAACTATGTGGACGAGCCCGCTGCCGCGGTAGTGTCTGGACTTCCGCTCGTGACCAAGCCGCTGCGCACGCGCCTGCGTCTGATTTCCGACGCCATGGCGCTGCTCACGCCGGGCGCGCCTTTTGTGCAATTTACCTATGCGATGGTGCCGCCAATTCCGAAAAAGCTGCCGGGTGTGCGCGCGCAAGCCTCGGAAATGATCTGGATGAACCTGCCGCCGGCACGCGTGTGGGTCTATCGCGGCCGCTGACGGTGTGGTGTCATCGCCCGCGAAAGCGAGCCGTTGATGCCGATCCCCAAAATCCTTGTTCTGCCCGGGTCGACTCGCATCGGCTCGCACAATGTCAAGCTGGCGGCATTAGCTGCGAAAGAGCTCACTCTGCTCGATGTCGACGTGACTCGCATTTCGCTCGCAGACTATCCGCTTCCGCTCTATGAAGCCGATCTCGACGCGCGCGCTGGGCAACCCGCCAACGCGCTGAAGCTCAAGCAGATGATCATGGCGCACCAAGGCGTTTTCATCGCCAGCCCCGAATACAGCGCATCGGTAACGCCAATTCTGAAAAATGCTATTGACTGGGTGTCGCGCGTGCGAGAGCGAGGCGATCCAACTTATGCTGCCTTCAAGGGGCGTGTGTTCGCGATTGCTTCGGCGTCTCCAGGTCGCGCTGGTGGCCTGCGCTCGCTGATGGCATTGCGTCAGATTCTCGAACTCGGCTGCGGCGCGCTTGTCATACCTGAGCAGCTGGCGATCCCGCGCGCCGACACAGCATTTGACGATATGGACAATATTGCCGATGCCGGCGTTGCCAATCTCTTTCGCGTACAGCTTGAACGTCTCGTGGAGATGTCGCAGCTCATGGCAAAGGGAGCATGACGTGGCAATCGAAGCGCGCGAACGGCTGATCGTTGCTCTCGACGTGCCGTCTGTGGCGAAGGCGGAAGGCATGGTGACACGATTGGGTGACTCCGTGCGCTTCTACAAGATTGGGTATCAGCTTGCCTTTGCCGGGGGTATTTCGTTCGCTGGTGAATTAGTTGCGGCCGGCAAGCAGGTTTTTCTTGATCTCAAGCTGCACGATATCGGCAATACAGTTGCGAAAGGGGTGGAGAGCGTTGCTCAACTCGGCGCAACGTTTCTCACCGTGCATGCCTATCCGCAAACGATGAAAGCGGCCGTCGAAGGCAAGCGCGGATCGAAACTGCGTATCCTTGCAGTCACCGTGCTCACCTCATACGACGACGCGGATCTTGCAGCCGCAGGCTACGAGATGGACGTCAAGGAGCTGGCTTCCGCGCGCGCGGCACAGGCCCGCGACATAGGGATTGACGGATTGGTGTGTTCCGCTGAGGAAGTTGCGGCATTGCGCGATATTGCCGGTGGCACAATGGTGCTGGTGACACCCGGGATCCGGCCGGCGGGCAGTGACGTCGGCGACCAGAAGCGCATCGTTGCGCCGGCGCGCGCGATCAAGGCTGGTGCCGACTACCTTGTGGTAGGCCGGCCAGTCGTGGAGGCGGCAGACCCCAAAGCGGCTGCCGATGCGATCGTTGCGGAAATCAATGCAGCCATTCAATGAGGGTGGTGAATGTCCAAAGGCTACTGGGTTGCGAATGTCGATGTTTCTAATCCCGATGAATACAAGAAATACGTTGCGGCCAACGCCGTACCGTTTCAAAAGTACGGCGCCAAATTCCTGACGCGCGGCGGGAAATCGGAAATGGTCGAGGGCAAATTGCGCTCGCGTGTCGTTGTCATTGAATTTCCGAGTTTTGAGGCGGCACTCGCCTGCTATCGCTCGCCGGAATATTCCGCCGCGAAAAAGCTCCGCGAACACGCGTCAGTCGCGGATATCGTCGTGCTGGAAAGCTACGACGGCGCTCAGCCGTAAGAACAACTGGTGCTTTTCGCGATCTATCACGCTATACCCACGCTTACGTTCCGGGAGTTTGAGCCATGGCCGAAATGAGGCTCGTGGTCGCCGGGGCCGGAGGGCGGATGGGCCGCACGCTGGTCAAAGCGATCGCAGACAGCAAAGACTTCGCGCTTGCCGGCGCCCTGGAAGATTCGCGCTCACCACTGATCGGCTGGGACTCCGGCACGCTTGCTGGACTGCCCGAGAACGGCATCAAGCTGGCCGGGGATGCGGGACCTTTGTTGGCGAAGGCGGATGGCATCATCGATTTCACCGCTCCTATCGCAAGCGTTGCTTTTGCCGCGCTCGCAGCAAAGACCGGCAAGGTGCACATCCTCGGAACGACTGGCCTCAGCGCGGCCGACGAGGCAAAGATCAAGGAAGCCGCGAAGGCCGCGGTAATCGTCAAATCAGGCAACATGAGTCTCGGTGTCAATCTGCTGGCCGCGCTCACCAGGCGGGTAGCAAAGACGCTCGACGGATCGTTCGATATCGAAATTCTTGAAATGCATCACAATCAGAAGGTGGACGCTCCATCGGGTACGGCATTGCTGCTCGGCCGCGCGGCGGCAGAAGGGAGAGGGGTCGAGCTCGATAAACAATCGGTCAAGAGCCGCGAGGGCCACACCGGCGCGCGCAAGCCCGGCGATATCGGGTTCGCCACTTTGCGTGGCGGCAGCGTGGTCGGCGAGCACAGCGTGATTTTTGCCGGCCCGGCCGAACGGCTGGAACTGGAACACAAGGCAGAGGATCGGATTATCTTCGCGCGCGGCGCCTTGCACGCCGCGCGTTGGGCGCACACGCAAAAGCCCGGCCTTTATTCGATGATGGATGTTCTGGGATTGAAGGACTTCTGAATATGACTGACCGCCTTCTCGTGCTCGTACGTCACGGGCAGAGTGACTGGAATCTGAAAAATCTTTTTACCGGTTGGCGCGACGTCGACCTGACCGAAAAAGGCATTGCGGAAGCGCGCGAAGCCGGGCGCAAGCTGAAGGCGCAAGGCATCAAGTTCGACGTTGCATTCACGTCAGCGCTGAAGCGCGCGCAGCGCACGCTCGATCTGATGCTGACCGAATTGGGGCAGACTTCAATTCCCGTTTTCAGGGACAAGGCTCTCAACGAGCGCGACTATGGCGATCTTGTGGGCCTCAACAAGGATGACGCCCGGAAAAAATGGGGCGAGGAACAGGTGCACCTCTGGCGGCGCTCATATGATGTGGCCCCGCCGGGCGGCGAGAGCCTGAAGGATACGCTCGCGCGCGCACTGCCCTACTACATCACGGAAATCCTGCCGCGGGTCATGCGAGGCGAGCATGTCCTTGTCTCGGCTCACGGCAATTCGCTGCGCGCGCTTGTGATGGTGCTCGACAAGCACACGCCTGAGAGCATCACCCAATTGAATCTGGAAACCGGAGTACCGATGATTTACCGGCTCAATGCCAATTCGACGGTAGCTTCGAAACTCGACTTGGCGGCCTAGCTACGCAGCCGCCAGCATTCCAGCCTCCCAGCCCAGCATGGCGCGCTTTCGCGTTATGCCCCAGTGGTAGCCGGTCAGATCGCCGCTTTTGCCGATGACCCGGTGACACGGGATCACGAAACAGATTGGATTCTTGCCGACAGCCGCGCCGACGGCACGCGCTGCCTTTGGCGAACCCGCGCTGGCAGCGAGATCCGAATAGGTCGTGATTGCGCCCATCGGTATGTCGAGCAATTTTTCCCAGACCCGGACTTCGAAATCCGTGCCGATCAGGACAACGCGCAGTGGCTGGTCCTTGCGCCACAATGCCTGATCAAAGATGCGTCGCGCGGTGGCCGCAGTTGCCGCAAAGTCTTCGACGTAGCGCGCCTTGGGCCAGCGCCCGCGCATATCCTTGAGTGCCGCCCGTTCCTTGCCGGCGTCGGCGAGCGCAAGGCCCGCGAGGCCGCGCGGCGTCGTCATCACAAGCGCCATCCCGAACGGGCAGGGGTGAAACCCGTAGGCGATTGTCAGTCCTTCGCCCCCCGCCTTCCACTCGCCCGGCGACATGGCTTCGTGGGTGACAAACAGGTCGTGCAACCTGCCTGGGCCCGACAGTCCGACTTCATACGCCGTGTCGAGAATGCTTGCTGAGGACCGCAACAACTCGCGGGCGCGATTGAGCGTCAAGGCCTGGAGGAAGGCTTTCGGCGTCAGTCCGCACCAGCGGCGGAACAGGTGATGCAGATCGGTTGCCGACACTCCCGCCGCATTTGCGATCACGTCGATCTCGGGCTGAGACCGCCAGTTTCCACGAATATGGGCGATGGCGCGGCGCACGACGTCATAGTCAGCCGCCGCGGTTGAGAGCGGGGCGAATTCCGTGAAGCGTTCGGTCAACGCTGACTTTGCAAGGTTCATGTCCATGACCGGTATTTAGGAGAGCCCGCAGCGCCGAACCACCCGATTTCTGGCTAGTTGCAGACGGTTCGCGTTGGTCCGCGACGAGCCTCGTTCAGCGCTTTCAGTAGTTCCTCGGCAAAACCCGCCTTTTCGTCGGGGCTCAGAAAGCTCGCAACAGTAAGCTTTTTACCGCGCGAGATCAGAAATAGTCGATCGATTCCGAAGTCTTGGATTTCGACCTTGTCGAGCTTTACCCAAAGGGGGTTGAGCACCCATTCCCGCACACGACCGAGATGACTGACCTTACGAACCCTGAGTTCCGAAGGAGTAACCGTCACCTGTTCGTATGCCTCGGCGTGGCGGTAGTTGAGACGAAACGCCCAGTACAGCAACAGCACATCCAAACCGAAGAAGCCGAGGACCGGCCAGGCTCCGAGCAAAAGGAATACAATGCCGGTAATGAAACTGACGCATCCAAACAGAAGCATCAGAATGAGAAATCCGACGCGGCCGAGCGAGCGATGCGGTGTCAGCGTCGCGGAAAAGATCGTGGGTTCGAGATCGTCGGCGTTGTCGGTGACCATTGCGCTGAGTATACCCAAATCATGGCAAAAAAGCCCGCGCGTAAAACTTCGGCCAAGGCGCCAAAACGCAAAATACGCAAACGTGCGAAAGTCAAATCCGGGCCGAAGCGCGCGGCGGCCGACGCAAAGGCCGCGGCAGGCGAGCTTCCGCAATGGACGCCCGCGCAGATCGAGGAAGCCTTTCGTCGCTTCAAGGCGGCCAATCCGGAGCCCAAGGGAGAACTCCAGCACATAAATCCATTTACGCTCTTAGTGGCTGTCGTGCTTTCAGCCCAGGCGACCGACGCCGGCGTCAACAAGGCAACGCCCACGCTGTTCGCGCTTGCCGACGCACCCGACAAAATGGCGGCACTTGGCGAAGATCGTGTGCGTGAATTGATAAAGACCATTGGTCTGTTTCGCACGAAGGCAAAAAACGTGGTCGCGTTGTCGCGAAAGCTCATCGCCGAACATGGCGGGCAAGTGCCGCGTTCGCGCGAAGCGCTGGAGGAATTGCCGGGCGTCGGCCGCAAGACCGCAAACGTCGTGCTCAACATTGCGTTCGGCGAGCCGACCATCGCAGTCGATACGCACATTTTTCGCGTCGGTAACCGCACCGGAATGGCCACCGGCAAGACGCCCTTCGAGGTCGAAACAAAGTTGGATCAGGTTGTCCCTGCGGCCTACAAGCTCCATGCGCACCATTGGCTTATTCTGCACGGACGCTACACTTGCGTGGCGCGCAAGCCGCTGTGCGAAAAGTGCATTATCAGCGACCTGTGCCAATGGCCGGGGAAAACGGTCACGTAAAATCGCTGTGGGAGAGTGCGTATGGAAGGCAGCAGCAGTGGCGGGACGAAGTCGGTCACGCGCGCTGATCCCAAAGCCTGGTTTGAGCAGGCCGGCCTTCCGGTGAAACCAGCCGTTGCGTGGCACAAGTCCGGCTTCCGCGTCACTGGAAATTTCAAGCGCGACGCCGCTGCAGGCAGCCGATACTGGCGGGCCGGCGCTGATCTTATCGCAAAACTTCCCGGCAAGCCCAAACGCAGCGTCGACCAGAAATTGGCGGCGGACGTCATCATTTCGTGCTGCCGGCAGGCACGAGAGAACTTTCTTCAGCGTCACGCCGAAACCGTCTATCGCAAGCTCACCAAAGATCTCGCCGCTTTCGTCCGTATCGACGACCTGGCGTATGACGCGGGCAAACTCGTTCCCGGCCTCACGCCCACGCGCAAGCAGGTCGACGCCGAAAGCACATTGATGCAATCGGCAAAGGACGGCGCCGAAGTCGACCAGGGTATCTTTCTCTCTCAGGTGCTTGCTGTCCCTGCCACCGGAACGCACCTGTGCAAGGCGATGCTGCTTCCGAAGCCGGAAGCAACCGAGCGCCGCGACGAATTTGCCGAGCGCGGAGCGATCAATTTCGGTCCGGCCAAAGTCGAGCGACAGGGCAAGGCTTCGGTCGTAACCGTCTGCAATCCACGATTTCTGAATGCCGAGGATGACGACACGCTTGATGATACGGAAACGGCTGCCGACATCGCCATGCTCGATCCGGCGAGCGAGATCTGTGTCTTGCGCGGTGACGTTGTCGATCACCCCAAGTACCGCGGCCGCAAGATTTTTTCGGCCGGGATCAATCTTACGCATCTCTATCAGGGCAAGATTCCGTATCTCTGGTACATCCGTCGCGACATGGGCATCGTGAACAAGATGTTGCGAGGCCTCGCGATCCCTGATGGAAATCCGGATGAAATATACGGCGGAACGCAGGAAAAGCCGTGGATCGCGGGCGTCGATGTGTTCGCGATTGGTGGCGGCTGCCAATATCTGCTGGCAATGGACTATGTCGTTGCCGGAAACGACGCCTACATGACGTTGCCGGCACGAAAAGAGGGAATCATTCCAGGAGCAGCAAATCTACGTCTGACGCGCTTTGTCGGTGCGCGGGCGGCGCGGCAGGCGATCCTGATGGGTCGACGCTTCGAGTGCGACAGTCCCGAAGGACGAATGATCTGCGATCTCATTGTGCCTCCTGGAGACATGGACGCCGCGATAGCGCGTGTGGTTGAAGATTTCACCGGATCGGGCGTGGTCAGCGCGGCGGGCAACCGTCGTGCCTTTCGTGTGGGGGAAGAACCGCTCGATACATTCCGCCGCTACATGGCCGTCTATTGTCGCGAACAGGCTTATTGCCATTTCAGTCCGGCGCTCATTGCAAATCTTGAAAAGCACTGGAACGCCGCTCAACGGAAAATCTGATACAGGCTTGTCGGGGGAGACGTATGCCGCGTCTGCAGCTCAAGGGCGTCAATCTTGCGCCGCGTCGGGAAACCTTCGAGCCGATCGAGATCGCGTCGCGCGATGAAATCGGAGCGCTTCAGCTCAGGCGGCTGAAGTCGACGTTAAGTCATGCCTACAGCAATGTTGCGCACTACAAGAAAATATTCGACAAGGCGGAAGTCCATCCGGATGACCTCAAATCGCTGGACGACCTGAGAAAATTCCCCTTCACCGGCAAGGATGACCTGCGCGCCCACTACCCGTTCGGCATGTTTGCCATCCCGCGCGAGCAGGTGCTGCGCGTGCATGCGTCATCAGGGACCACTGGCAAACCAACGGTTGTCGGCTACAGCCGTCGAGACCTGGACACCTGGGCCGACTTGATGGCGCGCAGCATGCGTGCGGCCGGATGTCAGCCCGGCATGCTGGTGCAGAATTCCTACGGCTACGGTCTGTTCACGGGCGGTATCGGCTTTCACTACGGCGCCGAACGGCTTGGCATGACGGTCGTGCCGGTGTCAGGTGGCATGACCGAACGACAGGTGCGTCTGATCGCCGATTTTAAGCCGGACGTGATCTTCGTCACGCCGAGCTACATGCTCGCGGTGCTCGATGAATTTCACGCTCAGGGTGTCGATCCACGACAAAGTTCACTCAAGATTGCAATGTGCGGTGCCGAACCGTGGACCAATGCCATGCGGGGCGAAATCGAGGATGCATTCGATCTGCACGCCATCGATAATTACGGACTGTCCGAGATCATCGGGCCTGGCGTCTCGTGTGAATGCATCGAGAGCAAGGACGGACCGCACATCTGGGAGGACCACTTTTACCCGGAGGTCATCGATCCGGCGACAGGCAAGGTTTTGCCGGATGGCGAGGTCGGCGAACTGGTGTTCACCACGCTTACCAAGGAAGCAATGCCGATCGTGCGTTATCGCACGCGTGATCTCTCTCGCCTGTTGCCTGGCACGGCTCGCTCGATGCGCCGGATGGAGAAAGTCACTGGACGTTCCGACGATATGATGATCGTGCGGGGGGTGAATGTGTTCCCCAGCCAGATCGAGGAGATCATCCTCCAGGACGCTCGGTTGGCGCCGCATTTTGTGATCGAGCTGCGGCGTGTCGAACGTCTCGATGAAATTACCGTCGTCGTGGAGGCGCGACCTGACGCGGATGATGACAGCTTCGCCGCATGCGACCGCGATCTCGCGCATCACATCAAGGCCTCCATAGGCGTGACTACGGCTGTGCGCACGGTGAGGGCCGGCACCATCGAACGCTCCGTCGGTAAGGCCAAGCGGGTCATCGATCTGCGAACGAAGGGCTGATATCAGCGGCGCGCCTGGACCAATTCCGTCGGTGCGCCGGACAGCCTCTTGTGCAGGTGGACCATGAACGCCATCGCAAAAATCGGCGTCGCCAGATTCATGATGGGTACGGATACGAACGCTGCAATAAACATACCTGCCGTGAAAAGATAGGTCGCGTTGGCCTTACGCATCGCCTTGGCTTCAGACGGAGAACGAAAGCGCATCGCGGCCAGTTCGAAATATTCGCGACCGAGCAGATAGGCGTTCGCCAGAAACAGAATGACGAAGCCGAGCCCAGCAAACAGTAAGAACGGCAGAGCGAACAGATAGACCAGGAGGGCCAGAACCGCGACTTTTGTGCCTTCAACCAGCGCCAGCAGAAAAGGTAAAGCGTGGCCGACGGGGTCGCGTGGATAGTGTTCCCGTTCGACGGCCTCGCCCACTTCATCGACAAAGAAGCTGCCGACAAACGCGGTCACGGCCGGCATGAGAAACAGCGCACCGGTGATGATGCCCAGGCTGGCAAGGATCGACAGCACCCAGGCGAGCGCGCTCCAGACAGCGTGCGGGGCTACGCCCGCGGTGTGCTCGGCCCAATTGGCGCCGGTTTCCGCCCAGCCTGCCAAGAAGCGTTGCAAAACAATGCCGATGGTCACGATTAGGACGAGGGCAAGTGCGACAGCTTTGAGCAGGACGCGCCGCAAGGCTGGCGCAAACATTTGCGAAAAGGCTTTGATAGCGGCATCGACCATGCCGGCAGACGTAATGCCGGTTGTCGCTGCAGGCAAGGGCGGCGTCTACGCGACCGGTGAAAGACTGTCTTCGTCCGCGGGCACAAGCCCGACGATCTGATCAGGATCGGTGATAGGCACGTCGGCCCAGGAGATCCTCTTGTAGTCGAAGCCACGCACAATGGTCGGCTTCACCACTTCGAAATACGGCGAAATATCGAAATCTCGTGGGGCGTAGAGCGACGAATGCCGGATCTCCAGGATTTCCTGCCGTGCAGCTTCGCTGTCGAGCCGCGTGATCTTCGGCAGGATCGGATAGCGCACGGCTTCGAAGGCCTGCGCGATGAGCGCCGAGCAGATGATGCGCGTGGGATGGCCAGAACCAAGTGCCATCATGCGGCGGCGCCAACGTTGCGGCACCGGCAACGGAAACAGATAGCGCATGAGGTCGATGATGTTCTTGAGGTCGTAGTCGAAGCCAATTCGCTCGGCCGCATAGGCGCAGACGCGTGCGCAATCTTCGTCATCGAGCTGCGTCGGGCGACAGATGCGGGTGTGGAAGCGTGCATACTTTGACAGAGGCGCGGCGACGACACCGTGTCCGATGTTAGCTTCCACCAATACGAGTGGTTCACCGTCATCAGTGGCGCGGTCGCCGATGGCGCCGACATACAGCGCGGCGTGCGACCATGTGGATTGGGTGAGATATTTGATGACGCCCGAGATGTGATTGTTTCCCTCGACCAGCAGCACATCGCCTGGCCGGAGGGTTGCTCGCAACGCCTCGGGATCGGATGGCGTAAAAGGCTCGTAGCCTTGTACGGGCTTTTCCAGATAGTGGGCCAAAACACGCCCGACCCCATCGAACACCCAGCTCATGACCGATCCCCGGCGCCAGTTCTTGGCGCTCAAGTCTTGCCCTCAGCGGCTTTTGTCCCGCGTGATGAAATTTAGGTGAGAACTCATTGCAATTTGGTTCATTGATTCTCGCGATACGATCGCCGCCGGAACTTACGAATTGTTAGCTATAAAATTTGCCGCTGAAGGCGGGTTCAGGCATCCTGTCGTCCCCAATCAAGAGATTGGACACCATGTCGGGACTCAGCCGACGTTCATTCCTCGCCGCCTCTGCGGCAGTCGTCGCGGCGCCGTCGGTCGTGCGTGCGCAGGGCGGTGCCGACCTCGATGTGGCGATCATCGGAGCTGGCGCGGCCGGTATTGCGGCGGCGCGGCGTATCGCCGCCGCGAACCGCCGTTTCGTCGTGCTCGAGGCGAGCGACCGGATCGGCGGCCGTTGTGTCACCGATACCACCATCTTCGGCGTCCCGTTTGACCTCGGCGCACATTGGATTCATCGGCCGGACGGCAGTCTGCTGACGGGCTCGGCCCAGGCGACTGCGCTCGACATCTATTCCGCTCCGCGCGGGCAGACGGTTCGCGTTGGTCCTCGCAACGCGCGCGACTCCGAGCTGGAGACCTTCGTTCCCTCCCTGGTCCGCGCCCGCCGAGCCGTCGTTGACGCAGGCCGTGGCAGGGCCGACGGTCCGGCGGCGCGCGTTCTGCCAGCTGATCTTGGTGATTGGCGGTCGACTATAGAATTCGTGCTTGGACCATTCGCCTGCGGCAAGGACCTCGCATCAGTTTCTGCGGTGGATCTTGCGCGGATGCCGGAACGTGACAACGATGCCTTTTGTCGGCAGGGTTACGGCGCGCTGATCGCGAAACTCGCGGCGGGCCTTCCAATTCGATTGTCGACGCCTGTCACGCGTATTGAGTGGGATCGCAATGGCGTCGAAGTTGTGACGACCAAAGGTCAGGTGCGGGCCCGCTCCGCCATCGTCACCGTGTCAACGAATGTGCTTACGTCCGGCAAAATCGCCTTCAAGCCAGAAATTGCCCGTCGTCAGCTCGATGCCGCGGCGGCGTTATCACTTGGCAGCTACGATCACATTGCGCTCGACATACCGCGCAATCCGATGAATTTGCAACGCGACGATCTCGTGTTCGAGAAGTCCTCCGGGAATCGTACCGCGGCCCTGCTGGCCAATGTCTCCGGCAGCAGCCTCCAGATCGTCGGGGTGGCAGGCGATTTCGGTCGCGAGCTGTCGTCTAAAGGTGAAGCGACGATGATCGAGTTTGCTCGCGAATGGATCGCATCGCTATTCGGTACAAACGCGAAAAACGCGATCAAGCGCAGCTTTGCCACCCGGTGGAACGAGGATCCGTTCGTCTTGGGAGCGATGTCGGTAGCTGCACCGGGCAGTGCCGACGCAAGAAAAGTCCTGGCCGAGCCATTTGCCGGCCGTGTCTGGCTGGCCGGTGAAGCGCTGCACGAAACGCAGTGGGGGACAGTCAACGGTGCCTGGGAGTCCGGTCAACGCACTGGGGAAGCTGCGCTACGACAGCTAGGAGCGTTGAAAAGTCCTGAAGAAGAGAAGCCAGTGCAGCGGTCGCGCAAACGGCATCGCTAACGCCGAGATCGTCAGGCGCGCAATACGCCGCCGGTGCGTTTTGTGACTTCGGCTACGACCTTCGCAGACAATGCCTCGATCTCCGAGTCGGTCATTGTCTTTTCGCGTGGCTGAATGGTCAAGGCGATGGCAATCGACTTTTTGCCGGGCTCGATCCCTTTGCCTTCGTAGACGTCAAAGACAACAACGTCGGTGATGAATTGTTTGTCTGCGTTCTGCGCGGCGCGGACAACATCGGCAGCTTTCACCGCGCTGTCGACCACGAAGGCAAAATCTCTCTCGACGGGTTGGAATGGTGACAATTCAAGCAGAGATTTCGCGCGCGTGGCGCGCGCTTTCGGCTCGGGAATCTTTTCCAGAATGACCTCGAACCCGACAATCGGTCCTTCCGCCTTCAAGGCGGTGATAGCGCGCGGATGCAGTTCGCCGAAATGGCCGAGTATATTCTGCGGGCCGATCTGGATCGTGCCGCTGCGGCCCGGGTGAAACCATGATGGTCCGCCCGGTACGACTTGTAGAGCCTGCATCGGACTGCCCGCGGCCGCCAGAACTGCGAAGGCATCCGCCTTTGCATCGAAGGCATCAACTGGACCTGCTTTGTCTGACCAATAGCGTCCGCTGCCGGAAGGTTTGGCAAGCGCGCGACGCAGCCCACTTGCGGCGGTCAGTTGATCCTCAGGTCTGTCACCCTTGAAAATCTGTCCGACCTCGAACAGGCCGACGTCGGCATATCCCCGATCGGCATTGCGTTGCGCCGCCATGACCAAGCCCGGAATGAGGCTCGGGCGCATATCGGAAAGCTCGACAGCGATCGGATTGGCAAGAGACAACTCCGGCTTGTCGCTGCCGAAAAGCTCGGCCTCCTGCTTCGAGATGAACGACCAGGTGACAGCCTCGACGAGGCCTCGTGCTGCAAGCGCACGTCGGGCCTTGCGCGTGCGATTTTGTATCACGGTGAGCACAGGTTTGCGCGCATGCTCGCGGGCGAACGGCGTGGATGGGACGCGATCGACGCCGACGATGCGCACGATCTCCTCGACGATATCCGCACGCCCGTGCACGTCCGGGCGCCACGACGGCACCGCTACCTTCATCCGCTCGCCTTGGCCGGCGGCGAAAAATCCGAGCTTTTCCAGGAGGCGGCGGATGTCCGGGAGTGCCATTTTCAGGCCTGCCAGCCGCGGCAGTTCGCTCAAAGGAAAATCGATGACCTTTTCTTTGGGTGTCGGGTCGCCGGCAACGACCACTTCGGATGGCTGACCGCCGCACAGGTCGAGCACCATTTGCGTTGCAAGCTCGAGACCCGGCAGCATGAAAGCTGGGTCAACACCGCGTTCGAAGCGATAGCGGGCGTCGGAATTGATTCCGAGTTTTCTTCCGGTTTGGGCAATATTGAGTTCGTCCCACAACGCCGATTCGATCAGCACGTCCGTGGTTGATTCCGAACAGCCGGAGGCCTCGCCGCCCATGATGCCGGCAAGTGATTCGACGCCATTTTCGTCGGCGATGACGCAGATGCCCTCATCCAGCGTATAGGTCTTGCCGTCGAGTGCGAGCAACTTCTCGCCGTTCTTCGCGCGGCGAATTGTCAGGTTGCCGTGCACTTTTGCCGCGTCGAAAACATGCAAGGGCCGACCACGATCGAAGGTTACGAAATTGGTGATGTCGACGAGCGTGTTGATAGGCCGCAGTCCGATTGCGGTGAGCCGTTTCTGCAGCCAGTCGGGTGATTGTCCGTTCTTGACGCCGCGCACCAGTCGCAAGCCGAAGGCCGGGCAGAGCGACGGCGCTTTCCCGAAATCGAGCGTGACCTTGACCGGGCAGGGGAATTCTCCCCTTACCGGCTTCGGTATTTTATCTTTGTACGTGCCGATGGATGTCGCCCCTAGATCGCGGGCGATTCCAGAAACCCCGGTGCAATCCGGCCGGTTTGGCGTGAGGTTGATCTCGATAACAGGATCACCTGCGCCCGCCCACTCGACATAGGATTTTCCGACAGGCGCATCGGCGGGCAGATCGATGATTCCATCGTGATCGTCGGAGATCATCAGTTCGGCCGGTGAGCACAGCATGCCGCGGCTTTCCACCCCGCGTATCGTGCCGACCGCCAGCGTCATATTCTTGCCGGGGATGAAAGTGCCGGGGGGCGAGAACACGCCTTTCATGCCGGCCCGTGCATTGGGTGCACCGCAGACGACCTGAATTGGTTTGCCGTCGCCGATGTCGACCATGCAGACGCGCAGGCGGTCCGCATTAGGGTGCTTCTCAGCCGAGATAACCGACGCAATGACAAAAGGCTTGAGTAGGCTCGCCGTGTCTTCGACGTTCTCGACCTCGAGGCCGATCATGGTGAGCTTGTTGACGATCTCGGTCAGAGACGCGTCGGTGTCGAGATGTTCCTTGAGCCAGGGCAGCGTGAATTTCATGCTGGCTTTCCCGGCGAGTAAAAAAAGAGAATTGGCAGCACCACAACGACCACGATCGTGAAGACGATCGCAGAGCGGATGCACAGGCTGTACAATTCGGACCGGATGATCAATTCACGATGAATCAGTTCATGAATCTTGTCGCCCGCATCGCTGACTTCGAAAGTCTGAAATACCGAAATACAGCGCAAGCAGCCGAGCGCAATCAACAGATAAACTGCAATTTCGGAGACGACGATGCCGACTTCGAGATCGCTATCGGCGACGAGCGGTGCAATGAGCCCGAGCCCGGCTATCATCATCGAAGTGTGCGTGAGCAGGCCTGTCGCTTTTGCATCAATAGAAGCGAAGGTGCGCGTGGCTTCGCCCGACATTGCGCTGTCGCGCCTGCGCAAACTTTCTTCATAGTTGTTGATTCTGCCCGAATCCCACCCTCGGGTGACCAGCGCGAAAAAGGCACGATCGAGCGGTGAACGCGCAGGCTTAGACGTTGTCATGCGCTGAGACCTCCCGCGAGCGTAGGAAAGTCCAGCGGGCGGAAACCATAGTGCTTGAGCCAACGCACATCCGCTTCAAAGAAGGCGCGCAGATCGTTCATGCCATACTTGAGCATTGCGATCCGATCGATCCCCAACCCCCAAGCAAATCCCTGATATTCATCCGGATCGAGCCCGCAATTGCGCAGTACGTTCGGATGCACCATCCCGCAGCCGAGGATCTCCAGCCAGTCGTCGCCTTCGCCGAAGCGGATTTCGCCTTTGTCGCGCTTGCATTGGATATCGACTTCCAGCGAGGGCTCTGTAAACGGGAAGAAGGAAGGCCGGAAACGCATCTTCACGTTGTCGACTTCGAAAAAGGCCTTGCAGAACTCCTCCAGGATCCATTTCAGATGACCGAGATGCGATCCCTTGTCGATGACCAGGCCCTCGACCTGATGAAACATCGGCGTATGCGTCTGGTCTGAATCGCTGCGATAGGTGCGGCCAGGGCAGATCACACGAATGGGCGGCTTCTTGCTGAGCATCGTGCGCACCTGCACCGGGGACGTGTGGGTGCGCAGCAGCATCCGCGAGCCATCGGGTTTTGGCGGGAAATAAAAGGTGTCGTGCATTTCCCGCGCCGGGTGGCCTTCCGGGAAATTCAACTTGGTGAAATTATAGTCATCTGTCTCGATATCGGGACCTTCGGCGACAGCGAAACCCATGTCGGCGAAAATCGCAGTCAACTCGTCGGTGACCTGACTGATCGGGTGGACCCGACCGGATTCGATCGGCGCCTCGCGAACCGGCAACGTGACATCGATGGTTTCGGTGTTAAGTCTCGCGTCGAGTGCGGCCGCGGCAAGTTTGTCTTTTGCCGCAGCGATGGCCGCGGTGACCCGATCCCTCAATCCATTGATTGCGGGACCTTGCACCTTGCGTTCATCCGGCGTCATGGTGCCGAGTGTCTTCAGCAACGCCGACACCGAGCCGCTCTTGCCGAGCGCCGCAACGCGCACTGCTTCCAATGTCGCTTCGTCTTTTGCCGAGGCGACGCTTGCGAGAATTTCCTGCTCTAGCGTTCCGATCTTCGACATGGCTCACCACCGTGTCATGCGCGCGCTTGACCCGCGCATACTGTCCAGGTTGGCACTATGCCCGCCTGAGCGGAATGGCCGGCAAAGAGCCGGCCATGACACCAAAAGGTTTACGCTGGCAACGCCGCTTTGGCCTTTTCCACGATCGCCTGAAAAGCGGCCGGCTCGCGGATGGCGAGATCCGACAGCACCTTGCGATCGACGGTCAACCCGGCCTTCGCCAGCCCGGCAATGAAACGGCTGTAGTTCAGTCCGAACGGCCGCACTGCCGCGTTCAGGCGCTGGATCCAGAGCGCACGGAAAGTGCGCTTGCGCCTTTTCCGATCGCGGAAAGCGTATTGGTTCGCCTTCTCGACGGCCTGCTTCGCGATACGGATCGTATTCTTGCGACGGCCATAGTAGCCCTTGGCGGCTTTCAGGACCTTCTTGTGTTTGGCGTGCGACGTGACACCACGCTTTACGCGGGCCATGGGAAATCTCCTTGCAGAACGTGCGAATAGGTAACGAATGACAGCCGCCTGCGGGCGGCGCGGGAAAACCGGTCAGCCGTTCGGCAGCCAGTATTTCTTGATGTTGTCGCCGTCGGTCTTGAACAGCACGTTCGTGCCGCGATGTTCGCGGATCGTCTTGGTCGTCCGCTTGATCATGCCGTGGCGTTTGCCGGTCTGCTGGTACTTCACCTTGCCGGTCGCGGTGATTTTGAAGCGCTTTTTGGCGCCCGATTTGGTCTTCAACTTGGGCATTTTGCTCTCCTCATCGGCGCGCAACGGGCGAACCCGCACGGCCGGAATATGCTCAAGCCGGATTAGGCCTAGAGCGGTGTGCTCGGGATTGAGCGCTAATCGCCGCCACGGCAGCCCTTACTGGCCGGGCGGCGATGGCCGGCGTTATGGCAGAGGCGGCCGGCCCACGCAACCACCAGCTTCCCGGCAGGAAGGCGACCTTCAAATACCGACGCGCCGCCCCAGTCCGGGCGGCGCGGTGACTTAGATCCTAAGCGTTTCGGCGGCTAGCGTGGCGCCAGCACCATAATCATTTGACGACCTTCGAACCGCGGTTCTGACTCGACCTTCGCGAGGGGGCCGGTGTCCGACTTCACGCGATCCAGCAATTTGAATCCGAGTTCCTGGTGCGCCATTTCGCGGCCACGGAAGCGCAAGGTGATCTTGACCTTGTCGCCGTCCTCGAAGAAGCGCTTCATCGAGCGCATTTTCACTTGGTAGTCGTGGTCGTCGATCATCGGTCGGAGCTTGATCTCCTTGATCTCGACGACTTTCTGTTTTTTTCGGGCTTCCGCCGCCTTCTTCTGCGCCTGGTATTTGTATTTGCCGTAATCCAGGATCTTGCAGACGGGCGGGGATGAATTGGGGGCGATTTCGACGAGGTCGAGCCCCGCGGCCTGCGCCATTTCTAGCGCGGCTTGGATGGGTGTGGAGCCGTGGTTATGGCCACTGGCATCGATTAATTGGACCTCGCGGACGCGGATCTCCTCGTTAATGCGCGGGCCGTCCTTCTGAACGGGCAGCGCGGACTTCATCGGACGACGAATGGCTATTTTCTCCTTGTGCTGTTGCGACTATTCCCCAGACATTACATCATGGGAATTGCAAAAGATTGGTAGAAACCGTGAAGAAGTCAACGCGGTTCCGTCGTCACAGTCGACGGGTGGTAATCAATTCGCGGTCAAACTATTCAAATTACTCTGATTTTATCCGCTTATTTTATTTGGCCGGGCGGGCGTCTTGGTTGAGGCGGCGATCTCACCATAAAGCCGCAACATCTGTTCGGTGACGGCAGCAGCATTGAAGTGTCCAAGTACCCAATCGCGCCCGCGACGTCCGATTGTCGCGCGGTTGGGTTCGGGCATCGAAAACAACCGCAACAAGGCAGCGGCCAAAGCTGCATCGTCACCGGCATGAAAGCGCAGCCCGGCGATCCGGCTTTCGGGGACAGCGGGTGCGGTAAGAACAACGTCGGGACCCGCCCCAAGATCGGACACGATGATGGGCCGGGCCATCGCCTGGGCTTCAAGAATCGCCCGTTGCACGCCTTCCGGCTGGATAGCCGCCGACACAACGACCGATGCCGCGGCATAGGCCGCCGGCATGTCGGGAACGGGGGAGGCCATGCGAATAACGTCCATTGTGCCGGTTGTGAGAACGAGATCCCACAGTTCGCCTGTGTAGCGTGTGCGGCCTCGGTCCTCGCCGACGAATACGCAGAGAAAATTCTTCAACCCCATTTCTTTGAGCCGCTGGGCCGTCTTGACCACCACGTGATGACCCTTGCGGCGGAGAATGCGCCCGCTGACCAGAATGACCTTAGTGTCGCGGTGGACTCCCCAGGCGGTACGCATGGCCTCGACGCGTTCGTGCGTCACAACTTCGGGATTGAAACGCTCCAGATCGATGCTGCACGGCACCACCGTGATTCTGTTCCAGGGTGTGCCGTAGCGATCATTGATGAGTTGCGCGATCTGCTCGCTCGACGCAATGACGCGATCACCGCGCGCCATGATTCCGTTATAGTGATGTTTGAAGAGATTTTGTTCTCGGAAACCCTTGTGCCAACTGGTCACAAACTTGGCGCCGTTCAAACGAGCGGCAATCAATCCACTCCATGCACCGGCGCGGCCGAACGCGTGAATCACCTGGCAACGTCGCTCTCGCGCAAGCCGACTCAGAATAAGTGCATTGCGCAAGATGATGGCTGGATTGTTGCTCGACAAGTCGAGCGGAACGAACTCGCCGCCGCCCGTCGTAACATCGGCCGCGAGCCGCCCCGCCCGCGACACGAGAACTGTCGAATATCCTGCCCCGGCAAGAATGCGAACCAGTTCGACTGCACCGGCATCGGAGGCGCCACCATCGAGCCCTGGTACGACGACGAGCACAGTCATCGCTGCATTCGTCGCGCGAGGCGCGTGGGCCTTAAAAGATAGGTCATCCGTGCCGAGCGGCGATGGTGCGGATGCAGGCAAACTCGACATGATCAGTTTTGCCCCGACGACAGCTTTCGAGTGGATTACAGCAGGCTTTTTATCGCCTGCCAAACTTAGGGTATAGACGGCACAGGTGACGTGGGCAACGGTTGCCTCTTGCGCCGGCCGGGGCCTTGTGGCGACAAGGATGCAGGTCCAATCGGAATTTTATTGTCTATGAGCGACGTTCGCCTGACTTCTTTCCCAATGGATTCTTCGTTGCCGCACAGGACCATCGCCGTGCGCGCACGCGAGGGCAAGAGCCCAGGCCTGTTCTGGTTGGGCGGATTCAAGTCCGACATGAAGGGCACCAAAGCCGAGGCGTTGGATCACTGGGCGGAAAAAGAGGGCCGCGCATGCGTGCGTTTCGATTATTCCGGCCACGGTGAATCGGGTGGAAGTTTTACCGACGGGACAATCGGCCTGTGGCTGGACGAAAGTCTCGCCGTTTATCTGCGCTTTGCGCAAGGCGGGCAGGTGCTGATCGGTTCGTCCATGGGCGGATGGCTGGCGCTGCTGTTGGCGCGCGCGCTGTCCCGCCACAAAGGTGCCGCGCCGATCGTCGGCATGGTGCTGATTGCGCCGGCGGTCGATTTCACCGAGGAACTTATGTGGAAACAATTTCCGGACGCAATCAAACGGGAGATCGAACAAAAGGGACTTTGGATGCGCCCGTCGGCGTACGATGAAGAACCTTATCCCATCACGCGCACGCTGATCGAAGACGGTCGCAAAAATTTGTTGCTTGGCGGACTGATCGAGACGGGCTGCCCAGTTCATATTCTGCAGGGCGTCGAAGATCCGGACGTGCCCTGGAGGCACGCCGTTGAACTTGTATCGCGCTTTTCCCGCGATGATGTCGTTTTAACGCTGATCAAAGACGGTGATCATAGACTCTCGCGTCCAGAAGACATCGAGCGTCTTATCGCGGCTGTTAAAGAGTTCTAAACGAGTGCTGCGTCCCATTCCTCCCGCACGTCCGGGTCGGGATCGCGCGGGCGCTGAGACAAGACAGCAAGCTTTTCACGCGGCAAAAGTCTGGACAGCGCCCACACGGCGGCCCCACGCACCAGAGGCGACGCGTCGCGAAGGAGGCGCTCGGCTTCGACGGCAAGCTCTGTGTCGCCGGAATTGCCGATCGCGATCAGCACATTCCTGACAAAGCGATCGCGGCCGGTGCGTTTGATCGACGTCTTGGCAAACATCGTTCGGAATTGCGAATCGTCCAGGCGGACGAGATCTGCCAAACGTGGCGCACGCAACGTATCACGCGCCGCAAGCTTGGCCTCTCTGCCACGGCTGGCGAACTTGTTCCAGGGGCACACCGCGAGACAATCATCGCAGCCGTAAATTCGGTTTCCCATCGCAGCCCGCAGATCTCGTGCGATCGGGCCTTTGTGCTCGATGGTCAAATATGAAATGCAACGACGAGGATCGAGCTGATATGGAGCGGGAAATGCCGCTGTGGGACAGACATCGAGGCACGCGCGGCAGTTGCCGCAGTTATCGCGTTCCGGGGAATCCACGGGGAGATCGAGCGTCGTGAAAATCGAGCCGAGAAACAACCACGACCCGTAATTTCGAGACACCACATTCGTGTGCTTGCCCTGCCACCCGAGTCCGCCGCGCGAGGCGAGCGGCTTTTCCATGACTGCTGCTGTATCAACGAAGACCTTTACGTCGCCGCCGGCGTTGGCCGTAAGCCAGTGCGCCAACTCCTTGAGGCGCGCCTTGATGAGGTCGTGATAGTCATCACCTTGGGCGTAGACCGAAATGGCTGCGTGGGTGTGTTCTTTCAAGATTGCCAGAGGATCATCATCTGGCCCGTAGTTCATTCCAAGCATGATAATCGAGCGCACGTCTGGCCACAGGGCCAATGGCGACGCGCGGCGTTCGGCTGTGGATTTAAGCCACGTCATGTCGCCGTGCGCGCCGTCGGCGAGAAAGCGTTCGAGTCGCGATTTCAATTCAGGTGCAGCATCGGGCTTCACGACTCCGAAGGCATCGAAACCTAATGCGCGCGATCTTTCCGCAAGCGTCGCCTTTATCGCGGCCGGATCCTTCAGAAGTCGAGATCTGCGTAGGTTTTCGATGGTGGAAGACCGGCCAGCGTGTCGCCGAGGATCGCCCTGAACGACGGACGGGACTTTACCCGCGCGTACCAATTCTTTGTCGCGTCGTCTGCGTTCCACGGCACTTCGCCCAAATAGTCGACGGCTGAGAGATGGGAAGCCGCTGCAAGATCAGCCAGGGTCAGTCGGTTGCCCGCCAGCCAGTCGCGCGTCTGCACGAGCCAGCCGATATAGGCAAGATGATAGCGGATATTATGGCGCGCGGCGCGCAGCGCTTCGGTATCGGGCGGTCCGCCACCTTGTTCCTGGGTCATATGGCGCTTGAAGACCCGCTCGTTGACGAGAGGGCCACTGACCTCGGCGTGAAATTTGTCGTTGAACCAGTTCGCCAGACGCCGCACCTCGACGCGCCGCCCCGGCTGTGGCGGTAACAGGCGATCTTCGCCATTCTGGGCCTGATGAGTTTCCTCGATGTATTCGGCAACGATCCCGGCGCCTGGAATCGGTGGTTCCCCCTCGACGACCAGAACCGGTAATTCCGCTGCAGGATTGAGCACCAAAAACTCCTCTCGCCTTTCCCAGAAGCGCTCCTCGACCAGCCGAGCGGAGATACCGTACTCGCCGAGGATCAGGCGCACATAGCGCGAATGCGGACAAAGCGGTTGATGAAAAAGTGTCAACATGACGTGCGGATATGTGAGCCCGCGCAGGTGAGAATCAGGACTGCACTATAGAAAGGCGTGACGGGGGTGCAAACCCGTCGCGAATTACCGTCTTTTTTCGTTGCCTCACGGACGCCTTTGCGCCAAAAGCGCTGACCTACATCCCCGCCGGCAAGCGCGCAAATTTCCTTCCGGAGAAACTCATGCAATTCGATGCCCTCAAGGTGGCCGTGTCCGGCTGGAGCGTGGCTCATATCGACCTGATCAAAGCGGCGGTTCTCGGCATCGTCGAAGGTCTGACGGAGTATCTGCCGGTTTCTTCGACCGGGCATCTGCTGCTGCTGGAGCATGTGTTCGGTTGGGGCGACGACGCATTCGGCAAGTCGTTTGCCGTGCTTATCCAACTCGGCGCCATTCTCGCGTTGCTGTCGATCTATTTCGGCAGATTGTGGGCTCTTGCCAAGGACATGTTCACCTCTTGGCCGGCGGCGCGCTTCGTCATTGGCGTGCTGCTCGCCTTTCTGCCCGCGGCCGTTATCGGTGCGCTCGCCTACCACTACATCAAGTCATACCTTTTCGATGTTCGTGTTGTTTGTGTGTCGCTTATTGTCGGCGGTTTCGTGCTGATGTGGGTCGATAGACTGAATCTGCAGGCGCGTTACCACGAAGCTACCGGTTTCCCGCTTCTGATGTATCTTGGCATCGGGTTCATCCAGTGCATTTCGATGATCCCCGGCGTATCGCGAGCGGGTGCGACGATCGTCGGCGCGATGTTGTTTGGCGCTGACCGCCGCTCGGCTGCCGAATTCTCATTCTGGCTTGCGATGCCGACCATGGTCGGTGCATTCGCGTATGAGCTCTATAAGAGCCGAGGAGACCTTGCGCTCGGCGGCAATATCGCGGTGACGGTGGTCGGATTCTTGTTCTCGTTTATCTTCGGGTGGATCGTTGTGAAAACGTTCCTCGGTTACGTGCAACGTCACAGCTTCGCGCTATTCGCATGGTGGCGCATCCTGGTGGGCGGCGCCGGACTTCTCGCCTTGTATGTTCTGTAAAGATTAAGCGAGGCGATTGCGGAACTGGCCGGTCTTACGGAAGCGCCAGAGATAAGACGGGACGATCGCTTCAATCGGCTCAGGTTCGATGCCGAGGCCCTGAAACGTTCGCATCTCTGATTTTGCGGCTTCCGACACAACGTTGTCGATGCGCAGCAGTTCGACCTGATCGGGTGTGAGCAACGGCTTCGGGAGATATTGCAGAAGCATCGCCTGCAACTTGGCAACGGAAAACGGCAAGCTGACCAGAAGCCGCTTGCGCTCGATCGTTGCGAGAACAAATTGCATGAGTTCTTTGAACGTCCGAATGTCGGGGCCGCCCAGTTCATAGACCGTACCTGCGCGCGCCTTGCCGTCGACGGCGTCGGCGATCGCGGCGGCGACGTCGCCGACGAATGCAGGCTGGAAGCGGGTAAGTCCGCCGCCGATCAGAGGCAATGCCGGTGACATCCGCGCGAGCGCAGCAAAGCGGTTGAAGAAATCGTCCTCGGGTCCGAACAGGATCGAAGGTCGCATGATCACGGTCGAGGGCTGTGCCGCCAGCACCAACTGTTCCGCATTGGCCTTTGTGCGCGCATAGGCACTGCTCGAATTTGCGTCGGCGCCAATCGCGGACACATGCACCATACGCGCACCATGCGCGTTGGCTGCCAGCGCCACCTGCTCGGCCCCGTAAGCATGGACCGCGTCGAACCGCTGGCGCCCGCGCTCGAATAGAACGCCAACCAGATTGATCAGAACCCGCGCGTCGCGGGCGGCGGCTTCCACCGAAGGCGCGTTGCGTAGATTTGCCTGTACGGCGTGGATCTGGCCGACACGGCCGAGTGGCTGCAGAAAGTTCGCGAGTTCGGGCCGCCGGACGGCGACCCTGATACGATAATGACGCTTGGCCAAGGCACGAACCACGTGCCGGCCGAGAAAACCCGAGCCGCCGTAGACAGTGATCAGAGTGTCATAGGGGCTGCGTGCGGTCATGCCGCTCTCAATTCATTGCCGGCGGGCGGTGCCTCGAAACTTGGCCAATACAGGATCGGCCGGAGGCTGTACAGTAGCAAACCCGGTTCATTGACAAGCCGGAAACGGCTCCGTATCTGGTCCCAACGAGCCCAGGTGGCGGAATTGGTAGACGCACTAGTTTCAGGTACTAGCGGTGAAAGCCGTGGAGGTTCGAGTCCTCTCCTGGGCACCAACGTTCCGAGCCTTTAGAGCCTGAATGACCATTCGTCTGCACCGTGGTGATCTTCCCGACCTCTCCGCCTACAAGGGCGCGGTGGCGATCGACACGGAAGCCATGGGTCTTGATCCCAATCGCGATCAACTCTGCGTCGTGCAGCTCTCGCCAGGGGACGGATCGGCCGACGTCGTGCAGATTGCCGCGGGTCAGCGCAAGGCGCCCAATATCGAGCGGCTGCTTGCTGACAAGTCGATCCTCAAGATTTTTCATTTTGCTCGTTTCGATCTCGGCATGCTGGCGAAGACATTCGGAGTCATGGCGGCGCCGGTTTACTGCACCAAGATCGCCTCTCGTCTTGCCCGGACCTACACTGACAAGCACGGACTAAAGGACCTCGCGCGCGAGGTGCTCGGCGTCGACCTGTCGAAGCAGCAGCAATTGTCCGACTGGGGCGCTGAGGAGCTGAGCGACGCCCAAGTGTCCTATGCGGCGACCGATGTCCTGCATCTGCATGCTCTGAAAGAGAAGCTCGATGGAATGCTGGCGCGTGAGGGGCGCGGTGATCTGGCCACGGCCTGTTTTCGCTTTTTGCCTGACCGGGCGCGTCTCGACCTCGCCGGTTGGGCGGCCGAGGACATTTTTTCGCACTCATCGTAAGCTATTGAGTCCGCATCGCTATCGGTTAATACAGACGATAGACTGCTGCCGTGTCTGGGCCATATTCGGTCGGCATGTTGCATGATGGGGGCGTAAAACGATTTCCGATACTTCGTTTGCGCAGGAACAGGTGCCGGGCTTGGCATGAGCCGTGTGATTACAGCGAAAAACGATCCGGAGACGGCGCGCTCGTACTGGACCATGAGCCGCAGCGACGCCGATCGAGCGTTCCGCTCGGCGCGTCGTCACAGTCGCGTGGTGCGTATCCTCCGCATCGCAGTTCCGGCGAGCGTCGGTGTTGTGCTGGTGATCATCGCGCTGGCCACCTACCTCAACCCATTGCGGATGCTCGCCAAGCTGCCGATCAACATCGACAACCTCGTAGTATCGGGGACGAAGGTCACAATGGAGCAGCCGCGCCTGTCCGGCTTCACAAGTGACGCGCGCGCGTACGAACTCACGGCCGACACGGCGGCACAGGACATGACTAAGCCGGACATCGTCGAGCTGCGCAACATTCGCGCCAAGGTCGAGATGCAGGACAAGAGTTCGATGGAGCTGAGAGCCGTCACCGGCATCTACGATGCAAAGGGTGAGATACTCAAACTCGATCGCAACATTGAGCTGAATTCGTCGACAGGCTATCAGGGCCGTCTGCGTGAGGCGCTCATCGACATTCGCAAGGGCAACGTCGTCTCCGAACAGCCGGTCGAAGTGAGAATGTTGCAAGGCACGCTGAATGCCAACCGACTGGATATTCTCGATTCCGGCGACATCGTCCGATTCCATGGTGGTGTTGTCATGGACATGAAACTCAATCCGTCGCCGCCGCAGGAAAAGTCGGACAATCAATGACAGCCTTGCGCAAACGCCTGGTGCCGCTGCTCGTCGCAGCGCTGGTTACGTCGGCCGGCGGACTGCGCGCGCAACCGACGCCCTCAGGACCTCCGAATGCATTGCAGGGCTTTTCGCAGAACCGCGATCAACCGGTCCACATCGAAGCAGCGACGCTCGAGGTGCGTGACAAGCAGAAGGAAGCGACCTTCAGCGGCGACGTGCGGGTGAAGCAGGGCGACACCGGATTGCGCTGCAAATCGCTTGTAGTGTTCTACGAACAAGGCGGCGAAGACGCGCCCAAGACGAAGACCATGCCGGCGGCTTCTCCGGGTCCCGGCGGCGAGCAGAAAATCAAACGGCTCGAGGCGCGCGGCGGCGTTATCGTTACGCAGAAAGATCAGACCGCCACTGGCGAACTCGGCATCTTCGATATGAAGAGCAACACCGTTACGCTGACAGGCAACCCGGTCGTCATGACGCAAGGTCAGAATGTGCTGAGGGGCGAGAAGCTCGTGGTCGATCTGACCAGCGGAGTATCACGCGTGGAATCGGGCAAAAACGGGCAGGGTCGGGTGCAGGGCCTGTTCATCCAGGGTCCGGGACCTGCGGACCCCAAAGCGGGCGCCAACGGCGCGCAACTTCCGCGGGGCCTCCCCGCGCGCCCATTTTGATCGGCCGCCGCAGGTCTCCCGGGCATCCACGGCTTGGGGAATCGGTTAAGGTCACGCGCCCCGCAGTTGCGGCCCTGAAGGTTTACGGGAAGGACCATGCTCAAGCAGCTTGAGCTCATGCGCCGCGAGCTGGCGAATCTGCTGTCGCAGATGCTGCAGCTCTGGCGTCGCCCGACTCGGAGTCGCCGGGTTCTCACTCCCGCCGAAGCGCGGGCGCAGCAACAAGCCGCCGTGAATCCGCAGGCGCGCCCGCTGCAGCGGGCATATGGCGGCGAACAGGCGCATGGCCTCACGCAACAACGACGTGGCGGCGACGGTCGGCAGGCCCCACGTCCGGCCTATCTCGCTGCACACGGGGTGGAAAAAAGTTTCGGCGGCCGCATGGTGGTTCGCGGCGTGACGCTCTACGTGCGGCGCGGCGAAGCGGTTGGCCTGCTCGGCCCAAACGGCGCCGGCAAGACCACGGTTTTCTACATGATCACCGGCTTGATCAATGCGGACCGCGGGCACATCGAACTCGACGGTTACGATGTGACGGGGCTGCCGATGTATCAGCGAGCCCGCCTCGGCATCGGTTATCTGCCGCAGGAAGCGTCGATCTTTCGCGGCCTTAATGTGGAAGACAATATTCGGTCCGTGCTCGAGGTTGTCGAGCCGGACCGTCGCCGGCGTGAGGCGGACCTCAATGCGTTGCTTGAGGAATTCAACATCGCTCGCGTTCGCAAGACCCCCACAATCGCGCTGTCAGGCGGCGAACGGCGGCGCGTGGAAATCGCACGCGCGCTGGCGACGCGGCCGAGCTACATGCTGCTCGACGAGCCCTTCGCCGGCATCGACCCGATCGCAGTCGGGGATATCCAGGCGCTTGTACGGCACCTCACCAACCGCGGGATCGGGGTGCTGATCACTGATCACAATGTGCGTGAGACGTTGGGGCTCACCGACCGCGCGTACATCATCTACTCCGGCGAGGTCCTGATGGAAGGCCGCGCCGACGACATCGTGAACAATCCCGATGTGCGTCGCCTCTACCTGGGCGAAGAATTCAGGCTGTAGATAGCGGGCGTAATTCATTGACGCGCGCAATTCTGCAGGACCCCGCCGCTCAATCGCATATCGCCCGTGCAGATGACCTGCTATAAGAAGCAAGAATCGGACCAATTCTGCCGGACTTTCTAATGGCGCTTTCACAAAGACTGGAACTTCGCCAGACCCAAGGGCTGGTGATGACGCCGCAGCTGATGCAGGCCATCAAGCTGCTGCAACTCTCCAGCCTCGACCTCGCGGCCTATGTCGAGAACGAGCTCGAGCGCAATCCGCTGCTCGAGCGCGCGAATGATGACGAGGCGCCTGCGGCGGCAGCCGAGGGCAACAGTCAGCCGGCCGAGACAGGTGACGATGGCGCCGGCAATGCCGACTGGATGGGGGCCGACCTTGAGACGAGCCGTAGCTCGATGGAACAGGGCCTGGGCACCGAACTTGAAAATGTCTTTCCCGATGATGGCGGGGAGAAGCCCGTCAAGCCTGAGGCACCGGAGCCGGCTTACTCGGAATGGTCGGGTGCCGGCAGCGCGGCGAGCGGCGAAGACTACAATCTCGAAGCTTTCGTTTCGGTCGAGACGACGCTGACCGATCATCTTGCCGAGCAGATGGCGTTGGCGATCTCCAATCCGGCCGGCCGCATGATCGGCCAATATTTGATCGATATGGTGGACGAGGCGGGTTATCTCACCGGCGATCTCGATGCGGTCACCGACAAACTCGGTGCCCGGCGCAGCGATGTCGAGCTCGTGCTTGCGGTTCTGCAGACCTTCGATCCGTCTGGCGTGTGCGCGCGTAGTCTCACCGAATGTCTCGCGATCCAGCTAAAGGAACGCGACCGTTACGATCCGGCCATGCGTATGCTGGTCGAGCATCTCGATCTTCTCGCGAAGCGCGATCTTTCCGCCTTGCGCCGACTCTGCGGAGTAAACGACGAAGATCTCCATGATATGATCGCGGAGATTCGCACGCTCAATCCCAAGCCGGGGCTCGCCTTCGGCTCAACGATGGTGCAGCCGATCGTTCCCGACGTGTTCGTGCGCGCGGCGCCCGACGGTACGTGGCAGGTCGAGCTCAATTCTGATACTCTGCCGAAGGTGCTTATCAATCAGCGCTACTACGCCCAGGTTTCGCAGCGCAACGAAAAAGAGAAAGCCTACATCGCTGATTGTATGCAGACGGCGACCTGGCTGGTGCGAGCGCTCGATCAGCGCGCAAAAACAATACTCAAGGTGTCCAGCGAAATCGTGCGGCAACAGGACGGATTCTTTTCCAAAGGCGTGCAGCATCTGCGGCCGCTGAATCTGAAGACCGTCGCTGACGCAATCGGCATGCACGAGTTGACCGTGTCACGCGTCACTGCGAACAAATACATGGCGACGAGTTGCGGCATTTTCGAATTGAAATACTTCTTTACGTCGGCGATCGCGGCTGCCGATGGCGGCGAAGCGCATTCCGCCGAGGCAGTCCGTCATCGCATCCGCCAGCTGATCGAGGATGAGAGTGCCGAGAACGTACTGTCGGATGACACGATCGTGGAAAAATTGCGCGGCGCCGGAATCGAGATCGCCCGACGGACCGTCGCGAAATATCGCGAAGCCATGCGCATACCATCCTCAGTCCAGCGTCGGCGCGAAAAACTGGCAGCCGGCGCGTGAATGCCTGCCCACCTACGCGTCTTGCCGCATTGACGTCCGGAACATTTTTAAGGTGAAATCTCTTGATGCCGGGCGACCACACGGCGTTTGGCAAGAGTCCATGGAGGCATACAGATGCCTTTACGTGTATCGGGACGGAACATCAGCATTGGCGCAGCCCTGCAACGAAAAATAACGGATCGTGTCGAGGAGGCGGCCTCCAAATACTTCCGCGGCGGATATTCAGGCCACGCGACCGTTGGGAAGGACGGCTTCGGCTTCCGCACTGAATGCGTGCTTCATCTTGACTCGGGCGCGTTACTTGAAGCCGAGGGAATGGCCCCTGATGCCTATGACAGTGCAGAACAGGCTGCGATCCGGATCGAAAAGCGACTGAGGCGTTACAAAAGGCGCCGTAAGGACCATCAGGCCCGGCGCGGCACCAAAAATGCCCGAAAATCGGCAAGTGCAGGCTGAAGTCAACCATTGACGACGGGGCCGACAACTCTTATGTTCCGCCGCCTTCAACAACCCCCTTTGCAACTCGGCGCTGCCATCACCGATCATTGGACATGTCCATGACGCTTACCGATCTCGTCGCGCCGAACGCGGTGATTCCCGCTCTCAAGGTTAACAGCAAGAAGCAGGCGATCCAGGAGCTGGCCGCGCGCGCGGCCGAACTTACCGGTCAGAACGAAAAAGCGATTTTGGAAATCCTGCTGCAGCGCGAAAAGCTCGGCTCGACCGCGGTCGGCAATGGCGTGGCAATTCCGCACGGCAAGCTTTCGAAGCTGGGTCGGCTCTTCGGCCTGTTTGCGCGGCTTCACAAGCCGATCGATTTCGAGGCGCTCGACAATCAGCCCGTCGATCTGATTTTTCTGCTTCTCGCGCCCGAAGCCGCTGGCGCGGACCACCTGAAAGCGCTGGCGCGCGTTGCGCGGCAGCTTCGCGATCCCGAGATCGCGCGGCGTCTGCGCGAATTGAACGACGCCGATGCGCTTTACGCTGTGCTGGCAATGCCGCCGGCTTCAAGCGCTGCCTGAATAGGCGGAAGGCGCAGCGAACTTCGCTGCGCCCCCTTTTTCGGTTATTGATTTTGATCGCTTGGATCCGGTCAGTGTACGCTGACGGGCTCAAGCTCCTGGCTCCAGGCATTTGCCAGCGCCGCTTCGCGCGTATCGGTCAGCATGATCGGCGTGCCGTCAGCTGCGTGCAGCGAAAACAACTTGATGCCTGGCGCGATCTTCGGCGCCTGCGGAAACAAGTTGGCGACTTCCTCGGAACGGATCGTCTTTACGTAAGCCAGGCGGCCGTCACCGAGGTGAGCCAGCGCCTCCTGCGTAATACCTGCAGGGGTGATATTCGGTTCAATCTGTTTGTCGTTGGTCATGGCCCTCGACTCCTTTCTGATTCAACGCTTGACGCGGTCGAGTCCTTCTTCACGAGTTCGTCATTCCTGCTCGTTGATTGAAATCGTTTTCACGATCCGTTCTAGATGCGGCCGGATGAGATCGATCGATAACAGGCCGTTTTTCAAATCCGCGCCCATGACCTCCATGCCGTCGGCCAGCACGAAGGTGCGCTGGAATTGGCGCGCGGCGATGCCGCGATGGAGGTATTGGCGGGTCTTGTCGTCCTGCTGCCGTCCGCGGATCACCAATTGGCTTTCCTCGATGCAGACATCGAGCTGATCGCGCGTGAAACCGGCTACGGCGAGCGTGATGCGCAGCCGCTCCGGGTTTTGCCCGTCGCGCGGCATCCGCTCGATATTGTAGGGCGGGTAGCCGTCGGCCCCCTTGGCCACGCGATCGAGCACGCGCTCGATTTCATCGAAACCCAGGAGGAACGGGCTGGATAGGGACGGAACTCGCGACATTGGTCTCAAAGCCCTCGCTTGAAGCGACTTTGACGGAGCCCTTTTCAGGCACCCCAACCGCCCGGCAACTGCCGTTCGGTCGCATCTAATATGGGCAGGGCGGGTTAAAGGTTCAAGAACAAGGCGAATCTGGATCGGAGCTGGGTATATTGGGCTTAGAACCGGATTTTTCATGACCAATCTGCCCTTATTGCCTCATTTGACGGTCCGCGCGCTGCGCGCCACGCCGGTTGAGGTTCCACCGAATTTCGTGCTGGGCACCAGCATGGGAGCCTTTCGCCAGGTGCCGCTGCTACTGATTGATCTTGAAACCGAGGAAGGCGTTACCGGCCGCAGCTATGTGTTCTGTTATTTCCGCGCAGCGCTTCCTGCGGTTTCCAGCCTCGTCGGCGAGGTCGAACGCGTTGTCAAAGGCAACGCAATAAAGCCAACCGAGCTTTGGGCAAAGCTTGCGCAGCGTTTCACGTTGATCGGCGTCCAGGGTATCGTGCGCATGGCGATGGCCGGCTTCGATACCGCGTGCTGGGACGCACTGGCGATTGCCAACAACGTCCCGCTCGCGAAATTGCTGGGCGCCGGGCCACGTCCGATACCGGCTTACAACAGCTGCGGGCTCGGTCTGATGGACGACGGCGGCGCGCTCGCCGATGAAGCGGAGAAATTGCTCGCGGGCGGTTTCCGCGCGATCAAGTTGCGTCTCGGTTATCCGACCCTGGCCCAAGATATTGCCGCTGTTCATGCCGTGCGCAAACGCATAGGCGATGGCGTGAAATTGATGGTCGACTACAACCAGGCACTCTCGGTTGATGAAGCACTGACGCGGGGCCGCACGCTCGATGCCGAAGATATTTATTGGCTGGAAGAGCCGATTCGGCACGACGACTATGCCGGGGCTGCAAAGCTCGCGCGCGAACTGAAAGTCCCGGTTCAGATCGGCGAGAACTTCTCGTTGCCGGCGGCGATGTCGGTTGCGCTCGATGCGCAGGCCGCTGACTACGTGATGCCGGATCTCGAACGCATCGGCGGCGTTACCGGATGGCGTGTGGCTGCCGCGATTGCGCAATCACGCAACGTAAAAATGTCGTCGCATTTGTTTCCGGAAGTGAGCGCGCACCTGCTAGCCGCCACGCCGACATGTCATTTTCTTGAATATGTCGATTGGGCGGACATTCTGGTCGAAGAGCCGCTCGCGATCGTCGATGGCCACGCAGCAGTGCCGTCGCGGCCAGGCAGCGGCATGGTCTGGGACAAAAGCGCGGTCGCCCACTACCGCATCTAGGCTCAGTTCTTTTTCAGTTTGAAGAGTCTGATTGCGTTGCTTCGGCCAATCTTGTGCCGGTCGTTTTCGCTGATGGTCGCGGCATCGAACCACTTTGCAGCGTGGTCGATGTTCTCGAACGGCCAATCGGTCGAGAACATGATCCGGTCGGCGCCGACCACCATCATCGTGTTCAGCAGCGCGGGTGTGCTGAAATTGCCGGACGTGGTGATGTGGAAATTGTTCTGGAAGTAGTGGCCGATCTTCTTTTTTGCCGGATGGTTATGGCGGTTCGGGATCCAGCCGTTGGTATTGTCGACGCGCCACATGCCGAAGGGCAGATTTTCGCCCATGTGCCCGAGAATGATTTGCAGCCCGGGATATCGATCGAATAGGCCGGAGCCCATCAGCCGCAACGCATGGACGGCGGTTTCCTGGCCGAACGCCCAGGTCGGCCCCATGAGCCAGCCGTGTCCTTCGTATATCTTTGCGTGCTGCGGCAGCGGATTGCGGGGGTGCAGGTAGAACGGCACGTCGAGCTGTTCCTGAACTTCCCAGAATGCCCAGTACTGTTCCTGGTCGTAGTAGGCGATGGTGTTGGCGTCACCCACCTGCGAAAATCCGTTGGCGAGTGCGCCGACCATGCCAAGATCCTTGACGCAGCGTTGCAACTCTCTGGCGGCGAGATCGGGATCCTGCAGCGGCAGCGCGGCGATCGCTTGAAAGCGATCGGGCTGCTTGCGTACGGCGTCGGCAAGATAATCGTTGGCCTTGCGTGCCATGTCGTTCGCCTTCTTTGCATCGGGGATAGCCTGGATCGCCGGTGCGTTGAGCGACAGGATCATCATCTCGATCCCGAATTCGTCCATCAGGCGAACGCGTCGCCCGTGAATATCGAGAACGCGCTCGCGCACTTCCGCCCAGACATCGTCCGGAAAAAATCCCTTCGAATCCATCAGCGTGTCATTGATGGCGAAGTGTTCCTCAAGCGCGATCTTGCCTTGCATGGTTTGGCCCTGGTTGGCGGTTTAGAGTCGCGTGTTTGAGAATGCGCGACCTGAAGGCGATTTTAGATATCTTTCGAAACTGGTCGCCTGGAATTCATCGCTGAAAGCGACGTAAATTTTCACTTGCCGTGGCAGATATTTTGACGTGTGCGGGACCTCTCCAGCGCTATGCTTTGCAAGTCGCGCGCGCAGATCGTCCGTGATGCCAACGTAGAAATGTTGGCCGATCTCGCTTTGGAGAATATAGACGTATTTCATCCCGGCCCGCCTTCGCCCTTCGGGGTTCGGCGCGGCAGCCTTCGCGCACTTCGCCCTAGAGTCATGCTTGGCTTGCCGAGCCATAGCTCGCCAAGCGAGCGAAGGCTGGTGGAGCCAGGGGGAGTCGAACCCCCGACCTCGTGAATGCCATTCACGCGCTCTCCCAACTGAGCTATGGCCCCATTAGCAAATCCGGCCGCCGCTTTTGGGAGCGCGGCGGAGGCGGTCAGCTCTCTTCTTCTTTCTCGATCAACTCGCCGATGATGTCGGTCACGTCGGCGGCGCCTTCTTCCTGTTCCTCGATGAAGGCCGCATCGTCGAGGCTCTCGTCGCCTATCTCGACTTCTTCCTCTTCGCCCGCAGCGGCCGTAGCGTCGGCATCGGCGGGTTTCTTCTTGTTGCCCTGCTGTTCGGCCTCGGCGTCTTCGAGTGAAACAAATTCGGCGTCTGCGGTCTCCGGCACGATGGTTTCAGCCACGGGAGCCGGTCGCGCCGGCGCTGGGGCTTCAGCTCGCGCGCGCGGTGGGGCCGGCGCAACGATGGGTACAACTTTGCCTGTATACGGCGAAATCACCGGCGTCTTGTTTAGGTCGTAGAATTTACGACCGGTATCGGGACAGACGCGCTTGGTGCCGAGATCGGGTTTAGCCACTGCAGAGGTTCCTAGGGATAAGGTCGCTTAAATCGGTGCTTCACTTGGCTAGTTGCGAAGCCCCTGTCAATAGCGCAGACCCCCTCTGGAAAGCCAAAATCGGCGGGATGTCGCCGCGCGCGGCTGCGTGGTAGGAGGGCGCAGATCCAAGGATACCGCCCGGTGAACCCTTCAGACCCAGCGCCGCTGATAGCCCGCCAAAGCGGCCCGATCCAGGGACGGGTCCGGGTGCCGGGCGACAAGTCGATTTCTCACCGCGCTCTCATTCTTGGCGCCCTGACCGTCGGTGAAACCATCATTACAGGTCTGCTTGAAGGCGCGGACGTCCTGCACACCGCCGATGTCATGCGGGCGCTTGGCGCGCGGGTGGAGCGAACTGGAGAGCAGGCCTGGCGCGTAAATGGGGTCGGGATCGGGGGCTTCGCGCAACCTGCCGGCATGCTGGATTTCGGAAATTCCGGTACTGGCGTGCGTCTTGCGATTGGCGCCGTGGCGGGAGCGCCGGTGACCGCAACCTTCGATGGCGATGAATCGTTGCGCGGCCGACCCATGCAACGCGTGCTCGATCCGTTGCAAAAGATGGGTGCGCGTATTGTCCATGTTGGTGATGGCGGGCGGCTGCCGCTCACGCTGAAGGGTGCGGCGGACCCCATTCCGATCGTCTACGAGTCACCGGTCGCCTCGGCGCAACTGAAATCGGCTGTGCTGCTGGCGGGACTTGCAGCGCCGGGAGAGACCACCGTTATCGAAGCCGAGGCGACCCGCGATCACACTGAACGGCTGCTAAAGCATTTCGGCGCAAAGGTAACTAGCAAGGCCTACGGCGACCACGGCCGGCGCATTGTCCTGCAAGGTCAGCCCGAGCTAGAGCCGGCGCAGGTCATGGTCCCGGCCGATCCTTCGTCGGCCGCATTTCCTCTGGTCGCTGCGTTGATCGTGCCGAACTCGGAATTGGTTCTCGATGCGGTCATGACAAATCCCTTGCGCACGGGTTTGCTGACAACGTTGCGCGAGATGGGCGCCAGCATCGAGGACCTGGAAAAGCGGGACGGCGGAGAGGAGATTGCCGATCTGCGCGTGCGCACGTCCGCCTTGAAGGGGGTTGAGGTGCCGCCCGAACGCGCACCGTCGATGATTGATGAGTATCCGATCCTGGCCGTGGCGGCCTCCTTCGCGGAGGGCGTGACGCGTATGCGCGGTCTGAAGGAATTGCGTGTGAAAGAGTCTGACCGTCTGGCTGCGACGGCCGACATGCTGCGCGTCAACGGTGTCGTCGTCGAGATCGAAGGTGACGATATGATCGTGCAAGGCAAAGGTCGTCCGGCCGGTGGGGGCGAAGTGAAGACGAACATGGATCATCGGATCGCCATGGCGGCGCTAATGATGGGCCTCGCCACCGAAAATCATGTCCGTATCGACGACAGCGCGTTCATCGCGACCAGCTTTCCGGATTTCGTCGAGCTGATGCGTTCGATCGGCGCGGACCTCGCATGATCATCGCTATCGACGGTCCTGCGGCGTCCGGCAAGGGCACACTCGGCAAACGGCTTGCTGCTCACTACGGCTTGCGTCATCTCGATACCGGTTTGATCTACCGTGCGGTTGCAAAGGCGGTGCTCGACAATGGGCGGAGTCCAGACGACGCGGGGGCGGCGACCGCTGCGGCGAAGTCGATCGATCCTTCGCATTTCGATGAAGTCGCGCTCAAGGCGCACGCCATCAGCGAAGCAGCTTCGGTCGTTTCAGCGATCCCATCTGTGCGCGAGGCTCTACTCGCGTTCCAGCGCGGGTTTGCCGCGCGACAACCGGGTGCCGTGCTCGATGGGCGCGATATCGGCACCGTCATTTGTCCTGATGCAGACGTGAAGATCTTTGTGACTGCCACGCCAGAGGTCCGCGCCAGCCGTCGTGCCGCCGAATACAAGGCGCAAGGTCGTGCTGTCGGCGAGGCCGAAGTGCTCGCCGACATCCGAAACAGGGACCACCGCGACCAAAGCCGTAAAATCGCGCCTCTAAGACAGGCACCGGACGCGCACTTGCTCGACACGACACATTTGGATATAGACGCGGCCATCCGGGCCGCCATCGACATCGTCGAGGCTAGCCGGGCGGGCCGAGGGAGTGGCTGACCACCCCTCGTGTTGGAGGACAAAGCCCCGCTCGAGCCTCAGCGTAAAGCGCGCCTGACCGAACCATCGTTCCGAAAGCACGGTTTTTGCGCCGGCCGTCCGGGATTCCGGAGGCCGCCGTAGGTCTGCGGGACCTTCGGCCCGCGCGTTTGGAACGCCATACAAACCGCCGGCGCGCCGCAACAGGAGACTCCATGGCCACCGCTACAGCACCCTCGCGTGAAGACTTTGCCAAGCTGCTCGAAGAATCCTTCGGCGGCGGAAACCTGCAGGAAGGTTCCGTCATCAAAGGGAAGGTCGTCGCAGTCGAAAAGGAATTCGCCGTCATCGATGTCGGCCTAAAAACCGAAGGCCGCGTGGCCTTGCGAGAATTCACCGGACCCGGACGGCAGAACGAGCTCAAGGTCGGCGACGACGTCGAAGTCTATCTCGAAAGGGTCGAGAACGCGCTCGGCGAGGCCGTGCTGTCACGCGATAAGGCGCGGCGCGAGGAAAGCTGGGGCAAGCTGGAGAAGGCCTTCAACAACAACGAGAAGGTTCAGGGCGTCATCTTCAACCAGGTCAAGGGCGGCTTCACCGTCGATCTCGACGGCGCCGTGGCCTTCCTGCCGCGCTCACAGGTCGACATCCGTCCGATCCGCGACGTCACTCCGCTGATGAATGCGCCGCAGCAGTTCCAAATACTGAAGATGGATCGTCGTCGCGGCAACATCGTCGTGTCGCGCCGCACCGTTCTCGAAGAGACGCGCGCCGAGCAGCGCCAGGAGCTGGTGCAGAATCTCGAAGAAGGTCAGGTCATCGACGGCGTCGTGAAGAACATCACCGATTACGGTGCGTTCGTGGATCTTGGCGGCATCGACGGATTGCTGCACGTGACCGATATCGCCTGGCGGCGCGTCAATCATCCGACCGAAGTGCTCAACATCGGCCAGCAGGTTAAGGTCAAGATCATCAAGATCAATCATGAGACCCACCGCATTTCGCTCGGCATGAAGCAGCTGCTAGATGATCCGTGGCAGGGCATCGAGGGCAAGTATCCGGTGGGCGCGCGTTTCAAAGGGCGTGTCACCAACATCACCGACTACGGTGCCTTCGTCGAACTCGAGCCGGGAATCGAGGGCCTGATCCACGTGTCGGAAATGTCCTGGACGAAGAAGAACGTTCATCCGGGCAAGATCGTATCGACCTCGCAGGAGGTCGAAGTGCAGGTTCTTGAAGTCGACCCGGTGAAGCGCCGGATTTCTCTCGGCCTCAAGCAGACCATGCGCAATCCGTGGGAACTGTTCGTCGAGAAACATCCGCCAGGCTCCACGGTGGAAGGCGAAGTCAAGAACAAGACCGAGTTCGGTCTATTCTTAGGCCTCGATGGCGATGTGGACGGCATGGTCCACTTGTCCGACCTGGACTGGAAGCGTCCGGGCGAGCAGGTGATCGAGGAATACAAGAAGGGCGATATGGTCAAAGCCCAAGTCCTTGACGTCGACGTCGAGAAGGAGCGCATTTCGCTTGGCGTGAAGCAGCTCGCCGGCGATCCGATGGAATTGGCCGGCGATCTCAAGAAGGGATCGGTCGTGACCTGCGAAGTCACCGAAGTGAAAGAATCCGGCATCGACGTGAAGATCGTCGGAACCGATCTCGCCGCCTTCATCAAGCGAGCGGATCTTGCGCGCGAACGCGGCGAGCAACGGCCTGAACGTTTCTCGGTTGGCCAGAAAGTGGATGCGCGCGTGACTCAATTCGATCGCAAGACCCACAAGGTGGGCGTTTCCATCAAGGCGCTGGAAGTGGCCGAGGAGAAGGAAGCGATCGCCCAGTACGGCACCGCCAATTTAGGTGCTTCGCTGGGGGATATCCTGGGCGCAGCGCTCAAGCAGCGGGCCGGCGACAAATCCGAGACCGACACCGAGACCGAAACCGAAAAGGCCGAGGAGTAAACGACCGGCCAGCAGCGCAAATTCTTGCCCCGGGGCGAGTCCCCGGGGTTTGCGTTGTTATGACAGAGCGCGCCGGATGACCGAGAAAAATCCGGAGCAGACGGTTAGAATGGGATTCGATTGAAGGAGCGAAGTCATGTCGCTCGATGCCGATGCCATCGTCGATCGTCGCCGTATAAGGCGTAAGCTTACGTTTTGGCGTGTCAGCGCGCTTGCGATAGCCCTGATTGCTATTGCCGGCGGAGTTTGGCTGTTTATGCCAGGCAACCGTTTCTCGACCCCCGGCGCCTATATCGCCCGGATCAAGGTGCAGGGCCTGATCCGCGGAAATCAGGATCGGGTCGAAGCGTTGGGGCGGCTCGGCCGTTCTGCCGCCCGCGCCGTTATCGTGCATATCGACAGCCCAGGTGGGACCACGGCCGGTTCCGAGCAGCTTTTCGACGCGCTACGCGAGTTGCAGAGCAAGAAACCGATGGTCGTCGTCGTCGACGGTCTTGCAGCGTCCGGCGCCTACATCGCCGCACTTTCCGCCGAACATATCGTGGCGCAGGAAACGTCGCTGGTCGGTTCGATTGGCGTGCTGTTTCAGTATCCGAATTTCACGGATGTGCTGAAGACCATCGGAATCAAGGTCGAGGAAGTGAAATCCTCGCCACTGAAGGCCGCGCCGAACGGTTTTGAGCCGACCAGTCCCGAAGCGCGGGCAGCGATCGAGGCGATCGTGCTGGACTCCTACAGTTGGTTTAAAGGACTGGTGAAAGATCGCCGCAAAATGGACGATTCTCAGCTTACGCAGGTGGCCGATGGCCGTGTTTTCACCGGTCGGCAGGCGATCAATCTCAAACTGATCGACGGCCTCGGCAATGAGAAGACAGCGTTAGCCTGGCTGGAGAAGGAGAAAAAGGTGCCAGCCAACACGCCGGTGCGGGATTATTCGCTGCAACCACGCTTCAGCGAGCTTTCTTTCCTGCATCTTGCGGCATGGACCTTCGAAGCAGTAGGCCTGAGCGCCATTGCGCACCGCATCGAGGAATGGGGCGGAGTCCAGGCAATTGAGCGACTTAATCTTGACGGTCTCTTGGCGCTTTGGCACCCTCCGGTATCCAACTGATGGGGTATGCCGGTGTCGATGATCAAGTCAGAGCTCGTCCAGCGCATTGCGGCTCAAAATCCCCACCTTTATCAGCGCGACGTCGAAAACATCGTCAACGCGATTCTCGGTGAGATCACGAGCGCCATGGCCAAGGGCGACCGCGTCGAGTTGCGCGGCTTTGGTGCCTTCTCGGTCAAGCACAGACCGGCGCGGACGGGACGCAATCCGCGCACCGGAGCCCACGTGGCAGTCGACAAGAAGTCGGTTCCGTTCTTCAAGACGGGCAAGGAAATGCGCGAACGGCTCAACAGGCCCGGCGTGATCTAGGGCTTCTGGTTCCTTCCACTGACGCAATGCTATGGTCATGGCCGGGATCTTCCCGGCCTTCGATATTTTTTGAGCAGATTTCGCAGATGCTCCGCAGAATCGTCTCGATACTGGTCATCGTCCCGCTGGCGATAGTGATCGTTGCTTTTGCGGTGGCCAATCGGCAATCGGTGACGGTCTCGTTCGATCCCTTCTCCTCGGCCAGCCCCGCCTACGCGGCGACTGTCCCGCTCTTCGTCCTGATCTTTGCACTCCTGATCATGGGCGTTCTGTTGGGCGGCGTTGCCGCATGGATCAAACAAGGCAAGTGGAGAAGGACGGCACGCCGGCTCGACGGGGAGGTCCGCACACTGCACCAGGAGATGGATGCAATCCGCCGCCGTTTTGCCCCCGAACCCCCCGCACCGCCGGCGGAGTCCACTCCACACACGGCTATTCAGCCACCAATTCCTTAACTCAGCCGCGCGGTTCCGCTTTGCGGCCAATTGGAGAAGGCGCTAGAACGCGCCTCACAATGCCACTGTTGATCAAAATCTGCGGCCTTAGGTCTCCGCAAGCGCTTGACGTAGCGCTTGATTCCGGTGCCGATTTGGTTGGTTTCGTGTTCTTCGCGCCCAGCCCGCGCAATCTCGGGCTTGAGGCAGCGCGCACGCTCGGCCAGCGCGTTCAGGGGCGGGCTGGAAAGGTCGCACTCACGGTTGACGCCAATGATGACAATCTGCTCGACATCATTGCGGCCCTCAAACCGGACATGCTTCAGCTCCACGGCAGTGAAACGCCGGAGCGTGTCATTGCCGTGCGCACGCGTTTCGGACTGCCGGTTATGAAGGCACTCCCTGTCGCGGAGCGAAAAGATCTTTCCCAGATTCGCCAGTACGCGCAGGTTGTGGACCGTCTGATCTTCGACGCGCGCCCCCCAAGGGACGCAACGCGGCCGGGTGGTCTGGGTAAGACTTTCGACTGGACCCTTCTCAAGGATCTTAATGCAGGGGTTCCCTTCGTGCTGTCGGGTGGGCTCGACGCCGACAATGTGTCGGAAGCTTTGCACATTACGCGCGCGTCGGGCGTCGACGTGTCATCAGGCGTGGAACGTGCGCCGGGTGAAAAGGATCCGGATAAAATCCGGGCGTTCATTCGCGCCGCGCGTGCGGCGGAGGCGGAGTTCTCTTCGCCACCTCTCCAGTTGGGAGAGTCGTCTATCGTGCGGCCGGTCAAGTAACGGACCACGCGCATGACTGAGCAGCGACCAAATTCCTTCCGGACCGGTCCCGACGAGCGCGGGCATTTCGGCATCTATGGGGGCCGATTTGTCGCCGAGACCTTGATGCCGCTTATTCTCGAACTTGAGCAGGCCTATGCGCAGGCCAAGGCCGATCCCGCCTTCCAGAAGGAGATGGACGGCTATCTTGCAAATTATGTCGGCCGGCCGTCGCCGCTCTATTTTGCCCAACGTCTTACCGAGCACTGCGGCGGCGCGAAGGTCTACTTCAAGCGAGAAGAGCTCAACCACACCGGCGCGCATAAGGTGAATAATGTGCTCGGTCAGATCATGCTGGCTTTGCGCATGGGCAAGACGCGCGTCATCGCCGAGACCGGAGCGGGCATGCACGGCGTTGCCACTGCAACGCTCTGCGCCAAGTTCGGATTGCCTTGCGTAGTATATATGGGCGCCGTCGACGTCGAGCGGCAGAAGCCCAATGTGTTGAGGATGAAGATTCTCGGCGCCGAAGTGCGCGCAGTCGAATCCGGCGCCCGCACGCTCAAGGACGCGATGAATGAGGCGTTGCGCGACTGGGTTTCCAATGTCAGTGACACCTTCTACTGCATAGGAACTGTCGCAGGCCCACATCCCTATCCCGCGATGGTTCGAGACTTCCAGTCGATCATCGGTCGTGAAACGCGCGAGCAGCTGCAGGCTGTCGAAGGCCGCTTGCCTGACTCACTCATCGCCTGCATTGGCGGCGGCTCAAACGCCATGGGGCTCTTTCACCCGTTCCTCGATGAACGATCCATCGAAATCTACGGCGTGGAAGCGGCCGGTCATGGACTCAAAAGCGGCAAGCACGCGGCCTCGATTGCCGGCGGGCGTGCGGGTGTGCTGCACGGCAACCGGACCTATTTGCTGATGGACGACGACGGACAGATCGAAGAGGCGCATTCGATCTCGGCCGGCCTCGACTATCCCGGCATCGGACCGGAGCACGCCTGGCTCAGCGATATGGGACGCGTGAAATTTCTTTCGGCCACCGACAACGAAGCCGTCGAAGCTTTCCAGCTCTGCAGCAAGCTTGAAGGGATCATCCCCGCGCTGGAATCTGCGCACGCCCTGGCCAAGGTACCTGAAATCGCCGCCAAGAAACCAAAGGATCACCTGATGGTGGTCAATCTTTCGGGGCGCGGCGACAAGGATTTAGCGTCGGTCGAGGCATTTCTGGGAAGCAAGAACGGATGAGCACGCGAATCGACAGGCGTTTCGCGGCTCTGAAAAAAGAGGGCCGTGCCGCGCTGGTCACATTCATCATGGGCGGCGATCCCGACTACGATACGTCGCTTGCCGTCGCCAAGGCCTTGCCGAAAGCCGGTGCCGATATCATCGAGCTCGGCATGCCCTTCACAGATCCCATGGCCGACGGTCCTGCGATCCAGGCCGCAGGGCTGCGCGCACTCAAGGCAGGGCAGCGCATGACCCGCACTCTGTCGCTGGTGCGCGATTTTCGAAAAGACGATGATGAAACACCCATCATTCTGATGGGCTACTACAACCCGATCTACATTTATGGGAACGAACGCTTCCTGGCCGATGCCAAGGCAGCTGGCGTCGACGGGCTTATCATCGTGGACCTGCCGCCCGAAGAGGACGAAGAACTTTGCCTGCCGGCCCTGAAGGCAGGGCTCAATTTCATTCGGCTCGCGACACCCACGACCGACGACAAACGTCTGCCAAAGGTGCTCACCAATACGTCGGGCTTCGTCTACTACGTCTCGGTGACGGGCGTAACCGGGACCGCTGCGCCAGACACAAGCAAGGTGACCGGGGCGGTCGCGCGGATCAAACGCCACACGCGGCTTCCTGTCGCGGTCGGCTTCGGAGTGAAAACCGCCCAGCAAGCGCGTGCTATCGCCGAGGGTGCCGATGGTGTTGTGGTGGGCTCGGCGCTTGTGGATGCACTGTTCAAAAGCCTCGACAAAACAGGTAAAGCCGGCACAGGGACGGTAAATGCCGTCACCCAACTGGTATCGGTCCTGGCACAAGGCGTGCGTTCTGCCCGGCGCATCGCTGCGCAATGAACATTCGGCCTGGCCCTCAGTTATAATTTTGTCGAATTGGCCGTATAGAGGTAGGGCCCATGAATTGGATATCCAACGTCGTTCGGCCGAAAATCCGCAGTTTCCTGCGTCGTGAGACGCCGGAAAATCTCTGGATCAAATGTCCGGAAACTGGACAACTCGTCTTCTACAAGGACGTCGAATCCAACCAGTTCGTCATCCCAAGCTCGAACTATCACATGCGCATCAGCGCGCCGATGCGTCTGAAGTCCATGTTCGACGGCGGGGAGTTCGAAGAGATTCCGTTGGCCGAGGTCCCGATCGATCCGTTGAAATTTCGCGACGAGCGTCGTTACGCAGATCGTCTCAAGGATGCGCGGACCAAGACCGGGTTGCAGGATGCGGTAAAGGTCGGCATCGGCCGTCTGGAAGGCCAGATGGTCACCGTTGCCGTTCAAGATTTCGACTTCATGGGCGGCTCGCTCGGCATGGCGGCCGCCGAGGGCGTGATCACAGGCCTCGAAACTGCGGTGCGTCGGCAAACGCCATTCATCATGTTCGCGGCGTCGGGTGGAGCGCGTATGCAAGAAGGCATTCTTTCGCTCATGCAGCTTCCACGCACGACGATCGGCGTGCAGATGCTGCGTGAGGCGCGCAAGCCGTACATTGTCGTGCTGACCAATCCGACGACGGGCGGCGTGACGGCGTCATACGCGATGCTTGGCGACGTGCAGATCGCCGAGCCGGGCGCATTGATCGGCTTCGCCGGGCCACGGGTGATCGAGCAGACGATCCGCGAGAAGTTGCCAGAGGGTTTTCAGCGTGCCGAGTATCTCGCCGAGCACGGCATGGTCGATATGGTAGTGCATCGGCATAAATTGCGTCCGACCCTCGCCGAATTGTGCCGGCTGCTGACGCGTGCACCGTTACCGGCGGCAACCGACCAGGCTCAGCTGCCGGTTCCGGCGCACGCATAATTTCGACTAACTTTTTCCCTCTAAGCCAGTGAACCCGCCCGCGCTTTCCCGTGCCAGCGGGAATCCGGAGGACGAGAGCATGGACTCTCGGCTATATGACTTGTGGGGCGTGCGCTCGCGAGGGGACGAAGCGGACAAAAATTGCGGCTGCCGAAGTGAAGCGTCGAAAATCATGAGTTCACCCGAATCCATCGTCGCGCGCCTGACTGCGCTGCACCCCAAACGCATCGACCTTTCGCTCGATCGCGTTCGACGGCTGCTCGCTGCCCTCGGCCATCCCGAGAAAAAACTGCCACCGGTGATCCATGTTGCCGGTACAAACGGCAAGGGTTCCACGATCGCCTTCCTGCGCGCGATTCTGGAAGCGGCGGGCAAACGCGTACACATCTACACCTCGCCGCATCTGGTCAGGTTCAATGAGCGTTTCCGCATCGGCGGGCGTGGCGAAAGCGCACTCGTTTCGGACGAGGAGCTATCGGCCGCGATGGAAGAGTGCGAAAGCGCCAACGCCGGCGCACCGATCACCGTATTTGAGATCACGACCGCTGCGGGCCTTCTGTTGTTCGCGCGACACCCTGCCGATGTGCTGCTGCTGGAAGTCGGCCTCGGTGGACGGCTCGATGCAACGAACGTCGTGGACAATCCTCTGGCCACGATCATCACGCGTATTTCGATCGATCACATCGACTTCCTTGGCGATTCCATCGAAAAGATTGCGGTGGAGAAGGCGGGCATTCTCAAGCACGGCGTGCCGGCGATCGTCGCGGCTCAGCCGCGCGACGCCCTGGCCGTGATCGAACGTCAGGCCGCAAGACTTGCAGCGCCGCTGAAGGTCGCCGGCGCAGACTGGACGGCAACCGAAGAGCGCGGCCGCCTTGTGTATCAGGATGAAAGCGGACTGCTCGATCTGCCGCCTCCGAGACTCTACGGCAGGCATCAGTTCGAGAATGCGGGCCTCGCCATCGCCGCGTTGCGCACGATCCGTCGGTTCGCAATTCCGCCTGCCGCTTATGATGCCGGGATGTCCAAGGCCGACTGGCCCGCCCGTCTGCACAGGCTGGGTCACGGCCGTCTCGTCGAACTTGCCCCTGTCGGCAGCGAATTATGGCTCGACGGCGGACATAATCCGGACGGCGGCCGGGCAATCTCAGCAGCGCTTGCCGATCTGGAGGAACGCGTGTCGAGGCCGCTGGTATTGATTGTCGGCATGCTTGCAACCAAGGACAGTGAAGGCTTTCTCGGAAATTTTGCCGGGTTGGCGCGCCGGATGATTGCTGTGCCTGTTCCGAATGCCGAGAAGGGGATGAGCGCGGACGCTGTTGCCGGCGCAGCGCGTGCCATCGGTCTGTCGGCGACGAGTCGCGACAACCTGACGGACGCACTTGAGGCCACACGCAAGCTCGATCTCGATCCGCCACCGCGAATCCTGATCACCGGCTCGCTCTATCTTGCCGGTGAGGCCTTGCGTGAGAACGGAACGTTGCCGCAGTAAAGTCGCAGCCAACCCGCGTCACTTCAAAAGCTTCATTAGGTCCGCTTTTTTCTGACGCACTTGATCCATCGTGCATTGCTGCGGTGCCTTGTCGGGCCGCCAGCGAATCAGTCTTGTTCCGTGACGAAAACGTCCGTCACTGAAATGGTCGTAGCAAACCTCGATCACCAGCCTGGGCTTGAGCGGTTTCCACTCCGCCGAGCGTTTCGTCGACCAGCGGCTCGGGCCACCCGGTTTGTCGCCGGTGAAGCCAGGTGCAGCGATCAGTTTTTCAAGTTTTGCCGTGATCGCATTTTTCTCTTCGCTCTTGAGCGAGGATGTGAAGCCGACGTGATTGAGTAGGCCCTGCTCATCGTACAATCCGAGCAGCAGCGAACCGACCGTGCGCTTGCCTTCGTTGTAGCGAAAGCCACCGACCACGCAGTCGGCGGATCGATAGTTTTTTATTTTCTGCATACCGTGGCGATTGCCGGATTCGTATCGCATATCGCGGCGTTTCGCGATAATTCCATCGAGGCTCGCACCGACTTGCTTGAGCCACTTTCGCGCATCGGCAATTTTTGTGGTGACAGGAGACAGCCGGACCGTTTTGTGGCCACGCAAATACTTGCGGGCGAATCTCTCAAGCAATTTTCGTCTGTCGGCGAGCGGCAATTTCGCGAGGCTTTTGCCGTCTTCTCCGGCCAGCAGGTCGAATACAATCAACATCGCTGGTGTTTCAGCAGCGAGGCGCTTCGCGCGACTCTCCGCCGGGTGAATACGTTGCAGCAAGTTGTCGAAAGAAAATCCCCGTCCTCGTGGCACGACAATTTCACTGTCGAGCACGAAACTCTTCGCCTTCAGCGAAGCAATCGACGCAACCAGTTCGGGAAAATAGCGTGTGAGAGATTGGCCGGATTTCGATTGCAGTTCGACCTTTCTGTCGTCGCGAAATATCAGGCAGCGGAAGCCGTCCCATTTCGGCTCGTATTGCCAGTTGCTGCCCTTTGGAATCTCGTCCACGGACAGGGCTTCCATCGGCGGGAAGGGCGGGTGCAAAGCGAGGGTCATCATTCATCAACGCAAAACGGCCGGCTTTGGGGCCGGCCGTTTCGAGAAATCTCTATCGGGCCGTTATACAGCGGTACTGATCCATTGATGCAATTTCTGCTTGGGCGCGGCGCCGACCTGGCGCGCGGCTTCCTTGCCGTTCTTGAATAGCATCAGGGTTGGGATGGACATGATGCCGTACTGTCCGGCGGTCTTCGGGTTCTCGTCGACATTGAGCTTCACGATCTTCACCTTGTCGCCGAGCTGGCCGGCAATTTCTTCGAGCGCCGGACCGATCATGCGGCACGGACCACACCACTCCGCCCAGAAGTCCACGACCACCGGTTCGGCAGATTTCAAAACGTCCGATTCAAAACTTGCGTCCGACACTTTGCCGACGGCCATGACAGCTACCTCTTATGTTGAGCGGGGAGAGAATCGCCCCAGAAAATTGCGAGGGCTGGAAACTATGAACGCGCTCCCGCAGCGTCAAGACGATCTCACGTTGAGGTGACCTGCGCCATGGCCTCTTCCAGCGCGCGATCCATAAGCGCTTCAGAAAGCTCCATCAGATCAGGGGCTTCTGTCCATATAAGCGCAGCGCGAACAGGCCTATCGGGGTAGAGCTTCCGGAGCAGGGCGCGGTAGAGGGCGAGTTGGCGGATGTAAGCCGCGGGCACTTCTTCGATTCGGCGCGGCGGCTCGCGATTGGTCTTGAAATCACCAATCAACACGGCAGCTTGGGTCACCGAAAGGCGGTCGACCTGACCGGAGACCGCCACTGTTTCGCTCCCACAAAGGAGTTTCCCGACAATGGGAACCTCGGCGCGGCTGCCCGACACGAAAAGTTCACGGAAGCGGGCGTCATCAATTATGTGCATGACTTGCTCTACGAGGCGAACGCGCTCCGCGCCCTGCAACTCGCGCCCCGCCCTGGCAAGATAGTCTTCAGCCGCCTTGCGTCGCCGCTCGGCGGCTATATCCGGCAGCGACTGCAAGAGACGGTGCACCAGCAAACCACGCAGGCGCGCAGTTTCGCGTTGGCCACCCACAGCGAGAGGACGTGGTTCGTCGTCGGTCGTATCGGATGGGCGAAGGATCACTGGCGACGGCGGTGAGAATGGTGGCCTCGACTTGAGCCAAGCCGGCAGCGGGGCGTGCTCCAGTGACGATTGTGTTTGTCCCGCGGCTGCAGCAGCGCTCTTGCGGAAGTGCCACACTCTGCCTTCGTCATTGCTGATTTCTTCCGACAAAGGCTGCAGCGCACTCAGCACGAGATCATGCCAGCAGCCTTTCGGTGCCTTGTTAACGCCCCGCGCACCGCACACCAGCAGACGATCGGCGGCGCGCGTCAGTCCGACATAGAGAAGTCGTCGATATTCGTCGCGCGCCGCTTCAAGCGCCTGCGTGCGCGCTTGGCTCATCGGCCCGACATCTCTGTCGCGGCGGGCACCCCAGATCAGCGCTGTCGTTCCCGGAGGTGCGCCGGCAATCGGCACGGTGAGCAGACGCGGTGGATGGGCGCCTTCTGGGCGCGTGGTCGTATGGTCGATGAAAATGACATTTTTCGCTTCAAGGCCCTTGGCGCCGTGCACAGTCATCACGCGCACCTCGTCGCGCGCCATCTCCATGTCGCGCTTGACTTCGCTCTGCGCCGCGCGAATCCAGTTGAGAAAACCTTGTAGCGACGGTGTTTCTCGTTGTTCGTACAACAGTGCAAGATTCAGGAATTCGTCGAGCGGATCCGACGCCTCGGTGCCGAGCCTGCTCAAAATCCTGGCACGGCCTTTATGCGCCCCCAGCACATGCGCATAGAATTCAAAAGGCGACGATGTATGCGCCTTTTGCGACAGAACATCGAGCGCAGACGCAGCCACGCCATACGCGGCATCTTCGCTGCCCTTTGCACGCAGTCCCGAGCGCAAAGAACCTTTGCGTTTGTAGGCGAGCTTATAAAGTTGCTCGTCATCAAGACCGAACAGGGGGCTCTTCAGTACGGTCGCCAGTGCAAGATCATCGTCCGCAAGCAGCAGGGCATCGCCGAGCACCAGCAGGTCCATGATGGCGATATGTTCGGTCAGAACCAGCCGGTCGGCGCCTGCGACCTCGATCTGCGCGTGCTTGAGCGCGCGGATCACCGCTTCGAACATGGGACCGCGCTGGCGCACCAGGATCAACACCTCGCCGGGCCGCGTGCCGTTGGCGATCCAGCTTTTTACCGTGCGCGCAATTTTTGCGGCGAGCCTGACCGAAGGGCTGGTCTCGCTGGTGGTGTCGAACGGAGCGTCCCAGCCTTCCTTGTCGAGATCATTCTTGTTCGGGATTGTCAGATCCCAGACTTCCACTTCGCCAGGGAGCGCGTCCGGCAACGCTTGATGGACGGTCCAGGTCGGATCGACGGTCAATCCGCGGAACGCCTCCGGCTGCTTGAACACGATGTCGACGGCATTGAGAATACCGGCGGCCGATCGGAAGGAATAATCAAGCTTTTCGGTCGCAAAAACCGCATCGCTCTTTTCGTGCAGCGCACCAAAATGAACGCGCATCTCGGCGAATTTGTGCGGGACTGCGCCCTGAAATGAGAAGATCGACTGCTTTTCGTCGCCGACCGCGAACAACGTCCGGCGTACGTTTTCTCGCGCGCCGCCCGGCAGGAATTCCGCGACGAGGATCTTGATGATCTCCCATTGCTTGTCGCTCGTGTCCTGCGCCTCGTCGACGAGCACGTGGTCGATACCGAGATCGAGTTTGTACAAAACCCAAGCGGCAGCCGAGCTCTTGGTCGAGGCGTCACGGAGCAGCGTGAGCGTTTTGTCGATCAGATCTTCGTAGTCGAGCAAGCCGCGTCGTTCCTTTTCCCTGCGGTAGCGCTCGATAACCTCCGCGGCGACCGTGATCAGCGCCGCGCTGCGATCGCGTGCCCGCAGAGCGAATTCCCGCGCGAGCATATTGCACACGCGCTCCTGTTCGGCTTTGAGACGCAGAGCCAATTGTGGCTCGGCGTCGGCAATCTTTCTGGTCACGATGCTGCTGCGTGGCGTGCGCGAATCGGTACAAAACACGTCGAGATAGTTTTCGAGCCTTTCGCGTCCCGAGGAGCGAAGGGCGGCGTGCAATGAGTGAGCGCGCTCCTTGTCGGTCTTGTTGCCGGCCGAAAATATTTCGATCAACGCCGGCCATTCGTTTTGGGCGATGTGCGAAGCGGCAAAATAGTCTGCTTCGACGGCGGCGATGGTATCGCCGGGCGCAAGATCAAAAGTGCGGGTCAATTCATCGATCGCCTGTTGGACGCCGCCCGCGCGAGTGATCCACTGCGTGATGAGATCGCGCTTGCCGATCGTTTCCGCGATCACCTCCTTGAAGGTGGTGTCGGCGGCGGCAGCGATGGCAATCTCCAGCGCCTTGCCGAGCGGACTGTCGGCATTCGTCGCTCCCTCAAGCAGGACGACGAGTGTCAGTTGGTTGAGCAGCTGCGCGGTGGTGGCTTCGTCGAGCACCTCGAAACGCGCTGCGACGTCGGCCTCGAAAGGGAACTGGTGTAGCAGGCGCGTGCAGAAGGCGTGGATGGTTTGCACCTTCAGCCCGCCCGGCGTTTCCAACGCAGCGGCGAAAAGCCGGCGCGCGCTTGCTCGCTGCGGAGCATCGGGCGTCTTGCCGGTCGCGAGTTTGATCCGCGCGTCGAGCGCGGTGTCGTCGAGTGAGGTCCATTCTGCCAAGGTGTCGAAGACGCGGGTCGCCATGTTGGCGGCGGCGGCTTTCGTGAAAGTTACGCAGAGGATTTTCTCCGGCGCGACGCCGCGCAGCAGCAGATTAATCACCCGCTGCACCAGCACGTGCGTTTTGCCGGAGCCCGCGTTGGCGGACACGAACATCGAGCGCTCGGGATCGGCGGCTGCGATCTGGCGGGCCCTCGCGGCCTCCGGAATCTGGCGCGCGGGTCTCACCACTCGTCCTCGCTTTCGCCGCCCGATGCAGCCCATTCTTTGACGCGCGCGAGATGGTCATAGTCGCCGTAGTGCGTCTTCCACATTGGGTGCACGAGCGAACGGTAAGGCTCGCCCTCGACAAGAAATCTCTGCGCGATACCGGCGAGCTTTTGCAGCGCAAGGTCGGCGTAGCTGTCGGGCGTGCCGCCTTCGAGTTTGATGCTCTTCGGCTCACCCGGTGGATCGCCACCCTTCAGCCGAACATAGGCGATTTCGGACACCGAGGAGGCGGCAGGAATTTCCGGGAAACCGCCTTCGCGCAGGATTGCCGCTTCCAATGTGAGCTGGGGGGCAAGCCCGCTGCGCACTTGCGCGTCGGTCGGCGGCTGACCGGTTTTGTAATCGAGGAGGGCGTAGCTGCCGTCGGCGCGCCGCTCGATGCGATCCGCCCGCGCGGTGAGGAGAAATTCGGTTTTGCCAAGTGGGATCGCATGTTTCCCCGACATTTCGGCAAATATTTTGGTCGCGCCGTCGCGCCGTTCGCGCTCCCAGCCTTCGAGCCAGCCGGCGATGCGCACAAAGCGCGTCCACCAGAAGGCGCGCGCCTCCTCGAAGTCCTTGAGCGGCTCGAAATGCTTCTTGCCAAGTTCTGTCAGAGCGCGCTCGACATCGGTGGGTAGGGCATCCGCATGTTTTTTGGTGAATTCGCCGATCGCTTCATGAATGAAGGTTCCACGATCGGCGGCGCCCGGCGGGGTGTCGATGGCGTCAAGCGGGAAAAGCCGCAACACATGTTTGGCGTAGATCGTATAGGGATCGCGCAGCCAGTTCTCGATGTCGGTGACACTTAACTGCGAGGGGCACGCTTCCGGTGGAGGGACCGGCTGCGGCCGCGGCATCGGCGACACCTTGGCGGGATGATCGAGTGCGCGCGCGTAGTCCGCATAACGTGCGCCACGCCGCAACGCTTGTTTCCAGCGGGTTTCGCCGGCGACCGCGGCCAGCCTTTGGACGAAACGGGACCTGACTGTCGGCGCGCCAGCCTGCTTAGCCGCGCGCGACAGAACGACCTCCGGCGCACCAAGCCCTTGCGCGAAATCGTGCGCCGAGAGGCCGACACGCAATTCCGGCAGATTGAGGCCGAGTTCAAGCCGCATCGGCCGGCTCAGCCACGGATCGTTGCGGGTGTCGGGCGGCCAGGTACTTTCGTTCAGCCCGCCGAGCACGATGCGATCGACGCTCTGCAGCCGGGCTTCGAGCAAACCGAAGATCCGCACACGGGGACTGCCGATTTCCGCGCCTCGCTCCGCGCGCCCTGACAACAGCAAATGGAAGACGTCCGGGTAGTCCGCCGGATTGAGTTCGAGCGTCTGCGAGGTCTCGCTATCTGCAATCGTTTCGAAAGTGCGCTGCAGTTGCCGGCCGTCCGTGCCGCCATAGGCTGCAATGCCCTTGCCGGCACCCGAGAGCGCCTCGATCGCTCTGGCGTGGGCCTGCGCCAGCGTGAGCAGGCTTTGCGGTCCGTGCCCGAAGGCTTCCAGCGGGGCGAGCGCCAGCGCGAGTTTTTCGATCAGTCGCTCGGCCGCGTCGAGTTCGCCATCGGGCACGTAACGGCGCGGATCACGGCTGTGCAGTTCGTCGCGCGTCTGCCGGAATGTTGTGAGTGCGTGCTTAAGCCCTGTCGAACCGCGGCGCGGGCGCGGGCCGCGCAACACGGCGCGCTCGAGGGCTGCGATCGCGCGCGCATGCACAAAAGCTTCGGCACCGAGCCGCAACAGCGGGTATTTGAGCAGTGCCAGCAACGGCGCCGGCTCAAGCCCGCCCAGCGCCGCTTCGGCGACAAGGCGTGCGAAGGTGCCGGCCGGCGTATCTGCCAGCGCATCGCCGCCCGAATCATCGACCTCGACCTCCCAGCGTTCGAGCGCGGCCACCACGCGACGCGCGAGAGTGCGGTCGGGTGTTACCAGCGCCGCGGTCTTGGCGGGCGTTTCGATGGCCTCACGCAGACAGATCGCGATTGCCAGTGCTTCCTCTTCGGCGTTGGCGGCTTCGATCAGACTTATGCCCGCCATCGCGCGATCAGCGGCGTCGGTGAATTCGGGGGTTTTGAAGCGAGCCTGCCAACGATCGGTGGTGGCCGCTGGCCGCAGCGCTTCCGAAACCAGCATCTCGCGCCCATGTGCGGCAGGTTCGACGAGCGGTTGGACCGCATCACGCGTGACGCCCAGGCGCGCCAGCAGGGCCTGCATGGAGAATTGCGGATGCACGACAGCGGGCGCGTCTTTCTCGTCCTTTGCGCCGGCGATCTTGCGCCACGTATCTTCATCGAGGTCGGTGTCGAGCCCCGGGAGAACCACTGCGCCGTGCGGAAGCTGGGCAATCGCCGCGAGCAGTTTTGCAGTTGCCGGCATCGAACCGGTCGAGCCCGCCGCAATCACGGGCTGATTGGTGCCAGCGAGACGTTTCATCTCGGCGTCGATCAGAAGATCGCGGCGCCGCGCCGCGTCGATCATGGCTTTTTCAGCGAGACGCTCGGGCCAATAGCTGCGCGCGATCTTGAGGAAATCGAGGGTGAGCTGCCAGTATTTATCGAACTGGTCCGGGACCAGACCGTCGAGCTTTTTCCAATCCATCTCGCGGGTAATGGCGTCGTCGATCAGGCGCGCAAGGTCATCAGCCAAAGCGAGCGCTGCGGCCGGCGTATTGGCAATCAGCGGCGCGCCTTTGTCGGATCGAATCGCAGCGGCCCAGCGCACAATGAGTTGCGCCAGCAATAGCCGTCGTTCAAGCGGACCGATTGCAGGCGGCAGTGCCAGGGCAGCTTCAGCCAGATCTCCGGCGGCCTCCGAGAAGATGATCTCGTCCTCGTCGAGATCGCCGAGCGCGACAATGCGCGGTAGGATGGCTGCTTGGTCGAACACGCGCGTGAAGGCGTCGCGCGCCATGCGACATGCGCGCCGCGTGGGAAGGTAAAGTGTTGCGTTCGCAAGTTCGAGCGGATCATCGGACGTCGGAAAACCGGGCACCAGTTTTCCCGTGCGAAGGGAATCGATGAGGACTGGCAGGAACTGCGCAGACGCCGGAATATTGAAAACGCGAGGCTTCATGGCTTGCATTGCGCGGCAGCATACACGCTTTGCGCCGTAGGCGAATCGAAACTCAATTCCGCTTGACTAACCTCCGCTTGAGCGAATCGCGGCTTCCGCTTCGGCAATGGCCTCGGGGGTACCAACATGCATCCACACGCCTTCGAGGCGCAGACCATGCAGCCGCTTTGCGTGCGCGGCACGTTCGAACAGGGCAGTCAGCGAGAACTCTCCGTTCGGCGCGTCCTTGAACAAAGCAGGCGAGAGAATCGCCGCCCCGGCGTAGACGAAGGGCGCGACCTCCTGCTCTGTTCGCTTGAGCAAGCTGCCATCGGGCGCCATGGAGAAATCGCCGCGCCCGGAATAGCCGACGCTGCCGGTCGTAGGTGCCAGCAGCAAAAGCGCATCCGTTGCGGCAGGGTCGAAAGACTCGGCGAGTCGCAAAAGATTGGATTTCACGCCGTCGATCCAGATCGTATCGGAATTGACGTGAAAGAACGGCACATTGCCGAGCTCCGCTAGGGCTTTCTTGACGCCACCGCCGGTCCCGAGCAGTAGCCCCCGCTCGTCGGAAATCACGATCTTCGGGCTTTGGCGGTGCGCAAGATGCCGCTGCAAATGTTCGGCGAGGTGATGGACGTTGACCACCGCCCGCTCGACCCCGGCGTCAGCGAGCCGATCGAGCACGTGATCGATCAGCGGCTTGCCGGCAACCTTGACCAGCGGTTTCGGCGTGGAATCGGTCAAGGGTCGCATGCGCGTGCCCAATCCCGCAGCCAGGACCATGGCGCGCCGTGGGCCGACGCGTGTCGTTGCCGGAGACATGGGTCAGACCTTCACCGGTGGCACGTTGGCGCGATACCAGGCCGCGAGCGATGCCAGTGCCGGATGCGCAAGAGAGCGTTGAAGATAGGTCGATACGCGCGGGAGATGACGCAGATATTGCGGCTTGCGGTCCCGGCGTTCGAGTCGGGCAAAAATCCCCAGGATCTTCGACGCACGTTGCGCGGCGAGCGTCGCGTATGACCGCGCGAACGCGGGCGCATCAAACGTCGTATTCATCGCCCGGCGCGCGCGCGTGTATCGCGACAAGAGTGCGATCTCCATTTTTTCCGGAACATCGACCCGCGCGTCCTGCAGGAGCGAAGCGACATCGAAGGCAGCAGGACCCATCACCGCGTCCTGGAAGTCGAGGAGACCGACGCGCGCCGTTCCCTCGCGCTCGGGCAGCCAAAGAAGATTAGGCGAATGAAAGTCCCGCAAGACCCAGGTTTGGGGCTCCGTCAACACAGGCGACAACGCGTCGCGCCAGAGCGCGCGATAATTTTCGCGTTTGGCATCTGAAATCCTGATTTCGAGCTTGGGCAGATACCAATCGATCAGCAATTCGGTTTCGATCAGATATGCATCTATGTCATAGGGCGGCAATCGGTAGTCTGTACCAGGTTCGACTGGAATCACGGGCGACGTCGGTTCGGAATGCAATTCAGCTAACAGATCGGTTGCCGCTTCGTAGCGTGCCTCGATCGGGGCCGACAGATCAGTCTCGACGACCAGTTCGTCGCCGAGATCCTCGATGATCAATAGCCCCGCCTCGCGGTCACCCGCAAAAATCGCTGGTGCGGAGAACCCACGCCCACGCAGAGCCTGGGTCATGGCGATGAAGGGTGTCACGTTTTCAGCGAGGTGCGCGATTGTGCTGTAGGGCTTGCCGTTGCGCACCGGTGGGCCATCTGCACGCTTGGGCGAATTCATCAGGACATAGGTGGCGCCGTCGCGCGTCAGTCTTTCGTAGCTTCGCGTCGAGGCATCGCCCTGGATACGCCGGCGTTCGGCGCGGCCAAAATCCGAACGATCGAGGAAACGCCGGACGGCAAGGATGCGTTCGGTGCGCGGCGCAAAGCTGCCGAAGCCGGTGATGCGCACGTTTCGTGCGGTCAACCCGGCCTGCGGTTCGAGAGTGAATGCAATGTCAAGACGATTGGTGGGTAAATAACCGGCCGCGCGATCCGGCCATTCGAGCAGCATCACCGCGCCCTCCGGGGCGTCGTCGAGACCAAGCTCGGCCAACTCGGCTGAGTTCGAAAGTCGATAGAGATCGGCGTGCACAACCGCGAAACGCGGCAAGCTGTAAGTCTGTGTCAGGGTGAAGGTCGGACTAGGGACCTCGATCGTGTTGTCGTCGGCAAGGTAACGGATGAGGGCACGCGCAAACATCGTCTTGCCCGCACCAAGATCGCCCGAAAGCGTGATCAGATCGCCCGGTTCGATAATAGCCGCGATATCGGTCATCAGCCGGTAAGTGGCTGCCTCGTCGGCCAATGTCGTCGTGAAGCTGTAGCCGCCGGAACTGGAGAAGAACATCGGTTGATCCGTCACACGATTGTCACCTTATAGACGGGTTGCGCGGTCTCAGGCCAGAATCGCCCGATCCGGCGAGGGCTTCCAACCTACGCAGCGGTCTGCTTTGCAACCTGCGCCACCGGGAATGTGCAAGTGACAGTGGTGCCTTTCCCAGAAACGGAATCGATCGTCACCGTACCACCGTGCAACTCGACAAAGGATCGGACAAGCGAAAGGCCAAGCCCGGGCCCGCGATGTTGCGAGCCCATGGAATTGGTCTCGAACCAGTCAAATACCTTGTCCATCGCCTCCGGAGGGATTCCCGGCCCGCAATCGCTCACCTTGAAGTAGACAGCGTCGGGACGCCGTTCCGCCGCAAGAGTCACCGCCTCCTCCGCGGGCGAGAAACCGACTGCGTTGGAAAGGAGATTGAAAAGAATCTGACGCAGGCGCCGTTCGTCGGCGACAAAGCTGCCGATGTTGGCTGGAGCCCGAATGTCGAGCGAGATGCGATTCTTGACCAGACGGTCCTGCACGCCCTCGGCCGCCGCCTCCATGCTCGTGCGAATATCGACATCGCCGAGGTTCAGCGTCATGGCGCCGGCATCGATGGTGGCGAGATCGAGGATATTGTTGATAAGTGCCAGCAGCGCATTCGTCGATGCGGTGATATAGCCGAGATATTCGCCTTGCTTCTGGGTCAACGCCCCGAAAGCTGGATCACCCAGCAGATTTGCGAAACCGATGATGTTGGTCAGCGGCGAACGCAGTTCGTAGGACACATGATGCACGAAGTCGATCTTGATCGAGTCGGCCGCTTCGAGTGCTTCGTTGCGCTCGCGCAGCGCGCGTTCGACATTGAATGTATCGGTTCTGTCCTGGAAGGTGACCAAGGTGGCACCGTCGGACAGAGGCATGGTGGCGAGATCGATGACCGCGCCGTCTCGCCTTTCTATGCGCGCGACAAGTGATTCCCGATTGTCGATCGCGGTCAACGAAGCACGAAGATTTCGCCAGACAGCGTTATCGTCGTGCAACGCCTGGCACCAGGCTGTCACCGCTTCCGCATGCGGACGCTGTTCCAGCGCATCATGCGACAGCTTCCACATCCGCTGAAACGCGGGATTGTGCAAGCGAACGCGCCCGTCGCTGCCAAACACGGCGACCGCTTCCGACAAGTGATCAAGGGTTTCGCTCTGCACTTTGATGAGCGCGTCGTAACGACGATGCATGTCGAGCCGCTCGGTCACGTCATCATAAAGGTACGTGACTCCGCCCTCCAGGTTTGGCGTGGTCACAACCCGTAACGCACGACCGTCGGGCAAGTGCCACATGTGCTCCTTTGGCTCGACCGCACGGTACGCCTCGTACAGCTGTTGCTTCCATTGACGGAAATCGTGCTCCTCAGGCAGCTTGCGCCGGCTGCGCAGCGTGTCGAGCACGGCCGCATCGGTCGGCGTCTGATCGAGGAAGGCTGCGTCAAGCTCAAAGAGCGAACGATATGCGGCATTATAGAAAGTGAGTTTGCGCTCGACATTAAAGACCGCGACGCCGGTCGCCAATTGATCGAGCACGCGGCGGTGCGCCTCGACCATGCGCGCAAGCTCCGACCGCATGGTCTCGACCTCCGTGCGATCGATCGCGATGCCGGAACTGCCGGCAGCGCCGCGAGCATCAACAACTTCGAAAATGCGGCGGCCACCTGCCGCAATAGCCGGCAACCGACCGACATATGTTTCACCGGCTGCACGGGACCGGGCCAGGTCCGCGCGCGCTGGTTGGTCGAGCAGCTCCAGCCGACGTGCGACGGCGTCGGCCGGATCACCGGCCTCTACCGCATGCGCGTAAGCGGAATTCACGAACACCAGTTCGCCGGCGTTGTCGCGCGCCCATACGGGCGCGGGCAGGGAATCGAGCAACGCGCGCATCGTCTCGATGTCGCCCAGCAACTGGTCATGTCGGGCGGCGAGATCCAGCAGTTCCTGCTCGATGCCGCTTACGTCGCGCAAGCGCAGCACGGCACGGCCGGCGATGGCACGTCCCTCAGCTTCCATCGGGCGTCCGGCACGCGTTGTCAGCGTCATGACAAAGCCGCGGCCATCGCGGCGCAAGGCATCGACCGCCTGCTCCATGCGCCGCGCGGTCACGGGCTCAAGCCAGGTACCGAACGCAAGCACGCGTTCAGGGACGCTCCCGGGTGTAGTGAGGGCGGTGTCGCCGAGAATCTCCGGCTCCTCGGCAGCGGCGGCCCAGGTCACCAGGATCTGGGGCTCCGATAGCAACAGCGTCTTGAGGCGATCGGATTCGGTCTGCAATGCGACGATCTCGTCCCGCGCGCCGGTCTCGAGGCGCTCGGCGGCCCTGCGGGCGCGGACGAGTGCCACGCTTGCGAACAGGCTCAGCGCAAGCAGAGCAAGGAAGAACGTGAGCAATGTGATTTCCTGGCCGCGAAGCGCCGCTATGGAGCGGTGCACGGCATCTAGCCCGGTCCCGTCCAAGAGGCGCACCTCGGCGCACGCCGACAAGGCGGGCAGGACTGATAGATTTGCGGTGACGAAGGCGGTGAGGAATCCGCCTCGCCAGGGACGAGAACGCAGCCTCTCGCTCGCCGTCCGGATTGTCTCCGGCATTCTGACTGGCCCCAGAGCGCGCAAACGGCGTCCGCCACGCCATTTCCCGCGAATCGGTCGACTTTACCCCCAAGGGGAATCGTGCCGAAAGAGTCCAGACCGTGAACGGCGCGCCCAAGCTGGCCGATGGCGCGCTATTTTGGCACCGCCAAGCGCCTGACCATGTCGTCAATATTGATTCGGCCAAGTGCCACGGAGACCGTTCGCTCGGTTTCGGCCAACACCGGTCGGATGATCTCATTAACCAGGGCTGCACCGTTTGGCAGCGCATCAGTGTCTTCGACGGTAATGGCGGCGCGCAGGATATCGTCGGCCGTAATGGTTCTGCGCTCCCGGCCGAGTTCGTAACCACCGTGCGGCCCGCGGATACCTCTAAGGATGCCATCACGGACCAGGGCCTGCAGGACCGGCTCAAGATGCCGTGGCGGAAGTCGGTGCCGGGCCGCCAATGCCTTCGCCGAAACCGGGCGAGCCCGCGCATTGATGGCGACGTCTATCACTGCAGCAATGGCGAGGAGGCCCTTGCGAGACATCAACGGCATTTGGGGCACGACTCAAGGTGGCACCAGATACAGTGGTATTAGGCTACACCCGGGTATGCGTCTAGCTACAAACGGTGGAGGCTGTTGATTTAGCTGCCGGTTGATCCAAAACCGCCGCTTCCGCGCTGAGTTTTGTCGAGAGACGCGACTTCCAAAATGTGCGCTCGCACAACCGGTGCGACCACCAGCTGCGCCACGCGCATGCCGCGCGTGATCGTCACCGGTGCGTTGCCGAGATTGGTTAGCAGGACCTGGATCTCGCCCCGGTAGTCGGCGTCGATCGTGCCTGGAGCATTGAGAACAGTGAGGCCGTGACGTGCGGCGAGCCCGGAGCGGGGGCGCACCTGCGCTTCGTAGCCTGCGGGCAGGGCGATCGCGATGCCGGTCGGCACCAGACCGCGTTCGCCGGGGGCAAATATCACCGGGGTCGTGGCGGACACGGCGGCGAGCAAGTCGAGGCCGGCGGCGTGCGCAGTCTGATAGGACGGGAGCGGCAAACCATCGCCATGCGCCAGACGTGTGATGCGGACTTCGACAGCGCTCACTAGCTTTCTCCTACTTGTCCTTGCGCGCGTCTTCGTCGAGCGCGTCGGCGATGCGTGTGACCAGCTTGGCTGCCACTGCGTCCTTGCTTTGCTGCGGCCATGCCTCGACGCCGGATGTGCGCACGAGCGTGATTGTGTTGCGATCACCGCCCATTATGCCGGATTGCGGCGAGACATCGTTGGCTAGGATCCAGTCGCAGTGTTTGCGCGCAAGCTTCGCCTTGGCATTGGCGACGACGTTCTCTGTCTCGGCGGCAAAGCCGATCACCAGTTTCGGCCGTTGCGTTTTCCGTCCGGCGATGGTGGCGAGAATGTCGGGATTTTCAACGAATGCAAGTTCCGGCGCCGTGTGGCCCGGTCGCTTTTTCAGTTTCTGTTCGCCGGCGTTGGCGACACGCCAGTCGGCGACGGCGGCTGCGAAGATGGCGACGTCGGCGGGGAGCGCGCGTTCGACCGCACGCAGCATCTCGCGGGCGCTTTCGACCTTGATTACTTTCGCGCCAGGCGGATCGGGTAAATTCACCGGGCCGCTGATCAAAGTGACATCGGCGCCGGCGTTGACTGCCGCTGCTGCGATTCCATGCCCCTGTTTTCCGGATGAACGGTTGGCGATGTAGCGCACGGGATCAATCGGCTCGTGGGTTGGGCCCGAAGTGACCAGAACGCGGCGCCCCTGCAATCGACCGGTCATCTCGGCCTCAAACAGTTTGTCGACCGCTGCGGTGATCTCCAGAGGCTCCGCCATGCGTCCGAGACCCTGACTTTCGGCTTCCGCCATTTCTCCTTCATTCGGGCCGACGACGTCGATGCCGTCGGCGACAAGCCGCGAGAGATTGCGCTGCGTCGCCCTGTGCGACCACATGCGCGGATTCATGGCCGGCGCTAGCACGATCTTCGCCGTTGTCGCCAAAAGCACGGCGGTGCCGAGATCGTCGACGTGACCGTTCGCCATCTTCGCCATCAGATCGGCTGTCGCCGGCGCAACTACGACCACATCGGCTTCGCGCGCGAGCCTGATGTGACCGACATCGAACTCACTCGCCGGATCGAACAGGTCGGAGTAAACGCGGCCGCCGACGAGCGCGCTCACCGACAGCGGCGTGACGAAATGCTGCGCAGCCTCCGTCAGAATACAGCGCACGGCAAACCCACGCTCCCTCAGCCGCCGAATGAGATCGAGCGACTTGTACGCGGCGATGCCGCCGCCGATGATCAGCAGAACACGCTTGGCTGCCGTCGCGGCAACGGAGCGCGACGCGCCCGCATCGGCCGATCCCGGAGCGAATGGCGGCCGCGGCTCCGCGCCGCTGCCCTCGGCGGCCTCGCGCAGGATGTTGCGCACCTCGTCCTCGACCGAGCGCCCGTTGCGTGCGGCGCGCAGGCGTAGCTGCTTCTTGAGCCTCTCATCGAGCTGACGAACCGTGAGGGACGCCATGAAAATCCCTTAGTTTCCAACACTATAATCTATTTTGATTGCAATGCAATCATTGTAATCATTTGGTCATAGAATTCGCGGCCTGCACGACTACTTGACCACAGCACCGGTCTCTTGTATTTAACTGATAAGTTAATTAACGAGATGGTTTAATTCGATGAGCGACCGCCTCAGCACCACCTTCGCAGCCCTCGCTGACCCGACACGGCGCGCCATCCTCGCGCGCCTCGCACTCGGCGAAACCTCGGTGCTGAAACTCGCCGAGCCGTTCGACATGAGTTTGCCGGCAGTTTCCAAGCACCTGAAGGTTCTTGAGCGCGCGGGCCTGATCACGCGCACGCGCGACGCACAGATGCGTCCGTGCCGCATCGAAGCGCGCGCGCTCAAGGAAGCCGACGACTGGCTCGAGGAATATCGCCGGCTCTGGGAAGAGCGTCTCGATCGCCTTGACGACTATCTGAGAGTCCTTCAGGCGCAAGAGAGCAAAGGCAGCAAAGCGAACAAAGAAGAGCACGACACCCGCGACAAACCGCGCGATCCGAACAAGCAACGCAAACGGGAGAAGCAACGTGGCGGCAAGAAATAGCATCGACCTCGATCAGGACCCGCTCTCCATCATCGGCACGCGCGTGCTCGCTGCGCCTCGCGCGCTGGTCTTCTCGGTCTGGACCGATCCGAAGCACCTGGTGCAGTGGTGGGGTCCGAATGGATTTCGCACCACGACGCGTGCCTTCGAGTTTCGCCCCGGCGGCGTCTGGCGTTTCGTCATGCATGGGCCGGACGGGCGCGACTATCAGAACCGCATCACGTTCGACGAGATCTTGGCGCCGGAGCGCATCGTCTATCGCCACGACGGCGCCGAAGATGTCGAGCCGGTGTGCTTCACCCAGACCGTGACCTTCGAGGATCTCGGCAACGGCGAGACCCGGTTAACCTGGCATGGCAGGTTCCCGTCGGCCGAGGAGCGCACACGCGTCATCCGCGAATACGGTGCCGACAAGGGCCTCGTGCAAACAATGGCGCGGCTTGACGACTATCTGGCAGCGCTGGTCACGGAGCACACCTAGATGCTCGGGCAGGCAATGTCAGGCCAGCGATCGCAGCGCCTCGCGCAGGTCATCCGCATTCCCGCGTGGAATCAATCGTTCGATTTCCGCGTGGGTCTGCGTCCACAACGGAAAGGCCCTGGCGAGCAGGGCGCGACCCGCGGTGGTAATCGCGAGGCGCCGGCTGCGTTTATCTTCCACGTCGACCGAAACCTTCACCAGCTTGCGGCGTTCAAGGGGCTTGAGGGCCGCAGTCAGCGTGGTGCGGTCCATAGCAAGCAGTGCCGCGACGCTGCCGATTGTCGGGGGTTCCGGCCGGTTCAGCGACATCAACAACGAAAACTGGCCATGCGTGAGACCAATCGGACGGAACACATCGTCGAACCGTCGCGCCAATCCGCGCGCCGCACGCTGGATGTGGAGACACAAACAATTGTCACGCACCAAATGGGTCGCGGCCAGTGGTAACGCGTTGCGGGTTGACATGATCGATAATAGGTTGATATCAACCTATTTGTCAATCTGACAACATCGGAGGAGGATGAGTTATGCAAGTGCAGTCCTATTTGTTCTTCGACGGCCGCTGCGATGAAGCGATCGAGTTCTACAAAAAAACACTTGGCGCTGAAGTCGGCATGCTGATGCGCTGGAAGGACAGCCCCGAACAAGTCGATGTGCTCGCCGGGCAACGAGAACAAGGTGATGCACGCATCGCTCAAGATCGGCGAGACAAGGGTGATGGCTTCCGACGGACGCAACACCGGCAATCCCAAGTTCGACGGCTTTGCACTGTCGGTCGATGCCAAGGACGCAGCCGATGCCGACCGTCTTTTCAAGGGATTGTCCGACGGGGGAACGGTCATCATGCCGCTCGACAAGACGTTCTTCTCGCCGCGCTTCGGCATGACGCAGGACAAATTCGGCGTGAACTGGATGGTTATCGTCGAGCCGAAGTAACGAAGCGCGTCAGCAGATCGGAAAACCAAAGGGGACCCGGAGTACAAACATGCAGACGATGGTTCAGACAAATCAGACGTCGAATGCTTTGGTCTGGGTCGGCCGCGTGATGAGCGGCCTGGTGATCGCATTCATGCTGCTCGACGGCGCCATGAAGCTGGTTCCGTTGGATGTCGTGATCACCACCTCCGAGCAGATGGGCATTCCCGGCAGTCTCGCGCGTCCACTGGGTATCATTGGGCTTTTCTGCGCATTGCTTTACGCGTTTCCGCGCACGTCGGTGCTCGGCGCAATTCTTCTGACCGGTTATCTGGGCGGTGCAATCGCGAGTTATTTCCGCCTCAACGATCCGGTCTTTAGCCACACGCTGTTCGGCCTCTATCTCGGCCTGCTGGCCTGGGGTGGGCTCTATCTGCGCGACGCGCGGTTACGCGCGCTCATTCCAATACGAATTTCCTGATCGCGCCGCGGAACAATTGAAAACGCCAACCGAGTAGGAGTGCCTATGGCGACCACCACGAAAAGCGCCGCTTTTGTCATCTCGCGCGTGCTCGAAGCGCCACGCGACCTTGTGTGGAAGTGCTTTACCGACCCGGAGCACATGAAGCAGTGGTGGGGCCCCAAGGGCTTCAAAGTGATTTCATCCAAAATGGATCTGCGCGTCGGTGGGATATATCACTACGGAATGTCGGCGCCGGACGGCTCGCCGATGTGGGGCAAGTTCGTTTTTCGAGAAATCGCCCCGCCGGAACGTCTCGATTTCATCAGCTCGTTTTCCGACGAGAAGGGTGGCACCACCCGCCATCCCGGCCACGCATCATGGCCGCTCGAGATGCATTCGACCTTCACCTTTGAGGAACTGCCCGGCGGCAAAACCAAGTTCACCGTCAGCTGGGAACCGCATAACGCGACAGAAGAAGAGCGGAAAACCTTTGAGACCGGACGCGACAGCATGCGCATGGGCTGGACCGGCACCTTCGAACAACTCGAAGCCTATCTCGCAAAAGCAAAGTAGCCGCGCACAACGGAGGACATCATGGCGATCACCAAACAGAAGATCACACCCTGTCTCTGGTTCGACACCGACGCCGAGGAGGCGGCAAGGTTCTATTGCTCGGTCTTCAAGGACTCAAAGCTCGGCAAGATCAGCCGCTACACCGAAGCCGGGCGAGACGTTCATCACAAGCCCGCCGGTTCGGTGATGGTCGTCGAATTCGAGATCGAGGGACAGACCTTCACTGCACTGAACGGCGGCCCGAACTTCAAGTTCAACGAGGCGATCTCGCTGCAGGTGCGCTGCGAGACGCAGGCCGAGGTGGATTACTTCTGGAGCGAGCTCACCCGGGGCGGTGAAGAAGGACCATGCGGCTGGCTCAAGGATAAATACGGCGTGTCGTGGCAGGTCGTTCCGGCCAGCATACCGAAGATGATGACCGATCCAGACTCTAGAAAATCAGAGCGCGTCATGAACGCATTCTTGAAAATGAAGAAGCTCGATCTCGAGGAGATCGAGCGCGCTTACGAGGGTTCGAAATGACAGCCGCCGCCAAGACAGCTCCCTATGGAGAAGCAAGCCTCACGCTGAAACGCGTATTCGATGCGCCGCGAGCGCTAGTGTGGAAAGCGTGGACCGATCCGAAAATGATGGCGCAATGGTTCGGCCCGCGTGGATTTACCATTCCCGTCTGCGAACTCGACGTCTGCAGGGGCGGAAGCCTGCACATCGTGATGCGCGGACCGGATGGCAATGACTATCCAATGAAAGGTGTGTTCCTTACGGTGGTCGTGTCGGAACGGCTGGTCTTCACCAGCATCGCGATCGACAACGATGGCAACCATTTGCTTGAGGGCGAGACAACCGTCACCTTTTCCGAAGAGGGCGGTAAGACCACGCTTACGTTGCAGACACATGCCGTCGGCCTCGTTCCTCTCGCGCCGAGAATGCTTGCCGGCATGGAGGCAGGCTGGACCCAGAGCATCGACAAGCTGCAGGAATTGGTCACGCGCAGCTGAGCCGCAAACCGGAAGGTTCGTCATGCAACCGATGTCAAACCAGCCTCCACGTGATCCAGAGGAGCAGTATCGCTATGACCCACAGCGCGATTGCGGTCCATCGGTTGCGGCGCGCTTCAGCCGCGCCGATTGCCGCCACGGTGTCCGGCGACAGCACCAGCCCATCGCGCGTGATTTCGTCGACTTGATCGAGCAGCGTGCCGGCCCGGGTCAACAGGCCCGGCACCTGACCAAGGAAACGGCCGATTTCACCCGCTCCTTCGACCGCATCCTCGAGCCGGCCGGCCGGCCCAAGATTGCGGGCGATCCATTCGCGCACAACCGGATCGGCTGTCGTCCACATATCGAGCTTGGGATCAAACGAACGGGCAACGCCTTCGACGACCACCATGGTCTTTTGCAGCAGCAGCAGCTCGGGGCGCGTACGCATATCAAACAGACCGGTGACTTCAAACAGCAACATGAGAAGCTTGGCCATCGAGATGTCTTCGGCGGTCCGATTGTGAATTGGCTCGCCAATGGCGCGAATTGCTTGCGCGAAACTCTCGACCGAATGGTGGCGAGGCACATAGCCCGCATCGAAATGCACCTGCGCAGTAAGGTGATAGTCGCGCGTGATGAAGCCGAACAGGATCTCCGCGAGGAAGCGCCGCTCTTTCGGTCCTAGCCGTCCCATGATTCCGAAGTCCACGGCGATCAGGCGCTCATCGTCGTCGACGAACAGATTGCCCGGATGCATGTCGGCGTGGAAAAAACCGTCGCGCAACGCGTGGCGCAGAAAACTCTGAATGACCTTGCGGCCGAGGGCGGGCAGGTCGAAGCCTTTCGCTTCGAGCGCACCATGATCGCTGAGGCGGACGCCGTCGATCCATTCAAGCGTGAGGACTTCGCGCGCGGTGCGGTCCCAGTCGACGGTTGGCACGCGAAAATCGGGGTCCTCTTTCGTGTTCTCGGCTATCTCCGAGGCCGCCGCCGCTTCCAGGCGAAAGTCCATCTCGATTGCCACCGAACGCGCGAGCGTTGAGACGACCTCGATCAGCCGCAACCGTCGGGCTTCCGTCGAGAAGGCCTCAGCCTTGCGCGCGGCAAAGAAAAAAGCGTCAAGGTCGGATTTAAAACGACGCTCGATCCCGGGTCGCAGCACCTTGACGGCGACGGGCTTGCGCGCGCCGTCGATATCGATTTCGGCGCGGTGCACCTGTGCGATCGAGGCAGCCGCTACGGCCGGGCCGAAGCTCGCATAAGCAGCTGAAAGGGGCTTGTCGAGCGCGGCGGCGACGGCCGCTTCCGCTTCACTTTGCGGGAACGGCGCCATCTTGTCCTGCAGGCTTTCCAGATCGCGGGCGATCGTCGCGCCAACGACGTCGGGTCTGGTCGCGAGAAACTGGCCGAGCTTGACGTAAGTCGGTCCAAGGGTGGTGAGCGCGGCGGCAAGCCGGCTTCCACCGCTTCTCGTACTCGGCCGCTCGAACAGGCGCGCGACAGCGATCGCGGTCTTGGCAGGCATCGGCAAGGGCCGCGTGTCCACCAGCGCAAACACGCCTTCGCGCGCGAAGACAAAGCCGGCGCGGCCGAGACGGACGAGATGCGAAATTCCCGCGATCACAATCGCCAGCCTGAGTGGAGCGCGACCACGCCGACGGTTATCGGCGTAAACGAGACGCGGCGAAATCCCGCGGCTTCGATCATGTGAGCGAAAGCCTTCGGCTTGGGAAATTTGCGGATCGATTCGACGAGATACTGGTAGGCTTGACGATCGCCGGTCACCGCCTGGCCGACCCGCGGGATCAGTTGGAAAGAATAAAGCTCGTAGAGCGCGTCGAGACCCGGCACATCGATCGAGGAAAATTCCAGGCAGAGAAATCGGCCGCCGATTCTGAGGACGCGGTAGGATTCTTCCAGAGCACGCTCGATGCGCGGCACGTTGCGGATGCCGAACGCGATGGTCACGCAGTCGAAACTGCGGTCGGAATAGGGAAGCTTCTCGGCGTTACCCGCTTCGAAGGCGACGACGCCATCGAGCCCGCGCTGCGAAGCGCGCTCGCGGCCGACCGCGAGCATGTCGGCGTTGATGTCGCAAACGGTGATGCGCGTGCCCGGGCCGCCCGCGTCCGCAATCCGGAATGCCACATCGCCGGTGCCGCCGGCGAGATCGAGCAGCGCAAACGCCCGCTCGTTCTTTGGCGGGTTCACCGCCGTCACAAGCGCGTCCTTCCATGCGCGGTGCAGCCCGCCTGACATCAGGTCGTTCATCAGGTCGTAGCGGCGGGCGACCGAATGAAAGACGTTGTCGACCCGGCCCTGCTTGTCCTCGAGCCGCACGCTTTCGTAGCCGAAATGGGTCTGTTCACCGTGTCGGGCCATGCGAATTAGTCCTTTGCGGGCAGGACCATAGCGCGGGCGGCCGAGGGGCGCTATGTGTCAGCGTGGGAGCGGTTAATCATGCCCGAATTGCCTGAGGTCGAGACGGTCCGCCGCGGACTGGCGCCCGTCATGGAAGGCGAGCGCTTTGCCAAAGTCGAGGTCCGGCGGGGCGATCTGCGCTGGCCGCTGCCGAAGGGATTTGCCCAGAAGCTGAACGGGAAGACCGTGCAGGGACTGGGCCGGCGGGCGAAATATCTCCTCGCCGATCTGTCGTCCGGCGACGTGCTGCTGATGCATCTTGGGATGTCGGGCTCGTTCCGCGTCGGCAAGGACAGCGCGCCCGGCACTTATTATCACGAGCGCTCCAAGAGCAGCGCGCATGATCATGTGATCTTTCACATGTCGAACGGTGCGACTGTCACATTCAACGATCCGCGCCGATTTGGTTCGATGAAACTTGTCTCCCGCGCCAGGCTGGAGGACGAGCCGTTGCTGCGGTCGCTCGGACCGGAACCATTGGGAAATGAATTCGACGCGGCGATGCTGGCCAAGGCCTGCGCGGGCAAAAAGACGTCGCTCAAGGTGGCGTTGAGCGACCAGCGCGTCGTCGCCGGCCTCGGCAACATCTATGTCTGCGAGGCATTGTTCCGCGCGCGCCTTTCGCCTAAACGAATTGCCTCGACGATTGCCGACCGCAACGGTAGGCCGAATGAGCGCGCCGAAAAACTCGTCGATGCCATCAAGGCCGTGCTCAGGGACGCGATCGAGGCCGGGGGCTCGTCGCTGCGCGATCATCGTCGCGCCGACGGATCGCTCGGCGACTTCCAGCACAATTTCCAGGTCTACGACCGCGAAGGCGAGCCTTGCCCTTCCTGCAAAGGCAAGATCAAACGGATCGTGCAGGGCGGTCGCTCGACCTTCTATTGCCCATCGTGCCAGAAGTAGGCCACGCTATGCTGCAAGCCCTTTGGTGGATGACATGCGAAAGCCTGGCCTGATTGCACTCGTGCTGGCCGCCACGTTGACCGCAGCCGGCGCGGCCGAATTCCCCGATCATCCGATCCGTTTCATCGTTCCGCAGGCCGCGGGAAGCGCGACCGATACCGTCGCCCGTATCCTAGCCGCTGAGCTGTCCAAGGAACTGGGTCAGCAGCTCATCGTCGACAATCGCCCGGGCGGCGCCCTCACAATCGGTCTCGATCTGGTCGCGAAATCGCCGCCCGACGGCTACACCATCGGCATGGGTCCGATCGGCGCGCTCGCGATCACCCGCCACATGGTGACGAAGCTGCCCTACAACATCGAGCGCGACTTTCAGCCGATTGCAATGATTGCGCGCGGACATCTGCTGCTCGCGGTTTCGCCGAAACTGCCGGTTCGTTCGGTGAAGGAGCTGATCGACTACGCCAAGAAAAATCCCGGCAAGTTGACCAATGCCTCATCCAGCAACGGCTCGCCTGGTCACGTCGGCGGAGAATTGTTCAAGTGGATGACCGGCACGGACATCGTGCACGTGCCATACCGCGGTGGCGCGCCGGCCATCACCGATCTGATCGCCGGCCATGTCGATCTCATGTTCGAAAGCCTGCAGTCGATTGCCCCGTATGCCCGCGACGAGAAGGTGCGTGCGCTCGGCGTGAGCGGTGCGGCGCGCTCACCTGCTTTTCCCGAACTGCCGACGATTGCCGAAGCGGGCGTGCCTGGATATCTGGCGCCGACCTGGACGGGCGTGATCGCACCGGCCGGTGTACCGCGGCCGATCGTTGACAAGCTCAACGCTGCGATCAACAAGGCGCTTAGGTCAGAAGCCTTCAAGGAAAAATTTGCCACGATCGGCGACGAGCCGGCCGGCGGGACGCCGGAAGAGTTTGCGGCAACGATCAAGGCGGATTCTACCAAGTGGGCCGACGTGGTGCACCGCTCCGGCGCAAAACTCGACTGAGTCAGGATCTTGTCATGAGCTATCAGAATATCGTCGTCGAATCGAAGGGCCGCGTTGGAATCATCCGGCTCAACCGCCCGCAGGCCCTGAATGCGCTCAACAAGGCGCTGATCGATGACCTTACCCGCGCGATCGAGGATTTTGATACCGACGACAAGATCGGCTGCATGCTGATCACCGGCAACGAGAAGGCCTTTGCCGCCGGCGCCGACATCAAAGAAATGGCCGACAAACCGTTTATCGAAGCCTATCTCGGGGATTTCGTCTCGAACTGGAATGCGATTGCGGAGGCGCGCAAGCCCGTCGTCGCGGCGGTTGCAGGCTTTGCGCTCGGCGGGGGCTGCGAGCTCGCTATGCAATCCGACATCATCATTGCCGCGGACACCGCCAAGTTCGGCCAGCCGGAGATCAAGCTCGGCGTTATCCCGGGCATCGGGGGCACGCAGCGGCTCGCCAGGGCGGTGGGCAAGGCGAAAGCGATGGACTTAATCTTGACCGGCCGCATGATGGATGCGGCGGAAGCTGAGAGATCCGGCCTCGTGGCACGTGTCGTTCCGGCTGCCAGCCTGATTGATGAGGCCATGAAAGTCGCCGAGACGATCGCCAATATGTCGCTGCCATCGGTGCTGGCGGGCAAGGAAGCGATCAATCGCGCGTTCGAAAGCGGTCTTTCGGAGGGCATAACGTTTGAGCGCCGCATCTTCCACTCGCTGTTTGCGACGGAAGATCAGAAGGAAGGAATGAAGGCCTTCGTCGAGAAACGCGCGCCGAAATGGAAGAATAGATAGCAAAGACGTGGATGGCCGGAATCCGGCCACGACGAGATTATTTCCGCACGCATATAATTCGCACCACCGACGCCCTTGCGTCACCGGCCTGCTGGGCCGGGGCAACATTATGTGCGACAAGAAAATTTCGGATGGTTTCGGCGGTAATGAGCCGCACCGGTGGTGCGGCCGGCTCTATGCTGGCAAGAACAAAATTCCGCATCTCCATCAACCCGAGGACCTGACCTTGCGCATCGAGCGCGGCGGCGCCCGAGAAGCCAGCCATCGGTACAGACTGGCGCAATTCGATTGCGTTGCCTATGGCCAGCCGCGCCTTGATCTCGGTCAATTTCTTGGCCCCGTTTTGCTCCTTCGGATCGGGAATGCCGACCAGGGTGATGTCGCCCTTCTTTGACGCATCGGGCGCCAAGGCTACTGGCGAAAGATCGCGCGCGCCGTACACGCGCAACAGAGCGAGCCCACTATCGCCGTCCTCGGAGATCCGGTCGGCATTGCCCAGACCGGCGGCGACGATGACCTGGCATCCGCTTGCGAGGCTGCGGTCGGTCACGATGTGGCCGAGGCTGCTGACCACCAACCCGTTCCCGTACTCCACTGGTTTCGCCATGGCAGCGAACGGCATGCTGCGCTCGGGGAACGGCGAGAAAGCGCTCACAATCGCCGGTGTCACTCCGGCGACGATCGTCTCCATCATCTGATCGAAAAGCAGAATGAGACCACGGATCTCGCCATCGCGACGCTGTGCGCGCACGGAAAACATCTTCAAGCCCTGCATGCCGCTGATGGTGAAGCCGTCGTCGCGCAGCGCACTGGATTCGACCTTGCGGTTAGCCGGCTCTTTCTTCTGCTGCTCGAACAAGGCCGCGAGTTTGATCTCGGATTCTGGAATGCGAAACGTTTCGACCTGCACCTCACCGTGCGCGGCCGACCAGCGCGTCCCTCGCGCGGCGTCGCGCACCTGCGGCACAAGTTTGGCCGGAAGGCCCAAACGCGCGCCGGTCGACGGATCGGTTACGATTGTCCAACCGAATTCATCTTCGTGTGATTTTGCGGCGGCGAGCAGGTTCGCGCGTTCGGACGGCGAGAGGATTCCGGTGATCTTGGACTTCGCGCGCTTCTGGTAATTCTTGATGGCGGAGAGAAAGGGGTCTTCGCCGCCGAGCGATCCCGTATAGTCGCCCGACCAGAGCAGGGCAGATTGAACCTTCAGACGGTCGGCAGGTGAGATCTCCGCGGACTCTGCGATCGCCGGCTCCGACTTCACAGGCTCCGGCGTAACGGTTTTTGCGGAGACGGTTTCCGGTGCGGCGATGTGCGGCGCAGCTTTGCGTCGTACCGCATGTTTGCCCGCTTGCGCGCGAGCCGCCTTCGCTTCGGACTGGGCGGGCGTTGGCAAAATGCCGGGTGATTCCTGCGTCAGCGCCGGAGCGGCACCGAGCAGAAGCGCGAGCATCACGGTCGAGCCGGCCAAACGCATTGTGAATCCCACTGATTCGCGGCCACCTTAGCGGATGGAGGAGGTGGCGCAAGACTCGGTAGAGCGCACGACGCGCGCGTACGCACAGCCTTTTTCGCGCATGCTTAACGCGCGACGCAGAACCCGGTTTCAACGCGTTCTGATCATCGCTAGGTTAACCACGATGCTTGGAACCGAAGAACTCGAACGGTATGCCCGTCACATCGTCCTGCGCGAAGTGGGAGGTCCGGGGCAGGCGAAACTGAAGGCCGCCCGCGTGCTGGTCGTCGGCGCCGGCGGATTGGGTGCGCCGGTACTGCTTTATTTGGCGGCCGCGGGTGTCGGCACGGTCGGCGTCGTCGACGACGACGACGTGTCGCTGTCGAATCTGCAACGGCAGATCATCTTCGCAACGGCCGACATTGGCAGGCCCAAGGTCGAGGCCTCCGCTGATACGGTGATAGGACTCAATCCGCTGGTCAACGTCGAGACTCACCGTTTGCGGCTCGTCGCCGCGAACGCCATCGATCTGATATCGCGATACGACATCGTCGCGGACGGTTCCGATAATTTCGCCACCCGGTACCTCGTTTCCGACGCCTGCTATTTCGCGAGGAAGCCACTCGTCACCGCGGCGGTCGGTACCTTCGATGGTACGTTGACCTCGATCCGCGCGCACGAGACGCGCGCCAACGGAACCCGCAATCCGACCTATCGCTGTCTGTTTCCGGAGCCGCCGCCGGCAGGTACCGTGCCGGCCTGCGCCGAAGCTGGAATCCTTGGCGCGTTGCCCGGCGTGCTTGGTTCGCTGATGGCGCTTGAGGTGATCCGCGAGATCGTCGGCTTCGGCGAAGGTCTCGTCGGCCGCCTCCTAATGGTTGATGCCCGCTCGATGCGTTTCGAAACACTGAGTTACGCGTGGGACCCGGCCAATCCTTTGTCGGGCAAGACGCCGACGATCAGGGATCTCTCCGGCCACAAGTGACGCGGCCGCGGTCTTTTTACAGCATTGATGGCAGGACGCGATCGGGCGGGCGATGTCCGTCCATGAAAGTCTTGATGTTGATGATGACTTTCTCGCCCATGTCGACGCGGCCTTCGATCGTCGCCGAGCCCGTGTGCGGGAGTAGGACAACCTTCCCGGCGCGCGCAAGCTTGACCAGCTTTGGATTGACCGCCGGCTCGTGCTCGAACACGTCCAGGCCCGCGCCAGCAATCTCGCCGGATTCGATCAGACGCGCGAGCGCGTTTTCATCGATCACCTCGCCGCGCGATGTGTTGACGATGTAGGCCTCGGGCCGAAGCATCTTCAAACGGCGTGCCGATAACAGATGGTAGGTCGCCGGAGTGTGCGGACAATTGACCGACACGATGTCCATGCGCGCGAGCATTTGGTCGAGGCTTTCCCAGTAGGTAGCATCGACTTCTTCCTCGATCTTCGGCGCCACCCGCCGACGATTGTGATAGTGGATCTGAAGGCCGAAGGCGCGCGCGCGCCGCGCAACCGCCTGTCCGATGCGGCCCATTCCGATGATGCCGAGCCGTTTGCCCCAGATGCGATGACCGAGCATCCAGGTCGGCGACCAGCCGGTCCAGTCCTTGTCGGTGGTCAGCACGTGCGAGCCTTCCACCAGCCGGCGCGGCACGGCCAGGATCAACGCCATGGTCATGTCGGCGGTATCCTCGGTGAGGACACCGGGCGTGTTGGTGACGGTAATTCCGCGCTGCACCGCGGTTGCCACATCTATATTGTCGACGCCGTTGCCGAAATTGGCGATGAGCTTGAGTTGGTCGCCGGACTTGCTGAGCACGGAAGCATCGATGCGATCGGTGACGGTAGGCACCAGCACGTCGGCGTTTTTCACGGCTTCGGCGAGTTGCGCCTGCGTCATCGGCTTGTCGTCAGGGTTGAGCCGGGTGTCAAAAAGCTCCCGCATCCGCAGCTCGATCTGATCGGGCAGCTTGCGCGTAACAATGACCAGCGGCTTTCTGCTTTTCGCCATCTACCTCAAACCGCGGTATCTGGCGCCGGCCGCGCCAGAAGGTGTCGATTCAGCCCTCATTAACCGTGCTCGCCGACACTGTGCGCCGTGCGAAATCCCGTTCGTTTTTCCTACCAGATGGCCGTGACAACACAAAGCTTTCGGACCGCATGGGCAGCCTTCATGCTGTCCGCCGGCATGGTCGGATTCATGGCCGGATTCGAGCCAGTTCCGGCACGGTCCGCCAATGAGGTGCCAACCGGCTCGGTCAGCGGTCTCCCGATCCCGCGTTTCGTGAGCCTCAAATCCGATCGGGTCAATGCACGCTCGGGACCGAACAAGGATCAGGACGTGCGCTGGGTCTATACCCACGCCGGCATGCCGGTCGAGGTCACGGCGGAGTTCGAGAACTGGCGCCGCATCCGCGACTGGGAGGGCGCCGAAGGCTGGGTTTACCACTCATTGTTGTCCGGCAAGCGGACTGCGACGGTCGTTCCCAAGACCAAAGACGAACTGGTTCCCCTCTTTGAAAAGGCGAACCTCGAGTCCCCGATAGTGGCCCGTCTGCAACCCGGTGTGCTCGGCGCGCTGAAGTCCTGTACCGGCAACTGGTGTCAGTTTAGCGGTAAAGGCTTTGACGGGTTTGTCCGGCAGGAACGGCTCTGGGGCGCCTACCCGAACGAGAAGGTGGACTAGGCGCGTCCACTTTAAACAAATGCCCGGCGCAGGGCCGGGCACGAAACGCGAAAACCTCAGGATATGTGCGACTAGCTCTTGCGTCGCAGGCGCACGACCACGTCGACGCGCGTGATTTCAAAGCCTTCCGGCGGTGTCGGGGTTTTGCCGACGATGACGTCGGCGTCCGGGATATCCAGCACCTCATCTTCGCCTTCGACGAAGAAGTGATGATGAGCGGTCACGTTGGTGTCGAAATAGGCCTTCGAGCCATCTACCGCGACCTGTCGCAGGAGTCCTACTTCGGTGAACTGGTGCAAAGTGTTGTAGATCGTGGCGAGCGACACCGGGACTTTCGCGCGGGTTGCCTCTTCGTAGAGCATTTCGGCAGTCAGATGCCGATCGCCCTTGCCGAACAGGATCCAGCCCAGCGCCATGCGCTGGCGGGTTGGACGCAACCCAACCTCACGCAACATGGCTTTCACGTCATGCCAAGGGCAACCTGTGAGGGCGGACCGATCCGGTAGGTGCTCGGCGCCGGCCTTCACATTCGGGATTACCAAGGTACGCATAGGAGCCATTATTATTGATACCCAAAAGGCCGGCTCCAGGCAGAGCCGGCGAAAAACCGTTTCATTTGCAACATATACGCAATTGACCCATTAGATGCAACCGCCTCGCAAGTGCCTGCAAAGCCGATTTGGCGCGGTTTTTAGCGCAGCAAACCGGGCCCGCGGCCCGCGGCTCCGCCATCTTTGCCCGCTAGGCTTGGTATGGTACCAAGCGGGCATGGGACCTCAGCCAAGCCCTCTACGTGAGGATTCAACGCGCATGGACACGCGGCGGCATAGCTTCGAGTACGAAGATTTGCTCGCTTGCGGCCGCGGCGAACTCTTTGGCGCCGGCAACGCACAGTTGCCGTTGCCGCCGATGTTGATGTTCGATCGCATTGCCGAAATTACCGAAGGCGGTGGTGAGCATGGGAAAGGCATGATCCGTGCCGAGCTCGACGTGAAGCCGGATCTCTGGTTTTTCCTCTGCCACTTCAAAGGCGACCCGGTCATGCCGGGCTGCCTCGGACTGGATGCGCTCTGGCAACTCGTCGGGTTTTTTCTCGGCTGGCTGGGTGCGCCGGGCAAGGGCAGGGCACTTGGCCTGGGTGAAGTGAAATTTTCCGGGCAGGTCTTGCCGACCGTCAAAAAAGTCATCTACGGCATCGACATCAAGCGTGTCATGCGCTCGAAACTGGTGCTTGGTATTGGCGATGGCTGGCTGTCGGCGGATGGCAACGTGATCTACCGCGCCAGCGACCTCAAGGTTGGCCTGTTCAAACAGGAAGAAGCGTTGCAGCCAAGTGGCGCTTAAGAGCGGCAGGGGGCTTGCAGAACTACCGCAGCAGGCCGATCTGTGGCCCAATCAGCAATAAACCGCGGCGAAAGCTTGAAGGGTAATACGGCTATGCGACGGGTCGTCGTCACTGGAATGGGCATCGTCTCATCCATCGGCAATAATACGCAGGAAGTGCTGGCGAGCCTCCGTGAGGCCAAGTCCGGCATCGTGCGGGCGGACAAATACGCGGAGCTCGGCTTTCGCTGTCAGGTGCACGGTGCGCCACGGCTCGATCCCGAAGAAGTGGTCGACCGTCGCGCGATGCGTTTTCTCGGCGGCGGCGCCGCGTGGAACCACGTGGCGATGGAGCAGGCGATCCGCGATTCCGGCGTCGAGGAAAAAGAAATTTCAAATGTGCGCACCGGCATCGTGATGGGCTCCGGCGGCCCGTCCTGCCGCGCCATTATCGACGCTGCGGACACCGCGCGCAACAAGGGACCCAAGCGCGTCGGCCCCTTCGCGGTGCCGAAGGCGATGTCGTCGACGGCTTCGGCAACACTCGCGACCTGGTTCAAGATCAAAGGTGTGAACTATTCGATCTCCTCGGCTTGCGCGACATCGAACCACTGCATCGGCAACGCCGCAGAGCTCATCCAATGGGGCAAGCAGGACCTTGTTTTTGCCGGCGGGTGCGAAGAACTCGACTGGTCGCTCTCCGTGCTGTTCGACGCCATGGGGGCGATGTCCTCGAAATACAACGACACGCCGCAGAAGGCCTCGCGCGCCTACGACAAGGATCGCGACGGGTTCGTTATCGCTGGTGGTGCCGGCGTGCTGGTGCTGGAAGAGCTCGAGCACGCAAAAGCCCGCGGCGCGAAGATCTACGGCGAGGTCGCCGGTTACGGCGCGACCTCGGACGGCTACGACATGGTTGCGCCTAACGGCGAGGGCGCGGCGCGCTGCATGAAAATGGCGCTTGAGAACGTGAAAGCGCCGGTCGATTACATCAACCCGCACGCCACCTCGACGCCGATTGGTGACATCAAGGAGATCGAAGCCATCCGCGAGGTATTCGGTGCGAAGTGCCCGCCAATTTCGGCGACAAAGTCACTTACTGGCCATTCACTCGGCGCGACCGGGGTGCAGGAAGCGATTTACTCTCTCCTGATGATGCAGAACGGCTTCATCTGCGAGAGCGCCAACATCGAGAATCTTGATCCGGCCTTCGCGGACATACCGATCGTGCGCGAACGTCAGGATAATGTGAAACTGGGTTGCGTGCTGTCGAACTCGTTCGGGTTCGGTGGCACAAATGCGTCGGTTGTGTTCAAGCGGCTTGATGCATGACTATTTCCTCTGAAACTTTCCGGGCAGCGTTTCGCTTTTTCTCGTCATCGGGTTGTCGTGTCGAAGCCATAGGCGGGCTTGCGGCACGCCAGCTGATTCGAGCGGGAGCAGCACATGAACAAGCCCATTTCCCCGTCAGATCTTCATTCCGTTCCGAGTAGGCCGACGTCCATGGCAGGTGAGCACATCGCTCCGCGCGGCAGTTTGATGCAGGGAAAGCGCGGCCTCATCATGGGCGTTGCCAACGACCATTCCATCGCCTGGGGCATCGCGCAGATGTTGGCGGCGCACGGTGCGCAGCTGGCCTTCACTTACCAAGGTGACGCGCTTTCCAAACGCGTGAAACCGCTTGCCGAACAAACCGGCTCGTCCCTGATATTGCCCTGCGACGTCGAGGACATTGCCTCCGTCGATGCGGTGTTCGAAACGCTCGGAAAGCAATGGGGTACGATGGATTTTCTCGTGCACGCCATCGCTTTCTCCGACAAGAACGAACTGAAGGGCCGTTACGCCAATTCCACGCGTGACAATTTCATCCGTACGATGGTGATCTCCTGCTATGCGTTTACCGAAGCAGCCAAGCGCGCCGCATCGTTGATGCCGAATGGCGGCGCCATGGTCACGCTTACCTATAACGGTGGCCTGCGTGCCATGCCGAACTACAACGTGATGGGCGTGGCGAAAGCTGCGCTGGAAGCTTCGGTGCGGTACCTCGCCGTCGATTTCGGCGCGCAGAAGATCCGGGTCAATGCGATCTCTGCCGGGCCAATCCGTACGCTCGCCGGCGCTGGCATCACCGACGCGCGTTACATGTTCGCTTTCCAGCAGAAGCATTCGCCGCTTGGCCGCGGAGTCACGTTGGAGGAACTGGGCGGCGCTGGCTTGTATCTCCTGTCGGATCTGTCGACCGGCGTCACCGGCGAAATCCATTTCGTCAATTCCGGCTACAACGTCATCGCCATGCCGCAGCCCGACGCGCTGAAGGCGTCAGGCGCGGATGACAATGGCGGCCAGTAATAGCCAATCCATGAGGCTCGTCGGGACCACGCCGCGTCAAATGGAAAAACGGCCAGGCTTTCGCCCGGCCGTTTTGTTTGTGTTTTGATGCGGCGCCTTACGCAGCTTTCCGCTGAACTGAGTGGAGATCGAAACGATCGGCGTTCATCACCTTGGTCCACGCCGCCACAAAGTCCTTCACAAATTTCTCGTTCGCGTCCGCGCCTGCATAGACTTCCGCAAGCGCTCGCAGCTGGGAGTGCGACCCGAAAATAAGGTCGACACGCGTACCAGTCCACTTGACCGCGTTCGTCTTGCGGTCCCGTCCCTCGTACAGGTTGTCGCCGGCCGGCTGCCATTGCGTGCTCATGTCGAGCAGATTGACGAAGAAGTCATTCGTCAATCTGCCGGGCTTCTTGGTTAAGGCCCCGTGCTTTGACACGCCCGCGTTCGCGCCAAGCACGCGCAGGCCACCGATTAGAACGGTCATCTCGGGTGCCGTCAGTCGCAGCAATTGTGCCCGGTCCACCAATGCTTCCTCTGGCCCCATGAACTGCCGCTTGTTGCTGACGTAGTTGCGGAAGCCGTCGGCACGCGGCTCGAGCGGAGCGAAAGAGTCGACGTCGGTCTGCTCCTGCGAGGCGTCCATGCGACCCGGCGTGAAGGGCACTTTTATCTTGTAACCGGCGTCCTTCGCAGCTTTCTCGATCGCGGCGCAGCCGCCGAGAACGATCAGGTCGGCAAGCGAAACCTTCTTGCCGAATTTCTTTTGGATCGCTTCGAGTTTCTCGAGGACCTTTCCCAGCTGGGCTGGCTGGTTGACGTCCCAATCCTTCTGCGGCGCGAGACGGATGCGCGCGCCATTCGCACCTCCGCGCTTGTCGGAGCCGCGGAAAGTCGACGCCGACGCCCAGGCGGTCGAGACAAGCTGCGACACCGAAAGGCCGGAGGCGAGGATCTTCTTTTTAAGCGCCGCGATGTCCTTCTCTCCGATCAGTCGATGATTGACCGCGGGGATCGGGTCCTGCCAGATCAGTGTCTCCTTCGGCACAAGCGGGCCGAGGTAGCGCGCACGAGGACCCATGTCGCGGTGCGTGAGCTTGAACCAGGCGCGGGCAAACGCATCCGCGAATTCGTCCGGGTGCTCGAAGAAGCGCCGTGAGATTTTCTCGTAGGCCGGGTCGAACCGCAGCGACAAGTCCGTGGTCAGCATCGTCGGCACGTGCTTCTTGGACTTGTCGAAGGCGTCCGGGATGGTGGCTTCTGCGCCTTTCGCCTTCCACTGCTTCGCGCCGGCCGGGCTCTTCGTCAGCTCCCATTCGTGTTCGAACAGATTCTTGAAGAAGAGGTTGCTCCACTTCGTTGGCGTCTGGGTCCAAGTCACTTCAGGACCGCCGGTGATGGCGTCTGCACCGAAGCCGGTGCCGTGTTTGCTCTTCCAGCCCAGCCCCTGGTCCTCGAGGGCGCCGCTTTCCGGCGCCGCGCCGACCAGCGAGGGGTCGCCCGCGCCGTGCGTTTTTCCGAAGCTGTGGCCACCGGCAATCAGCGCCACGGTCTCTTCGTCGTTCATCGCCATGCGGAAGAACGTCTCGCGGATGTCTTTCGCGGCCGCGACCGGGTCGGGATTGCCATTGGGCCCCTCCGGGTTGACGTAGATCAGGCCCATCTGCACAGCACCGAGAGGCTCCGCGAGCTGGCGTTCGCCGCTGTAGCGTTCGTCGCCGAGCCACGTTCCCTCGGGACCCCAGAACAGCTCTTCCGGCTCCCACACGTCGGCGCGCCCGCCGGCGAATCCGAACGTCTTGAAGTTCATCGATTCGAGCGCGACGTTGCCGGCGAGAATCATCAGATCCGCCCAGGAAATTTTCCGGCCGTATTTCTGTTTGATCGGCCACAGCAAGCGGCGCCCCTTGTCGAGGTTCGCGTTGTCCGGCCATGAGTTGAGTGGCGCGAAGCGCTGCTGACCGGCACCAGCGCCACCGCGACCGTCGGTGACGCGGTACGTGCCCGCGCTGTGCCACGCCAGGCGGATCATCAGCCCGCCGTAGTGGCCGAAGTCGGCCGGCCACCACTTCTGCGAATCCGTCATGACGGCGCGCAGGTCCTTGATAACGGCTTTCAGATCGAGACTTTTGAACTCCTTGGCGTAGTCGAAATCCTTACCCATCGGGTCGGACAGGTCGGAGTTCTTGTGAAGCATCTCGATGCTCAAGGCATCCGGCCACCAGTCGCGGTTTGAGTGGCCGCGAGTGCCTGTGAAAGGGCACTTGCCGTCGCTTTTGTCATCGGTTTTTGCGTCCATGTTTCTCTCCGATCACGTGCTGTAATTCTGTTGGTATCGTCCCTTAGTGCGTCATTTAGGCGACGTTGATCGATAAGGTCTAATCGTATTGCCTGCCTAGTACGATAAGATTAGCTTATCGGCATGATCACGTTGCGTCAGTTGCGGTATCTCGCGTCTCTCGCTCGGCAACGGCATTTTGGCCGCGCCGCCGCGGAATGCGCGGTGACCCAGCCGGCGCTATCGATGCAGATACGTGAGCTTGAGCGCGAGATCGACGCTGAATTGGTCGAGCGGCGGCCGGGTGAGGTGGTGCTGACCAACACCGGCCTCGATGTGGCGCAGCGTGCCGAGCAGATCCTGGCCGCGACGCGCGATCTCGTCGATTTCGCGCGCCATCGACGAGGTGCTCGACGGATCATTGAAGCTCGGCATCATCCCGACACTGGCACCTTATGTTTTGCCGCGCTTGTTCCCGCGGCTTCAGACGAAGTATCCGCGGCTGCGGATTGAAGTGCGCGAAACGCAAACCAGACTGCTGATCGAGGAGCTGGTTCGCGGCGAGCTCGATTGCGTGATGCTCGCACTGCCGATCGAAGACGCCGACCTTGAGACCCTGCGGCTATTCGACGACGCGTTCCTGCTGGCGGTGCCCGCCAGCGATGAAAGACGATCGCGCGGACGCGTCGGCGTTGCCGACGTCGACCAAAGCCGTCTCATCCTGCTTGAAGAAGGACACTGTCTGCGCGATCAGGCATTGGCGCTTTGCAATACCAGGCAACGCGAGGCTCCGGCGGGCCTCGGCGCGACGTCACTTGCGACAGTGATGCAGATGGTGGCGAACGGCTACGGCGTGACGCTTGTCCCCGAAGTCGCCGTAGGAGTCGAGGCGCGCGACGATCGCGTCAAGCTGATGCGATTTGTCGAACCTGAACCCGTACGCACGGTCGGGTTGGCATGGCGGCGCACATCGCCGCGGAAAAGTGATTTCGTAGCCCTGGGCCAGATTGTCAGCGAGACGCTTGCCGGCGACCTCCGTCAAAGACCCTTGCGCAAGGCAAAATAAAGAAGGGCGGCCTTGCGCCGCCCTTCTTCGAAGATGTGCCGCAGCGTTATTCCGCAGCGCCGCCTTGCGCGGCGTGCGGCTGGTCACCGCCCTCGGCCCGCTGCTTGCCTTCGATGTCCTCACCGGTGGCCTGATCCACCACCTTCATGGACAGGCGCACTTTGCCGCGCTCGTCCACGCCGAGGAGCTTCACTTTTACCTTGTCGCCTTCCTTGACGACATCGCTGACCTTGTTCACCCGGCGCGATGCAAGCTGGCTGATGTGCACCAGCCCGTCCTTGGCGCCGAAGAAGTTCACGAAGGCGCCGAAGTCCATGACCTTCACTACGGTGCCTTCATAAATGTGGCCGACTTCCGGGTCGGAAGCGATCGACTTGATCCAGTTGATCGCCGCCTTGATTGAGTCGCCATCGGCGGAGGCGACCTTGACGGAACCGTCGTCCTCGATGTTGATCTTGGCACCCGTCTTTTCGACGATCTCGCGGATCACCTTGCCGCCCGTACCGATTACTTCGCGGATCTTGTCGGTCGGGATCTTGAACATTTCGATGCGTGGAGCGTGCTCGCCGAGTTCTGCGCGCGCCGCAGTGAGGGCCTTGCCCATCTCGCCGAGAATGTGCATGCGGCCGTCCTTCGCCTGTGCGAGCGCGACCTTCATGATCTCCTCGGTGATGCCGGCGATCTTGATGTCCATTTGCAAGGATGTGACACCTTGATCGGTGCCGGCCACCTTGAAATCCATGTCGCCGAGATGGTCTTCGTCGCCAAGGATGTCGGATAGCACGGCGTAGCGCTTGTCCTCGAGAATGAGGCCCATGGCGATGCCGGCCGTCGGACGCTTGAGCGGCACGCCCGCATCCATCAGTGCCAGCGAGGAGCCACAGACAGATGCCATCGACGAAGAGCCATTCGACTCCGTGATTTCCGATACCACTCGAATTGTGTAGGGGAACTCGGCCGGTGTCGGCAGCATGGGATGAATTGCGCGCCAGGCGAGCTTGCCGTGGCCGATCTCACGGCGACCAGGCGCACCCATGCGTCCGGTCTCGCCGACGGAAAAGGGCGGGAAGTTGTAGTGCAGCAGGAAGGTCTCTTTGTAAGTGCCCTGCAGCGCGTCGATGAACTGTTCGTCCTCTGCAGTGCCAAGCGTTGCCACCACCAGCGCTTGAGTTTCGCCGCGGGTGAACAGCGCCGAACCATGGGTGCGCGGTAGCACGCCGACTTCGGCCACGATCGGACGCACGGTTTTCAGATCACGGCCGTCGATGCGCTTGTTGGTGTCGAGAATATTCCAACGCACGATCTTGGCTTCGAGTTCTTTGAACACGCTAGCGACGGCCAGCTTGTCGTGCTGCGGTTCAGCACCTTCCGGGAAAAAGTGCGCCATGACCTTTTCCTTCACGGCGGCTACGGCGTCTTGGCGGTCCTGCTTGCGCACGATCGAATAGGCGGCGCGTAGGTCTTTCTCGGCGAGCCCGAGGATTTCCTTCTCCAGCGCCTTGTTGTCGGGAGCAACCAGTTCGCGCGGTTCTTTCGCCGCCTTTTCAGCGAGCTTGATGATGGCTTCGATCACAGGCTGCAAGTGCCGGTGTCCGAACATCACCGCGCCAAGCATGATCTCCTCGGACAGTTCTTTGGCTTCAGACTCCACCATCATCACCGCATCTTGTGTGCCGGCGATGACGAGGTCGAGCTGGCTTTCCGGCATCTCGTCGAGCGATGGATTTAGTACGTACTCGTTGTTGATGAAGCCGACGCGGGCGCCGCCGATCGGACCCATGAACGGGGCACCGGAAAGCGTCAAAGCCGCCGACGCAGCAACCATCGCAACGATGTCGGGGTCGTTTTCCATATCGTGCGACAACACGGTGACGGTCACTTGCGTATCGCAGCGCCATCCTTCGGCGAACAACGGACGGATCGGGCGGTCGATCAGACGCGAGGTCAGCGTGTCCTTTTCGGTCGGTCCGCGCTCACGCTTGAAGTAGCCGCCGGGAATCCGGCCCGCAGCATAATATTTTTCGGTGTAGTTGACGGTGAGCGGGAGGAAATCGATGCCTTCCTTCGGCTGCTTTGCCGCGACGACGGCGGCGAGCACGGTGGTTTCACCGTAAGTAGCCAGCACCGCGCCATCGGCCTGACGCGCAACTCTGCCGGTCTCAAGGGTTAGCTTACGCCCACCCCAATCGAGTTCAACTCGATGCATATCGAACATTGTATTTTTCTCTCATGGTTTTCAGCGAGCCCCGAAAGCCATGAGCAAGACGGCGAGAAGCTGTCGCGTGTCACCGCAGAGCGGAGAGCAACAGCGTCTGGCGATCCTGCCATGGCGTTTCGAACCTTGCCTTGTCGCAAGAGCGATTTCTTATCGGCTCTTGCCAAATTGCCGGCCGCGCCTATCGCTGCCGGCTCAATCGAGCGAACGCGTTCACGCGTTGCTCTGCGAAACGCGCCGGGCTCATAGGCCCCGCGCGAAACAAATCATCGGCGGATACCGAGCTTCTCGATCAAGCTCTTGTAGCTCGCTTCGTTCGTCCGACGCAGATAGTCGAGCAGTTGGCGGCGTTGGCCCACCATCTTGAGCAGTCCGCGACGGGAATGGTTGTCTTTGACGTGAGCCTTGAAATGCTCGGTCAGATTGTTGATGCGCTCGGACAGGATCGCCACTTGTACTTCCGGCGACCCGGTATCTCCGGGCTTCTTGGCATACGTCTTGATTACTTCGGCCTTGCGGCCGGTGGTCACCGACATCGGTCATCCTTTCTTACGCGCGGCTCTGCCCATCAGGCCGGCGAGGTTAAAGACGCGCTTGGGGACGATTTCGCCACGATCCAGTTCGGCCAAGGCCAATAATCGGCCCGATACCGTGACATAGACAGTGCCGCGGAAATTGGGTGCGTCCCGTCCGCGCAACAAAACGGCCTGGCCTCGTTGAAGCCTTGCCGCGTCTGCTCCGCTGACGGCCAGCGCCGGGATGTCGTCCAGCGCGGTCTCAACGGGCATTAGAGTATCCGCGAGGCTCGCCTCGCCGGACGCGGCTCTATGGCATAGAGCCTCCAATTGTTCCAGCAAAATCATGGTTTCTTCGTCAAATGGGCCGACGGCGGCCCGACGCAGGGCGCTGACATGCCCAAAACAGCCCAAAGCGCGACCAAGATCGCGCGCAAGCGAGCGCACATAGGTACCTTTCCCGCATTCGGCCTCGAGCACCACATGGTCGGGATCAGGCGTGTTGACCAGCTCCAGACGGCCGATGTCCACCGGGCGCGCGGCCAGCTCTACTGTTTCACCGTCGCGGGCGAGGTCGTAAGCGCGCTCGCCCTCGATCTTGATAGCTGAATAGCGCGGCGGCACCTGCTCGATGCGGCCGGTAAAGGACGGCAAGAGCGACCGTACAGCCTCGGCCGAGGGTCTGTTGTCGCTGCAAGCGATCACGCGGCCCTCGGCATCGTCGGTGTCGCGCTCTTCACCCCAGCGCACTGTGAAGCGATAGAGCTTGCGACCGTCCATGACGAAGGGGACGGTCTTTGTCGCTTCACCGAGCGCGATCGGCAAAGCGCCGGAAGCGAGCGGATCGAGGGTGCCGGCATGGCCTGCGCGCTTCGCCTTGAACAGGCGTTTCACGACGCTCACGGCGTGAGTCGAGGTCATGCCGACCGGCTTGTCGAGAATAACCCAGCCGTGCACGTCGTGCTTGTCACGCTTCCTCTGTTTCGGTCGTTCTCTGCCCTCGCTTCGATAGATGGGCAAAGGCGTTCCTGAGGGCTCGCTTGCAGCCGGACGAACCAGATTTTTCAAAGCGTCTTCGTTCACTCGCTGTCCTCGCTATTGCTCAGGTCGCGCTTTATATCCGGCGAGCGCAGCAGTTTGTCGATGCGCTCGGCCTCGGCGAAGCGATCGTCGATACGGAAGCGGATGTCGGGTGCGAATTTCAGGTTGATACGGTGTGCGATCTCCGCGCGCAGATATTTCTTGTGGCGTTCGAAGGCGGCTAGCACTTCTTCGGCGTCGCGGCCGCCCATCGGCATCACGTAAATCGTGGCCAGGCGCAGGTCGGCGGTGACCCGCACTTCGGGAATCGTGATCACGCGCGCTTCGATCACCGGATCGTGCACGTCACCGCGGACGAGCATGTCGGCAAGCGCGTGCCGCACGAGTTCGCCGACGCGTAGCTGGCGTTGCGAGCCTCCGGCCACAGAGTCGCGGTGATGTTTGTGTCGCATTGGCTTGATCCAAATTGCGTCTGTCATGGCCGGGCCTATCCCGGCCATCTCGGTCAGGAGGGCACGAGCGGTACCCTCCTTATCGGGTTGCCCGGACAAGTCCGGGCATGACGGTGGAAATGGCGGAGAAAAAATCAGCGCGCACGCTTGAGATTTGGACTCACAGCGAGCGTTGAATCTGCTCCACCCGATAGCATTCGATTACGTCGCCTTGCCGCATGTCCTGGTAGTTTTCGAAGGCCATGCCGCATTCCATGCCGGCGCCCACTTCGCGCACGTCATCCTTGAAGCGCTTGAGTTGCGATAGTTTTCCTTCGTGGATCACGACGTTGTCACGGATCAGCCGCACATTGGCACCGCGCTCGACCGTTCCGTCGGTGACCTTGCAGCCGGCAATATTGCCAACTTTGGACACTTTGAAGATCTCCAGGATCTGTGCGTTGCCCAACATGGTCTCTCGCAACGTCGGTGGCAGCAGGCCGGACATTGCCTTTTTAACGTCGTCAACGAGATCGTAGATGATGTTGTAATAGCGGATCTCAATGCCGGCACGTTCGGCCGCCTCGCGCGCTTCTTTGTTGGCGCGCACGTTGAAGGCGATGATCGGAACGCCCGATGCCTCGGCCAGTGTCACGTCCGATTCCGAAATACCGCCAACGCCAGCGTGCAGCACACGGGCCGCAACCTCTTCGGTGCCAAGCTTGTCGAGCGCGCCGATGATCGCTTCGAGCGAGCCTTGCACGTCGGCCTTTATTACCAACGGGAATTCCTTGCGGCCCGAGGTCTTGGCCTGCGCCATCATCTGCTCGAGCGAGCCACGCATACCGGTGGCACGCGCGGCGGTCTTCTCGCGTTTTTGGCGGGCCCGGTAGTCTGTGACTTCGCGGGCGCGGGCTTCGTTATCGACCACTGCAAGTCTGTCGCCCGCGTCAGGCGTGCCGGAAAAACCGAGCACTTCCACGGGCGTCGATGGCCCGGCGCTCTGTACCGGTTCGCCGGTGTCGGAGACGAGGGCGCGCACGCGGCCCCATTCGGCACCGGCAACCACGATGTCACCGGGATGCAACGTGCCGCGCTGAATTAGAACTGTTGCCACCGGGCCACGTCCGCGATCGAGCTTGGCTTCGATCACCGTGCCTTCGGCCGGACGATTCGGATTGGCCTTGAGGTCGAGGATTTCCGCTTGCAAGCCGAGCATTTCGAGCAGCTTGTCGATATTTGTCTTCTTGGTGGCGGAGACTTCGACGTCCACGACCTCGCCGCCCATGGATTCCACCTGGATCTCATGTTGCAAGAGATCGGTGCGCACACGGTCCGGCTTGGCGTCGGGTTTGTCGATCTTGTTGATGGCGACGATGATCGGAACCTTCGCGGCCTTGGCGTGATGTATGGCCTCGACCGTCTGTGGCATTACGCCGTCATCGGCGGCGACCACGAGCACGACAATATCGGTGACCTTGGCACCGCGAGCGCGCATCGCCGTGAAGGCGGCATGGCCGGGCGTGTCGATGAAGGTAATCTTGGCGCCGGACGGCGCGGTTACCTGATAGGCGCCAATATGCTGGGTGATACCACCAGCTTCGCCCGCCGCCACATCGGAAGATCGAATCGCGTCGAGCAGCGAAGTCTTGCCGTGGTCAACATGGCCCATGACGGTGACGACTGGTGCGCGTGCCCGAAGCTCCTCGGGCTCGTCCGCCACATCGAACAGTCCTTCTTCTACGTCAGCCTCGGCCACGCGGCGTACGCTGTGGCCCATTTCCTCGGCGATAAGTTGGGCGGTATCGGCGTCGATGACGTCGTTGAGCGTCGCCATCTGGCCTTGCTTCATCAGCAAGCGGATCACGTCGACCGAACGTTCCGACATGCGGTTGGCAAGGTCCTGGATGGTGATCGCCTCAGGGATCGTAACTTCGCGCACGAGCTTTTCCTTCGGCTCGGCCGAAGCGATTCCCTTGAGTCGCTGGGTACGGCGGCGGAATGAGGCGACCGAGCGTTCGCGAACTTCGCCGGCGCTCAGCGCATTGATGACGGTAAGACGTCCGCGCTGCTTCTCGGCGCCAACGCGAGGCGCCGCCCGCGGTGCAGCGGCCGGGCGACCGGCGCCACGGCGACTACGCGGGGCCTCATCGTCATCGACTTCGAGCGTGAGGCGAACTCCCGGTCCGGTGCGCGGAGTTTCATCCCCGCCGAAGCGCTTCTTGGCGACCTCGCCAGCCTTGCGTTTTGTTTCCTCGTCGTGCTTGCGACGCTCTTCTTCGTCACGCTTGCGCGTTTCGGCGGCCTCCCGCTCGGTGCGGCTCGTTGCCTCGCGACTTGCACGGCGACGTGCTTCTTCCTCGGCAATCTTGCGCTCTTCAGCCTCGCGGACACGCAAATCGGCGAGGGCATGCGCACGGGCCGAGCGCTCTTCCTCGGTCAGCGTGCGCAACACCACGCCCGAAGGCTTCGGTTTGACAGCGTCGAGACCGCCACTCGAAACCGGTGCCGCCTTTTTGCCGGCGCCGACAGGGGCTTTCTTGGGCTCGGCTGGGGGCGCGGCTTCAATCTTGGGTTCGCCCGGTCCGCCGACGACCCTACGTTTGACCTTTTCGACCACGACCTGCTTGCTGCGGCCATGGCTGAAGCTCTGGCGCACGACGCCAGTCTCTGTGCGTGGCTTGAGTGTCAGAGTCTTGCCAGAGACGCTGAGCTTCTTCTCGCCGGGGTTCTTGGTCTCGCTCATTCCGTACTGTGTCCTTATGCGCCGCCTGTCGGCGCATGCGCGCTAACTGCCTCTGGCGAAATTCCGGCCCGGAAATACCTCAAACGCGCGGCGCGCGTAAGAAAAGTCTCGCTTCCCGGTCCGGCAAGCAGGGCTGCATGTACCACATTTGGTCGGTTCAATGCCAAATCCAATTGGGCACCGGTAAACGCGTCGATCACCACGATTTCCGACGATTTTCCGGCCGTCTCACGGCGCAGGGCGGCATCCAGCTTGCGCTTGCCCTCGTCCCCCGCATCAGCGGCGTGAAGTAATGCCCGGATGTCGTCCCGGCCAACCGCCGCCTCGATCCGGGTGAAGCCGCTGAGCACGGCGCCGGCCTTGCCGGCTATAGCCAATGCGTCGATGGCCGCTCGTTCGATCAATTGGTCTGTCCGTGTGGCGAGATCGCTGGCGACCCGCACGTCCCGTTTGAAACCGCGGGCAAAAACGTTTCGTCTGGCGGCGTCTTCGATCGCCGCGCGGGATGCCGTAATCCAGATGCCGCGTCCCGGCAGTTTGCGTTTGACGTCGGGCACCACCTCTCCCGCCGGACCGAGCACGAAGCGGATCATCTCCGAGGCTGGTTTGAGTTCGCGCGACAGCGCGCAGGTGCGTTCCGTCCCCGGGGCGACGTCGGTCGCCCCGCGGTCAAGTTCGCTGTCCTGCGCAACTGCCAACATCGCTGCTACCGTTTATCCTTACGCCTCAGGCTGCGCGGCTTCCTCGGGGACTGGGACCGCAGGCGGCGCAAGTTCCGCCTCCGTAATCCAGCCCGCTTTGAGGCGCGCCTGCATGATCATGGCCTCGGCCTCCTCGCGCGAAACATCGAAGCCTTCGAGGAATCCCGGCTCGTGCTTTGTCTCTCCATCCTTGCGCTCGGTCCATCCGATAAGATCGTCGGTTGCGCAGCCGGCGAGATCTTCGACAGTCTTCACGCCGTTTTCGCCCAAGGCGACCATCATCTTGGTGGTCACGCCGGTCACGTCCTTCACGGCATCTTCCACGCCGAGTTCCTTGCGCTTGGTATCGAGTTCGGCCTCCTGCGCCGCGATGTATTCCTGCGCGCGCTCCTGAAGTTCGCGCGCGGTGTCGTCATCGAAGCCCTCGATGGAAGCGATTTCCTTCTGATCGACCAGCGCGAGCTCCTCGATCGAACCGAACCCTTCGGAAGCCAGCAGTTGGCCGACCACTTCGTCGAGGTTAAGCGCCTCAACGAACACCTTGGTGCGGTTCTCGAACTCGGCCTGTCGGCGCTCGGATTCTTCCTGTTCGGTCAGGATGTCGATGTCCCAGCCCGTGAGCTGGGAAGCAAGCCGAACGTTCTGTCCACGCCGGCCGATGGCCAGCGACAGTTGCTGATCGGGCACCACGACCTCGATACGTTCCCTGTCTTCGTCGAGCACGACCTTCGCCACTTCCGCGGGGGCCAGCGCGTTCACCACGAACGTGGCGATGTCGGGTGACCACGGAATGATGTCAATCTTCTCGCCCTGCAATTCATTCACCACCGCCTGTACGCGCGAACCGCGCATGCCGACGCAGGCGCCGACCGGATCGACCGAGGAATCGCGTGAAATTACGGCGATCTTGGCGCGCGAGCCCGGATCGCGGGCAACCGCCTTGACCTCGACAATGCCGTCGTAGATTTCCGGCACTTCCTGAGCGAACAGTTTGGACGTGAACTGCGGATGCGTGCGCGACAGGAAAATCTGCGGGCCACGCGGCTCACGCCGCACGTCGTAGATGTAGGCGCGGATGCGGTCACCGTTGCGGAACACTTCACGCGGCAGCAGTTCGTCGCGGCGCACGATTGCCTCGCCGCGGCCGAGATCGACCACGACGTTGCCGTATTCGACACGCTTGACGATGCCGTTGACGATATCGCCGATGCGATCCTTGTACTCGGCATATTGCCGGTCGCGCTCGGCCTCGCGCACTTTTTGTACGATCACTTGTTTCGCCGATTGTGCTGCGATGCGTCCGTATTCGAGCGGCGGCAGGGGATCGGCGATCGTGTCGCCGACTTGTGCGGCCGGATGGCGCTTGCGCGCCTCTTCCAGCGTAATCTGGTTTGACGAGTTCTCGACGCTCTCGACCACCAGCATGTGACGGGTGAGGCGCAGATCGCCGGTCTTGGGCTCGATCTCCGCGTGCACATCGGTTTCGGCGCCGTAGCGCGAACGCGCGGCCTTGGCGATGGCGTCTTCCATCGCCGTAATGACGATGCCGCGATCGATCGCCTTTTCACGTGCGACGGCGTCTGCAATTTGCAATAGCTCGAGCCTGTTGGCGCTGACAGCCATAGCTCACTCTCCTCCTTTGGCGGCAGGCCTGTGTGGCCGATGCCGTGATTGTCTTTCTTCGCGTCTTGTTTCCTTTCGCGCCTCGCGCGCGTCGCGCTTGGCGGATTTCTCTCGTCGCAAGGTCTCGGTCACCAGTCCGTCGGTGAGCACCAGCTTGGCTTCACTCATGTCCTCAATCGGAATGAGAATCTCGGTTTCTTCGCCCTCGGCCGCGTCGTCGCGGCGGATGCGCGCGCTCTCGCCCTCGGTTCCGACAAGGACGCCGCGAAAACGCTTGCGGCCCTGGATCGGCATGGACGTTTCGATCTTCGCGACGTGACCGGTGTAGCGCTCGAAATCGGATTTGCGCACCAGCGGCCGGTCGATCCCGGGCGAGGAAATCTCCAGCCGGTAGGCGCGGTCAATCGGATCGGCGACATCGAGCACCGGGGAGAGCGCGCGCGAGACCGCCTCGCAGTCCTCGACCGACATCGTCCCGTCCGGGCGCTCAGCCATGATCTGGACCGTGCAGCCTTCCGCGTTCGAGACTCGCACCCGCACGAGCCGATAGCCCAGTTGCTCGATGACCGGTTCGACAACCGTTGCAACACGCGCTGGCAACCCCGGCTCGACGATAAGCCGTGGTTCGCTTGAAGCGGCGCCGTAAGCCGCGTCGGTCTCCAACGTGTCGCTCTCGGCCATCCGGTAACAAAAAAGAGCGGGCCCCGCAGGACCCACTCTCAAAACCCATTCGGTTATGAGGGTGTCTTAAGTAACGCTCGAAATATAGCGATTTCATGGGCCCGTGCAAGGGCGGGACTTGCAATAACGGCTAACCCTTCCTTCAGAATCTGCCCTTAAATTTGCGTAAAACCGGTGGCACGGCCGGATTTTACCGCGTTTTGCAGGTTTCGTATGAGTGTTCCCGCCTCGCTCCTTCCCGAGCTGGAAGATGTTGTTCAGCACGGCTCGGCGGAAAAGCGCGCGGAGACGCTGCGCCGCATCACAACTTTGTTTCTCGACGGCGCCCCCAGTTTCCACGCGGAACACATTGCTCTCTTCGATGATGTCATTGGCTGCCTGATCGAGGAAATCGAGGCCAAGGCGCTGGCCGAGCTCGCGCGCCGCATCGCGCCGGTCGCCAACGCGCCGGTGGGCGTCGTCAGCAGGCTGGCGAAAAACGACGACATCGCGGTCGCGGGTCCGGTCCTCAAGCAGGGGAGGCTCGCCGATCGCGACCTTATGTATATCGCCGAAAACAAAAGCCAGGCGCATCTGCTGGCGATGTCGGCACGTCAGCGCATCAGCGAGGCGCTGTCCGACATTCTTGTCGAGCGCGGTGACCGCGAGGTCGCGCGGTCGATCGCCAATAACCGCCACGCGCAGTTGTCGGACAATGCATTCACGACCTTGGTGAACCGCGCCGAAGAGGACAGTGTGCTAGCGGAGAAGGTCGGCATGCGCACCGACATTCCGCCGCGGCTGTTCCGTCAGCTTCTGATGCGCGCGAGCGAGGTCGTGCAGAAGCGTCTGCTCTCCAAGGCCAAGCCCGAAACCCAAACCGAAATCAGACGCGTCCTCGCGCAGGTCACCGACGAAGTGGGGGCCAAGGCCGCGCCGCGCAACTATGCCGCCGCGCTTGCCGCCGTGCGCGCTCTGCACAGCCAGCACAAGCTCAAGGAATCCGATATCGCGGAATTCGCCAAGTCCGGAAAGTACGAGGAGACGATTGCCGCTCTGGCAATTCTGTGCGCGGTTCCTGCCGAGGTTGTCGACAGGCTCATGAACGGCGAGCGCGCCGATCCGGTTCTTATTCTCGCGCGCGCCAGCGCGTTCGGCTGGTCAACCGTGAAAACGATCCTCAATGCGCGTCCGGGCGCAAAACCGTCGCCGCACGCGCTCGATGTCGCGCGCGATAATTTCGAACGGCTGACGGTAACCACCGCGCAACGCGTGGTCCGCTTCTGGCAGGTCCGGCAGGGCACCGGCGATTAATCACACTCGGCGGAAGATGAAATACGCGGGGCGGCGGCCTTCGCGTTTGGCTTTTGCTTCGTAACGCGTGCCGCCAAAGTTCGCCCATGGTCTGCGCCAGTCATCGGCGCATTCGGCGACCCAGACAAAATCCGCGGAACGAAAAATGCGCGTGAGTGCGTAAGCCGCGTAGTCGGCGATGTCGGTCGCAAAACGCAGCTCCCCTCCCGTTTTCAGGATGCGGGCGAGGCGGCGCAGGTTGTCGTCCTGAATGAAGCGCCGCTTCCAGTGCCGCCGCTTTGGCCACGGATCGGGGTAAAGCAGATCGATCTGAGAAAACGATGCGTCGGGCAGCCAGTCCAGCAGTTCGCTGGCGTCGTTAAAATGCAGGCGGATATTCGTCAATTTGCGTTCGTTGATCGCAACGAGCGCCTTGGCCACCGCATTGACGAAAGCATCGGTGGCAATGAACCCGATCCGTGGGTTGGCTTGCGCCTGCGCGATCAGATGCTCGGCGCCGCCGAAGCCGATCTCGAGCCGCAGCGCATCGAGGGGCATGGCAAACAGCGTGCGTAGATCAACGGGAGCGGGGTTGCTCAGGTCGAGCGCCAGTCGCGGCAGCAGCGTATCGAACAGGGCCGCCTGGCGCGGTTTTAGTGAATGGCCCTTGCGGCGGCCGAAAAAGGCTCGCTTCACTCCGTCCTTGTCATCATCGCGCCGGCGCAAGATGCCGCGATCCGGTAAGTCCGATTTATGTGGCACGTTGCGTCCCCAAAGCGGGATCGCCGGGAGGAACCCCGACGATGCCAACTTAGTGCTTCGTTGCCTTTGACGGAACCGGGCGGGCGGATCTCGGCGGCCGCGCTTACTTCACCGCGCTTCTGATCGCGGACGCAAGGTCGGTCTTTTCCCAGGAGAAGCCACCGTCTTTATCGGGAGCGCGGCCAAAATGACCATACGCCGCGGTGCGCTTATAGATCGGCCGGTTAAGCTTGAGCGTGCGGCGGATATTGGTCGGCGTGAGACGGAACAGCTCGGGCAAAACCTTCTCGAGCTTTTTCTCTTCCACCCTGCCGGTGCCGTGCGTATCGACCAAGAGCGACATCGGGTCAGCCACGCCGATCGCGTAGGCGACCTGGATGGTGCAGCGTTCGGCAACGCCGGCAGCGACAACGTTTTTGGCGAGATAGCGCGCGGCGTAAGCGGCCGAGCGATCGACCTTCGTGGGATCCTTGCCGGAGAAGGCGCCGCCGCCATGCGGCGCATACCCGCCGTAGGTGTCGACGATGATCTTGCGGCCGGTCAGGCCGCAGTCACCATCCGGTCCGCCGATCACGAAATTGCCGGTCGGGTTGACCAGAAAGTCGGAAGGCTTCTGCGGCATCCAACCTTTCGGCAGCGCCGATTCGACGGCGTCGGTGATCATCTCCTTGACGAGGCCCGGCGTGTATTTCTTGCCGTTGCGGCTCTGCGCATTGTGCTGCGTGGAGACCACGACCTTCGTGCAACCGACCGGCTTGCCGTCGACATAGCGGACCGTGACCTGGCTCTTTGAGTCGGGTTGCAGATCATACAACTGGCCGGAGCGGCGCTTCTCGGACAACACCTTCAGTATCTTGTGCGCGAAGTAGATCGGCGCCGGCATGAACGAGTTCTTCTCGTAGACTTCGCTCTCGGTGCAGGCGAAGCCGAACATCATGCCCTGGTCGCCGGCACCCTCTTCCTCGCCGCCTTTCTTCTTCTTGGCGTTCACGCCCATCGCGATGTCAGGCGACTGACCGTGCAGCAGCACCTCGACGTCGGCGCCGTAATAGGAGAATCCGTCCTGGTCGTAACCAATGTCCCGCACGACATCGCGTGCGATCTTCGTGATCAGTTCGCGGTCGACCACCGCTTTGTCGCCGTGCTTGCGGAAGAGCGGCGCCTGGCCGCGGCCCTCACCGGCGATGACGATCTTGTTAGTGGTGGCGAGCGTTTCGCAGCCGAGCCGCGTATTGACGAGGCTGTCGTCGGCGATACCGAGCTTGATATCATTTTCCAGAAAGGCATCGAGCACCGCGTCGGAAATCTGGTCGCAAACCTTGTCAGGATGACCTTCCGAAACCAACTCGCTGGTGAACAGAAAATTGGTGTGAGCCACCGCTGCAACTCCTCGCGTGGCGCTACTGTACGCGGCGCCGTGTTGTATCCGGAGGGTTTCTTGCAGTGACGGGGAACGAGGTCAAGATGCGGGCAACAGTGGGCAGATTCCACGGAATCGATGGGATTTGACCCCCGAGATCAATCGATGCCGGCGATCTGTTCGACCAGATCCACGATGCGGCGGCGTAGCTTGTTGCTTTTGATGCGCATAAACGCCTTGGTGAGCGAAAGGCCATCCGAGGTGGCCAAAAAATCGGCGACATAGGCCGGCGAGGGGGCTTCGCTCATGCCGCTACCTGCCGAGTGTGGCGCGCCCTCGAAGAAAAACGAAACCGGTACCTGCAGAATATGGGCGATCTGTTGCAGCCGGCTGGCGCCGATGCGGTTGGTTCCCTTTTCGTATTTCTGGACCTGCTGGAACGTAAGGCCGAGGGCATCGCCGAGCTTTTCCTGGCTCATGCTCAGCATCATCCGACGCATGCGCACGCGCGAACCCACGTGCTTGTCGATCGGATTGGGTGCCTTCTTGGCCATGAATTTCTCCTGCGCCCCCAAACTTTACGCGTAGTTGTCACAAGTGAACGCGCCAAGGCAATGCGCGAATTCTCTGTAATCGGGAAATTGAGTGTAAATAAGCTATCGATTTCCGCAGTTTTCCTATGATGAGAAAGTAATAGGCATATGTAGATCAGTGCGCGCACAGGTTGCCCAGCGCGCAAAGCAACTTTCATATTGTATTGCTTAACTACGCAATCTATGCGCGAAGTCTGCGTCGTCCCACGATGATGACGCTGCCTACGAGCAGGAGAATCAAAAAATAACTGCCGTAGCGCGAATAGATGGTCGGCTCGATGGCGGCCGGGAGGCGTGAGTCGAGCACGCCTTCAATGCCGAGCGGCAGGGCGCCGATGAGTTGTCCGACCGGATCGATGACCGCGGAAATTCCCGTGTTCGCGGCGCGCACCAGCGGTAGGCCTTCGGCGATGGCAAGAACGCGTGCTTGCTGGAAATGCTGGAATGGTCCGGAACTAATGCCGAACCAGCCGTCATTCGTCACGTTGACGAGCCAGCCTGGTCGCTCGCCTTGCGGCACTGCCGCGCCGGGGAAGATCGCTTCGTAGCAGATCAGCGGCAGCATTTTCGGCGCGGCGCCGACATCCATCGCGCGGCGGCGGTCGCCGGAGAGAAATCCGCCGACGACCTTGGTGAGTTGCATCAACCCGATACGCTCAAGCAGACGCTGGAACGGCAGATACTCGCCGAAGGGAACGAGGTGCACCTTGTCATAGATGCCGCGGATCGAGCCGTCGGCATCGATGACATAGATTGAGTTGTAGGCCTGCGGACTGCGCGCGCTTGCATTGTCCGGCGCGCGCACCGCACCGGTGATCAGCTTGGTCGACGGCTTGAGCAGAGCTGCAATCTGCGCGAGCGCATCCGGCTCGCGCGTGAGAAAGAACGGGAACGCCGCCTCAGGCCAGATCAGATGCGTGACGTCGCGCGCACCATTCGACTGCGGACCGGTTGCGCGGTCGGAGAGACGCAAATAGCGGTCCATCACCTGCGCTTTAGCGGAATAGTTGAATTTGTCGTCCTGCGGCAGGTTGGGCTGCATGATGCGCAGCCTCACATTGTTCACGAACTCGGTCGGATGCGACCAGAGTCTCATCGCGCCATAGCCGACAAGCGCGAGCAGGACCAACAGGCCAATAAATAACGGACGGCGGGGATGTCGCGTATCCACCTTGTCGTCGTTGAGCACTGCAGGTGTTGCGCAGATGGCGAGGCAAAGAAATGTCAGCGTCCAGACGCCGACCAGTGAAACGCTTTGCGCAAGCACAAGCGGCTGGGTTAGCGCGTAGCCAAAGGTATTCCAGGGGAATCCACTGAGCAGGTGGCCACGCAACCACTCGGCTGCGGTCATTGCGGCGGCGAAGGCCAACAGACGCTCCGGTCCGCGCACCCAGATTAAGCGGGCGACGGCAAGACCGAGTGCCGTATAGAGCGCGAGGTAGGCTGGAAGCCCCGCGACGGCGATCGGCAGGAGCCATCCGAACGTCTTTACGTCGACCAGGAAGGCGTAGCCGATCCAGTAAAGCCCCGCGAGAAAGTATCCGAAGCCGAAACACCAGCCTGCGAGTGCGGCATTCAACGGACCGCTCAGGCGTCCGGCGGCCGAGCCGTCGACAAGCCAGATCAGTATCGGAAAAGTCACGAACAGGATCGGCCAGGCATTGATCGGTGCGATCGCGAGTGCCGACGCGGCACCGGCAAGAATAGCGATGATTGCGCGCCGCCAGCCGGCGGCGAGTATCACGGTGTGGGCGAGACGGGTGATCGTCACGATCGCGGCGCACCTGCTGCAGAGCTTGTATCCTTGGAGGCGGATGCATCGTCAGTGCCAGTGGTGGGCGGCGAAGTGCCGCTCGGCGTCCCCTCTGCTTCGCGTCGGCGCAATTCGCGCGGCCGGTCGCGGCGTTCTTTCAGGCGCGTAATGCGCACGCGTTTGACGCGCCGTGGATCGGCATCGAGTACTTCGAACTCGAACAGGCCTGGGCCGGGAACGATCTCGCCGCGGACCGGCAAGCGGCCGGCGCGCGTCACTAGGTAGCCGCCAATCGTATCGACCTCCTCGGCAGCATCGCCGACATCGAAATCGTTGCCGACGGTGCCGACCACATCCTCGATTGTGGCGCGCGCATCGGCAACGAATGAACCATCCGGTTGTTGTATTATCGCCAGGGTCTCGTCTTCGTCATGTTCGTCGGCGATCTCGCCGACAATCTGCTCGACGATGTCTTCGATCGAAGCGAGGCCGTCCGTGCCTCCGTATTCGTCGACCACCAGGGCCAGATGAATGCGCGTCGCCTGCATGCGCGCCAGAAGATCGATCACGCGCATTGACGGCGGTACGAACAGAATCTCGCGCACGATCTTGGTGGCGGACAAGGGCATGGCGAGATTCACCGCCTTGAGATCAAGGCCTGCAGGCAGCGGCTTCTTGCGTTTGGCGTTTTTTTCCGGATCGACTGCGGCACGTGCGGTCATGAAAGCGATGAGGTCGCGGATGTGCACCATGCCTACGGGGTCGTCGAGCGTGTCATTGTAAACAACGAGCCTCGAGTGCGAGGCGCCTTCGAAAACGCGCACCAACTCGCCGATGTTGATGTCCTGCTGGACCGCGACGATGTCCGCACGCGGAATCATCACGTCCCCCACTCGCCGCTCGCGCAGCCCGAGAATATTCTTGAGCATTCGGCTCTCTTCCGGCGAGAAGCCGGATTCACCGGGGCTCATGACATCGAGGATATCCTTGAGATCGGCGCGTACGGTGCTCGGCTTCCAGCCGAACAACGCGCGCAATGTGCGCATGAACCAGTTTCCGCCGCCTTCCGCTGCGGGGGGCACGGGCACCGGCAGATTGCGCGGCTCGAATGGTGCGCCGCCAGAACTCGAACTGGATGGATCGCTGTCAGGCATGGTGGTCACGCGTCGTCGGATTCCCGCGCGACATACGGGTCGGGCATGTTCAGGCGCATCATGATCTTGCTTTCGAGTCCTTCCATCCCATCGGCTTGCGCTTCGGTTTCGTGATCGTAGCCGGTGAGGTGAAGAAAACCGTGCACCGCGAGATGTGCAAGGTGATGAAGAAAGACGCGGCCTTCATCCCTGGATTCCCGTTCAACCGTCTCGTAGGCAATGACAATGTCGCCAAGCAGTTTCTCGCCTTGACCTGCCGTGTGACCGGAAGTCGGGAACGACAGCACGTTTGTCGGCTTGTCAATTCCGCGCCAGTCGCGATTGAGTCTGGGCGATTTCCGAATCGCCGGTGAGTACGATACTCACTTCGCCGCCCTCTGTTGAGAGCGCGTCCGCGGCAGCATGTATCGCGTCGCGTATGGTCTGCGAAGCCAGCGGCTGCGCATTCCACAGCGGCGATTGCATCTGAATTTCGATGTGCGGCGGGGATGTATGCCGTTCCGGCGCTGGGCTCATCCCTTTGCCTCGCGTGCGGCGGTCGCGCGGTCATAGGCCTCGACGATGCGCGCCACCAATTCGTGGCGGATCACGTCTTCATGGGTGAACGCGACATGGCCTATGCCTTCGATACCTGCGAGCAGCTTCACCGCTTCTGCAAGCCCCGAGGTCTGGCCATGCGGCAGGTCGACCTGACTGGGATCGCCGGTTACGATCATGCGGCCGTTCTCGCCAAGCCGCGTGAGAAACATTTTCATCTGCATTGAGGTCGTGTTCTGCGCTTCATCGAGAATGATTGCTGCGTTCGAAAGCGTGCGTCCGCGCATGAAAGCAAGCGGTGCGATCTCGATTTCACCGGCCTGCAACGCGCGCTCGACGATGCGTGCATCCATCAGATCGTAAAGTGCGTCATAGATCGGACGCAGATATGGATCGACTTTCTCTCGCATATCACCGGGGAGAAATCCGAGCCGCTCACCGGCCTCGACGGCCGGGCGCGACAGGATGATGCGATCGACTTCCTTGCGCTCGAACATCTGGACGGCTTGCGCAACCGCAAGCCATGTCTTGCCGGTGCCGGCCGGACCCGTACCGAATATCAGCGAGTGGCGCTTAAGCGCGCGAATATAGGCGTCTTGCGCGGCAGTGCGCGCTCGCACCGGGCGTTTGCGGAGATTGATTTCCTCGAAAGCCGGGCGAGGGGCGGCCGGGTCGTAGTCGAAAAGAGAGCCCTGTGCGATCGCCTGGCGGATCGCGCCTTCGACGTCACCCTGGGTGAGATCGTGGCCGCGCTTGAGTTGCTCGTAGAGTCCTTCGAGGACCCGGCGCGCCTGCTCACATGCTCCGCGCGAACCCTCCACGGTGACGTGATTGCCACGCTGCTCGGTCACGACGCCGAGGCGGCGCTCGATCAGCGCCAGGTTCTGTCCGTATTGTCCGAACAGGACCGAAGCCAGCTTGTTGTCTTCAAACGCGAGTACGATCTGGGCCGTTGCCGTTTCGTCGGAAGCGGCCGCAGGGGGGATCACGGAATCCGTCGTGCGCAAGGGTGTTTCAAGCTCCTGTCGCGGCAAAGGCGCGTGCGTGGCTCTCGTCAACCAACGTGGCGAAGAGACTGTTGCTGCCGACCTCTGTCACGGTCACGCGCCGGACCGAACCGATCAGCGATGCCGGCGACATGAGGTGGACCGCCTGTAGATAGGGCGAACGGCCGACGAGTTGTCCGGGCAGCCTCCCCGGCTTTTCCAGCAGTATGTCTATGTCGCGGCCGGCAAAGCCGGCATTGAATTCGCGCTGATGACGCGTGATGACGGCCTGCAGGCGCTGAAGACGTTCGGCTTTCTCGTCGTGGGGCACCTGATCGTCCATGTCGGCAGCCGGCGTCCCGGGCCGCGCCGAAAACATGAATGAATATGCGCCCGCGAAACCGACGTCATCGATCAGCGACAGCGTCGCGCAGAAATCCGCTTCCGTTTCTCCGGGAAAGCCGACGATGAAGTCGGACGTGAACGCAAGGTCGCCACGGGATGCGCGCAGGCGGTCAATCACTTGCAGATAGTCACGGCGCGAATGCTTGCGGTTCATCGTTTGGAGGATGCTGTCGGAACCGGACTGAACCGGCAAATGCACATAGGGCATTAGTGCAGGCAGCTCCGCGTGGGCTGCGATCAGATCGTCGTCCATGTCGCGCGGATGGCTTGTCATGTAGCGCAGGCGAAGGATGCCCGACACCTGGGACAGTCGGCGGAGCAGTTTTCCCAAAGTTGAGCTCGTGCCATCCACGTCGAGCCCGTGATAGGCGTTCACGTTCTGGCCGATCAGCGTCACCTCACGGACTCCGGCTTCAGCCAGCCGTTCGACTTCGGCAACAATTTTTTCCACTGGCCGCGAGACTTCGACGCCACGCGTGTAAGGCACGACACAGAAGGTGCAGAATTTGTCACACCCTTCCTGCACGGTGACGAACGCCGAAATACCGCGTTTGGCGATTGCCTCCCGCTTGGGCTTGGCCAAGGCCTCAAACTTGTCTTCGATCGGAAACTCAGTGTCGACGGTCTTCTCGCCGAGCCGCGCACGCGAAATCATCTCCGGCAGGCGATGATAGTTCTGAGAGCCGACGACAAGATCCACGGCGCCCGCGCGGCGGATGATCTCCTTGCCTTCGGCCTGTGCCACGCAGCCGGCGACTGCGATCATCATGCTGCGCCCGTCGCGCGCGGCAGCCTCCTTCATCTCGCGGATGCGGCCGATCTCGGAATAGACCTTATCGACCGCCTTTTCCCGGATGTGACAGGTGTTGAGGATGACGAGATCGGCGTCCTCGGGACTTGCGGTCTCGGCGAACCCCTCGGGTGCCAACGTGTCCGCCATACGATGCGAATCGTAGACGTTCATCTGGCAGCCAAAGGACTTGATGTGGACTTTGCGGGGGTTGCTCATGCCGTTTTCGGTTGCGGTCCAATCTAGCCTGTCACGGCCGGATTTGTCCCGCGAGACCATATATTTGATTTTACAACGAATTTAAGACCGCTCCGGCGGCTGCCAGCAAAAACCCCGCTAGGACGCGGACTCCTTGGCCATTGGCCGCCCGCGCAGGGCAGTCACGAGAAGCTCCCGCACGGTTCCTTCCATCCGTTTGCTCATCGCCTTGCGGTCCGTGTCGCGGTCGGCAGGAACAGGGTCGCCATAGGTGACGAGTGCATCGACCGCACCCCGTTCGATGAACGCCCTGATGTGCGGCATGAAGTCTAGATCGCCATACCAGGCAACCAGCGGCCGGTGCTGACGCCCCATCGGAAGGCCATGTTGCCCGATGTAGGTAACCGCCATTGGTTGCATCAAAATGCTTCCGCCATCGCCGCGGTCCTCGATTGCACCGAGCAGCGCAGAGCGGAACGGCAGGACACGATTGCCATCGCTCGATGTACCTTCGGCGAAGAGCACGACGGATGTGCCTGAGGCCAAGCGCTTGACGATTTCACTCACCGCGTCGCCAGCCTGGTGACGACGCTCGCGGTCGACGAAAACCGTGCGCTGCATTTTTGCGGTGATTCCGACGAGCGGCCAGCTCGCAACTTCACGCTTGGCGACAAAGGCGACCGGCGCAATCGAGCCAATGACGACGATGTCGACCCAAGACACATGATTTGAGACGAACAGCACGGCACGGTCACGCACCGGATCGCCGACGACGCGAACACGGATGCGCAACAGCGCGCACAGCACGCGGTAGTAGTTCGATGCGATAAAGCCCCAGCCGGGCAGGTTGAGCTTGTCGAGCAGCCACTGCACCGCGATCAGGATCGGAGTCATCGTGAAGAAGAAGGTGCCGATGAAAAGCGCGCGCAACATCAGCGCTTAGTCTTGTCGTCACTCAGCGGCACGGCGTAGAGCTCTAGCCGGTGATCGACTAGCCTGTAGCCGAGCTTTCTTGCCACCTCGGCCTGCAGCCGCTCGATTTCCTCTGACTGAAATTCGATCACCTCGCCGTTGCGCAAATTGATCAAATGGTCGTGGTGGATATCGGGGCTCGTTTCGTAGCGCGCACGGCCGTCGCGGAAATCATGCCGCTCGATGATGCCCGCATCTTCGAACAGGCGCATGGTGCGATAGACGGTTGAGATTGAGATACGATCGTCGACTTTGGCGCAGCGGCGGTATAGCTCCTCGACATCGGGGTGGTCGTCCGAATCGGCCAGCACACGCGCGATCACGCGCCGCTGTTCGGTCATACGCATGCCTTTGGCCGCGCACAGCGACTCGATGTTTTTCTTATCAGCGATACTTTTGCCTGCGGTCACGGCGTATCCAGGGTGTCTGTACGGCTCGGCATCGCCGGCTTTCCTATCATATTGACCGTGTCGGGCATGTGTCTATCACGCCGTCATAAAAGATCGCGTCGCAACACGAGTGCCGCAGCGGCTTTTCCCTCGCTCCCGGGATAGTAATTAGGGCGCCGCGATACTTCGCGGAAGCCGGCACGGTGGTAGAGCCGAAGTGCTGCGTCATTCTGCTCGTCGACTTCCAGAAAAACGGTGCGTGCTCCGAGGCCCGCGAGGCGACGTAGGTGCAAATCGAGCATCCGGCGCGCAACGCCCCGACCGCGCTGGCGTCCGGCTACCGCGACCGACAGGATCTCTGCTTCGTCTTCGACCAGCCGCGACATGATGAATCCGGCAAGCCTGCCGCTGGTCATCGCACGGTGCGTGAGCACGTGCCGATCGATCAGCAGGCCTTCGACCTCCTGTTCGTTCCAGCCACGCCGGAACGAGGCGGCATGTAAAGCAGCGATCGCAGGCGAATCGCCCGCGCCGGCTTCCGATATCGCCGGCTCATTGCGCGAAAAAAGGTTGCCAAGAAAACCGATCATCGACGCGCCAGCTGCACGGCATCCTGTGGACGCGCGTCTGCCGCGCGCAGGTAGAGCGGCTTCGGTGGAGTGCCGGTATCGGTTGCGGCGGCGCCGAGCCGCGCGACCCAATCGATGCGGGGCGCCGCGCGTTGCTCGACGGCACTTGGCGCACGTTCGCTGGCGGGCCATGCGGCGGCCAGCTTGCCGGCTGCCGTGCCGACGATGCGTGGCGCGCCTGTCGTCGAGACGCGCAGTGCTTCGCGTAAAGGCGTGACGCGAGGCGCAACGATCGTCCGGCCGCCTGGTCCGAAGACCTGCAGATAGACGTGGTCGTGGCGTGCATCGATTGCCGCGACCACCGGAAGAGAATCGTCGGCGGCGATGAACGGGGCGGCAAAGGCAGCGAGCGTCGACAGACCGATGGCCGGCTTGCTCGCCGCGAGAGCAATCCCGCGCGCCGCGGCGATCCCGACGCGCAGCCCCGTGAAACTACCGGGGCCCGTGGTCACTGCGATACGGTCAAGATCGGCGAAGTCGAGCTGTGCGCTCTGCAGGATGCGTGCGACGAGTGGCATCAGCGCTTCGGCATGCCCGCGCTGCATTGCCAGAGATTCCTGCACGCACATGTCCGCCCGCGCCGTGTCGAGCACGGCGACAGAACACGCTTCGAGCGCGGTATCGATGGCCAGAACGCGCATACGCCAATTGTAGCACTAAATTCCGTCATGACCGGCAGGGTACCGGCCATCCACGCCTTTTGCCTGCAGGCGAAACGCGAAATCGTCGATTACATCGGACGGACTTCGACCACGTCAGGTACGAAGTGGCGTAGCAGGTTCTGTATCCCGTGCTTGAGGGTAGCGGTCGAAGACGGGCACCCTGCGCAGGCTCCCTTCATATTGAGATACACGATGCCTTCCTTGTAGCCGCGGAAGGTTATGTCGCCGCCATCACCGGCGACCGCCGGACGCACGCGCGTCTCGATCAAATCCTTGATCGTCGCGACCGTCTCCGCATCCTTGGCATCGAAAAATTCCTCCGCCGCGGCTTCAGAAGGCTTCGCGTCTAGGGTCAACAGCGGTGCCCCGGACATGTAGTGCTCCATGATGGCGCCGAGGATCGCCGGTTTCATCTGTTGCCAGTCGCCATCGATTTTGGTCACCGAAATGAAATCCGACCCAAAGAAAACGCCGCCGACGTTCGGGATGTCGAAGAGCCGTGCGGCAAGCGGCGACTGCGCTGCGGACTCCTTCGAGAGTACGTCGAGCGTGCCGTTTTCAAGCACGCTGCGTCCAGGCAGGAACTTCAGCGTCGCGGGATTGGGCGTAACTTCGGTCTGAATGAACATCGGATGCACTCCTTGCCAAGGACGGGTTCAAGGCCCGCAGGCAGCGAAACTATACCCGATAGATGGCGACTCCGCCTGCCGCGGTCAACTGGCGCGCATAACCGCGGTTAAATCAGGAACTGGCGTCGATATCTTCGTCGCTTAGATGCCCCGGAACGATCGCCACCGGTATCGGGAATGCGCCGGCGGTCTTGGCGAGGTTGGCGACGAGGGGCCCGGGGCCCTCCTTGCCGGTACCAGCGGCCAGCACGAGAATGCCGATGTCGGCATCCTCGTCGATCAGCTTGACGATTTCCTCCGCCGTATCGCCTTCGCGGATCACCCGGTCGGGCGCAATGCGTGCGATCTTTTTCGCCCGTGCCGCGAACTTGTCGAGGACGGCATTTGCCGCCTCCTGCTGCTCGGCCATCATGATGTCAGCCACACCGAGCCATTGTTGATTTCGATCGCCCGGCTCGATCACGCGCAACATCACCATCTGCGATTTGGTGCGGCCCGCGCGTTTCGCCGCCCAGTAAACCGCGCGGTCGCATTCCTCGGTATCGTCGATGACCACCAGATATTTTCGCTTGTGGCCGGCCTCGTAGCTGCGACGCTTGATGCTCATGGTGTTGATGGTGGCACGCCGGCTGGCGCGCCGACAAGGCGGGAGTTCCGCGGCGCAACTACCGGCGCACGAGACCGACGATATCCTTGACAGCCTTCATGGTTTCGGCGGCGATCGCCTGCGCGCGCTGCGAACCGTCGGCCAGGATCGAGTCGATATGGACCGGGTCCTGAACGAGCTTCTTCATTTCCGCGCCGATCGGCCCGAGCTTGGCGACAGCGAGGTCGACCAGAGCCGTCTTGAAGGTAGAGAATTGCCCGCCGCCAAATTGTCCGAGGACTTCCGCTTTGCTCACACCCTGCAGCGCGGCGTAGATGCCGACCAGGTTGTCAGCCTCTGCGCGCGGCGCCAGTCCCTTTTCCTCACTTGGCAGCGGCTCGGGATCCGTCTTTGCCTTGCGGATCTTCTGCGCAATGGTATCGGCATCGTCGGTCAAGTTGATTCGCGAATAGTCGGACGCTTCCGACTTCGACATTTTTTTCGAGCCATCACGCAGTGACATGACGCGCGTCGCGGGCCCCTGTATCAGCGGCTCCGGCTGCGGAAAGAACGCGTCACCGTAGCCATGCGCGTGAATCGACGCACCGAAGTCATTGTTGAACTTCTGCGCGATGTCCCGCGACAGTTCGAGATGTTGTTTCTGGTCTTCGCCGACGGGCACATGCGTTGCGCGATAGACGAGAATGTCGGCGGCCATGAGGTTGGGGTAGACGTAAAGGCCGACCGAAGCGTTCTCTCGATCCTTGCCGGCTTTCTCCTTGAACTGCGTCATGCGATTGAGCCAGCCGATACGGGCGACGCAATTGAACACCCAGGCGAGTTCGGCGTGTTCGGCGACCTGGCTCTGGTTGAAGATGATGTGCTTCTTGGCGTCGATTCCGCAGGCAAGGAACGCAGCGGTCACTTCGCGCGTGGCACGCGGCAATTCGCTCGGATCCTGCCAGACCGTGATGGCGTGCAGGTCTACGACGCAATAGATGCAGTCATAACGATCCTGCAGCGCGACGAACTTGGTAATCGCGCCGAGATAGTTGCCGAGATGAAGGTTGCCGGTCGGCTGTACGCCCGAAAATACGCGTTCCTTGAACGCCATCATCCGCCCTCTTCGATTGCGCGCGGAGCCATGCCACGGCGAAGGCGCGCGGCGCAAGGGCCTTACGCGCGCGAGCGTATTTCCGAAGCGATTTCGCGGAGCTTTGCAACGCCAAGCATGTGCAGCACGGCGCCATAAATGACGAGGCCAAGGAGCACCAGGGCCAGCAGCGTGATGAGACGACCAAATGAGGACGCTTCGGCCACCGGAAATAGGCGCAGGACAGCGAGGGCTCCAAAACCGATTGCAAGTCCCATGGCCACCGTCGCCACTGCGATCCGGGGCAGCCGGCGCCTGGCTTCATGATCGAGCCGCAGCCAGCCGCGCCGATAGAGAATGCTACCGAGCACCGAGGCGCCGACCCAGCCTGAGGCAGCGAATGCGGCCGCCGCACCGATGTGACCATAGTGGGTGAACAGCAGCACGCCGCCGACGATCGCGGCAACGAGGCCGCATAAGGCCGCAAACATCGGCGTTTTGGTATCTTCATGCGCAAAGGAGACGGCGCCAAATACCTTTTCTAGGACGTGACCGGGCAATCCGGCGCTGATCGCCGCCAGCGCTGCAGCGACTGCCGCCGTATCCTGGGGGCCAAACGCTCCGCGTTCAAACAACCCGCCGGCAATCGGATGGGCGAGCAGGGCAAAGCCCACCGCGGCCGGAAGCGCGAGGCCGAGCGCGACTTCGTAAGCACGCGATTGAGCCGCGGCGAGCGCACGCTCATCGCCGGCGGTGGCACTGGACGCAATACGCGGCACGATCACCGCCGCGATCGCAACAGACACGACGCCGAGCGGAAGCTCGTAGAGCCTGTTTGCGTAGTAAAGCCACGACACCGCCGCCGGAGACGCGGACGCGATGGCGGTTATCGCGATCAGTTTCAGTTGCGGCATGCCGGCCGCGATCAAACCAGGCAGGGCGCGTCTGAAGAATGTCTCGGTCTGGTCTGCAGAGTGCGCGCGAGGACGTCGCCAGCGCTTGCCGCTCCATAACCAGACCGTCATCGTCAATGCGAGTTGTGCGAACCCGGCAACACTGATCGCGAACGCGAGCCAGGCGGTGGCGTAAAACTGCTCGATGGCACCATGCGGCAGCATCGCGAGCGCGACGATCATCGCGAGGTTGAACAATATTGTGCTGACGGCAACGGCGGCCACCCGGCCCTCGGCGTTGAGCGCTGCAGCAATCACTGCCACCAGTCCCACAAGCACGAAGTAGGGCGCGACCATAAACAGGAGGAATGCGGCCAGAGACCGGCGTTCCCGATCAAAACCCGGCGCGATGATGGCGATGACGGCCGGAGCGACGAAAATCACGAGCAGCGCGATGAAGCCGGCGATGCAGAACATCGCGAGCAAAACTCGCCAGGTGAAGCGATTGGCATTGACTGCGCCGTCGTCACCGGCGCGCAGCTTGAGCCAGATCGGCGCGAAGGCGCTGTTGAGCGCGCCTTCCGACAACAGGCGACGAAAAAAATTCACCACCTGCAGCACAGCAAAGAAGGCTTCCGATTGCGGCCCGGCGCCCAGCAGAGCCGCGATCCAGGCATCGCGCAGATAGGCCAGCAACCGCGACATCAGGGTGCCGCTGCCAACCGTGGTGATATCGCGCGCCAGCGACATGAAGTGATTCCCTGCGCGCCACTCTAGGCCGGTGGGCAAGCGCCCGTCACCTGTGAAGCACTCACGCTTGCCGCCGCGCATTCCGCCGATATAGTGCGCGCGCCATTACGGGGATTGCACATGACTTCCGTTCGTTATGACGTGCTCGGCATCGGCAACGCCATTGTCGACGTCATTGCCCGCGCCGAGGACGATTTCCTCGTGAAGCAGGGGATGCAGAAGGGCACCATGGCCCTGATCGACGAGGCGCGCGCGCAGACCATCTACGCGGCGATGGGGCCGGCGGTCGAGAGCTCGGGTGGATCGGCAGCCAACACCATTGTCGGTGTCGCCAGTTTCGGTGCACGGGCGGCGTTTGTCGGGAAGGTCAAGGACGACGAACTCGGCCGTGCATTCGCCCACGACATTCGCGCAGCCAATGTCGCCTTCGACACTAAGGCGGCCAACGGCGGCCCATCAACGGCGCGCTGCTACATCATGGTGACGCCGGATGGTGAGCGCACCATGAACACTTATCTGGGCGCCGCGCAGGATCTGAAGCCTGACGACATCGATGAGACGCAGGTGGCAAGCGCTGCGCTCACCTATCTCGAGGGATATTTGTGGGATCCGCCGCAGGCAAAGGAAGCTTTCGTGAAGGCGGCAAATATTGCACACAAAAGCGGTCGGCATGTCGCGCTGACATTGTCCGATGCCTTCTGCGTCGACCGGTATCGCGGCGAGTTTCTCGATCTGGTCCGCAAAGGCACCATCGATCTCCTGTTCGCCAACGAGCGCGAGCTGCACAGTCTCTATGAGACTTCTGATTTCGACAGTGCGGTTAAGATGCTGCGCGAGGACGCGAGACTTGCCGTGGTGACACGCAGCGAAAAGGGCTGCGTGGTGGTGTCGCGTAATGCGGTCGAGACCGTACCGGCCGAACCGGTCGCGCAGGTAGCGGACGTCACCGGCGCCGGCGATCTTTTTGCGGCCGGCTTTCTCGTCGGGCTGGCGCGCGGCAAGGATCATCGTACCGCCGCGCGGTTAGGCGCACTCGCGGCCGCCGAAGTCATTCAGCACATCGGCGCGCGGCCTGCCGGTTCATTGAAAGCACGCGCGGCCGAAAACGGCCTGCCGGTATAGAGCTGATTTTTTAAAGTTTGTTGGTGAATTGGGTGAGATGCCGGTCCCGGCACCTCACGGCGACCGCTGTCGCACGCTGCGACGTTTATACGGGCTGTAAGGTCGGCGATTGATAAATATGACGCGCGGCCATCGACAAGCGATCGGTAACCAATTGGTAACCGAACGTAGTTACCGATTGGTGAACGACCAATCGGGGACGTATGGCAATGGAAAAGCGTAAGCCGAACGAGGCTGCCGATGGCGAAGCGGTGGCAAATCCAGATAGCACACCAGAGCAACCTCAGCGCAGGATCGAATTGCCTGCCGTGGAATCTCCATCAATCTCGCCGGTAGAGTTGGGTCAGGCGACCAACTCTGTTGCAGCGTCACCTCCCGAGGAAACAGAAGCATCGTCGGCCGGGACCGTGCGGGAGAATACATCTTTCAGTCTTGTCGAATTCACCGCCCCGAAGCGTCCTCGTTTCGTATTCCGCCCACGCCATAAACGTTACGCACTCCTCGCTGCATCGGTGGCGATCGCGGCCGTGATCGGGGCAGTGACCGGCGCGGCGACCACTGGCGGTTTCTCCAAAGCGCCGCCCGTCGACGTTGCCGCCGTCGAAGAGAACAAGGCGATGCAGCAATCCGTTGCGCGTCTGACCAAGGAAATCACCAGCCTGAAGGCGAGCCTGGATACTGCCAACCGGTCGGCGTCCAGTCAGATCGCCAAGATCAGCGAGCGACTCAATCGCGAAACCGCGAACGTCACGGGATCTGTGCCGCCGCAGACGCAGGCGGCGCCACCCACACCACTTCCGGCTGCACGCCTTGAACCCGCCGCCACTGCAATGCAGCCGCGCCTGTCGATCGTACCCGACTGGACGATCCGCGAGACTCGCGACGGCTTCGTTTATGTGCAGGGGCATGGCGACATTTATCAGGTCGTGCCCGGGGCGCCGCTGCCTGGCCTAGGTCCGGTCGAACAAATCAAGCGACAGGACGGACGCTGGCTGGTTGTGACGCCAAAAGGAATCATCGTGTCGATGCGAGATCGACGTTATTTCGAACAATTCTGAACGCTCACGCGAGGCCGCGACAAACTGGCGGCGCCTTCGGGCGCCGCTCTTCATTTGCGCGTGAGCCCGGTAGCAAGCGTCGCAGAACCGTGTCAGATTTCCGCGGCATAATTGTGCGGACAATCTCATGCATCACGCATCATCGTTCCTTGCCGCAGCGGTTGTGGTTGCAACCGCGACGTTAGCTCACGCGCAAGGGGCCGCGCCTCCGCCTGGCAAGCCTGAGATGATGCAGAGTTGCCCGGGTCTGGTCGCGGCGCGGCCCCCGTTCCTGCAAAACGCCGCCTTGCGGCTCGCCGCGCTTGAGCGTGATCAAGCTCGGCTGACCTATGTCGGGCATTCGACCTTTCTGATCGAAAGCCCGCAGTTGGTCCGCGTCGCCACCGACTACAATGATTATGTAAGACCGTCGCTTGTGCCCGACATCGCGACCATGAACCACGCACACTCGACGCACTACACGTTGGCGCCGGATCCGAGCATTAAATATGTGTTGCACGGATGGGCGGACGACCAGAAGCCGGCCCGCGTCGATCTGCAATATAAAGATGTGCGCGTGCGCAACGTGCCGACAAACATCCGCACGTTCGAAGGCGGCACCGAACGGCACGGCAATTCAATCTTCATCTTCGAGATTGCCAATCTGTGCATCGCGCATCTCGGCCACCTGCACCACACGCTCACGCAGCAGCAGCTCAATGAGATCGGCCGTATCGACATTGTCATGGTGCCTGTCGACGGTTCATACACGCTTGATCTCGACGGCATGGTCGAAGTGCTGCACGCGCTCAAGGCGCCGCTGATGATCCCGATGCACTATTTCAGCGCTTACACACTCGATCGGTTTCTTCAGCGCGTCCGGCAGGACTGGGAGGTCGAAATGGCGCAGGTACCATCGCTGGTAGTGTCGAAGACCAGTCTCCCGCTAAAGCCGAAAGTGATTGTCCTGCCCGGGCATTGACTTACGTCGTTAATCGCACCGTTTCCGCAAATGCATGGATTTACCACCCGCCAAATTGCGGCCGCTATTAGCCATTTATCAACAGCGCCAGTTGACCCAGCGGAACGAATGATTACTTGTCGCGTTGCTGGATCGCTCTTTATTCAGAAGTTTTGAGGATTTTTCATGGTTCAGACCTGGAGCAATTGGAAACGATTTCCCGACGCGCAAAGTGGCGAACACGTCGAGGCGCCGATCGGTCCTGGCGTTTATGAAGTTCGGCATACGATGACCGGCCGTGTTGTTGCTTTCGGGCATTCCGCAAACGTCGCAAACGCACTCGCTGACCTGAAGCTGAACGGCGGCGTCAGTGCGTTCAGTCGACTCTTCCGCAAACCGCCGTTGGTCTCGCATGTCGCCGACCTCGAGTATCGCACATGCGCGGCGACGAGCCGCGCGGAAGCCAAGACAGCCGCGCAACGCCTTCTGGGCCTGCGCCAGACCGCCTGGCGTCGTCGCATGGACACGGGCTGGGCCACCCGCCCCAACTGATCCCTCCATCAACTGAACTTGCGGCCGGCCACTGCGCCGGCCGTTTCGTTTTGGGGCCCCGACCACGCCTTTCTGTCTTCGGTTGACTTCGTATAAAGTCTGTCCGCGCAAAAGAGGGACAGCCGGCCATGTTGAGCACTCAACAGAACGATCTCATTACCCGGACCGTCGCCGGAACACCCGCGGGGAGCTTGTTGCGTCGCTATTGGCAGCCGGCGGCGTTGGTCGACGAATTGTCCGGCAATCGTCCAATCAAACCGGTGCGCCTGTTGGGTGAGGATCTTGTCGTCTTCCGGGATGAACGTGGCCGCTACGGATTGATCGGTCGCCGTTGCCCGCACCGCGGGACCGACCTCGCATATGGCCGTCTCGAAGATGGCGGCTTGCGTTGCGCTTTTCACGGCTGGCTGTTCGATATCAACGGCAAGTGTCTCGAGACCCCGGCCGAACCCGACGACAGCAATCTCTGCGCCAACATCAGCCAGAAATCGTATCCGGTGGTGGAGAAGAGCGGCATCCTGTTCGCTTATCTCGGGCCCGGCGAGCCGCCGGCGCTTCCGCATTTCGACTGCTTCATCGCTCCCGACAGTCATACGTTCGCGTTCAAGGGCATGATCGATTGCAACTGGTTGCAGTCGCTCGAGGTCGGCATCGATCCGGTCCACACGTCATTCCTGCATCGCTTCTTTCACGACGAGGATCCGAGTCAGGCCTATGGAAAATTATTCCGCGACACCTCACGCGATTCCGACATGCCGATGTCCCGGATCATGCGTGAGTTCACGCGTCCGCGCATCGAAGTCGAACCGACCGCGTTCGGGTTCCGGCTGGTGACGCTGCGGCAGATCAGCGATCGCAACACGCATGTCCGCGTGACCAATCTGATGTTTCCCAATGCCTTCATCATTCCGATGAGCCGCGAGATGACGATCACGCAGTGGCACGTGCCGATCGATGACGAGAAGCACTATTGGTATGCGATCTTCACGAGTTTCGGCGCGCCGATCGACAAAGACGAGATGCGTCGCCAGCGGCTCGCGCTCTATCAGTTGCCCGATTACATCCCGAACAAGAACAAGAACAACGACTACGGCTTCGATCCGCACGAACAGGAGCAGGAGACCTACACAGGAATGGGTGCTGACATTAACGTGCACGACCAGTGGGCTTGCGAGTCGATGGGCGCAATTCAGGATCGCACGACAGAGCACCTTGGCACGTCCGACAAGGCGATCAGCGCGTACCGAAAGTTGTTGCGGGACGCGATTGAAAAGTCGGGCAAGGGCGAAAGACCGATCATGGTGCTCGATCCGAAACAAGCTGCGAGCATTACGGGTCCGGCGGCCATCGACGGCATCGGTCCCGCCGACGATTGGCAGGACTACTGGCAGAAGAGCGATTCGAGCAAGCGCCAGGCTGCGAGCTGGACGAACGGGAATTAAGATGTTTTGCCAACCCGGCCATTGCAACTGAAGGGCCGGTGATGAATCCACGTCCGCGTAAGTCCTCCAGTTTTGTCGATCGCCACGGTTTGTGGACAGGCGTGCAGGCTAAAGCCGCCGAACAGGTCGAGCGAATCATCAAAAAAGAAAAGCTGGAAGTCGTTCGGTTCTCGTTCGCCGACCAGCATGGGGTTTTGCGTGGCAAGACCCTGCTCGCATCCGAAGCCGCAAGCGCGATGCGTGCCGGCGTCACAATGACAACGACGCTGCTTGCAAAGGATACCGCGCACCGCACCGTTTATCCGGTGTTCACCCGCGGCGGCGGTTTCGCGATGACCGAGATGCAGGGCGGAGGCGACTTCTTGATGATCGCCGATCCCTCGACCTTTCGCATTCTTCCTTGGGCAAATAAGACGGGCTGGATGCTGTGTGACATCTATTTCGGCAACGGCAAGGCGGTGCCGTTTTCGACTCGCGCGCGCTGTCGAGATGCGGTGAATGCCCTGGCGAAAGCCGGGTTCAACTTCCGGGCCGGGCTTGAAGTGGAATTCCATCTGTTCAAACTGGAAAATCCACGCCTCGCGCCCGCCGACGCCACCTGGCCGCCCGAGGCTCCGCTGGTCAGTCTGCTGACGCAGGGCTACCAGTATCTGACCGAATCCCGCTTCGACATGCTCGATCCGGCTCTGGAGATTCTCCGGCGTGGCATCGAAAAGCTTGGCTTGCCACTGCGGTCGGTCGAAATCGAGCTCGGCCCGAGCCAGTGCGAATTCACCTTCCGCCCCGAAGATGGCCTCGCCGCCGCCGACAGCATGGTGCTGTTTCGGGCAGCGACAAAACAGATCGCGCGTCGCAACGGCTATCTGGCAAGCTTCATGTGCCGGCCGGCATTCCCGAATGTCATGTCGAGCGGCTGGCACCTGCATCAATCACTGTTGGAAACGAAAACTGGCCGGAACGCGTTTGCATTCGATCATCCGGATGCATTGTCCACCGTCGGTCGCTACTACCTCGGGGGCCTTCTCGCCCATGCTCGCGCCGCCGCAGTATTCACGACGCCGACCGTCAACGGCTACAAGCGCTACCGGCCGAACTCGCTCGCGCCCGATCGCGCAATCTGGGCGCGCGACAATCGTGGCGTGATGATCCGTGCGCTCGGACAGCCGGGCGAGGCGGCGACCCGGCTGGAAAACCGCGTCGGCGAACCTGCCGCCAATCCCTATCTCTACGTGGCCTCGCAGATTTACTCCGGCCTCGATGGGATCGCGCGGCGGCTAGACCCCGGTCCGTCGGCCGACACACCTTATGAAACCGTCGCGGCGCTGCTGCCGAAAAATCTCGACGAGGCTCTGACTGCCTTGCGCGCCGATGACGTTTTCCGCACAGGATTGGGCACCGCGTTCGTCGATTACTACGTGCATATCAAGGCGGCGGAGGTCGACCGCTTCCGAAAAGAAGCGGGTGATCACCCGGAGGTCACGGCCTGGGAGCAAAAGGAATATCTGGACTTGTTCTGATGCCTTATGCAGTCACGTCAGACGAAGTGAAGCTCTATTACGAAGAAGTCGGCCAGGGCACGCCGATTCTGTTCGTGCACGAATTTGCTGGCGACCATCGCAGCTGGGAACTGCAGCTGCGCGAGTTCGGCAAGCGCTATCGCTGCATCACCTATGCGGCACGCGGGTACAGACCGTCCGACGTGCCGCGCGATCCGGCAGCTTACAGCTACATGCACGTCATGAGAGACGCGGTCACGGTGCTCGATCACCTTCAGATCGACCGCGCTCACCTCATCGGACTGTCCATGGGCGGCTATACCGCGTTGCAAGTCGCGCTCAATCATCCCGGGCGTGTGCGGTCACTCGTTCTCGCCGGTACCGGCTCGGGAAGCGAGCGCTGGTACACTGAAGGCTTTCACAAACGCTCGCGCGATCTCGCCGTGCAATTTGAGAAAGAAGGCTCGGCCGCCGTGGCGCAGACCTACGGCCGGAGCGCAAGCCGCATCACCTTCGAGATCAAGGATCCGCGCGGCTTTGCCGAATTTTCCCGCCAACTCGCCGAACATGATGCGCAAGGCTCCGCGCACATGTCGCGCGGATTTCAGGGCGCGCGTCCTTCGCTCTACGATTTCGAAGCAGATATCCGAAAGCTGGAAATGCCCGCGCTGATCGTCGTCGGCGATGAGGACGAGCGATGTATCGAACCGGGTCTGTTCCTGAAGGACACGCTATCCGCTTCCGGACTGGCTATTCTGCCGAAGACTGGCCACGCCGTGAATCTTGAGGAGGCGGATCTCTTCAATCAACTGGTCGGTCATTTCCTCGCCCGCGCGGACAACGGCAACTGGTTACCGCGCGATCCCGGTACGCGCGGGGCAAAGCCGCCGTAACCCTGGAACCGCGTCCCGCACCCGCTCATTTTATCGGGGACTAAACTGGTTAACAGGAGTGTCGCCGATGCTGAAATGGGCTCTGATTTTCCTCATCATCGCAGTGATCGCGGGCATTTTCGGCTTCACTGATGTCGAAGCGGCCTCAGCCACCATCGCGCAATGGCTATTCGGGATATTCGTTGTCTTGTTCCTCGGCGCGTTAATCATTGGCCTGACCCTCGGCGCGAAACTCACGTCATAAGAGTAAATTTGCCGCGATAACTATGCCGAGATTTTCCGGATACCTCCCGGAGCATTCCGGATATGATCGCTACGGTTTTTCAATCAGGGTGCACTCATGCGTAAGATCGTATTGGGAGTACTGGCGTTAGGGCTGTTTGTTTCGCTGGCGGGGGCGGCTAACGCTGCCGATCTTTACCGCGGTTCGTATGGCTCGAGATCCCATCATGTCTGGTATGGCAGCGACTGCTGCCGTCGCGGCGAGCCCTTCGGCCCGGGCATTCGCGTGGTCGAACAGGTCCCTTATTGCGGTGACTGCGACAATCTCATCGGGCCTAATGTCTTCCGCAACTCTCAGATACGGTACATCGGCTACCTGCCGTGGACGCGTGGGTGCGCGCTTGGCGGCTGCTACGGCAATTTCGCCGACTACGGTGGGTGCTACTGGCGGGAAACACGCGTTCCGGACGGCTACGGCGGCTGGGTCGTCGAGAAGATCTGCAACTGAGCGGGGCCAGCGTCGACGTCAGACGTCCACGCTCGCCGTCAGCGCGTTGTCCTGAATGAATTGTCGGCGTGGCTCGACGAGGTCGCCCATCAATTGGTCGAAAAGGACGTTGGCTTCGTCGACTTCCTTGATACGCACCTGCAGCAATGACCGCGCATTGGTATCCAGCGTGGTTTCCCACAGTTGTTCCGGGTTCATCTCGCCCAGGCCTTTGTAACGCTGCAGCGCGAGGCCTTTGCGTCCGGCGCCGACCAACGCTTCGAATAGGCCGACGGGTCCGTGGATCGCGCTGGTTTCGTCCTTGCGACGAAGCATGGCCGGCGGCGTGGGCCGCGGAAAAATCTTCTGCAGCGACGGTGCGAATTCGTCCAGCTTGCGTGCATCGGCCGAGCCGAGCAGCCCTTGATCGATGATAGCAACTTCCTTAACGCCGCGCACCGTGCGCTCGAAATGGAAGCCGTTCTCATCGAACGTGCCTTTCCAGCCGCGCTCGGTTTCATCTTCCAGCGCGTCTAGCCGCTTGGCTATGTAGTCCGCGGCCGCGGAGCCGGTCTTGAGATCGGCGGTGACTTTGGGCGTAAGCACACCCGCTATCGCAGCCTGCTCGATGACCTTGCGGTTGTAGCGGCTATGTAGCCCGTTGAGGATGTTGCGGATCGTGCGTGCGTCCTCGACCAGCTTGCGCAAGTCGGCACGCGCGCGCTCCTCGCCGGAGGCAAGGCGCAAAACCGCTTCCTCGAGTCCGGTCGCGATCAGGTAGTCCTCGAGCGCGCGCTCATCCTTGAGGTATTGCTCAGACTTTGCGCGATTGACCTTGTAGAGCGGCGGTTGCGCAATGTAGATGTGGCCGCGCTTGATCAACTCTTCCATCTGCCGGAAGAAAAAGGTCAACAGCAAGGTGCGGATGTGCGAGCCGTCCACATCCGCGTCGGTCATGATGATGATCTTGTGGTAGCGCAGCTTGTCCGGATTGAATTCGTCGCGTCCGATGCCCGTACCAAGCGCAGTGATCAACGTGCCGATCTCCTGGCTTGACAGCATCTTGTCGAAGCGCGCTCGCTCGACGTTCAAGATCTTGCCGCGCAGCGGCAATACTGCCTGGAATTCCCGATTGCGGCCCTGTTTGGCCGAGCCGCCGGCGCTGTCGCCCTCGACGATGAACAGTTCGGACTTGGCCGGGTCACGCTCCTGACAATCGGCGAGCTTGCCTGGCAGCGACGAAACATCGAGCGCACCTTTGCGACGGGTCAATTCGCGGGCCTTGCGCGCCGCTTCGCGAGCAGCCGCCGCTTCAACGACCTTGCCGACAATGACTCTCGCTTCCTGCGGGTGGATTTCGAACCAGTCTTGCAGAGCTTGGTTGATGACGTTTTCAACGACCGGCCGCACTTCCGAGGAAACAAGCTTGTCCTTGGTCTGCGACGAGAACTTCGGATCGGGCACCTTGCAGGAAAGAACGGCGGTCAGGCCTTCGCGACAATCGTCGCCCGTTAGGGCGACCTTTTCCTTGCGCGAGGACCCGGCGGTTTCCGCGTATTGAGTGATCTGACGCGTCAGCGCGCCGCGGAATCCGGCGAGATGCGTGCCGCCGTCGTGTTGTGGAATGTTGTTGGTAAAGCAGAGCACGCTTTCATGGTAGCCGTCATTCCACCACAGCGCGCATTCGACTGTAATGCCGTCGCGCTCGGCCTTGATCATGACTGGGCTCGGGATGAGCGCGGTCTTGTTGCGATCGAGAAACTTCACAAAGGCCTCGACGCCACCCTCGTATTTCATTTCCTCGCGCTTTTCGACGGCGTGTCGCTGGTCGGAAAGGATGATGGCGACACCGGAATTCAGGAACGCTAGCTCGCGCAGGCGATGCTCAAGTGTCGCAAAGTCGAATTCGACCATGGTGAAGGTTTTGGGCGAGGGGAGGAAGGTCACCTCGGTGCCGCGCAGGTTCTTTGCGTCGCCTTTTGCCTTCAGCGGAGCCTTCGCGACGCCATCGCGGAACTCCATGAAATGTTCCTTGCCGTCGCGCCAGATCGTGAGCTTCAGCCAGGTCGAGAGCGCATTAACCACGGATACGCCCACGCCGTGCAATCCGCCGGACACTTTGTAAGCGTTCTGGTCGAATTTTCCGCCAGCATGCAGCTGGGTCATGATGACTTCGGCCGCAGATACGCCTTCGCCTTTGTGAATGTCGGTGGGGATGCCACGTCCGTTGTCTCGGACAGTGCAGGACCCGTCAGGGTTGAGAGTCACTGCAACTTCAGTGGCAAAACCTGCCAGCGCCTCGTCAATGGCATTGTCCACCACCTCATAGACCATATGGTGGAGGCCAGAGCCGTCGTCGGTGTCACCAATATACATGCCCGGCCGCTTGCGTACGGCATCCAGGCCTTTGAGGACCTTGATCGACTCGGCGCCATACTCGGATGGGTTTTTGCGGGCTGGTTCAGCCATAAGCGGCACCCTCGAATCGAGTCAAAAAATGAGTCGGAATGAGTGGTTGGTCTGACACGAAAACAGGGCCTCGTACAGGGTAAAGTAAGTAGCTTTAATATGTTGATTTAGCAGCGTTTTTTAAAGGGCCGCGGTCTCAAAAATCCCCACTTTTTTCGTCCCGTTTTTGGACCGAATCAGGCCTGTCACTGGAGGTCTACGCGCCAGTATTCGCGCTCAAAAAGGGAGAATCAGGACCGCGATTTTCGATTCGACGGCAACTCGTGTGCCGAGAGACCGGGTCGCTGCAGGTGGCGGAACCGCGGCTCGTAAGGCGGAATCGGTCTGCTGAATGCAGTAAGGCCAGCGGCCAGAATTTCAACGCGCTCGAGATCGGCATGCGTTCTGTCAAACGCACGATTGAGTTCCCTCTTTACTCGATCGATTGCCTCATCCGTACTCATGACAATGCCCTGACGTGCTCACATACGATAAAGGCGAACGCTCGGTGATGGTTCCTGTTATCGAAGATTTGATCTTTCGCGATTAACAAAATGTGAGGGCTAGTTTTGGAACCGCTCCGGCGCGGGTTCCACTGTCCCGTTGCGAATGAGGAACACCTGCGCGCGTCCGATGATTTCACCGAACGCGACAGGGTCCGCACCGGTCATCCAGACTTGCGCGCCCAATGAGGAAAGCGCGTCGTAGAGCGCCGAGCGCCGCGCCGGGTCGAGATGAGCCACCACTTCATCGAGCAACAGCAGCGGCGCAAAGCCGGTCATCTGTTTGATCAAACCGGCATGCGCAAGCACGAGGCGAATGAGTAGCGCCTTTTGTTCGCCCGTTGAGGCATCCTCAGCGGGAATATTCTTGGATGCGTGACGCACGACGAGATCGGAAAGATGCGGCCCATCGAGCGTTCGCCCGGCCGCTGCGTCGCGTGCGCGATTTTCCTTCAACAGCGCGCGATAACGATCCTCGATATCGACTGCACTGTGATCGGGCAATAGTTGCTCCATCCAGCCTTGTAACTCTATCTCTGCCTGCGGAAATTCAAGTGCTTGTGCACGCGCTGCACCAAGAGCGGCAGACAGGCGGTTGACGGTTTCCGCCCGACCGGCGGCAACTGCCACGGCCACCTCGGCTGTTTCATGTTCGATCGCGTCGAGCCAATGCGAGTCGCCGGGAGAATCTTCCAAAAGACGATTGCGCGAACGCAACGAACGCTCGAGCGCAGCGACCCGGCTCGAATGCTGCGCGTCGACCGCAAGAACCAGCCGGTCAAGGAAGCGGCGTCGTTCGGAGGCGGGACCATTGAAGAGCGGGTCCATGGCCGGCGTCAGCCATACGACGCGCAGGTGATCGCCAAATGCCGTCGCCGATCCGACGCTCTCGCGATCGATGCGACAGCGGCGCGCGGGGGCGGATTCCTCATTTGCGGGCGGTTCGATGCCTGTGCCCAGTGTCGCAAGTCCGAGCATGCCTTCGATTTCGGCGGAGACGGCCCATGCCCCATCGCCCTCGGTGAAAGCCAGTTCTTCCATTGTCGCGCGGCGCAATCCGCGGCCCGGCGCAAGGAGAGAAATTGCCTCTACCAGATTGGTTTTGCCGGCGCCGTTGGCCCCCGTCAGCACCACCGGCCCGGCGCGGTCGAGCGCAACTTGCGCGGCGTGATAGCTGCGGAAGTTAGTTAGCGTCAGACGTCGAATAAACGCCGCGGTCATCGATACTCGTCATGCCGGCCTGCGCCGGACATCAGGTTATCGGGCAGTGCGCAATATCGAAGACGCCGATGGCCGGGACAAGCCCGGCCATCGGAATGTAAACGCGCTTTGGCGCTTACACCCGCATCGGCATCAGCACGTATAGCGCGCCTTTCGCATCCTTATCCTGGATCAAGGTCGGCGAGCCCGGATCGGCGAGCTTGAGCACGGCGACTTCACCCTCGATCTGAGCGGCGATATCGAGCAGGTAGCGCGAGTTAAAACCGATATCGAGCGGGTCCGCCTCATACTCCACCTCGATCTCTTCGGTCGCGCTGCCCGAGTCGGGATTGGTCACCGACAGCACAAGCCGCCCGCCAGTAATGGATAGCTTGACCGCTCGTCCACGTTCGCTCGACACCGTTGAAACGCGATCGACGGCGGCTTCGAAATCCTTCTTGTCGACGACCAGGCTCTTGTCGTTATTGACCGGAATCACCCGCGCGTAGTCGGGGAAGGTGCCGTCGATCAGTTTGGATGTGAGCACCACATTGCCGATGGTGAAGCGGATCTTTCCGGTGGAGAGCTCAATGGCAACATCTCCTTCGCCCGTCTCGATCAGGCGCTGGACTTCGCCGACCGCTTTGCGCGGCACGATGATGCCCGGCATTCCCGCGGCGCCTTGCGGCAGGGCCAGATCTACCTGGGCGAGGCGGTGCCCGTCGGTTGCCACCGCGCGCAAGGTCGGAGACTTCGCGGTGCCCGCGGTGTGGAGGTAGATGCCATTGAGGTAGTAGCGCGTCTCCTCGGTCGAGATCGCAAACTGCGTCTTGTCAATCAGCCGTTTGAGATCGGCGGCGGCAAGCTTGAAGGAATGACTCATTTCGCCGGCGGCGAGATCGGGAAAATCGCTCTCCGGCAGCGTCTGCAACGTGAAGCGCGAGCGGCCCGCGCGCAGCGAAAGCACGGCACGGTCGCCCGATCCTTCTAGCACGATCTGCGCGCCATCAGGCAGTTTGCGCACGATATCGTAGAACATGTGGGCCGGCACGGTCGTCGAACCGCCGGGGGAAACCTCGGCCGCGGTCGAGTCCGTCACTTCCAGATCGAGATCTGTTGCCTTCAGGCTCAGCTTGCCGCGGTCAGCCTTCACCAGGACGTTCGCGAGAATTGGAATGGTATTGCGCCGCTCGACCACGCGATGGACGTGGCCAAGCGACTTCAAAAGTTCTGCACGCTCTACGGTAACTTTCATGAAAATCCCGCTCCGGCGCCTTCGAAACGACCCTGAGACCAGGCGCAACGGCAAGCCGGCGCTCGCGGAATGCGAAGCCGGGGAGCAAAGGTGACGAAAGCGCGCGTTTTTCGCAAGGGCGGGTTTCGGGCGCGGTGGCATATCCCCAGGCGTCCACAACCCTCTACACAGCAAAAAGGCCCCGCCCGAACCGCGGACGGGGCCTTGCTCCGATTGTAGGCGCCAGCCTATTCCTGCAATTGCCGCTTCAGAATCTCAATTTCTTCGGCAAGAGCCATGTCGTTGCCGACTAGGCCTTCGATCTTGCGCACCGCGTGCAAGACCGTCGTGTGATCGCGCCCGCCGAAACGCCGGCCGATCTCCGGCAGCGACCGCAAGGTGAGGGTCTTTGCGAGATACATCGCGACCTGTCGCGGTCGCACGACGTTCGCGGTGCGTCGCGACGACAGCAGGTCGGAACGGCTCACATTATATTGGCGCGCCACGACCCGTTGGATGTCCTCGATCTTGACCCGCTTTGGCTCCTGCGGCCGGATCAGATCGCGCACCTCGCGCTCGGCCATTTCGAGCGTCACGGCATGACCCGTGAGCTTATTATGGGCGAGCAGCCGATTGAGCGCGCCTTCCAGATCGCGGCCATTGTGGGTGACGGTCTTCGCAATGTAGCCAAGCACCGGCAGAGGTACGTCGAAGGCCGGGTGATGTGCACGCGCTGCCAGAACGCGGGCCTTGAGAATTTCAAACCGCAGTTCCTCGCCGAGCGGCCCCATTTCGACGACCAACCCACCGGCCAGCCGCGAGCGCACGCGATCGTCGAGGCTCTCAAGATCGGACGGCGGGCGATCGGAGGCGATGACCACCTGACGACCCGCGTCGATCAGAGCGTTGAGCGTGTGACAGAACTCAGCTTGGGTCGATTTGCCTTGCAGGAATTGCAGGTCGTCGATGACCAGCACGCCAATTCCGCGCAGAGCTTCCTTGAAGGCGAGGGCGGTCTGCGTGCGCAACGCCGAGACAAAACCGTACATGAATTTCTCGGCTGTCAGGTAGAGCACCTTTCGCTCACCCGCTGCATTGCCGGCCCAAGTCACCGCCTGCAACAGGTGCGTCTTACCGAGGCCGACGCCAGAATGGATGTAAAGCGGATTGAACATCACCGGGTCGCCACGCTTGGCGCTCGCGACCTGTTTGGCGGCGGCATGGGCGAGGGTGTTGGAACGGCCAACGACAAACGTGTCGAATGTCAGACGCGGGTCGAGTGGTGAGCCTCCGAGCGCCTCATGCACGCTCGGGTCGCCCGCCATCAGCGGCCGGCCGTTTCCGTTGCCGTTCGTATAACGCGTGCCCATATCGCCGACGCCGATGTCGGGTTTGGCCTTGGGCAACATCGCGGACCTCAGGACCGCCGAGCGCACGATCAACTCGACGCGGGTGACCTTGTCGTCCTGGGCCTGCCAACAGGCCAAAACGCGTTCCGCATAATGCGATTGAATCCAGCTTTTGAGGAAGCGGGTCGGCACTGACAGGCGTACCGCACCTTCCTCGATCGCTTCCAGGTCCATGCGCGCGAACCAGCTCGAATAGACGTCGTCACCGACCTCTGCGCGCAAGCGTTCTTTGACCCGCGACCAGCTCTCCTGCTCCCCGTTCGACATTAATTTGTTCTCGATCCGATTTATAAGGTTGGGCGGACTCGGTTGCTCCGGCCTGACAGCACACTGCCAACACGCCGGTAACGGGACTCAACAACACTCGCTTGATGATCTGGAGATGCGTTCTCCACCGCAGTAGCAAGGTCCGGCAGAACGCATCGACGAAAAGTCGAGGAGCGTTGCGCCTTCAGCCCACGGGTGGCGGAGTAGCGCCTCGGGTCCCGATCGCAAAAGCGGACGCCGTACGGGACTTATGGCGGCTGAAATCAACGATGTATGACAACGAAGCTGACTGACCGGAAACGCGGGTCTCAGCGACGCACGAACATGTATTGGACGACACCCATCCGACGCCAGAAAAATTGGTCGCCGACACTGTCCCTGCGCCTGTCATGACATCACCCCTCGAATGACTCGGGCTTCCGCCCTGTGGTTTTGTTTTTACGTCTATCGGTGCAGGCCTTTTTAAGACTTGAAGTGCCGCAACCGAACTCACTCTTAAATCGAATACTGCTCCAACGCTTTGACGCAACTGACCAGACACTCACGACGGACAAACCAAAGCCGTTCTCATCCACCGATGAGCGTGAAGTGGAACCTTGTTTCTGAGCGCGCGCGTAGAATTCCCGTGCGTGTTTTTGAAGATACACGAGCGAAGGTCGCTCGCAATGAAATTTGCGCACGTGGCGGTAAGCGTAACCACAATTCAAGCAGGTGTGGCGGTAGCGCCACTGTCCCGCCGGACCCAACGTGTTGGAGTCTCGCGAATTTTCGACGCTGAAAAACTCTATTGGAGACGCTAAAACACCAAAATAATTTAGAAATTACCGGTTGCCAAAAAAGCCTGTCACATATGCGTTTTTTGGGTCCCTGCCACGCTTTCCTGTTAAGTCGTTATCTTCCCGGAAAAAAATCTGTGCGAATTTTTGGGTAACTCCCATCTTGAAAACCCCGTTGCTGCCGACGTCGACGGGTGATGGGACGAATTTCGATCAACAATTCGGAGCCGAGCAAATTTCTCTGACGCTGCGATGACGTTTTAACTACATCGATACTCCGGCCGACAGTAAAATGTCGGCGCGGTGCACGTCTTTATACATGGATTCTCAGCAGATTATTCCGAGATACATAAATTCTGAGGAAAAAATCTTGGCGCGCTGATATCGCCGAAACTACTTACCGAGTTTGGCAATGCGATGGGCAAGGCGCGAAACTTTTCGGCTGGCATTGCGCTTGTGAACGACGCCGCGCTGCGCCGCGCGCATGATAACCGGCTCAGCCGCCTTGAATGCCGCCAGGGCCGCATTGCGATCACCGCTTTGGATCGCCTCTTCGACCCTGCGCATCGAACGGCGCAGCAGCGCGCGGCGGCCTTTATTCACTTCGGTGCGACGTGCGATCACGCGCGTGGCTTTGCGGGCTGATTTAGTATTGGCCATTACTCTCTCATTCGCAGCTGGTGCTCCCGGCGGATAGTCCGCGAAAGCATCTAAGATTTACAAGAAGTTAGGGACGGTGACACCGGTCGCCGCCAAGGCTGAGGCTTATAGAGAGGCGACACGCGGGCGTCAACGTCCGTAAGCGTCTTGCTTCAGGCCACTCGCTTGGCTCGCACCGCGTCGTGCCCGGCAATGACCGATGCTCGATCGGCGGCAGAGAAGGGCGCCAGCGGGGGCCTTACCCGCGACAGGCCGGGTTCGCCATGTATATGTGCGAGCAGCGCCTTCACGCCGGGGACCAACGGCTTGCCATCGAAGAGCTTGCGTATGGTGACAGCCGCATCGAGCGCGGTCGTATCGCCCTCGCTCCAGGCCCGCGCGCAGAGATCAGCATTGAGATTGGCGGTCGCGGAGATGCACCCGGCGAAATCGCCGCGGCGCGCCTCGAGCAGACAGGCTTCGGTTGAAGGAAATACCGCAAAATTCTTCGAAATGGCCGCAGCCGAGCGGGCATAGGCCATGTCGCCGGAGGAGTCTTTCAGCCCGGCGATGCGGGAGGAGGATGAATCGAGCAGCCGACGGATCAGCGCCACGTGCCACGGCAGGCCGGACATGGCCGGGAAATGATAGAGATAGATCGGGATCGGCTTTTGCTCGGTCGCCTTCACCAGGGTTTCGACATAGGCGACCAACCCGTCATCGGGTACGCCCTTGTAGTAAAATGGCGGCAAGACCAGCGCACCGCCGAAGCCGAGGTCGGCCGCGTGGCGGGTGAGCGCAACCGCGTCAGTGACGGAAGCAGCGCCGGTGCCGACCATCAGTCGATACATCGGCAGGCCGTTCGCCTTGTAGGCGTCCATCACGCCTTTGCGTTCGTCAACGGAAAAGGACGTCGCCTCGCCGGTCGTGCCGAGCACGTTGAGCCCATCGCAGCCATTGTCCAGCAGGTAGCGCGCCAGATTGATGGCGCGCCTGAGGTCGGGCGCACCGGTTTCGTCGACCGGTGTAGCGATGGCGGCGATCACGCCGGACAGGGGTTTGCTCAACGGTGTCTCCGTGTCTCTATTAACCTAGCCGCTGACATTATAGGCGGCGAGCGCGGCCATATTCACGAGCTGATTGTCTTTCGCGCCGAGTTGGACGATCTGCACCGGGCGATCAAGCCCGACCAGCAGCGGACCAATCACCATAGCTCCGCCGAGTTCCTGCAGCATCTTCGTCGAGATTGATGCCGAGTGGAATGCGGGCATGACCAGCACGTTGGCGGGTCCGGAAAGTCGGCAGAACGGATAGGCGGTCATGAGCTCCGGATTGAGTGCTACGTCGGCGGCCATCTCGCCGTCGTATTCAAAATCGACGCGCTTGCCGTCGAGAATTTTCACCGCCTCGATCACGCGGGCGGAACGCTCGCCCTGCGGATGACCGAATGTTGAGAACGCGAGCAGCGCGAGGCGGGGCTCGTAGCCAAGCCGGCGCGCAACGCCGGCGGCTTCAACGGCGATTTCGGCGATCTCCTGCGCCGTAGGCATTTCGGTGACAGCGGTATCGGCCACCAGAACGGTGCGCCCGCGTGCCACGACCACCGACACGCCGATCACCCGATGCCCGGGCTTGGGATCGATGACGTGGCGGACGTCTTCGAGCGCGACAGAGAAGTTGCGGGTAACACCTGTCACCATCGCGTCAGCATCGCCGAGTGCCACCATGCAGGCCGCGAAATGATTGCGATCCTGATTCACGAGCCGCTGGCAGTCGCGCACCAGGTAACCGCGCCGCTGCAGCCGTTCATAGAGGTAGTTGATATATGAGGCATTGCGCGTAGACAGCCGCGCGTTGACGACCTCGATCCCTTCGCCGAGTTCGATGCCGTTCTCTTGCGCCGATTGGCGCACGCGATCCTCGCGTCCGACCAGCAGAGCTGTGCCCAGGCCCTGGTGCACGAAACTCGCTGCCGCGCGGATTACCTGCTCCTCTTCGCCCTCGGCGAAGACGACGCGTTTGGGCTGGCGGCGCAGCCGGTCGAACACGTGCACGAGAGTGCCGGCGATCGGATCGCGCCGCGCGTTCAACTGATGGCGATACGCGTCCATATCGACGATCGGTTTGCGCGCGACGCCGGTATCCATGGCCGCCTGCGCTACCGCCGGAGGAACGAATGAGATCAGCCGCGGATCGAACGGCACAGGAATGATGTAGTCGGGTCCGAATTTCGGCCGCGCGCCGTATGCGCTGGCAACTTCATCGGGCACGTCCGCGCGCGCGAGCTCGGCGAGGGCGCGCGCTGCGGCGATCTTCATTTCCATATTGATGGCGGAGGCGCGCACGTCGAGCGCGCCACGGAAGATGTAGGGGAAGCCGAGCACATTGTTGATCTGGTTCGGATAGTCGGAGCGGCCTGTTGCCATGATGGCGTCGTCGCGCACAGCGGCGACTTCCTCGGCCGTGATCTCCGGATCCGGATTGGCCATGGCGAAGATGATCGGCTTTGGCGCCATCTTCTTCACCATTTCCTGCGTCACCGCGCCCTTGACCGAGACGCCGAAGAAAACGTCGGCGCCATCGAGTGCCTCGGCGAGCGTCCGCACGGAGGTCTTCACGGCGTAGCCGGACTTCCACTGGTTCATGCCATCCTTGCGACCCTGATAGATCACGCCTTTCGTGTCGCAGAGGATCAGGTTCTCGGGCCTGAAGCCGATCGCCTTGAGGAGTTCGAGGCACGCTATCCCGGCAGCGCCCGCTCCGTTGCAGACCAATTTGGTGGTCGGGATCTCGCGGCCGGTCAGATAGAGCGCATTGAGCAGGCCAGCGGCGGCGATGATGGCAGTCCCGTGCTGGTCGTCGTGAAAAACGGGAATGTCCATGAGCTCGCGCAGGCGTTGCTCGATCACGAAACATTCCGGCGCCTTGATGTCTTCGAGATTGATGCCGCCCCAGCCTTTGCCCAGGAGCTTTACGCAGTTGATGATCTCGTCGGGATCTTCGGAAGAAACCTCGAGATCGATTAAATCGATATCCGCAAAGCGTTTGAACAGAACGGCCTTACCCTCCATGACCGGCTTCGCTGCGAGAGCGCCGAGATTGCCAAGCCCGAGGATCGCGGTTCCGTTGGTGATCACCGCAACGAAATTGCCTTTGGTCGTGTAGTCGTAGGCGCGGGACTCATCCTCGGCGATCGCAAGAACCGGCACCGCCACGCCCGGCGAATAGGCCAGCGACAGGTCGCGCTGGGTTGCCATCGGCTTGGTGGCAATGACTTCCAGTTTGCCCGGCCGGCCAATGCTGTGAAATTGCAGGGCTTCCTGGTCGGTAAAGGTCGGCCGAGTGCGGCCGGGGGGCTTGGCGGGCATTGGTACTCCATGCGACCGGATTGCCCGGCCGTTCGACGTTAGCGGATGCAACCGTAATGACTCAAGAGAAGGCGATTACCGCTAAGGTACGGTTGAATGAAAAAGGCACGCGGGTTAATCGGGTGCCCCTACGTACGAATGATTCTAGGATCGGTGGCCATGATCCGTTTCCTCCTACGCTTTGTCGGTCTGGTCTGCCTGGCCGCCGGCTTTATCCTGTTGATCTATGACGGTACAAAGTCGATCGCCGGCAACAGGCTCTTTCTGACCAGCGTTCGGACGCTGTGGGAATTGGTCAACGCTGGCAGTCTCGCACGACTTGAGCCGACCATTCAGTCTTATGTCGGCGGCTACCTGTGGGACCCCCTGATGGTGACCATTCTGGCGGCGCCAAGCTGGGGCCTGTTGGGCGGGCTTGGCATTATCTTGCTTCTGCTAGGACGGAAGAAAAAGCCGTTGATCGGCTACGCGCGGTCCTAAAATTCGGCCCGGCCGGGGGTAACGGCGGACTTTCCGAGACGTGATGACGCCAGCCGTTTCGGCGGGCCGCCCGGCGACATATATTACGGGCAACGTTTGCAGGAGAACCAAGCATGTTCGGCTTCAAGAAAGTTGCCATGCCTACACCAAGCGAGGCGTTACCGGGACGCGCCACGCAGATCCGCACCGCCAACGAGCATTTCATCAATCATCACTCGCTCAAGGGGCCCTATCCGGAGGGCTTCGAGAAGGCGCTGTTCGGACTCGGCTGCTTCTGGGGCGCCGAGCGCAAATTCTGGGAATTAGGTGATGGAGTTTATGTCACCGCCGTAGGCTACGCCGGCGGCATGACGCCAAACCCGACCTATGAGGAAGTCTGCTCGGGCCGTACGGGCCACAACGAGGTGGTGCTCGTCGTCTATGATCCGAAAAAGATTTCCTACGAGACGTTGCTGAAAGCGTTCTGGGAAAACCACGACCCGACGCAGGGCATGCGTCAGGGTAACGACGTCGGCACCCAATATCGGTCCGGCATCTATACGTACAATGCCGCGCAGCGTCAGGCGGCGGAGGCATCGAAAGCCATGTACGAGCAGGAGCTGAAGAAGAAGCGTTACGGTGCGATCACCACCGAGATCGTCGATGCGCCCGAGTTCTATTTCGCCGAGGACTATCACCAACAGTATCTGGCGAAAAATCCGTTCGGCTATTGTGGGCTCGGCGGTACCGGAGTGTCCTGTCCGATCGGCACCGGCGCCAAACTGACGCAAGGCGCGCCGGCCTGATTTTCTCGGGATAAGTAAACGCTGGTCCCCGTGCGAGCGGGGACCAGTTCGTTTGTAGAGGTTCGCGCTCCGCCGACCGCGGATCGCGCTCTATTTCTTCATATGCTTGGCGAGAAATTCTTGTGTCCGCTTCCAGGCGAGATCGCCGGCTTCCTTGCGATAGCTTGCGCGCTCGTCGCAGTAGAAGCCGTGCGGCGCGTCCGGATAGGTGTAGGTTTCCGCCTGCGGCTGTTTCTTCTTGATCTCGTCCACGACCGACATTGGAATTCCGTCGTCCTTTTCGCCGAAATGCATCTGAAGCGGGCATTTCGGCTTCTCATCGGCGAACTTGCCGATCATGCCGCCGTAAAAGGCAACCGCCGCTGAAAATCCGGGGATGCGGCATGCGGCGAGGAACGCGGCGGTGCCGCCCATGCAGAATCCGACGACGCCGAGTGGACCCAAACCTTTGAGGTCACCTTGCGCGGCGGCGACGTCCGCCATCATATGGTCCCAGTTGAGATTGCCGAGATAGCTGCGCGCGTGCGCGATTTCATCCGGCGTGTAGCCGCTTTCGAAGTTGCGCACGAAGCGGTCGAACACCGCCGGCGCTACGGCCACATAGCCCAGCGCGGCAAGCCGGTCACATACCGCTCGAATATGATGATTGACCCCGAAAATCTCCTGCACCACGACCATACCGCCCTTCGGCGTTCCGGCCGGATCGGCGCGATAGGCACCGAGCGAATGCTTGTCGGCGGCGGTCAAAGTGAACTGTTTACCCAAAGGGACCTCCCGTAATTTTTTGCGACTAAAAACCCGGGCGGCTTTTAGCATGGCCGCCCCGGCTCGTCATTCGGGAGCGCTGAAATATCGCGTTTTGCGCCGATCCCTCAAGCAAACGTCTTGGCCAGCAGTTCGTATGACCGTTTGCGCGCGTCGTGATCGAACAGCATGCTCGTGACCATCAGCTCATCGGCCTTGGTCTTCTCGATCAGTGGCATGAGCGTCGCCTTCACCGTCGCCGGCGAACCGACCGCAACGCGTTCGCGGTTCCGCGCAATGCGCGCCCGATCGATTGGTGTGTAGTCGTAAGCCGCGGCTTCTTCCGGCGAGGACAGCGGCTGATGCTCGCCTTTGGCCCGACGCACGAAATTGAGGTCGATGGTCGATGCCAGCCGGTCGGCCTCCGCGTCGGTATCCGCGCACACCACATGCGTTGCGAGGATCGCAAGCGGCCTGTCGTGCGATAGCGACGGCTTGAAGCTGTCCCGATAGAGCCGCATGGCTTCAGCAGCGTCGAAGTCGGCAAAATGATGTGCGAAGGAAAACGCCGCGCCGATATGCCCCGCAAGCTGTGCGCTGTAGTCGGAAGAGCCAAGCAGATAGATCGGCGGCAGCGGCACATCGGAGGGCATCGCGCGCACGTTGTGAAACGGATGGCCGGTCGGAAAGCCACGGGTTTCTAGGAGCATCAGCTCGTTGAACCGCTCGAGAAAATCGTCCTCTTCGCTGATGCCCTGCCGGCGGCGGAGCGCATAGGACGTCGCCGGGTCGGTGCCGGGCGCGCGTCCCAGCCCGAGGTCTATGCGCCCCGGATAAAGCGCCTCAAGCACCTTGAAGCGCTCGGCGACCATCAACGGCGCGTGGTTCGGCAGCATGACGCCGCCGGAGCCGACGCGCAGGTTTTTTGTCACGGCCGCGATTTGCCCAATCATAATATCGGGGGCCGAGCTTGCTATGGCCGGCAGATTATGATGTTCGGCCACCCAATAGCGCCTGAAACCTAACCCATCGGCGTGCCGCGCAAGATCGAGCGAATTGCGCAAGGCCTGTCCGGCCGTGGAATTCGCGGAAACAGGGGAAAGATCGAGGATGGACAGTGGCACCATGCGAAGAAGCTCACACTAACATGTGAGCGCCGTCTTTTCGCCCGCATGATCCGGCGTATGATAAACACAACCCCTCGGGAGCGCATCGATGGCGTCGTTGATCGAATGGAAGGTGCCGCAGGCGGTGCAGCCACGCGCAGAGGACTACCCTTACGATCTTGAACGCACTCTCTCTTCTATGGTCGGCCTGCATTCGATCGTGCCGTCCGATGCCTTCACGGCTGACACGCTCGGCGTCGAACGGGCCGGCAACGGCGTGTTGATTGACGATGGCCTCGTGCTAACCATCGGCTATCTGATCACCGAAGCGGAAACCATCTGGCTGCATTTGAGTGACGGGCGCGTAGTACAGGGCCATCCACTTGGCTTCGATCAGGAGACCGGTTTCGGTTTGGTGCAAGCCCTCGGCAAGATCGATTTTCCCGCGCTCGACGTCGGTTCATCGAAAACCGCCGAAGTCGGCGAGCGCGTCGTCGTCGGCGGGGCGGGAGGGCGGACGCGGTCGCTGGCGGGGCGCATCGCAGCGAAGCAGGAATTCGCCGGGTATTGGGAATATGTCCTCGACGAAGCGTTTTTCACCTTTCCGGCTCACCCGAACTGGGGCGGCACGGCGCTGATCTCGTCCGCGGGCAAACTGATCGGCATCGGCTCGCTACAGCTCGAGCGCGCGCGCGAAGGCAAGAACGAATATCTCAACATGATCGTGCCGATCGACCTCCTGCCCCCGGTCGCCGACGACATCCGCAAATTCGGTCGCGTCAATCGCCCGGTGCGGCCGTGGCTCGGGCTTTACTCGACGGAGATCGAGGACAAAATCGTGGTCGTCGGCATTGCGCCGAAAGGGCCGGCCTCGCGCGCCGAAATCAAAACCGGCGATGTCGTGGTTGCGGTCAAAGGCGAGCGAGTTTCGACGCTCGCAAACTTCTATCGCAAGGTCTGGGCGCTTGGGCACGCCGGCGCGGAGGTGCCGCTCACACTCTATCGTGAAGGTGTCACCTTCGACGTGCGCGTGAATTCATCCGACCGCGCGAAATTTCTGAAGGGACCGCGGCTGCACTAAGCGACGCTCAGACTTCTTCGATCTTGTCCACGCGGTCCGGATAGAACGCGAGATAATCCTTGATTCGCACCATCGCCGGGAAGGGTTGCTCGTAACTCCACACCGCGTTCGCGGCGGTGCGGCCATCGGCAACAATGCTGAAGTAACTGGCATCACCTTTGTAGGGACAATGCGTGTGCTGATCTGAGGGTCGCAGTGCACTCATGTCCGCATCGCTGCGTGGAATGTAAAGCACAGGCTTGTAGCTCGCCTCCGCCAGTCTGAGTGCCTGCGTGGTGTCTGCGATAACGCGGCCTGCAAAGGTAACGCGCACGCGCCCGCCGTTTTGGCTGATGGTAATTGGATGATCGGGGCCGGGTAGTTTCATGGCTGTCGCCGCCTCGTTCATGGATAATACGCGGTAAATATAACGCGGATTCGGCGCCGCCAGCACGGATTGCGAAAAGTTGAACGATTGCCTCAACCGGACAACAGAAACTTCGACCTAAATTGCCTGCGTTACTGACGCAACGGTCCCCCAGGCTCATGGCCAACAAGAAAATCGAAAAGATGCTCCAGGGTCTCAATATCCTGGTGGTCGATGACAACGCTTATATGCGCCGGCTCACGCGCATGATGCTGACCAACCTCGGCGCGAAATCGGTGCTCGAGGCTCCGGACGGGCTTGCGGCGCTCGAAGCCATTCGCATCGCCGATCCTGATGTCATGTTGCTCGACTGGGATATGCCGGTACTCAATGGCATCGAGGTGCTTCGCATCGTTCGTTCGCCAGGCGTGTTTCCGCGCCCGAATCTGCCGGTCGTCATGCTCACAACCCGCGCACAACGCAGTCATGTGAACGAAGCCCTGCGCGCGGGTGCCAACGAATTTCTGCTCAAGCCGACATCGCCCAGAGCCCTTTGCGATCGCCTGATGTCGATCGTGTTCAAGCCGCGGCCGATGGTGAAGGTCGGCACGTTTTACATGCCGCAGCCGCGGCGCACCTCGGCATCGCGCGAGGCCGCGCAGGCGAACCAGACCGAACTTGGATGACCGGCAGTTTCAAAGACCGAGGCGATGGCGCGCCCGAGACGAGTTCGAACGTCCGACCTTTGCCTTCGGAGGGCAACGCTCTATCCAGCTGAGCTACGGGCGCGCGTAAGCCCTCAATAGACGAAACCCCACCGAGCGGCAACGGGCCGGTATTTCCGGCATGGTCCAGGCGTGCCGCGCTCCAGCTTTCTGTGGTTAAGCCCGCTCTTCGGCCGCTCGTAGCTATGCGCCCCTGAACGAATCCCCTACTGCTGTGGGGGTTCGCGCATTATGCGCGCCTCCAAGGAGCTTCTCTATGACAGCAGCCGCTTCACCCAAGCCGAAGGCCGGCAAGCCGGTCACCACCAGGCATCTGGCCGCCGCCCTCGCTGAGCAACATCAACTCACCAAGAAGCAGGGCCTCGAAATGATGGAAGACCTGATCGGCCTGATCACCAAGCACCTGAAGAAAGGCGAGCGGGTGAAGATCTCGGGCCTCGGTATCCTGGTCGTGCGCAAGCGCGCCGCGCGCATGGGCCGCAACCCGATGACCGGGGAAGCGATCAAAATCAAGGCCAGCAGGAAAGTCGCGTTCCGCGCCGCCAAAGACTTGAAGATGGCGATCTAACCTCGCGTCTTCGAAACTTGCAAAACCCCGCCGCTCGCCGGCGGGGTTTTTATTTGTCACAATGGGTAACTGCCGGGTCAGGAACAAAGCCATCTGTTGCGACGTTGCAGACGACGCGTTTGCGGTCTTCAATTTTACGGCTGCAGAGAACCGATGAACCATGCAATCAGCCCGGGCAGATTGTGCGTCGCTGTGGCGCTCTGCTTTTCATTGCTGACAGCAAATCTGTCGTTTGCGCAGACAACATTGCGCATCGGTCATTTTCCCAACATTACGCATGTCCAGGCTCTTGTCGCGCACCACCTGTCGCGCCAGGGGAAAGGCTGGTTCGAGGAGCGCCTTGGGCCTGACGTCAAGATCGAATGGTACGTCTACAATGCAGGCCCCAGCGCAGTCGAAGCGATTTTCGCAAAATCAATCGACCTGACCTACGTCGGGCCGAACCCGGCGATCAATGCCTACGTGCGCTCGCGCGGTCAGGAAATCCGGATCGTAGCTGGCTCGGTCAATGGCGGTTCTGCACTTGTGGTCCACAAAGGTTCACCGCTCAAGACCGCCGGCGATTTCCGGGGCAAAAAAATTGCCACCCCGCAATTCGGAAATACCCAGGACGTTGCGGCGCGATCATGGCTGTCTGCAGGCGGACTTAAAATCGTGCAGGCCGGTGGAGATGCGCAGGTGTTACCAACCGCAAATCCGGACCAGTTGTTGCTGTTCAAACAGAAGCAGATCGATGCCGTATGGACGGTCGAACCCTGGGTATCGCGTCTGGAGTTGGAAGCGGAGGGCGAGGTTCTCGTTGAGGACCGGGAGGCCATTACCACCGTATTGGTCGCACGCGCCGACCTGCTTGCAAGCCAGCAGGGCTTGGTGCGTAAATTGGTGGATGCGCATCGCGAACTGACGGGCTGGATTGTCAAGAATCCGGCGGAAGCTCAACGCATGGCGCGGGAGGAATTGGACGAGGAAATGCGTACCAAATTCGCGCCTGAACTCATCGCAAAGGCATGGGGCCGGATCGTCGTGACAGGAGACGTCACGCTCGATTCTCTGAAGAAATTTGTCGCGAGCGCGCAATCCGTGGGCTTTCTCCGCGGCGCGCCGGATATTTCAAGTCTTGTTGTCAGCCCATGAAGAACGACGCCGAACCAAGGGCATCGCCGCCGGCCGAGCTCGTGGTCGAGGGCATCGACAAATGGTTTCGCACCACACACGCGACGACCCATGCGCTCGATCATGTGAGCTTTCGCGTTGCCGGCGGCGAGTTCGTATGTTTTGTGGGACCAAGCGGCTGCGGTAAATCGACGCTTCTCGACATTATCGCCGGGCTGACAAGTGCAGACGCGGGTCGCGTTGTGGCCGACGGCCAGCCGGTGCATGGCCCGGGCCGGCACCGACTGGTGATGTTTCAGGAACCGGCGCTGTTTCCGTGGCACAACGTGTTCGGCAACATCATGTTCGGTCTGCGCCGGAAGCCTGAACTGACCAACGCACAACGCCGCGCGATTGCCGAGTATTACCTCGCATTAGTCGGACTGGAGAAATACAAGAAGGCCTATGTGCACGAATTGTCGGGCGGCATGAAGCAGCGCGTGGCGCTGGCGCGATCTTTAGCTCCCGATCCGCGTGTGCTGTTGATGGACGAACCGTTGTCAGCGCTCGATGCGATGACGCGAGAGCAGCTCTGTTACGACATTCAGGATATCTGGCAGCGGCGCCAGAAGACGATCGTCCTTGTCACTCATGACGTTCGCGAAGCGGTTTGTCTCGCAGATCGGGTTTTCCTTCTGTCGCCGAGTCCCGGCAGAATCCGCGAGGAATTCCGCGTTCCGCTGCCGCGCCCGCGCGACGTGAACAGCCCTGAATTGGCGCACATTGCGCAAAGGATAACCGCAGCCTTGAAGGGGCATCTCGCCGGCGCGAACGAGGCAGCCGAATGAGACGCGTGCTTGTCGTCGTCGCATTTTTTTCGGTGCTGTTCGGCCTTTGGCAGATGGCAGCGCTGAGCGGCCGGTGGTCGCCCGTGTTGTTGCCCCCGCCGACGATGGTTGGCCACTATTTGTGGGACGCGCTGCGTGATGGCTCGCTGATCGAAGCGATCGGAGTAACGCTGCGGCGACTTTTGATCGGCTACGCGATCGGGGTTGCCCTCGGGCTTCCGCTCGGCCTGCTGACGAGCACATCCGATTTTTTTGAAGATACGATCGGCGCGTTGGCGCTGGGACTGCAGACCTTGCCGAGCGTATGTTGGGTCCCGCTCGCGCTGCTTTGGTTCGGCCAGACCGAGACGGCCATGTTGTTCGTCGTGGTGATGGGGACGGTCTGGTCGGTGGTGCTTGCCACCGCTGCCGGCGCGCGCACAATTCCGCCGATTTACGCCCGCGCCGCGCGCACGATGGGTTCGGAGGGCTTCGATAAATGGACACGGGTCATCCTGCCCGCGTCTTTGCCGTTCGTGGTCAGCGGCATGAAGCAAGGCTGGGCCTTTGCATGGCGCTCGCTCATGGCGGCCGAGATATTCGTCACCATTCTGACCGGGTTCGGCCTTGGCCATCTGCTGCAATACGGGCGCGAACTCAGCGCCATGGATCAGGTCATCGGCGTGATGGTGGTGATCGTGGTCATTGGTCTGATTGCCGACAAAATCCTCTTTTCGCCTTGGGAGAGATTCCTCCATCGCCGCTGGGGAACGGGAATGAAATAAGGCTGGCAGGCCGATGCCTGAAGCGTTGGCGCCCCCACCGTCAGGCGGTCTATAATGCGAACAAGAACTATAGGGAGGCTTCATGTCGCAAGCGGCCGAGAAGCGCGGTGGTATACCCGCGATGCTGAAAGACGCAGCATTCGTGTGGGAGGATCCGCTCGATCTTGAAGGCGAGCTTTCCGAAGAAGAGCGCATGGTGCGTGATACCGCGCGCGGGTTTGCGCAGAGCTATCTGATGCCGCGTGTGGTCGAAGCGTATCGCGACGAAAAATACGACGCCGGCCTGCTGCCCGAGATGGGCAAGCTCGGCATGCTCGGCCCCACCATTCCGGAAGAGTACGGCGGCGCGGGCCTAGGCTACGTTGCCTATGGACTGATCACGCGTGAGCTTGAGCGCGTCGATTCCGGTTACCGCTCTTCAATGTCGGTGCAGTCGTCGCTGGTCATGTATCCGATCTATGCCTACGGCACCGAGGCGCAGCGTCGAAAATATCTGCCGAAGCTTGCGACGGGCGAAACCATTGGCTGCTTCGGACTGACCGAGCCCGATCACGGATCCGATCCCGGTTCGATGGTCACGCGCGCCGAGAAGGCTTCAGGCGGTTACAAGCTCAATGGCGCGAAGACCTGGATATCCAACGCACCGGTTGCGCATGTCGCGGTGGTGTGGGCCAAGCTCGACAACGTCATCCGCGGCTTCCTGGTGGAGCGGGGCACCAAAGGTTTTTCCACGCCAAAGATCGAGGGCAAGCTGTCGCTGCGTGCATCCGTCACCGGCGAGATCGTGCTGGAAGACTGCGTCGTGCCCGAAGAGAACCTGCTGCCCAACGTGAAAGGCCTCGCTGGTCCGTTCGGCTGCCTCAACAATGCCCGCTACGGCATTTCCTGGGGCGCCATGGGCGCCGCGGAATTTTGCTGGCACCGCGCGCGTCAATACGTGCTCGAGCGTAAGCAGTTCGGCCGCCCGCTTGCGTCCAATCAATTGGTGCAGAAAAAACTTGCCGACATGCAGACCGAGATCGCCATCGGTCTGCAAGGTGCGTTGCGGCTTGGCCGTATGCTCGAAGCGGGCAAGGCGGCACCGCCGTCGATTTCCCTGATGAAACGCAATAATTGCGGCAAGGCGCTCGATATCGCGCGGCTTGCGCGCGACATGCACGGCGGCAACGGCATCTCCGAGGAATATCACGTGATGCGCGTGCTCTCGAACCTCGAGACGGTGAATACCTACGAGGGCACGCACGATATTCACGCGTTGATCCTGGGACGCGCACAGACCGGTATTCAGGCGTTTTTCTGATCGCCTTGTACCGCGACAGACGATTGGCAACTAAAAATCGAATTCTCCACCTATGGACATTCTGACCGTCGCGTTTCTGGTCGGCGTCGGCGTCATCGCAGGAATAATCGCAGCCATCGTCGGCGGCGCCGCGGTCGTCATCTATCCGGCGCTGATCGCGACCGGCGTGCCGCCGCATCTTGCGGCCGTCTCCAATCTAGCGTCGGTCATGCCTGGCACGATGCTGGCCGCGCTGTCTGATCGTTCGCAGTTGCCGCCGTTTGATCGCGCTTTCGTGAGCCTGATCTTTGCGTCGATCATCGGCGCGGGCATCGGTGCGGTGTGCCTGGTGCTGACGCCGGAACGGATCTTCGCGCAGATCGTGCCTTTGCTGCTCGGCTTCGCTACGCTGTTGTTTGCCTATTCAGAGCGCATCAGCCGCTGGCTTCGCAAACGTGCGGAAGGCCGCGGACACGCCATCGCGTTCAACGTCGCCAGCCTGAAGGTCGTGCTGCCGGTGTCGTTCTACGGCGGCTACTTCGGTGCTGGTGTCGGGATCCTGATGCTGGGCGTATTTTCTTTGGCGACCGGGGGCGACTATCGGTCGGCCAACGTGGCGAAAAATTTTGTGTCCAGTCTCAACGGGCTCGCCGCGACGCTGGTTTTTGCCTCGCAAGGCGCGGTGTTGTGGCCGCAGACGCTTGCGCTTGCGGTCGGAACGATCGGAGGCGGATTGGTCGGAGCCTATGCGGCGCGCATCATCCCGCGAAATGTCATACGGGTGCTGATCGTTGTAGTGGGGGCAACGCTAACGGTTGCTTTTGCGCGTCGCTACTGGTTCGGCGGCTAGAGCGCCAGCCTGTTGGTGCTCTGCGCCAGTGCCGCCACGCGCGCCGTCATCGCACTGTTTGGATCGGCCAGCGGGTCGACGACAGTGAAATGGTTCGTGCCGGCAATTTCCTCGTAGCGGGTTGCGGAGCCTCGGCGCCAGCTTTCGGCGATCGTTCTGCTCTGCCGGAGAAACTCGTCGGACTCCAGTGCTCCGACGACGGCATCGAGACTTCGTCCGGCCGGAATGCTCCAGTACAGCGGAGACACGCGGCGCGCGTCGGCTTCATCGAGCCGCAGGTCTTGATTCATGGATACTTGTACCAGCGGCAGAAGATCAAACACGCCGGAAACCGAATATGCGGCCGGCACAAGATCAGCCGGCGCGTCGGAAGCAAAGGCCTTCCAGTCGGTCCCCAGCATGCAGGCGGCGAGGTGCCCGCCGGCCGAATGCCCGTAGACGAAAACGCGCTGCCGCCGTTTGCGCCAGAGCATCAGACATGCAGCGCGCATCTGCTCGATGATATCGGCAATCGTCACATGCGGACACAGATCATAACCGGCGACCGCAACGGTAATGCCGCGGGCATTCGGGCCCGCCGCCGACTGTGAGAACATTGACGGCTCGAGCGAGCGCCAGTAGCCGCCATGAATGAACATCGCAAGCGGCGCCGTGTCGTCGTCCTTGGCCGGGAAAAGATCGATGGTCCGGCGCATCGACGGGCCATATGAGAGCCCGAGTTTGGCATTGTGTGCTGATGCGCGATACGCAGCCCCCTCGCGCTGCCAGCGCGCAAAGATCTCCTGGTGTTCGGGCACACGGGCCCGATTGTTGTACTCAACCTCGTAATCGACAGGCATGCTGGATCCCCCGGGTCCGCCTTTGCGTGGAGTTCGAAACGACGTTATCTCTTAGCCATGAAAATCGATGGCAAGCAAATGCGCACCATCTGGGTCGAAAGCGACGGCGTGAGTGCCGGTATCATCGATCAGACCCAGTTGCCCCATCGTTTTGCCACTCTCCGCCTTGCCACCCTTGAAGATGCCGCCCGTGCGATCAAGATCATGCAGGTCCGCGGTGCGCCGCTGATCGGCGCTACCGCGGCGTATGGCGTGTGGCTCGCCCTGCGGGCTGATGCATCGGACGAAGCGCTGGAAAAGGCGTACGCTGCGCTCATCGGCACGCGTCCGACCGCGATCAATCTCAAATGGGCGCTCGAGGAAATGCTGGCGGCCGTGCGCAACCAGCCGCGGAATGAGCGCGCGCACGCAGCTTTGCGGCGTGCCGGCGAAATCGCGGATGAGGATGTCGCCATCAACCGTTCGATCGGTGTGCATGGGCTGAAGATCATCGAGGACATTGCCGCGCGGAAGAAGAAAGGCGAGCCCGTCAACGTGCTCACCCACTGCAATGCCGGATGGCTGGCGACGGTCGATTGCGGAACGGCCACCGCGCCGATCTATATGGCGCACGACAAAGGCCTGCCAATCCATGTCTTCGCCGATGAGACACGGCCTCGCAACCAAGGGGCGGCGCTAACCGCCTGGGAACTGGGCCACCACGGCGTGCCGCATACCGTTATTGCTGACAACACCGGCGGTCACCTCATGCAGCACAAGATGGTCGACATGGTGATCGTCGGCGCCGATCGGGTTACGGCACAAGGCGACGTCTGCAACAAGATCGGAACTTATCTGAAAGCGCTCGCCGCCGAGGACAACAAGGTGCCGTTCTACGTGGCTGTGCCTTCGCCCTCGGTTGACTTCGCGATCGTTGAAGGTGTGGATATTCCGATCGAGCAACGCGGCGCGGACGAAGTCGCAACCATGACCGGGAAGACGCGCGACGGACGGATCGAGACAGTGCAGATCGTGCCCGACGGCTCTCCGGTCGCAAATTTTGCTTTCGACGTCACGCCGGCACGCCTCGTCACTGGCTTGATTACAGAACGTGGCGTCATCGCCGCAAGCCGCGCTGCGCTCGCGCAGACTTTTCCCGAACGCGCCGAAGTCCGGCCAAATTCGAACCGCAGGGTCGGGTGATGGCCTTCGCGTCGAACCCGCTCAAGTTGCCTGTCGACGGCCGCCAGTCGGAAACCGCACTGGCGATCGCGCGCGGCACCGCGCGCCTCCTGCACGCGCATGGCCGATGCGTGGTGAGCGAATTGCCACTGCCGTCCGGCCGCCGTGCCGACCTTGTGGCGCTCGATCCCGGTGGCGAGTTGTGGATCGTCGAGATCAAATCGTCGATTGCCGATTTTCGTGCCGACCAGAAGTGGCAAGACTATCGCGCGCATTGCGATCGTCTTTTTTTCGCAACAACGGTCGACGTGCCCTGTGAGATCTTTCCGCCCGACACTGGGCTGATCGTGGCCGATGCCTTCGGTGCGGAGTTCAAATGCGATGCACCCGAGCACAAGCTGCCGGCGGCGACACGGAAGGCGATGATGCTGTTGTTCGCTCGGGCGGCCGCGATACGACTGCAATCGCTCGCCGATCCGACCGGACCTTACTGGGATGCCGAGTGACGAATTCCGCTTGCTGCAACTATCGCGGTGCGCGCTTCGCCAGAATACGCTGCAAGGTACGGCGGTGCATGTTGAGCCGGCGTGCGGTCTCGGACACGTTGCGGCCGCATAGCTCATAGATGCGCTGGATGTGTTCCCACCGCACCCGGTCGGCCGACATCGGGTTTTCCGGCGGCTCGATCTTCACGTTATCAAGGGCGAGCAGAGCAGCGACAACGTCGTCAGCGTCGACGGGTTTGGCGAGATAGTCAACGGCGCCGAGCTTCACTGCGTTCACCGCAGTCGCGATATTGCCGTAGCCGGTCAGAATGATTCCGCGCGCGTCCGGACGACGGCGCTTGAGTGCGGAGATCACGTCAAGACCATTGCCATCGCCGAGCCGCATGTCGACGACCGCGTAGGCGGGCGCCGACTTTTCCACTTGCAGCAAGCCATCGGAAACTGACTCTGCGGTCGTGACGGAAAAGCCGCGCTGCTCGAGCGCCTTGGCGAGCCGTTGCAGGAAGGAGAAGTCGTCCTCGACGATCAACAATGATCGTTCGCCGGAGATTTTTTCTTTTGCCGCAGGAGTTGCGGCCTCGCTCGTCAAAGCGTCCACGTTGTCACCATCATCAAAGCCGATCTTATGCCGATATTAGCCTGAGCGAAGCCTTTTTCGCACGCAACAAATAGTGATCGCGCGCCCCCGCCTCAAGCCGCTGCAAACGTTAACGGTTGCTCGAAATCGCTGCGGCTCCAATGAAGTTTGATAACCGCACCTCGCTCCGGAACGGCCCGATTTTCAAACGACAAAGTAGCGCCCGAGCGCTCCAGCAGCGTTTTCGCAATAAAGAAACCGAGGCCTAGGCCGGTCGGTTCGTCGCCGGTGTCGTTCTGTTGATGCCTTCGGCTGCGGGTAGTTACGTAGGGCTCGCCGATCCGGGCCAGTATTTCCGGTGCGAAGCCCGGCCCATCGTCGGTGATTGTCACCGCCACGAATTCCTCGCCCCAGTGAGCGTCGACCGAAACCCGGTCGTTCGCAAAATCGACCGCATTTTCTAGCAGATTTCCGAGTCCGTAGAGGATTGCCGGATTTCGGGCGCCGATAGGCTCGGCGGTTCGGTCGGTTGGGGCGGCGACGTCGATCGTGACGCCGAAATCGCGATGCGGCGCGACCACCTCCTCGATGAGCGCGGTCAGCCGCATGCGGTCGAACGGCTCACCACCCCCCGGGAGCTCGGTGATCTTGGCGAGAATATCGCGGCAACGCGTGGCCTGTTCGCGCAGCAGCCTGACGTCGTCGCCGTGCGGCGCATCCAGCGCGATCGCCCGTTCGAGCTCCTTGGCGATGACCGATATCGTGGAGAGCGGCGTGCCGAGCTCGTGCGCGGCTGCGGCCGCCAGGCCGTCGAGCTGCGACAGGTGCTGCTCGCGCGCGAGCACGAGTTCGGTCGCGGCGAGCGCGTCGGAGAACTGGCGCGACTCTTCGGTGATCTGCCACGCATAGACGCCGATGAATCCGATCGCGAGCAGAATGCACAACCAGACGCCCATCATGTAGATCGGCGGCAATTGCAGCGGGTCCTCGCTGTCCCACGGCAGCGGGTAGTGCACGAACACAAGAATCGTCGCGCAGGCGACCGCGAACGCGCCGAGCAGCAGCGTGAAGCGCGGCGGCAGGGCGGTCGCCGACAGCAGCACCGGCCCGAGAAACAGGAACGCGAACGGGTTCTGCAGCCCGCCGGTGAGAAACAGCAGCACCGCAAGTTCGGCAATGTCGAACGCCAGAAGCCAGGCCGCGCGATCGGGCGCGAGCCGTTGCGTCATGTGGAAGCGCAGCCGCAGCGCCACGTTGAGCCAGGCCGAAAGGACGATCGCGGCGAGGCAGGCATAGATCGGCAACTGGAAATCGAGCCCGTAATAAACCACAAGCACCGCGGTCGACTGGCCGATGATGGCGAGCCAGCGCAACCGGACCAACGTGTCGAGGCGCACGTTCCGCAGAGGATGGTGCTGGGCAAGGAAAGCCGGCATGGCCGCAGTCTAGCGTGTACGAACCGGCCGTGCATCGCGGGGCTTGCACTTCCTGCGGCAGGGCGTCACACCTTTCGCCCTATGGACGCGCATAACTCTTCCGCCATTGCGGTCGATCAGCTGGTCAAGCGCTACAAAGGCGTGGCTGCGGTCGACGGCATTACATTCCGTCTGGCGCCCGGCTCGGTCACCGGGCTTCTCGGCGGCAACGGCGCCGGGAAAACCACGACAATTGCGATGATCATGGGGCTGGTGACGCCGACCTCCGGCACGGTCACGGTGCTCGGCGCCGAAATGCCGCGACAACGGTACCGGGTGTTGCACCGGATGAATTTCGAGAGCCCTTACGTCGACATGCCGATGCGCCTGACCGTGCGGCAGAACCTGTCCGTCTTCGCGCAGCTCTATGCCGTGCCGGACATCGATCAACGCATCGCGCAGCTTGCCGTCGATCTCGATCTCACGGAGTTTCTCGACCGGCCGACCGGAAAGCTGTCGGCCGGACAGAAGACGCGTGCGTCGCTCGCCAAGGCGCTGCTCAACAAACCGGAGATGCTTTTGCTCGACGAGCCCACGGCCTCGCTCGATCCCGACACGGCCGACTGGGTGCGTTCCCGGCTCGAGCGCTATCGCGCCGAGGAGAGCGCGACCGTGTTGCTCGCCTCGCACAACATGGGCGAGGTCGAGCGCCTGTGCGAACGCGTGATCATCATGAAGCGCGGACGCATCGAGGACGACGATACGCCGGCCCGTCTGCTCTCGCGCTACGGCCGCGAGACGCTGGAAGATGTATTTCTCGACGTTGCGCGCGGACGACGGCAGAGCGAGGCGGCGCAATGAAACCTGGCATTAAACCTTGCGCAATCGCATGAGCAGCATCACCGATACCGGCATGGACTTCTCGTACAATCGCGTATCCGCCATGGTGCGGCGTTACTGGTATCTGCTGCGCTCGTCGTGGCCACGCATCCTCGATCTGATCTACTGGCCGGCGGTGCAGATGCTGATGTGGGGATTCCTGCAGGTCTACATCTCGCAGAACGCCGGATTTTTCGCGCAGGCCGGCGGCGTGTTCATCGGCGCGGTGCTGCTGTGGGATATTCTTTTCCGCGGCCAGCTCGGCTTCTCGATCTCGTTTCTCGAGGAAATGTACGCGCGCAACCTCGGCAACATCATGATGTCGCCGCTGCGCCCGGCGGAATTCCTGCTCGCGCTGATGATCATGAGCATCGTACGCCTGCTGATTGGCATGATTCCCGTTTCGCTGCTTGCGATTGCCTTCTTCGGCTTCAATCTCTGGGCGCTCGGTCTGGCGCTCGCGGCGTTTTTCGCCAATCTCATTTTGACCAGCTGGGCGGTCGGCATTTTCGTGGCCGGACTGCTGCTGCGAAACGGTCTCGGCGCCGAAAGCATGGCGTGGACCATCATGTTTCTGTTTCTGCCGCTGACTTGCGTCTATTATCCGGTCGCGGTCTTGCCCGCATGGCTGCAGTACTTCGCCTGGGCCTTGCCGCCGACCTACGTCTTCGAAGGCATGCGTGCGCTGGTGATCGACCATGTGTTTCGCGCTGATCTGATGGCCCAGGCGTTCGCGTTCAATGTGGTGCTCTTCGCGGCTGCATCATTCGCGTTTATGAAGCTGTTGGAGAGCGCACGGGTCCAGGGCTCGCTCCTGCAAACCAGCGAGTAGTCAAAAAAGCCTGTGTTCAATGGGACTTAACGCATCGGTTTGCGTTGTAAACCGGACACGAACGTCTTAGGTCTATGTTGACGCTATGACAGAAAAACGACAGTCTGCCGCACTGCAGCGAGGGTCGGGGGACTCAATGGCAATAGGTGAATTCGGCGGAGCAGCGTCGCTCTCCGACGATAGTGGGGCGTTGCTGTCGACGCCAATGTACTGGTTTTACGAGATGGGGCACGCTGCGCTCAATCCGGCGCGCGCCTTCGCCGACGCGACACGGCTTTTCTTCAAAAATCCGGCCAATCCGTTGTCGCATACCGCCTATGGAAAGTCGGTTGCGGCAACAATGGAACTTTTCGAGCGTTCGACTCGGCGTTATCGCAAGCCGGAATGGGGCATCGATTCGACGACCGTGGGAGGCGAGAAGGTTTCGGTCAATATCAAAACCGTTTGGCAGCGTCCGTTCTGCCGGCTGCTGCACTTCGAGCGGGCCTTTGTGCGCGCCCCGCGCCGTCCGCAACCGAAACTGTTGATCGTCGCGCCGATGTCGGGCCATTACCCGACACTTCTGCGCGGCACGGTCGAGACTTTCCTGCCCAATCACGATGTCTACATCACCGAATGGGTCGACGCGCGCATGGTGCCGCTTTCCGAAGGGCGCTTCGATCTCGATGATTACATCGACTACATCATTTCCATTCTGCACCTGCTTGGCGGCGACGCGCATGTGATCGCGGTCTGTCAGCCTTCGGTGCCGGTGCTCGCGGCGGTCGCTCTGATGGAAGCGAACGGCGATCCCAACGTACCGCATTCCATGGTGCTGATGGGTGGTCCGATCGACACGCGGATCAATCCGAATGAAGTGAACAAGCTGGCCGAGCGGCGCGGGCTCACCTGGTTCCGCAATCATGTGATCACCAAAGTGCCGTTCCCGCATCCCGGCGTGATGCGCGATGTCTATCCGGGTTTCCTGCAGCTGCACGGCTTCATGACCATGAACCTCGATCGGCACATCGAGGCGCACCACAATCTTTTCCTGCACCTCGTCAAGGGTGACGGCGAACCGGCGCAGAAGCACCGCGAATTCTACGACGAGTATCTGGCGGTGATGGATCTTGCGGCTGAGTTCTACCTGCAGACCGTGGATACGGTGTTCATCCGCCATGCACTGCCGAAGGGCGAGATGACGCATCGCGGCCATCGGGTGGATCCAGCGGCGATCAGGCGCGTTGCACTGATGACGGTCGAGGGCGAGAACGACGATATATCCAGCGTCGGACAGACCGAGGCCGCGCACGCGCTGTGTGTGAACATTCCTGAGGAGCGCAAGGCGCACTACGTGCAGCCTGACGTCGGCCATTACGGCGTTTTCAACGGCTCGCGCTTCCGCGCCGAGATCGCGCCGCGCATTGCTGATTTCGCACTGTCAAACAACAATGGTGCGCGTACGTTGCGTTCCGCCGTGCTGAAAGTTGTCGGTCAGCGTTGATCCCGTGTTCTCACGCGTGATGACACACCGCGGGCCTGCAAACTGATGCTGTCCATACCCTTTCGAGCTTTGCTCTACCGCCGCAGCCGCGAGCCGTCTGCGATTTCGCTCAACATTGACGGCGAGCTTCATCCGGTCCGCGTGCGCCGGCATCGCCAGGCGCGCCGCTATACGCTGCGTATCCACGCCGTAAGCCGCGAGGTCGTGCTGACAATACCGCCGCGCGGCAGCGTGAGGCATGCGAAGGATTTTGCGGAAAAGCACGGTGCCTGGATTGCCGCGCGCCTGCGCCGGCTGCCGGGTGCCGCACCTTTTATGCATGGGGCAGTGTTGCCATTGCGCGGGCACCCGCACCGGATCGACCATCGGCCCGGTGCGCGGGGTACCGTCTGGGTCGAAACGCATGGAGGCGAGCACTTGTTGTGCGTCGCCGGCGAGGCGGCGCACATTTCGCGGCGCGTACACGATTATCTCAAACGCGAAGCGAGACGCGATCTCGAACTTGCGGGCCGGCGCGCGGCCCAATCGCTCGGCATCGCGTTCCGGCGCGTGTCGGTGCGCGATCAGCGCAGCCGTTGGGGTTCGTGCTCCTCGAGCGGCGTCCTGTCTTTCTCCTGGCGGTTGATCATGGCTCCGCCCTTCGTGCTCGACTATCTCGCGGCGCACGAAGTTGCCCATCTCGTCGAGATGAACCATTCGCGCCGGTTCTGGCATCTGGTCGCAGGGATCTATCCCGATCTCTGCCGCGCCAAGGCCTGGCTCGACGCACACGGCGCCGACCTGCATCGCTACGGCGCCCAGCCGCGCTAGGCCAGCCGTCGCATCGGTTTCGTCACTCCGGGGCGCGCCCTTCGCGCGAACCCGGAATCCAGAAACAAGCACCCGCTGTCATTTGTCATGGCCGGGCGGCGCTCAAACCAGCACTCGCCGTCATCACCGGGCTCAAATCACGGACATGGCCGGGCGAAAGGCGCGAAGCGCCGTCTTCAAGATGCTTGTCCCGGCCATCCACGTTTTTCTTGCTGCGAGGTGGTGAAGACGTGGATGCCCGCGACATAGGCGTGCGAAAGCACGCCGTCCTTCGGACGGCTATGCGCGGGCATGACGGCGGACGGTCGTTGCCAAGTCGTCTTCTGTCATCACCGGGCTCACATCATGGTCATGGCCGGGCGAAAGGCGCGAAGCGCCGTCTTCAAGGTACTTGACCCGGCCATCCACGTCTTTCTTGCTGCGAGCCGATGAAGACGTGGATGCCCGCGACAAGCGCGGGCATGACAGGCTTGCGTGGAATCCAGAAACAAGTACGCGCTGTCTTTTATTGTGATGGCCGGGCATGACGTTGCGGCCCCGTGCTAAGCCTTGAGCCCCGCCCGGTCGAAGCCCGGCACGACAAGGACGTCCTCAATGTTGCGCCCCGGCACTTTCGCGCTCACCGCACTGCTGGCGGCGTTGAGTGCGATCGGCCCGCTCACCACCGACATGTATCTCCCGTCGCTGCCCGACATCGCGCGCCAGCTGAATGCCTCGACCGCGCAGGTGCAGTTCACCATTTCCGCCTATCTCATCGGCTTTGCCGTCGGGCAGATTTTCTACGGCCCCGTGTCCGACCGTCACGGCCGCAAACCCGTGCTGATGGCGGCGATCGCGCTTTACTGCGTGGCCAGTTTGGCCTGCGCGCTTTCGACCTCAATCGAGATGCTCATCGTTGCGCGCCTCTTTCAGGCGCTCGGCGGCTGCGGCGGGATCGTGCTGACGCGCGCCATCGTGCGCGACATTTATTCAGGCGCGCGCGCCGGACGCGAATTGTCGATGATCGCCGCGGTGATGGCGCTTGCACCGGTGCTGGCGCCCATTGCCGGCGGCGTGCTGCAGACCGCCTTCGGCTGGCGGTCGGTGTTCTACACGCTGGTCGTCGCCGGGATCGCCGGCGTTGCAATCGTCTGGACGGTGCTCCCTGAGACATTGAAAACGCGCGCGGCAGAGCCCGTGTCGGCCTCCTCGATGCTTCGCTCGTATCGCATCGTCGCGCGCAATCCGGCCTATCTCGCCTATCTCGGCATCACCTCGGCGAGCTACGCCGGATTGTTTGCCTGGATCTCCGGTTCGGCGTTCGTGCTGCAGGATCTCTACGGGCTTGCGCCGTTCGATTTCGGCGTTGCCTTCGCGCTCGGTTCGATCGGTTACATGACGGGCTCGGCGCTGGCGGCGCGCATGGTCGTCAGGCTCGGGCTCGATGGCGTGCTCGGCATCGGCGGCTGCGCGTGCGCCGCCGGCGGCCTCGGCATGGTGGCGGCGGTCGCGCTCGGCCTGACGTCGTCTCTGTCGCTCGTCTTGCCGATTGCCGTCTATCTCGCCGGGCTCGGCATGGTGCTGCCGCAGGGGATTGCCGGCGCGCTCACGCCGTTCCCCGAACGCGCGGGCGCGGCGTCCTCGCTGTTCGGTTTCGTGCAGCAAAGCATCGCCGCGCTATGCGGCGCGTTGGTTGGTTTGTCGCTCGGGCGCAGCGCCTGGCCGCTCGCGGCGGCTGTTGCAACAATGGGCTGCGCCACGCTGCTGCTCTGGCTTGCGACGCGGCGCGTTCGCCGCGCCGGCGCCAAACATTGAGATCAGCGGCGGCCGAACAGCGTATTGAGGAACCAGTTGTCGAGACCGCCGCTGCCGTTGGTCGATGCGCCGTTCGCCGCGACCGGCTGGACTGCCGCCGGCGGTGTCGGACGCGAACCTCCACCGCCGAAGAATCCGGAGAACACGGTGCCGCCGGCGGTTCCGGGCAGGCTTGCGACCGGCACACCCTGATGCGCGGTGCGCATCACGCGACTCCAGATTTCCACCGGCAGGCTTCCGCCGGTCACATGTTTGGTCGGCGTTCCGTCATCATTGCCGAGCCATACGCCGGTCACAAGGTTCGCGGTGTAACCGATGAACCAGGCGTCGCGGAAATCCTGGCTGGTGCCGGTCTTTCCGGCGGCGGGCCAGCCGGGCAAGCTCGCGCGTTGCGCGGTGCCGATGGTGAGCGTCTCGGCCATCATTGCGTTCATCATCGCGACGTAACGCGCTTCGATTATGCGGCCGAGCTGCGGCGCGCTGCGCGCATAGAGCACCTTGCCGTTGCCGGCGATGATCTTGTCGATCACGCGCGGCATCAGCGCGTGCCCGCCATTGGCGAAGGACGCGTAGGCCCCGACAAGTTCGAGCATCGAGACTTCCGAGGTGCCGAGCGCGATCGAAGCATTCGGCTCGAGCTTCGAGCCGATGCCCAGGCGATAGGCCGTGCGAACCACGGCCATCGGCGTGACCTCGAGCGTCAAGCGCACCGAGACCGTATTCAGCGATTGCGCCAGCGCCCGGCTCAGCGTCACCGGACCGAAATATTCGTGATTGTAGTTTTCCGGCTGCCAGCCTTTGACGTTGATCGGCTTGTCCTCGCGCACGGTGTCGGGCGTGAGTCCGTGCTCGAGGGCCGTGAGATAGACGAACGCCTTGAATGCCGATCCGGGCTGGCGTTTCGCCGCGACCGCGCGGTTGAACTGGCTGTCGGCGTAGCTGCGACCACCGACCAGCGCGCGCACCGATCCATCCGGCGTCATCGCGATCACCGCGCCCTGGCCGACGCCGTTCTTGTCGCCTTTCTGCGCGAGTTCTTCCTCGAGCGCCTTCTCGGCGACCATCTGCAGGTTCGCGTCGATCGTGGTCTGCACCACAATGTCTTCGTCGACGTGGCCGATCGCGTCGTTGAGCGCGTCCATGACCCAGTCGGCGACATAATTCACCGAGCCGTTATTGATCTGCGCGACGATGCGCGGCGGCCGCGCCAGCGCCATGCGTTCGGTTGTGCGGTTGATGAAATGCAGGTCGGCCATGGCGGCGAGCACGGCTTTCGCGCGCTTTTCGGCGGCGTTGAAATTTCGCGACGGTGCAAGGCGTGACGGCGATTTCACCACGCCGGCGAGCATCGCCGCTTCGGCGAGCGTGATGCTGCGCGCGGACTTGCCGAAATAGCGTTGCGACGCTTGCTCGATGCCATAGGCGCCGGAGCCGAAATAGACGCGATTGAGATACATCTCCAGGATCTGCGTCTTGGAGAACTTGCGCTCGAGCCACAGCGCAAGCAGCGCTTCCTGGAGCTTGCGGTTGATCGTGCGCTCCTGCGTCAGAAAGAGATTCTTGGCGAGCTGCTGCGTGATGGTCGAACCGCCTTGCGCGACGGCGCGGTGCAGCACGTTGGCGACGAAGGCACGCCCAATGCCGAACGGGTCGACGCCGTGGTGCTCGTAGAAGCGGCGATCCTCGATGGCGATGAATGCCTTCGGCACGTAGCCCGGCATTTCTCGCAACGGCAGCGGCTCGCCGGCGAGATCGCCGCGGCGCGCAAGTGCGCGGCCTTGTATGTCGACGATCTGGATCGATGGCGGGCGTTTCGGAATTTCCAGCGACTGGATGGGCGGCAGATGCGCGCCGGTCCAGGCGATGACGCCGACACAGGCGATGCCGAGCCACAGGCCGGCCACCAGACCCCAGTAGGCGATCCGGCCGATGCGCGCGCCGATGCCGCGGGCAGGGCGCTTCTTGCGGGCACGGCGTTTGCGCGGCTTCGACAAGGGCGCGCTGTCGGCCGATGACGCGCGATCGCTCGCCGTCACGCGCAGTTCGGGGCCGTCGTCGTCATCGAACGTCGGCTCCCGGCGCGCGCCTGCTGCTTTCTTCTTTGCGGCCATACGCAACTCGTCCCGCGCCGGCGAATGCATGGCGCCGGCCCCCGCATACGGTAGGCGGGTCGATTTAAGGTCCCGTTAAGGAACGGACGGGGCCATTGCCTATCAACATCCACGTCTTTGTTGATGCGGGTCCGTAAAGACGTGGATGCCCGGCACAAGGCCGGGCATGACGGATGAGAGGCAGTGCGCTTCAACGCCATCTCGTTTAGGTGGGCACAGCAGAAACATCCGTCATGCCCGCGCTTGTCGCGGGCATCCACGCCTTCACCACCTCGCAGCAAGCAAGAAAGACGTGGATGGCCGGGACATAGGCGTGCGAAAGCACGCCGTCCTTCGGACGGCTATGCCCGGCCATGACGTTGGATGCGTGGTACCTCAATTCGTGAGGCGCTCCTTTGCGCCCGCTCAGAAATCCCAGGTGAATGCGCCCTTGATGGCGTGGGTCTGTGCGTTCGCCGCGAGTTCGCCCAGGTACGAAACCCCGAGCTTCGCCTGCGGGGTAAAGCGCCAGTCAAAGCCGGCGTCCACCAGCGCCGAATTGCGTGCGACCGGAACCCCGGCAACCGAGAACGCAGTCCCGGTGCCCTGGAAGGCGAGTGCTGCGGAAGGCGTCACATCGCCGAAAGCGTATTGCCAGGCCAGCGTCGCGCGCGGCACCAGCACCGTACCATTGGCAAGCGGCATGATGCTCGCAAGCCGCAAGCCGAGCGAGGTGTAGCCGATGTTCTCGTGCGTGGCGGAACCTGACAGCGCGGCAGCCCCACCGCTCTCGATGAACGAGCCGTTGCGCAGGTGCACATAGGCAAGCCCGGCCAGCGGCTCGAGCGCGACATTGCCAAACGCCATGCCGTAACCGACCTCGCCGAATACCTGTCCGACATTGCCGTGCAGCCGCGCCTTGGTCTGATCGGTGAAGCCGGGGAAGAAGATGCCGCGGCTCGCGTCGATGTCATCGAACGAATATGAGCCGCCGCCGCGCACGTTGAAGACGCCGAGCCGGCCCGTCGCATAGGCACCAAGCTGCACGCTGTCGATGCCGGCGCTGCTGGCCCTGTCATTGGCATGCAGGTCGGTGCGCACATAGCCGGCGGCAAAGCCCGCGCGCCAGCTCTCGGCGAAGCGGGCATCGACACCGGAGAGGAAGCCACCGAAGCGGCTCGTCAGCGAAGCGGCATTGCCGTCACCATCCGAATGGCCCCAGCCGCCGAGCCCCTGTGACCAGAAGGTAAGATCGCGTGAGGGACCATAGCATCGGTGCCTTGACCGGATAGTCCGGGGCCTGCGCCGCAGCTGAAGCGGATGCATAAGCCAGTTGCGGTCCGGCAAAGCCGAGTGCACCGAGTTCACCCGGCGCACCGGCATACGACGCCTGCCGCATGCGCGAGAGCATCGCGCCGCGGGCGAACTGTGCTTCTTCGGCCTGCGCATTGTGCACGCTGCCATACACTTCACCCGACAGTGCATCGAAAGCCTGCCGCGCGCCGCCCGCGCTCTGGTTGAGTACCGCGATGACCAGCGGATTGGTGACAGGGCTGGCATTCAGCGCGCCCGCGACCGCCTGCTGATTTGGGGTTTGCGCCGCCGAGGTGAACCCGAGGCCGCCGCCTGTACCTGTCAGCAGCAGCGTCAGGAAAACATTGTTGGCGTCGTAGCTGAGCGAGGGCGTGAGAAAAGCAAGATTGCTCGTGATGCCACTGAATGTCGTGCCGCCCAGACCGCCGTCGGCACCCAGGATCGTGTAGCGAGTGGTGGGCTGGAAACTGCCGCCCGCAAGCACACGCACGCTGCCGTTCAGGGTCGCAACCTGACCGACCGCGAGTTTGTCGGCCGTTCCATCGCCATTGGCATTGATCCGGAAGGTCGCGGTAGCATCGAACGTGACATTGCCCCTTACCGTCAGCGTGGTTCCGGTTGCGCCCGTGAAGCCAGGATGCAACGTGCCCAGAACGGTGACGTCGCCGGCAATGGTCCCGTGCCCTCCCAGCACGGCGGCAGACGTCACAGTCACGTTGCCGGTGAGCAGTGCGCCCGCATGGGCGTTGTCTTCGCCGACCAGCAGCGAAGCACTATTTAAAATCGCGGCCGTTCCGACTGCGGAATTACCGTTCAGAATCCAAAGGCCGTCCTGCACATCGAGTGAATTGAAGTTCCGGAAATTATTGTTGGCGATTCCGCCGGCGCCCTGAAGGATGAGTTTGTTGGTCGCTCCGACGCTGCCCACCGCATCGCCGTTCAACACCGAGCCGCTCTGTAAGATCAACGTATTGGTGCCGGTCCCGGTAAAATTCACCGACGCGGTTGCGCCCGAGATCGTTCCCGCGTTCGTCACCGTGCCGCTACCAGAGATGCCAACATTGCCACCGCTGATCGTTCCGCCGGAGGCATTCGTTACGTCGACGGTAGTGGCTTGGATGCCGACGGCGCCGCCCGTTATGGCGCCGCCAGTGTTATTGATGACCTTCGCGTCGATGGCAGTGATGGCGATGCCACCCGTGCCCGTCGCTTCGATCCTGCCGGCATTTCCGGTGACGGTGACGTTCGGGGCAACGATGGCGCTCCCGTCAATGTTGTTCGCCTTTATGGTCCCGGTCCCATTAGCCACTGTAGCGATGTTTCTAGCGTTGATGGCCAGGCCATTCGTGCCTGTTGCTTCAATCGTACCGTCACTGTTAGTGACATCGACTGAATTGCCAGCGATACCCACCCCGACGCCAGTGATGACGCCGCCGGTCAAATTACTGACTGTGGCCGTGCCACCAGCATCGATGGCTACGCCGTCCGCGCCAGTCGCCTCTATCCTGCCGGCATTTCCGGTGACGTTGATGGTGCTGGCAGTGACACCCGACAAGTCCCCAGTGATGACGCCGCGACTCAGATTGTTCACGGTGGCGGTGTTGACGGCATCGATGGCGCTGCCGTTTATGCTTGTGGCTTCGATCGTACCGTCGTTGCTGGTGACATTGACGGCTTGGGCGATGATGCCCCGTCCCCCGCCTGAGATGGTGCCGCCAAACAGATTGTCGACGGTAACGGTGCCGGCGTTAGCGCGATGATGCCGTTGTGCACGCCTAGTTTACTGGTGCCAGTGTTGTTGGTCACCGTGACGGTGCCAGGGCCGCCGTTGCCAGCGGAAATACCAGTGCCACCGGTGAAATCCGCCTGGATGGTGCCGCTGTTTCCGGTCACTATAACGTCCTTAGTGGCAAAGATAGCGAAGCTATTCACGCCACCAGTGGCTTCGATTGTGCCGGAATTGCCGGTGACGTTGACGGTGTCAGCGCTGATTCCCCGCCCCCCGGCCGATATGGTGCCGCTGTTGTTGCTTACCGTAGCGGTGCCAAAGGTGGCATCGATGGCGTGGCCGCCAGTCGCCGCTTCTATCCGGCCGGCGTTGCCTGTGACGTTGATGTTCGTTCCGGAAATGCCAGCCGTGCCGCCCGTAATGAGGCCGCCGCTCAGGTTATTGATAGTGGCCGTATTGCTGTCTCTCGCGAAGATACCTATGCCCGCCATTGCTTCGATCTTGCCAGCGTTGACTACATCCACGTGGCCGAAGCTGCTGATTGCGTTGCGGGCGCTACTCGTTATCTGGCCGGTATTGTTCACCGTGACGCCGGTAATACTGCCAATCGCGCTGCCTGCTGCGTCTATTTGGCCGGCATTGGTGACATTGACGCGGTCGTTGACGAAGATGGCGCCGCCGGCGCCGCCCGTGATAATGCCGCCGACGTTATTGGTCACAGTACTCGCGCCGCCGCCGCTGCCCTGAATACCGGTTCCCGTGCCTTGAATCGTGCCGGAGTTGGTCACGTTTGCGATTGCGGCATCAATGCCGAGTGAGGTGCCCGATATGGTGCCGGTCGAGGTATTGGTGACAGTCAAGGTGCCCGTGTCGCTGATGCCGGTTGTGCCGCCCGTGATCGCGATCGAATTCGTGCAAGTCTGGTCGGTTCCTGTTGTGGCGCACTGCGCCAAAGCTTCCGACGCAGGCCAGGACAGTGTGAGCGCCAGCGCGCCAACGAATGCGGGAAGCGCCAGGTTCGAGGCGCCATTCAGCAGACGCGCACGGATAGAACTGTGAGCGGAGCGGCATACAAGGTATTTCGAATCGACGTCATTCATCCCCAACTCCTGAGCGGCCCAAGCGGCCGTCATTTCCAGCGCGACGTGTTCGGCTCGTACCGGGGTGATGCGGCACTGCGCTGATGCTGGCTTGGCGCGGCTCAATGATTACGGAGGAGCGCGCAGGAAGACTTGGGCTGTAGCGACGACTATTTGGACAGAAACGAAAGATCGAAATTTGTTTCGGTGACGATGCAAATTTGCGACACGCGCATCATCCGTTCGGAGGATAAGAAGAGAAGACGTGGATGCCCGCGACAAGCGCGGGCATGACGTTGAGGTGCAGTGCCCTTCATCCGTTATGGCCGGGCATAGCCGTCCGAAGGACGGCGTGCCTTCGCACGCGAGTGTCTTCGGCATTCACATCTTGCTTGTTGCCGTGCTGCAAAGACGTGGATGCCCGCGACAAGCGCGGGCATGACAGATGAGATAATCGGCTTCGCCGTCATGGCCGGGCATAGCGTCCGAAGGACGGCGTGCTTTCGTACGCCTATGTCCCGGCCATCCACGTCTTGCTTAGTGGAATGATGAAAGGTGGCTTCATTTATATAATGACCAACACTCGCAACGGTACGCTGTATGTCGGAGTCACCAGCGATCTCGTCCGTCGCTGCTATGAGCACCGTAATAGTTTGTTACGCGGGTTCACAAAACAATATGGTCTGAAGCAGCTTGTCTATTTCGAACAGCATGACGATATTCGCGCTGCAATTCAGCGCGAGAAGACGATCAAGCATTGGCCGAGAGCGTGGAAGGTGCGGCTAATTCACGCGAGCAATCCCGATTGGCAGGATTTGTTCGAAACACTGGTCTAAGACGTGGATGGCCGGGACATAGGCGTGCGAAAGCACGCCGTCCTTCGGACGGCTATGCCCGGCCATGACAGTGAAAAGACCTTTTGGACAGGGTTGTCCCGTCTTAACCCACCGCGGCTTTCGCGGATTTTGGCTCATCCGCAAACAACGCAATGAGCGCGCGCTTGATGGCGGCCTGACGCGTCGGCGAAGCAATCTGCGCGCCCATCAGGTCGGTGACGTAGAACACGTCGACCACCCGCTCGCCGAACGTCGCAACGTGCGCCGATGCAATATTGAGATTGAGCTTGGAGAGCGTCGCGGTCAGCTCGTACAGAAGCCCGGTGCGGTCGAGGCCGGTGACCTCGACCATCGTGTAACGGTGCGACCACTGATTGTTGATGGTCACGGTCGGCTCCACCGCGAAAGCGCGGATGCGGCCTTTCGGCGGCCCGCGCTTGGCCACCACGTCGGGCAATCTCAGTTCGCCGCGCAGCGCTTTCTCGATTGAATCGGCGATGCGGCTGGCGCGCCGCTCTTCGTCCTCGTCGCGGTCGAATTCGCGCGACAGCGAGATGGTGTCGAGCGCGCGCCCATCGGTCGTGGTGTAGATCTGCGCATCGACGATGTTGGCGCCGGCCATGGCGCAGGCTCCGGCGATGATCGACAGCAGCCACGGATGGTCCGGTGCGAGCAGCGTCAGCTCGGTCACGGCCCGTTCCGCGTCGAATGCAACGGTCGTGGCGAGCCGCTTTTCGGCGTCCTCGGTCGCGCGCACGAATTTGGCGTGCTCGATCTTGTGCGGCAGATCGACCTTGAGCCAGTAGGCCGGATAGAGCTTGGCGATATAGCTTTCGAGGCGCTCGGGCGGCCAGTCCTTCATCGCCTCGCGGAATTCGTTCTGCGCAATCGCCACGCGCTGCGCGCGGTTGACCTCGGAGAATCCGCCAGTGAGCACAGGCTCGGTCTCATAATAAAGTGTGCGGATAAGCTGCGCTTTCCATCCGTTCCAGACGCCGGGGCCGACCGCGCGGATGTCGGCGGTGGTGAGGATCGTGAGCAGCTTCAGGCGCTCGGCCGATTGCACGATCGCGGCGAAATTCTCGATGGTCCGGCGGTCGGACAGGTCGCGCGATTGTGCGACGCTCGACATCACCAGATGCTTTTCGATCAGCCAGGCGACGGTCTCGGTATCGGCGGCCGAGAAGCCGAGCCGCGGGCAGAAGCGCCGCGCTACGCGGGCGCCAGCGATGGAATGGTCCTCGGGCCGGCCCTTGGCGATGTCGTGCAGGAACAGCGTGACGTAGAGCACGCGGCGATTGCTGGGCAGGATCTTGTGGATCAGCTCGTTGGCGAGCGGCGTTTCGTTGTTCGCGCCGCGTTCGATCTCGGCAAGGACGCCGATGCAGCGAAGCAGATGCTCGTCCACTGTGTAGTGGTGATACATATTGAATTGCATCATGGCGACGATCTTGCCGAAAGCCGGCACGAAGCGGCCGAGCACGCCGGCCTCGTTCATTCGCCGCAACACGGTCTCAGGGTCGTTCTTCGATGTGAGGATATCGAGGAAGAGTTCGTTCGCTTCCTCGCTCTCGCGCAATTTCGCATCGACCAGATTGAGCGAGCGCGTGACAGCGCGCATCGCGTCCGGGTGGAATGCCAGGTTGTGCTTTTGCGCGAGTTGAAAAATGCGGATCAGGTTGACCGGATCGCGCTTGAACACATTGGCCTGCGCGAGCCGGATGCGGTTCTTGTCGACGATGAAGTCGTCGCTTTCAACAATCGTGCGGCGCTTCACCGGACGCAAGCGCGCCATGAGGCGGCTCAAGACGGGGACGCTCTTGGCGTGACTGTCTTCAAGCTCCGCGCAGAGGATCGCGGTCAGGTCGCCGACGTCCTTTGCAATCAGGAAGTAGTGCTTCATGAAGCGCTCGACGTCCTGAAGGCCTGGATGTTCGGTGTAGCCGAGCCGCACGGCGATCTCGCGCTGGATGTCGAACGACAGCCGCTCCTCGGCGCGGCCCATGAGAAAATGCATGTGGCAGCGGACCGACCAGAGAAAATCCTCGCAGCGGCGGAACAGCTGGTATTCGTGCTTGTCGAAGACGCCGCACTTGATCAGCTCGTCGGGCTCACGCACCCGGTAGACGTATTTGGCAATCCAGAACAGCGTGTGCAGATCGCGCAAGCCGCCTTTGCCGTCTTTCACGTTGGGTTCGACCAGATAGCGCGATTGCCCGCTGCGCCGGACGCGATCTTCGCGCTCCGCGAGCTTGGCGGCGACGAAGTCGGAGGCGGTGTTGCGCACGACCTCGTTGTCGAAACGTGTCACCAGTTCGTCGTAGAGCGTGCGGTCGCCGAACAGAAAGCGCGCTTCGAGAATGGCGGTGCGGATCGTCATGTCCGCCTTGGCCTGGCGGATGCACTCGTCGACCGAGCGGGTGGCATGGCCGACCTTCAACCCCGTATCCCACAAGGAATAAAGAATCGCTTCCGCAATCGACTCGCCCCAGGCGGTCTGCTTGTACGGCAGCAGGAACAGGAGATCGATGTCGGAGCCGGGCGCCTGCAGGCCGCGGCCATAACCGCCGGTGGCGACGACGGCCATGCGTTCGCCTTCCGATGGATTGTCCGACGGGTACTGGTTGCGCGCAAATTCGTACAGGATGCGGATGATCTCGTCTTCCATCCGGCAAAGGCGCTCGGCGCAGCGGCGGCCGTGACGGTCTTTCAGCAATAACTGCTCGGCCTTGGCGCGGCCTTCGGCAAGCGCCGCCTTCAGGCGTTGCGCCAGCACCGAACGCAATTCCTTCTCGCCGCCGTTGTGCGCCTTGACCAGTTGCTCCAGTTCGGCGGTCAGCGCGCGTGCATCGATCAGATCGTTCGAGCCCCGGGCGGGGTGCTCGGACGACGGGCGCGCAACGTGATCGACGGCAAGGGAAGCCATGGTCATCCGATAGCGGAGGTGGGGCGGTAAGTCACGGTCAGGCCTGAAGATATTTATCAGAAAGCCGGATGCCTAGAATTCCAGCCACGGATTATGGTTCCTTGTCTGGGCGGGCTCAAATGATCGTGGGGCAAAGAGGCCCATGATGGTTGCCCATGACGGCGGCCCATGACGAAAGTATGAGCGTGCTATGAAAGGGTCGCCGGGGCAGAGCCGGTGGCGGGAAAGTACCGGGAGAGAAACAACAATGCGTATGTTCCAGGTCTGCGTTTGTGGTCAGCCGTTACAACTCAACGAACAACCAACCCCGCAGCCAAAGGGCAGCGAGGTCCTGCTGAAAGTGCTCGCTGCGGGCGTTTGCCATAGCGACATTCATCTCGCAGAGGGTTGGTTCGATCTCGGCGGCGGCAAAAAGCTCAGCCTTGCCGATCGCGGCATGAAGTTGCCGGTCACGCTCGGCCACGAGAATGTCGGCGAGGTGGTGGCGGTCGGTCCGGATGCCAAGGGCGTCAAGGTCGGCGACAAGCGGCTTGCACATCCCTGGATCGGCTGCGGCACCTGCGGGCCGTGCCAACGCGGCGAAGAGAATCTTTGCCGCGCCATGCGCAGTCTTGGCGTCTTCTCGAACGGCGGCTATGCCGATTACATGATCGTCCCGCATCCGCGCTACCTGTTCGACATCGGCGACCTTTCGCCCGAACGCACCGCGCCGCTCGCCTGCTCTGGCGTGACGACCTTCGGTGCGCTGAAAAAAATTCCGACGCTGAAAACCGAGCCGACGGTCATCATCGGTGCCGGCGGTCTCGGGCTGATGTGTCTTGCCTTGCACAAGGCGATGGGCGGCCACAGCGCGATCGTCGTCGATATCGATCCGGTCAAGCGCGAGGCCGCAAAAAAAGCCGGTGCCAAGGCCGTGGTCGATGGCAGCGCAGCCAATGCGTCGCAGCAGATCATCGACATGACCAATGGCGGCGCCTGGGGCGTCATTGATCTCGTCGGTTCCTCGCAAAGCGCGCGGGTCGGTTACGACAGTCTCATCAAGGGCGGCAAATACGTGATCGTCGGCTTGTACGGCGGCGACCTCACGGTATCGCTGCCGCCAATTCCGATGCGCGCAGTGACCATCCAGGGCTCCTATGTCGGAAGCCTGCCGGAGATGAAGGAACTGATCGATCTCGTGAAGCGAACCGGGCTGCCGCCCGTACCCGTCGCCACGCGACCGCTCGAGGATGTCAACGCGGTGATGGACGAGCTTCGCGCCGGCAAGGTCATCGGCCGCGTAGTGCTGACGCCGGCGTGACAGAACTGATGAACACATAGTTGCAAGTCGTCATGGCCGGGCTTGTCCCGGCCATCCACGTCTTTGTCCACGACAAGCGCGGGCATGACGGTAGAGAAGGCCGATGTCCCCCGATCTTTATTTCGCTCTCACGCTTGTCATTAAAATGGCCGTCACCGCAGCGTTCCTGCTCGCGGCCACGATAACGGCCGAGCGTGCGGGGCCATTGATCGGCGGACTGGTGGCGACGCTGCCGATCAGCGCCGGCCCGGTCTACATCTTTCTCGCGCTCGACCACGACGCACATTTCATCGCCCAGAGTGCGTTGGGCAGCCTTGTTACCAACGCCTACAACACAATCTTTGCCGTGGTCTACGCGCTGCTGGCGCAGAAGCGTTCGCTGGCGGTGAGTTTCGGCGTTGCGATTGTGGTGTGGGCGGTACTGATGTTGGCCGGCGGGACCGTAGCGTGGACGGTTTCCCCGGCGGTCATCCTCAACATTGTCGTTATCGCTTTTGCGCTCTGGGTGACGGCGCCGTTGCGCCATGCACCGATGCCGCGGGTCGAGAGGCGCTGGTACGATCTTGTCCTGCGCGCGGCGATGGTCGCGCTGCTGGTCGGGGTCGTCGTCACGCTCAGCTTCCGCATCGGCCCGACGGCGAGCGGCAACCTCGCGGTCTTTCCCATCGTGCTCAGCAGCATCATGATCATTCTTCACCATCGTGTCGGCGGGCCGGCGACCGCGGCCGTCATGGCGAACGCGGTGATCGGGCTGGGCGGTTTTGGCTTCGCGGTGCTTGCGCTCAATCTCACCGCCGAACGGCTCGGCTCGGCACTTGCCCTGGCTTTGGCGTTGCTTGTTTCCGTGAGCGGCAATCTGCTGATCTATTTCGTGCGTCGGCGCCTGGCCACCCCATGACAGCCACGCTCGCCGATCCATCGTTGTGGTACGGGCTCGCGCTGAAGATCGCGATGACCGCCTCGATCGTGGTCGCCGCTTCGGTGGTCGTCGAACGGAGCGGGCCGTTTATCGGATCATTGATCGCCGCACTGCCGACCGCCGGTGGCGCGGCCATGATCATCCTCGCGCTCGAACATTCCGCACAGTTCATATCGCAAAGCGCGGTCGGCAGCCTGATCGCCAACGCGGCCTGCGCGCTGTTCGCGCTGAGCTATGCGGCGCTGGCACAGAAGCACGGCTTGCGGCTGAGTCTTGGCGGCGCATTCCTCGTCTGGCTTGTCACCGTGTTCCTGCTGCGGCTGGTGGATTGGAGCGCAACGGGTGCAGTCATATTGAACGCCGTGATCTACCCGCTCGCGATTGTGGCGGCGCGGCGTTACCGCATTCCCGGTGCGGCCAAGCGTATCAAGGTGACGGGCGCCGATCTTGCCTGGCGCGCCCTCGTGGTGACGTCCTGCGTGGTTGCCGTCACCGCGGCGAGCAGCTCGATCGGCTCATATTTCTCCGGCGTGTTCGCGTTTTTTCCGGTGGCCATGGGCTCGTTCTTTATCATTCTGCAGCCGCGCATCGGCGGGCCGGCGGCAGCGAGCGTCGCGGCGCATGTGCTGACCCCGCTGATCGGGCTGGGCTTGGGCCTTTTGGCCGTGCATCTGCTCGCTGTGCCGATCGGCGTGTGGTGGTCGTATGTGGTGGGCCTTTCCATCGGCCTTGCCTGGAATGCGCTGCTCTGGCTGCTGCGCGAGTGGCGGATTGCGAAGGGCTAACGTCGCGCGCCGTCATGCCCGCGGCTTGTCGCGGGCATCCACGTCTTCACAAACTGGCAGTAGTCAAAGGCGTGGATGGCCGGGACATAGGCGTGCGAAAGCACGCCGTCCTTCGGACGGCTATGCCCGGCCATGACAAGAAAACCCATTGCATTGCGATCTACCCCACCAACCCCAGCTCCAGCGCCTTGATCTGCAACGCGAGATAGCGCGAAAAAATCCGGCACTGCGCGAGGCTGCCGGCGGTGAACCACAGGCCGGGCTGCGCGGTGCGCCGCCACATGTTGCGTAGCTCGCCGCCCTCGTCGAATCCCCAGACCGGGCCGATGCGCTCGGCGACGTCGTCGCCGAGATAAAGGCGCGCGGTTTCCTGCTGGTTCTTGTAGCCGGTCGCGAGCACCAGCAACTCGGCGGGGACGATGCGTCCATCGCGCAGCCGCGCGCCGTTCGCGACGAAGCGATCGATGTCGGAGAATTGCAGCAGGGCGACCGCGCCGGAAATGATCAGGTCCGAGCAGCCGACGTTGAAGTAGTAACCGCCGCCGCGCCGCAGATACATCATCTGGAAGCCGGTCTCGTCCTCGCCGAAATGCAAACGGAAGCCGCGCTTTTCGAGCCCGTCCAGCAAGGCCTTGTCCACCTCGCGACCGCGTGCGGTCGAGAGTTGATACGAGCGCTGCAGCACCGGATAGGGAAACGACGTTGCAAGCAGGTCGCAATCCTCGAACGGGATGCCTTCCGAGTAGATCGCGTAGACGCTCTGCGCTTCCTTCAGGCTCACCACGTAGGTCTTGCTGCGCTGGATCATCGTGACGTTGGCGCCGTGCGCCTGCAGTTCCTGCGCGACGTCATGGCCGCTGGTGCCGCTGCCGAGCACGAGCGCCTTGCGGCCTTTCCATTGCTTCGCATTCTTGAAGTCGCCGGAATGCACCTTGGTGCCGGCGAAGTCGTCGAGCCCGGGCAGCTCGGGCGTGTAGGGAATGCTGCTGACGCCGGTTGCGAATATCAGATGACGCGGACGCATCACCCGCTCGGTGCCATCGGAGTGCCGCAGCGTCACGCGCCATTCCTTGCGCTTGTCGTCGTAGCTTCCGGCCACGAGCTCGGTTCCCGTCCAGAAATTCAGCTCCATGGCTTCGACGTAGGATTCGAACCAGTTCGCCAGCTTGTCCTTCGGGATGTAGACGGGAAATGTCGGCGGGAATGGCAAATAGGGCAGGTGATTGACGTGCACTTCGTTGTGCAGCGTCAGCGAATGGTAGCGCGTGCGCCAGTTGTCGCCGATGCGCTTGTGGCGGTCGACGATCAACGCGTCGATGCCGAGCTGATGCAGGCGCGCGGCAATCGAAAGCCCGGCCTGGCCGCCGCCGACAACGATCACCGCGGGATCGCGATCGTCATAGGCGCGCGCCTTGCTCAGCCGGTCGGTCCAGTTCTCGGCGCCGAAATCGCGCGTGCTGTCGGGCTCGGGCCTGACGCGGAATGCCTCTTCGTGTCCTCGGAGTTCTTCCAGCGTCGTGACGATCGTCCAGGCGCGCAGGCCGGAGGAATCGGGCGTGAGACGGACAACGCCGGCGCCGGGTCCGAACGCGGTCTCGAATGCAAACAGCGCTTCGATGGCTTCGGTGCCGGCGCGGCTGACCCAGCGCGGTGGCGTCCGCTTCGCGGGGATATGAAAGTTTCGCGGCGCGGTGCGCGCGAGCGTTTCGCGCAACGTCGCGGCGATGGCCGCGCGGCCGCTCATTGTCTGTATCGTCCACGTGAAAGCCAGCACGTCGCGCCAGAGGCCGTCGGCATGGAACAGGTTTGCAGCCGCGTCGGCGTCATTTGCCTGCAACGCGGCTTCGAAGCTCGCAAGCCAATGCTGCGCGTCCGCCGGCGCGTTTGTCTGCTTTCGTTCGGCGATGTTCATCATTGGTTGCGTGTCGGTTGGGCCTTCCGCAGCCGTCATGCCCGGGCTTTCCCGGCATCCACGTCTTCACCACCCGCCAACACTAAAGACGTGGATGGCCGGGACAAGCCCGGCCATGACGTTGAGGCGCAGTGCCTTTCCTTCGACGCAGAGTTGCCGGCTTCGTCATTCCGGGGTGGTCCCCGTCATGCCCGGCACAAGAGGTTCCCGTCATGCCCGGCCTTGTGCCGGGCATCCACGTCTTCACGATCTCGCAGCGGTAAAGACGTGGATGGCCGGGACATAGGCGTGCGAAAGCACGCCATTCTTCGGACGGCTATGCCCGGCCATGACGTTGAGGCGCAGTGCCTTTCCTTCGAATGACAAGTCAGGCCTTCTTCGCGGCCTGTTCCTTCAGGCGGTAAAGCGCGTCCATCGCCTCGCGCGGTGACAGATCGTCCGGATTGATCGCGGAAAGTGCCGCCGCCAGCGGGTCCTCGGTGGCTTGCTGACCGGGCGCGGGGCGCGCCGGAGCTGCAAACAAAGGCAGATCCTCGAAGCCCTTCGGCGCGGTGCGGTCTTCCTGCTCGAGTTTGGCGAGTACGAGCTTCGCGCGGTCGATCACGCTCGCCGGCAAGCCCGCGAGCTTCGCCACCTGGATGCCGTAGGAGCGGTCGGCCGCACCCGCGACCACTTCGTGAAGAAAGACGACTTCGCCCTGCCATTCCTTCACCTGCACCGTCGCGTTGTGCAGCCGGTCGAGCCGCCCCGCGAGCGCTGTCAGCTCGTGAAAATGCGTGGCAAACAGCGCGCGGCATTTGTTCACGTCGTGCAGGTGCTCGACGGTCGCCCAGGCAATCGACAGCCCGTCGAAGGTCGCGGTGCCGCGGCCGATTTCATCGAGGATCACCAGCGCGCGCTCGCCCGCCTGGTTGAGGATCGCCGCGGTCTCCACCATCTCGACCATGAAGGTCGAGCGGCCGCGCGCGAGATCGTCGGCCGCGCCGACGCGCGAGAACAGCCGGTCGACGGTGCCGATGTGCGCGCGCTTCGCCGGCACGAAACTGCCCATCTGCGCGAGAATTGCGATCAGCGCGTTCTGCCGCAGGAACGTCGATTTTCCCGCCATGTTCGGGCCGGTGAGCAGCCAGATGCGGCCGGCTTCCGGAATTCTGCGGCGGCGACAGATCGCAATCATTCGCGACGAATGGCGTGCCGTCGCGCGACAGGGCCTGCTCGACGACCGGATGGCGGCCGCCTTCGACGACGAAGGCGTGGCTGTCATCGACCTGCGGCCGCGCATAATCACGCTCGGACGCAAGCTGCGCGAGCGCGCTCGCCACATCGAGACGCGCCAGCGCATCGGCGCACGCCTTGATGTTGTCGCCCTGCGCGATCACCTTCGCCGTCAGGCGCTCGAAGATCTCGAGCTCGAGGCCGAGCGCACGCTCGGCGGCGCTGGCGATCTTCGATTCAAGCTCGCCCAGCTCGGTGGTGGTGAAGCGGATCTGCCCGGCCAGCGTCTGGCGATGGATGAAGGTGCCGTTGAGCGGCGCCGACATCAGCCGCTCGCCGTGCTGGGCGGTGACTTCGACGAAATAGCCCAGCACATTGTTGTGCTTGATCCTGAGGATGCGAATGCCCGTGTCCTCGGCATAGCGCGCCTGCAACGCGGCGATGACACGGCGCGATTCATCGCGCAACGCACGCGTTTCATCGAGCGTGCGGTCATAGCCCTCGCGCACGAAGCCGCCGTCGCGCTTGAAAGCCGGCAGTTCGGCCGCGAGCGCGGCCGACAATTCGGCGGCGAGCATGCCGTCGGGCTTCCGGCAGCCCTGCATCGCATCGGCGATCTCTTCCGGCGGCTCCCTGAGCGAACCAAGTGCACGGGCCAGGTCGGCGGCCGCCAGCACCCCATCGCGAATCGCCGCAAGATCGCGCGGGCCGCCGCGCGCAAGCACAAGTCGCGACAGCGCGCGCGCAAGATCGGGCGCCGCCTGCAGGCGCGAGCGTGTATCGGCGCGCGCGGCGGTGTCGCCGACGAAGCTCTCGACCGCATCGAGCCGTCCGGCGATCTGCGCCGGGTCGGTCAGCGGGGCTGCAAGGTGTTGCGACAGAAGACGCGAGCCGGCGGCCGTCACGGTGCGGTCGATCGCATCGAGCAGCGATCCGCGCCGTTCGCCCGACAGCGTGCGCATCAGTTCGAGGTTGCCGCGCGTCGCCTGGTCGATCGCCATCGTCGCGCCGGCGCTTTCCCGCAACGGCGGCGAGAGGGGTGGGCGCTTTCCGATCTGCGTGCGCTCGACATAGGTCACGCAGGCTGCCGCCGCCGTCAGCTCGAGCCGGCTGAGCGCGCCGAAGGCTTCGCTGGTGGCAACGGCAAAGAAAGATGTGAGCCGCCGCTCGGCGGTCGCGCCATCGAAGACATCGCGCGTAACCGGCGTGATGGCGGGCAGCGAGCGCCAATAGGGCGCAAGATCGGCCTCGCTGTACAGCGCATCCGATACGATGATCTCGCCGGGCTCGAGCCTGGCGATCTCGGCGGACAGTGAAATCCGGTCGCATTCGGCGACACGGAATTCGCCGGTCGAGATATCGATCCATGCCAGCGCAAAGCGCGTCTCTTCGCTGGCGGACGAGAGCCGCGCGCGCGCGATAGCAAGCAGGTAGTTGTTGCGCCGCGCATCGAGCAGCGTGTCCTCGGTGAGCGTTCCGGCCGTGACGAGCCGCACGACATCGCGGTGCACCACGCTTTTGGAACCGCGCTTGCGCGCTTCGGCCGGATCCTCAAGCTGCTCGCACACGGCGACGCGATGGCCGAGCGCGATCAGCCTGTGCAGATATTCGTCGGCGCGGACCACGGGAACGCCGCACAACGGCACGTCCTTGCCGAGATATTTTCCGCGTTTGGTGAGAACGATGCCGAGCGCGCGCGAGGCAACCTCCGCGTCTTCGAAGAACATCTCGTAGAAATCGCCCATCCGGTAGAACAGCAGGTAGTCCGGATGCGCGGCCTTGATCTCGACGAACTGCGCCATCGCCGGCGTGACGCGCCCGGTGTCGCCGGCATCGCCGTTTTGTGGCTGATCGGGTTCGGGCTGGCCGATGGGTTGCGTAAGCGCCATGGGCGCGGAGGGTAGCAGACGGAGGCCGGGCTTCTACCGACGCACGGGCCGGATTGCCGCGCCATGCCCCGCTTTATGCCGGGCATCCACGGGTTTTTTGGCTTTGTGCCGTCATGCGGGTCTCTCCGCCGTCATGCCCGGCCTTGTGCCGGGCATCCACGTCTTGAGCGTGATTCGGACGATCGAAGACGTGGATGGCCGGGACGAGTCCCGGCCATGACGTTCCGGAGGTTATGCCCGGCCATGACTAAGCGGGATGCCTCTCATAAGCGCCGGTCGCATGCCCGCGCTTGTCGCGGGCATCCACGTCTTCGCTCACTCGTGCATCCACCGAACGATACGGACGCAGGTGTCGCAAATTTGCATCGCGTGATGACAGAGTTCCGTTTTTTCGTCTTTGTCCTAACCGTCGTCTCGCCCGTCCAAGTCTTTCTGCGCAGCCCTCCGTAATCATTCAGCCGCGCCAAGACCAGCTGGCCGCAATGCGGACGGATCACTCCGCCGTCCGCAGAGGCTGAACGCCTTGCGCTGGGAAGAACGGCCACGCGCCGCACAGGACCGGACAGGAGTTGGGGGATGACGCACGCCGCATCGAAGACTGAAGTCAGGAAACGAATCGAAAAACGTGTGCCACGCTGTGCGCAGATCACTCCGCATGCGCCTGTTGAGTGGCGCGGCGAGCCTCGCACTTCCAATGGCCTCGATGATCGCGGCGCTCGGCGTTTGCCTGCCGGGTAATGCGCAGGCGCAGAACGTGGTCAACCCAGTGCAGAATACGACCTTTGTCATTGATCCCACTCAGAATCCGATCGCTTTCGGTGCGGGGACGAACATCGATACAACGGCAGTTGTTGACAGCGATGGAGTTTTCGGCGCCGCCGGCACCGCGTGGACTGTCTCCAACCAGGGAATCATCAACTCCACATTCCATGGAGTTTCCCTTGCTGGGGCGGGCAGCAGCTTCATCAACAGCGGCACCATTTCCGCAACGAGTAACTTGGTCACTAGCGCCGGCGTATTTCTCGGCAACGGCGGTACCGTGACCAACCAGGCGAACGGCACGATCAGCGGGATTGGGGGGGCGGACGGCATCGATATCAATGGTGCCGCGGGAACGGTAACGAACGCCGGAACCATCACGTCAACAGATTCAACCGCCGTCTTCCTCCGTCAAAACGGCAATGTCACCAACCTGCAGGACGGGACGATCACCGGAAAATTTTTCGGCATCCTCACCCAGGGATTGCCCGCAGGCACGGTCACCAATGTAGGCAGCATCACGGCGACGGACACCATCGATGGTGTCGGCGTCTCTGGTCTTGTCAGTTCGTTGACCAACAAGACAGGCGGGACAATCAGCGGCGGTAAAAGCGGCGTTGACATAAATGCCAGCGGCGGTGCGACCGTCACCAACGAGCAGGGCGCAACGATAACCGGAGGCACGAACGGCATCATTACCAATGGGACATTGATCAACGCCGGAAGTATCACCGCGACGGGGACGACCGGTATAGGTGTTTCCGGCAATATCAGTTCGTTGACCAACCAGACAGGCGGGACGATCAGCGGGGGCAGAAACGGCGTCGATCTCTTGTCCTTCACCACCGGCGCTACCGTCACCAACGAGCAGGGCGCAACAATCAGCGGGGGTCGAACGGCAACGAGCGTTCACTTCGGCAATGCGTCGGCTGGGACTGTAGCCTGACCAATAGCGGCACAATCTCCGGCGACAGAGGGCACGCGGCGTCGATCTTGAATGCGACGGCATCGTCACCAATCAGAGCGGTGGGACGATCACTGGTGGTTCTTGGAGGTGAATCATGCTTTGCCTTCCTCGGCACCGTGATAACGCAGGCACTATCTCCTCGCCGAATGCTGCGGCATTGCTTCCTCGCCGGCGGTGTCGTCACCAACGCAGACGGGCGGGACGATCAGCAGCCAGCGCGACGCTGGTATCGTCTTCGGTGGATGCCGCGGCACGGTCGTCAACGCTGGCACGATCAGTGGCGGCAGCTGCGTCGGTTCGTTTTGCCGGCACCGGCGACAATATGCTGACGTTGCAAACCGGTTCGGTCCTGAACGGCGATGCGGTGGGCAGCACGGCCGCCGGCGCGACCAATAAACTGGTCCTTCAAGGGCATCGGCACCGCCAACAACAATTTTCTCAACTTCAATTCATTGGACGTGCAGGCGAGCGGCATCGTGGATGTTGAATGGCAACTGCCAGCGTTGGCGCCGCCACGCTCAACGGCGGAACGCTGGAGATTGGCGATGCTGCTCGAGCCACGATAGCGCAGAACTCATCGGCAATGTGACCGTGAACACCGGCGGCCTGCTGGCGGGGCAAGGCCAGTATCACGGGCGACGTCAATGTCATGAGCGGCGGTCGGTATCACCGAGGCGCTGTGCGTCGGGACTGCGATCGGCACTTTGAGAGTAACCGGCAATGTCAATCTTCGCAGCCAATTCGATTTTCGGGGTCAATGCCAATGGCGACGGACAGGCCAGCAAGCTCGACCGTGGGCGGAACAGCCACATTGACGGGTGGGAGCGTAAAGGTGATGGCTGGCGGCACCTTTGCGCCCTCGACCCAGTACACGATCCTGACCGCTGCGGGTGGTTTGGGCGGCACCACGTTTAGCGGCGTTACTTAGCAATCTCGCCTTTCTCACACCCTCGCTGAGCTATGACGCCAACAATGTGAAGCTGACGCTGGCCTGCAACAATCCCGGCGCTTGCGAGCGGCACAGGCGGTGGTGGACGGCGGCACAGGTGGACCGCGGCGGTGGTACAGGCGGTGGCGGCACGGAAGGTGGCGGCAGCACGCTGTTCGGATTCGCGACGGTCGCGCAGACACCGAACCAGAGCTGCGGTCGCAACGGCGCTGGATGGCGGACCGACATCGAACCGTCTCGTTACCGCGGTGCTCAATCAGAGCGTGGACGGCGCGCGGCAGGCCTTCGATGCACTGTCGGGTGAAGTGTACGGCAGCGTGCACAACGCGCAGGCCGAAGAAGCACAGTTTGCCCGCGGCGCGATGCTCGGGCGCATGCGGCAGGCGTCGTATGCCGGTGCGCCGGGTGAACTCGGCGCGCTCGGCTTTGCCGGTCCGCAACTGGCTTATGCATCCGGCCACTGCGGCGCAGGCGTCGGCTTATCCGGTGAAGGCACCGATGCCTATGGACCCTCACGCGATCTCACCTTCTGGTCGCAGGGGCTCGGCGGCTGGGGCCACAGCGATGGTGACGGCAATGCCGCGTCACTGACGAGCCGCTTCGGTGGCTTCCTCTCCGGTGTCGATGCCCGCTTCGCCGAGAGCTGGCGCGCGGGCTTTGCCGCCGGCTACGTGCGCACCGATCTGCATGCCAATGAGAGGGCCAGCAGCGCCGGCATCGACAGCGTGCAGCTTGGTGCCTATGCGACGGGGCGGCTCGGCGTCTTCAACGTGCGCGGCGGCGGCTCATATTCGTTCGATGACATCGACGCGAGCCGCGGCATCTTCTTCCCCGGCTTCACCGATCAGACCAAGGCGCGGCTGCACGGCAATGTCGGACAGGTGTTCGGCGAAGTCGGCTACGGCATGGCGTTCGGCAATTTTGCACTCGAGCCGCTCGCCGGGCTTGCCTATGTGCACCTGCGCAACGGCTCGTTCATCGAGAGCGGCGGGGCTGCCGCGCTGACAGGTTCCGCCACGCACGAGAACATGGGCTACACCTCGCTCGGCTTGCGCCTGGCGAGCATCATGCCGCTTGCCAACGGCACGGTGCTGGTGCCGCGCGCGACGGTGGCCTGGCAATATGCCTTCGGCGATGTGACGCCGTCGGCGGCACTTGCCTTCCAGGGCACCGGGCACTGCGTTCTCGGTTGCCGGGGTTCCGATCGCGCGCAACTCGGCGCTGGTGGATGCCGGCTTTGACTGGCGCTTTACCCCGCAGGCGAAGCTCGGGGTCTCTTACCTGGGCGAACTCGCGGCGAACGCACAGACCCACGCCATCAAGGGCGCGTTCACCTGGGATTTTTGAGCGGGAATAAAGGAGCGACGTCACTATCACTCGTCATGCCCGGCCTTGTGCCGGGCATCCACGTCTTCACTGACTCGCATCAATAAAGACGTGGATGGCCGGGACATAGGCGTGCGAAAGCACGCCGTCCTTCGGACGGCTATGCCCGGCCATGACGTTGATATGTTTTGCCCGGCAAAAAGGCCGGGCATGGTGGCGCTTCGCCTCAGCTCTTGAACTTCACGCCGGTGATTGCCTCGAGGTTGCCGTGCCAGATCTTTTCCTTGTCGGCCTTCGGCATGTCGATGCCGTCGATGATGCGCAAGGTCTCGCGCGTATACATCGTGCCCTTCTCCGGATCGAACGGGCAGTCGGACGCGAACACAATCTTGTCGAGGTCGTAGAACGCAAGGCCCGCGTGCGTCGCCGGCACGCCGCCGAACACCGCCGTGTCCGCATAGAATGAGTGCTTGAAGTAATCGAGCGGGCGCTTCTTCAGCTGCTTGAGAATGAGGCTGAGGTCTTCATCCGAGGTACGCGCGCCGAGCTGGTCCCAGCCCGGGCCGATGCGGCCTTCCAGCATCGGCGCGATGCCGCCGAAATGGTGCGTGATGATCTTCAGGTTCGGATATTTGTCCATGATCTTCGAGAACACGAGCCGCGCCATCGCCGCCGCGGTCTCGTAGGACCAGCCGAAGGTCCACCAGATCTCGTATTTGGATTTTTTCTCGGTGAGGTAATCGGGGAAATTGGCGGCGCGTGCCGGATGCATCCAGATCGGCTTGTTGAGCCGGTTCATCGCCGCGAAGAATGGGTCGAACGCGGGATCGTCGAGCGGCTTGCCGGCAATGTTGGTGTAGATCTGCACGCCCAGCGCGCCGTTCTTCAGCGCGCGCTCGGCTTCGCGCACGCCGGCATCCGGCGCGATCAGCGCGCCTTGCGCCACCCAGCCGGGAAACTGGTCGGGATATTTCGCGCAGATCTCGGCGAAACCGTCATTGACGAGCCTGGTGTATTCCTCGGTCAGCTTGGCGTCGCCTTTGGTCATCACCTCGAGCGGCGGCATCGGATAGGACAATATCTGCGCATAGTCCGGGAAGCTGTCGACGATCTTGCGGCGGACATCGAGGTCATGGATGCAGGGGATTTCGCGCACGCGCTTGCCAATGTCGGCGTGGCCGCTCTCGACGATCTTGGTGAAATATTTCTCGGGGATGAAATGGGTATAGGCGTCGATGCGCATGAACTCCTCCGTGACTGTCCGATTGATTTGTGCGGTACCGCCTCAATAAGGCGTAATGACGTTAAGCAGCGCCTGCTTGTGTTCGGTGATGACGACCGCGCGCGCGCGAGCCAGCGCCTCGGGCAGGTCGGCCGGTTTCTCCACGCGCTCGGCATGAGCGCCCTGGGCGCGCGCCATTTCCTCGAACGGCGGCGAGGGATCGAGATCGGCCAGCGTGCGGCCATCGGTTTCGCCGGCGGCGCCGTCCTTGAACATCGAGAGCGTGGCGCGGCGCACAGCGCCATAGCGGCTGTTGTTGAACACGACGGTGAGGATCGGCAGCTTGTGCACGGCCGAAACCCAGTGGCCGACCATCGGATTGGCGAACATGTAGGAGCCGTCGCCGAGCGTCGCGACGATGAGTTCATCCGGTGCGGCGAGCTTCGCGCCGAGCGCCGCGCCGAGGCCCCAGCCAAGCCCGCCGGCGGGCCCGAGCGAGAAAAATGTGCCCGGCTTTTCGCGCGCGCAATGATCGGGCCGCAACGGATATTCGTTGATGATGATCGCGTCCTTGCCGACGGCTTCGCCGATCGCGTGCGAGAGATATTCCGGCGAGATCGTCGCGCCGGCGGCGGAATCTTTCGCAAGCTGCGCGCGCCGTGTCCGCATGCGATCGGTGAGCCGCGCACGGCGCGCGGCGATGCGCGCGTCTGCCATCTGCAGACGCGGTTCGACCGCGCGCACTAGCGCATCGAGCGCCTGCGTCGCGCCCGCCTGAACCGCAAGGTCGCTCGGGAAACTGCGCATCGGATAGCGAACGTAGAACGGGTCTTCGCCGATGTGCGCGACACGGCAGCCACCCGGCGGATGCTGCAGATGCGGAATCCACGGCACGTCGGACTCGATCACGATCACCAGGTCGGCGTCAGTCAGGAGCGCGCCGGGCTCGAAGCCGAAATGCATCGGATGACTCGACGGCAGGCACATCGTACGTGCGCCATGCGCGACGACCGGGATGGCGCAGCGTTCGGCCAGGCGCTCGAGAGCAGGCACAGCGTCGGCTTGCAAGGCGGCGGTGACGATCAGCGGCCGCTCGGCGGCGGCGATCCATTCGGCGAGTGTCGCGATCGTGCGCGGATCGGGATGGGCAGGCGCCGACTGCGGGCGCGGCTTTATCGGCGCGATCGGTTCGGTGAGGGGAGCAGCGAGCGGCTCGCGCGGCAGCACGAGATAGACGGGCCCACGCGGATGCGCCATCGCGACTTCAACGCCGCGTGAGACGACATCGCCGATCTGGCCCGGCACGCGCAGTTCGTAATCCCACTTCACCATCTCGCGCACCATGCCGGCCTGGTCGAACATTTCCTGCGCCCAGTGGATCGGCCGGCTGCGCGAGCCGAAGCTGCCTTTCTCCGTGATCGGCGTGCGACCCGCCGCCAGAATGAGCGGTACGCGATCGCGCGAGAGGTTGGTCAGGTTGTTGATCGTGTTGGCGGTGCCGACATTGACGTGAACCATCACCGCCTGCGGCCGGCCGTTCATCAGGTAGGCGCCGTGCGCCATGGCGACCGCGAGATTTTCGTGCGGCACAAGGATGGGCTTGGGCACCTTGGCGTTGGTCTTCTTCGCGCGGCTGAAAGCCTCGACGATCGGCGGGAAGTCCGTGCCCGGATTGGCGAAGAAATAGTCGGTGCCGTGATCGGCGAGCGCCCGCAGGAACGCCTCGGCGGCGATTGTTGGCCGCTGTCCGGTCGGTGTCGCCGCCATGCGCTTCGTCCCTGGGTCGTCCGTTCGGACCATCTAAGCCCGAAAAGCCGTCGTTTTATTGGTGCAAAGTCTTATCCGACCGAGCAAGGGGTGACAACGGATGACACAGCAATCCTGTCATGGGTGGGCATGGCCGGGCGAAAGGCGCGAAGCGCCGTCTTCACGCCGGAAGTCCCGGCCATCCACGTCTTTACCGCGGACAGATCGTGAAGACGTGGATGCCCGCGACAAGCGCGGGCATGACGGATTGAGGCGATGCGTATCGCACACGTAAAAGCGATGGCTCTACTCCGCCGCGATGCGCATCGCCGGCCCGTCGATATCGGCGAGGCACTTGGCGAGGCCTTCGCCCTCCGGGTCGACCAGCGCCGCCGTGCGCGCGCTGGCGAGCGCGTCGACCGCGCGTGCCGGTGCGATCTGGCCGGCCAGTGCGGGCCGGATCACGCGCTCCTCGATGGCGCGATAGTTGGCAAGCCCGCGCGCGTGCGTATCGCCATAGCCCTTGATCAGCCGCGCGCATTCGGCGACTTCCAGGGCAAGCTCCGGTGACCGCCGCGCGGCTTCGCGAATGAGGGCGAGCCAACTCTCGATCTGTTGCTGCTCCTGCTTGTAGCGATAGCCGTAGGGGCGCAGGCGCCGCAGCTTGGCGAGAATCAGGAAACGCAGAAAACCCCGCACCGATGTGGAGTTGACCTCCATGCCGAAATAGACGCGGCCAAGCCAGCCTTTGCGCGCGGCCATCCGCAGGATCGGTTTCGCGAGGAACGGCGGCAGCAGCTGGCACATCTCCTCGATGCCGGGCTTGAGGAAATCGTGCACCGAGAAAGGTTCGCCGGTGACGTGCAGCTCGTCGCGCGCGATGCGCTGCATGCGCGCCGGAGCGATCTTCGCCTGCGCGACCCGCACGACGTCTTCGTACGACATGCGCACCGCAAGGTGCCGCGCGACTTCCTTGAGGAGTTTTCCCTGCGCGCCGTTGATCTGGTCGGCTTCGACGATCGGCCGCAGGCGGCTGAGATAAAGCCACGCGTAGGGGACACCTTGATAGTGAATGAGACGGCGCACACCTTCGAGCCCGGTCGTCTGCGCGACCGCGGGAAATGTGCGCGCGACTTCGTGCTCGACCATGGCCGGCGTTGCCGTAGCGCGTTTCTTTTTGTCGGCCGGCTTTGTGGGCGCAAGGTTTGCACGCGCTGCCTCGTAGCCCGCCCGGAAGCCGCGCAGATTGCTTTCCACCGCCTTGCCGTCCTCGCGGATCGCCGCCTCGAACTGTTCGGGCTTGATCGGCAACCGGCCGCAGCCGGCGATCGCGCCGAGCATGACCGCATTGATGATCGAGCCGCTTTGCTTTGCGAGAGCATCCATGTCGACCAGCAGCGAGTCTTTCGAAAAGTCCCTGATCACCTTGATCAGCTTGTCCTGGTCGAAACGCCCGTCGCCCATGGCGATCTTCTCATCCATCGCATAAAAGCGGCTGAGCGAAGCGATGACATGCGTGCGTTCGGGCGTGATGAAACCGTTCGCGACCGTGCGGCCGGCCTCCAGCAATTCGCTCGCCACCGCGACGTCGATATCGCCGACACCGGGCGTGAGCGCGAGCACCGGGCGCTTTCCATCCAGTTCGGACGCCTGCACCGGCAAAATCTCGATGTAGTAGGTCGTTGCGCCCGTGCGTTGCGCGACACCAGGGATCGATGTGCTCTGCACGGGATAGCCCGCGTGCGCCGCGGCCGACACGATCCAGTCGGTCAGCACGCCGCCGCCTTCGCCGCCAAGCGCGGCGATCAAAAGTGTTATTGGGCGCGACGATCTCATGCCGCCGCCTTCCCGTTATAGCCGCCGAGCCAGCCGATCACTTTCTGTCGCACGCGGTGTTTCGTGCGCTCGCGCCAGGTCGCGTTGCGCACGATCTCGGCGCGATAGAACGACGGACACAGAACCGCCGCGTGCGCGACCTCGCCGCACAAGCCGCAGCCGACGCAGGATTCGATCACGGTCGCAACCGGATCGGTGCGCAGCGGGTCGGGCGACGGCTTCACCGTGAGCGAAGGACAGCCGGACAGACGAATGCAGGAGTGATCGCCCGTGCAGATCTCATCGTCGACGCCGTAGCGCGTGCGCACAACGCGCTCGCCGCGCTTGAGCTTTTCGGCATCCTCGGCGCGGATGCGACGCTGGCGCGCGAGCTGGCATTCGCCGTCGGCGATGATCACTTTCAGCCCCCGCTCGGCGGTCTTCATTGCCTCCTTGAGCGTGTCGACCATGACGCTGACGCTGTAGGTGCGCACCTTGCGCAGCCAGTGCACGCCCATGGCGCGCAGGGTCCGCTCGATGTCCATGCCGGGCGCCGATCCGCTGCGGCTCATGGCGCTCGAAGGAATGTATTGCTGGCCGGTGGCGGAGGCGTAGCCGTTCTGCATGACGATCAGAACGCCGTCGCCTTTGTTGAAGAGATTCGACGCAACGCCGGTGATCAGCCCGTTATGCCAGAAGCCGCCGTCGCCCATGATCGCGATCGGGCGCCTGGCCATGTTCGGTGTCACGGCCGCCGCGCTTGCGAGCGACATGCCGTAGCCGAGGATGGAATTGCCCAGCGAGAAGGGCGCGAACGTCGCAAACGAATGGCAGCCGATGTCGGCACTGATATGCGTCGGGCCAAGCTCGCGCTGCATCAGTTTGATTGCGGAAAATACAGGTCGCTCGGGACAGCCGGTGCAGAAGGCGGGCGGGCGCGGCGGCAGGGGTCCGAGCGCCGCGGCGGCTTTTGCCTTGTGGGCGACGAGACCGCGCGCCTTTTCCGCGATGGTGTCGGCATCGATGCCGTTCGGTTTTGCATCCTGCAGGAAGGCCGCAAGACCTTCGAGCAAGACATCGGAGGCATATTCGCCGGCGCGCGGAAGCGGGCCTTTGCCGAGCACGCGCGTATTGATGTCGGCGCGGCGCAACTCGACATTCACTGCCTGCTCGATGTAGTCGGGAAAGCCTTCCTCGACTACCAGCACGGCACGCTTGCCGGCGCAGAAGGTGGTGATTTCTTCCGGCACCAGCGGATAGACGACGTTGAGCACCAGCATCGGCACGCGCGACTTGCCGAAAACATCGGCAAGGCCAACGCGCTCGAGCGCGCGCAGCACGCTGTTGGTCAGACCGCCCATCACGATGATGCCGATGTCGGCGAGATCGCCGTCGATCATCTCGTTGAGCTTGTGCTCGCGAATGAAAGCGCGCGCGGCCGGCAGCCGCTCCTCGACCTTCAGCCGCTCCTGCGTGAAGATCACCGGCGGATGTGCCAGCCGTCCGTATTCGAAGCGCGGCGGACCGGCGAGCTTGTCGAGCCCAGATACGATGCCTCTGCGATTGTCCTTCGCCGCGAATTCGCCGGTGGCGTGACAGGCGCGGATGCGCAGTTCCAGCATCACCGGCGCATGGCTCGCTTCCGACAGCTCGAACCCTTTTTCGACCGTGCGCACGATCGAGGACAGTTCGGGTCGTGGATCGAGCAGCCACATCGATGACTTGAGCGCGTAGGCATAAGAGCGTTCCTGAATGACGCTCGCGCCTTCGCCGTAGTCTTCGCCGAGGATGATCATGGCGCCGCCGATCACGCCGGGCGAGGCGAGGTTCGACAGCGCGTCGGCGGCAACGTTGGTGCCGACGATCGATTTCCAGGTCACTGCGCCGCGCAGCGGATAATTAATCGAGGCGCCGAGCATCGCTGCGGCAGACGCTTCGTTCGAACAAGTCTCAAGATGCACGCCGAGCTCGGACATGATGTCCTCGGCATCCACGAGCACATCGAGCAGGTGCGAGACCGGCGCGCCCTGATACCCGCCGACGTAGGAGACGCCCGACTGCAGCAGCGCCTTGGTGACGGCCAGGATGCCTTCACCGCGGAAGGTCTCGCCGTCGCCCAGCTTCAGAGCCTGCACTTCTTTCTTGAACGAGCGTTCCATCGTGTCAGGCCTTGCGCAGATAGTTGGGACCCAAACTATATAGCACGGAATTCAATGCATTTGCGAGGGCAGCCACAGCGCCAGAATCGGGAAGGCGATCAGAATCACCAGCCGGATGAGATCGGTCAGGATGAACGGAATGACGCCCTTGAAGATCGTCGAAAAGGTGACGTCCTTGATCACGCTTTTGATCACGAACACGTTCATTCCGACGGGCGGGTGGATCAGGCCAAGCTCGACCGTCATCACGATGATGACGCCGAACCAGATCGGGTCGAAGCCGAGATGCGTGATGACCGGAAAGATGATCGGGATGGTCAGGATGATCATGGCCATCGCATCCATCAGACAGCCGAGCACCAGATACATCAGCATGATCAGGGCCAGCACGCCGTAGCGGCCGAGCCCTAGCGCGGTGAGGAACTCCGTCACCTTCTGAGGAGTCTGCGTCACCGTGAGAAAGTAGCCGAACAGCAACGCGCCGATCAGCACGGTAAACACGGCCGCCGCGGTACGCGTCGCCTGCAGCAGCGAGCTCAGAATTCCGTCTTTGTCGAGCCGACGGCTCAAGAGCCCGATCAGGAAAGCGCCGCTCGCGCCGACACCGCCGGCCTCCGTCGGCGTGAAGCGCGGCAGGAAGGGAAGCCCGTAGAGACCGCCGATCACGAAAACGAACAGCAGCAACGGCGCCCAGATATCTTTCAATGCCGCCCGGCGTTCCGGCCAGCTGCTGCGCGGACCGGTCGGCAGGAACTTCGGCCGCGTCCAGCCGATGATGGCGATCGTCGCCATGTACATGCAGATCGCGAGCAGCCCGGGAATGATGCCCGCGATGAACAGCTTGCCGATGTCCTGCTCGGTGATGATGCCGTAGACCGCCAGCACGGTTGATGGTGGCAGCATGGCGCCCAGCGTGCCGCCTGCCGCGATCACGCCGGTGGCAAAGCTCTGCGGATAGCCGAAGCGCCGCATTTCCGGATAAGCGACGGTCGAGAACGTCGCGGCCGTTGCGACCGAAGAGCCACAAATGGCGGCAAAGCCGCCACAGGCGGCGACCGTCGCGATGCCCAATCCGCCGCGCAGATGGCCGACGAAGGTGTTGGCCGCGCGGAACAGCTCGCGGCTCATGCCCGAATGGGTGACGAAGGCGCCCATCAGCAGAAACATCGGGATGACGCCGAAAGTATAGTCGGTGACCGTCCGCATCGACGTCTGACCGACCAGCTTGAGTGCCGGCGCGCCGCCGTTGAGATAGGCGAAACCCGATACGCCGACGAGACCCATTGCCATGCCGACCGGCACGCGCAGCAGCATCAACGCAAACAGCGCCACGAAGCCGATGATCGCGACGGCGTCGGTGCTCATCGTCATTCGACCGGTTTGATTTCTTTTTGCACGGCCGGATCGACCATGTAGTCGGGATGGAAAATAAGCCGGTAGGTACGGATCGCGATCAGCAGCACAGCGGAAACATCGCCCAGCCACGCAATGAGGAAGAAGGGCCAGGTTGGCAGCCTGAGGTCGAAGGTGAGGACGTTGTCCGCGCGCGTCGTCATCACCTTGTCGAACAATGTGTAGGTCTGGACCGTGACCACGAACAGCAGCACCAGCGTCGCGAAGACGTCGATCATGCGCTGATAGCGCGGGCCGACATTGCTCCAGACGAGATCGACGGTGATGTGCGTGCCACGATAGGAGGTAGCGGCGATGCCCCAGAAAATGAGGATGCCGAGCATCAGCCGGCCGAAATCGTAGGAATCGGGAATCGAATAGCTGAACAGATTGCGCAGAAGAACGGCGATGAAAATGTTGGCGGCAACGATTCCAACGAATGCGGCAGCGACCCATTCGATCGAATCGATGAAACGATCCATGTAGACGCGTTTCATGCGCCCTCAGCCCTAAGCGAGATCCCTTGCGGGACGCGGCAGCGGGTTATCCCGCTGCCGCTGCACGTCATATCTGTTCGAGGTGTCGCGCCGCCTGCCTCAGTAGCCGGCGCCTTCCTTCGATCAATTGTGCCTTGAGCTCTTTCATCACGACGGCCGGATCGACGCCAGCCTTCTTGACGTTCTCCGCCCATTTTTCCTCAAGCGGCTGGGCAGCCTTCTTCCACTCCGCGATTTGTGCGGGTGTCGGCTCGTAGACCTCGTGGCCTGCTTCCGCCTTGATCTTGGCAATGCCGGCGTGCTCGAAATCCGCCCACGCCGAGGCAACCTTCAGCGCCCATTCCGGCGTGCAGTGATTGTCGATCACCGTCTTCTGTGCCGCCGACATCTGATTGTACTTGTCCTTGTTGAAGACGAAGGCGAACGTCGTCACGTAGAGCGGCATCTCAAGGTGATATTTCGTCACCTTGTCGATTCCGAACAGCACGACCGAACCCCAGGGGAATGTCACCGCATCGGCGACGCCTTTTTCGAGGACGTCGCGAACTTCCGGCGCCGATGCCTGCACGTTGGTGCCGCCAAGCTGCGTCATGAAGGTGGCCATGGTGGCGTGCGCCGGCCGGATCTTCATGCCCTTGATATCCTCAGGAACGACGATCTTCTTCGAGCGTGAATGGAACGCGCCAGGATCGTGCACGAAGGCGAGGCAGAACTTGACGTCCTTCATCTCCTGCGCCGCGTATTTGCGATACCAGGCATCGAGCGCCTGCGTGCCGCCCTTGGCGTTGGTCATCAGGAACGGCAATTCGCCGGCACCGATGATCGGAAAGCGGCCGGGCTGATAGCCGGGATTGATGTAGGTGAGGTCGGCGATGCCATCGCGCGCCATGTCGTAGTGGTCGAAAGCTTTGCCGAGCTGCTGGGCCGGATACACTTTGTACTTGATGGTTCCGCCGGAATCCTTCTCGACAGATGCTCCCCAGTCCTCGAGCGCCTTCTGCAGCGGATGCGACGGCGGCACCCAGTGCGACAACTTGAGTTCGAAGGTCTTGTCTTGTGCAAGCGCGCCGCTCGCGCCGGCGATCAACAGCGCGGCAGCATAGACACAACCGGCAAAACGGAGTTTCATAGTTCTCTCCCTGGGGCTGGGCGGTTGGTTAAGTCGCCAACTTTTTGCAATATTCAGCCGAAGGCGGACGCGGTTGTAAAGCTTATAGTTTGACATCAAACTAAATGCTGGGACGGAGGGGCATCCGTTCCGGAAAAGGGATACGCGGGTGCACGGAACGAATGGCACGGGCGGCCGCCGGCGGGGCAGGAACGGCGAGGCCTTCGGCCCGCCGATCAATTTCGGGCCACTAGCCCATTGGGTCGGCTTCAACCTGCGCATGGCGCAGGAGGCTGCGTTTCAGGCCTTTTCACGCCATTCGCAGGAGATCGGCGAAAGCCCGGGTCGGTTCGCCACCCTGACATTGATCGCCCGAAATCCAGGGATCAGCCAGACCGAACTTTCGCTCGCCAACGGCCGCGACAAATCGAGCCTTACGCCGGTGGTCGAAGACCTCGTGCGGCGCGGTCTCGTCGGGCGCACACGCATGGATACTGACCGCCGTACTTATTGCCTGAACATTACGCCGGCCGGAAAAAAGGTTCTCACCAACATGACGCGCTGCGCGCGCCGGCACGAACGCAACCTGGATCAGCTGATCGGCGAACGCGATCGCAAGAAATTCGTCCGAATTCTGAAAAAAATAGCGGCGGAAATCGAGTAGCGGCGCTCTCGCGCCGTCCCGGAATGACCGCTGACGTGCATGTCATCTCATTCCATCAGACGTCATGGCCGGGCTTGTCCCGGCTATCCACGTCTTTCTCGCTGCCATACCGCGAAGACGTGGATGCCCGCGACAAGCGCGGGCATGACGGGTCGTGAGGTAATACGTCAATTCAACCGTCATCAGTGTTCGTAGAAGCCCGGCGCACGCTGGAACTTCGGCGCTAACGGAATTTACTCAGCACCGTTTCCGGTACCGGATGCGACGTCAGCTTGCCGTCTGCGCCGCGGACGACCCAGACCCGCTTCTCAGAGCACTCGACACAGGTTTCACCTTTGAGACTCAACCGGTGTTCGATGTCAAAGCTGGATGTGTTGAACGCGATCTTGCTGGCGACATCCACATCATCGCCGTAGCGCGTCGGCTTCACGAAACGCGCGCGCGTGCGCACGAGCGGAAATCCTGCGAACTCAAAAACTTTCGGCATGTTGATCTTGGTCATTCCGAGCGCACGTTCGAACAACTGCGCTGTCGAGGCGTCGAAGATCTCAAAATAACGTGGATAAAAAATAATACCGGCCGGATCGCAATCGCCCCATTCGATCCGCACGGTACGGGTGTTGGTGAAACTTGTCATACCGAGGGCACGCGTCAGCGGGGCGCCATGCGCAACGCGCCATCCAGGCGGATCACTTCGCCGTTTAGATAACCGTTGTGGACACAGTGGAGCACGAGGGCCGCGAATTCGCGCGGTTCTCCCAGCCGTTTGGGGAACGGCACCGAGGCGCCAAGGGAATCCTGCACTTCCTGTGGCAACGCACGCAGCATCGGCGTTCCGAATATGCCGGGCGCGATTGCCAGCACCCGAATGCCGGACTGAGCGAATTCGCGTGCAGCCGGCAAAGTCAGCGCGGCGACACCGCCCTTGGAAGAAGCGTAGGCGGCCTGTCCGATCTGCCCTTCGAAAGCAGCGACCGAAGCCGTGGAGACAATGACGCCGCGTTCTCCGTCAGGCAGCGGCTCGACAGCCTGCATGGCGGCAGCGACGAGCCGCATCATGTTGAAGGTGCCGATCAGGTTGATGCGAATGACACGCTCATAATCCGCAAGCGGCATTGGGCCTTCGCGGCCGACGATACGCTTTGCCGGGCCGACACCGGCGCAGTTGATGAGGATGCGCGCCGGCCCGTGGGCCGCGGCGGCCTTCTTCACAGCGGCTTCACCGCTGGCACTGTCGGCGACATCGCAGGCAACCGCGACACCTTTGATACTGTCGGCGACCTCGGCGGCAGCCTTCTCGTTGACATCGGCAATTGCGACTTTGGCGCCCGCCGCGGCCAGTGCACGCGCGGTCGCGGCACCCAGGCCCGACGCGCCGCCGGTGACGATGGCCGCCTGTCCCTTGATTTCCATCAACGCTGTCCTTCGGCTGCGATCACCCGCGAAGATAGAGGCATCGCGTAGAGCTCGTCCACCATAGCCGCGCGATTTCGCAGAACGGCGCGCTGATTGAACGAGCCCTTGTCGGTCACCTCGCCTTTATCCAGGGACGGCGGCTCGGCCATCAGCATTGCGCGGTTGACTCGCGTCGAGGAGCCGGGACTGAGCGTTGCTAGTTTTGTCAACTGTTCGGCAAATATAGCGCGCACAGGCGGAGCGGCGATGATGTCGGTCAAAGGCGCGTCGGGACCGAGGTTGGCCAACTTCCGGCAGGCTTCAATGTCGGGAAATACCAAGGCCGCGAGATAGTCGCGATCGCCACCGGCGAATACGACATCGCGCACGTACGGGGCAAAATGGTCGATGAAGCGCGCGCGCAATGGACCAACGCTGACCCAGGTTCCCGTCGACAGCTTGAAATCTTCGGCAATACGGCCGTCGAACAGGAGCCCCCTGGACGGATCGTTCGGGTCGACAAATTTCAATGCGTCACCGATTTTGTAGAAACCCTCTTCATCGAAGGCCTCACGTGTCAGGTGTTCCTGTCGCCAATAGCCCGGCGTGATGTGCGGGCCGCGTAGCCGCGCTTCAAGCTTGCCTTCGTTTGGCACAAGCTTCAGTTCGACCCCGGGCGCCGGCAGGCCGATGTTGCCCGGCCGATCGAAATCCCATGAGCAGGCCAGCGCTAGCGGCGCTGTCTCTGTCGATCCAAGCGAAGACAGGAAGATAATGCGTTCGCCCGTCGTTTCGATCGCCAGCTGCGTCAGTTGCTCCCACGTCGTCTGATTCAAGCCTGCGCCTGCGTAGAACAGGACTTTCAGTCGGCTGAAGAAGTTGCGGCGCAACGCGTCGTCGGCGCGAAAGTGCGAAATCAACGCCTCGTAACCCTTGGGGACGTTGAAATAGATGGTCGGCGCAATCTCGCGCAGGTTTCTTGCCGTCTTAGGAACGCCTGGCGGCGTCGGATTGCCGTCGTCAATATAAAGCGATCCGCCGTAGGTCAGCACCATATTGAAATTGTGATTGCTGCCGAACGTATGGCTCCAGGGCAGCCAGTCGACGACGACTGGCGGCTCGTCTTTGACGAAGGCAAAACTCGATCCGAGCATTGCCTGGTTCGAGCACAGCATCCGATGTGTGTTGATGACCGCCTTCGGATTTCCGGTCGAGCCCGAGGTGAAGAGGAATTTGGCGATCGTGTCCGGCGACACGGCGCGATGCGCGGCGGCAACGCCAGTCGCATCTTCTGCGCCAAGCAATTCTGCGAACATCGTGGTCTTGCGATCGCCGAGTGGATTGCGGGCGACAACGAGTTCGATCTCGTCGGGCACGGTCTCGTAGATGGCCCGAGCAAACGGCCCGCCATCAGTGACATAGACGAGGCCGGGTGTGAGCAAGTTGATGATGGAGCGCAATTTGCCGAAGTCGTTCGACATCAGCGAATAGGCGGGCGAAATCGGCGCGTAAGGGATGCCGACATACATCGCGCCGAGCGCCAGCAGAGCGTGCTCAATGTCATTGCCGGACAACACTACGAGCGGCCGCTCGGCAGACAATCCGCGTCGCAGCAATGCAGCACCGATGCGTTGCGCGTCGGCGAGCGTCTCGGCATAGGAGCGCTTCCGCCATTGGTCCTGCGCGTCGCGCTGGGCGAGGAACAGGCGGTCCGGTGTGGCTTTGGCCCAATGGTCGAGCGGATCGCTCAGCTTGCCGTGGTAATCACCCAGCGACTGAGCCGCGCGGATGTGAATGGTGCCGTCGGCGCGCCGATCCAGCACGGCGTCCGGTGCGCCAAGCCGCACGGGGCGCAAGGGTGCGCCGCTCGTAGAACCAGTCTCGCGGATTGCGCTCGGCATCGCTTTCGCGAACTCCATCAATCGCGCGTCGCCTTGGGGCCGCGTTTTTCCAGAAAGTCCTTCAGGCGTGCTTTTGCCTCGCCGTCGGCTTGCGCGATCGCCGAGATCAGAGCCTCCATGGCGAAGCCGCTTGCCGGGTTCATCTCCGCGATCCGCGGCAGCGCGTGCATGACCGCGAAATTGGTCAGCGGCGCATTTCCGGCGATGCGCTGCGCCAGCTCAAGGCCCTTGGCAAATCCTTTCCCGTTCTCGACGAGATACGTGGTCAGACCGATGGCCTGGCCTTCCTCCGCTGAATAAGTGCGACCGGTCAGCATCATGTCCATCATGCGCGCGACGCCGATCAGCGGCGGCAATCGCACCGAGCCGCCGCCGCCGACATAGATGCCGCGGCTGCCTTCCGGCAGCGCGTAGTAAGCCGAACGCTCGGCGACGCGGACATGCGTCGAGGCGGCAAGCTCGAGACCGCCGCCGACCACTGCGCCATGCAGGACGGCAACCACTGGCACCTTGCCGAATTGAATTTTGTCGAAAGCCCGATGCCAAAGGCCCGAATGGGCGATGCCCTGGGTGACATCCCTCTCTTTCAATTCCGTTAGGTCGAGACCCGCCGAGAAATGCTCGCCTTCGCCCGCGACCAGCACCGCGCCGACGTCCTCAGGCAGCGATGTGAAGAATTGCTCGATGCCGATGATCGTCTCGTCGTCGAGTGCATTGCGTTTCTGCGGCCGATTCAGCTTCAACACGGCCACGCCGCCATGCCGTTCGGCGGCAAGCGAGGCCGGCAGGTGTGCAGCAAGGCCCTTGGACGACATTCACCGGCTCATATTGTTTATGTGGCTAGGCAATCATGTCGCGATGGGTCCGCTTGCGCAACTTTCAGTTCTTGACCAGCGGACAGCCGCCTTCGTTCAACGGCCTGAACGCCTTGTCGGCCGGGATTGTCTGGACGATCTTGAAGGCATCCCATTCGCCTTTCGATTCCGCCGGCGTCTTGACCTCGAGCAGGTACATCGGGTGCACCTTGCGACCATCGGCGCGGATGGTGCCGGTGCCGAAAAGCGGGTCGTCGGTCGGCATCGCTTTCATCGCCGCGACCACGGCCGCGCCGTCCGCCGGCGAGCCGACTTTGTCGACGGCCTTCAGGTAGTGCAGCACGGCGGCATAGACGCCGGCATGCATGTGGTTGGGCATCATCTTCTTCGCATGCCGCTCCTGGAAGCGTTTCGACCATTCGCGGGTCTGATCGTTCATGTCCCAGTAGAACGCGTTGACGGCGATCAACCCGTGCGCGGTGTTCAGGCCAAGCGCCGGGACGCTCTGCAGATCGAAGATAAGCGCAACGATCTTTTGTTTGCCGCCGATCTTGAATTCGGCCGCCTGTTTGACGCTGTTGGTCGTGTCGCCGCCGGCATTCGCCAACGCAACGACGTCCGCTCCCGATGCCTGCGCCTGCAGCAGGAAAGAGGAGAAATCGGAAGCGCCGAGCGGGTGGCGCACGGTTCCGATGATCTTGCCACCGCTTGCCAGCACCTCCTCGCTCGCTTGTTTCTCGAGATCGTGCCCGAATGCGTAGTCCGCAGTGACGAAGAACCAGGTCTTGGCTCCGGACGCGAGCACGCCTCGTGCCGACGCATGGCCCATCGCCCACGTATCGTAGGTCCAGTGCACGAAATTCGGCGAGCACTTCGCGCCGGTGAGCAGCGCCGTGCCGGCGCCCGACCCGATCGCAACCTTGTTCTTTTCGCGCACGATGTCGCCCACTGCGAGCGCAACCGCCGAGTTCGGCATGTCGACGATCATGTCGACGCCTTCGACGTCGAGCCATCGTCGCGCAATGCCGGCGCCGATGTCAGGCTTGTTCTGGTGGTCGCCCGAGGTCACCTCGGCCCTGCGCTTGGACTGCTTGTTGAAATCCTCGACCGCCATTTGCGCGGCGATCACCGAGCCCGGTCCCTGAAAGTCGGAATAGACACTCGACATATCGTTGAGGACGCCGATGCGCAGCACGCCATTTGTCTCCGCATAGAGCGGCGTTGCGATCAGCGCAAAGAGAATTGTAGCAGCGGTCCTGAAATGCAGCATGGCGGCCCTCCCTGGAATTTCGTTTTCGTTGGTATTTGCCGGGCTGGCAAGAATGTTGTCATTGACAACAATTCGGGTCAAGGTGGACTCTTGTCCTCTGGCAACGACCACGGGTGATCCGATGCGCACTGCAGTAAAAGCAGCCGTGAATGAATGGCCCGGTCCTAAGGAAGGCCTCGGGATAGGCCAGCTCGAAAACCACCTGGGTTATTTCCTGCGGCGCCTGCAAATCTGGGTGTTCCAGGATTTCATCCAGACCCTGCGGCCGATGAAGGTGCGCCCCGCGCAATACTCGGTGTTGCTGGTGATCGAGGCCAATCCAGGCCGCTCGCAGGCTGCGATCGCACAGGCCCTGAGCATCGAACGGGCGCGGCTCGCCCGTCTCTTACATGTGCTCGAACGGCGGAAGTGGATCAGCAGGCGCGCATCGGCGAGCGACGCGCGCTCGCACTCACTTTATCTGACGAAGGACGGCGAAAAGGCGCTGGCGCAGATCAAAAGTCTTGCCAAACAGCACGAGGCGCAGCTCGCCGCGTTCATCGGACACAGACGGCGGCAGCAGCTTCTCGATCTGCTGCGCGAGTTCGGCTGAACAGCGGTCATTCCACTTCGTAGACGTCGAGCCGCACCGCGCGCGGCTCCCTTTGCCCTTTGGCGATCGCCAGGATCCGGTTGAGCCAGTCGACCGCAGGGGCCGCTGTCTCGAACCGCATCACCGTGCGGAAATAATAATGACGGGGGTCGACATTCTCGCCCCGCGCCAGTTTTTCGATGACTTCGGGCGGCCCGTGCCGCAGGCCCTCACTATTGACCATGATGAGGGCGCCGGCCTCGGTCTCGATGGTGTAGCGCGCCTTGATGTCGGCAGCCCCGTCGTTGCGAATGATCTGCCAGTCCGCTCCACCGGGCAAAATCCGGCCGGCGAGCCTGGGGCCTCGAACCGTGCCGCCGATAATGCCGATCACGCGCCGTTCGCCATATGGCGTCCGACCGAGGCTGGTGATGGCCTCGAGCTCGGCGTGAATGGTGAAAATCGGCTCTTTGCCCAGCATGACCGTACGATCCGTTGGAGCTCCAACTTATGACGCGATCGCCATTTGACCCTGTCGATGGGCGGCCGTAAATACGGCACCCCAACTGGAATATTCCGTATGGCGCGTATTTCCTCCCTCGCCGAAGCAATCAAATCAGCCGTTCGCGATGGCGACACCGTAGCTCTGGAGGGCTTTACCCATCTCATTCCGCACGCGGCGGGCCACGAGATCATCCGCCAAGGCCGCAAAGGATTGACGCTGATCCGGATGACGCCGGACCTCATCTACGATCAGCTGATCGGCATGGGTTGCGTGTCGAAGCTTGTCTTTTCGTGGGGTGGCAATCCTGGTGTTGGCTCGTTCCACCGCTTGAGAGACGCGATCGAGAATGGCTGGCCGCAGAAGCTCGAATTGGAAGAGCATTCGCATGCCGCGATGGCCAATGCCTATGAGGCGGGCGCGGCCGGTCTGCCTTGCGCAATCTTCCGCGGCTATATCGGCGGGGACCTGCCGAAGGTGAATTCGAAAATCAAACGCGTGACCTGCCCGTTCACCGGCGAGGAGCTTGCCGCTATCCCGGCGCATCGACCGGACGTTGCGGTGATTCACGCGCAGCGCGCGGACAAGGCCGGCAATGTGATGATCGAGGGTGTGCTCGGCGTCCAGAAAGAGGCCGTGCTCGCTTCGAAGCGATCTGTGGTGACGGTCGAGGAGATCGTGGACGAACTTCCCGAGCGCAGCCTCAACGCGGTTGTGCTGCCGCATTGGACCGTCGGCCATGTGGTCGAAGTGCCGGGTGGCGCCTGGCCGTCCTATGCGCAGGGCTACTATCCGCGCAACAACGGTTTCTACAAGGAATGGGACGCTGTCTCGCGCGAACGCGATTCATTCCACGCCTGGATGAAGGAAAATGTACTGTCGAAAGGTCCGGAGGTTTTCGCCAAATACGCGCGCAAGCACCGCATGGCGGCGGAGTAAGGGTTCGCGCCTGCGGCGCGCCCCGGAATGACGAGGTGGTAATCATGGCCGACTACAAACCCAATGAGATGATGACCGTCGCGGCGGCGCGAGCCCTGAAGAACGACGATGTCTGCTTTGTCGGCATCGGTCAGCCGTCAGCCGCGTGCAACCTCGCCCGGCTGACGCACGCGCCGAACATCACCTTGATCTACGAATCCGGGACGCTCGCCACCAAGCCGAACATTCTTCCGCTGTCGATCGGCGACGGCGAATTGTGCGAGACCGCGCTGACCACGGTGTCGGTCCCCGAAATGTTCCGCTACTGGCTGCAAGGCGGCCGCATCAAGGTCGGATTTCTCGGCGGCGCCCAAATCGACAGATTTGCCAATCTCAATACGACCGTCGTCGGACCCTACGACAAGCCGAAAGTGCGTCTGCCCGGCGGCGGCGGCGCGCCGGAGATCGCCACCTCCTGCGGCGAGATCTTCATCATCATGGCTCAGGGCAAGCGCAGCTTTGTCGACAAGCTCGATTTTGTGACCTCGATCGGTCACGTCTCTGGCGGGGATTCGCGCGCCAAGCTTGGCGTGAAGACCAAAGGGCCGACTAAGCTCATCACCGACTTCGCTCTGTTTGAGCCCGATCCGCAGACGAAGGAAATGACCGTGGTCTCCATTCATCCGGGCGTCACCCGCGAGCAGATCCAGGAGAACTCCGGCTGGCCGATCAAGTTTGCGGCCAAGGTCGCCGAGACGCCGCCGCCAACTCAACGTGAGCTCGAAGTTCTGCGCGAGCTTCACGCGCGAACCAATCGCGCGCATGCGGAGGCCGCCTGATGGCGCGCGACGTTTTCCTCTGCGACGCGGTGCGGACACCTATCGGCCGCTATGCCGGCGCGCTTGCCAAGGTGCGGACCGACGACCTCGCCGCTGTCCCGATCAAGGCGCTGATGGCGCGTAATCCGAAGATCGACTGGGAAAAGCTCGACGAGGTCTACTACGGCTGCGCCAACCAGGCGGGCGAAGACAATCGCAATGTTGCGCGCATGGCGCTGTTGCTCGCTGGTTTGCCGACCAGCGTGCCGGGCGTCACGCTCAACCGGCTGTGCGCCTCGGGACTTGACGCGGTTGGGTCCGCCGCGCGCGCGATCCGTTCCGGCGAGATAGATTTTGCCATTGCCGGCGGTGTTGAATCGATGACGCGGGCACCCTTTGTGCAAGGCAAGGCGCCGGAGGCTTTTGCCCGCACGGCAGAAATCTACGACACGACGATCGGCTGGCGCTTCGTCAATCCGTTGATGAAGCAGCAATACGGCATCGACTCGATGCCCGAGACCGGAGAGAACGTCGCCGAGGAATTCCAGATCACGCGCGCGGATCAGGACGCCTTTGCGCTACGCTCGCAGCAAAGAGCCGGCAAGGCCATCGCTTCCGGATTTTTCGCTAAAGAGATTGTTGCAGTCGAAGTGCCGGGCGGGAAAGCCGGTCCGATCAAGGTCGACAAGGACGAGCATCCCCGCCCCGACACGACACTCGAACAACTGGCGAAGCTCAAGACTCCGTTTCGCAATCCGGGAACCGTAACCGCAGGCAATGCCTCCGGAGTTAACGATGGCGCCGCGGCGATGATCGTTGCGTCGGAAGCGGCCGTGAAGGCGCATGGGCTGAAACCTCGTGCGCGCATCCTTGGCATGGCTTCTGCAGCAGTGCCGCCGCGCATCATGGGCATCGGTCCCGTGCCGGCGACACAAAAACTAATGGCGCGCCTGCAGCAGAAAATAGCCGACTACGATTTGATCGAGATCAACGAAGCCTTCGCGTCACAGTCGTTAGCATGCCTGCGGCAGCTTGGACTTGCCGACGACGCCGAACACGTCAATCCGCATGGCGGTGCGATCGCGCTGGGTCATCCGCTCGGCATGTCGGGCGCCCGCCTGGCGCTAACGGCCGCGCATGGTCTTGAGGAAAATGGTGGCAAGCTCGCGCTCGCCACCATGTGCGTCGGAGTGGGGCAGGGTGTATCGCTGGCCATCGAGAAAGTGTCATAACGAGCAAGGCATGAAGGAACGGCAATGACGCTGGTTTTTCCAAGAGAGAGCCTGAGTGCTTTTCCAAAGCATCTCACGCCCGGTTATCGCAGCACGGTGAAGCGCTCGCCCTCGAAGCCGCTGATTCTCGTGCCGCAGACATTGTCTGAACTGACCGGACCTGTTTACGGCCACGACGCGGTGCAGGAAGGCGACAACGACCTCACCAAGCAGCACAAAAGTGAGCCGCTCGGCGAACGCATCATCGTGCACGGCCACGTGTACGACGAGGACAAGCGTCCGGTTCCCGATACGCTCGTCGAAATCTGGCAGGCGAACGCCTGCGGCCGCTACGTCCACAATGTCGACCAGCATCCGGCGCCCCTCGATCCGAACTTCACCGGAGCGGGGCGGACGGTGTCCGACAAGAATGGCTACTATCGCTTCATCACGGTGAAGCCGGGCGCCTATCCGTGGGGCAATCACCACAACGCATGGCGGCCGAACCACATCCACTTCTCCGTATTCGGTCACTCCTTCCTGTCGCGCCTCGTGACGCAAATGTATTTTCCGGGCGACTACCTCTTCCCGTTTGATCCCATCTTCAATTCGGTCAGCGAGGAGAAGGCGCGCGAGCGCATGGTCTCGAAGTTCGACCTGGAGAACACCATCCCTGATTGGGCACTCTGCTTCCGCTTCGATATCGTGCTGCGCGGACGTGAAGCCACGCCCCAAGACACAGACAAACACTGACACAGACAAACACTGACAAGACAAGCACTGAAACGGATAAGCACTAATGTCCGAGATCACTCCCTCACAAACCGTCGGTCCATTTTTCGCCTACGGCCTTGCGCCGCACAGCCGCTGTGAATGGCGGCCGGAGCAGGGCAAGGAAACCTACGACTGGAAGGAAACGGCGGGCGCCAATCTCGTGACCGCCGACACTTCGGGTACCAAGGTCCACATCGAGGGTCGCGTGTTCGACGGCGATGGCCTGCCGATTAACGACGCCATGATCGAAATATGGCAGGCGGACGCGCAGGGCCGTTACGCCCACCCGGCCGATAATCGCCCGCGGCCGAACACCCGGTTTATGGGCTTTGGCCGTTCGGCGACCGACAAGAATGGCGTCTTCAGTTTCGATACCATCAAGCCCGGATCGGTACCGGGACCGAACGGCAAGGCGCAAGCGCCGCATATTGTTTTCTGCATCTTCTCGCGCGGTATGCTGCGGCAGATCTATACCCGCCTCTATTTCCCAGATGAGGCCGCCAACGCCAGTGATCCCATCCTGACGCTGGTCCCACCCGACCGGCGCGGGACGCTTGTCGCCCACAAGGAGTCTAAGGGCGAAATGCCGAGCTACCGCTTCGACATCCGGGTGCAGGGCGAGAACGAGACGGTTTTCTTCGACATCTGAGCCAGCAGGCTTTCCGTCGAGCGGACGAGGCGTTCGCCCACTGCGCCCACAGATTTGACCGCGACAGTGGGCACAGTTCCACTTTTGCGCTGTCACCGGTGTCAGCCTCAAAAAGAATCCGCCGGTATTCTTTAAAATATGGGACTTTTTTATGTGGGCTGGCCGCCCACCCACCTTGCCCACATTTCCCAATCGCATATTTACAGTTGACGGCCGGAACCGGAATTGGTTCGCTCGTGGCCATAACGGCCAGTGAGAGCCGGCAGGAAGCGCGCCATGAATGAACAGATTCTCCAGGAGATCAGCGAATTTTGCCGTTCGCGGGGGCTGGCCGAGTCGACCTTTGGCCGCCGCGCCGTCAATGACGGAAAGCTCGCAAGTCGTCTGCGCAACGGGGGACGTATTACGACCGACACACTCGATCGCATCCGTGCCTTCATGGCACGCAGTTCGGACGGCGCGCCTTCGCGCCGCCGCGTGCTGTTCGAGCCGACTCCGCCCGGAGTACTGCCTGTCGTGAAATCGACAACCGTGCCTCCGGTGGCCTCAGGACTCGCCAGCGACGATCCGCAGCGGAATTTCCGTTTCTTCGACAACAGGCAAAAGTATCTGCTCTTCGTGAACACCTGTTCGGAGAAGTGGGAAGTCGCTTCGCGGGTGAGCCTTGAGCTCGCCAACATTCATCCGCGGCCTCCGGCGGTGCGCGTGTTCGACGCCGGCGTTGGTGATGGAACGGTGCTCGCGCGCGTGATGCGTTCGATGCACGACCGATTTCCGACCACGCCTTTTTATATCGTCGGCAAGGAAATCAGCCTGGAGGATATCCGCCTCACGCTGCACAAGATGGCGGATCGTTTCGTCGAGCATCCGTCCACGGTGCTGGTGTTGACGAACCTCGCCTATGCGGAGGCGCCGTGGCTGGCTGTAAAATCGCTAAGCGCCGCCACCAGCCTTGTCTGGAAAGAGCTGGCGATGGAAGGCAGCACCGCGCATAGTTTCGAGAAGCAGATCACGGATCTCGAACCGTTCCTGGCCGAAAGCTGGAAAGCGCGCGTCAGTCCGAAAAGCGGCAATCCGGTGTACGAGCGTCCGGTCATCCTCGTGATCTACCGCAACGATCACCGCTTCCTGCTCGACCAGATCGTTCCGAAGCCGGGCGGTACCGTTGCCGACTACGATCTGGTGATCGCGTCGCAACCCTATCGCGCTCGTGCATCACTTGAATTTAAGGCCAAACGCGTTCTGGCGCCGCTCGCACGCGCTCTCGGACCGGGAGGTCGCATGATCGCGATCCATTCCTATGGGCATGATCCGGGAATGGAAATCATCAAAAAGGTGTGGCCGAACGATAATCCGTTCCTGCACAACCGCCACGATCTTCTGAAGGAGGTCAAGCACGAGCTGGGTGCCGCGGGCCGCGATCTCAATTTCAACGCCTATTCCGATCAGCGGTCGCTATTTCGTTATGACATGCACACGCTGCCCTCGGAGATTTCTTCCTCGATCGGCACGTCGACGCTGCTGGCTGCATGGAACGCGGCGATCTACGTCGCGCAGGTCGAGGACGATCGGCTTTCCGATGTGAACAGCGACCGCCGCTACGTCGAGGCCACGCGCGAGGTTCTCCAGCAACATGGCGGTCTGTGGTTCTACGACGAGTCCTTCGTGATTTCGCGCCGGCAACCGTGATTGGGATCCGTTCCTATGACCGCCAGCGACTTTGTGCGCGACTTCTCGATTGAGGCCACAAGGCCGAGCGCGAGCGAAATTGCACAGCTCGGCGAGAGTCTCGCGCCCGGCACATCTGTCTATGTTACGGCGATCCCGAAAGCTGCCCCTGACGAGACAGTCGGGGCTGCCGTAGCACTACGCAGAGCGGGGCTCGAACCGGTCATCCATATCGCGGCGAGACGACTGCCAAGTGCCGATACACTGCAGGATGTGCTGCAACGCCTCACTGGCGAAGCCGGTGTGCAACGTCTGCTGGTCATCGGCGGCGACATCGATGCCGCCGGGCCGTATGCCGATGCGCTCGCTGTGATCCAGAAAGGCGACTTGCGCCGTCACGGTATCGAGGAAATCGGCATCGGCGCCTATCCGGAAGGCCACCCGCGCATACCGACTGCGCGGCTGGAGGCTTCGCTCGACGAGAAAATTGCCAGCGCGACCGCGCAGGGTCTGCGCGTCAATATCGTGACGCAATTCTCCTTTTCGGGAGAACGCATTATTGCCTGGCTCAAGCAGCTGCGCAGCAGCGGCATCAAGAACCGTGTCGGAATCGGGCTTGCCGGTCCAACCAGCGTGCCGGCCTTGATCCGCTATGCCAAGCGTTGCGGCGTGTCGACCTCATTGCGCGGACTGGCGTCGGGAATGGCGACCAGCCTGGTCGGTAATGTCGGGCCGGAACGCATCATCGAAATGTTGAGCGCATCGCAGCCCGAGCTTGGGGAAACGCGCCTGCATTACTTCTCATTCGGCGGTGTGGTTCAAACAGCCCGCTATGCATGCGACTTGGCGCGTACCGATGCCGGACAGAAGGCCGCGGCGAACTCCTGAAGAGCGTCGCCGCGGCGATTTTTTGCCGTCAGCCGGTTGCGGTGGTACGCCAACCCTGGTGATACGTTTCACGCGCCTGCTGGCCGTAGGGGGTCGGACCGACCTCGACGCGCATTTCCAACTGCTTGTGACGCTCAACGGTCGATTTCTTCGTGCCACCGTTTTCCTCGCCCCAGACCAAAGTCAGCTTGGTGCCAGGCTTCGCGTACTGCTCTTCGACGAAACCGAGCGACAGCATCTTGCGCTCATTGAAGCTGTAGCCGGAGAACATCGACGCACCGATGACCTTGCCACCACTCATGATCGAATCGAATGAGCTTGAGGCGTAGTTCGACAGCGGCAGGTCGATGAATTTGTAGTTCTCACCCGGCGGGGCGAACATCGACGCGAACACTTTGTTCACGTCGTCATTGCTCCACGCAAAGGTCACTTTCTTGCGGTGGACCTTACCCTGCATCGCCTGCAGCGCTTCCTTGCCGATGAAATCGTGGTCGAACTTGGTGAAGTTGTCGTAACCGAGTTCATAGGGCGTGGTGTAGTAGTCCTCGATGTTATTGGACACGAAGCTGCCGCCGAGTGAGGCGTTCGCTTCATAGCTCGTGCCGGGCAGCCACTGCCGGTAAGACTTCATTTTGTCACCGGTATAGACCGCGGGAACCGGCGACGGGATCCAGCCCAACTCAAGCGTGTTGGTCGCATAGGCGCGCGCACCGACCTGCACGATGCCCGCATCCTTACCGGCTTCAAGAATGGCAGCGCGGATTTCGTCGCCTTCCGCATAAGGTCCCCACACTTCCAGGCCGGGTGCGCCCGCCATGCCATGGCGCAAGGCGCGGATTTTGCGGCCGGCGATCGTGATGTGCCCCATGTTGAAGAACTTGATGTCGGGGAACGTGCCGCCGTTGAGCTTCTTGATGACGTCCTGCGCGTTCGGGCCCTGGATCTGGTAGCGGTAAAACTTGCGGAAGACCGGTTTGCCCATCGGGCGTGACGGCGAACGGTCGTCGTACTCGACCTTGACGTCGTACTTGCTGGCCTGCGCGTTATACTGGATCCAGTTCGCGGTCGGATTCCGGCCGACGAAAACCAGGGAATTCTCAGCGAGATAAAAAAGTATGCCGTCGCCGATCACCTGACCGTTGTAGTTGCACGGTGCAAATTGCTTGGCCTTGTCAACGGTGAAGTTCTTGAAGGAATTGGTAGCTAGGTTCGACATCAGCTTCAGTGCATCGGGTCCTTCGACGAACAGGTTCACCATGTGGTGCGTCTGATCGAACAGCACGCAGGTCTCGGCCCAGGCGCGTTGCTCGTCGCGCCAGTTTGAGAATTCCGGAGCGACGACCGGATAGACATAGGCACCGATTTGCGAGTTGCGCATCATCTTGACGATGTTGCCGCCGGAGGCCTGGATCGCCTCTTCGAGATTCTTGTAAGCCATACTGACGTTCCTCTTTGAGCTGGCGTTATTTTCAATTGGCGGGACATTAGCCCGACAACTCGGTGATAGAAAAGAGCGGAAAATTGACGCGCGCGAAAAGAAGTGCTGTGAATGCGCCCGCCTGTTTTTCAATCACATTGAACGTGTTCGGGTAATCCGATGGCCCACTCCAGACCACCATTTCACGCCGACCATGTGGGCAGCCTCCTACGCAGCAAGCCTCTTCAGGAAGCGCGGGCCAGACGCGAGAAAGGCGCGATCGGGCCGGAGCAGCTTAAGGACGTTGAGGACCGCGAGATCGAAAAGATCATCAGGAGACAGGAAGAGATCGGCCTCAAGCTCGCGACCGACGGAGAATTCCGCCGCGCCTATTGGCATTTCGATTTCTTCAGCCTGCTCGACGGCGTCGAGCTCTACGAGCTCGACCACGGCATCCAGTTCCAGGGCGTGCAGTCGAAGCCGCAAAGCATCCGCATCACCGGCAAAATCGGCTTTTCCAACCATCCGATGGTGGAGCACTTCAAGTTTCTGAAGGCCCACACCAAGGTCGCGCCGAAGATGACCATCCCGTCACCGAGCGTGATGCATTTCCGGCTCGAACCCGGCGCTGTTGCCAAATCTGCCTATCCGGATCGTGATGCCATCTTTGACGATTTGGCAGTGGCTTATCAGAAGGCCGTCCGTGCGTTCTACGATGCGGGATGCCGCTACCTGCAATGGGACGACACCGCGTGGGCCTATCTTTGTTCGCAGGAGCAACTGACCAAAGCCAAGGAGCGCGGCCTCGATGTTGATCATCTGCAGGAAACCTACACGCGCTGCATCAACAAGGGGCTCGAGGCAAAACCGGCGGACATGACGATTACGACCCACGTCTGTCGCGGCAACTTTCGGTCCACTTTCATTTCATCGGGTGGCTACGAGCCCGTGGCAGAGAACCTCCTGGGGAAATGCAACTACGACGGATATTTCCTCGAATACGATTCCGATCGCGCCGGCGGTTTTGAGCCGCTGCGTTTCCTGCCGAAAGGCAAGAAAATGGTCGTGCTCGGTCTGGTGACTTCGAAAACCGGACGTCTCGAGCCGCGAGCCGAAGTCAAAAAGCGGATCGAAGAAGCAACCAAATATGTGGCGCTCGATCAGCTCTGCCTGTCCCCGCAGTGCGGTTTTGCTTCGACCGAGGAGGGCAATGTGCTCGCCGAGGACGAACAATGGGCCAAGCTGCGGATGATCGTCGAGTTGTCGGACGAAGTGTGGGGGAAATAAGCGTCATGACACAACGCAAGACTCCGCCTTTTCGCGCCGATCATGTCGGCAGTCTTCTGCGAACCGCACCGCTCAAGGAAGCGCGCGCCAAGCGCGCGCGGAACGAAATCGATGCCGCCGCACTCACCGCTGTCGAAGACCGTGAGATCGAGAAGATCGTCAGGAAGCAGGAAGACGTCGGCCTCAAGCTCGCAACCGATGGTGAATTTCGCCGCTCCTGGTGGCATTTCGACTTCTTCCGCGGCCTCAAGGGTGTCGAACCGATCACCACCGCCACGGGCATTCAATTTCACGGTGTCGAGACAAAGCACGAGGCAATAAAGATTTCCGGAAAGGTGGATTTCGTCGGTCATCCGCAGGTCGAACATTTCAAGTTTCTGAAGGCACATTGCCGGGTCGTTCCGAAAATGTGCATCCCGGCCCCCAGCACCTTTCACTTTCGGCAAGGGCGTGCGCTGGTGAGCAAGGAGGTCTACCCGGACATCGATCAGTTTTTCGCGGATGTCGGAGCGGCGTGGCGCAAGGCGATCCGCGCTTTCTACGACGCGGGCTGCCGCTATTTGCAGCTCGATGACACCGCCTGGGCCATGATGTGCGATGCGAACGAGCGCGAGCAATCGAAGACGCGTGGAGACGATCCGGACAAGTTACCCGCGGTCTATGCAGCGGTGACGCGCGCGGCGCTGGAAGGAAAACCCGCCGATCTTGCGGTCACCATGCATTCCTGCCGTGGCAACTTTCGTTCGACGTGGATTGCGCAGGGTGGTTACGAATTCGTCGCCGAACAGCTGCTCGGAAAGACCAATCTCGACGGGTATTTTCTGGAGTACGACAACGATCGCGCGGGTGGCTTTGAGCCGCTACGCCATTTCCCCAAGGGCCAGAAGCAACTTGTGCTCGGTCTGGTCACCTCGAAGAGCGGACGGTTGGAACCCAAGGACGACATCAAACGACGAATCGACGAAGCGACGAAATATGTTTCGCTCGATCAGCTGTGTCTGTCGCCCCAGTGCGGCTTTGCCTCCACCGAAGAAGGAAACATCCTGGCCGAGGAAGAGCAGTGGGCGAAGCTTCGGATGATCGTCGAACTGGCGGATGAGGTGTGGGGGAAGTGACGTCACTGCCTGCCGCCCGGGCGTCAGTGGAAAGTTGTATGTCTCCACGCACAGCACCTCCCTTTCGCGCAGATCACGTCGGCAGTCTTCTGCGCACGCGGCCGCTCAAGGAAGCGCGCGTCAGGCGCGAAAAAAATGAAATCTCCGCCACTGAACTGAAGGCGATCGAGGATCGCGAAATCACGGCTGCGATCAGGAAGCAGGAAGAGATCGGTCTCCGTGCCGTCACCGACGGAGAATTCCGTCGTGCGTTCTGGAATTACGATTTTCTCGGAGCATTGCCGGGCGTGGAAGCCTATCTCGGCGAGCGCAAGATCAAGTTTCAGGGCGTCAATCCTAAACCCATGATGCTACGCGTTACTGGAAAGCTCGGCACATTCACCGGTCATCCTATGCTGGAGCATTTCAAATTTGTCCGCGAGCATACGAAGGCGACAGCGAAGATGACCATCCCGTCGCCATCGTCTTTACATTTCCGCTACGGCAGGGATGCGGTTCCTGAATCGATTTATCCGGACATGGCCGATTTCTATCGCGACCTCGGGCAGACCTATCGTCTTGCGGCGCGCGCTTTTGCCGACGCGGGCTGTCGCTATCTCCAGCTCGATGAGGTCAATTTCGCCTATCTCTGCGACCCGGAGCTGCGCTCCCAGGTGGCGAGCCGCGGCGAGGATCCGAAAAAGTTGCCATCGATTTATGCGGACATGATCAATGCCGCCATGTCCGATGTTCCACCAGACATGACCATCGCGATGCATCTGTGTCGCGGTAATTTCCAGTCGACCTTTGTCGCCTCGGGTGGCTACGAGCCGGTCGCGGAAATTCTGTTCAACACCATCAACGTGCACGGCTATTTCCTTGAATACGACAGCGATCGGGCGGGAGGGTTCGAGCCGTTGCGTTTCGTGCCCAAGGGAAAGACGATCGTACTTGGACTTGTCACGTCGAAATCGGGGCGGCTCGAATCGCGCGATGAACTCAAGCGCCGGCTCGACGAAGCAGCGAAATATGTACCGCTCGAGCAGCTATGCCTGTCGCCGCAGTGCGGCTTCGCGTCCACGGAAGAGGGCAATATCCTCTCCGAGGATGAGCAATGGGCAAAGCTTGCGATGATTGTCGAACTGGCCGAAGAAATCTGGGGTTAGCGGAGGGAAAATGTCACAGCGTAGCAAACCACCATTCCGCGCCGATCATGTCGGCAGCCTGCTGCGACCGCCGGCACTGAAGAAAGCACGCGAACAGCGCGTCAAAGGCGAGATTACGCCGGCTCAACTGAAGGAGATCGAAGACCGCGAGATCGAGCGCGTCATCCGGAAACAGGAAGAGGTAGGCCTGCAGTCGATCACCGATGGTGAATTCCGCCGCTCCTGGTGGCATCTCGATTTTCTCTGGGGTCTCGACGGCATCGAAAAGCACGTCATGGATACGGGTGTGTCATTCGCCGCGGTGACGACCCGCAATGAGGGCCTCAAGGTAACCGGGAAGCTCGGCTTTTCCGGCCATCCGATGATCGAGCCTTTCAAGTTCGTCGCGGCTCATACAAAGCGTACACCGAAGATCACGATCCCGGCGCCATCAGCGGCCTACGGCCGGCCCATGCGAACGCCGATCGACGAGAAGACGTATCCGAAACTCGACCGTTTCTTCGACGACCTCGGTCAGGCCTACAAAAAGGCCGTGCGCGCATTCGCGGACGCGGGCTGCCGCTATCTTCAGCTCGACGAGGTATTCATCGCCATGCTGTGCGATCCGAAATACCGGCAGACGATGAAAGATCGCGGCGACGATCCGGAGCGGCTCGGCGAGCTTTACGGCGATCTCGTCAACACCGCGATGTCGGATATTCCCTCCGATATGACGATTACCATGCACATGTGCCGCGGCAACTACAAATCGACTTATATGGGCGCGGGCGGCTACGAAGCCGTGCAGGAGATCCTGTTCAACAAGATCAAGGTGCATGGTTTCTTCATGGAATACGACACCGACCGTGCCGGCGGGTTCGAACCGTTGCGGATGCTACCGAAGGACCGAATGGTGGTGCTCGGTTTGGTTACGACGAAGAGCGGGCGGCTGGAACCTAAGGACGAGATCAAGCGACGTATCGAACAAGCCGCCAAATTTGTCTCACTCGATCAGCTGTGCCTTTCGCCGCAATGCGGCTTTGCCTCCACCGAGGAGGGCAATGCCCTGGCCGAAGAAGAGCAATGGGCGAAGCTTCGCATGATCGTCGAACTCGCCGATGAAGTGTGGGGCTAGTTTCGCATGGCTGACATCGTCAAAGGCAAAACCGCCATCGTCACCGGGGCGGGACGTGGGATCGGGCGTGGCATTGCCATATTGCTCGGCGGGGAAGGCGCGCGCGTGGTGGTTTGCGATATCGGTGCGAGCCTGCAAGGTGAGGGCAACGATGCCGGTCCGGCTCAGGAGACGGTGGATGCCATCAGGAAGGCGGGCGGCGAGGCGATCGCCTCGACACTGTCCATCACCGAGCCGAAGAACGCGGAAGCCATCGTCAAATCGGCACTCAATGCTTTCGGCCGCGTGGATATCCTGGTCAACAATGCGGGGATTCTGCGCGACGTCATTTTTCACAAGATGAGCTGGTCTGACTGGTCGGACGTGATTGGCGTGCATCTGAACGGCTCGTTCAATATGAGCCGCGCGGTCGCCCCCTTGTTTCGCGAGCAAGGGTCCGGTTCTTTCGTTCACATGACGTCGACATCAGGCCTCGTCGGGAATTTCGGTCAGGCGAACTACATGGCCGCCAAGCTCGGCATCATGGGCCTGTCGCGCGGTATTGCACTCGACATGGTGCGGTTCAATGTGCGCTCGAATTGCATTGCCCCGTTCGCGTTTACGCGCATGATCGAATCGATTCCAACTCAATCGGAACAGGACAAGAAGCGCATCGAGGCCTTCCAACGGATGACGCCGGAGAAGATCGCACCACTTGCGGTCTATCTGAGCTCGGATACCGCTGCCGACATCACCGGACAGATTTTTTCGGTCCGCAATAATGAGATTTACCTGTTCAATCAGCCGCGGCCCATCAAGACGATCCACCGCGCCGAAGGCTGGACGCCTGAACAGCTTGCGACCGAGCTGAAGCCGGCTTTGGCGCCATCGTTCACGCCGCTGGAACGCTCGGAAGACGTGTTCAATTGGGACCCGATCTAGGCGCCCTTGTCAGGCCCTTCCGGCTGCATAAAGTGGGACCATGAAGAAGCGTGGTGCCGGGCACGAGGATTTTACCGATATTCGCGACGGCGTGCGCGCGCTCTGTGCCAAGTTTCCCGGCGAATATTGGCGCGCACTCGATCGAGAGAGGGCGTATCCGACCGGGTTCGTCGCCGCGCTGACAAAAGCTGGCTACCTCGCCGCTCTTATCCCGGAGGAATATGGTGGCAGCGGCCTCAATCTCGCCGCGGCGGCTGCAATCATGGAGGAGATACATGCCTCCGGGGGCAATGGAGCCGCCTGTCACGCGCAGATGTACACGATGGGCACTATTCTGCGTCACGGCAGCGATGCACAGAAAGAACGCTATTTGCCGCTGATCGCGAACGGCGAACTTCGTCTGCAGGCATTCGGCGTAACCGAACCAACCTCGGGTACCGACACTTTGTCTCTGCGGACGGTGGCGCGGCGCGAGGGCAACGACCACTACGTCATCAACGGGCAGAAAATCTGGACGTCGCGGGCCGAACACTCGGATCTGATGCTGCTGCTCGCAAGGACCACGCCAAAGGAGCAGACCAAGAAACGCACGGATGGCCTGTCGGTTTTCCTGGTGGACATGCGGCTCGCGCAAGGGGCCAATATCGTCATCAATCCGATCCGCACGATGATGAACCACGCGACCACACAGATCTTTTTCGACGATCTGCGCGTGCCGGCGGAGAATCTGATCGGCGAGGAAGGAAAGGGCTTTCGCTATATTCTGGGCGGCATGAATGCCGAGCGCATCCTCATCGCTGCCGAATGTATCGGCGACGCAAAATGGTTCATCGCCAAGGCAACTCAATATGCCAAAGAGCGTGAATTGTTCGACCGGCCGATCGGCCAGAATCAGGGCGTTCAGTTTCCTATCGCACGCGCCTACGCGCAAATGCGCGCGGCGGAACTGATGGTGCACGAGGCTGCCCGTAAGTATGACGCCGGCGAGGATATCGGCGCCGAAGCCAATATGGCCAAGCTGCTGGCTGCAGATGCGTCATGGGCTGCGGCCGACATGTGCGTGCAGACCCATGGCGGTTTCGGATTTGCCGAGGAATACGACATCGAGCGGAAGTTTCGCGAAACGCGCCTCTATCAGGTCGCACCGATCTCAACGAACATGATTCTTTCATATCTGGCCGAGCACGTGCTCGGTCTGCCCCGGTCATATTGAGATGACGCTGCCGCTTGATGGCCTTCTTGTCGTTTCGGTCGAACAGGCTGTCGCGGCGCCGCAATGCACGTGCCGTCTCGCCGATGCCGGCGCGCGCGTGCTCAAGGTCGAGCGGCCGGAAGGCGATTTCGCGCGCGACTACGATCACGTCGTTCACGGTGAGAGCGCAAATTTTGTCTGGCTCAATCGCGGCAAACAATCGATCGTGCTCGACCTCGGCAAAGCTGAAGACAGGGCACTGCTCGAAGCGATGCTGGCGAAGGCCGACGTATTCGTACAGAACCTCAAGCCCGGCGCGATTGCGAAGCTCGGCTTTGCAATGTCCCGCCTGCGCAAGGATTACCCGCGGCTCATCTGTTGCTCGATCTCGGGCTACGGCGAAAGCGGACCTTACGCGCAGCGCAAAGCCTACGATCTATTGATTCAGGCCGAGTCCGGCGTCTCTTCGGTGACCGGTGGGCCGGAAGGGCCTGCACGGGTCGGCGTATCGATTGTCGACGTCGCCGCTGGCCTGAACGCATACGAGGCTATTCTCGAAGCGCTGATCGCGCGCTCACGAACGAATGAGGGTGCCGAAATTTCGGTATCCATGTTCGACGCCATGGCGGAATGGATGACGGTGCCGCTTCTGCATGGAGAGGGTGGGATGCCGTTCCGCCGCATCGGGCTCGCGCACGCGGCAATCGCGCCTTACGGGGTGTTCAAGACGCGGGATGGTGCCGACATCCTGATTGCCATTCAGAATGACCGAGAGTGGCGTGTGCTTGCGGACAAGGTGTTGGGCGATGCGGCGCTAGGAACAGATGCGAAATTCTCCACAAATCCGAAGCGCGTCGAGAACCGGACTGAAACCGATGCCAAGGTCGCGGCCTGTTTCGCACGGCACGACGTTGCGGCGCTGATGAAACAGCTCGAATCGGCCGACATCGCCTTTGCGCGCGTCAATGATTGGGAGCTTTTATCAAAGCACGCGCACCTGCGAAGAATCACGGTCGGCGCACCGAGTGGGTCGGTAAGCATGCCGGCTCCTGCGCCGCTGCGCGCGGGGCAGGAGCGTGTGTACGGACAGATACCAGCGCTGGGGGAACACACGGCTATGATTCGGCGGGAATTCTCGAAATAGCGACTCAGTCGATCGCTGCGGTTTCTACTTTCGTCTCCGGCGCCTGCCGCGTGCGGCCGATGATCAGGACCAGTGGGATCACGGCGAGTGTCAGGGCCATCAGCAGCTTGAAGTCGTTGAGGTAGGCGAGCATCGCCGCTTGCTGCGTAACGATCGCGTCGAGCATCGCACGGCCGGTATCCGTTTGCACATTCAAATTCCCAACCACATCGGGCATTTGCAAGGCGCCGTTGAACGGCGTGACCTGTTCGGTCAGTCGCGCGTGCATCTCCGTCGTCTTGCTGGTGAGATTGGCGATCACCATTGATATGCCGATCGAGGAGCCGATATTGCGGGTCAGTGTAGTGATGGCAGTTGCGCCGGTACGCAGGTGACTGGGCAAAGTTGCAAACGCGACAGTCGAGATCGGCACGAACAGCAGACCCAGGCCGACGCCTTGCACGATACTGGTGACGACGATCGTCGTCTGCGTCACGTCGAGCGAAAAGCCGGTCATGTAATAAAGGGTCCCACCGGCGAGCAGCAGGCCGCACAGGATCAGATAGCGTGGATGCACCATCTTCATCAGGCGCGGCGCGGCCAGCATGGTGATGAGTGTGCCGACGCCGCGCGATCCGAGCAGGAAGCCTGCCGTCTGGATCGGATAGCCCAGCAGGTTCTGCATGAACGGCGTCACCAGTGCCATCGTGCCGAACAGCACTACGCCGATGACCATCATGAAGATGCAGCCGCTGATAAAATTGCGATCCTTGAACATTTCGAACCGTACAAACGGTTCGTCGGTGGTCAGCGAGTGGGCGAAGAAATAGTAGAAACCCGCCACCGAAACGATCGCTTCGATCCAGATTTCCCTGGAATCGAACCAGCCGACCTGCTCGCCACGATCGAGCAAGAGCTGCAGCGAGCCGATGCCGACGGCGAGTGCGATAAAACCGAACCAATCAAAGCGCAGTTGCTCATGTTTTTTCGTTTCTTCCATGAACATCCACATGCCGAGCAGGGTGATGATCCCGATCGGCAGGTTGATCAGAAAGACCCAGTGCCACGAATAATTGTCGGTAAGCCAGGCCCCCAGCGTGGGGCCCATGATCGGTCCCAACATCACGCCGACGCCCCAGATCGCCATCGCCTGCCCGCGTTCTTCGGCGGAGTAGGCGTCCAGCAGCACCGATTGGGACAGCGGCACCAGTGCCGCCCCGGCCATGCCCTGCAGCAGCCGGAACAGCACCATCTGCTCGATGTTCTGTGCCAGGGCGCAAAGAAATGAGGCGACGGTGAAGCCGCCGACGCAGATGATAAAGAGTTTCTTGCGTCCGAAGCGTTCCGACAGCCAGCCCATCGGCGCCGTCATAATCGCGGCAGCAACGATATAAGATGTCAGCACCCAGTTGATCTGGTCGAGCGATGCGGACAGTGAGCCCTGCATGTATGGCAGGGCGACGTTGGCGATTGTCGTATCGAGCGCCTGCATGACCGTCGCGGTCATCGTGCAGGCGGTTATCAGCACGCGCCGCAGCTTCGGATCCATCGAAGCGAAGCGCGCGGTCATTTTGCTTCGTGAGCCTGCGCGGGCATGAAGGGTAACCGGCTGTGGCCGGTGTCGATCTCGACGTTCACGCTCATGCCGGAGCGAAGCAGTTGGGTATCGTCGCTCCTGTCGAACGCGATCCGCACCGGCACCCGCTGCACCACCTTCACCCAGTTACCAGTCGCGTTCTGCGGTGGAAGAATCGAAAACTGCGCGCCGGTCCCGGGACTGACCGCTACGACTGTGCCGGTGAAGGTGCGATCCGGGAAGCTGTCGACATCGATCGTCGCCTTTTGTCCGATACGCAGGTAGGTGATGTCGGTTTCCTTCGGATTGGCCTCAACCCACGGGGCCTGATCGTCGATCACGCTCAGCACCGGTGTGCCCGCGGCGACGAAACGACCGAGCTGGATATTATCCACCTGCGTCGCCGTGCCGGACATCGGCGCGCGGATGATCGTATGATCGAAGTCGCGCTGCGCGCTGTCCAGCGCCGCCTTGGCCTGGGCATATTCCGGAAACTTTTCCAGCGGCAGGTCAGGATTGCCAAGCAACTGAGTCAATGTCGTATCGCGCTGCTGGACGGCGAATTCAGCCTGCAGCTTTGCGGCGATAACCGCGGCCATAGCTGTGTCGAGGTCGGCCTGTGAGCCGGCCTGCGAACTCACCAGTTTAGTCTTGCGGTCGACGTCGCGCTGCTTGAGGTCGACGTTTTTGTCGGCGAGCTCGGCGAGGGTATTCAACGATTTGAGATTGCTCTTGAGCTTATCGAAATCGCTGCGAGCAGTGTCGAGCTTGGCTTTGGCCTGGGCGAGTGCGAGCGCGAAAGGCTCGCGGTCAAGGCTGAACAGCTCGTCACCCGAATTGACATGCTGACCTTCGCGAATGGCGACATTGACGATCTTGCCGGAAATATCCGGAGTGATCAGGACCTTTTGCGCGCCGACATAAGCATTGTCGGTGGAAATGTAGCGCCCGCCGGAAAGATAGATGCCCAATCCAATAACAAGTACGAGCGCCGGCAGGCCGACGAGAAGGATCGTCCGCAAACGCTTGCGTCCGATCCGCGCAAACAAACCTGTTGCGCTCGACGGTTCCGTTTTTGCTTCCGGCGACGTTTTGGATTCGGGCGCCGGTACGATCTTGAAGGCTTTTTCACTCATGACTTATCCAGCGACTGCTTGTTGTTGATTTGTGTTGCGCGCGATGGCTGTGCGCAGATTGTCTTTCACCGTCCCGAGTTCCTTCAGCATGCGTTCGATGGAGGCCATCGAAACTCCGTCAAGCACGACCTCCATCATCTCCGCGCCGAGGTTTGCCAATCGGTCGAGCAAAGGCTTTGCCGCCGGCTTGAGATACAAGCGGTTGGCACGCCGATCGTTCGGATCAGCACGGCGCTCGATCAGGCCGTTGTCGGACAACCGATCGAGAAGGCGCGTCAGTGTGATCGGCTGCAGATCGAGCAAATCTGCGAGTTCCGTCTGCTTCAGCCCTTCGTTGCGGTCGATCCGCATCAGCACCGCCCATTGGGCGCGGGAGATGCCGAACTGGCGCGCACGCTGATCGGCATATGTTTTTAGCAGGCGAGCTACGTCCATGATTGTAAAGGCGAATTCGCGCTTGATCGGTTGCGGAGGCATGGTCTGCTCTTTGGTTGCAAGGCATATAATAAGTGAGCTTATAATAAGTTCAATATGTCATTTCGGCAAAGCTGCCGCGCGTGCGCTGCGTGGATGACGACCCGTTTGGCCTCGGGCAAAGTTGCTGCCGAACGTCGCCAGGAAGGAACTCAACGCATGGACATTGGCTTCATCGGCCTCGGAAACATGGGGCAACCGATGGCGCGCCGGCTAATCGCCGCCGGCCACAAGCTCATCGTTTACGACACGCGCAACGATGCTGTTGCGCCGTTGGTAGCGTTGGGGGCGCAACTCGCGTCGTCGCCGGCCGACGTCGCCGATCGGGTCGAAACGGTCATGGCAAGCCTGCCCTCGCTGCAAATTTCAGAAAAGGTTGCGATCGGAGAGGGCGGCGTCATCCAGGGCAAGCGGATCAAGCGGTTCATCGATCTGTCCACCACAGGCGCAACCGTTGCGGCAAAGATCGCAGCGGTGCTCGCGAAGAAAAATATCGTGCAGATCGATTGTCCGGTAAGCGGTGGTGTTGGCGGCGCCAGCAAGGGCACGCTTGCCGTGATGGTTTCGGGACCGAAAGCCGAAACCGATTTGGTGAAGGATGTGCTGGCCGTCTTCGGAAAAGTATTTGTCATCGGCGAGAAGCCGGGAATGGCCCAGACCATGAAGCTCGCCAACAATTTCCTTTCGGCGACGGCGATGGCCGCGACCTCCGAGGCGGTCGCGATGGGCGTGAAGGCGGGACTCGATCCGGCCGTGATGATCGATGTTATCAACGCTGGCTCCGGCCGAACCACGGCTTCGGACGGAAAATTTCCTCAAGCGATTCTGCCGCGCACATTCAACTATGGGTTTGCGACTGCCCTGATGCTCAAGGACGTTCGGCTCTGCGTTGAGCAAGCGAAAAGCCTGAATGTTCCAAACTCGGTGATGAGTGCCGTGCTGGATCAATGGGAGACGACGAACAAGGAATTCGGCGGCGACAGTGATTTCACCGCTATTGTCAAAATGGTCGAGCAGCGCGCCGGCGTCATTGTGGGCAAGAAAACATGAGCGACGATATTCACGAGGTTTATGCAGTCTGTTACGGGACGCACGGGCGGAAGCGTTCCGAAAACTATATCTTCGGGGACCCGCACGACGAAATGACGTCGATTGCCTATTACGTCTGGGTGATCAAAGGACCACACGGCACGTTCGTGTGCGACACCGGTTTCGATGAAGTCGCGGCGAAAGAACGTGCACGGAAGATCACCCATCCGGTCGGCGAAGGGTTGAAGGTGCTCGGCGTGCAGCCTGATAAAGTCGATCACGTGATCGCCACCCACATGCATTGGGATCACGCCGGCAACTACGATCTGTTTCCCAATGCGCGTTATCACATCCAGGACACCGAGATGGCCTATGCCACAGGGCGCTGCATGTGCCATCAGATGTTGCGCATTCCGTTCAGCGAGACCGACGTGCTGGCGATGGTGCGAAAAGTGTTTGCCTACCGTGTGGAATTCCACGACGGCGTTGAAGAGCTGGCACCCGGTATAACCGTGCACAAGATCGGCGGACACTCGAAGGGTCTGCAGTGCGTGCGGGTGAAAACAAGACGTGGCATGGTCGTGATCGCGTCTGACAGCTGCCATCTTTATTCGCACATCGACGAAGGTCGTGTGTTTCCGATCACGTACAGCGTCGGTGATACGCTCGAGGGTTACAAAACGCTGAAGAAGCTTGCGAGTTCGCGTCACCATATTGTGCCAGGCCACGACCCGGAGGTTGTGAAGATCTATCCGGCGGCAAAGCCCGGCCTGGAGAACTGGATTGTGCGGCTGGATGCGGATCCGAAGGTCTAGGCCAGTCCCAATTCGGCGAACGCGGCCTTGTGATGCTCGGCGCTTTCGGGAGCGAAGCAGCAGAAAACCACACGCGTGATACCGCGAGGCCGTGCCGCTATTTCAGCGACGACAGTGCCGACCGCGATACGCGCCGCAAGATCGGCCGGGAAACGATAAATCCCGGTCGAGATTGCCGGATAGGCGACCGATGTCAGTTTGTTGGTGGCCGCGAGATCGAGCGCCGTCCGGTAACAGCCAGCCAACAACGTCTCTTCGTTCTTGTCGCCGCCGTCCCACACTGGACCAACGGCGTGAATCACATACTTCGCCTTGAGCCTGTAGCCGCGCGTCATCTTGGCCGAGCCTGTGTCGCAGCCACCGAGCGCACGGCATTCGGCCAGTAATTCCGGCCCGGCCGCCCGATGGATGGCGCCATCCACCCCGCCGCCACCGAGCAACGAGCGATTGGCGGCGTTCACGATCGCATCGACATCGAGGGAGGTTATATCCGCAACAATGATGTCGAGCGCTGTCTGACCGATTTCGGCAGTAAGCTCCGCCATACGAGGGACTATATCACGCCCCTGTCACCTCGGGCGCGGCCTCGAAATCGACGGTCGATCGTACGCCGATGTCGTCAAAGTGCGCGTCCAGAAACCGGCGCGCGGCACGCCGGCCGTTGTTGTGGAGCATTTCGAAAAAGTCAAAGTCGGTACTGAGGCGACTCGCGGCGTCAAGAGTCTGGGCTGCACCCGTAAGCTCGATCCGGTGCACGTTGATGCGCCGGTATTGTCCAGCGCCGGTTCCGCGCGGCAGCTTACCTTCGTCGATGAGTTTGCCGACGAAAGTAAGGCCGCGCAATTCCGCCATCAGCGACGAATTGAACGTAATCTCGTTGATCCGCGCCAGGATCTCGTCCTGCGTTTTCGGAATCTGTTTACGCTTGACCGGATTGATCTGAACCAGCAACAGGTTCTCGGTCTGCGTTGCGCCAATCAGCGGATAGAGCGCCGGGTTGCCGACGTAGCCTCCATCCCAATAGGCTTCGCCGTCGATTTCGACGGCACGAAACAGATGGGGCAGACAAGCCGAAGCGACGATCATGTCCGCGGACATTTCCTCGCGTCGGAACACGTGCAGTTCTCCGGTCCGCACATTCGTCGCCGACACGAAGAGTTGCAGGTCGCCGTACGCCTTCACCGAGTTCGAAATCGACAAAGCGTCCGACCAGATCTTTCAGCGGATTGATATTGAGCGGATTGAAATCGTAGGGGGATAGATACCGCGTCAGTGCCTGCATCCAAAGGCCCACCGGCGTATCCTCGATTGGCCAGAACGAGAACAACCGATCGACAGCGCGGCGCTGCACGTCGGGAAGATTCCCGCCGAGGCTTGCCGCATGCCAGAAATCGGTGAGCCGTTTGCGCGCCTCCTCCGGGCCGCCGCGCGCAAGTCCGTCCGCAAGCATGATCGCGTTGACCGCGCCTGCTGATGCACCGGAAATGCCTTCGACCGTCAGACGACCGTCTTCGAGCAGGTGATCAATTACGCCCCAGGTAAAGGCGCCCAACGCGCCTCCGCCCTGCAGCGCGAGATTGATGCGTTTGCCGGCCTTCGGAGAGTCGGATTTGCCGCCGCCGAAAGCGCGCGTGAGAAATTCGATCATCGTTGGCGAGTCACTGCGCTACCCAGCCGCCGTCGATCGAGTAGGCCGAGCCGGTTATCGTCTCGGCGGCGTCGCCGCAAAGGAACACGGTGAGTGCTCCGATATTTTCCGGCTTGGTGAATTCGTGCATCGGCTGTTTTTCGGCCACCAGCTCGATGGCCTGCTCTTTCGTGCTCGTACCCGTTGCCTTGGCGCGCGCGTCGATTTGCTGCTGCACGAGCGGCGTCAGCACCCAGCCAGGACAAATCGCATTGCAAGTTACGCCATCGTTTGCAGCCTCCATGGCGACAACTTTGGTTAGACCGACAAGCCCATGTTTGGCGGCGACGTAAGCCACTTTTTGCGTGCTGGCCACCAGGCCATGGGCCGAAGCGATATTGATGATGCGGCCCCACTTCCTCTTTTTCATGCCCGGCATTGCGGCGCGGATCGTATGAAACGAAGAGGACAGGTTCGTCGAAATGACTGCGTCCCATTTCTCGATCGGGAAATCCTCGATATTCGCGACGAATTGGATTCCCGCATTGTTGACCAGAATATCGAGCGTGCCGAATTCCTTTTCAGCCGTGCGGATCATGTCGGCGATCTCGGCCGGCTTGGTCATGTCGGCAGGCGAATAAAGCGCCTTAACGCGAAAGTCCTTCTCAATTCCGGCGCGGATTTTTTCGATTTCGGTTTTATCGCCAAAACCGTTGAGCATGATGTTGGCGCCTTCGCGCGCCAGTGAATGCGCAATTGCGAGGCCGATTCCCGACGTGGAACCGGTCACTAACGCTGTCTTGCCTTTGATCATCTGCGGTCCTTTGTGAGCGGCACCCGGTCTCGAATGCGGGCGAAAACTGCCCCTATTTTTGTTGCACCGCAATATATATGTTTCGTGACTTAGGGATTCGAGAGGTTTGACGTTAGACTTCAGTCGGAAGGTGGAACGTTCCTTGGTCAGAAAATCATCCGCGCACGCGGTTTTTCCGGAACCGGGCCACGATCACAGGCGCTGCGCGAGCGATGCAATCGCGCACGCCGAGGCGATCTGTGCAGCCCGGAAGGAACGTTTGACTCCCATGCGCCGCCAGGTGCTGGAGGCGCTTTTGGCGAGCCACCGACCGCTCGGCGCCTACGAGTTGATCGATCGGCTGGAAGTTCGCGGCGCGCGGCCGGCGCCGATTACGGTCTATCGCGCACTCGAGTTTCTGCGTGAACAGGAACTTGTCCATCGCATCGAGAGTCGAAACGCCTTCATCGCATGCGTGCATGGTCATGAGGCCAATGAGCCTGTCGTTTTCCTGATCTGCGAAAAATGTGGAGCGGTTGGCGAGGCGGCGTCCGCTGCTGTTGCCGAGACGATCAAGAATGCGTCACGTGCGGCTGGTTTCGTGCCGAAAACACCGGTGATCGAGATCTCCGGCATTTGTGCCCACTGCAAGGCCGCGTGAGGCGATCCGCGCGTTGTCCAATCCAGCCTACACATCGACCACGCGTCCACTCGATGCGCTTGCGGCTAGCATCGTGGTTGTCCTGTGCCTGTCCTGGGGCTTCAATCAGGTTGCGACCAAACTTGCGATCCATGACATTCCACCGTTGACGCAAGCCGCCGTGCGTTCAGCTTTTGCCACGCTGTTGATTTCCGCGTGGTGCCGATTGCGCCGCATTCCGCTGCTCAAGCATGACGGCACGCTGTGGTTTGGCCTGCTGGCGGGCATACTCTTCGCAGCCGAATTCATTCTGATCTTTCAGGGCCTCCTCTACACGACCGCCTCGCGTGCGACGTTGTTCATATATCTTGCGCCGTTCTTTGTGGTGCTTGGCGCGCGCATCCTTCTGCCAGCGGATCGTTTCAGCGTCGCGCAATGGCTGGGGCTTGCTTTGTCATTCTGCGGCATGGTGGTTGCCTTCGGCATCCCCGCTCCGGCGACCGATCCCGGACAATTGACCGGCGACATCATGATGGTGGGTGCCGCGCTGTTCTGGGCAGCGACCACACTGACGATAAAGGCGAGCCCACTTACCCGCACGTCGGCCGAGAAAGTGATGCTCTATCAGCTCGTGGTATCGGCGCCGATCATGGCTGTGGCGGCGGTTCTCGTCGGGGAGCACGTCACGCACATGCCGTCGGGGTTGGCGCTGGGTGCGTTGGCCTACCAGACGATCTGGGTGGTCAGTGTGACATTCGTCATCTGGTTCGCGCTGATCGCTCGATACTCGGCCAGCCGGCTCTCAGCGTTCACTTTCCTTACGCCGCTGTTCGGCGTTGCTGCAGGACACCTGGTGCTGGGCGACCCACTGACGCCTGCGTTTGCGGCTGCCGTAGCGCTGGTTGCAGTGGGATTGCTGCTGGTTAACCGGTCCTAGAAATTGGGGTCAAGGTGATGGCTTTCGCTCACGCCCGTCCTGCTATATTTGTCTGGCACAGAATTGCTCGGAAGACCGGATGAGTACGGACGTGCAAAGACACAAAACTGTCTCGGTTGAGGTTGGCGGCGTCACGGTGGGTGGCGGGGCGCCGATTGTCGTGCAGTCGATGACCAATACGGATACGGCCGATATCGAGGCGACCGCGCGACAAGTGGCGGCGCTGGCGGCGGCCGGCTCCGAACTCGTGCGCATCACCGTCGATCGCGATGAGGCGGCAGCCGCGGTAGCCCCCATCAAGGAGCGCCTGCTCAAATGGGGCATCGCCGTGCCGCTCATCGGCGACTTTCACTACATCGGCCACAAGCTTCTTGCCGAGCATGCAGGCTGCGCGCAGGCGCTCGACAAGTACCGCATCAATCCCGGCAATGTCGGCTTCAAGGACAAGAAGGACAAGCAGTTCTCCGCCATCATCGAGATGGCGCTCAAGCACGGAAAGCCGGTGCGCATCGGCGCCAACTGGGGCTCGCTCGATCAGGAGCTTCTGACGCAACTGATGAACGAGAACGCCAGGGCGAAGGTGCAAAAGGACGCCCGCGCGGTGATGCACGAGGCAATGGTGCAGTCGGCGCTGCTGTCAGCGGCACGCGCCGAGGCGATCGGGCTGGCCAAGAACCGCATCATCCTCTCGGCCAAGGTGTCGGCGGTGCAGGACCTGATCGCGGTCTATGGCGAACTGGCGCGCCGCTGCGATTATGCGCTGCATCTGGGGCTGACCGAAGCGGGCATGGGCTCGAAGGGGATCGTTGCCTCCTCGGCCGCCATGGGGATCCTGCTGCAGCAGGGGATCGGCGACACCGTGCGCATCTCGCTAACGCCGGAACCCCATGGCGACCGCACCCGCGAGGTGCAGGTGGCGCAGGAGCTGTTGCAGACCATGGGCCTGCGCACCTTTGTGCCGCTGGTTGCGGCCTGTCCCGGCTGCGGGCGCACCACCTCGACGACGTTTCAGGAACTGGCTTCCGACATTCAGGGCTTCATCCGCAACTCGATGCCTCACTGGAAGACGCGCTATCCCGGGGTCGAGACGCTCAATGTTGCGGTGATGGGCTGCATCGTGAACGGGCCTGGGGAATCCAAGCATGCCGACATCGGCATTTCGCTGCCGGGGACCGGCGAGCAGCCGACCGCACCGGTGTTCATCGACGGCAAGAAGGCGGCCACCCTGCGCGGAGCAACGCTGAGCGCCGATTTCAAGCAGATGGTCATCGACTATATCGAGCGCCGCTGGGGCCAGACCGCGCGGGCGGCAGAGTAAAGGGACCGGTTGCACGCGACGGTAGCCGCGCTACCATCCCGATAAAGGTATCGCGCAAAGGTGTCCCATGAGTTCACTTAGCGGTAAGGACGGCCCTCGCTATCGGCACGCTACGGACGACTCTGCGCCCTACGAAACGATCGGTGTAGAGAAACTGACGCCGATTATCGGTGCGGAAATTGAAGGCGTTGATCTCGCAAAACCTCTGTCTAACCGGACAGTGGATGAGATCCATCGGGCTCTGGCTGAGAACATCGTCATATTCTTCCGCGATCAGCACATCACGCCGCAACAGCATCTCGCATTCGGCCGCCTCTTCGGAGAATTGCACGTGCATCCCGCCGCGCCGCATGAGCCAGGCGAACCGGCGTTGATGAAAATCTATGCCGACAAGAACAGCCCGCGGGCTAATGGTGAAGGTTGGCACACCGATGTGTCGTGCGATCTTGAACCGCCAATGGGGAGCATCCTTTACATCAAGCAATGTCCGCCGCATGGCGGCGACACATTGTTCGCCAGCATGTACGCGGCTTACGACGCGCTGTCCGACCGAATGAAAACCTATCTGCACGGACTTACGGCCGTGCATGACGGCGAGCCGGTATATCGAGGCCTCTATGCGAACACGGGCGTTGCCGACAAGCCGTCCTATCCGCGGGCCGAACATCCCGTTGTACGAACGCATGCAGTAACGGGAAAGAAGGCGCTGTACGTCAATCGTGGATTCACAAACCATATCGTCGGCATCCCGCGCGACGAAAGCGATGCGATTTTAGCCTACCTCTACCAACACGCCGAAAACCCACTTTTCCAGTGCCGCTTTCGCTGGACCGAAAATGCAATTGCCTTCTGGGACAATCGTTGCTCGCAGCATCGCGCGATGTGGGATTACTGGCCACATACCCGGTCAGGCAATCGGGTGACTGTGAAAGGCGAACGTCCTTTCTGACGCGGCCAGAGTCCTGAGCTTTCGCGTAGCAAACGGCTATATCCAGCCGCCACCATCCTTGCCGCGATTCGCGACGCTCGCTTCTTCCAGATCCAGCTCATATTCGATGCGGCGGCGCGCCTCATCCGTGATCTTGCCTTCGCGCAGGAGCTGATAGATGAAATCGCGTTCGACATCGATCAGCTCTTTCTTGAGCGCGGCGCTCTCGCGCGTGTGATCCAGCGCGTTTTCCAAATCGTTCGGCAGGATCTGCCGGCGGCTCTGGTTGCGCGTGCGCAAAAGATCGACGACATCGTCATGCAGTTCGCGCTCTTCGACGAGCTTTTCGAATCGTTTTTCGACTTCATCAAGAGCAGACAGTCGCGCGTTCAATTCGGATTGGATGGCACCGGCCTGTTCTTCCTTGCCGAGCCGCGTCAACCCAATCCAGTGCACGACGAACGGAAGCATAAGGCCCTGGCCGACGAGGGTGATGATAATGACGCCGAAGGTTATGAATAGAATCAGGTCGCGGTGCGGAAACGGCTCGCCGTTGTTGAGCGCAAAGGGAATTGCTAGCGCAGCCGCGAGAGAAACGACGCCACGGACGCCGACGAAGCCAATCGTAAAGGGCCCTTGCCATGGAGGAGATGGGTCGCGTTTTGCCAGGGACGAACTGACCCATCGCGGAATATAGGTTGCCGGGAATATCCAGATGAATCGCGCGGCAATCACCAGCAGCGTAATGCCGACGGTGGCAACGACCAATTCGCGAATTGAAATGCCGTGCACACGGTCGATCAAAGCGCGCGCCTGCGATCCGGTCAGCAGGAACACAAGGCCTTCGACGAGATAGACCAGAAAATTCCAGAAAAAGATGCCTTGCAGCCGTGTCGCTGAAGAGATCAGGCGCGGGCCGTTCCAGCTGACATAAAGGCCGCAGGCGACCGTAGCCAACACGCCAGATCCGCCAAGATGTTCCGGTACCCAGAATGCGAGATAGGGCGTCATCAGCGATAGCGTGATTTCAACCCTTGGCTCATGTGACCACTGACGCAGCCGTAGGCTCAACCAGCCGACTGCGATGCCGTAGATAATCTCGCCGACGACAATCAGCGTGAAAGTTCCTGCTGCTTCCGGCAGCGAGAATGCGCCGGTGGCGGCAGCGGCGACTGCAAAGCGATAGAGGATCAAGGCCGTTGCGTCGTTGGCCAGCCCTTCACCTTCCAGCACCACCAGCAACCGCCGCGGCAGCGCGAGCCTCCGCGCGATCGCCAGCGGAGCAACCACGTCGGGTGGTGCGACAATGGCACCAAGCACAAAACCCGTCGCCCAGCTGAAGTTCAGCAGATAGTGAGCGGCGATCGCCACGGCACAGGTGGTGAATACGACGCAGCCGAAGGCAAGCAGAGTGATCGGCCGCAAGTTGAAACGGAATTCTCGCCAGCTCATTGAGACGCCGGCCGAATAGATAAGCGGCGGAAGGATCACGAGCAGCACGACTTCCGGCGCGAGCTGAATGCGCGGTAAACCTGGAATGAGTGCCATGCCGATGCCAGCCACCACCAGCACGATGGATGGTGCGGTTTTCAGCCGCTGGGCGATGACCGCCGCGGCGGCCAGGACCGCAAGCATAAACAGCAGCGTGCCCATGGTTGCGGTCATATGAGGTTTGCCACCATGTTCACTGTCAGTGCCAGTACGACGAGGTTGAAGAAGAAAGACAGGACGCCATGAACCGCCGCCATGCGCCTGATGACCTTGCTGGTGACCGCCACGTCCGAAACTTGTGAGGTCATTCCGATGACCAAGGAGAAATAGAGAAAGTCCCGATAGTCCGGCTCGCGATCGTCGGGAAAACGCAGCCCGCCAATCTTTCCGTCACCGCCCTCACCGTAGTACTCGTGCGCGTAGTGAAATGAAAATATCGTATGTACGAATGTCCACGACAGCAGAATGGTTACGAACGCAAGTGCTACGCTCAACACGGTGCTGCCTTGCGGTAGCTGTTTGGCGCCGCCGAGCGCGAACACCACGGCGACAAGACTAGCAAACGTGGCGATGATTGACAGGATCAGGATGGCGCCGGCGCCCTCATCTTGTTCCGACGCGCGGCGACGAATGTGTGTGATGTTCGCGCGCCACATCAAAGACAGCGTCAGACCAAGGTAGACGACAACGCCCGCGTCCCATCCGGCAAGCGCACGTGTTCCCCACCCAAGCGTGAGCGGTTTAATCGCCACCGTAACCGCGATACCGACAAGGATTGCGAGGACAAGCTTGGCGTGGAGTTTGACCATTCGCAGAGGCAGCGATGATGGCAGACGTTTGGCGCTGGGCATCCTTGTTCGCTCTCAGGTTCTCCGCTCTGCGACGAACCGCGCCGCAGCACGCAAAGTATCGGCCTTTGCACCGAACCGGGCCAGCGCGCTATCGGCGTCCGTCACCAGTTCCTTAAGGCGCGCGCGCGCCCCTTGCGGACCGAGGGCTGCAACAAGTGTTGCCTTGCCGGCCGCGGCGTCCTTGCCGGCAGCTTTGCCGAGTGTTTTGGTATCGCCCTCAACGTCAAGCAGATCGTCGGCGATCTGGAAAGCTTGGCCGATCGCGACGCCATAGCGATCGATATCGGCGCGTGCGTCCGTGTCTGCTTTTCCAAGAACGGCACCGGCCCGACACGCGAAGCGGATCAACGCGCCCGTCTTCATCGCCTGCAGCGTGGCGATCTCTTTTTCACTCAAGGTGCGCTTCGGCTCGAAGCGACCTTCGGCGGCGAGGTCGAGCATTTGCCCTCCGGCCATGCCGCCGAGTCCGGACGCGCGCGCCAGTTCGGCGACGAGCGCGATCCGTACCGAAGCATCGGCATGAACCTCGGGTCGCGCGATGACGTCGAACGCCAGCGTAAGAAGCGAATCGCCAACAAGGATTGCGGTGGCCTCGTCGAAGGCCTTGTGCACCGTTGGTCGCCCACGCCGTAGATCGTCGTCGTCCATTGCCGGCAAATCATCGTGGACCAGCGAATAGCAATGTACGAGTTCGAGCGCGGCACCGGCGGTTAGTGCGCCTGAGCGCGCAGCCCCGAACACGGCGGCGGTCTCGACCAGCAAAAACGGTCGCAGGCGTTTGCCGCCATCGAGCGCCGCATGGCGCATGGCGGCGATAAGGCGTGGCGGCCGAAAAATCTCTCCTTCGAGCGATGCGTCGCCAAGCACTTGCTTGAGCAATATCTCGGTCTCTGCGGCAATCGAGGCAAGCCGCGCGGGAAAGTCGTTGATACCCTTGTTCATTGCTACATTGTTAGCCGCTACGAATGATCTCGCAAAGTGGGGCGTATCACGGCGGATTGGATAGGTTAATCTCCAACGGTGAAACAACCGAGCCTCAAACGACGCTCTACGCTGTGGCGGGTGCTGCGCATCGTTGCTCTGATCTTGCTCGCGGCGCTGTTGCTGCCGTACCTGATCACACCGCTCTATACGGTGGTCAATCCGGTCTCGACCAGCATGCTCTGGCGGCGCTTGAGTGGGGCGCGGGTCGAGCATCACTATGTCCCGATTACGCGCATCTCGCCTTCCTTGTCTTATGCTGTGATCGTCGCCGAGGATGGCCGCTTCTGCAGCCATCACGGCGTCGATCTCGCGGAACTTCGCGAGGCTTTCGCCGAGGCCGACGACATGGATGAGATGCGTGGCGGTTCGACCATCACCCAACAGGTGGCAAAGAATTTGTTCCTCTGGCAGGGGCGCAGCTACGTGCGTAAGGCGCTGGAATTTCCGCTGGCACTTTGGATCGACCTCATACTGTCGAAGCAGCGTGTTCTGGAAATTTACCTGAATATCGCGGAGTGGGGCCCCAACGGTGAATTTGGCGCCGAGGCGGGGGCGCGCCGCGCCTTTGGCAAATCGGCTCAGGATCTTTCCCGATATGAGGGGGCCTTGCTGGCGGCAACCCTGCCAAATCCGATGGTCCGCAATGCGCACCGTCCAGGGCCGGGCCTCCAGCGGCTGGCCGGCCTTTATGTGGCGCGTGCTGCAAAATCGCCGGCTGCGGCCGCGTGTCTACGTCGAAGCCACTAGCGTTACCGCAAGCCTTCCTCTATAAGCCCGACTTCAAACCGACATATCGTGAATTTCAGGAATTTCCTCCCATGGCTGTGCCGAAAAGAAAAACCTCACCGTCGCGTCGTGGCATGCGCCGCTCCGCGGACGCGCTCAAACGCCCGGCCTATGTCGAGGACAAGGATTCAGGCGAGCTGCGTCGCCCACATCACATCGACCTGAAGACCGGCATGTACAAAGGCCGCCAGGTTTTGAAGGCAAAGACCGAGGGTTAACGCGACGGGGCCAAGGTAAGCTGCGCCATGTTCATGCTCGGCTTCCCGTTGCTGCTGATTCCATTCGCGATCTACAACATCATCGCATTTCTCATGCCGAGTGTGGCCTGGACCAGTGTGGTCTCCACGGTTCACATGATGTCGGGCACTGATTGGACTATGACGACGGGTGACGTGCTCGTCGCGGTCGCGATCCTGTTGCTCTGCGGTGAGGTTATGAAATCGTCCCGCATCAGCAGACGCACGATCATCGACCATGCGCTGTCGTTAATTCTTTTTCTCGGCATGTTGATCGAGTTTATTCTGGTCAAGCAGGCCGCCACCGCGACATTTTTCCTGCTCCTCGTCGTGGGGTTCATCGACGTGCTTGGCGGCTTCGCCGTTACTTTGCGTTCGGCTCAGCGAGACCTTACGGTTGAAGGTGTCGAGCGCGTTTCACCCTGATAAGTCGAACCACCGTCTGAGTCTGCCATGAGCCGCGATTTTCAGCTCCCCGGCCGCTCGCCCGTGATTGCCTGTGAAGCCATGGCGGCGACTTCCCATCCGTTGGCAACGCTTGCTGCAATCGAGACTTTGCGCGCGGGGGGTACGGCCGCCGATGCGGCCGTGACCGCGGTTGCCGTCCTGTGCGTTGTCGAACCACACATGACGGGCATCGGAGGCGATTGCTTCTCGCTGGTGTCCCGGCCGGGCAAGCCGGTCTGGGGTTACAACGGCTCAGGCCGTGCAGGGATGAAGGCGTCCGATCAGTTACTACGCGCGCAGGGTCTTTTTGAGATCGGCAACTCCATCCATGCGGTCACCGTGCCCGGTGCGATCGAAGCTTGGGAAGAAATCCTGAAAGCGCACGGCCGCTTTGGTCTCGACCGCGCGCTGGCGCCCGCGATCAAATATGCCGAGGGAGGATTCCCCGTCAGTGCGCGCGTGGCCTGGGACTGGCACAGACACGTCACCAAACTCAGGGCAAACGCCGGAGCCTCCACGCACTATCTTTTCAAGGGTGAAGCTCCCAAGGAAGGCGACGTCATTCGCTTTCCGGCGCTTGCGTCAACGTTGAAGGCCATCGCGGCTAAGGGCGCGCGTGCTTTCTACGAGGGCGAAATCGCGGACGACATGGCGAAAACGCTTGCAGCAAGTGGCTCATTCCTCACTGGGGAGGATTTCGCGGGTCACCGTGGCGACGCGGTTGCGCCGATTTCGACCAACTATCGCGGGCTCGACCTTGTGGAGATGCCTCCGAATGCACAAGGGCTCACCGCGCTGGTGATGCTCAACATCCTGGAGAACTTCGAAGTTGGTACGCTGGATCCGCTCGGTGCGGACCGATTTCATCTGGTGCTTGAGGCCGCGCGCCTGGGTTATGCCATGCGCGATACCCACATCTCTGACGATGCGCACATGCGCACTTCGGTCGAGGATTTGCTCGATAAAAAGTTTGCCAACAAGCTTGCCTCGCTTATCGACATGAAGAAGCGCGCGAAACTACCAAGCGCGCCAGCGCCCGGAAATGACACCGTTTATCTTACGGTCGTCGACCGTGACCGGACAGCCGTTTCCTTCATCAATTCTCTGTATTCAAGCTTCGGCATCGGAATATGCACGGAGAAAACGGGCATCATGCTGACCAATCGAGGTGCTTGCTTCACGCTGGAGCAGGGGCACCCGAACGTCTTTGGTCCGGGCAAGCGCCCGATGCATACGATCATTCCGGCACTCGCGATGCGCAATGGCCGCTGCGACATGAGCTTCGGCGTTATGGGCGCGCACTACCAGCCGATGGGTCACGTTCAGATCATCCTCAACATGGTCGACTACGGCATGGACGTGCAGCAGGCGATCGACGCTCCACGATTTTTCTTTGAGGGTGAGAAGACCGACGTCGAGCACGGCACGCCGGCAACGACGATCGATGGACTCAAGGCCAGGGGACACGACGTGGTGATGGCAAGCTTGCCCTGGGGTGGTGCACAAACCATCAAGATCGATTGGAACCGCGGCGTACTGATTGGGGGCTCGGAGCCGCGCAAAGACGGCTGCGCACTCGGCTACTAAAGTGCGTCGAGCGCTGCGGTAGCCTGATAGGCGGCCAACGCCACATGTGGCTCGGCGCGGCGGCGTTCGCGCGTTTGCGGATGCCCGTCCTTGGTCGCAACGAGCTGCGCCAGAAACGGAACGTGGTAATGGCTTGTTCCTGGCTCGAAGGTTTGACGGGCGCGAGCAAGCACAACCACCGCACGTGTCCCGGCGGGTTCACCGAGGCTCGTCGCATCGGATTGGCACACTGTTGCATCGCTTTCTTCAGGCCGCATCGCGATACCGTTTCAATTCCGGACAGAACCGGTTCCTCTTGCATGTCATCGGCAAGGCGCGTGCCACCCGGCGTTAACCGCATGGACCCACAAAAGGCTCTTCATTTTTAGATTGGTAAACGCCGATTGCCAGAAATATGCCGGCGTTCGCAAAGGGACGAGCGGCTAGTCCTTCTCGCCGAGCCTATCCAGTCGCTTTTGCATCTCGTCGAGCTGGCGCTTGAGTTCGTCCATTTCGCTGCTTGGACCTTGCGGTTTTTCCGACGGTTTCGCCTGACCGCGTGCGAACGGGGCGAACATGGCGAAAGTCTTTTCAAACATTTCCATGTTTCGCCGGACTTGGTCCTCGAGCGGTCCAAATGCCCCCACGCCGAAAGCTTGCGCCATCTGTTCGCGGAATTTGCCCTGTTCCTTCGACAGAGATTCAATCGAAGCTTCCAAAAAACGGGGCACCAGCATCTGCATGCTGTCGCCGTAAAAGCGGATCAGCTGACGCAAGAAGGTGATCGGCAGGAGGCTTTGTCCTTCCTTGTTCTCCTGTTCGAAGATGATCTGCGCGAGGACCGAGCGCGTGATGTCTTCGCCGGTTTTTGCATCGTAGACGACGAAATCCTCGCCAATCTTGACCATCGCGGCGAGGTCTTCGAGCGTCACATAAGTGCTGGTCCCGGTATTATAGAGCCGCCGGTTCGCATACTTTTTGATTGTAACCGGCTCTTTTTTTTCCTCTGCCATGTGGATCACACGTTTCCCCTGCCCAGGCTTTGAGCATAGCCAATTTCCGCTCATATGGGCCACCGTTTTGTGGCACCGCGGCAGCAGCGTATGTGGTGAGGCATCCCTTGCGAAAAGGCCGAAAAAGCGCCAATTGTCGGGGATATTCGACTGGCAAGTCATGTTGACAGACTAACGTGGCCTGCCGAGGATGCGGCAGTGCCAAAACCTCTGCCCGCCCCAGAACTCGACGCAACAGGAGCTTCGGATGAAAGACGACATCGTCATCGTGAGCGCTACCCGCACGCCGGTGGGCGCATTCAATGGGGCATTCGCGAACCTGCCGGCGCATGAGCTCGGCAAAACGGCGATCAAGGCGGCAATGGAACGCGCGGGTGTCGAAGGAGCGCGCATTAGCGAAGTGATTCTGGGACAGATCCTTACCGCGGGTCAGGGTCAAAACCCGGCGCGGCAGGCTTCGATCGCCGCCGCCATACCGGTTGAGACACCCGCGTGGGGCGTGAACCAGCTATGCGGCTCGGGCCTACGCGCGGTCGCGCTCGGTTATCAGGCGATCCTCAACGGTGACAGCGACATCGTTGTTGCGGGAGGCCAGGAGTCGATGAGCATGGCACCGCACTGCCAGCATCTTCGCGCCGGCGTAAAGATGGGCTCGTTCGAAATGATCGATACTATGATCAAGGACGGGTTGTGGGACGCCTTCAACGGCTACCACATGGGCGCCACGGCTGAGAACGTTGCCAAGCAGTGGCAAATTACTCGTCAGCAGCAAGATGAATTTGCAGTCGCTTCGCAGAACAAGGCTGAAGCGGCGCAGAAGGCCGGCAAGTTCAAAGATGAGATAACCCCCGTAACGATCAAATCGCGCAAGGGCGATATTGTGGTCGATACGGACGAATATCCGAAATCCGGCGTGACCGTGGAGTCGATCGCCAAGCTGCGTCCCGCGTTTGACAAGGAAGGAACTGTCACGGCCGCGAACGCGTCGGGAATCAACGACGGTGCTGCTGCGCTGGTTCTGATGAAGGCGAGTGAGGCCGCCAAGCTGGGCAAGACCCCGCTTGCGCGAATCGTGTCCTGGGCACAGGCCGGTGTCGACCCGTCGATCATGGGCACGGGGCCAATCCCCGCTTCACGCGCCGCACTCAAGAAAGCCGGCTGGAAAAAAGAGGATCTCGATTTGATCGAGGCGAACGAGGCTTTCGCCGCGCAGGCCTGTGCGGTCAACAAGGACCTCGGGTGGGATACCAGCAAGGTCAATGTCAACGGCGGAGCGATCGCAATCGGGCATCCGATTGGTGCATCGGGTGCGCGCGTATTGGTAACGCTGCTTTACGAAATGCAGAAGCGCAATGCCAAGAAAGGGCTCGCTACCCTCTGTATCGGTGGCGGTATGGGCATTGCCATGTGCGTCGAGCGGTAGCCGGTTCGGCGTTGATTTAGGTCATGGCCGGGCTTGTCCCGGCCATGATGTTTTAAGAACATGTGTTTCAAGAAGATTATTTGAGGGAGCGAACCCATGGCGCGCGTTGCATTGGTAACGGGGGGAACCCGTGGAATCGGGGCTGCAATCACCAAGGCTTTAAAGGCAACCGGTTGCAAGGTCGCCGCCAATTACGGCGGCAATGATGAGGCTGCACAGAAGTTCAAAGCCGAGACTGGCGTTCCCGTTTTCAAATGGGACGTGTCATCCTACGACGCCTGTGCCGAAGGCATTAAAAAAGTGGAAGGCGAAGTCGGGCCGGTCGAAATATTGGTCAACAATGCCGGCATTACTCGCGACGCCATGTTTCACCGCTTGAAGCCCGAACAATGGACGGCCGTCATCAACACGAATCTCGGTTCGCTGTTCAACATGTGCCGCCCGCTCATCGAGGGCATGCGCGACCGCAAGTTCGGTCGCATCATCAATATCTCTTCGATCAACGGCCAGAAGGGTCAAATGGGACAGGTGAATTACTCGGCGGCAAAAGCCGGCGAGCTCGGCTTCACCAAGGCTTTGGCGCAGGAAGGGGCACGCTCCGGCATTACGGTGAACGCAATTTGTCCGGGCTACATCAACACCGAAATGGTGCAAGCCGTACCGAAGGACGTTCTGGAAAAGTCGATCCTTCCCCAGATTCCGATTGGCCGCCTGGGCGAGCCCGAGGAGATCGCGCGCTGCGTGGTGTTCCTCGCGTCTGACGAAGCGGGCTTGATCACCGGCGCGACGCTTAGCGCGAACGGTGGGCAATACTTCGTCTAGCCCCGTCGAATCCATGAAGAAATTTCTTATAGCGATCGTTGCTGTCTGCTTGTTGCCGCCGGCAGCGGCGATACCCGTTGCCGCACAGGACGTCGATGCCCGCTGCAAAGATGTCTACGACAAAGTCGCCTGCGATTGCGCCGTACAGAACGGTGGACAAATCATTCCCCCGCCGGGTGGGGTCAAGCGCCAAGGGCTGAAGCTGCGCCCGACGGAAGGTCAGGAAACAACACAGACGCTTGATGGCGGCCGCGTCGCATTTCCGAAATACTTCAGGCGAGATGGCATCAAGATCCGCAAGAGCCGTGCTCTAGAAGGCTATCTCGCGTGCATGCGCAGCAACGGTCGCAAGTAGCGCGGGCGGGAGTTTATCGCTTTTGGCTCCGAGGCGACCAGCTCACAGGCGCTAGTTCGAATCCATCAAATGAAAAGCCCGGTGCGACAGTGCAACCGGTTAGTGTCCAAGGGCCAACGCTCTCCGCGGCTTGCCAGGCGCGGGCCGGCACGGTCACCTGCGGCACCTCGCCTGCATTGATGTCGGCGCCCAGGCGGAAGATCTCTTCCTTGGATCCATCAACCACTTCGAGCTTCAGTGGCGCGCCGGCGTAATAGTGCCAGACTTCGACCGCATCGATCCGGTGCCAATGCGAGCGCTCGCCGCTCGCCAGCAAAAAGAGAATTGCAGTAGAAGCAGGGCGGCCTTCAACTTGCCGCGGATCGCGGAATGTTTCGCGATAATGCCCGCCCTCCGGATGCGGCTTGAGTCCTAGCGCGCTTATTATCTCGGAAGCGGTGGGTGAGGGCATGTGGGCCGTCAAAATTTGTTCTTACGAGCCCGGATCTCCGCGAAAACGTCAGCCGGTGGTCGGCCAGTCATGTTTATCCCGGCTGCCACGTCGGGTAGATCGGCGCGCAGGAATGGGTTCGCTTTCTTTTCCTCGCCGATCGTGACCGGAATGGTCGGTTCCTTTTGTGCAATTTCCTGCTTCGCCTGCGCTTCACGCGCGGCAAGCGCCTTATTGTTTGGCTCGATCGTACGCGCGAATTTGATGTTCGCCTCAGTGTATTCGTGACCGCAATAGATTTCGGTGTCGTCCGGAAGATCGCGCAGCTTTACGAGCGAGTGCCACATTTGGTCCGGCGTTCCCTCGATAACGCGACCGCACCCGATGGAAAACAACGTGTCGCCGACGAATGCAAGCTTGTCTGCGTGAAACCAGTAGGCGATGTGACCAAGCGTGTGGCCCGGCGTTTCGATCACATTGGCCGACAAAGTTCCGACTTTGACCTTGTCGCCTTGGCGAACGGTTTCATCCACTGCCGGAATTTTGGCAGCTTCAGCCGCCGGCGCCACGACACGGCACTTGTATTTCTCCTTCAGTGACCTGATGCCGTCAGTGTGGTCGGCATGGTGATGCGTGACCAGGATGTCGGTCAATTTCCAGCCTGTGGCCTTTAATGCAGCCTCGATCGGCGCTGCCTCCGGTGCGTCGATACTGGCGGTGGCACCGCTGGCGGGGTCGTGCAGCAGCACCCCAAAATTGTCGGATCGGCAAAGAAAAAGACGGGTTTCCGCTGGCATTGGCGTGTTCCTGTTGACGTCCTGAGCAGAAATTAACCGTACCACGGCGGTGAGTGAACATGCACCTCCGTGCGTTCCGCGGCGTTAGCGTTTTGCTACGGCGTTTCATGATAGTTTTGTGGCATGTCGATCGACGTCGTGGATCTTCGAAATTTCTACGGCCAACGGCTGGGGGTCGTTGCCCGCCGCTTCATTGGTCGCGGCATTCGCTCGTTGTGGGGCAACACAGCGGGCCAGCGCGTGCTCGGCATCGGTTACGCCACGCCTTATCTGGGCCTCTTTCGCGAGGAGGCCGAGCGATGTTTCGCGCTCATGCCGGCAGGGCAGGGCGTCGTGAAGTGGCCGACGTCGCGGCCCGCTTTGTCCGCCCTTGTCGATGAAAACGAATTGCCGCTCGCCAATTCAGCAACGGATCGTGTGATGCTCGTGCACGCGCTTGAAATGACGAATGACCCGGGCGCGCTGCTGCGCGAAGTGTGGCGGGTGCTCGCTTCCGGAGGTCGCCTGCTTGCGGTTGTACCAAACCGGCGAGGTCTTTGGGCGCGAATGGATACGACGCCCTTCGGACACGGTCGGCCTTATTCGCGCAGCCAGATCAATCAGCTCCTGCGTGAGACCTGGTTCACTCCAACGGGCTGGAGCGAAGCTCTTTACGTTCCTCCGGTTGAACGTGGCTGGTTCCTGCGGTCAGCGGTCGCGTGGGAGCGAACCGGTGCAACACTGTCCGCGCCGTTTGCGGGAGTGCATCTGGTGGAGGCGACCAAGCAGGTCTATCGAGCGATCCCGGCGCGCCGCGAGAAGCGACGACTGGTGCCCGCGTTAGAGCCCGCGCTGGCGCCGTCACCAGGCGGGTAAAGCGAACGTCATCAATTTGGAGATGGTCGAAATTCCCGCTTGCGCGGGAACGAGCGGCGATCGTCGGCCTACTCCGGCTGCCGTGGCTCGTCACCACCGCCTTCGTCTTGTGCCGGTTGCGGTGCCGCGTTTTGCTGATGACCGCCGCTGTAGTCGGGCCGATCCGGACGGTAACCACCGCTACCACGGTGACGGCGCCGACGGCGATGCCCAAAGCGGTCCTGGTTCCGATCGCCTTGGTTTCGATCGCCTTGGTTGCGATCACCTTGGTTGCGATCACCTTGGTCGTGACCGTTTTGCCCCGAGTTTTGTTGTGGCTGACCGCCGCCGGTAATAAATGCCGGCAAGCCACCTACATCCTGCCCGCCTTCGTGTGCGCCTTGGTTCGGATGATGCGGCTGCGGTTGATGCTGCTGGCGATTGTGTACCTGTTGGTCGCGCGGCGGAAATGGTTGAGCGTCGCGGGGGAGATACGGCTGCTGCTGAGGTTCGCGCGGCGCGTAGCTCGGTTCGTTCTGGCCCATGAAGGATTGGCCGTCTTCGTCGTCACCGTCGAAACTTTCGTCGCTCCCCTGCTGGTGCTGCCCGCCAGGCACGCCCTGCTGCGGTTGCTGATTGTAGTAGGGGTTCTGCTGACGAAATTGTTCCTGCGCGGCCGCAATAAGACGAAAATAATGTTCGGCGTGCTGGTAGTAGTTCTCGGCGGCAACTGGATCGCCGGAGCTCTGGGCGTCGCGCGCAAGCTGGATATATTTTTCCGCAACGTGCGAAGCAGTGCCGCGAATTTTGACATCAGGGCCGTTTGATTCGTAAACGCGCGTCAGCGGGTTTTGGCTTTTGCGGTGGTTATTACCGCGTCCCCGCATGCGCTTCTGACCGTTTCTCATGTGCCTATTATCGCCTTTTGCCTGTTTCGGCGTTACGCGCCGACCTCAACCAATTTGCAAGTCCATACAGTCTCATTGCGCGGCCGGACCCGCACTTGTTGTCCGCGCCAATGATCGAACCGTTGTGTTCTTTATCGCGTTAGTCGCAGCAACCCCTCAGCCGCATTACTTCCGCGGCGTTGCCAACCTTTCGTTACGCGCATCTTCCCAGGTTTCGAAAAATGATGCGCCCAACCGGTGAAGCATCCAGACCCATACCTGGCGAATGTGCTTGCCGTCTATTCGAAGTCGGCTCTTCGTCATCCGCCTTGCGCCGAACCACACAGAGCATCGGCTCTGGGGCTCACGGCGATGCAACCGTCACGGGTCGATTCCGTGACCGGAAGCTAGTCGTTTCCGTGGAATAATCCAAGAGGTTTTTTCGGCCATAATGAGCTCTGCGATTTTCATCGGGTGGGAATGCAACTCGCTCATGGCACGAAACCTGCGCCGAGTACACGCGGCGTTCCAGCCAAATCATCGCGCGCGATCCCGACCGTAAATCCCGCATTGGTAAATAATCTGCGCACCGCTGGTTCTTGTCCTGCACCCAATTCGACGAACAGTCGTCCACCCTGCGCCAAAAGCCGCTTTGCATCCGCTGAAATGGAACGGTAGGCACCCAACCCGTCCTCACCGCCGTCGAGTGCCACCTTTGGGTCGTAGTCCCGCACCTCCGGTGCGAGAGAGGCAATGTCGCCACGAGCGATGTACGGAGGGTTCGAAACCAGCAGATCGAAGTGGCCCTGCACGTCCGCAGCCATGTCGCAGGCAATCAGGCTGCATCGATTCTCGAAGCCGAGGTGAGTCACATTGGCCCGTGCCGTCTCTAATGCTTCGCGGCTGATATCGGTGCCGAGCCCAATAGCGTTCGGCAACTCACTCAGGAGAGCCACGAGCAGTGCGCCCGACCCGGTACCGATGTCGAGAATGCGCAACTTTTCCATGCGCAGACCATTTCGCACGACAAAGTCCAGCGCGCTCTCGACCACAGTCTCGGTCTCCGGCCGCGGCACCAGAACATCCGGCGTTACCGTAAGTGCAAGACTCCAGAATTCTTTTCTCCCGAGAATGCGCGACACCGGCTCGCGCTTCAGTCTGCGCGCGGCGAGTCCTGATATCGCATTCACTTCGCGGGACTCCAAAACGCGATCCGCTTGAGCAATCAAGCGTGCACGATCGAGATGCAGCGCTTGACCCACGAGCACACGAGCGTCGACGTCAGCGTCCTCAATCCCGACCGCACGGAACGCCTGCGTGATAAGATGCAGCGCCTCGGAAACGGAACCGCCGTCCTTCAGCCCCGGAATGACTCTCACGCCGCGCCTTCGGCCGCCAGCAACTCGGCCTGATGCTCGGTGACCAGTGCGTCGATGACCTCGTCGAGAGCTTCGCCCTCTACGATCTGCGGCAGCTTATGCAGCGTGAGGTTAATGCGGTGATCGGTGACGCGGCCTTGCGGGTAATTGTAAGTCCGGATGCGTTCCGAACGGTCGCCCGAACCGACCTGGCCGCGCCGTTCGGCCGCGCGTGCGGAATCGCGCTTGGTCTTTTCGATGTCATAGAGCTTCGCGCGTAACATCGTCATCGCCTTTGATTTGTTTTTGTGCTGCGACCGCTCTTCCTGCACAAATACGACGATTCCGCTGGGAACGTGCGTGATGCGGATGGCGGATTCGGTCTTGTTGACGTGTTGTCCGCCGGCTCCTTGCGCGCGCATAGTATCGATCTTGAGATCGGACTCGTTAATGTGGATGTCGACATCCTCTACCTCGGGAAGCACGGCGACGGTCGCGGCGGAGGTATGGATACGCCCCGAGGCTTCGGTATCGGGTACGCGTTGGACGCGATGCACTCCCGACTCGAATTTAAGCTTTGCAAATACGCCACGGCCGCTCACCTCGGCGACGATTTCCTTGAAGCCGCCTTTCGTACCTTCGCTCAGCGAGAGAATTTCCGTTTTCCAGCCCTGTTTGGCGGCATAGCGTTCGTACATACGGAAAAGGTCTCCGGCGAACAGCGAGGCTTCGTCGCCGCCTGTACCCGCGCGGATTTCGAGGATCGCATTGTGATCGTCCATCGCATCCTTTGGCAGCAGAGCGAGACGAATCTTTTGCGTCAGGGCTTCCTTGCGTTCCTGCAATTCGTGTCGCTCGTTGTCCGCAAGTTTGCGCATCTCCGCGTCCGTGCCGGAATCATCGATCAGCGCGGAAAGCTCGACGATTTCGTTCTCGGTACCGCGATAGGCTTTGATCGCTTCGACGACCGGGTTTAGCTCTGCAAATTCACGTGACAGCTTTACGTAGATATCCGGTGACAAACCGCTGGCGAGCTCGCTTTCCACCAATGCGTGGCGGGCGAGGAGAGCGTCCATCTTCTGTTGTGGCAGGACCGTCAAAGCTGCAATCCCTCGTTGGCGGCGAAGGTCTCAAGCTTTTGGCGGATGGAAACGCTGCCGACTGGCTGCTCAAGACACGGCAGAAGAAAGTCTTCGCCCTTCCGGCAGTCGAGATCGAGCAGAAGCGCTTTCACCGGCCCGACAGCGGAGGGAGACAGGGACAACGTACGATACCCGAGAATGGTCAGCGCCAGTGCGCCGATCGGCTGCGAAGCGAGTTCCCCGCAAAGCGTGACTGGCTTGCCGTGTTTCTTTGCCTTGTCGACGATGTCTTTAAGCGCGCGCAAGACTGGCGCCGAAAGTGGATCGAATCTTTCCGAGACCCGCGGATTCCCGCGGTCCGCTGCGTACAGGAACTGCATCAGGTCGTTGGAGCCGACAGAGAGGAAATCGACCCGCTCGAGCAACTCGTTGAGTTGGAACAGAAGCGATGGAACCTCGACCATCGTGCCGATCTCGACGCGCTCGGGCAATTCGTGTCCGTGCCGACGAAGGTGAGTTAGCTCGACCTCGACCAGCGACTTTGCTTTGTCGAATTCTTCGACGACGGCGATCATGGGAAACATGATCTTAAGGCTGCGTCCGCTCGCTGCGCGCAGCAATGCGCGCACCTGGCTGCGCAGAAGGCCGGGCCGATCGAGGCCAAGCCTGATCGCCCGCCAGCCCAGCGCGGGGTTTTCTTCGTCGATGTTCCGCATGTACGGCAACACTTTGTCGCCACCGATGTCGAGAGTACGGAATGTGACCGGCTTCTTCCCTGCAGCATCGAGAACTGCGCGATAAAGAGCGAGTTGTTCGCCGGTGCGTGGCAAAGTGGTCGCAACCATGAACTGCAGTTCAGTACGAAAAAGCCCGATACCGGCCGCGCCCGTATCCTCAATGTGCGGAAGATCAATGGTGAGCCCGGCATTGATCATCAGCGAAACCTTTTGTCCGTCCTTGGTGATACAAGGACGTTCCCGCAGTGCCCGATATTGCGCTTGCCGGCGGGCGCGGAGTTTTACGCGCTCACCATATGAAGCCTGGATGTCCTGCGGAGGACGCATATGGACATGGCCTGTCGACCCGTCGACGATGATGGGATCGTTCGGTTCGACCAGGCCGGTGGCATTCTCGATTTCGCCTACGGTTGGAATTCCAAGCGCGCGCGCCACTATCGAGACGTGAGAGGTCGGCCCACCTTCCTCGAGGATCAGGCCGCGTAGCCGCTTGCGATCGTAATCAAGAAGTGCCGCAGGTCCCATGGACCGCGCGACGACGATCGCATTTTCCGGCATCTGCTCTTTGGTCGGAGCATGATCCTGTCCCATCAGCACGCGCATCAGCCGGTTCGCAAGATCATCAAGGTCGTGCAGGCGGTCGCGCAGATAATGATCGGAGGCACGCAGCATGCGAGCGCGCGTATCCGACTGCACGCGTTCGACGCCGGCTTCCGCGGTGAGGCCGGTCATGACGGCCTCGCGAATTCGATGCAACCAACCCTGATCGTAGGAGAACATGCGGTAGGCTTCGAGCACGTCACGATGCTCGCCGCCATCGGCGATGTCGCGATGCTCGACCAGCCGGTCGAGATCTTCGCGCAAGGTAGCGATCGCGGCGTCGAGTCGCTTGAGTTCGTGCTGAACGTCGTCCGCGATGACGTCGGTGATGACGACGCGCGGCTCGTGCAGCACCACGTGACCGAGTGCGATGCCGTCGGACAGCGAACTGCCGGTGAGATGCATCGCGTGCCGCGCGACCGGTTCCGCGCCAGGACGGGCGAGGGACGACAGCTCGCCCGATGCAATCATCTCGGCGAGCACCATCGCCGTTGTTTGCAGGGCTTCTTCTTCTTCCTCGGTATAGGTACGGCGCGCGCGGTTTTGCACGACGAGCACGCCGAGCGTGTTGCCCGCGCGCAGGACCGGCACGCCCAGGAACGAATGGTAGATTTCTTCGCCGGTTTCTATCCGGTACGAGAAGGCCGGATGAGCTTGTGCGTCGGACAGATTGATCGGATTGGCTTCGCTCGCCACGAGGCCGACGAGGCCCTCGTCGGCCTTCAGGACGGTTTGGTGGACGGCTTCGCGCTTTAGGCCTTCGGTCGCGTATAGTTCGAGCGTTCCGTCTACGCGCAAAACGTAGACAGAGCACACCTCGGCCACCATGTTGGCGGCGATAAGCACCACCACCTTGTCGAGTCGATCCTGCGCGCTGACCGGCTCGGCCATAACTTCGCGAAGCCGGCGTAACAGCACGCGCGGACCGCCGAGCGCGCCACGCATAATGAGGTCCTCTGGCCGCAGCGTCCTTACGGCCAAATCGTGTACGAATAGCCACCCTACGATCATGGATCGGCGGGCGCTTACGCGTCAGGCTATAGCCAATGGGCCATGCAAGGGGCAAGCCAAAGCGCTGTCAGGGGTCAACGCCGGGCGCGTCCGCCCCAGAGCAGGCCCCGCCATCCCAATAAGGCGGCCCAAACACTGATACCGCCCCAGATCACCCAGAGCAGGATCAGGATGGCGAACTCGCCGACAGAGCAGGTCTGGCCATCAACGCAGCGTCTTGAGAGGAGACCGGCAAGAGAAAGCGTCGCAAGGACGATCGAGTACAGCATGAAGCAGGCGAGCAAATAGGCCGCGATCACCGCAGCCCGCCGGATCTGTGACGGCATGCTCTGCGGTGTCAGCGGCTCCCGGCGACCCCTGAAATGGTAGGGTTGCGCCTTGCCCAGGTCCCTCATCTGGACCGTCGAGCGGGTAAGGAGGTCGTGAACGGCCTGATGGCGAGACGTCATCGCCATTGCCAGGAAGGAGTACCAACCCAGCAGCGATTTTATGATCATGCGGGCAAAGGCTTTGATGAAGCTGATATTGCCACCATGGTCGTCGACCACCCGCATGTTGCACAGGTAGTGGCCGATCGTGCCGCCGGTCAGGGAAACCAGCAGGGGCTCATAGAAGAGCCAGGTGGCGGCGACCGTCGCGCCCAGAATGCGGGCAATATGGTCGGATGCAAACGACACCGCGAGCATCAATGCGACCGCCAGAATCAGCATGAAAATGATGACATCGATGAACACGCCTTGTACGCGACGCGTGAAGCGCGCGTAGGCGTGCGTGTCCGGCGAAGCTTCGCTGTCGACAGTCACTATCTGTCCCCGCCACGAAATGATCTGGCTTCAATGAGACGCGAATCGACGATCGCAGGTTCAAAAACCGCGGGACAATATTTATTCCTTCTCGGCCCGGGCGCGGGCCGGTTCCGGATTTAATACGCGCGATTTTGAAGGCTACTTTGCAAGTGTTTTCAACAGACTGAGATCATAAGTCGTCATAAACGGCAGCTCGACCTGAAGCGCCACAGCCTCTCGAAGCTCGTTGCGTCTTCAGCCATCGCTCAAATCTTATCCAGCCCGTAGAGCGTATGCAGCGTGCGCACCGCCAGATCGGTCTGGGTGGCCTTGATGAGCACCGAGAACTTGATCTCAGACGTTGTGATCGCGAGGATGTTGATCTTCTGTTCGGAGAGAGCCTTGAATGCCTTTGCCGCGACGCCGGCGTGGCTGCGCATGCCGATTCCGATGACGGATACCTTGGCAACATCAGTCGCGCCATCCAGCCGCTCAAAGCCGATAGCGCTCCTTGCCTTGTCGAGAGTGACGCGAGCGCGCTCGTAGTCGGCGGATGGTACCGTGAAGGTCAGGTCCGTCGTGGCGCCGTCGGCGGACACGTTCTGCACGATCATATCGACATTGATATTGCTGTCGGCGAGCGGGCCGAAAATCGCAGCGGCGACTCCCGGCTTGTCCTGCACCCGACGGAGCGAGATCTGCGCCTCGTCCTTGGAAAAGGCGATCCCGGTGACGACTTGCTGTTCCACGATGTCTCCTTCGTCGCAAATAAGCGTGCCTGACGGCGGCTTTGTGGGGTCGATATCCTCCGGCTTCTCGAAACTTGAGCGCACGAAGATCCGCACGTTGTGCACCATCCCGAGCTCGACTGAACGCACCTGCATGACCTTGGCGCCGAGAGAAGCAAACTCGAGCATTTCCTCATACGCGATCTTGTCCATCCGGTGGGCCTTGGGCACCACGCGCGGGTCGGTGGTGTAGACGCCGTCCACATCGGTGTAGATGTCGCAGCGCTCGGCACCGATGGCGGCTGCGATCGCAACCGCCGAGGTGTCAGAGCCGCCGCGGCCAAGCGTGGTGACGCGGCCGGTTTCCTTATGCATGCCCTGGAACCCGGCAACGACTGCGACCTGTGTATGTTCCTTGAATTGCTTGATCAGTTCGGCGCCGTTCACATCAAGGATGCGGGCTGAGCCGTGCGCGTTGTCAGTCAAGATCGGCAATTGCCAGCCCTGCCACGAGCGTGCATTGACTCCCATTCCCTCGAGAACGATCGCGAGAAGTCCGGCAGTGACCTCTTCGCCGGTGGCCACGACCGCGTCATATTCACGCGCGTCATGCAGCATGGCGGCCTGCCGGCACCATTCAACCAGTTGGTTCGTTACCCCCGCCATCGCGGAAACGACGACAGCCACGTCGTAGCCGGCGTCGACCTCGCGCTTGACGTGCCGCGCCACATTGCGGATGCGGTCGAGATCGGCGACGGATGTTCCGCCGAATTTCATCACCAGTCGAGCCATGACAGTCCCGGATCCGCCGAAAGGCGTTAACAAACAATCGGTGCAAGCGCGCAAGGCTCGCGCGCCGGCCCGAAAAGGCGCGTATACATACCGGCGGTGTGCGACAACCGCAACATCGGCGGCTGCCACGCCGGTCCAGCCACGCAGAACCATGACCAGATCATGCGATACATCGATCATATCCTGCAGCCTGGCGAGACGGTGGCGTATACGACCACTTTGCACTGGGTCGTGTACCTGCCGGCGGTAGGTCTTTGGCTGCTGGCCTTCGCGACCCTGATAGTGGGTGGCGCTCTCGGTCCGGTCTCGCTATTGGTCGCAATTGTCTGCGCATTGGTAGGGCTCGGTCTGGCCTTCAGCGCGTGGTTTCGGCGCTGGACAACGGAAATCGACGTGACCGACAGGCGTATCGTCTACAAACGGGGCTTTATTCGCCGGCACACCGTTGAGATGAACATGGACAAGGTAGAAAGCGTCGACGTTGATCAGTCCATCTTGGGACGCATGCTCGACTATGGCGATATAACGATCCGCGGAACGGGCGTAGGCATCGAGCCACTGCACAATATCGATGCGCCGCTCGAATTCCGAAATCAGGTGACAGCCCGCTGACGTCGCGGCGATCGGAGAGAGTGTTATGGCAGATAGACGTCACGCACCGTCGATCGATCAGGCCGAGATCGAGCGTTTCTCGCGCCACGCTGCCGACTGGTGGGATCTGCGCGGGCCTATGGCCCCATTGCATAAATTCAATCCTGTCCGCCTTTCCTACATCCGCGACCAGGCCGCCGCCTCTTTTAATCGCGATCCCAAAAAGCTCGATTGCCTCAAGGGACTACGCATTCTGGATATAGGATGCGGCGGTGGCATTCTGTCCGAACCGCTTGCGCGGCTTGGCGCAGACGTAGTGGGTGCCGATCCGTCGGAGGAAAATATCAACGTCGCCCGTGCGCATGCGGAAGATGCGCACGTCGTGGTCGACTACCGTGCAACGACGGCGGAAGAACTGGCCGCCGCGAGCGAGCGCTTTGATGTCGTGCTGGCGATGGAAGTGGTTGAACATGTTGCCGACGTCGAGGCATTCGTCGCGACGTGCGCGACCATGGTAGGGCCTGCTGGATTGATGATCGCCGCTACGCTCAATCGCACGCTGAAAAGTTTCGCGCTCGCCATAGTCGGCGCCGAATATGTGTTGCGCTGGCTGCCGCGCGGCACACACCAATGGGACAGGTTCGTCACGCCTGTCGAGTTGGAATCCGCGATAGAGCACAGCGGTTTGCAAGTGATCGGAGAGCGCGGCGTGATCTACAATCCGTTTGCCGACCGATGGCAGCTATCGTCGGATATGGACGTCAACTACATGCTTGTTGCGCAACGCCAGAAATAACGGGAGAGGTCGAAATGATTCTAGAGTTCGTTGAATTCAATTCTCCGAAAGGATGGACTCGTCAGCAGGTCGCCGAAGAGGCGCGCAACGTTATTCCAAAGTGGCGCGACAACAAGGAATTGCTGCGCAAGCACTTCCTTCTTGAACTCAATGGCAAGGCCGGTGCGGGTGTCTATATCTGGCCTTCAGTCGAGGCGGCAAAAAAGGCGCACAACGAAGAATGGCGGCAGTCGATCATCAAACGCACTGGTGGCGCGCCGACGATCCGGTATTTCGACCTGTTCCTGCTTATCGATAACGAAAAAGGAACTGTCGCCGAATTTCCTGAGGCAGCGGAAATCCGGGCCAACGCCGCGTAACGAATACCTGCCCCGTCGGGGCCGGGCTTGTCACTGCCCTCGACCCCTTGTTAGGGAAACGACGACGTGAATGCCCGGCGCGTGGCCGGGCATAACTGTGTAAGAGACCGATGAAATGCTCTGGGCCGTCTTTACGCTGATTGCCGCGGCGGCGCAGACCGCGCGCAACGCCATGCAGCGCGAGTTGACCGCAACTCTTGGGACGGTGGGTGCAACTCACGTCCGCTTTCTGTTCGGCTTTCCATTCGCACTGCTTTTCCTCGCTGGCGTGTTGATCGCAACAGGTGAGGCTCTGCCTAAGCCGCCAAATGTGTTCTGGCCCTGGGTGCTCGCGGGCGCCTTCACCCAAATAGCAGCGACGGCGACGATGCTTTCGGTGATGGGCCAACGCTCGTTTGTGGTGGCCTATGCCTACATCAAGACCGAACCGGTCCATGTGGCCCTCTTCGGGTTGATCTTTCTCGGCGACAAGATCACACCGCTTTCAGCGGCGGCCATCCTCATCGCCACAGCCGGCGTGATCGTCATCTCACTCAAGGGAGGGATTGGCGAGAGGCCTACCGTGCGTTCAACTGTCATCGGCCTCGTGTCAGGCGCGCTGTTCGGACTTTCTGCCATCGGCTATCGCGGCGCCATCTTGTCGTTGCAGCTACCGAATTTTGTGCTGGCGGCGACGTACACTGTTGCAATTGGCCTGGTGATCCAGGCGGCAACTTTGTCGCTTTATCTTGCGCTGCGCGAGCCCAAGGTTCTCCGGGCCATTGCCCGCGCATGGCGTCCCTCAATTCTAGCCGGATTCATGGGTGCATTCGCATCGGAATTCTGGTTTCTGGCCTTCGCCATCACGACGGCTGCGAATGTACGCACGCTGGCCCTGGTTGAGGTCCTCTTCGCGCAAGGGGTGACCCGTTTTGTGTTCAAACAACCAACCACGCAGCGCGAGGCTTTAGGGGTCGTGCTCGTCGTGATCGGTGTCGCGCTACTCGTGTGGCCGAGCTAGTTCCGCTCGTCCGGCAAAACCGGCAAGGGATGGAATTCGACCCCTTCCTCGGAGAGTTCTTTCGCTTCCTCAGGCGAAGCGACACCATAGATAGAGCGGTGCTCGATTTCTCCGTAGTGCATTTTCCGCGCTTCCTCGGGAAATTTCCCGCCAACGTTGTCGGCGTTCTTGGTGAGGTGGTCGCGCAATTCCTTGAGCTTGGAGCGAAATTCCTGCTCCTGCGAGGAAATCATTGCGACGGGAGCGGCCGGCACGGGGGCTGCAGCGTCTGCCGTTGGAGCCGGCGGTTCAACGGGCGCGCGCTGTTTTTTTGCGGTCCCTGACAAGCGCGGCGCCATGATTGCCTTCTCGATCTTGGTCGAGCCGCACTGGGGACAATTCACGAGCGCGCGCTTCGCCTGCTTGTCGTAGGCGGCGGAATCCTGGAACCAGCTTTCAAATTCGTGACCCCGGTCGCAGACGAGCGCGTAGCGTATCATTCCGCCCCCCGCACGACATGCAGATGGGCAGGTTCTGCCATCGGTTCTGCGATTTCAAAGCGGCGGCCGTGCTGCAGCGATGGAATGCGCGCGCGCGCATTAGCCACTTCCGCGGGATCGATCCTGGCCATGATAACCCCCGGCTCGGTGCCGCCTTCCGCAATGATGCGCCCCCAGGGGTCAACGATCAGTGAATGGCCATATGTATCGCGGCCGTTCTCATGTTTGCCACCCTGTGCGGCAGCGAAGACAAAGCATCCGTTTTCGATGGCGCGTGCGCGGAGAAGGACGTGCCAATGCGCTTCGCCGGTTTGCTTCGTAAAGGCTGAGGGGATCGCCAGCATGGTGGCGCCGGCTTCGGCCAACGCGCGATAGAGGGCGGGGAACCGTAGATCGTAGCAGATCGTCAGTCCCAATCGTCCCCAGGGAAGATCGGCCAGCACTGCCGAGTCGCCCGGTCGGTAGTTCCGCGACTCCCGATAACTCTCGCCGCCGGCAAGATCGACATCGAACATATGTATCTTGTCATAGCGCGCCGCGATGTCGCCCTTTGGATCAACAAGGAAAGAGCGATTGACCGCTTTATCGGAGGAAATCCTGATCGCCAGCGAGCCGATGTGAATGTAGATACCGAGCCGCCGCGCCACGTCGCGCAAAGTTGCGAGAGCACCGTCCGATTCTTCATCCGCGATCACATCAAAAAGCTGCTCGCGTTTGGCCGCCAGAATATTCGTCATTTCCGGCGTTAGTACGTAGTCGGCGCCGCCCGCTTTCGCCTCGCCAATCATGCGCACGGCATTGTCGATGTTCTCGCCCGGCTTCAGGCTCGAGCGCATTTGGATCATCGCCGCGTTAAAGCTGCCTGCGGTCATGCAGATGCTCTGCCGTTGGTGAGGAGTGGATCCAGTTTGCCTGCACGTTCAAGCGCGTGCAGTTCGTCGCTGCCACCGACGTGAACGGGGCCAATGAAGATCTGAGGTACCGTCATGCACCCATTCGCGCGTTGAATCATTTCGTCGCGGCGCTCCCAGTCGCGGCTGACATCGATCTCGCTGTAGGTCACACCTTTGCGCTTCAGCAAAGCTTTGGCGGCATTGCAATACGGGCAATAGCGGGTCGTATAGATCTCGACGGGCGGCATGGTGTTTCTGCGCTTTCGGACCCTTCTATATGGGACTTCGCGCTGGCGCCACAACCCGCGCGAATACCAGCACATCGACCTGTGCAGCGCCCGCACGCAATAATGCACGGGAGCAGGCATCAATCGTGGCGCCGGACGTGAGCACGTCGTCAACCAGCACCAGGCGCCTGCCAGCAACCTCGACCCTGTGTTCAGGCGGGACGAGAAATGCCCCTTGGACGTTATCGGCGCGCTCCGGTCGAGATCGGCCGACCTGCTGCGGCGTGGCCCGGATACGTTTGAGCCCGCCATGTGAGATTGGGACGCCGCAAATCGCCGATATTGCTCCAGCAAGAACGGCCGATTGATTGTATCGTCGTGCCCATCGTCTTCGCCAATGCAGAGGTACTGAAACGAGTGCATCGGCATCGGCCAACAGTTCACGGCCAGCCCGCGCCATCCAACGGCCCATCATGGGCGAGAGGTCGAGCCGGTCGCTATATTTGAGGCTGTGCACCAGGGTGCTGGCGACATCGTCGTAACGGGCGACGGCACGAGCCCGGTTGTAAGCCGGTGGATTGGCGATCGCTTCCATCGACAGCAGACCGGGGCCAGGGTCATAGGCAAATGGAATACCCAAGCGCTCGCAGTAAGGCGGCTCGATGAGCGACAGTCTCGACCAGCATGGCGCGCAAAGGCCTTCGCCTTCGCTGACTGGCTCGCGGCATGAGGGACAGAGCCGCGGCAAGGCAAAATCAAGAGCGACCCGAAGGGTTGCTCGCATGCTGTCGCGAAATCGAGCGCCGTACGATTCCGGTCTGCCCGACCTTGCCGATACAAGCTCGTTCATGCTGGAACCGTAGCATAGTCGCTCGTTGCCGCGACACGATCACTGTCGCGCTATTGGACAAAGCAATGTCGCCAGGTCCCAAGATATTTGACCGACGTCTCCTCCGCGCGCGGCAAGCGCGTGCACGCAAGCTTGGCCCGGAGACCTTTCTGCTCGATCGCACTGCATCGGAATTGGGTGAGCGCCTTTCCACCGTCCTGCGTCAATTCAACGTCGCAGTAGATCTCGGCACTCCGACCGATGTGGTGCGCCAGGTCCTTGCGGCAATTGGGAAGGTCGGGACTATTGTGGGGGCCACGGTTCACCCGACCCCCGACGGCCGATCGTTCTTGACTGTAGCGGCGGACGAGGAGGCGTTGCCTTTTGCCAACGCGTCGCTCGATCTGGTTGTGTCGGGGCTGGCGCTGCAATTTGTCAACGACTTGCCGGGAACCTTGGTCCAGATTCGCCGCGCACTGAAGCCGGATGGCTTGTTGCTGGCGGCGCTTGTCGGCGGAGAAAGTTTGTCGGAACTGCGCGAAGTCATCGCAGCCGCTGAGATCGAGGTCGAAGGCGGAGTTTCGCCGCATATTGCTCCATTTGCCGACGTCCGCGAACTCGGTGCGCTGTTGCAGCGTGCAGGCTTCGCTCTGCCGGTTGTCGATAGCGAACGTCTGGTCGTGCGATACGATTCGATATTCGCCCTGATACGCGATCTCCGTCACATGGGCGCCACCAATATATTGAGTGAGCGCAGACGAAAGCCACTTAAGCGCGCAACGGTACAGCGTATGGCCGAGGTATATCGCGAGCGGTTTGCTGACGAAGATGGCCGTTTGCGCGCAAGTTTCGAAATCATCTGGTTGTCCGGGTGGGCACCACACGAGAGCCAGCAGAAGCCGCTCAGGCCTGGCTCGGCGACGCGCCGACTTTCCGACGCCCTGAACACGACCGAAATATCGGCCGGAGAAAAGCCGGAGCGTTAGAGCAGGGCCATCAGATGAGCAATCAGCGGTACGTCGGCCGGAGGCATTTCGTACTCTCGCAACTTGTTCGGCTTTACCCAGGCGAGCTGCTGACCCTCGGCGGCAATGACGGTGCCTTCCCAACGTCGGCAGACGTACAACGGCATCAGAAGATGAAAGTCCGAATAACTGTGGCTCGCAAAGGCGAGGGGCGCGAGACAGTTGTCGCTGACGACTATTCCCAGTTCCTCTCTTAGCTCGCGGATGAGAGTCTCCTCGGGCCGCTCGCCGGCCTCAATCTTGCCGCCCGGAAACTCCCACAAGCCTGCCATCGGCTTGCCTTCTGGCCGCCGTGCGATCAGCACCCGACCATCGGGATCGACAAGCGCGCAGGCGGCAACCAGAACGACCTTGATAGACACGGGCCTCAGCCTCCGCACATCTCACGAACGATAGTCGCCATTGATTGCGACATACTCCTTGGTGAGATCGCACGTGAGCACACGATCGCGGCCCTTGCCCAGTCCAAGCGCCACTTTCAGGCTGATTTCCGGCTTCTTCATCGCTGCACTGACAGTCGATTCGTCATAACCTGGGTCGCGAGCGCCTTTGTGCGCCACGCGAATCCCTCCGAACCAGATCGAAAGCTTGTCGCGATCCGCTGGCTCGCCGGCCTTGCCGACAGCCATCACGACGCGACCCCAGTTGGCATCTTCACCGGCAATAGCTGTCTTCACGAGAGGTGAATTGGCGATCGACATGGCGATACGCCGGGCCGATACTTTTGAGACCGCGCCCTCGACCACGATCTCGACTAGCTTGCGTGCGCCTTCGCCGTCACGTGCAATCTGCTCTGAGAGATTGGCAAGCACGGCATGCAAAGCCTTCTTGAACCCTTTCAGGCGCGGGTCACTAGCTCGCGCAATGCGTGGCGCGCCCGATTTGCCGGTTGCAAACAACATCAATGTGTCCGAGGTGGACGTGTCGCCGTCGATCGTAACGGCATTGAACGTATTGGCGGTGCCATCTTTCAGTAGCGATTGAAGAGCAGGCGCCGAAATCGCCGCGTCCGTGAAAATAAAGGACAGCATTGTCGCCATATCAGGAGCGATCATGCCGGCACCTTTGGCGATCCCGTTTATCGTGACGGTTGCCTTGCCGATTTTTGCGGTCGCGGTTGCGACCTTCGGAAACGTGTCCGTGGTCATGATCGCGCGCGCCGCTGCGAGAAAATCGCCGGCCTGTGCGCGCGTAACGAGCCCCTCCATCACGCCTTCAAAAGCTTGCGCTTTGAGCGGCTCTCCGATCACCCCAGTGGAGGCAAGAAAGACGTCCACCGGCTTGCAACCGGCGGCACGAGAGGCGATTTGCGCAGTGAACTTGCAGGCGTCCCGTCCACTCTTGCCGGTGAAGGCATTGGCATTTCCGGAGTTGACGACAAGGACCAGCGCCTTTCCCCTTTTTAGATGTGTGCGGCACCATTCGACCGGCGCTGACGGGCACTTCGAGCGCGTAAACACCCCGGCCGCAATCGTGCCTGGGTCAAAGAGGGCAAGCAGAACATCAGTACGTCCCGCATAGCGGATGCCAGCCGCGGCCGTTGCCAGACGGACGCCGGCAATTGCCGGCATGTCCGGAACGTGAAGCGGGGCGAGGGGGGAAACAGCAGTCGACATGACGATCTCCGGCGTCGTGACCGGGCCTGTCCCGGGCATCCACTCGAAGCATCGGCATAAAAGACGTCAACGGCCGGGACAAGCCCGGCCATGACGAAATCATTTGATGAATCTGATCCGCGCTATTTCTTTGCGGGTGCAGGTGCTGCCGGCTTGTCTTCGGCCTTGGCCGGCTTGTCCATGCGTTCGATCTTGGCGTCGGCGCGCAGTTTGGTGACCAACTCTGCCTGCGCTTTGCGGACCACAAAGTTTTCTATCTGCGGCTTTACGTCCTCGAACTTGGGAGGTTGCTTGGCGCGCTTGTCCTCGACCTTGATGACATGCCAGCCGAACTGGGTTTTAACCGGGTCCGAAATCTGTCCCGCGTCCAGCTTGAATGCGACTTCGGCGAATTCGGGGACCATCTGGTCCTTTGTGAAGTATCCGAGGTCTCCGCCGTTGGCCTTTCCCGACGGGTCTTCGGTAACCTCGCCCGCCACCTTGGCGAAGTCCTCGCCTTTTTTCAGCCGCGCAATCACCGCCTTGACCTTGTCTTCGGCTTCCTTACTGCTTTTCTCGTCGCCGGCTGACGTCCGGAACAGGATATGGCGGGCGTGCACTTCCTTCTCGTCGCTGACTTGCTTGATGGCCTCATCGTAGACTTTGCGCATTTCAGCATCGGTGAGCGCTTCCTTGCCGACCGACTGCAGCAGTCCTTCCATAAGAAGCTTTTTGCGGGCGAAATCGAGCTTCCGCTTGAAATCGGGCGAGTCGCCGAATTTCTTGTCCTGTGCAGCCTTGGAAACGAGGATCATGTCGGCGACGAACTGCACCAGATAATCCTGCTTGGCCTCCGGCGACATCGGCGGAATTTGACCTGCCTCATCCTCGGCGACAGCGAGGTCGCTTTGATGGACTTCGACGCCATTAACTTTCGCGACAACGGGGTCCTTGTCCTGGGCATAGAGTGGTCCGCTCGAAAGGACGAGCAGCGCCAGGATGGGGGCAATAAAACCGACCGGGCGTAGGTGGACCGGAAAACCGGCGGGTACAGAAATCGTCATGGCCTTGTCCTTGGATATAAGGGCCGCCTGTTTCGGAGGCGGTGCGCGCGACTATTCGCCTAACAACCGTGGCTTTGCAATGGCCGACCATCGGATGAATCTAACGTCCGCGTGACCGAAGGAACGTTTAGTCATTGGTTACGTCGCCGATTGACAACAATCCGACCCCCTCATATCTCTCGCACGGCTTTTGTTGTTCGTTGTCTGGTGGCGCGTTTTGCGTCGAATTTGCCCGAAAAGTGCCGCATTCCGGAGTGCCGGAAGCAAATCCGGCCGTTGGCGGCGTGATATAAGTCCCGGCCCACGTTAGGAGCTCCCGTATGATCGGCGCCGTTGCCCGTAAGCTGTTTGGATCCGCCAACGAGCGGCGTATTCGCAGCTATCTGCCCCGGGTTCGGGAGATCAATGAGCTCGAAAAGGAACTCGAGTCTCTTTCCGACGACGCGCTGAAGGCCCGCACCGAAGAATTCAAGAAGCAGGTGGCTGAAGGTGTCTCGCTCGATGTACTGCTGGTCCCTGCCTTCGCTACTGTGCGGGAGGCCGCAAAGCGCACGCTCGGTCAGCGTCACTTCGACGTTCAGCTGATCGGCGGCATGATTCTCCACGAGGGGAAGATTGCGGAAATGAAGACCGGCGAAGGCAAAACGCTGGTCGCGACTCTTCCGGTCTATCTCAATGCAATCTCAGGTCGCGGCGTGCATGTCGTCACGGTCAACGACTATCTGGCCAAACGCGACGCCGAGTGGATGGGACAGATCTACAATTTCCTTGGCCTTTCCGTCGGCGTTATCGTGCATGGGCTCGACGATGATCAGCGCAAGAAAGCATATGATTGCGACATCACTTACGGGACCAATAACGAACTTGGCTTCGACTATCTGCGCGACAACATGAAGTATCGGCTGGAGGATATGGTCCAGCGTGGTCACATCTATGCCATCGTAGACGAAGTCGAACTCGATCCTGGTCGATGAGGCGCGCACGCCGCTGATCATATCCGGTCCGCTCGACGACCGGTCCGAATTCTACAACACCATCGACGGCTATATTCCGCAGCTCGATAAGAGCGATTATGAGGTCGATGAAAAGCAACGAACCGTTACGCTGACCGAAGCGGGCATGGAGAGACTTGAGCAGCGGCTGCGCGACGCCGGCCAGCTCAAAGGAGAGTCCCTCTACGACGTAGAGAACGTTTCCGTCGTTCACCACGTCAATCAAGCGCTCCGCGCACACAAACTTTTCCAGCGCGACAAGGATTACATCGTGCGCAACGGCGAAGTCGTCATCATCGACGAATTCACGGGCCGCATGATGCCGGGTCGCCGATACTCGGAGGGCCTGCATCAGGCGTTGGAAGCGAAAGAGCACCAGCCGATCCAGCCCGAGAACCAGACGCTCGCTTCGATTACGTTTCAAAATTACTTTCGTATGTACGAAAAGCTCGCCGGCATGACCGGGACGGCGCTCACCGAAGCCGAAGAGTTCATGGATATCTACGGCCTCGAAGTGCTCGAGGTGCCGACCAATATGCCGCTGGTTCGTCTTGACGACGACGATGAGGTCTACCGCACGGCGGCCGAAAAATATCGGGCGATCATCACTCTGATCGAGGATTGCAAGCAGCGCGGCCAGCCGGTTCTGGTTGGCACTACTTCGATCGAAAAGTCGGAGCAGCTCGCTGAAATGCTGCGCAAAGCCGGCTGGGAGCAGCACGATTTCTCAGATCCCAACGCCTTTGCCGCACTCTATTCCGGCGATGACGGCGCCACCAAGACCAAGGTGTTTGCCATTCTCAATGCCCGCTACCACGAGCAGGAAGCGTATATCGTCTCGCAAGCGGGCGTGCCGGGTGCGATTACAATTGCCACAAATATGGCCGGCCGCGGCACCGATATTCAGCTCGGCGGTAATGCCGACATGCGTATTCGCCAGGAAATCCCAGAGATTGAGGACCCGCGCGAGCGCGAAAAAAGCCCAAAAGCCGACGAGATACGCCGACAGGTTGCGCGACTTAAGGAAAAGGCGCTTGGGGCCGGTGGCCTTTTTGTGCTCGGCACCGAGCGCCACGAAAGCCGCCGCATCGATAACCAGTTGCGTGGTCGCTCAGGCCGGCAAGGCGATCCGGGTCACTCCAAATTCTTCTTGTCACTGGAAGACGACCTGATGCGGATTTTCGGGTCCGACAAGCTTGACGGAATGCTGCAGAAACTTGGCCTGAAAGAGAACGAGGCGATCGTTCATCCCTGGATCAACAAAGCGTTGGAAAAGGCGCAGCAGAAAGTCGAGGCGCGCAACTTCGACATCCGCAAGAACCTGCTCAAGTTCGACAACGTGATGAATGACCAGCGCAAGGTCATTTTCGAGCAACGTCTCGAATTGATGCGCGACGAGACCGTGGACGAAACCATCGCTGACATGCGCCACGCGATGATCGAAGACCTGGTGGCCAAGCACGTTCCTGAAAACGCATATCCGGAGCAGTGGGACTCGGCCGGCCTCGATCAGGCCTTGCGCGAAGTCCTTACCTTGGAATTGCCTGTTCAGCAGTGGGCGAAGGAAGAAGGTATTACACCTGACGATGTCCGCGAACGCATTTTGCGCCGCGCAGACGAATGGATGGCTAGCAAGGTGGCCAAGTGGGGCCCCGATGTCATGCGTTACGTCGAGAAGTCCATCTTGCTGCAGACCTTAGACCATCTGTGGCGCGAACATCTCGTGATGCTCGAACATTTGCGTCAGGTGATCGGTTTGCGCGGATACGGTCAGCGGGACCCGCTGAACGAATACAAGGCGGAGGCATTCTCGCTATTCGAGGCGATGGTGGCGCATCTGCGCGAGGCGGTGACTGCGCAGCTCATGCGCGTCGAAGTCGTTCAGGCACCGCCGACCGAAGAGGCCTCGAAGCTCCCATACATGGAAGCGCACAAAGTTGATCCGATGACGGGCGAGGATGAGATGGCGCCGGCACTGGCGCCAGCGTTGGTCGGCAACGGAAACGAAGCGCAGGCAGAACGCAAGTCGAGCGATCCGTCGAGCTGGGGCAAAGTCGGACGCAACGAGCTGTGTCCCTGCGGCTCGGGCAAGAAATTCAAGCACTGCCACGGCAAATTCGGCTGACGCAGTTCAGGACAGCACGATTTCCGTGCGGGCGCCGCGCACGTCCATTTCATAGTCGAGCACATCAACGGGCGGACGACAAAACTGCCAGGTCAAGCCTGCGCTTGCGGCTCCGCGGCGAACGATCTCGTCGGCCATGATGTGATGAATGTCGTAGATCGTGTAGAGATGCGTGGCGGTTGAATCGGCCCAGGTGACGCCGAGAGCGGCCATCCGTCGCTCCATCTCACGCAATACCCACTGGGCCTTCTCACGGATCGCGTCGGGAGAGTGTTCGCCGATGCGAACCGCCTTTTCGCCATAGGTTTTCTGACCTTCCGGTGCTTCGCCACTGCCGGCGACAACGAAAGTCGGTGCGACGCTCGCAGCAACCGGTACGGTATAAGAGAACGCATAGAAACTTGGTTCCGACGGTGGGTTTACGACGGGACAGACGTTGCTGCGCGCTATCGGATTTATGTCGTCCTTGATGATGCCCCATCGTTTTAACGGTTCGACGTAGCTCTCGTTGAATGTGAGAAAGCCGGCATCGTCGAACGGACGTGGCGATCGCAGCTCGCACGCGCAGAAGGCAAAAATCGGTCGGCCCAACCCAGCAAGATGTGTCTCAATCCGCTCGAAGCCTTTCTCGATCGGCACAGGCTTGGCGAAGCGCGCGCGGATGATCTCAAAGCCGGGTTCGGCGGCGACACCTGCGGAATATTGAAATACACCATTCACGAAGCGGTATCCGCCCCGTGTGAATTTTGAAACTGCGTTCCCAGCCACTCTGTCGGTATCCGAGAATTCGATTATTTGATCTTCAGCGCCAGCTTTTTGCGAAAATTGCGGTCACGCTTGAGATGCCACTCGCGGCTCATTGCATGGCGTTTGCTGGCGCACCGCTCAGAATAGAGCAGAACCCATGTGCGGCCACGGGTCGAACGAGCGCCCTTACCGGTATTGTGCTGTGTCAGTCGGCGCGTGACGTCGTCGGTCCAACCGACATAAGTCAGATGGCGGTTATGTGTGACGGTGCCGAGAACATAGACATAGCAGTCCATGTTTCGTCCATCTTGCTGCGTGAGAGGACTATCGGAAACTGTTGAACGAACCAACCGGCACCACCGGCTGGGCGCCCGTCAGCAAGCCGTTGTTGCTCGCCGGCGGCGTGGTGTAAGCGGTCCGAATTTCCGGTTGCCGTGGCGGTTCAGCCTTGGCGGTTTGAACTGCTGGTGCAGTCGGTGCAGGAGCTCGGACAGCCGGCTCCGACGGCTTTGGCGAAGCTTCGCGTTGCTTGGCCGCTGGAGCGGCCTGTGCACTTTGCACCGGTGTCGGAGTTGCCGTACGCACCGGAGCGGCGCGCTTCGATTTTGTCGCTGCATCATTGGCGCCACGCGCCACAGCCTGCTCTTGTTCAGGCGCCGGCGTTTCGGTTTTCGAGCCTTTGAACCAGCCGCCGATCAAACCTGCGATGGTGGTCGGCTTCTGTTGTTCGGGGGCCGGAGCTTCGCCCTGCTTGGCCTGTGGCGGAGCAGATCGCGGTGTCGGCGTGCTTGCCGCAGCAACGACCGGTTCGATTGTCTTGGCGGCAGCGGGAGTCGGCTTGGCCGGCGCTTCCGCAGCCGTCGCCGGTGGCGTCGTATCGCGGGGCAGTGCGCCTGGTGCATTTTCGACGCGGGGCAGTGCGCCTGGCGCGCCGCCAACACTCGCCACCTGATAACTGCGCCCGTTATTGTCGAAACCGGTCTGCGGTGAAAGCTTGGCGAGGAATACGGGGTTCATTCCGCCGTCTACGCCGGCGCGAGAGGGAGCTGTCTCAACGCCGCGGGCGATGTACTCCGCCATTTTGTACTGCTCTTGCCGTCGCTGATCGAGCACGGCGTCAGCAATTGTCTTATCAAGTTGATAGGTTGGGCATGCACCCTTCGGATTGAAGGAGAGCGCCCTGCCGGAGTCATCGGGTGTCGCCGCGTCAAAAACGTAGCGCCTGTCGCAAACCGCGACCTTCGGTTCGCGGTGCGTTGCATTGAAATGGTCGTAGCCCTCTTTCAACATTTTCCAGAACGCGAAGTTCGGATTGTTGCGGTGCTTCGCCATGTTCAGTGGCGTCATGCGGAACGGAAACGCTTGGAGCTGGAACGCCTTTTGTCCGCCGAAAAACGACTCGCGTGCCAGCGCGTAGATTTCCTGGATCTGCTCGTCGGTCATCGCGTAACAGCCGCGCGACGAACAATCGCCGTGCACCATTAGCTCGCCGCCTGTGTATCCCATTGCGCGGTCATAGGCGTTCGGGAAACCAGTATTGAAGGCCAGGTAATAGCTGGAATTTGGATTCATCTGGCCGGGCGTGATGGTATAAAACCCTTCAGGCGCCTGCCGGTCGCCTTCTTTTTTCTTGGGGCCGAGGTCGCCGGACCAACGGCAAATCGGATAGGCCTTCAGAAGCACGAACTCGCCATCGCGATTCTGCTTCCAGATCTCCATCTCCGACTCTTCCTTGAAGATTCGACCGAGAATCGGAGATTCCTTGTCCATATTTTTCGCCGCGATCTCGGCGACCATCTTTTCGGACAATGGGGCCTTTGCCCGGCCGGTCGGAGAGATGCTCTCTCCATCACAACCGGCTAGAGCAATCGCAGCGGCAATAGCCGCGGACGCCAGAAGCGCGCGAGCGAAGGGTCGTTTCAAACCTGGTACTCCCCGAAGCGGCGGGTCCCTCAGTCCCCAATGGTTACCCATAAGATGTGGCATCCGCAAGGCGTTCCCCACTATCCCGGTTTACCGCTAACCCATGGTAGGCAAAAGTAAATTGCCAAGCCGTTAACCGCCGTTACGCCCCATCGCCAGGAACTTGTCCCGGCGGTGCTTGCGGACGGCCTCACGATCCAGCCCCTGCAGGTCCGATAGGGCATTCGCGATGGCTTCTCCCGTCAGCCCAATGGCCGCTTGGGGGTCACGGTGGGCACCGCCCGTTGGCTCCGGCACGACCGTGTCGATCACGCCAAAACGGACCATGTCCATGGCAGTGATCTTCATGCTGGTCGCGGCCTCCTGCGCTTTGGCCGTGTCACGCCAGAGAATGGATGCCGCCCCTTCGGGTGAGATGACGCTGTAGATGGCGTGCTCCAGCATCAGCACGCGATTGGCCGTCGCAATGGCGATTGCGCCGCCAGAACCCCCTTCGCCCAGAATGACTGCAACGTTCGGGACGCCGAGGGAAAGACAGGTTTCGGTCGAGCGGGCGATTGCTTCGGCCTGACCACGCTCTTCAGCGCCGATGCCGGGATAGGCGCCGGCGGTGTCGACCAACGAAATCACCGGGATACCAAAGCGGTCGGCCATTTCCATCAACCGGACTGCCTTCCGATAGCCCTCCGGACGTGCCATTCCGAAATTATGTTTGAGGCGGCTCTCCGTGTCGGACCCTTTCTCATGGCCGATGACGCAGATGCTTTCCCCCCGGAAACGGCCGAAGCCGCCGACGATCGCTGCGTCGTCGCCGAATTTGCGGTCGCCGGCGAGCGGAATGAAATTCCCGATCAGCCCGGCGATATAGTCCAGGCAATGTGGTCGTTGCGGATGTCGGGCGACCTGGGTCTTCTGCCAGGGCGTAAGTTCGGCGTAGAGGTCCTTTAGCGCAGCCGCCGCTTTCGATTCCAGCCGGCCGATTTCTTCGCCGATGGCGACAGCGTCGCCCGTCTCGCCCATGGCGCGCAATTCTTCAACTTTGGCCTCGAGTTCGGCCACGGGCTTTTCGAAGTCGAGGTAACTACGCATTGGATCCGTGCAAAAGGTGCTTTTTCAAACGAAATGACGCGGGCGAAGCCTTTTAGTCAAGCGAACGGGTTAATTTGGCTTTTACGTATGTTTTTGGCCAGTCTCGGCCAATGGGTGCAAGTCGCGCACCAGTGACTTCAGCCGTTCTTCCAGCACGTGAGTATAGATTTGTGTTGTCGAAATATCCGAGTGGCCAAGCAACGTCTGCACCACCCGCAGATCGGCGCCATTGTGCAAAAGGTGACTGGCGAATGCGTGCCGCAGCACATGCGGGCTCAGGCGATCGGATCGGATGCCGCACGCTTGCCCGAGTGTCTTGAGCTCGCGTGCGAAGTGCTGTCGGGTGAGGTGGCCCTGCGCGCCGAAGGACGGAAACAGCCATTTCGACTTGGCGTCGCGCTCGGTCGCCGCGCGCAGTTCCAGATACTCGGACATCGCGTGTTTGGCCTTCGCATTGAGAGGCACGAGACGTTCTTTGCCCCCCTTGCCGCGCACGACCAGCATGCGCTGGTCGCGTCGCGCCGCAGTTGCCGGCAACGTCACAAGTTCTGATACGCGCAGGCCGGTGGCATAAACGACCTCCAACAGACATAGCAGGCGTGTGGCTCGCAAGCGTTGGGCAAGCGGCTGCTTGGCGTTCTCGCTGTTTGCCTGCGCTTTTTTCAGAAGTGCTTCGACCTCCGCGATCGAAAGCACTTTGGGCAACGGTCGTCCACGTTTCGGCCCCTCGAGGACTGCGGCCGGGTCGTCGCTACGTCGTCCTTCCGCATATAGGAACCGATAGAACTGCCGGACAGCGGATAGGCGACGCGCAAGCGAAGATGCCTTGAACCCACGCTCGGACAGACTGACGATAAAATCGCGCAGATCGTCGGTCGCCGCGCCTGCCATCGCGTGTCCCGATGCGCGCATGTGCGCCGACAGGTCTTCCAAGTCGTTGCGATAGGCTGCAAGTGTGTTTGCGCCGGCGCCGCGTTCGGCTGCAAGCATGTCGAGAAACAATTCGACCAGCGCTTCGTCGGATGATCGTGGCCGGCGGGTCATCGCCTCGCTTGTGTCCGGCGTCAGTGGTTTTTGAGAAATTTATCGGGTGGAATTGTCACTATGATCTCGCGCGGTTGATATTTGACAAAGTTAGCGAGCGAAAACACAGCGCCGTAACCGAGTCCGACAAGCAAGCCAAGAAAAATCAGAAATCTGAATAAACTCGGCATGATCAAACCCGGCAAGTGTCCGCGCACCAGCGCCTAGCGATTTTAGGCGAGTTACGACCACGTTCCTGAACCGCTGGCAAGACTGCCCTGTCTGGCGTGATTGCTGGTATATGGAACCGTGGATTCGTCTTGGAACTATAGCATGGTTAACGACGCCGTCCAAAAACCGGCGGAAAATGGCCCGGAATCCGCGGTAGTCCGCGCGCTCGGCAACCGCTCGATCGTGCTCGTCGGCATGATGGGTGCTGGCAAATCGTCGATCGGTCGAAGGCTCGCTGCCAGACTCGGTATTCCGTTCATCGATGCCGATGCCGAAATTGAAAGCGCTGCCGGGATGACTATTCCAGAAATTTTCGACAAGCATGGCGAACCGTATTTTCGCGCAGGCGAAGCGCGCGTGATCGCAAGATTGCTGGACAACGGTCCGCAGGTACTGGCAACCGGCGGCGGTTCACTGATGGACGCGCAGACCCGCGCAACAATCGGAGAAAAAGGCGTTTCGATATGGCTGAAAGCGGATATCGATGTCCTGCTCAAGCGTACCAAACGTCGCAACGACCGCCCGTTGGCGGAGAAAATCAGGGATCTGTTGCCGATACGCGAGCCTCTCTATGCTCAGGCAGACATCGTCGTTCAATCGCGCGATGAACCGCACGAGAACATAGTCGATGAAATCATGACCCAGTTGCCGAGACGTCTTGGTGTAGGCGTGGAGAAACCGCTGTGACCGCACCGCTGCGTCAACCAGAACCAAACCTCGTACAGGTCGCACTCGGGGCGCGCGGCTATGATATTTTAATCGGTCGTGGGCTGCTTGCAGATCTGGGTCAGCGCATCAAGGCCTTGAGGTCGGGTGTACGAGTTGCAATCGTCACTGACGAGACTGTTGGCAAAATTCATCTCTCCGCTGCCGAGGCGGCGCTCAAATCGTGCGGCATTGACAGTGCGCACATCATTGTGCCGGCCGGCGAAAATTCAAAAAACTACGCGACGTTCGAAAAGGTCTGCGAGGCCATTATAGCCGCTCGCCTTGAACGGAATGATCTTGTCCTCGCGCTTGGCGGAGGTGTGGTAGGCGATCTTGCTGGTTTTGCCGCTTCGTGCGTGCGGCGTGGCCTCGACTTTGTACAAGTCCCGACGACGCTTCTCGCGCAGGTCGATTCCTCGGTCGGCGGGAAGACCGGAATCAATTCGCGGCATGGAAAAAATCTGATTGGTGCATTTCACCAACCGGTCATGGTGATTGCCGATACCGGATTGCTCGACACATTACCGAAGCGGGAATTTCGTGCGGGTTATGCCGAAGTTGCCAAATTCGGCTTACTTGGCGACGCAGCGTTCTTTGCCTGGCTTGAGAAGAATCGCGAGGACGTGTTTGCTGGCGGTCCGGCGCGCGAGCACGCGATTGCCGTCTGCTGTCGTGGAAAAGCCGGCATCGTTGCACGCGATGAGCGCGAAACGGGCGAGCGCGCGCTGCTCAACCTCGGCCATACATTCGGCCACGCACTCGAGGCTGGTTGCGGGTATTCCGATCGGCTGCTGCATGGGGAAGCGGTGGCGCTGGGCATCGAGCTGGCATTCGAATTTTCCGCACGCAAAGGCCTGATTGCGGCTTCCGAAGTCGGGCGCGTCACCACGCACCTTGCGGCGGCTGGCCTGCCCACACAAATAAAGGATGTGCCTGGCGGCGTTCCGGGCGTTGACGTTTTGATGGATCTCATCAGCCAGGACAAGAAAGTAAGGCGCGGAGCGCTCACCTTCATTTTGGTGCACGGAATCGGCAAGGCGTTTATCGAAAGCAAAGTCGATCCCGCCGAGGTCCGAGCTTTTCTCGCCGAAAAACTTGCAAATGCATGATCCCGAGAGATGGGACCGGATGCCGTATAAGATCATGCGCAAGAAATTAGTCCGATGACCGCTTCCGACTGGCTGTCACTCCTCGTCGTCCTGCTCTGCCTGCTGATTTCAGCCTTCTTTGCAGGCAGCGAAACGGCGTTGACCGCGTCTTCACGCGCAAGGATGACGCGGCTGGAGAAACACGGGAACCGGCGCGCTGCCATCGTCAATCGCTTGCTGTCGCAACGCGAGCGACTGATCGGCGGGCTGATGCTGGGAAACAACCTCGTTAACATTGCTGCGTCTGCGCTCACGACCGGAGTGCTGCTGGCGTGGTTTGGTACGGCGGGAGTCGCCTACGCCACGTTGATCATGACCGTGGTGGTCGTGGTGTTCTCCGAGATCCTCCCGAAGACGGCCGCGTTTAACGCGCCGGATCGCACGGCACTCATGGTGGCGAAGCCGATGTCGTTTTTCATCAAGGTGCTCGGACCGGCCTTGATGGCGATCGAGGCATTGGTGCGGTGGCTGCTTAAGCTGGTCGGCATGAATGTGGGCAAGGACCAGTCAGTCCTTTCGGCGCACGAAGAATTGCGCGGCGCGGTCGATCTGCTCCACCGCGAAGGCGGCGTGGAATCGTCTGACCGAGATATGTTCGGCGGCGTGCTTGATCTGCGCGAACTTGCCCTGTCCGATGTGATGATCCACCGCACCAACATGATCACGCTCAATGCCGACAATTCGCCGGGGGATGTGGTCAATGCGGTTATTGCCTCGCCGGTCACGCGAATTCCGCTGTGGCGCGAAAATCCGGAAAATATTGTCGGCATCCTGCACGTGAAGGATCTGTTGCGCGCATTGCATGCGGTGGACGGCGATGCCGCCAAGGTCGACATTGCCTCGCTGATGACGCCTCCCTGGTTCGTGCCGGACACGCGGTCCGTCTCCGAACAGCTCAAGGCGTTTCGCCGGCGCAAAACGCCATTCGCTCTTGTCGTGGACGAGTATGGTGAGGTCGAAGGTCTGGTGACGCTAGAAGATATTCTGGAGGAGATCGTCGGCGACATCACCGACGAGCACGATGTCGCGATGCCAGGTGTACGGCGTCAGCCCGATGGATCGGTCAACGTCGACGGTGCGGTCCCAATCCGTGACCTCAATCGCGTCATGGGCTGGAATTTGCCCGACGAGGAAGCGACGACGGTCGCAGGTCTGGTGATCCACGAGGCGCGCTCGATTCCCGAGGTGGGGCAGAGCTTCACGTTTCACGGATTTCGTTTCAGGGTGCTGCGTCGCGCTCGCAATCGCATCACCGCATTGCGAATACAGCCCTTGCCGCGTACACAGACGGCCAAGGCATGAGATCTAAACTCCGCCTTCTCCCGGCGCGGTTGCGTGGATGGCGAGCGCATGAACGCCGCCTGCGAGTTCGGCTGCGAGCAATTGATTAATCATGCGGTGGCGTTCCAACCGGGTCTTACCTTTGAAGGCATCCGACACAATATAAACGCGAAAGTGAGTCTGTCCGCCTGGACTATGCCCGGCATGGCCCTCGTGCTGATGTGATTCATCCAACACATTTAGGCTTTGTGGCGCGAAAGCCTCGGTCAACTTCTTTGTGATTAGATCGACGGTTCGCATGCTGGCTCCACGTAGGGTAAGAGCGGCCATCCGATCAATGACTCGCCGGCGTTGCGAAGAAGTCTTGAATGCGTCACTGGCAAAAGCGCATAATGTTCGGTCATGAAATTCAACTCACCCCTATTTGACCGTATCCGCGTTAAACCGGAGAAGGATCGCCGCCCGAAAACAGGCGGTCCCAACTGCGAATGGCATGGGTGCAAGGAAAAGGCCACAAATCGTGCCCCGAAAGGGCGAGGACGCGAGAAGGATTATTGGCGCTTTTGCCTCAACCACGTGCGCGAATACAACCAATCGTACAATTTTTTCGCTGGAATGAGCGACGCGGCGGTGATGGCCTACCAGAAAGATGCCCTCACGGGACATCGTCCGACCTGGAAGATGGGAACCGGCAAGGGGACGGTTCGACCGGATATCGGTGCTTTTGGCAGTCACGCCGATCCATTCGGTTTGTTCGGCGAAGGCGTCCGGGCGGAACAGCGGGCGCGGGCTGAAACGCGCCCGATCCGTAATGCCGAGCGCAAGGCGCTCGACGCACTAGGCCTGGACGTCGGCGCCACATCGCATCAGGTGAAGATGCGTTTCAAGGAGCTGGTAAAACGTCACCATCCAGATGCCAATGGCGGCGACCGCTCTACCGAGGATCGGTTGATAGAAATCATCCAGTCCTACAACTACCTTAAATCGGTAGGTTTCGGCTAAACCGCGGGTTCCTGCTGCATTCAACCCAGCCCCGCCTTTCGCACAGGGCCAATTGCACCTATCTCATTGAAATAATTGATGGTGCTATTCCGCCGCGCCGGGTTTTTTGCCGGCATGGCCTCTGCTAAGTTGCCGCCACCGTCAGCCGGACCGCATCAAGGGCTTCGGCGTTCCGAAGTCACGGAGGATCAATGACCGCTGCCATACAAGAAGTTGCCGGCCTGCCAGACATGAAAGTGTCGGTCCGTCAGGTTTTCGGAATCGATAGCGACCTCGAAGTGCCGGCCTATTCCAAGGCTGATGAACACGTGCCGGATATTGACGCCGACTATCGTTTCGACCGCCCGACCACGCTTGCCATACTTGCAGGCTTCGCGAAAAACCGTCGCGTCATCGTCACCGGTTACCATGGTACCGGCAAGTCCACTCACATCGAGCAAGTGGCGGCGCGGCTCAACTGGCCGTGCGTGCGCGTCAACCTCGACAGCCATATCAGCAGGATTGATCTGATCGGCAAAGATGCGATCGTCATCAAGGGTGGTCAGCAGGTTACCGAGTTCCGCGAAGGAATTCTGCCGTGGGCCCTGCAGAACAATGTTGCGCTCTGCTTCGACGAATACGATGCCGGCCGCCCGGATGTTATGTTCGTCATTCAACGCGTTCTGGAAGCATCCGGACGGCTTACGCTGCTCGACCAAAGCAAGGTGATCAAGCCGCATCCTTCATTCCGCTTGTTTGCAACCGCCAATACCGTCGGGCTCGGCGATACCTCGGGCCTCTACCACGGCACGCAGCAGATCAATCAAGGTCAGATGGACCGCTGGTCGATCGTCACCACGTTGAATTATCTGCCACACGACAACGAAGTGGAGATCGTGTTGGCCAAAGCGAAGCACTATCGCAACGAACAGGGCCGCGACATCGTCAACAAGATGGTTCGCGTCGCCGATCTCACGCGCAACGCTTTCATGAACGGCGACATCTCCACTGTAATGAGCCCGCGGACCGTCATTACCTGGGCAGAGAACGCTGAGATCTTCAACGATATCGGTTTTGCGTTCCGGCTCACTTTTCTCAACAAGTGTGACGAACTCGAGCGTCCGATTGTTGCCGAATTTTATCAGCGCTGCTTCGGAGTCGATCTGCCGGAATCCTCGGTGAACGTGGCACTGTCGTGAGTTTTGCCTCTCTCGCTCGCGAGCAGAGGGGGAATACGTGATGGCCTCCAACATCAAAGCCAAACCATCGTCAAAAGAATCGCCGACCGAACCGTTCAAGCGCGCGGTGACCGGTTGCCTGCGCGCCTTGGCGCGCAAGCCAGAACTCGAGGTCGCCTTCGCGGCCGAGCGACCCGGGCTGATGGGCGGAAAGGTCCGCCTGCCGGAACCGCCACGGAGACTAGGCAAGGCCGAGGCAGCCATCGTTCGCGGTCATGCCGATTCGATTGGGCTACGGCTTGCGTGTCACGATCAGGCCTTGCATCGCCGCCTGCAGCCGGCGGGCCAGCAGGCCCGCGCGGTCTTCGAAGCGGTGGAGCAAGCGCGCGTCGAAGCGATCGGCGCCCGGCGCATGAACGGCGTTGCGCAAAATCTCACGGCGATGCTCGATGAGCGCTTTCATCGCGGCAAGTTTGACCAGATCACAGAACGTGCAGATGCGCCGATCGAGGACGCGCTAGCCCTCATGGTGCGCGAACGCCTTACTGGCTTGGCTCCTCCGCCGGCCGCCAAGCGGCTCGTCGATTTGTGGCGTCCGCTGATTGAAGAGCGCGCGGGACAGGATCTCGACCGATTGGAAAATCTGGTCGAGGACCAGCGACAATTCAGCGATGTCGTTCATGACCTGCTGGACGCCCTCGAAATGGGTGAGGATCGCAGCCACGACTCCGAGGATGAGGAAGACGAAGGCGAGGAGGATCGTCGCAAGCAGGAGTCCGGCGAAGACGGTGATGCCGCCGATTCCGACGAAATGCAGCGCATGAGCATGGAGGACACGCAAGTGTCCCCAGACGACATGCCTGATGCCGCGGCCGAAGCCGTCGACGCGCCGACCGCCGATATGGCCGATGATACGGACATGGGCGACGCCGAAACACCGGGCGAACCGCAGCGGCCGCGCCATTTCGGCGCGAACGAACCGCGCGGTCCGGACTATCGCGCGTTCACCACCAAATTCGATGAGACGGTTGCCGCTGAAGACCTTTGCGAAGCAGAGGAATTGGATCGCCTGAGGGGTTACCTCGACAAGCAGCTCTCGCACTTGCAGGGCGTCGTCGCGCGCCTCGCCAACCGCCTGCAGCGACGATTGATGGCCCAACAGAATCGGTCATGGGAATTCGATCTGGAGGAGGGTCAAGTCGACCCAGCGCGGCTATCGCGCATCATCATCGATCCATTGCATCCGCTTTCGTTCAAAGCTGAAAAGGACACCGAGTTCCGTGACACGGTCGTGACCCTGCTGCTCGACAATTCCGGCTCGATGCGGGGCCGTCCGATCACGGTCGCCGCTACATGCGCTGATATTCTCGCGCGCACGCTCGAGCGCTGCGGCGTCAAGGTCGAAATTCTTGGCTTCACGACTCGCGCATGGAAGGGTGGGCAATCGCGCGAGCATTGGTTGACGGCCGGGAAGCCGGCAAATCCTGGCCGGCTGAATGACCTGCGCCATATCATCTACAAGTCGGCCGATGCGCCCTGGCGCCGCGCACGCAAGAACCTTGGCCTGATGATGCGCGAGGGACTGCTAAAGGAAAATATCGACGGCGAAGCGCTCGATTGGGCGCACAAACGTCTGTTGGGTCGCACCGAGCAACGCAAAATTCTGATGATGATTTCCGACGGTGCGCCCGTCGACGATTCCACATTGTCGGTTAACCCAGGTAATTATCTCGAGCGTCATCTGCGCTGGGTGATCGAGGAGATCGAAACTCGTTCTCCAGTCGAATTGATCGCCATAGGCATCGGTCATGACGTGACGCGTTACTATCGCCGTGCGGTCACCATCGTCGATGCGGAAGAACTCGGCGGTGCGATGACCGAGAAGCTTGCCGAGCTGTTCGAAGAACACGCTGCAATCGAATGGCGGGGCCCTAGCCGGCGGAGACGAGTCGCTTGAGATTCTTGCGCGGTCGTCCGCTGATTGTCGGACTTCTGCTGCTTGTTTTGGCCGTCGTCGTTGCGTTTGCCGCGCCTCGTTATGCAACCGGGCCCGTGCGCGTTGTCATTGATGCAACGCCAATAGCCTCGTTCGACAATCGTGATCCATCAAAGGTGCGCTTTGGCAATCTCGAATTCCGTGGAGGGCTTGCGCTCGAGTCGAGGCACCCGGCGTTTGGTGGGATCTCTGGAATCCACGTGGAACCGGGCGGCAATCGGTTCATCGCGGTCACCGACAAAGGTTCATGGCTCCGCGGCCGAATAATCTACCGTGATGGCCGGCCGATCGGTATCGCCGATGCGGAAATGGCACCCGTTCTGGGATCAGACGGCAGACCGCTCGCGGCTCGCGGCTGGTACGACACCGAGTCCCTCGCCGAGCGCGACGGTGTGCTCTATGTGGGCATTGAACGCGTCGAGCAGATTGTCCGGTTCGACTATCGTCGCGACGGTTTGCTTGCTCGTGGGCAACCGATCAGCGTGCCAGCCGACTTCAAGACCCTCACATACAACAAGAGCCTCGAATGCGTCGCGGCACCTCAGCAGGGTCCCCTGGCCGGCGAGTTGATCGCGGTTTCCGAGCACAGCCTCGACGGCGCCGGCAATTTGCGATCGTTTCTGATCGGCACGAACCACGTCACGCGTTTCAGCGTCAAGCGGACCGATGAGTTCGACGTCAGCGACTGCACAATTCTGCCACCTGACGATCTATTGCTGCTCGAGCGGCGCTTTTCGCTCGTGCGCGGCATAGCGATACGCATTCGTCGCGTGCCTCTCTCAAGTCTCAAAGAGGGTGCGGTGGTCGACGGCCGTTCAATGATCGAAGCCGATCTCGCTTATCAGATCGACAATATGGAAGGGATCTCCATCCATCACACGACGGGTGGCGAAACGATCATCACGATCGTATCGGACGACAATTTTTCCGTTCTCCAGCGCAATCTGCTTCTGCAGTTTGCGGTGGTGGTGGAGTAGACGCGAGAGCCGTTTGGCATGGCCAAAACGTGCATGCCCGGCACAAGGCCGGGCGTTGCGGATCAGATGCTCCGAAAAAGACGGATTAACCGGCCTTGGGCGAGCGCTTCTTCACGATCTGCCGCTTGAGGTCCAGCACCCGTGGAGCCAACTCGTCGTCCTTTGCCTTGAGCAAAAACGCATCGAGCCCACCGCGGTGATCGACCGTCTTCAGGGCGTTGGCGGAAACGCGCAACCGAATTCTGCGGCCGAGGGTATCGGAGATCAGGGTGACGTTGCGCAGGTTCGGAAGGAACCGACGTTTCGTCTTGATATTGGAGTGGCTCACTTTGTGGCCGACCAGTGGCCTTTTACCGGTCAGGTCGCAACGCCATGACATAGCTCAGTCCTCAAGAATTTCCGCACGAAAACGTGCCGGTTCCGATCAAATCGTCTGATTAAGATGGGCGGACGTATAGAGAGCGAGGTAAGAGGCGTCAAGCCAAGCTATTGAACGGTATTTCACGGGATTATATGCAATCAACGTCGGCCGGACGCTGCCAGCAACACAGTTTCGACGAAATCCGCGCCGACGTAATGCCTGTACCAGGCGTTCTGCATTAACTCTGTGGCCTGCTCCGGCCAATCTCGCGTGGTGGATCGCCCCGTGAGTGATATTGTCCGGTGTCCCTGTCGCGGAACGGTCTGGTGCCGGCGCACGGAAGGATCAAAACTTGCGTCCACTGACACAGCGTTTGCTCCTGGCGTCCGCCGCGGCGGTCTTGGCTGCTACAGGCCTGGTCGCGCCTGCACACGCGCAAGCCCGTCTCGAAGCCCACTACTCGGCGACAATTGCCGGCATCCCAATCGGTACCGGGAGCTGGTTGATCGATATCAGTGACACACAATATAGCGCTGCTGTGAGCGGGCAGACGTCAGGACTATTGCGGGCATTTACGGGCGGCCAGGGTAACGCCACCGTGCGCGGCACGCTAAACGGCGGGCGATCCCTGTCCTCGGTCTACACGGCCACCATCAATGGCCGCAGCAAAAGACTGGATTCGATCCGCATCGTCATCAGCAATGGCAACGTGAAAGAGTACAAGGTGGATCCACCGGCCGACGACGACCCGGCTCGTGTGCCGATTACCGAGACATCGCAGCGTGGCGTCCTCGATCCGATCACCGGCTCAATCGTGCGTATGGCGGGCACTGGCGATCTTCTAGTGCCCGAAGCCTGCCAGCGGACACACGAAATTTTTGACGGCCGGCTGCGCTACGACATGCAATTTGCCTTCAAACGCATGGAAAGAGTGAAAGCGGCCAAAGGCTATTCAGGCCCGGTCGTGGTTTGCGCAGCGTATTTCACGCCCGTGGCGGGCTTTGTTCCCACGCGAACGGCGATCAGATATCTCGCCAAGCAGCGCGACATGGAGATTTGGCTCGCACCTGTCGCCGGAACCCGTGTCCTCGTGCCGATTCGCGCACTGGGGCCGACGCCTATTGGCCAGGCGGTGCTTGAAGCCACGGAGTTCGTTTCGACCCCGATCCAGGCCGGCGCCATCGGCATGAAGACCCAGTAGTGCCCTCTTGACTCTTTGGCGCCCGACGCATCCACATTCGCATTAACTTTTAAACCGGGCTAAGCGCACTTGAATCGAAGCCCTTCTACTCCATCTTGTGGTTGCGCAGCCGCTACTCTCCAGATGTCGCCGTGAACGAAGCCGTACAGCTCCGGAGTCAGCGATTCGGGCGCGATTCGTTCCAGACTCGTTCTAAAGCTTAACCACGTACATGCTTGTCGTCGCATTGTGATACAGGGAGGCCGGGAGGGCCCGCTTCAAGGCTCTCTCGCCAGTCCGGACGCGTAATGGCCATCAGTTTCTCTAAGCAGCCTGCCCGAGCATCGCGAGCCCGCGGCGCCGGGGTCACGGCGGTGCTCGGTCCCACCAACACCGGAAAGACCCATCTCGCCATCGAGCGCATGTTGGCGCATTCCAGCGGCGTGATCGGACTGCCGCTGCGGCTGCTGGCGCGTGAGGTCTACAACAAGGTTGCCGACCGTGTAGGCAAGGACTCGGTTGCGCTGGTCACCGGCGAGGAAAAGATCAAGCCGCCGAATCCGCGGTTTTGGGTTTGTACCGTGGAAGCGATGCCACGCGATCTCGACGTCGCCTTCCTTGCGGTCGATGAAGTCCAGCTAGGGGCCGATTTTGAGCGCGGGCACGTTTTCACCGATCGCATGCTCAATGCCCGCGCTCGCGAAGAGACTTTGGTACTTGGCGCTGCGACCGTTCGGCCGATGGTGGAGAAATTGCTGCCCGGCGCGCACGTCATCAGCCGGCCACGCCTTTCAACGCTCACATATGCCGGCGAAAAAAAGCTGACGCGGCTCCCGTCGCGATCCGCGATCGTCGCATTTTCAGCGGAGGAAGTTTACGCCATTGCGGAGTTGATCCGTCGTCAGCGCGGTGGCGCGGCGGTCGTGCTTGGGGCGCTTTCGCCGCGCACGCGCAATGCGCAAGTAGCGCTGTACCAGTCCGGTGACGTCGAGTACCTCGTGGCGACCGATGCGATCGGGATGGGGCTCAATCTCGATGTGGATCATGTCGCGTTTGCCTCGGACCGGAAATTCGACGGCTATCAGTTCAGAAAACTGAATCCTGCCGAACTCGCCCAGATTGCCGGCCGCGCCGGCCGCGCGACACGCGACGGAACATTCGGCACAACCGGCCGATGCGACCCTTTTGAACCTGAGCTCGTGCAGGCGCTCGAAAGCCACAACTTCGAACCTCTTCGGCTGTTGCAGTGGCGCAATACTAATCTTGATTTTGCCTCGATCGGTGCCCTGCAAGCCTCGCTTGCGGCGACACCGAACGAACAAGGGCTGACACGTGCGCCAATTGGCGAGGACATACTCGTCCTGGAACATGCGGCGCGCGACGAGGATGTTCGCGGTCTGGCGCGCGATCGTGCCGCAATCGCGCGGTTGTGGGATGCCTGTCAGGTTCCCGACTATCGGAAGATCGCGCCTGCGACCCATGCCGAATTGGTCGTAACCCTCTATGGATTCCTGATGCGAGAGGGTAACATCCCCACCGATTGGTTCGCTCGCCAGGTTGCTCATGCCGACCGGACCGACGGCGACATCGACACTCTCTCCAACCGGATCGCGCATGTCAGGACCTGGACTTTCATTGCCAACCGCCTGGATTGGCTTGCCGATCCGGAGCATTGGCAAGGCGTCACCCGCGTGGTTGAGGACAAGTTGTCTGATGCGTTGCACGAGCGTTTGGCCGAACGTTTCGTTGATCGCCGCACCAGCGTGTTGATGCGGCGGCTTCGAGAAAACGCAATGCTGGAAACTCAAATCGGAAAGTCTGGCGAAGTAACCGTCGAGGGCCATGTCATCGGACGGCTCGACGGGTTCATGTTCGCCCCCGACGCCTCAGCCGGAGGCTCCGAAGCCAAGGCGCTCAACGCCGCCGCACAAAAAGTGCTGGCCGGAGAGATCGAGACGCGCGCCACCAGAATTTCGCAGGCTTCAAACGATCAGATCGTTCTGGCGACCGATGGTGCATTGCGCTGGACCGGCGATCTTGTCGGTAAACTGACGGCCGGCGACGACACCTTACGCCCGCGTGTCCGCATCATCGCCGACGAACACCTCACAGGTCCGGCACGCGAGCTGGTCCAGACACGGCTCGATCTTTGGCTGAAGACCCACATCGAAAAATTGCTGGCGCCACTATTTTCGCTGACCGCCGCCGACGATATTACCGGCGTGGCGCGCGGTGTCGCGTTTCAGCTCGTGGAGTCGCTTGGCGTGCTCGAACGGCAAAAAGTTGCCGAGGAGGTCAAGGGACTTGATCAACCGGCCCGGGCCAATCTGCGTAAGTATGGCGTGCGCTTTGGGGCCTATCACATCTATTTGCCGGCGCTGCTGAAGCCTGCGCCGCGTGCGCTGGCGACACAATTATGGGCGATAAAGCACGAGAGTCCGGAGGCCAAGGGTGTCGGCGACCTGCTGCATCTTGCAGCAAGCGGGCGCACATCGATCCCGGTCGACAAAGACACGCCCAAAGCGCTTTATCGGACCGCTGGCTATCGCATCTGTGGCGAGCGCGCAGTGCGCGTCGATATCTTGGAACGACTCGCTGACCTCATCCGACCAGCGCTCTCCTGGCGTGAAGGCGCGCCGGGCGCCAAACCCGATGGTGTGTTCGATGGGCGCGGCTTTTTGGTCACCGGCGCGATGACATCGCTCACCGGCGCGTCGGGCGATGACTTTGCTTCGATCCTGCGTTCACTCGGCTATCGCATGGATCGCAAACCCAAGCCTGTCGAGACCGCCGTAACGGTTCCTGCTGCCGAACCGGCCGCCGTCACTGACGGTGGATCGGCGACCGCAGACGCGACAGTCGAAGCCGCTCCCTCATCGGATATGCTCGAACCGGCTGCCGAGCTGCAATCGCGTTCGTTGCTGCCGGAGCCCGAGCTCGTGGCGCTCGAAACTGCGCCAGAGACCGCGCCCGAGTCGGAAGTAACTATGCCGGCCTCCGAACTTGCGGCTGAGACGGCTACTGCGAGCGATACGGCGGCGGTACCGCTGGCGGCCGAAGCCAAGCCGGCCGAAGAACCGGCGTTCGTCGAAGTATGGCGCCCGGCTGGTCGATCCGAACGTCGACCACATCGACCTCGCCGCCAACGCTCACAGCAGACGCAGGCCGCTCCCGCTGAAGCTGCCGCGGCGCCCGCGACCACATCGGCCGATGGTGTCGCACCAGCTCCTTTGGACGCCACTCAGCCGTCGCGAGGTCCGTCCGGCCCACACCCCGATCGTGGCGAACGCCCGGATAGGGAGAAGCGGCAGGACCGGCGTGAACGCCAGCAACGGGTGGAGCGTCAGGGTGAACGCACCGAGCGAAAAGATCACGGCGCGCGCCGCGAACGACCGAGGCGCGAACGTGGTGATCGTGTCGATCGGGCCGAGCGTGAACAGTATTACGCAAAGCCTTTTGGCAGCGGCTCAGGAGGGCGCGACAAGCAACCGGATCCGAATTCCCCGTTTGCCAAGCTTGCTGCGCTCAAACAACAGCTTGAACAGACCAACAAAGAGCCGTCTTGACTACGAACTCCAAGGAATTGGAGCGCCAGCGCATCGACAAATGGCTGTGGCATGCGCGAATGGTACGGACACGGACCGATGCCGCCGCGCTTACGACAGCAGGGTTTGTCCGGCTTAACGGAAAGCGCATGACGACTGCCGGCCATCCGGTGCGAGTTGGCGATGTGGTTACGGTTGCGCTTGACCGGACGATCAGGGTGGTCCGGATCGAAGGTCTTTGCGAACGGCGCGGGGGCGCGCCCGTTGCGCGTGCACTTTACCGCGATTTGACCTGAGAATCCGCGAGCGAGGTCTTCTTTGCCACTAGATCAGTCGGTTAGGTCAGGCGAGTAGTAGCCGCGCCGGTTGCGGCTTATGTGGCGTTACGTTAGGCAGCGCTGCGAGTTGGTGTGTCGGAGTGGGGAATGACTTACGTCGTCGTCGAAAACTGTATTAAATGCAAATACATGGACTGCGTAGAGGTGTGTCCGGTGGACTGCTTCTATGAAGGCGAAAACATGCTCGTCATCCATCCCGACGAATGCATCGACTGCGGCGTATGCGAACCGGAATGCCCCGCGGAGGCGATCAAGCCCGATACCGAAGCTGGTCTCGAAAAGTGGCTTGAATTGAATGCCGAGTACTCAAAAACGTGGGCCAATATCACGGTGAAGAAAGAAGCGCCCCCGGACGCCAAAGACTGGGACGGCGTGCCGGAAAAGTTCAAAAAGTTCTTTTCGATGCAATCCGGAACCGGGGATTGAATTTCATCCGGCTACCATCCTCGGCTGTAGCCGTTATTACTTTATTGCGTTGCGTTAACCGATTCAGCCAAATTTGCCCGATCGGCGAAGGGAAATCGCCATTCTACGTCGCCATAACACTTTGATTCCGCCTAAAAATGTGCTATATATAGAAAAAATGGACAGGAACGACGTTGTCACCGGTGCGCTCCCCATTCGGGAGCATTATTTTTCGGTGGTTGAGTTCCCCGGTTTCCAGTTTAGAGGGCGTGCGATCCACGCGTGAGCAGTGGCAGGAAAAACGCGTCATAAAGCAAAGAAAGGCTCCGCCGGCATGAGCCGGGGACCCAAAAAGTCTGCTGCAGTGCGGCGGACCTCCCACGCCTCTCGCGGTGCCGTCCGCGGTGGGGCTCCCGCAGCCAAGATGGCCGGTAGCCGCAAAGGCCCCGGCGAAGGAGTCGTGCCCGGAATGACTAGCAATAAAAAGACTACGCAACGACAAGGCTTCAAGACTAACGAGTTCATCGTCTATCCGGCCCATGGGGTCGGTCAGATCATGGCGATCGAGGAGCAGGAGGTTGCGGGCGCCAAGCTCGAACTGTTTGTAATCAACTTCATCAAGGACAAGATGACCCTGCGGGTTCCGACGGCGAAAATCGTATCCGTTGGCATGCGCAAGCTGGCGGAAGCACCGCTGGTCAAGCGTGCACTTGAGACGCTCAAGGGCCGTGCGCGCATCAAGCGCACTATGTGGTCGCGCCGGGCGCAGGAATACGAAGCCAAGATCAATTCCGGCGATATCGTCGCCATTGCCGAGGTTGTGCGCGACCTTTACCGGTCAGAGACTCAGCCCGAGCAGTCTTACTCGGAACGGCAGCTTTACGAAGCCGCTCTTGATCGGCTGTCGCGCGAGATCGCGGCCGTTCAGCGCGTCACCGAGACCGAGGCGATCAAGGAGATCGAAGCGGCTCTCGCCAAGGGTCCGCGCCGCGGTCCGAAGCCGCCCGAAGAGGGCGGTTCCGAAGAAGGCGTCGAGGAAGAGGCGGCCTGAGAAAAGACGCACAAACCGAAATTCTCGAAAGCCCGGCCTAGCGCCGGGCTTTCTCGTTTTTGATAATATTATGCACGGCTTGGGCCGGTTGCTGTCCGTCGTCGACAAGCAGAACCACTCGCTGGTTTTCCACGCAGCATCCGCGTCTCGCGAGATTGCGCACTCTGTCGAACTGCGCCCATAGATAGACTGCTTGCGCCCACAGGGGTGGGCAGCAACGGCAGTTGCTCGCAACGCATCTCTGGCTTATATGCCCGGCCAATCGCCCCTGCAGGATTGAAGGGAGTAAGGAATGACCGCTATTCGCGGCTACGTCGCGCCAACCACCGAATCCGATGCCCTCGGTGTGCATTCGCTCGACCAATTCGTCCTCGCAGTACCCGACGCATCGGTCGCGCACGATTTTTACGGCAACTTCGGGCTCGACGTGCGCCGCGACGGCAACTTGCTTGCCATCAAGACATTTGGCCACGAGCACCGTTGGGGTTCGGTCGTCGAAGGCAGCAAAGCCAAGGCGCTGCATCACCTTTCATTCGGCTGCTATGCCGACGACCTTCCGCGCTTGAAAGCGCGTATCGAAGAGCAGGGGGTCAAACTCATCGACCCGCCGCCGGGCTTCGAGAGCAACGGTTTCTGGTTCCGCAACCACGAAGGCGTGTTGATCGAAGTGAAGGTCGGGCCCAAGGTGTCTCCCGACCGGAAATCGGACAGCCAGTGGATCTCCGTTCCTGCAGGGGTCGCCGCAGCAAGCACACGCGAGAAAGCTCCGCCGGTACGCCCGCGCCGGCTTTCGCATGTCCTGATCTTTACGCGTGACGTGTCCGAGTCGATCAAATTCTATGAGCGTACACTTGGTCTTCGGCTTTCCGATCGCGCTTCCGATCTCGTCGCTTTCATGCACGGGATCCATGGCAGCGATCATCACCTTCTGGCCTTGGTGAAGTCCATCGCGCCGGGCTTTCACCATTGCAGCTGGGATGTTTCCAGCGTGAATGATATCGGCCTCGGCGCAATGCGGATGCATGACAAAGGTTGGACCAAAGGGTGGGGCCTTGGCCGGCATGTGCTCGGCTCGAACTATTTCCACTACGTACGTGATCCTTGGGGAAGCTTCGCCGAATACTCCTGCGATATCGATTACATTCCGAAGGAAGAGCGTTGGCCGTCGGGCGACCACAAGCCGGAGGATTCTTTCTACCTTTGGGGTCCGGACGTGCCGCGCGAATTCACGATCAACTACGAAGGCGGCGAGAGCTAACGCGATCTGAACCACCTTCGGCCATGGCCGGGACGCGTCCCGGCCATTTCGTTTTTAAAAATCGATGCGAAGGCGATCGTGCTCGTGTCGTCACTCAACGACAATCTTGACCTTGTCGCCCGGCTTCAGCCTGTCCTGTTGTCCCAGACCGTTGATTGTCCGGAATCTTTCGAGAGAGTGATCGGAGATTGCCATGCGGTGTGCGAGTTTCTCGACAGTATCGTTTGGCCCGACGGTCACGATTTTCAGACGAAGCGCCTTGACTTGCTGGCTTTCCTTTAGGGTCATGCGACGAAAGCTCATGATCGATTCGCGAAACGCGAGGTCGACCTGCGGCGTCCTCGCTTTGGCCGCAAAGATAAAACGGTAAACTTCGCTGCCGAAACGCACGGCGTACAAGCGGAAAGACCAATTGCCGCCTCCGGCCGTAGCGGTTGCCGCCGGAAACCCATTGACCGAGAATTCTTCGACACTTGCCGGATCGACATTCTCCATCCAGCCCGACTTCAGGTAATCCGGCAAAGACTGCTCGGCCGGCACGGCCACCACATCGAGGCGTAAGGCTTCGCCGCCACCCTCCCTGAGTCCCAGCACCGCTTGCGCCGTATTGTCGAGTGTGAAGCCCGGCGGCGCGACAAATGTAAAGCCGAGCTTGGGGTGGAGAAAATTTCGGCCGCGCGTAAAGCCTTCGCTCGGATCCTCGCCATAAACTATTCCGTCGAGATTGCTGAGGTATTCGCCGCGGTCGCGTTCGCCAGGTCCTGGGCTGCTGAACTGGCGGGCATTCGCAAGCGCATTTTTCACGCGGTCGGGGGTTGCGGGGTGGCTGGATAGAAAATCCAGCGCGCGAGGGTCGGATCCACCGGCGGAAGCCTTGAGATCCGCAGTTCGCTGCATGTCGGTCAAAAATCGGGAGGCCCCATAGGGGTCAAACCCGGCGCGCGCCGAAATGCCTACGCCGATTCCATCAGCTTCGAATTCCTGAGCGCGAGAGAACGCCGCGAGCGTGAGCTTGGATTTGGCCAACGCGAGAGCTCCGACCTGCGGGTCGCTCAATACGTCGTTGACCACGTGATTGATGATCGCAACCTGGCGGGCCTGCTCTTCCCGGATTGCGGCATGACGCGCGATCACGTGGCCCATTTCGTGTGAAAGGACCGAGGCAAGTTCGGCCTTGTCATTGGCGAGCGCGATCAATCCGCGAGTGATGTAGAGTCGGCCGTTCGGGAGAGAGAAAGCATTGATGGACGGCGAGTTGAGAATGACGACCTGGTATTTCAGATCAGGACGTTCGGACGCTGCAACAAGACGCTCGACGGTCTTTTCGATCATTGCGTGTAGACGCGCGCTGTCGTACTCGCCGCCATAAGTCGCAAGTATGCGCGCTTGCTCCCGCTGTGTTGCGGGCTCGAGTTCGGCTTGGGCGGAAGCTTGTGGCACCGGCAAGGAAATCAGACGATTCCCGGACGTGCTGGTGCAACCGGACAAAGCCCCTGCAAGAGCGACGAGCAGTGCTCGACTTACGAACCCGGATTTAAGCGTACCCATACCCGCCCTACGCATTTTCACTCGACGCGTTCGATCTGCTCAGGGGCTACGGCATCTATGACCGGGCCACCGCGCTGCTCGATCCAACCACGAACTCGAATCGGACGCCCCTCCAGCCCCTTCGGGTCGATGCCCGCTACGGCGAATTCTCGCCGATGACGCTTAAGAATCGTTACCGTAAAGTCGCGCGTCCAACGCCGCCCAAAGTTCAAATATATTGTGGCGCCGCTTTCGCGCACCGACAATACCTTGCCCTCAACCAGTGCAAATTGCCCCCGCGCGGCTGCAATCCGGTCCAGATGCTCCGGCCGCAAAGGGGCGAAATTGGGGTCAGCCCAGAGACCGCGCTGCGCGGCACGCGCAACTCGTTCTGAACGCAACAGGATATCGGCGCAAGCCTTGTCGCCGATCCTCGCTGCGACGCGAGCGTGGCCCTGCTCGACCAGCATTTCCTGGATCGATCTTTGACCGTCGCCAACATAAACGAACGCAACCACGCGTCCGTATCGGTCTTGGTCGGAGCCACGGGAGCCAAGTCGCGTAAGCTGCAAGTCATGGCCAGCGACGAGCGATTGCAGAGCGTCGCGAGCGCTGTCGACGACTTCGATCGCCGCCAACCGCAGCTCTCGGCCATCGGTCAGCAGCACCGTGCGCCCGTCCCGAACGCTTGCGACGATCCCCCTTCCGATGGCCGCTGGCTTGCAGGGTTCCTGTGCCTTTGCATCCGCGTTGAAGACCGTCGAATACGCAATAGACAAGATTGCAAGGTATGTCGCGAACGATAAGTCCTTCGGCAAATGTCAAAACCCGCAATAAAGATGGCGGCCGGACAGCCACACGTTAGAATGCCTGAAAAGCCCAGAGAGGTTATCAAGAAACGCCGGGAGGCCATCAATGCAAACGCGCCGCACTTTGCCAAACCGCCGCAGGTTCCTGACTTCGATTGCTGCTGTCGGCGCAATGGCTGTGACTGGAGCGCACAGTGAAGTCAGCCGTTGGCCCGATCACCCGGTGCGCATCATCGTTCCTTATCCCGCTGGCGGCTCGACCGATGTGCTTACTCGGATTCTGGCCGAGCGGCTGAAGGACATTTTTGGCCAGCCTTTCGTGATCGAGAACCGTGCCGGCGCTGGCGGCAATATCGGCATCGCGGCACTTACAGGCAGCCAGCCCGATGGCTATACGATTGGCGCCGCGACCATCGGCCATTTCGCGATCAATCAGTATCTCTACAACAAGATGCCTTACGATCCGGAACGCGACTTGATCCCTGCGTCGCTCACCTGGGAACTGCCCAATGTCTTTGTCGTCCCGACTGATTATGTCCCGGCAAAAACATTGGCTGAATTCCTGACTTGGGCAAAGCAAAAGGGTCGGGTCAGTTACGGCAGTCCTGGCGTTGGCACGTCGCCGCATTTATCCGGCGTGATGTTCGCCAAGCAGACGGGGATCGATGGAATCCACGTCCCGTTTCGCGGTGCGGCGCAGACCATCCCGGCGATGTTGGCCGGCGATGTTAATTTTGCCATCGACAATCTCGCTTCGTATGTGCCCGTCATCCAGTCGGGGAAAATGCGCGCACTTGCCGTTACCTCAGCGCAGCGCTGGCCAACATTGCCGGACGTACCCACCATGAGCGAAGCCGGGATCAAGGACTTTGTGGTGACGTCCTGGGCAGCCTTCGTACTGCCGGCGGCGACCCCGCGTCCGATCGTCGACAGGCTTTCCGCAGCCCAAAGGCAGATTGCAGGTGAGCAGGCAATCCAGGAACGGTTCCTCGTTGCCGGCGCCCGTGTCCTTTCCAGTACACCGGAAGGTGCGATTGCTTACGCTGCGAAGGAACGAACGATGTGGAAGGACGTCGTCGCCGCGTCGGGCGCGAAAGTTGACTAGACCGAACGATGCGTTAGACCCACGGCTGTGTTACATCGTCCGCGACGGTCCCGTAGCTCAGCAGGATAGAGCAGCGGTTTCCTAAACCGAAGGTCGGAGGTTCGACTCCTCTCGGGACCGCCATTGAAAAAATAGCTATTTGCATATTCGCAAGCGAGACTTTGGCGATGCCAAATTGTGGGATGGCTGCTTGACCTTCATTGCAAATTCAAAGATTACGAATGGCAATGACAGTCGTAGGATTGAGAATAAGGACGTGCTCAACTCACATCGCCAAGCAGACCTGCACTTTCCCTTCGCTGCGCCTCCAAATCCTGATGAATTGGTCGAGGTCCACCCGGGCGTGTTATGGGGGCGGTTGCCTTTGCCTTTCCGGCTCGACCACATCAATGTCTACTTCATTGACGACGGCGACGGCTGGGCTGTCATCGACACTGGCATCGGCGATGAGCCGACTCGGGCAGTTTGGCAAAGGCTTCTTGACGGGCCCTTGCGCGGCCGGCGCCTCACGCGCTTAATCGTGACACATTTTCACCCCGACCATATCGGCCTCGCCGGCTGGCTGGCCGAGCGTTACGACGTGCCGCTGCTGACAAGTCAAACGACCTACCTTTCATGCGTTAATATTTCGCTCAGCCCAGGCGCTCTCGACGCCAAAATCTATCGCGATTTTTATCTCCGCCACGGGCTTGATGCCGAAACGACGGCACAGGTTGCGACGCGCGGCCATAGCTATCTCAGAATGGTCACCGGCTTACCGCCGACTTTCCGTCGGCTGATCGCACAGGATGTGATCAAGATCGGTGGCCGCGTATTCGAAGTACTTAGCGGCGATGGCCACGCGCCCGAACAGCTCATGCTGCATTGTCCGGCAGAGAAATTGTTTTTCGCAGCAGACCAGATTCTCGCAAAAATCACGCCGAACATCGGCGTCTGGGCGGTCGAGCCCGAGGGCAATCCTCTCGATCTCTACTTACGTTCGCTGCGTAGCCTGCAAACCTCATTGCCGCCAGACACCTTGGTTCTACCCGGTCATCAATTGCCTTTCCGCCAGCCGCAAGTCCGATGTACTGAACTCATTCGCCATCACGAAGAGCGCTGTGCCGCAATTGCGTCAGCTTGCCGCGGAATACCACGCACTACTGCTGAGATAGTACCCTTCGTGTTTCGGCGATCGCTGGATCCACACCAGATGAGTTTCGCGTTCAGCGAGATACAGGCACATGTAAATTACATGGTTGAGCGCGGCGAGTTATTCTGGGGAACGGGGCGCGACAACGTCCACACAGTGGAATCTACGGCTGCATCAGGTGCGGCCACCTGCGAGTGAGTATTTTCAGGGTCAACTTCGCGCACACAGGGCAATGCGAGGAGTGGTCAGTATCTGATCTCTGCCAGTCGGATGAGCTCTTCGGGCGATGTGGTCGGAAAACCAAAAAATTCGAGATACGCTGGAATTTGTTCGAATAACATGTCGATGCCCACCTGAATTTCACAGCCCCGATTCTTTGCTGCGATCAGGAATGAAGTCATTTCCTGTTTCATCACGACATCACCAACAAGTGTGGTTTGCGAAATTCGCGTGACATCCATGGGCATCGGGTCGCCAACGTTCATGCCTAAAGGCGTCGCATTTACAACAAGGTCATATCCTGCGGGATCATTAGTTCCGGTTATGACCGACAACTTTGGATAGTGCGTGCGCAAGCGATTCGCGAGGCCGGACATTGCTTCGCTGCTGGCGTCGTGCAGAGCGACCACCGCCGCGTTGGCAGCGGCAAAAGACGCAGCGATGGCTGAGCCCACGCCTCCAGACCCCACCACAAGAATGCTTTTACCGGTCGGGACAAAGCCCTTGCGCCGTACTGCTCGGACAAATCCTTCGCCATCAAACATATCGCCAAGCAAAGAACCGTCGGGCCTCTTTAGGATAGCATTGCAAGAGCCGGAAACCCGGACAGCCGTCGTGACCTCATCGAGAAGCTGTACCGCTGTAACCTTGTGAGGCATTGTCACCAACGCGCCCCGGATATTCGTCAATTTGAAGAGGGGGCGCAGCACGTCCGCAAAGTCTTCGCTCCTGACGCCCATCGTCATCACGGCGGCGTTGATGCCCGCCTTTCGAAAGTACGGGTTGTAGATCATCGGTGCTTTAAAAGTTGTGGTCGGATAGCCTAGATGCGCAATCAGAATCGTGTTGCCATCAATCATTTGCACCGCCGTCCAAACCCTAACGGAGCTTCGCCCCGGCGATTGCGTGCTCAACGCAGTTGTTGACGTGCACGACCAAAATGGCCTTCGCCTTCTTGGAATTGCGATCCAATGCGCTTTCCATCAGTTGCCGATGCTGCTTGATCGGTTCGACCCCCCGACGGTCTGCCCAGATCATGGGATAACGAAAATATCGGTCGAATGCCCGCCGATGGGCTTCCATAAGAGCTGTCGAGCCGCAATTTGAGATCAGTGCTTGATGAAATTCTTCGTCATAACGCTTCCAAAGAGCATTTTCCCGCTTCGATGAGTCCATACGCTGTTCGACCACCGCGAGTTTGTGGTGTGCCGATACGACCCGGCCTTCCCACTCAGTGTCGCCGCACTCGAATGATTTCTCGATGGCGTAACTCTCCAGCAGAATGCGGAGTTCGGCTAATTCTCTGAGATCGGTCGCAGACACCGGCGCGACTTCAAAGCCGCGCCTCGCTTCCGCCACCACAAGGCCTTCCGATGACAGCCGGGTGAGGATCTCACGAAGCGTACTGATGCTGACGCCATAGCGCTCTTTAAGCGCTTCGAGTCGCAATTTTTGGTCAGGCTGCAGGTGACCAAAAATTATGTCGCTTCGAATGCGACGATAGCCGTCGTCGCCAACGGTTTCAGTATCGCCGACCCTTTCAAGCACGAGCTTATCCCTGCAGATTTAGAAGAAGCTATCAGACAAACACCATATCACCATACGAAGAGAAGAGTTCTCAATTGACTCCACGATTATCATTGACCTACGGTCTAGGTTGGAAACGCCACTAAAGAATGACCGCGCGACAACGCGACAGGTCGGTGGGAGCGACTTTGAACTACAAGCTAGATTTCGCGCCCGTCATTGATGCACTTCCGGCGCTGCTGTTGGGGTGCCTTGGCACGCTTTGGCTGGCCTTGGCCGGAATGGCGCTGGCGATCGTGATCGGGATTGGCGGCGTGGTCCTGCGCGACTCTCGGATAAAGCTATTTCGCTGGCTTGTTATTGGTTTCGTCGAGTTGATCAGAAACACACCGTTCCTCGTCCAGATCTATTTCATCTTCTTTGCTTTGCCCCTTGCGGGCGTGCGGCTCGATCCGACGCCGACTGCGATCATTGCATTGGGCGTCAACGGCGGAGCGTACGCGATCGAAATCATTCGCGGTGGCGTGCAGTCGATCAACAAAGGACAGGTCGAGGCGGGATTGGCTCTCGGACTTCACAAACTGTCGGTCTTCCGTTTCATCGTTTTGAAGCCCGCGCTGCGCGCTGTTTTTCCTTCGCTAGCCAGCCAGTTCGTGCTTCTCACGCTCACTACCAGTATCGCCTCAGCCGTTTCAGCTTACGAGCTGACCTCGGTCGCAAAACGCGTCGAGTCAAACTCGTTCAGGAGCTTTGAAGTCTACGGCGTCGTAACTTTGATGTACCTCGTGATGTCGTGGATCGTGATGAACATTCTGAACTTCATCTCATCGCGATACATCAGCACCTATCCGGTGAAGTAGCATATGGGCAAAGGCGAGTTTCTATTTCTGCTCCAGGGCCTCAAGTGGACGGTGGTACTCGCCATCGTGAGCTTCTTGTGCGGTACGGTAACCGGGCTCGCCATCGCACTCCTTCGTACTTCGGGATACCCGGCGGTAGAGCGCACGACAGCCGGTTATATTGCGCTGTTCCAAGGCACGCCGTTGCTGATGCAGCTGTTTGTCGTCTACTACGCACTTGCACTGTATGGCCTGAAAATTGACGCGTGGATTGCGGTCGCAATCGGGTTCACGCTGCATGCCAGTGCCTACCTGGGCGAAATATGGCGCGGCTCGATCGAGGCTGTGCCCCGGGGCCAGGTCGAGGCCGCCAAGGCACTCAGCCTGAATTATTTCTGGCGAACGAAAGATATCGTTCTGCCGCAAGCCTTTCGCATCTCGCTTCCAGCGACGATCGGCTTTCTCGTCCAGCTCATCAAAGGCACCTCGCTCGCCGCCTTCGTTGGATTCACGGAACTGACGCGAGCCGGCACGATGGTCTCAAACCAAATTTTCAAACCACTGTTGGTCTTCGGAATCGTCGGCCTGATGTACTTCGCCCTTTGCTGGCCGCTGTCATTCTTCGGCAGTCGGTTGGAAAGCAAGTTTGCCGCGGCCACGAGATGATCGTGCGTCGGCAATGTCTGCAATAACCAAAAACCCCAGGGAGTTAGTGAGATGCAGGACGGAAAACTAAAGTTGGATCGACGCCGGCTCCTTCTGACCGGTGCGGCCGCGATGGTGGCGCCCGCGGTTTTGATCGCACCAGCCTTTGCGATCACACCGGACGAAATCAAAAAACGCGGCAAAGTCATCATCGGCATCCAGGGTGATAACCCCCCGTGGGGATACGTCGATTTAAGCGGCAAACAACAGGGTCTCGATTCCGACGTCGGTCTGCTTTACGGCAAGTACCTGGGTGTGCCCGTTGAGTTCATGCCGCTCGAAGTTGCCAATCGCATCCCGGCATTGACCTCCGGTCGGGTCGACATCCTCTTTGCGACGATGGCAATGTTCGCGGAGCGCGCGAAGGCGGTGCAATTCAGCAGGCCATATGCCGCGAACATCATTCTTCTCATCGCGCCCAAGTCGGTAGAGGTCAAATCCCCTGCCGACATGGCGAAGCTCAAAAGTATCGGTGTCGCGCGCGCGGCCGCGCAGGATACGCAAGTAACGAAGAACGCGCCGGCCGGCACCAACATCCTTCGCTTCGATGGCGACGCTGCTTCGATCCAAGCGCTCGTTTCCGGACAGGTCGAGGGCCTTGGCGGCAACATGTTCTATATTGATCGATTGGAAGAAGCGAAACCGGGTTACTGGGAAAACAAGATCGAATTCCAGCGCATTTATAATGGCGCGTGTACCCGGCTTGGCGAAAAGGAAATGAATGCTTCGGTAAACGCATTTCTTGACCAGATCAAAGCCAACGGCGAGCTCGGAAAGGTCTATGAAAAATGGATGAAGCGGCCGCTTCCGCCGATGCCAGAAAGCGTTGAAGGAGTCTCGTTCGTCGCAAGCTGAGTAAGCCCGCAAAGGCGTCAGAGCCATGAGCAACATGCAAAGAACGCCCGAAGGTTCCTCGCAGCCCATGATTGTCATGGAAGGCGTGGAAAAATGGTACGGCGACTTCAAAGCCCTGACGAACATCAACCTGACGGTCCGCGCAGGCGAGAAAATCGTTCTGTGCGGACCATCGGGGTCGGGCAAGTCGACGCTCATCCGCTGCATCAACCATCTGGAAAGTTATCAAAAAGGTCGGATCGTCGTCGACGGCGTTCACCTGGATGACAAACAGAAGACAATCAATTCTGTGCGCCGCGAGGTGGGAATGGTCTTCCAGCAATTCAATCTGTTTCCCCACCTTACAGTCCTGGATAATTGCACTTTGGCGCCGATACGCGCGCGGGGCGTTGATCGCACGAAGGCGGAAGCAACAGCGCGTCGCCTGCTGGAGCGCGTGAGAGTGTCAGATCAAGCCGGCAAATACCCGGCCCAGCTTTCCGGCGGTCAACAGCAACGCGTCGCAATCGCCCGTGCCTTATGCATGGAGCCGAAGGCGATGCTGTTCGACGAACCAACGAGCGCGCTCGATCCGGAAATGGTGAAGGAAGTGCTGGACACAATGATCAGCCTGGCGGTGGAGGGCATGACGATGATCGTGGTCACTCACGAAATGGGTTTTGCTCGCCAGGTCGCCGATCGCGTGATCTTTATGGCAGAAGGGTCGATCGTGGAGGAGGGGCCGCCGGCCGACTTCTTCAAGAACCCACAGCACGCACGGACTCGAAAGTTCCTCGGCGAAATTCTGTCCCAACATTAGCCGCGTTGCTTGGAGTGAGGACACATGAAACGGAGCGCCTACGTTCTAAACGGCCCCAACCTGAATCTGCTTGGTACGCGCGAGCCGCATATTTATGGCACCACCACATTGGCCGAGGTGCAAAGGCAATGCGAAGGACATGCCGCGAAGAAAGGGATTGCCATTTCTTTCTATCAATCGAACCATGAAGGGGTTCTGGTCGATTTGATTCAAGAGGCAAGGACGAAAGCCGACGCAATCATTTTCAATCCGGCGGGATATTCGTTTCATTCGATACCCATTCTAGATGCGCTGAAAACGTTTGAGGGGCCGATCTTCGAAGTGCACATCTCGAATATCCATCGCCGCGACGAACATCACAGGCATTCCATTACATCGACCGCGGCGACCGGCGTCATTTGTGGGTTGGGGCCGCAAGGGTACATCGCTGCCATAGATGCAGTGGCTGCCATGCCAAATGATTGCTTCGCCTCGTCACATGAACGACGAAAACAAATCGCATGAAAAGCTGCCGTTGAACGTTCGCGCCGGATACATTGAGGAAAGTCCATGACGCCTGTTGTGGTCACCGTAGCAATTACCGGCTCGGTGCCGCGCAAGAAGGATAATCCGGCGGTCCCGATCACGCCCGCTGAGCAGATCGAGAGCACCAGGGGAGCCTTCGAGGCCGGCGCGACCCTCGCACATATCCATGTGCGTAACGACGACGAAACGCCTTCTTCGGATCCGGAACGCTTCGCCAAGGTGAGCGAGGGTATTCGAACCCAGTGTCCCGGCATGATCGTGCAGTTTTCGACCGGAGGGCGCGGACGGGACCCGCAGGCCCGGGGCAGTTCGCTTTTTCTAAAGCCTGACATGGCCTCGCTGGCCACGGGATCCGTCAACTTCCCCAGCATCGTCTATGAGAATCAGACGCCACTTGTGGAAGATCTCGCCTCCAAGATGAGGGACAATGGCGTCAGGCCAGAAATCGAGGTGTTCGACCTTTCGCATCTTCACGGCGCCCGGCGGCTTGCCGACCGAGGGCTGCTGGACGAGCGGCCGCACGTGCAATTCGTCATGGGCATCCAGAACGCGATGCCAGCGCACGAGCACCTGCTCGACGTTCTTCTGACGGAAGCAAAACGCCTTTTTCCGACCTGCACCTGGACGGCGGCAGGAATAGGACGGCATCAGGCGGAGGTCATGGGCTGGGCTCTCGCGCGTGGCGCCCACGCGGTTCGCACGGGCCTTGAAGATAACATTCGGATCTCGAAGGACCGCCTCGCGAAGAGCAACGCCGAACTTGTGCAGCTGGCGGCGCAAGCCGTCACTCAGCATGGCCGCCGCGTTGCGACACCGCAGGAGGCGCGTCAGATCCTCGGCCTCCAACAAGTTTAATTAGCGCAAAGCCGACCAATTGAAGTGCGCTGAAGCTGATCAGTGATGGGCTCGAGCAGATTATCGGGCTGAGTAGGCCAACGCGCCACTTTATCGGACATTGGCTTTCTGCGCCGAATACCGGGACGAACACATATTTTAAGTAAAGAAGCTGAACACTCCGACGCACAGCATCAAGCCAAGAGCGAACCGGCGCACGGCTGTGTCGCTCAATCGGCCAAAAAGTTTGGCTCCGAACCAGGTACTCAACAGGAATGGAATGGTCAGGAGTACAGCTGTGGTCGCGAGTGCGCCGCTTATCGCGCCTGCCACAGCGAGCATAGTCAACCCAATCACGGAAATGGCTGTTACGAACACAGTCAGATTGGCGCGCGTGACTGCAATAGGGTCAGGGCCTGAAAGCAGATAGAGAATGACAGGTGGTGCCCCAACGCTTGTCGCGCCCAGGAGCACTCCTACAATGCTGCCAAGTGCAAGTGACGTTGCAACTCGCGGCGTCCCGCCGTAGCGAAACCCGAACAGCAGCATCGAACTGAATAAAATCACGACGCCTGAAATTATCTTTCTGGCGATGCCTGGGTCGAGGGTTAGCAACAAGTAGCCGCCGAGAGGGACTGTCACGACCGCCGGTAATGTGAGGTACAACAACGTACGCCACCGTACTTTTGGCAACGCATCTGGAAACATCACCAAGGCCGCCGCGGTTTCCAAAAGGAGCGCGATCACGACTGCGTTGATCGGAGGGTAAAGGACGGACAAGACGGGGGTCATTAACATTGCGCCGCCGAAGCCGGTCGTGCCCCGCACGAGTCCTGCGACAATGACGATGGCAATAGCCGCAAGCTCGGTCGTGACCATGGGCTAAGGCCGCTATGTTGTCAGAATGCCGCCGTCGACCGGGATAACTGTGCCGGTAATAAAACTCGCGCGATCAGACGCGAGAAACGTCGCCAAGTCAGCAATATCTGACAGGCTGGCGAGCCGTCCCAAGGGAATCCTGGCGAGAATTTTGCGCCTGACGTCTTCAGTCAGTGCGGCGTTGGTCATCGCAGTATCGGCCACCGCGGGCGCGATAGCGTTGGCCGTTATCCCGTCAGGGCCTAGCTCTCGCGCCAGTCCCATGGTGAGGGCGACCACTCCGGCTTTGGTTGCGCCATAGAGCGTATTTCCGACTGAACCCCCGCCGCGCATGGCGGACACCGATGCAATGTTGATTATCCGGCCGCGTTTCTGTCGGCGCATGAGTGGAATCGCTGATTTAACGCAATACACAACTCCGGACAGATTGATTTCGTGCACTCGCTGCCACTCCGCCGTCGGCAAATCGGCAACAAGGCCGGTTGAAAGGACGCCCGCTGCATTGACGAGAATGTCGAGGCTGTTGTGGCGAGCCGCGAGCTGGCTAAATGCCTGAGCCACTGACGTCGGCTCGCCAACATTTGCGACCGCAAATTGAGTACCGGCCCCGAGTGATTTAGCTAGCTTGCGAGCGGCGACTTCGTTTCGGTCGAGAATGCCCACGTGACAGCCCTCGGCTGCAAGAGCGCGGGCAATGGCTTCGCCGATCCCGGCCGCTCCGCCAGTGACGACCGCGACGCGACCTTTCAGGTTGAGGTCCATGATGATCGTGTCGCGGTCGGGGTCACATTCACTTGTTGTCGACGGCCATATCTCGTTTGTGGGCCTCAGTCATCGCAATGACCGAAGCCGCGCTGATGATGCTGACGAATAGAACGTACAAGCATATCAGCCAGGGCTTGTTGCCGCCCGCTGGCAACAACGCTGTGGCGATGATCGGCGTAAGCCCGCTCGCGTAGATTCCGGAGAATTGGTACACAAACGATATTCCAGTGTAGCGCACACGCGTATCGAACAATTCGGAAAACAATGCGGCCTGCGGGCCATAGACCGCTGGATATACGAATGCGAACGGAATCGCGATCGCCAGCCAGACCAACAGCGGTTCTTTGGTTTGCATCAGCCAGAAGGACGGGAATGAGAGAATTCCGATCAACAGCCCCGCCACAGCAAACATCCGCCGGCGCCCGATCTTGTCAGACAGATTGCCGTAAATCGGCAGCATGATGATCATGATTGCAGATGCAATCATCACACCGGCGAGTGCCGTCTGCCGTGGCAGGCCCAAGGTTCCCGCGAGATATCCAACGATGAACACACCAAAGATATTGAAGGTAACGCCCTCGATGTAACGGGCGCCAAGGCCAAGAAGAGTATTCTTGCCGTGAGTACGGATCAGCTCGAAGAACGGTACGTGCGCGACCTTTTTGGTTTCCTGGATGCGTGTGAACGCCGGGGTCTCCATGATCTTCAAGCGAATATAGAGGCCCACTGCCACAAGCACCGCGCTGACAAGAAACGCTATCCGCCAACCCCAGGAAAAGAAGTCAGCCTCGGGAAGATATGACAGCAGATAAACCATTCCCGAACTCAGGAGCAGGCCGGCCGGAACGCCGATTTGCGGCCAGCTGCCGTAGAACCCACGTCTCCCGGCTGGAGAATGCTCGACTGCCATCAACACCGCGCCGCCCCATTCGCCGCCGATCCCTATGCCCTGGAAGATGCGTAGAAAAAGCAGCATTACCGGGGCCCAGATTCCTACCGAAGCGTAGGTTGGCAGACACCCGATCAGAAATGTGGCGACACCCATGATCAAAATGGTGAGAACAAGCACCGTCTTGCGCCCGATACGGTCGCCATAGTGGCCAAAAATAATTCCGCCGATTGGTCGCGAAATGAATCCAACGAAGAAAGTCGTATATGCCAACAATGTGCCGACCAAAGGATCGAAGTTTGGAAAGAATAATTTATTAAGGACAAGGGGAGTGACTACTCCGAAAAGGAAGAAATCGTACCATTCGATCGTTGTGCCAACCGCACTCGCGAATGCGATTGTGCCGATCGATGTTCCAAAACCGCCAGACTCTGATTTTGACTGCATAGTTTCCCCCCTTTTTTCGCCGCTCAGATTTATTCCGCCGGCAGTTGTAAGATCTTACGTGCTTCCGCAGGGCTCGCTGGATGTCGTCCAAAACTATTACACAATCCTGCCAGACGCGTAACCAACTCGCCGTTGCTACGCGCGAGACGATCCTTATCAAACTTGATGTTGTCTTCTAAACCGGTGCGGACGTGCCCACCAAGCTCAAGACACCACGCGTTGACTTCGAGTTGATGGCGTCCAATTCCTGCAGCCGACCACGTCGCATCGGGCATGAGATCTTTTAGTTCGGCGATCAGAAATTCCAATAACCTGCGCCGAGCCGGGAGGGCATTTGGAATGCCCATCACAAACTGAACCTGACACGGACGCTTAAGGAGACCGCGATCAGCCATGTTTTTTGCGTTGTAGAGCATCGCTACGTCAAAAACTTCGATTTCAGGTTTGACGTTGAATTCAAGCATTGATCGCGCCAGATCCTCGACAAGCTGCGGTGGATTTTCATAAATCTGCGCGGGAAAATTGACCGAGCCCGTGGCAAGCGAAGCCATATCGGGCTTGAGATATAGCATCCGTCCACGCTCGTTCTGACTGCGGCCGCGGCCGCCGGTGGAGAACTGTATGATCATCTTGGGACAATGCTTGAGAATCCCCTCCTGGACCTGCGCGAAAAGATGCGGATCGGAGCTGGGGCTTTCGTCAGAATTACGCACGTGAATATGAGCAACCGATGCCCCGGCTTCGAATGCTTCGTGCGTGGATTCAATCTGCTCGTTGGGGGTGACCGGGACTGCCGGCGTGTCAATCTTGCGGGGGATCGCCCCTGTGATAGCGACGGTAACTATGGCGGGAGTTGTCATAGGCATCACCGGGCCTGTTGGACGAGATGAATTGAGCGGATGTCACGTCGCCCCGCGATTTCCTTGAGCAACGTAACCAGTGGCGTCGAGGCCAGCGGATAGTTCGTGTTGATGGGCCCTGCCGCTTTCAGCGCGTCATATTCGCGCCGAGCGTAGAAGGCAGCGAGCAGAAGATCGTCATCAGAAGCGAATGGACCACGTTCCTGCCGGATTTTCGGAATTCCCGGCTCCAGCAAGTCGCCTGGTCGGGCTGACGTCGGCTCAGCCCCATTGGTGATGCGATCATAGAGGTTGGGATCGATTGGGCCGGCAATCTCACCGTAGTAGCCGAGCACATATTTCCTTACTTCGTCTGGCACAGTCGCATAACGCTCCTTGCCCATCACATTGAGTACGGCTTGTGTCATGACGAACTGCGCAAAGGGGCTGACAATGATGGGATAGCCCAACTCGCAACGTACGCGCGCAGCCTCCTCGAGTACCTCAGGCAAGCGATGCGCGATCCCAAGTGGCGCAAGTTGCGACTTCAGATTGGACACCATTCCACCCGGCATCTGATGCTCGTAGTGAAACGCGTCGTGTTCAACAATGTCGCCGACAGGCTTGCCCTCGCGTTTGGCAATGTAGCGCAGGCGTTCGGCGACCTCATGCACCGGCTCTAGATTGACCGGTGTGCTGAATCCCGCGCGTCGTATGTTCTCGACGAACCATTCAGTGGCCGGATGGGACGCACCGTTGGCCAGCGTAGATGTCGCGGTGTGAACCACGTCAACACCAAGCTCCACGGCGCGACACGCGGCATATGGCGCAAGTCCCGTTAGGCAATGGGAGTGGAGATGCAGGGGCAAGCTGCCGCACGCCGCCTTGAGCTTCGGGACCAGTGTGTAAACCCGTTCCGGGGTTAGCAGGCCGCTGGGATCTTTGATGTAGACGGCATCGACCCCGAGCGACACGAGCTCTCGTGTCTTTCGTACATAATAGTCGTCAGTGTGGACTGGGCTTACGGTGTAAACGATTCCACCCGCGGTATAGAGGCCGACTTTCTTCGCTGCCCGAACCGGCACCTGCATGTTGCGCATGTCATTCAGTGCGTCATAGGGAGTGTGGTAACGGATGCCGTTGGCGAAGATTTGTTCTGCTGTCAGCTCGACGATGTCATCCGGAAAAAATTCGAATGTGAACAGACTCTGGCCGCGCGTCATCACGATCAGTGGCGTCTGTTTGACCCAGCCGCTGAGGATACGCATCCGCTCCCAGGGATCCTCCCGCAGATAGCGCACGCAAACATCGAAGACCGCGCCACCAACGAGATCGATTGCCTCAAATCCAGCACGGTCGAGGCGCGGTGCCAAGTCTTCCATCATCGCAGTCGTCATGCGCGTCGCCCACAGGCATTGGTGGGCGTCGCGCAATGTCACGTCGACCAGATTGATGTTTCGCTTGTCAGCCATTGGCGGTCACGACCTGCAAGTTTTCCTCGACCCAACGTGTGTGCACCTCGGCGCGCGCAAATTCCGGTCGTTGTAGGAGCCACGCATGAAACGGTACCGTCGTTTCCAGTCCGGACACCTGAAAACGCGTCAACGCCGACCGGCCGAGGTCGATCGCGGCCGCGCGATCGGGCCCCACGACAATGAGTTTGGCCAACATGGAATCGTAGTAAGGCGGTACAGCGTAGTTTTCGTAGACATGGCTATCGACACGGATGTCTCGTCCGCTTGGGGGACGCCAGCGCTTGAGAATACCCGGCGACGGCCGGAAGTCGCGCGTCGCATCCTCAGCATTGATACGAAATTCGATTGCCGTCTTTCCCACGGAAAACGTCGAGCCGAACGAGAGTTTTTCGCCGGCGGCGACTCGAAACTGCTCGACCACAAGATCGGTGCCCGTGACCATTTCAGTCACCGGGTGCTCGACCTGGATCCGCGTGTTCATCTCGATGAAAAAGAACTTGCCGCTTTCAGGGTCGAAGATGAATTCCACGGTGCCGGCGTTGACGTAGTTCAGTGCCTTGATCAGGGCGACGGCTGCTTCTGCCATTAGTGCACGGGTCGTTTGATCGAGCACGGGCGAGGGCGATTCCTCGACAAGTTTCTGATGACGACGTTGAACGCTGCAGTCGCGCTCACCCAGATGGACGTGGTTGCTGTGCCGGTCGCCGAACACCTGAATTTCGATATGACGAACCTGCGGGAAGAACCGCTCAAGATAGATCTCCGGGTTTCCAAACGCGGCTTTGGCCTCCGCGGAAGCTTGCTCGAACTGCGCCGCGAAATTCTCAGGGCCTGTCACGACGCGCATTCCGCGGCCGCCGCCACCTCCGCTTGCCTTCAACAGAAGCGGAAATCCGAGATCGGTTGCGACGGCACCGGCATCTTCGGCCACGGTAAAGCCCTGATCGGATCCGGGTACGACCGGAATTCCAATTGCGGCAGCAGTTCGTCGCGCCGCGACCTTGTCTCCCATGCGGGAGATGCAATCACTGTCGGGGCCGATGAAGGTCAACCCGGCTTCATTGCAGCTTTCCACGAACGCGCTGTTTTCGGCGAGAAACCCATAACCGGGATAGACCGCGTCGCATTTCATCGCGGTCGCGGTTTCCAGCAACGCAGCGACGTTCAGATAGCTCGCGGTTGCTGACGGCGGCCCAATACAAATTGCGTGATCGGCTGCCCATCGGTGAGGAGAATTCGCGTCGGCAGATGAGAAGACAGCGACGCTTTGGTGCCCAAGCTGGCGGCAGGCGCGGATAGCTCGCAGGGCGATCTCACCGCGATTGGCGACCAGCACCCGCTGCAACGCTCGCCTCCCAGTTGTGCTCTTCTAAGTGCTTTCCTCAAATGTCACACTGGATAAATTCATATTGCAAGACGTTTTGTTTCGGTTTTTGATACTTCCTTATGCAGCCCATCCTCGGCACACAGCTGTCGAAAGACGGCCGGCTTGATGAACGGCGGGCCTCGCCTACGGAAGCGCCGGGCAAGTCATTTCCCACCGTCAAGGCTGTCGCAATTCTCGAAGCAATGGCGACCGCTCGACGCCCTCTCGGCGTTTCCGAACTCGGAGCGCTGCTGGGTCTGCCCAAGCCGACCGCGCACCGGATCGTGCGAATGCTTGAAGCGGAAGGCCTGTTGCAGCGGGAACCTGGGAGCCGCCGGTTCGTGCCGGGCGCCCGCATGGTGCAATTGGGGCTAGGCATCGTCGCCGCCTCGATGCTGCGTGGTCCACGCCACGCGATCCTGGAGGCGCTTTCACAACAGATCGGCGAGACCTGTAACTTCGGAGTGATGACCGGGAGCCATGTCATTTACCTCGATCGGGTGGAGTCGGCATGGCCTTTTGGATTGCGCTTCGAGCCTGGTTCGCGCGTGCCATTGCACTGTACGTCCATGGGCAAACTGTTTTTGAGTCAGCTGCCGGAAAAAAAGCGCGCGCTGCTCCTTCGGTCCATTCCCCTCTATCGGTACACAGAAAACACCATCACCGAGGTCGCAAAGCTTGAGGCAGAGCTCGAGACCATTCGAACGACCGAGATTTCGACTGACAACCAAGAATTTCTAGCCGGCGTTGTGTGTGTCGCCGTTCCGGTGTGCGCTGGGGGCGGGCAACGGGTCGCGGCGCTCGCAATTTCTGCTCCGCTTGCACGCATGTCACTAGAGCAGAGCCTGCACCATGTACCGCTTCTACAAGCCACGGCCGATCGATTGACGGCGACCATCGATGAAACAGGGTCCGATCCGAACGGACAGGAGAACACGTGAGCCTGACATACGATGAGATTGCCGAGATTATAAAGCTCATCGACAGCAGTTCCTGTGATGAGCTTATCGTCGAGACAGGCGATATCAAACTTGTGGTACGCCGGAATGGCGCCGCTCCAGGCGCAGCGGCCGAGTACGTCGAGCGCGGCTCCGCGCCTGTTACCGTTTCCTCTGCCGCGCCTCGGAAGGTGCGCGGCGCCGCACGAAAAGTCGAAGCCGTCGCGGGTCAGATCGAAGTTACCGCTCCGATGGTCGGAACGTTCTATCGCGCGCCCAATCCGGAGGCGCCGCCTTTCGTCGAGATAGGCTCTGTTGTCGGCATCGGCCAGGCGCTTTGCCTGATCGAAGTGATGAAGCTTTTTACGACGATCAACGCCGAGATTGCTGGCCGGGTCACCCAAATCGGTGCGGAGAATGGCGAGCTCGTCGAGTACGGACGCACGTTGTTTGTCATCGAGCCGGTCTAGCTGGAGAAGCCGGCATCGAAAGTTGAAAAGTCAAAGGACATTTGCCTCACAAACAAAAATGGGGAGGAGTGAAATGCACAAGCAAGCAAGAACGCGATTGAGCGCGATAGCCGGTGCGGCCTTTGCCACTTTCATAGCATTGGTTCCAGCGGCGGCTCAGAGTTTTACGGAATGGGGTTGGCCGCAGCCCTATGAAAAAGTTTCCGACAAATCGATTGACTGGCTCAAACAAAAAGGTTGGTGGCCACTGGGCTTTGGCTGGCAAGGCCCCTTCTCGGGCCAGAACACAATTAACGTCGTCATGGACAAGGCCGAGCTTATGCAAAAGCGCGGTCTGGAAGCTAAATTCCAGGCGTTCGCTGCAGGTCCCGATGTGAATGAGGCCGTGGCCTCTGCCCGAATCCAGGTTGGGAACGGCGGAAATTTTCCATTCACATCGCTGCTGGATCGCGGGGTGCCGGTTCGGGCCATCGCTGTTGTTGCCCCCAACCTGAAACATTCCACCGTCGTGCCGGTGGATTCACCGATCAAAAGCCTGGCGGATTTCAAGGGCAGCAATCCGCCAGCGACGATCGGCATCGTCACCGGTTCTTCTGCCGAATTCTATTTTACACAAGCCGCTGAAGTTATCGGGCTGCAGATCGGGAAGGACGTCATCCTGAAAAACATGCCACCCAGCGAACAGATTTTGATGGCGAAAGGCATTGGTGCAGTTGTGCCATGGGAGCCGTCCGTCACTATCATCGAGGAGCGGAAGACTGGCCGCGAGGTCGATACCATCTTTCCTTATAACTTCTATGAAGGCATGTTTTATGTGCGACAGGAACTGATCGACAACGTTCCGGACGTTGTGCAGGCGATTAGCGACGCTTTCATGGAAGCGACCCTGTGGATCAGGCTCAATCCAGACAAAGCAGCCGATTTCCTCGCCGCAGAACCGACCTTGAAATCTTTCGGAAAACCTCTGCTTCTTCAGCAAACCCAGATTTACAATAATCTCTACAAGCCGACTTACAGCTATCCCTTCGCGAAGCTGTGGGGCGAGGAAAACGCGCGCATTGCGAAATGGCTGAAAGATCGTAACCGTGTCACAAAGGCGCTAAGCGCCAAGGACTACGAGGATTCGTTCGATACAAAATTCATGGAGAAGACGTACGAGAAGCTTGGTTGGAAGATCCCAACGCAAGCACCCTTCATCCCGGCGAATTGGACGGGCAAGATCGGTACCCTTCCGTATCCGAATTATGCGAACGTCAATACACTTAAGGAGCCGCAGCCGTGGCCTGAACCGGGCGATTTGACGCGACCATGGTCGTTCGGCGGAACTATCTACAAACCATGAGTTCGTCTTTGCGAAGTTACCCGCAGGCCCAGAACCGATCGAGCCTTGAGGCAGAGTTTTTTCCAATGAGGAAAGGTCGCCCGATTTGAGCGCATCGACTCAAAGCGAGGACACCGGGTTGGCGTCGCCGTCTGCGGGAATGCGAAAAAGCAGAATTTTAGCATTCCTTCCAAATCTCACTCTGCTTTTGCTGCTGATCCTGGCTTGGCAATTCGCCTCCACGGTGTGGTTGCCAAGCATCGATCCGCACATGGCGGTACTCATGCCGGCGCCAACAACGATTGCGCGTACGGCTGCTGGTTTGGTCGCATCGGGTGAACTTTTCTTTCATCTCGTCGCCAGTCTCAAACGCGAAGCCTCGGCATTTTTGTTTGCCGCGACGGCCATCCCTCTTGGAATCGCGATGGGGTGGTGGCGGCTCGTCTACAATCAAGTCAACCCCATCATGGAGATTCTGCGTCCGATTCCACCATTGGCATGGATACCTCTCAGCATCCTCTGGTTCGGTATCGGCGACGCGCAAAATGAATTCATTATCTTCCTGGGAATGTTCTTTCCGATCCTGATCAATACGATTGTCGGGGTGAAGAATGTGGATCCGAACCTGGTGCGGGCGGCCCGCAGTCTGGGTGCGCCCGAGCGCAAGGTCCTTTCGCGCATTGTACTCAAGGGCTCGCTGCCTCAGATCATCACCGGCGTACGAATCGGACTGGGAGTTGGCTGGATGGCGCTCGTAGCGGCTGAACTTGTTGGCGCGAATTCCGGACTCGGTTTTCTCATCAACGACGCGCGAAGCATGTTGCGCACCGACACGATCGTCGTCGGCATGCTGACCATCGGTCTGGTGGGACTCTTGATCGATACTGCCATTCGGACCTTGGGACGCAAATTTCTGCCGTGGTCATTGGCGCTGAGCAGGTAGAGCGTGAGATGGGCCATCTTGCTGTCAAGAACTTGTCCAAGATTTACGGCGACGGCGACGCGACAGGAAGCGTAGTGGCGCTTCGCGATGTGAGCTTTGAGGTTCCGAACCACCAGTTCTGCGCCATCCTCGGTCACAGCGGTTGCGGCAAGACGACCCTGCTTAACATTGCAGCGGGTTTCGAACCTCCCACGACCGGCAGTATTGCCGTCGACGGAGTGCCGGTCAGCGTGCCTGGCTGGCAGAACACGATGATTTTCCAGGACTACGCACTGTTTCCTTGGATGGATGTCTCCCAGAACATTGGTTTCGGTCTCGAAATGAAAGGTCTGCCCACGCACAAGCGCCAGGACTTCACGCGGCACTACGTTGATCTGGTTGGTCTGGGCGGCTTTGAAAACAAGTTTCCGCATCAACTTTCAGGGGGAATGCGGCAGCGCGTTGCTATCGCACGCGCCCTGGCTGTTCAGCCGCAGCTGCTTTTGATGGATGAGCCGTTCGCCGCGCTGGACGCCCAAAATCGCAGTTTTATGCAAGACGAACTCGTTCGAATTTGGCAGCGTGAACCAAAGACTGTGGTACTTGTGACTCACAGTATCGACGAGGCCATCAAGCTATCGGACTGCATCGCCGTAATGACGCGGCGACCGGGTCGCGTGAAACAGTTCATCAACGTCGACCTGCCCAGACCACGCGATGAAGATGACAAGTCCTATCTCCAATTGAGACGACATCTGCGCGCATTGATTTACGAAGAGGTTGAAGTTCAACGGCCCTCTCAAAAATAACTCGGTCGCGAGCTTCGAAAGGTCACTTTCGTTAGTGACTTGAAGCGAGCTTTTTCCGTACGAATTGTTTATCGGGTTTGATGAGCTGTCTTGAGGCGTTTTTGGCAGCGTCAATGTATGTGCTGTTGCCGTGAATAAGCGTTAAGGCCATCGAGCCTTCCATCAAAAGCATTATTTCGCGAGCGCGTTCGGCCGGAAAGGCAACGTTCGCCTTTGACAGTCGCTCCGCAAGCCAGGTTTCTGTTGTCGCCTTGTGGCGGCGGGCAATGCTGCGGGCCGGGTGGCCAGGAAGATGCGCAAGTTCGACGACGAGCTTGGTGAAACCCGGCCCAGCCCAACGCGGGGTTGCTGCGACCCATCTTGCTAGCTGATCGAAGAAGGATTCTATCATTCCGTCGGGATCGGCGGGCATTTGATCGCCGATGTGGCTTAGTCGCTTGCCGGCCAGATCATTGTGATGATTGAGGACAGCCGCCAGAAGGTCGTCCTTGCTCTGATAATAAGAGTAGATCGTTCTTTTAGTGAGTTTCGCCCGGTCGGCAATGCTGTCGATACTCGTGCGGGTGAAGCCGGATCGCCAGAAACATTGGTATGCCGCGTCGACAATGCGCTGTCTGGTTTGCTCAGTTTTCATGCGCATTTGCGCCTCCGACCAAAAGTATACTGACCAGTGAATTTACATTATTTGCCGATCCTGAAATGGTTTTCCTCGAGAATTTTGCGTGCCAAGCCGATCAACCGTCTGCGAACAGTGGACGCGGGCAATGCCATTTCAATCGCTTACGATCAGAAACATCAAAGCAACTCCGGTTGTTCTGAAACTCAAGCGGCCCGTGGTCGCGCGCATCGCGACCCTTACGGACTGGCCGCTCATATTGATCGATCTCCATACGGAAGAGGGCGTTGTCGGGCGGAGCTATCTCGAACCCTATACGACGAAGACCATGAGGTACCTCGTTCCGGCGCTTCATGATCTTGGTGAAATGTTCAAAGGCCGAAAACTCGTGCCTATTGAACTTTACGACCTTGCGCGCAAATCACTGCACTTTGTGGGTTATCAGGGCCAGTCGACGATCGCTGTTTCTGGCCTCGACATGGCAGCGTGGGATGCCCTCGGCAAAGCGGCCAGTGTCCCTTTGTGTGTTCTTCTTGGGGGGTCGGTTGGTCCGGTCAAGGCTTACAACAGTAACGGACTGTGGCTCCAGGAACCGCGCATAGTGGCGGAGCAAGCGATCGAATTGCGTGACGAGGGTGGTTTTACCGGCCTGAAGCTGCGGCTCGGCCGCGAAAAATTGCGTGACGACATTCAAACAGTGTTGGCGGTGCGGAAAGCGGTCGGTGACGACATGCACCTTATGATCGATTTCAATCAAGGTTTGGATTTGGGTGAGGCCTTGCGGCGCTGTCATGCAATCGATGACCTGGGTCTGGATTGGATCGAGGAGCCGATCGTCTATGATAATCTCGACGGCTACGTGCAGCTTGCAGCCGAACTGAACACGCCAATCCAGATTGGCGAGAATTTCTATGGTCCGCGCGATCTGCACAGATCGCTCCAGAGCAAGGCCTGCGACTTTGTGATGCCTGATTTCATGCGCATCGGCGGCGTTACGGGCTGGCTGAGGTCAGCGGCTATTGCCGGCGCGGCGGGTATACCTATGTCGACTCACCTTTACCCCGAGGTCGCCGCTCATGTCATGCGGGTCACGGAAACGGCGCATTGGCTTGAATGGCAGGATTGGGCCGATCCAGTGTTGCAAAAACCGTACGCCATCAAAGACGGTTTGATACATGTGCCCGACGCGCCAGGCCTCGGTTTGGACTGGAACAAAGATGTAGTCGCGGCCAATCGTGTCGATTTGTAATTTGTAAGCGCTCTTTAAGTGCAGAGGGCGACGATCATGTCGAACAAGGTGCGCGTGCCCGTGGTGCCCCAAAGAGCGAAGGCCGCCATACTGAGCACAAGGGCGACAACACCGGTCGACCACAGCAGCAAATAAGGAGTGTGAGCGGACGACGGTTCGGTCATGAGACTCACCCGATTCATCTGCCGGCGCCGACTATGCCGGCGCTGCCGAAATCGCCAGGCGCGGCACCGGCTGCTCCCGAATGCACCAGTGAATTACGGCCGCAAATATGCCGAGGCCAACTGAGATCCACCACATTAGATCATAATTGCCCTGGATGTCGTAGAGCCGGCCGGCGCCCCAGCCGCCGAGGAAGCTCCCCAACTGGTGGCTGAAAAACACGATGCCCCATAGCATCGACATGTGCGTTGGCCCAAACATATAGCCGACGAGGCCGCTGGTCAGTGGAATAGTGCCGAGCCAGAGGAAGCCAAGCGAAGCGGAGAACAGCAGCACTGACGCCCATGACAGGGGCAAAGCCAGAAACATCACAAATGCGAGCGCCCGCAAGGCGTAGAGCAACGCCAGCATGTCTTTCTTCTGATGCTTGCTCCCGAGCCAGCCCCAGATCAAAGAGCCGACGATGTTGAACAGGCCGACCAAGCCGATCGCCCAGCCTCCCAGCTCGAGAGGCGAGATCGGCGTACCAAAGAACGACATGCCGACTGCTTTATCGGAAATGTACGAGGGGAGGTGCAATCCGATGAATGACACATGGAAGCCGCACACGAAGAAGCCGACGGTCAGTAACCAGAAGCCATACGTCTGAAAGGCTTCTTGCAGCGCATCTTTTGCGTCTTGTGTGCCCGCTGCGCCGGATTTCGACGTTTGCGCACGATGCTCCCGCAACCCTATGGCCAGCGGCACCATCACCATCGACATCACGCCAAGGATAAGCATGGTCGTATGCCAGTTATCCAATCGGTACTGCAGCAGCGACGCGAATGGCACGATAGCGAATTGGCCAAACGACCCACCGGCCGTCGCAACGCCAAGCGCGATGGAGCGCTTCTCGGGCGGAGTTTGTCGGCTGATGGAGCCAAAGATTGGGCCGAATCCCGCGGCCGACATGCCGACGCCACACAATGCATTTCCGGCCGTCAGCATCACGCTTTCGGTCGCAAACGCGATCATGAACATGCCAACAACATAGAGCGCGCCACCGGAGGCGACCGTCCGTGCTGTACCAAAGCGATCGGAGATATTGCCGACGAACGGCGACAATCCACCCATCAGGAGCAGCGCCAACGCATTGGCGAAGGACCATACCTCGCGCCCAACGCCGAGGTCGGCTGCTATTGGCTTTTGGAAAATGCCGAAACTCTGGCGCGCACCGATCCCGATGGTAAGGATCAATCCCCCACAGATGACGGCGATCCAGAAGCTACGTTCCTGCGGTTTGGCGATCACATCGGGTGGGGACGCGGACATGAAGCCTCCCAGCTTTCTAGGAACAGGGGTATACGCACCTTTTCCTTGACATTAATAGGCGCATACGCACCTATTGCCAAGAGCGGTTCTGAAGATCGGTACCCGATTTGAGAATGCGAGCTATGCAGAAAGCCTTATCCCAGATGGTCGACAGTACCGCATGCAATTGCTTGGCGCTTCGCCAGGCCGCACGCCACGTCACCCAGATCTACGACAGCCATCTTTCATCGGAGGGCCTGCGGACCACGCAGTACTCGATCCTCGCAAAACTGAACCGGCTTGGGCCGCTTTCGATCAATGAGCTGGCGAAATCGATGGTCATGGATCGGACTACGCTCGGCCGCGCCATCCGCCCGCTGGAGCGCGACAGGTTGCTGACGATCGGGGAGGGCGAAGACGGTCGCACGCGCAGCTTGCGGCTTACAGCCCGAGGCGAAAGTCGGTTGAAGGCCGCCGCGCCGAAATGGCGCGAAGCGCAGAAGGAGTTTGAATCGACGTTCGGCGCCCGAGATGCCGCGGCTCTGCGGGACGTCCTGCAACGCGTGGTCTCCGTAAACTAAGAGCCGGTGTTCGCGCAGCTGGCGAAGTAGTGCCTGTTTTCGAAGGCAAAAACGAACTGTCGCCGCGGGGCCAGAAACCCGGGACCTATTTGAAATAGAGTCGTTCCAACTTATACTTTCACGGGGGGACTTCATCACGAACCGGGAAGGATGAAGTATGCAGGTTGTGTACGAGCCATGGCTCGTCCTGCTTTCCATCGTGATGGCAATCCAGGGTGCCTATGTCGGGTTCACCCTGACAAGCCAGCTCGGCGATGCTGTCGGGGTTCGACGACGCGTGTTGCTTGCCGGCGCGGCTTTCTCCCTCGCGGTTGCCATCTGGACAATGCACTTCGTCGGTATGCTGGCCGCTCGAATATCGTTTCCGATCGATTATCTGGTGTTCCCGACACTGCTCTCGCTGTTGGTTTGTGTGCTTGTCGTCGGTGTCGCCGTGTTCGCGATCAGCAGCGGCCCGGTTTCCTTGCCGCGCCTCTTTCTGTCTGCGTGCCTGATGGGCGCCGGTATCTTCAGCATGCACTACATCGGCATGACCGCGCTGCATGCGAGCGCGCACATGGAACACGCGCCGTTCCTTGTCATGGCGAGCCTCATCATAGCCATCGTTGCATCCGGGCTGGCGCTTTGGCTTGCGACGGGAGAAGTACGTCGACCTCCATTGATATTGTCCTCGGTCGCGTTCGGAATAGCTGTTTCGGGAATGCACTACACTGCGATGGCGGGAATGAAGCTTTTTCCTCTGCCGGCCACCTCGAGTGCCCCCGCACTTTCATCTGATTTATTGGCAATCGTGGTTGCAGTGGTTGCCTTCTGTGTGTCGGGGATATTCCTTTTGGTCCTCGTGCCGGACCGCACGCGGGGAGAATCCTCTTCGGTGAAAAACGCGCCAGTATTCGCGCAAAGCTTGCAGGTTGCCGGCGCATCTGCCGCCCCTGTTCAATCCGTCGAAAGCAAAGATCATGAGGGTCAGTTCGGTCGGGGAACCTATGCGCCACTCGGCGGTGCCGGTAAGCCGCCGCCGCGCATCGCCCAACATCTGCCGGTCGAGCGGGACGGCGCGACGCAATTCATTGCCGTTGAAGACGTCGTCGCCGTTCACGCCAACGCTCATTACACATATGTCTTCAACGGCACCCTCAAGCTGTTTTGTCCGCTGGCGATCGGGGAAGTGGAATCGCGGCTCGATAAGAACCGGTTCATTCGCGTCCACCGCAGTCACATCATCAACATCGATCGGGTCATCGGACATCGACGAAACGGCGACAGCGAGATGGTGGAGCTTACTGCAAGCGACCACTACTCCGTACCGGTGAGCCGCAGCCGCATCGGCTGGCTGAAATCCCGGATCAACGCCAGGGCCAGCTAGGCCAATCACGTCAGTAGTTCTGACGCAATTCGTGTTGCTATTCGTGCAATCTTTGCTGCTGTTGGTGCAGGCGCGCCTCGCATCATAAATACGTCATTGCTGCCGCGGCGCGAATTCGCCACGCTGACTGCAGTCACATGGACAGGACGCCCGCCTCAGGGACCGCAAGTCGGTCGTAAACCGACCGGTCAAGGGCTTCCGGGAGGTACACCCATGATACCGGGGTCATTCGCCTATCATCGTCCATCGTCGGTAAAGGAAGCCGTCAGCCTCTTGGGCAGTCTCGGCGACGACGCCCGCGCAATCGCGGGCGGGCACAGCCTTATTCCGATGATGAAGTTGCGGCTCGCAAGCCCCTCGCACCTTATTGATCTTGCCGGGGTCGCCGACCTCAAAGGCGTCCGCGAGGACGGCAAGGACATCGTCATCGGCACGATGACAACTCAGCACGAGGTCATCGGCTCGGACCTGCTGAGCAAGAAAGTTCCGATACTGGCTGAAACCGCAACACAGATTGCCGATCCGCAAGTGCGTTACGTCGGCACGATCGGCGGTAACGTTGCCAATGGCGATCCTGGCAATGATATGCCGGCGGTGATGATGTGCCTGAACGCGACCTATCACGCGGTTGGCAAATCAGGCGAGCGCCGCATCGCGGCACGTGAGTTCTACCAGGGCGCCTACTTCACGGCGTTGGAGCCAGGCGAGATCGTGACCGCCATTCGTATCCCGACTCCGCAGGCCGGGCATGGTTACGCCTACGAAAAGCTCAAACGCAAGATCGGCGACTACGCGACAGCGGCAGCTGCCGTGGTGCTGACCGCAAGCGGAGGCAAGGTGACCAGTTGTTCGATCGGCCTGACCAACGTGGCGGAGACGCCGTTGTGGGCCGAAGAGGCAGGCAAGATCCTGACCGGTTCGGCGATCGACGCTGCGACAGTGAAAAAAGCGGTGGCGGCCGCGGAAGCTATTACCTCGCCGGCGAGTGACGCTCGCGGGCCCGCTGCCTATCGCACCAAGATGGCGGGCGTGATGCTGATGCGCGCCCTTGCCCGCGCCAAAGCGCGCGCCGGCCTTTGAGCTAAGGGAGTAAGCCATGGCGAAATCCCAGATTTCCATGACCGTGAACGGCAAGAAAGTGGAGGAGCTGGTCGAGCCGCGTCTGCTGCTCATCCACTTCCTGCGCGAACAACTTCAGCTCACGGGTCCGCATATCGGTTGCGATACCAGCCATTGCGGTGCGTGCACGGTCGACCTCGACGGCAAGTCGGTGAAGTCATGCACGATGTTCGCGGTGCAAGCGAACGGTGCCGACATCCGCACGATTGAGGGCATGGCCGCGGCAGACGGAACGTTGCATGCACTTCAGGAGGGTTTCCGTGAAATGCACGGACTCCAGTGCGGATTCTGCACCCCGGGCATGATCGTGCGGGCCTATCGCCTGCTGCAGGAAAACAAGAATCCGAGCGAAGAAGAAATTCGCTTCGGCATCTCAGGCAACCTGTGTCGCTGCACGGGTTACCAGAACATCGTCAAAGCCATTCAATACGCTGCCGCCAAGATCAGCGGCGTGCCGTTCCAGGAGGCTGCAGAATGAACGACATGACCCCCACCTCCGCCGAACGCGCTGAAAAGCTCCAGGGCATGGGCTGCAAACGCAAGCGCGTCGAGGACATTCGCTTCGTTCAAGGCAAGGGTAACTACGTCGATGACATCAAGTTGCCAGGCATGTTGTACGGCGATTTCACGCGCTCGCCGCATGCGCACGCCCGCGTCAAGAAGATCGACACGAGCAAGGCAGCCGCGGTGCCCGGCGTCGTGGCGGTCATCACTGCGGAAACTCTAAAGACCGTCAATCTCGCGTGGATGCCGACGCTTGCCGGCGATGTGCAGATGGTGCTCGCCGACGGCAAAGTGCTGTTCCAGAACCAGGAAGTGGCCTTTGTCATCGCCGAAGATCGCTACACCGCGGCAGATGCCGCTGAGCTGGTCGAGGTCGAGTACGAGGCATTGCCCTGCAACGTGGATCCGCTCAAGGCGATGTCCGCAGATGCGCCTGTGATTCGCGAAGACATAAAGGACAAGAAGGAAGGTGCTCACGGCCCGCGCAAGCACTACAACCATGTCTTCAATTGGCAGGCGGGCGACAAGGCCAAGGCCGACGCGGCCTTTGCCAAGGCGGATGTGACGATCAAGGAGATGATCCCCTATCCGCGCGTGCATCCTTGCCCGCTCGAGACCTGCCAGTGCGTAGCGTCATTCGACAAGATCAAAGGCGAGCTCACCTTGTGGGGTACGTTCCAGGCACCGCATGTCATCAGAACCGTCGGCTCGCTGATCTCGAAGATTCCCGAGCACAAGATCCACGTGATCGCCCCCGATATCGGCGGCGGTTTCGGCAACAAGGTCGGCGCCTACCCGGGTTACATCTGCGCAATCGTCGCGTCGATCGTGACCGGCCGCCCGGTGAAATGGGTGGAAGATCGCATTGAAAATCTTTCGACCACTGCGTTCGCGCGCGACTTCTTCATGGAGACCGAAATCGCGGCTACAAAAGACGGCAAGGTGACAGGCCTGCGCTGCTACACGGTCGCCGATCACGGCGCGTTCGATGCTTGTGCCAATGCCACCAAGTGGCCGGCCGGTCTGTTCAGTATAATCAGCGGCTCATACGACTTCCCGGCCGCACACGTATCTGTCGACGGCGTCTACACGAACAAGGCGCCCGGCGGCGTCGCCTATCGCTGCTCGTTCCGCGTCACCGAGGCCGCTTACGCGATCGAGCGCGCCATGGACATCATGGCGTTGAAGCTAAAGATGGATCCGGCTGAATTTCGGATGAAGAATCTCATCCGGCGTGAGCAGTTCCCGTATACCTCGGCGTTCGGCTGGGTCTACGATTCCGGCGACTATGAGACCGCCCTCACGAAGGCGATGGAGACGGTCGGATACAAACAACTCCGCGAAGAGCAGAAGAAGCGCCAGGAAGCATTCAAGCGCGGCGAGACGCGAGAATTGATGGGCATCGGCATGGCGTTCTTCACCGAGATTGTCGGCGCCGGACCTTCGCGCAATTGCGACATCCTCGGCATCGCGATGTTCGATTCCGCCGAGATCCGCATTCACCCCACCGGCACCGGCATCTGTCGTCTCGGGACGAAATCGCAGGGGCAGGGCCACGAGACGACCTACGCCCAGATTATCGCTACCGAACTGGGAATCCCCGCCGATAACATTGCGGTCGAAGAGGGCAATACCGATACGGCACCCTATGGTCTTGGCACTTACGGGTCCCGCTCGACGCCGGTTTCGGGTGCAGCGACCGCGATGGCGTGCCGCAAGATCAAGGCCAAGGCGCAGATGATCGCCGCCTACATGCTGGAAGTGCACGACGACGATCTTGAATGGGATGTCGATCGCTTCCGCGTGAAGGGCAACCCGGAACGCTTCAAGACAATGACTGAACTTGCCTGGGCGGCGTATCACGAAGTGCCGCCTGGCATGGAGCCTGGTCTGGAAGCGATCAACTACTATGATCCGCCAAATTTCACTTATCCCTTCGGCGCCTACATCTGCGTGATGGATGTGGATGTCGATACGGGCTCGAGCAAAGTGCGCCGGTTCTATGCGCTCGATGATTGCGGCACGCGCATCAATCCGATGATCATCGAGGGCCAGATCCATGGCGGACTGACCGAAGCTTTCGGTATCGCGATGGGTCAGGAAATCCACTACGACGAGGATGGTAACGTGACCACCGCATCGTTGATGGACTATTTCCTGCCGACCGCTGTTGAGACCCCGAGATGGGAGACCGACTGGACCACGACGCCATCCCCACACCATCCAATTGGCGCCAAAGGGGTTGGAGAGAGTCCAAACGTGGGCGGCGTGCCGTGCTTCTCGAATGCCGTGAACGATGCCTTTGCGTTCCTCGGTTCGACAAATATCGCGATGCCGCACGACAACTGGCGCACGTGGACGGCAGCCGACAAACTCGGACTGCATCGGTGAGAGCGCGACGGGACAGGCATTTGCGGCGCCAGAGCGGTTCCGGCGCCGCATGCATATGTAATGGGACAGCATGATCCTAAACCGCGACGATATCTCGAACCGGCTGGCCGCCGTTGGCTATATTGCCGATCACGATGTGGCGACCGCGATATGGCTGATGGACTTCCTCAAGCGGCCGCTGCTGCTTGAAGGTGAAGCAGGCGTCGGCAAGACCGAAGTTGCAAAGGCTCTCGCTGCAGTCCATGGCGCCGAACTGATCAGGCTGCAATGTTACGAAGGCCTCGATCAGAATGCAGCGCTCTACGAGTGGAATTACCAGCGTCAGCTCCTCGCTATCAAGACGCGAGAGGGTGCGGGCGTAAACGCCGACGTCATTGAAGAGCACATTTTTTCCGAACGCTATTTGCTCGAACGGCCATTGCTGGCTGCGATCCGTCGCGAGAAGCCCCCGGTGCTTCTCGTCGACGAAGTGGATCGTGCGGATGAAGAATTTGAAGCTTTCCTGCTCGAGCTGTTGTCCGATTTTCAGGTCAGTATTCCGGAACTCGGAACCATCAAGGCCACGTCGATCCCCCGCGTTGTGCTGACGTCGAATGGGACTCGCGAACTGTCGGATGCTCTGCGCCGGCGCTGCCTCTATCACTATGTCGATTTCCCGGACGTCGATCGCGAAGCAAGGATCATCATCACCCGCACGCCGGGCATCGATACGACACTGGCCCTGCAGATTGCGCGCATGGTGGCGGGCGTGCGCAAGGAGGATCTGCGCAAGGTTCCTGGCGTTGCCGAAACCCTGGATTGGGCGGCAACGCTGGCAGGTCTCGATTTGCACGATCTGCGGCAGGAGCCGGAGGCTGTGCACGAGACCATGATGTGTTTGCTCAAGACGCGTGAGGATCGCAGCCGCCTTACGCGCGAAGTTACCGAACGGCTGCTGGGCAAGGTGGCCTGAGTGAGTGCCGGCGCGCGACAATCCGCGTCCTCCCGCGAAAGCGGGAATTTGGACGAACCAACGGGGTGGTTTGCCGCGCGCCGCCGGTTGGCCGGCTTCGCGCGTACGTTACGTGACAACGGCTTCAAAGTCGGCCTGGCCGAAACCGGAGACGCACTCGCGATTCTTGCAGGACACCTGGCGGCGCGGCCATCCACATTGAAGCCTGCATTTCGCGCGCTGTTCTGCGCAACGCACTCGGACTGGCAACGTTTCGACGAGATTTTCGACGCCTATTGGCTGGGACGCGATGTTCATCAGGCGCGCGTGCTTGCGGGCTCGGCATTTGAAGGACGCGCGCCGAATCGACATCTCAAGGATGCTGGACCGCCGGCAGGAGCGGCGGGCCTTCCGGATCATTCCGAACGACGCCACGACGTTGGAGATGACACTGGCGACGGACACGGCAGGCGCGAGGGGGCTTCTCGGATCGAGAACCTTGCAAGCACTGATCTGCGCCATATCGTCGACGCTGCCGATATCGCGCAAGCCCACGCACTCGCGGCGCGGCTATCGCGGGTAATGCGGGCGCGGCTGGTGCGTCGCGAGCGCGTGCGCCGGCGCGGACGACGTCTCGATCTGCGCCGCACCATTCACCGAAATATCTCGCATGGCGGCACGTTACTGGATCTCGCCTGGCGCCGGCGCAAGATCAAACCATTGCGGCTGGTTTTTCTTCTCGATGCGTCGGGTTCAATGAGCCTCTATACGGCGTTTTTCGTTCGCTTCCTGCACGGTGTTGTCGATGCGTTTCACGAATCGGAAGCTTTTGTTTTCCATACGAGACTAGCGCATGTGTCCGCGTCGCTGCGCGATCGTGACGTCACGCGTGCGGTCGACAAGCTTGCGCTGATGGCGCAGGGCATCGGCGGCGGCACCAAAATCGGCGAGAGCCTCGCAACCTTCAATCGATGGCATGCGCGACGTGTGATCAATTCGCGCACTGCGGTGATGATCGTTTCGGACGGTTACGACACGGGAGCACCCGAACAACTCGGCGAGGAAATGCGACGCCTGCGGCGACGGTGCCGACGCATTATCTGGCTCAACCCGCTGATCGGCTGGCGCGATTACAGCCCGCAGGCGCGCGGCATGCAGGCGGCGCTGCCCTATGTCGATCTGTTTGCGCCGGCGCATAATCTCGAAAGCCTTGCCGCCCTCGAACCTTATCTTGCGAGAATTTGATGGATCGCGCCTGCGACATCCTGCGCATCATCTCGGCACGCAAAGCGGCCGGCGAGCCTTTTGCTCTCGCGACAGTCGTCCGCACGGTGGCGGCGACGGCAGCGAAGGCTGGCGCAAAGGCAGTCATCCTGCCGGACGGTACGATTTCGGAAGGGTGGATCGGTGGTGGCTGTGCACGCGCGGCGGTCCTTAAGGCGGCCAAGGACGCACTCACCGACGGAAAATCTCGTCTTGTTTCCGTACAGCCGCCGGACCTGCTCGATCAGCAAGGCCATGCGTCCGGCGAAGAGCAGGGTGGGGTACGCTTTGCCAAGAACATGTGTCCGAGCGAGGGCACGATGGATATTTTCGTGGAGCCCGTCTTGCCGCGATCTCAGATCGTCATTTGTGGGTCGAGCCCGGTTGCCGTAGCTGTCGCGGACTTTGCCAAACGTGCTGGATTTGCGGTCACAGCTTGCGCGCCGTCGGATGAGCAGGCCGCCTTTGGCGACATCGACCGGCGCATTGAAGGCTACGCGCTTCCAGTCGACGAGCCGGGGGCTCGTTACATCGTCATCTCGACACAAGGCCGCGGCGACGAAGCCGCCTTGCTTGCCGCGCTTGCGGTTGATGCCGAGTACATCGCTTTCGTCGGCAGCCGCAAGAAAGCTGAAGCCTTGAAATCATCAATGGTCCGCCGTGGCATCTCCGAAGAACAGCTCGCCAGGCTCAAGGCGCCTGCGGGGCTCGATCTGGGGGCGATTACTCCTGAGGAAATCGCGATCTCAATTCTGGCCGAGATTGTCGCTGTGCAGCGCCGCAGGGATTCGCGCGTCAAGCCAGCGAGAGCCTGAACCGCTTATATCGATCGCAAAAAATGGCGACCATCCCTTGCGGTCGACCGCTGCCCATAGTCGAATGCAAGGCCATCAGCCAAGTCGTTTGTCACGTGATGAAATATGAGTGAGGGCGGTCAGTTTACCCGGCTGTTCAGTCCGCTACAGGTCGGGGGCCGCACCCTGAGAAACCGCATTGCGCTGCCTGCTACCCTGACCAACTACGGCTCGGGCAATCGCATTACGCCTCGCTGGATCAATTTTTTGGCCGAACGTGCCAAAGGCGGGGCAGGAATGATCATCACCGAAATCCTTGCGGTCGACCCGGCGGCGCTGGCGCAAGGTGCGATCATCACTGCTTTCGATTCTGCCAACGAAGATGGCTTCAAAGCGACTGCTGCAGAGGTCGAAGGTCACGGAGCCTGTCTGGTCGGTCAACTATGGCATCCCGGACGACAGCAGCTTTGGAGTCCGATCTGGTCACCCAAGGGGATCTCCAATCAACCCGATGCGTACAGCTGGACGGTCCCGCACGTGATGAGCACCGATGACATGCGCCAGGTGGCGGACCGGTATGTCGAAGTTGCGGGACGTCTCAAACGCTGCGGATTTGGTGGCGTGGAGTTACATGGCGCGCACGGTTACCTCATCACGCAAATCCTCTCGCCATGGTCCAACCAACGAACCGACAAGTATGGTGGCTCTCTCGAAAATCGCGTTCGCTTTGTGCGTGAGGTGGCGCAAGCCATCCGGCAAACATGCGGCAGCGACTTCGTCATCGGACTCAAGATGCCTGGTGACGAAGGCGTCGTCGGCGGCATCGACCCCGAGGAGGCAGCGCGCATAACGGCTCTTCTCTCGCGCGATCATGTGCTCGACTATTTCGCTTACAGTCAGGGTAACTTCACCCTGAGCTTGGAGACCCATGTGCCGGATATGTATTTTCGGCACGGGCACTTTCTGGACATCCACAAGAAGCTGCGCCCCGCTGCCGCCGGGCAGCCGGTAATGGCAATCGGCCGCATCGCGACACCTGGCGAAGCTGAGGCCGCAATTGCTGACGGAGCCTGCGATCTTGTTGGCCTGACGCGCGCATTGATCGCAGACGCGGACTGGCCGGCGAAAGCACGTGATGGACAGACCAACGAGATACGCCCGTCGAGCTACGATAATTTCTGCTGGGGCGAGATTCACGCCGGGAAACCGCTCGCGGAGGTCAACAATCCGCAGCTCGGGCAAAAAGGCGAGTCGGGTTGGCGTACGCCGGTTGCGTCGAAAAAACGGCGTGTTGCCGTCATCGGTGCGGGTCCTGCAGGTTTGCAGGCGGCCGCTGTGGCCGCCCAGTCTGGCCACGATGTGACCCTGTTCAGTCGCTCAACCCGTGTTGGGGGGAAGCTGAATTGGGAGATCGCTCTGCCCGGCCGCGGCGAATATCACAACTTGATCGGTTGGCTGGAGAGGCAGGCGCGCAAAGCTGGCGTGAAGATCGAAGCCGGCAAAGCTACGGATGTGGACGCCGTACTCGCGATCAAACCTGAGAGAGTCATCGTGGCTACTGGCTCTCATCAGCGGCGGCCCGACAATTTTAAAGGCGAGGGTATCGCGGCGCGTGATTGGAACCCGCAATCCGCCAAAGAGCGCGCGAAGGGAACTGTCGTCCTCTTCGACATGGATCACAGCGCCGCAACCTATGGCGTCGCGGACGGGTTGGCACAACGATACTCCCGTGTCTTTCTTCTGACCCCACGCACGCAGATTGCCAGAAATGTGAACTACTGCAGCGCGATTGGCGTCTACCGCCGGCTCTATGAAGCGAAAGTGGAGATCGTTCTGGCCGCGGAACCTGTCATGCTCAACAACAACGTCCTGACCTGGCGCAACACCTTTACCGGTGGGCTGGGCGAGATTGATGATGTCGCGTTGTTTGTCTGGTCTACGCCGCGATTGGCCGATGATACTTTGGCTGCGGCGATCGAGCTGACAGGAATTGAGACGCGTCGGATCGGAGACTGCATGGCGCCGCGCAATCTGTTTTGCGCAATCCATGAAGGCGAGGCCGCGGCAATTGCTCTATGAGCGCACAGTCGGTGCAGACGAGCGATGAATGTTTGAGCGAACCCTGAATGTCTTTTGGATCGTGTTTGGCGCCGCGTCAGCCGCCTATGCGTGGTCGCTTGGCCTGGTCGGTCCGGCCGGCCCCGAAAGTGGACTTTTTCCGTTTATCGCGAGCGTCATTGTGGCGGGTGCAGGGATCATTCTCGTTCTTCGACCCTCCGGCGTGGCCCCGGATTTTCCTCGCGGTGCAGGTCTGTGGCGCGTTCTTGGCGTAATCGTCGGACTGATCGTGATGGCGGCCGGCATGCCATATCTCGGTTTTTCCGTAACCAGTTTCATCACCATGATCATTCTGCTCCGTGCTGTGGACCAGAGCAGTTGGCTGAGCGCTGTGGCGCTCGCTTTCATATCGACCGCATCGGTGTTCTGGCTATTCGGCCAAATGCTGGGCATGGCGCTGCCACGCGGACCGTGGGGCTGGTAGATCATGGAGGCGCTGAACGGGCTCCTCACCGGCTTTGGCGTCATCCTGACGCCGTCAAACCTCTATCTTTGTTTTCTTGGTAGCTTGATCGGTACGCTCGTCGGCGTGCTGCCTGGAGTCGGTCCGCTCGCAGCGCTTGCGCTGCTGCTTCCAGTAACGTTTACGCTGTCGCCAGTCGGCGGCTTGGTCATGCTGTGTTCGATCTTCTACGGAGCGATGTATGGCGGCTCGACGACTTCCATACTCCTGAATATTCCGGGAGAAGCCGCATCCGTGGTGACCTGTTTTGACGGCCACCAGATGGCGCGGCAGGGCAGGGCCGGTCCAGCGCTCGGTATTGCGGCGATTGGATCGTTCATTGCCGGCACGCTTGGCGTCGTCATTATGACGTTCTTTGCGCCGGCCATAGCCGCAATCGCCATTCGCTTCGGCCCACCTGAGAACTTCGCGTTGATGGTGCTTGGGCTGGTCTGCACATTGTTCATGATTTCAGGCTCCACCATCAAGGGCGTGTTGATGATAGCGCTCGGATGTTTGACCGCGGCGGTCGGGCTCGATGTCGTTAATGGGCGCGAGCGCTATACGTTCGGCTCGGTGGATCTCAGTGGTGGGATCGAGCTTCTGGCGGTTGTCATCGGGTTGTTTGGAATCGCCGAGATCCTCAGCAACGTTGAAACAATGGCAAAGACGACGTTGCTGGCAGATCGCATCCGCGGCCTGTGGCCGACCCTCGCCGATTGGCGCGCATCCTGGCGGCCGATACTGCGAGGCAGCGGACTTGGATTTCTCCTCGGATTGGTTCCTGGTGGTGGTCCCGTGACCGCGGCCTTTATGTCCTACGCGCTGGAGAAACGCATCGCGGCTCAACCGGAGCGCTTTGGCAAGGGCGCGATCGAGGGTGTCGCGGGTCCGGAATCAGCGAACAATTCCGCGGTTGCGGGCAGCCTCATTCCGGTTTTGTCACTCGGCATACCCAGCAATCCAGTGACAGCGCTGCTTCTCGGGGCGCTGATCATCCAGGGCATCCAGCCGGGGCCGCTCTTCATTGCGCAACGACCCGATCTGTTCTGGGGGATCGTCGCCAGCATGTACATTGGCAACGTGTTTCTCCTGCTTCTGAATCTGCCCCTTGTTGGGCTCTGGGTACAGTTTCTGCGCATTCCGTACCGCGTGATGTTTCCGGTCGTTTTGCTGCTATGCGTGGTCGGCACTTATTCGGCAAACAAGAACGTGTTCGATCTTTGGGTCATGCTCGGATTCGGGATAGGCGGTTATGTGCTGCGCAAACTCGAATACGATCTTGCGCCGTTTGTCATAGCCTTCGTGCTCGCGCCCCTTCTCGAACAGTCGCTCCGGCAGTCTCTGGTCATGTCGCCCGACGGCGCTATGATCCTTGCCAAACGTCCGGTGGCGGCGGTGCTGCTCGCAGCAAGTGCGGTACTGACGTATCTGATGTTTCGTCGTCGAACCAAAAACGAGGGAGGGCTATCATGAAATGGGCCGGGATTGCTTACGCCTTGGTCATTGCTTTGCTTTCCACGCCTGCCGGCGCGCAAAGCGATCCGAAGTCAGAACTCGCAAAACTGAAGCCGAAAGATTTCCCGACTCAGCCGATCGAATTCACGGTCGTGTATCCGGCCGGCGGTGGCATGGACGTCAGTGCGCGGTTGCTTGCGAAACAGGTCGAGAACGTGAGCGGCGATCGCATCATCGTCAACAACCGCACTGGCGGTGCCGGCATGGTTGGACATTCATATCTCGCAACTCAGGCGAAACCAGACGGCTACACGGTAGGTGTCATCGCGAGCCTTCTGTGGGGCGACGCAATGTTGCGCGCGCAAGGACGCTGGGCGTACACCGATCTCGAACCGATCGCCTATGTTAACAGCGACGCTCTGATCTGGGTCGGCTCCACCGAAGGGCCCTACAAGGGCATGTCGATCAAAGACATTGTGAATGCCGCCAAGGAAAAGCCCAACACGATCCGTGTCGCCATCGTACCGGGCAGCATGTGGGAATACATCCTCGATCAGATCGAGGCGAATTCCGGCGCGAAGTTCCTGCGCGTGCCGTTCCAGGGTGGCGGCGCCGGCATCACCGCCTTGATCGGCGGTAATGTCGATATCGCGCAGGGGTTCTTCTCGGAATTCCGTGGTTATCTCGAGGGCGGCAAAGTAGCTCCGCTCGCGGTCGCATCGGCAAGTCGCATGGACTTCCTCAAGGATATGCCTACTTTCAACGAGGCGTTCGGCAGCAACGAATATCTCTGGCAGCTCGTTCGTTATGCGGTGGTGCCGAAAGGGACACCGGCCGACCGCAAGGCTTATCTCGCCGCGGCAGTGCAGGCTGCGATGAAGGATCCCGAGTTGGTTGCGGAATATCGCAAGCAGGGGGTGTTCTTCGATCCCAAGCTGCAAAATTCCAAAGATCTGGCTGCGGACCTGAACGCCTATGCCGACGTAGAGCGGCAGTTTTACGTCAAGACAGGTCGGCTCAAGTAGACTGATCCTCATGCGGCCGGAGACGGCGGCGCTTGGGTGTGCCGCCGTCGATGGATTGCGAAAGAGCAGTGATGCTTCGAAGTACTGACCGAATACTGACCACACACACCGGAAGCCTGCCGCGACCAGAGAACCTGACACGCCTGTTCGTTCGGCGCGCGCTCGGTGAAAGTGTTGATTCTAAAGAAATTGCCGCGGCCGGCCTCGATGCGGTGCGTGCCATCGTGCCGAAGCAAGCGGAGGCTGGCATTGATGTTGGAAACAACGGTGAGCAACAGCGGGATTCGTTTTTCCTCTATTTGAAAGAGCGATTGACCGGCCTCGGCGGGACCTGGCAACGGCCGTCACGTGCCGATGTTGATCGCTATCCGGTGTTCAAGAAACGGTGGCTGCAGCAAACCTCGAGCCAGGCGCGCGTCTCGCCGAATGAGGGCTTGCCAATGGCGATCGGTGATGTCCGCTATAAGGATTCCGCAGCGATTGAAGCTGAGTGCCGCGACTTCAAGGACGTGCTTGCTCTCACGCCAAATATCTTCGTGGAGTCGTTCATGAATGCACCGTCGCCCGGCATTGTTGCAGCGGCGATCAAAAATGAACATTACGATACGCTGCAAGGTTATCTGCAGGCGCTCGGCGAGGCGCTGCGGATCGAATACGAAGCCATCGTGCGGGCGGGATTCGTGCTGCAGATCGACGCGCCGGACCTCGCGCTTGAGCGCCATATCTCTTACAAGGATAAGCCGATCGGCGAATTTCTTGCCTTTGTCGAAGCTGTAATCACCGAAATCAATCGTGCTCTGCGAAACGTAGCGGCCGATCGTGTTCGGCTGCACGTCTGTTGGGGGAACTCAGAGTCGCCGCACGATAGTGACGTGCCGCTTGAAGAAATATTGCCTGTCATATTGCAGGCGAAAGTCGGGGGATTGGTCTTGCCGTTTGCCGGGCCGCGCCATGCGCATGAGTTCCGTTGCTTCGGTAAAGTGCCGCTGAACGCCGATCAGGTGCTGGTCGCAGGCGTAATCGATCCGCTCACCAATATCATCGAGCATCCCGAGGTCGTCGCAGATCGAATTGAGCGCGTAGCAGCCGTAGTGGGCGATCCTTCACGGGTTCTGGCCGGAACCGATTGCGGGTTCGATACGTCGGCCGGCTGGGGCCGTGTCGCGGAAGATGTGGTCTGGGCAAAACTGCGGACCTTGCGAGAGGGGGCGGATCTGGCCTCAAAGCGGCTATTCCAATCGTAATCGGAGGGCGACCGATGACAGTTACGTCTGCATCCCCGATGTCAAATACCGGTGAGGATGCCCAGCTGCTCGATACCATCGAGCGCTGGACGATGCGCGAGCTCAAGCCGATCGTTCGCGAGTACGACCACGCGGACCGATACCCGGCGACGGTCGTAGAGCAGATGAAAGAGCTCGGACTCTTCGGTGCGACCGTCAGCGAGGAGCACGGCGGGCTCGGCCTTTCGGCGATGACCTATTCCAAGATGATCATGATCATCTCGTCGGTGTGGATGTCTGTCACCGGCATCATCAACTCGCACCTGATGCTGGCGCTGGCGATCGAGAAATTCGGCACACCAGAGCAAAAAGCAAAGTGGTTGCCCAAGATCGTGTCCGGAGAAGTGCGCGGGGGCCTTGCCCTGACTGAACCCGACGCCGGCACGGACCTTCAGGGCATTCGCATGACCGCGCGGCGTGACGGCGACGACTATGTCATCAATGGCACGAAGACATGGATTACAAACGGCGCGGAAGGCTCATGCTTTGCTCTGCTCGTCAAAACCGATCCCCAGGCTCAGCCGCGCCACAAAGGCATGAGTCTGTTCATTGCACCCAAGCAAAAGGGCTTCACGGTCGGTCGCAAACTCGAGAAGCTCGGATATAAATCGATCGATACGGCAGAGCTTGCTTTCGAAGACTATCGTATTCCCGCCGACAATCTTATTGGCGGCGTCGAAGGGCAGGGATTTTACCAGGCGACGAGCGGTCTTGAGCTCGGTCGCATTAACGTCGCCGCACGAGGTGTCGGCATTGCCGAAGGAGCCTTGAAACTGGCCGCGGACTACGCGCAGACACGCAGGACCTTTGGCAAGCCGATCTGCGAGCATCAGGCGATCCAGCTCAAGCTGGGTGAGATGGCGACGAGGGCTCGCGCCGCACGTCTTCTCGTACTCGACGCTGCGGCGGCGTTTGATCGCGGCGAGCGATGCGACATGGAAGCCGGTATGGCAAAATATTTCGCCAGCGAAGCCGCGCTTGAGAATTCGATCGAGGGAATGCGCATTCACGGCGCGTATGGTTATTCGAAAGAATTCGACATTGAGCGGCTCTATCGTGATGCGCCTTTGACCTGCATCGGTGAAGGCACCAATGAGATGCAGCGAATCATCATCTCCAGGCAGTTCATAAAACGGAATCCCGCGACATGAAGCCCCTCAGCGGATTGAGGATCGTCTCTGTCGAACAGTTCGGCGCAGGACCTTATGGAACGATGCTGTTGGCCGACCTCGGCGCAGAAGTCATTAAAATCGAGAACGCGGCTACTGGTGGCGATCCTGCCCGCAAGACCGGGCCATATTTTCTTGGCAACAATGACAGCGAGTATTTTCAGGTCTTCAACCTGAACAAAAAGAGTGTCGCGCTTGATCTGAGAACGGAAGAAGGCAAGGCGGCGCTTCGAGATCTGGCACTGACTGCCGATGCCGTCATGAACAACCTGCGCGGGGACCTGCCCTCAAAGATGGGCCTCGATTATGCAAGCCTGGAAAAGCACAAGCCATCGATCGTGTGTGTCCATCTCTCAGCCTACGGACGCGACAGCTCCCGCGCGTCCTGGCCTGGCTACGACTATTTGATGCAAGCAGAGTCGGGCCTGATGCATCTCACGGGCGAACCTGAAGGACCCCCGTCGCGGATCGGCGCCCCTTCCATGGTCGATCAGACCGCCGGACTTACCGCTGCGTTTGGTCTTCTGGCCGCTGTGATCCAGGCCCGCTCGACTGGAAAAGGCTGCGACGTGGACACCTGCCTGCTCGATGTTGCCGTCCATCAGCTGGGATATGTAGCGACCTGGTACCTCAATGACGGGCTGCGCTTGAGCCGACAGCATCGCAGCGCGCACTATTCTCTTGCGCCGGTGCAAACCTATCCGACGGCCGACGGGTGGATCTTCATAATGTGCATGACTGACAAGTTCTGGCTCGAACTTGCCGATGCCATCGGTCGATCGGACCTGAAATCGGAAACGCAATTCAACACATCAGCCTTGCGTCACTCCAATCGCGAGCAATTGACGGACATTCTGGATCGCGAATTTCGCAAGCAGCCGACCCGTTATTGGCTCGACAAGCTCAACGGCGTCGTGCCTGTCGCGCCTGTTCTGGATATCGCACAGTCTCTCGACAATCCGTATCTTGCAGAGACGCAAATGATTTCGAACGTGCCGCACCCCGCCAAGCCGGGCCTGCGGGCGCTCGCAAATCCGATCAAGATCAATGGAAAGCGTCTCGAACAGTCGGTGTGTCCGCCGCTCGGAGCGGATAACGCCGCCTTCATCAAGCGGCCGTCGCAACAACGGCGTAAGGCGCCGTAGCAAAATCACGTCATCGCGTAATGAGTCGCAAGATTGCCCGCGCAGTAGGATTTGCCGACCTCTCAGGCGTGGATTTTGCGTCGTTTCTCTCTGAAGATCTTGCGGCTGTTTCAGCGCTTTTTGAGACAACAAATATAGCGACCGCACGACAGATACCGACGGCAGACATACTTTTTCTCTATACGCGTTTTGCGGCGAACGGCGCTCTGCAAGGGACACCGGCGGTCGGTGTGCGCCAGATTGCGCAGGAGTCGCGATCAAGGATTCTCGTCGTAGCTTCGCCGGTCCCTGGAGACACAATCGAGAATGCGATGGGCTTTCCCGGGCCAAAGATTGCCAATCTGGTTTTTACACTTAACCGCAAAGGGCCTGCGTTCGCCGGTTTTTTCCGTGCCCTTTTTGAGAGAATGCGTGACGGTGAAGACATGCTTCAGGCATGGGTCGAGCTTGCACCGCAGGGGCCGATGGAAACGGACGACAATCCGGAACTCGTGCTGTTACCTGAGGGCGGTGCAATCGCCTTCGCGCCTCATCGCGGACAGGCGTAAACCATCTTCAAGCTTTTGCGGCTTCAGTGTTGCAGAATTTTCGACAGGAATAGTTGCGCCCGCTCGCTGCGTGGCTTGCCGAAGAATTCCGCAGTTGGCGCGTCCTCGACAATTTCGCCCTTGTCCATGAACACGACGCGGTTCGCCACTTTGCGGGCGAAGCCCATTTCGTGGGTGACAACGATCATCGTCATTCCTTCTTTGGCAAGCGCCACCATAACGTCGAGCACTTCATTGATCATTTCAGGATCGAGCGCGGAGGTCGGCTCGTCGAACAACATGGCGATGGGGTCCATTGCCAGCGCCCGTGCGATCGCGACGCGTTGCTGCTGACCGCCCGAAAGTTGACCGGGATATTTCTGCGCGTGTGCGCCTAACCCCACGCGCTCAAGAAGTTTCATACCCTTTTCCGCGGCGGATTTCGGGTCGCGTCCGAGCACCTTGATCTGCGCCAGTGTGAGATTGCGTATGACGGAAACATGAGGGAACAGTTCGAAGTGCTGGAACACCATGCCGATGCGAGCGCGCAGTTTCGACAGATTGGTCTTGGGGTCGCCGACGGAAACTCCCTCGACTGTAATGGTGCCCTCCTGGAACGGCTCGAGCGCATTGACACATTTGATCAGCGTCGATTTTCCCGATCCCGATGGACCGCACACCACGACGACCTCGCCCTTAGAAACATCGGCCGAGCAATTCTTCAGGACCTGAATTTTGCCGTACCACTTACTGACTTTGCTGATTGTGATCATGGGTGCTCAGCGAATGATGGCGATGCGGTTCTGCAGGCGGCGCACGCTGTAGGAGGCGGCGAGCGAAATGACAAAATAGACCGCCGCGGCGAACAGGTACATCTCGACGAGGCGGCCGTCGCGCTGGGCGATCTTGGATGCGGCCCCGAGGAAATCGGTGACGGAGATCACGTAGACCAGCGATGTATCCTGAAACAATATGATGGTCTGCGTCAGTAATATCGGCAGCATATTGCGGAACGCCTGCGGCAGTATGATCTCCCGCATGGAAGTCCAATAGGACATGCCGAGCGCCTCTGCCGCCTGGACCTGGCCGCGCGGGATCGACTGAATTCCGGCACGCATGATCTCGCAGAAATAGGCGGCCTCGAACAGTGTGAACGTTACCAGCGCCGAAAGAAACGCACCGACCTGGATCGGCCGCGACGCGCCTGTAATCCATTGCCCAATATAAGGTACCAGGAAGTAGAACCAGAAGATCACCAGAACCAGCGGCATGGACCGGATCAGATTGACGTAGGCGCCGGAAACCTGGGACACACCCGGAATATTCGAAAGTCGCGCCATCGCCAGCAACGTGCCGATGACGATGCCGCCGGCCGTGGCCATCAAGGTCAGCATGATCGTAAAGCGCATGCCGTCGAAAAACAGGTACGGCAGCGAGCGGAGGATGACGTTCCAGTCGAAATTGGAGAACATCGTTTTCGCCCTCAGTGCGCCGCCGCCGGCTGACCCATGCTGATGAACCCAGGCACCGCGACGCGCCGTTCGAGCCAACGCATCCCGTTTACGACAACGATGTTGATGATGATGTAGATCAGGGTAGCGCCTGTGAATGCTTCAAAGACCTGAAAGGAAAATTCGGCCATCGAGCGTGCCGCTGCGGTGAGCTCGATGAGTCCGATGGTCAGGGCCACCGAAGAATTCTTGATGATGTTGAGAAATTCAGAGGTCAATGGCGGAAGAATGATGCGAAATGCCATCGGCAAAAGGACGTATCGGTATGTCTGCGGCAGCGTCAGGCCCATGGCGAGACCTGCCATGCGTTGTCCGGTGCGAAGACTGAGAATTCCGGCCTTGACCTGCTCGGCAACACGCGCCGAGGTATAGAGTCCAAGACAGATCACCGCGTTGTAGAAGGAAGCGTTGGCCGACTGCTTGAGCCAGTCGCCGATCGCCTGCGGCATGACCTCGGGCAGCACGAAGTACCACAGGAACATCTGCACCAGCAGCGGGATGTTTCTGAACAACTCGACGTAAGCATTGCCGAGCCGCACGAGCCACGGATTCGGCGAAGTGCGAATGACGCCGACGACCGTGCCGACCGAAAGTGCAATCGCCCATGCAAGGAGCGCCGTCGCCAGTGTCCAGCCGGCGCCAAACAGCAAAAGTTGCAGGTAGGTATAGGTGCCGTCCGGGGAAAGCTGGAAAAAGATGCCCCAATTCCAGTTGTAATTCATCCGCCCCATCCCTCACGCAAAAGCGGCGCGGCTTTGACACCGCGCCGCCAAGTCTAGCGCTAATCTGGAGGCTATTGATAGTCTTTGGGATCGCCACTGTCGGTTGGTTTGGCGATGACCTGCTTGAAAGCGGCGCTCATCGGCACCTCAAGATTGATCCCTTTGGGCGGGATCACATTGAGAAACCACTTGTCGTAGATCTTATTGATGTCGCCGCCTTTGTAGATGGCGACCATGGCGTCATCGACCACCTTCTTGAAGGCCGGATCGTCCTTCCGCAGCATGATGCCATACGGCTCGACCGACAATGCATCGGTGGAGATATCGTAGTCCTTGGGCGCCTTGGAACCTGCGACGAGGCTGTACAGCAGGATGTCGTCCATCACGAAGGCGGCTGCGCGACCCGTCTCGACCATCAAAAAGGCCTCGGCATGATCCTTGGCTGGGAGGATATTGAGACCAAGGTTTTTCTCGGTGTTGAGTTCGGTGATCTGCTTGATGTTGGTGGTGCCGGACGTCGAGACGACGGTCTTGCCCTTGAGGTCTTCGAGCTTTTTGAGATTGGCCGCCTTTTTCGAGACGAAGCGATTGGCGGTCACGAAATGAGTGATTGTGAAGGAGACCTGCTTCTGCCGCTCGAGATTGTTCGTCGTTGAGCCGCACTCAAGATCGGTGGTGCCGTTTGCCAGAAGCGGAATACGGGTGGCGGAGGTCACCGGCTGCAGCTTGACCTCGAGATTGTTGAGCTTGAGGTTCGCCTTCACCGCATCGACGATCTTGTTGCAGAGGTCCATGGCGTAGCCGATGACCTGCTGCTTGTCGTCATAGTAGGAGAACGGAACCGAGGATTCGCGGTGGCCGATCGTGATCGTGCCGGTATCCTTGATTTTCTTGAGCGTGCCGTCCTGTGCGGCGGCGGTGCCGGTGAGCAGGCCGACGGCCGCAAGAGTTGTGATCATCGCCTTCAAACGCATCGAAACCCCCGTAATCCTTGCACATTTTATGGGTCCGGCGCCCTCATGACGCCGGTCGCCGGACCTTATCACAGCCATTGGCTCGAATCCCAATAGATCGCCGGCCACGTAGTCCCCAGTTTGCCCTCCCTAACTGACGGAAATGGCGAGATATAAAGAGCATATATATGGCCAGACTGCTGTGCGTTCTTCCACGCAATGCCTTCGGCGCGGCAAGGAAAGCCGGTAGTATGACTTGTGCGACAGACACCGGGGCGGCGGCGCGAGTTCAACACCTTTTGTCAGACATTGCGGAATCGATTCCGCCTGGTGCTCGCGCACGTTCAGACATCAGAAAGGGAGAGAACGATGAAAGCACTCGTTTTGACGACGGCACTGCTGATGGCGTGCGGCAGCGCGTATGCGGATTCTTGCAAAGTGGAAGCCGGCAACAAGAAGCTCGCGGGTGCCGCGATGACGAGCTTTATGAAAAAGTGCGAAACAGACGCGAAAGCTACGTGCGCCAAGTCGGCGGCCGATAAGAAATTGGCTGGTGCTGCGAAAGACAGCTTCACCAAGAAATGCGTCACTGACGCGACCGGAGCCTGATCAGAGTCCGACCACGAAAGGTCGACAGATCCTTGGCGGCGGCAACTCCGCTGAGGCCGCAAACGTGTCCTACTTGGCACTCGCGTCCTTCAGGATCGGCATCAGTCGGGCAACCTCGCTTCGTACGAGATCGCCGAGGGCCTTCGGCCCTCGGCGGTTCGGTTCTGCGATGTCAGCGCCGAGTTCAGCCAGGCGCTTCTGCACGCCTTCTTCGCTGAGACCCTTGCTCAGAGCTTCGGCAAGCTTGTCGATGATCGCCTTCGGCGTGCCTTTGGGTGCAAACACAGCATAGAAAGGCGCACAGTCGAATTCTGGCAGGCCCTGCTCGTACGAAGTCGGGACGTCGGGCAGCAACGGACTTCGCTTTTTCGTGGCGATCGCGAGTGCCTTGACGGTGCCCGCACGCACGTGCGGCAGCGGTCCGAGCACCGGATCACAATCGTAATCGACCTGACCCGCGAGGATGGCATTCATCACAGGCGCCGTGCCGGTGAACGGCACCATGGTCGGCTTGATGCCGATCGCCGAGTTCAGGAGAAGACAACCAACGTAGGACACCGATCCGACGCCGGCGTGTCCCATGTTGAGTTTGTTTTCGTTAGCCTTCGCGTAGGCGACGAATTCCTGGAGATTGTTGGCGGGGAAATCCTTGCGGACGGCGAGCAACTCGGGCTGCTCGGCGATCAGCCCGATCGGCTCAAAATCCTTCTCCGGGTCGTAGCCAAGATTGGGATAAAACGCGGGCGCTGCGGCATGCGTGCCCATGTGTCCGGAGATGACGGTGTAACCATCGGCCGGAGCGCGCGCGGCGCGAAGGGTGCCGATCGTGCCGCCGGCGCCGCCGACATTTTCCACAACAAACTGCTGACCAAGATGGCGGGAGAAGATGTCGGCCACGATGCGGCCCGTGATGTCGGCCGGTCCGCCGGGCGCGAAGGGCACAATCACCGTCACCGTCCTCGTCGGATAGTCCTGCGCCTGCGCGCCGCTCGTAGCCGCGAGCGCCAGAAGCGCCGTCGCGATCCATTGCCCCTTCATCGCTTCCTCCCCTGATATGGCCGGCTTTTGCAACAACCATAGCCGCGCGGCGTTGCGAATTACAGGGAGCTCTTACAGGCCGTTCTATTCCGCCCGATAGAATGTTGCCGCATCTGCGCTGAATGCCTTGCGCGATTGCGGATCGAGATAAAGCATATGTCCGCCGCGATAGAGCTTGAGCTGCACACGGCCGGGCGGGTCGAGTGTCGGCATGTGATCGATGATGTAGCGCGTCATTCCGTAGGGCGTGATCATGTCGGAGTAACCGTGCGCGATCATCAGGCGAAATGACGGTCCGTAAGCAAGCAACACGCGGAGGTCGTCTTCGGCACTCGCCTGCACGCGGCCTCCTTGCCAGTCCCAACGGCCGGTGACATCGCCCGCAAGAAGCGCGTACGTCATATCGGTCTGGAATCCGAGTTCGTTGCGTGCATAGGTGGCCATCGCTCCACCATAGGCGCGCGAGACGGCGTCGAGAATCGGATCCGGCGTGCGCGACGATCGTCTTTCCGGATAAGGATCGTCAGCGGCAAAGCTTGCGTCATACTGGCTGACAATTTTGCGCTCATCCGAACGCAGCGTCTTCACGTATGCATTGGCGGCAAAACCTCGCGCCTGTGCCACTGCGTCCAACGGCAACCCGGTCGTCTGTGCCACACGCTGATAAAACGTGCTTGCCTCGTTTCCCTTCAATTGGGGGCCGGCCAGAGTCACCAGATAATCGGTCATCGCGAATTTTTCGGCCGTGGCGAGCGCTTCAGGAGTGAACGCTTTACGACGCTCGAGCTCGGCCGCCGCCAGTGACGGCAGTTGCAGGGCGGCCCGCAGTGCAGAACTATCGTCACCAAAAGTCAGCCAGCCTTCCAGCAGCGGTGACAACATAACGATACCAGCCACCACGATTCCCTGATCGCGTTGCAAGGCACGTGCGGCCTTGGCTGCACGGAAACCGCCATAGCTTTCGCCAAAAAGATACTTCGGTGAATCGGCGCGGTTGTTCTTCGCCACGTAGAGCGCAACTGCTTTGGCCATGGAGTCGGCATCACTGTTGATACTCCAGAAGTGCTTGGCGTCATCTGACTTGACCGCGCGACTCCAACCAGTGCCAACCGGGTCGATCAGCACGAGATCCGTGAAGGCAAGCCAGGTATCAGGGTTGTCACGCAAGCTCGCTCGTGCTGCATCCCGGCCGTCCGGTCCAAAATCGAGAATGCGCGGCCCAACAAGGCCGAGATGGAGAAAAGCTGAGGCGGCGCCTGGCCCTCCATTGAAGACAAATGTAAGCGGACGGTTTTTTGCGCCGTTTTTCAGAACATAGGCCGTGTAGAAAACCGACGCGCTTTGCTCACCTGACTGGTCGAAGAAGGCGAGGGTGCCTGCGGTTGCCGTATAGGCAAGTTCGCCGCGCACCGTATCGACCGCATGTTCGGTGACAGAATCGGCCGGCAGGAGGCGAAGCACGCCTTTATCGGACGTGTGCCGCTCGGCCGCATTCTGCGGTCGCTCTTTCGAAAGCGTCTTCTGCGTTAGCAAAACTGAGTGTGCTGGCGACCATGATCGCCAGCACGATGCGAAAGAAAGTTAGGAGGTACTATTGGCACGCCCGGCTCCGATGATAGTTGCGTGCCCCCCGAATATCTGCGGCTGCCCCAGCCCTCGATGGTTTAACGCCTGCCGCGGAAGTTCGGTCGCCGCTGCTGCGGAGCCGCTGCGGGCGCGTCGCCCTTGTGACGGAAACTGATGCGTCCGCGCTGGAGGTCGTAGGGCGACATTTCGACGATCACACGGTCACCAACTCCCGTTCGAATGCGAAACTTGCGCATCTTGCCGGCAGTGTAAGCCAGCACCTCATGTTCGTTGTCGAGCTTCACCCGGAAGTTGCCATCGGGCAAAACCTCGGTGACCGTGCCATCGAACTCCAGCAATTCTTCTTTCGCCATCCAGTCGTCTCCGATTGCTCAGCGATTGCCAGCGTTACGGCGCGGCTCGCCCGAGCGACGCAGGAATGTAACATTTCCCAATCCGTTTGGCTCGCCTTTCCCGTGTTCCGCATGGTGGGATTGCGGCCGGGCATTATGGTGGCCATGGCTGTCTTTCTGGCGGTGCTGTTGCTGTTTGCCCCGGTGATGGGGCCGGCCGTTCTTGCGGGTGGCGGCATGGTGTGGCCCCGGATGCGCCGGCGGCTTGCCGGTGCGGCGGTCTGTCACCGGAATCGTCATCCGGATCAACCGTTCGATGTCGCGGAGATAGGCCCGCTCCTCGTGATCGCAAAACGAAATCGCAACGCCCGCGGCACCCGCGCGCGCAGTACGGCCGATGCGGTGCACATAGCTTTCGGGAATGTTGGGCAGATCGTAGTTGACCACGTGGCTGACGCCGTCGACATCGATGCCGCGGGCGGCAATGTCGGTGGCAATCAGCGTACGTAACTTACCGTCACGGAAGGCCGCGAGTACGCGCTCGCGCTGGTTCTGCGACTTATTGCCGTGGATCGCTTCGGCGGCATGACCGGCTTTCTGCAGACCACGCACTACCTTGTCAGCGCCATGCTTGGTGCGGGTAAACACCAGGACACGATCGGTCTTTTCGGTCTTGAGGACCTCGACCAGCAGCGACGGCTTTGAGGCCTTTTCCGTCAGGATGACGCGCTGCTCGATACGGTCGGCGGTCGAGGCTTGCGGCGTGACAGCCACGCGGACGGGATCGCGCAGCATTGCATCGGCAAGGCGCGTGATCTCCTGCGGCATGGTGGCGGAAAAGAACAGCGTCTGCCGAGATTTCGGAAGCATCGCGACGATCTTCTTGATGTCGTGGATGAAGCCCATATCGAGCATCCGGTCGGCTTCGTCGAGGACCAGCACTTCTATCTGGTCGAGTCGCAACGCACGGCTGTTGACCAGATCGAGCAGGCGACCAGGGGTGGCCACGAGCACTTCGGCGCCGCGCGACAGTGCGCGGATCTGGCGATTGATCGGCACGCCACCGATCGCAAGAGCAATTTCCAACGGGCGGATGTGACGGCCATACGCCCTGAAACTGTCGGTAATCTGGCCCGACAATTCGCGCGTGGGAGAAAGCACCAGCACGCGGCAGGATTTCTGCGCGGGACGCTGGCGCTTGTTGAACAGGTGATTCAGGATCGGCAGCGCAAAGGCTGCGGTCTTGCCTGTGCCAGTCTGTGCAATGCCGATGACATCGCGGCCTTGCGCGGCAATCGGAATGGTCTGAGCCTGGATCGGAGTGGGGGTGACGTATTTTTCATCCGCGAGCGCGCGGGTGATCGGCTCTGCGAGGCCGAATTCGTTAAATGAAGTCAAAGAGTCTCTTTCTTATACGGCGAAACGACCGTACTGCCTTTGCAGCCGGCGGAATCGCGGGGTTCTAAAGACATCCCGCGTTGCCAGGGTTGTCGTTTGGTTCAGGGATTTCGGATGGGCGGGCGAAATTCGTTTTAAAGAGCTTCGTGCACGCGGCCCGCAAACCCGAGATCGGGTCCTTCATCCGCAGTGGTCATATGACAGGCGGCAATGTCCTTTTCAAGGCGCCGGCACCTCTTATTCCCCTGAATGATGAATAAAGTGGTTGCTGGCGGCCCTTTCCGAGCGATGGACAAGGCAATACAGATCAGGGAATGTCGGGCCGAAAAGCCAATTCTGAGCCAAAATACGTACTCCGGAGCCATCGAATGCCGTTCCCCAGGGCCTCCCAGGCCCTTTCTCGCTTTACCGTCCTCGACCTGACCCGGGTTCGCTCGGGCCCGACCTGCGTCCGCCAACTTGGCGATTGGGGTGCAAACATCATCAAGATCGAGACGCCACCGCATCTCGTCGACGGCGAGGGCCCGGGCGGGCCGCGCGAAGGCTCTGATTTTCAGAATCTTCAGCGCAACAAACGCAGCATGACGCTTGATCTGAAATCGCCCCAGGGGATCGCGGCCTTTAAGCGGATGGTCGAGAAGGCCGATGTGGTGGTCGAGAACTTCCGTCCGGATGTGAAGGATCGCCTCGGTATCGATTATGAATCACTGAAGAAGATCAACAAGCGCATTGTGCTCGCCAGCATTTCCGGCTTCGGCCAGGATGGGCCTTATGCCCAGCGCCCGGGCTTCGACCAGATCGCGCAAGGTATGGGTGGACTGATGTCAGTGACGGGCGCCCCAGGCGGCGGACCGATGCGCGTTGGCATTCCGGTTGCCGATCTGACCGCCGGACTATTTTGCGCGCTGGGCATTCTGACGGCGCTGCTCGAACGCGAGACCTCCGGGGAAGGTCAATGGGTGTCGACCTCACTGTTGCAAGCGCAGATTTTTATGCTCGACTTTCAGGCATCGCGTTTCCTGACCGAAGGCGTGGTCTCGAAACAGGCCGGCAACAATCACCCGACGTCGATTCCGACGGGTGTGTTCAAGACCAAAGATGGATATTTGAATATTGCGGTTGCCGGTGCGGTGATCTGGGAGCGCTTCTGTAGCGCGGTCGATCGTCCAGAGTGGACCGCGTCTCCGGATTACAAGACCGGCAAGCTGCGCTTGCAGAACCGTGACAAACTCAACGCTGAAATCGACAAAGCGACGGAAACCAAGTCCAGCGCGGAGTGGGTGGAAATTTTCAACAAAGTCGGCGTGCCGTGCGGGCCGATCTATTCGATCGATCAGGTGTTCGACGATCCGCAGGTCAAGCATCTCGGCATTGCGCAAGAATCGGCGCGATCGGATGGCAGCCGGCTTGGGCTCGTCGGCCAGCCGTTCAAACTGTCGCGCACGCCGAGCAAGATCGCCGCGCGACCGCCGAACCTCGGCGAGCACACTGATGAGATTCTCAAGGAATTCGGTTTCGCCGAAAAAGACATCGCCGAGCTGCACGCGGCTAAGGCGGTTTAGGGAGTGAGTGGAATGTCGCAGACCGACAAAATGCTGTCGCGCAAGGAAGGCAAGGTTGGCTATCTGACCTTCAACAATCCGGAGCGTCACAACGCCGTCTCGCTGGAAATGTGGGAGGCGGCCTCGGGCTTTCTCGAAGAGTTCAAGAACGACAAGAATATCCGTGTGGTCGTCGTCACCGGTGCCGGCGGTAAAGCGTTCATCTCTGGGGCCGACATCTCGAAATTTGAGAAAGAGCGCTCGACGCAGGAAGGCGTCGATCGCTACAACGCCGCTGTCGACCACGCGAACAACGCCTTTTACACGTTTCCCAAGCCGACTATTGCGATGATCCGTGGCTATTGTATTGGCGGCGGTGTCGGGCTTGCCTTGTGTTGCGATATGCGAATTTGCACCGAGGGTTCGAAGTTCGGGGTGCCGGCGGCAAAGCTCGGTTTGGGCTATCGCTATGACGGGCTGAAGAAGCTCGTTGATCTGGTCGGGCCTTCCTTCGCGAAGGAAATCTTTTACACCGCGCGCCAGTTCACCGCCGAAGAGGCCCGCATTATGGGTCTGGTCAACCGTGTGGTGCCCGACGCTGAATTGGAAGGCTACGTAAAGGAATATGCAGAGACCATCGCGGCCAATGCGCCCCTGACGGTCGATTCCGTTAAATTCATCGTCGGTCAAACGGTCACCGACGAGAGCAAGCGGGACCTGAAGAAATGCGATGACCTTGTGCAGGCCTGCTTTGCCAGCAACGACTACAAGGAAGGGCGCAAGGCATTCATGGAGAAGCGCAAGCCGGCTTTCACCGGTTCCTGAAGGGTGGGCGCGAACACAAGCGCGTCAGCGGTGTTGGTACAGGACGTTCGGAATCATACAGCCGTGCAAAGCGGCGGGTTCAGGGGAGGAAGCGCGTGGCGTCTGTCGAGTTACGGGATCTGACCAAGCGATACGGCGATGTCGCTGTGGTCGACGACATCTCGCTCACCATCGAGCACGGTCACCTGGTCTGCCTGCTGGGTCCATCGGGCTGCGGCAAGACGACGACGCTTCGGCTGATCGCCGGTTTCGTGGAGCCGAGCAAGGGCGAAATTCGTGTCGGCGACAAACTGGTCTCATCGCCTTCGCGTTCGTTGCCGCCTGAAAAGCGCAACATGTCGATGATCTTTCAGAGCTACGCGCTGTGGCCGCACATGACCGTGGCGGAGAACATCATCTATGGTCTGAAGCTGCGAAAGATGGACCGCGCAACCATCGGCAAGAAGCTCGACGCTATTCTGGCAACCACGCGGCTTGCACCGCTTGCGCAACGCTATCCTGGAGAATTGTCCGGCGGCCAGCAACAGCGCGTGGCGCTCGCGCGCGCCCTCATTGTCGAGCCGGAAACGCTCCTGCTCGACGAACCGCTGTCCAATCTTGATGCCAATCTGCGCGAGGAGATGCGCTTCGAAGTGCGCCGGCTGCACGATGCCTATCGTTATACGACGGTCTATGTGACGCATGATCAGTCGGAAGCGATGACCACGGCCGACCTGATTGCGGTGATGAACGCCGGCAAGATCGAGCAGGCCGGTTCTCCGGAAGACATCTACGACCGGCCGCGTTCGGAGTTCGTCGCCCGATTTATCGGTGCGAGCAACGTCATCAAGGGCAAGGGGCTCGACGCCTCTCGTATCGATTTCGCCGGCACACCGCTTCGTTGCACAGGCGAGCAAATCAAGTCGGGCGTATCGACGCCGGTCTCGATCCGTCCGCATGACATCACAATTTCGGCGACGCAACGGCAGGGTGAAAACATCGTGCCAGCGACGGTGGTGCGGCAGGTCTTTCTCGGTGGCAACCGGGACTATATGGTTGAGGCCAAGGATGGCACGCAGCTGCGCCTACTGGCCGCCGCAGGCGAGAACATCCCGCAAGGCAGTACGGTCTGGGTCTACTTGCCGCCTGAGCGTTGCCGTGCGCTGAGCGGATAACGATTTCGCGGGGCGAACTAATAACGATGAAGGTATGGAGGATACGCCGATGAAAGGCTCGAAAATCTCTCGCCGCGACGTGCTGGTCGGCGCGAGTGCGCTGACTGCCGGCGCTGCGTTCTCAACAAGGGTTTTGTCTGCTGCGCCGCCCGCGAGCCCGGTTACGCCGGCGCTGATTGAAGCGGCGAAGAAGGAAGGCAAGGTTGTCTGGTACACCTCGGTCGATCTCAAATTGTCGGAGCAGATCGGCAAGGCATTCGAAGCCAAGTATCCGGGCGTCTCCTGCAAGGTTGAACGTACGGGCGCTGAACGCATCTTGCAGCGTATCGGGCAGGAATACACCGCCAACGTTCATGCGGTCGACGTGGTCAACTCGTCGGATGCCTCGCATCTGGTCTACTGGAAAGATCAAGGAGTTCTCGAGCCCTATGTTCCGGAAGACGTCGGCAAGTTCTATCCTGCCGATCACAAAGACGCAGACGGCACCTACGCGAGTTTTCGCGTGTTTCTTTCCATCATCGCTTACAACACCAGTATGGTGAAGAAAGAAGAGGCGCCGAAAAGCTTTGCTGACCTGCTCGACCCGAAATGGAAGGGCAAGATCGTCAAGGCACACCCTGGCTACAGTGGCACGATCATGACCGCGACCTATCAAATGTCGCGCGATCTGGGCTGGGAGTACTTCGAAAAACTCGCACAGCAGAACGTTCTGCAAGTGCAGTCAGCCGCCGATCCGCCGAAAAAAATCGCGTTGGGCGAACGTGCGGTCCAGGCGGACGGCGTTGAATACCTGGTCCTGCAGGAGAAAGAATCCGGCCAGCCCGTCGAACCGGTCTATGCGCCGGAAGGCAGTCCTCTGATCATCGGGCCCAACGGTCTGTTCAAGGCCGCGCCGAACCCGAATGCAGCGCGCCTGTTCCAAAGCTTCTGCTTCTCGCCGGAATGCCAGCAACTTTGCATCGACATCGGCGGGTTGCGCTCAGTACACCCGCAGATCAAGGAACACACCGGTCGCACGCCGCTAAGCCAGATCAAGATGATGAAGGACGACGCCGCGGCAGTGCTCAAGAATGGCGAGCAGATCAAGGCGCGCTACACGAAAATCTTCCGTGTCTAGCCTCAACAGTGGATGGCCGGGATCGCTTCGGCCATCCACTACTCCCAGCCGGCGTTGTAGACGATGAAAGCAGCTAAAGCCAAACAGGCACCGATATGACCATCGCTCTACCCGCATTGCCCGCCCGGCGCGGGCTCGGCATTGATCTGTCGAAGCCGGTGCTGATCGCATTCGCGGTGATCCTGTTTTTGCTCATCGCAATGCCGCTTTCTTGGCTCGTTCTCTATGCCTTCAGCACCAAAAATGGGTCGTTCACGCTCGACAATTTCTATCGCCTGCTTTCCGATGCCGCATTTCTTGACCCGTTACTAACCACTTTCGCGCTCGCCACCCTGTCCGCACTGATCTGCTGCATCGTGGCCGCCCCGATGGGCTGGCTGGTGGCTCGCACGGATATGCCGCTGCGGCGCACGGTGCGACTGTTGGTAACCGCGTCGTTCGTCACGCCACCGTTTCTCGGTGCGATCGCATGGGAATTGCTGGCCGCACCGAATAGCGGGTTGCTCAATCAGCTCTACCGGGAGCTGACCGGCGCCGAGCAAGGCGCGCATTTATTTAATATCTACAGCTTCACCGGCCTCGTCTTTGTCATCAGTTGCTACACGTTCCCTTACGTATTCGTGTTGGTGGCGAATTCGCTCGATCGCACTCCAGGTGATCTTGAGGACGCGTCCGCTATTCTTGGCGGAAAGGCATGGGACACTGCGCGCCGGATCACGATTCCGTTGGCGCTTCCTTCGCTGCTCGCGGGCGCTCTGGTTGCATTCCTGCAAGCGATGACATTGTTCGGCTCGCCGGCCATCCTGGCGATGCCGGCCGGCTTCCACACGATGACCACCAAAATCTGGAGCCTGTTCCAGTTTCCGCCTCAACCGGAACTGGCCGCGGCCGCCTCTCTGCCGCTCCTGATTCTCACGATTATCTTGTTGCGTGCGGAACACGTGGTTCTCGGCCGGCGCGGTTACTCCGTAGTCGGCGCGAAGAACAGTGAACCACGCATAGTGCGGCTTGGCCGCTGGCGTTGGGTCACGCTGACAGCCGCAATGCTTGTGCTGATGTGCCCGGTTTTCTTGCCGTATTTCGCGCTGCTTAATGCTTCGTTCTCGAAGGTTGCCTCGCACTTGGTGTGGTTCAACAACTTCACACTGCACAATTTGCACTTCGTCTTCTACGAGCTGTCGGCAACCAGGCTGGCGCTATGGAATACCTTCATCCTCGGAACACTGGCGGCGACCGCCGGCACGGTGCTCGCGCTTGTGATCGCTTACGTGCATGCACGCCAGGCCGTCCGCGGCTATCGCCTGCTCGGCTTTCTCGCAACCGCACCGGTGGCGATCCCAGGGATCGTCCTGGGCGTCGGGTTGTTCTTCACCTACACGCGCCCGCCTTTTGTCCTTTACGGGACGTTGTGGATTCTATTGATCGCCTTCGTGACGTTGAATATGCCGGCCGCCTATCAGCAACTTCAGTCGGCCTTCAAGGCCGTGCACCCTGAACTTGAGGACGCAAGCCGCATACTCGGCGCTACGCGATTGCGGGCGCTCTGGCAGATCACCGCGCCGCTGCTGCGTACAAGCGTCATTGCCACGTGGTGTTTTATCTTCGTCGGTGTGATCCGCGAACTGTCGGCGGCAATCATGCTATTCACCTCGGAGACCAAGGTGTTGTCCGTACTCATCTATGATCTCAATGAAAGCGGTGATCTCGCCGCCATCGCGGTGCTTGGTCTGCTGATGTTGGTCCTCACGTTCGGTATCGTCGCGCTTGCCAACAGCCTGAAGTTCGGTGGAGCGCGCCGGCTCTCTGGGACGCCATGATCGTGGTGGTCCCGTGAGCGGTCAATTGCCCAAGATATCTGTTGCCGAGCAGCTTGCTGAGCGCATCGCGGCTTTACAGGCTGATCGCCTGTCGAAATCCTTGCGACAAAAGTGCGAAGAGCTTCTCATCGACGTGGTGGGTCTTTGCGTGACCGCACGCCACGAGGACTACATTAAGAGTGCTCTCGCCGCTTGCGACGACGAGGGGCCGTGCACAGCCATCGGCCACGCGCGCGGCTTCAGTGCTGCCAGTGCCGCCTTCGTCAATGGTACGGCGGCACATGGCGAGGATTTTGACGACACGTTCGAGGGCGGCCCCGTGCACGCCGGTGCAGTGATTGTGCCGGCGGTGCTGGCGGCGTGCGAGCGCCACAAGCCGGATGGTAGTGCCGCCTTCTTTGGAATTGCCGTGGGCACTGAAGTCATGTGCCGTTTGAGCACAGTCGTCCCTAAGGCCGTTCACAAGGCCGGGTTCCATCCGACAGCCATCTTCGGCGCGATGGGCGCAGCGGCCGGTGTGAGCACCGCGTTAGGACTGAGCGCAAGACAACTTGTCGATGCACTGGGCATTGCCGCGAGCATGGCGTCAGGCATCATCGAATACCTGGCAGAGGGCACTTGGACGAAACGACTGCATCCTGGATGGGCGGCACAATCGGGCATCCGAGCGGCGTTGCTCGCGCGGGGTGGATTCATCGGACCGCGTACCGTCTTCGAGGGCGTCCATGGACTGTTCCACGGCTTTGCCCACACGACGCAAGGGGACTATGGCGCTCTCACTGGCGATTTCGGAACGCGCTGGGTGACCGAGACGCTTGCATTCAAGCCCTATCCCTGCGGAACCATGGCGCATCCCTACATTGACTGCGCAAAACGACTCGCGGCGCGCGGCGTCAAGCCCGGCAATGTGAAGGAACTGATCTGCGAAGTGGCCGAAGGCACGGTGCACAGGCTATGGGAGCCACTTGCCGACAAGCAGCACCCGCCGAACGGTTACGCCGCGAAGTTCTCAACGCCCTTTCTGCTCGCCACAGGCTTTGTACGCGGCGGCGTCGGCCTCGATGCCTTCACGGACGCTGCGGTGCGCGACAAAGATGTGCTCGCGCTCTCTTCGAAGGTCCGTTACGTGATCGATCCGGATAATCCTTATCCGAATAATTTCACCGGCCACATTCGCGCAGTCCTCAATGATGGGACCGTCGTAGAAGAGCGACAGCCTCATTTCCGCGGCGGGGCGCACGAACCGCTTTCTCGCGCGGACATCGAGGAGAAGTTCATGCTCAATGCTCGCCATGGCGGGTGGGATGAAAAGCGTGCCGCGGGGGCCGTTGCGAGACTTGCAAAGCTTTTCGACGGAAAAATCGATTTGGCGTTCTTGCGGGGATAAAGTTTTCGTCGTGCAGGCCAAAATGTTACGCATGACGAGTGGAGAAGCCTCATGAGTGAAAAAGAGCTCGCCGGTAAAGTGGCAATCGTTACGGGTGCCGGCCGCAATATCGGTCGCGCTATCGTACTTCAACTCGCGGAGGCCGGTGCCTCAGTCGTCGTCAACGTACGGTCCAACAAGGCCGAAGCCGACAGTGTATTGCGCGAAATCGAAGCGGCTGGCGGGAAAGCAGCAATTGTTCTCGGTGACATCGCTGACGAGAAGACCGCAACCGCACTTGCTGATACTGCGCTCAAGAGGTTCGGTCGCATCGACATTCTGGTCAACAATGCCGCGCTTCGCCGCGAAAAGCCGATCACCGAAATGACCTATAAGGACTGGCGCGAGGTGATAGGCGTAATCCTCGACGGGGCTTTCCATTGCGTACACGCCTGTCTGCCGGCGATGAAGAAAAATGGCGGGACCATCATCAATATCGGCGGGATGAGCGCGCATATCGGTTCGAAGGACCGCGCGCATGTTATGACCGCCAAAACCGGTCTGGTCGGATTCACGCGGGCGCTTGCGCATGACCTCGCCGCCGAAAAAATTACCGCCAACTGCGTGGTGCCGGGTGCGATCAACACCGCGCGGCCTTCTTCATCGCAGGCTCCGGCACATCACCTCACGCATGGCACCATCTCTGGTGAGCGGGGGGAGCCCGAGGATGTCGCCGCCATGGTGCGGTTTCTCTGCAGCCCCGGCGGTCGCTATGTCACTGGTCAGACCATTCACGTCAGCGGCGGCGGTTACCTGGGTTCATAGCTGACCGCCGCTGCGGGCGGTGACAGGGTGGCCGCACCCTTGCGAAAGTGCTAATCCAACCGCCCAAGATCGTTCCGGGTAACAACGAGGCTCCCATGTATTCCGATCTCGCGCTTTATATCGACGGCAAATGGCTCAACGGCGAAGGCCGTAAGGGCGAGGACGTAATCAATCCGGCAACCGGAAAGACCCTCGCGCGCCTGCCGCATGCCAGCACGGCCGATCTTGATGCTGCACTGGCTGCAGCTGAAAAAGGCTTCGCGGTGTGGAAGGCGACGTCGGCCTACGACCGCTCGAAGATCATGCGCAAGGCTGCCGATTTGCTGCGTGAGCGCTTCGATCACGTTTCCAAGGTGATGACCCAGGAACAAGGTAAGGTCTATGTCGAGTCGCGCGCTGAAGTCATCACCAGCGCCGACATCATCGACTGGTATGCCGAGGAAGGTCGGCGCACGTATGGTCGCGTCGTGCCCGGACGCCAAAAGGGCGTGCGGCAGATGGTCATCCAGGAGCCGGTCGGCGTCGTTGCGGCGTTCACGCCGTGGAATTTCCCGACATTGACGCCTGTCCGAAAGATTGCCGGGGCGCTTGCGGCCGGCTGCTCGATCATCATCAAAGCTTCGGAAGAAACGCCGGGCGGCTGCGTCGAGCTGGTGAAATGTTTCGCTGATGCGGGTTTGCCGGCGGGTGTGCTCAATCTTGTGTTCGGAGTGCCCGCTGAAGTGTCAGAGCATCTGATCCCGAAGAAGTCCGTCAAGAAGATCTCGTTCACCGGCTCTGTTCCCGTCGGCAAGCACCTCGCCGAGCTGGCGGCCAAGGGCATGAAGAAGGCAACCATGGAGTTGGGCGGCCACTCGCCGGTTGTCGTGTTCGACGATGCCGACCCGGAAAAAACCGCTGATACCATCGCGGCCTTTAAGTATCGCAATGCCGGGCAGGTCTGCATTTCGCCAACGCGCTTTTACGTGCAAGAGAAAAACTACAGCAAGTTCGTCGCTCGCTTCACCGAATACGCCAAGGGATTGAAGCTCGGTGACGGGTTGGAAAAGGGCATCACTTTGGGCCCAGTCGCCAATCCGCGCCGACTCGACGCTATGGAGAGCTTCGTCAACGACGCCAAGGACCGAGGCGGCAAGGTGGTGACCGGTGGATCGCGGCATGGCAACCAGGGCTTCTTCTATCAGCCGACTGTGATCACCGACGTGCCGGACGATTCCAAGATCATGACCGAAGAACCGTTCGGTCCTCTCGCACCGATTGTGCCATTCAAGACCTTTGATGAAGTGGTCGAGCGCGCCAATTCTCTTCAATTCGGCCTCGCGGCCTATGCTTTCACCACATCAGACAAGAACGCGTCAGCGATCAGCGACGCGCTGCAGTCCGGAATGGTCGGCGTCAACAGCATCGCTATCTCGACTCCTGAGACGCCATTCGGTGGCATCAAGGAATCGGGTTACGGTTCCGAAGGCGGCGTCGAAGGTCTGCAGGCTTACATGAACATCAAGTTCATTTCGCAGGCGTAGTCGCATCCTGCGCTGCACGCGTCATGGCCGGGCTCGTCCCGGCCATTTCGTTTTTGGGGCGTACCGCGCGATGACAGTGATGGCGCTTATTTTCCCGCCATCCCCTTCTGGCATGCTGCCCAGACCTTCGCGGGTGTTGCGGGCATGTCCATGTGATCGGCCGCGCCATTCGGGATGGCGTTCGAAATCGCGTTCATCACCGCGGCAATGGCTGCCGTCGTGCCGGCTTCGCCTGTGCCCTTGACGCCGAGCGGATTGCTCGTTGCCGGCACAGAATGCACCGCCTCGCGCAATTCGATCGGCATCGTATGAGCGTGCGGCATTCCGTAGTCCATGAATGAGCCCGCGACCAGTTGGCCGCTGCTCGCATCGTAGATCGCATTTTCAGCCAGAGCCTGGCCCAGGCCTTGTGCGATGCTTCCGTGCACCTGGCCTTCGACGATCATCGAGTTGAGCATCACGCCCGGATCGTCGACCGCCGTATAAGTGACGAGGTCGACTACGCCGGTTTCGGGGTCAATCTCGACCTCGGCGATGTGACAGCCATTGGGAAATGTGAGGGGAGCCTCAGCCTTTTCTTTGGTGTCCAGATTCTCGCCGTGCTCGTGCGCGCGCCTTGCGGTTTCGAACAACGATATCTTGCGGTCGGTTCCGACGACCTCAAAATTTCCGCCGTGATACTGAATGTCCGCTTCGGAAGCCTCCAGCAGAGCCGAAGCGACTTTTTTGCCTTTTGCCAGCATGACGTCGGCCGTGTGCACGATCGCGCTTCCCGCACACATGGCAGAGCGCGAGCCGACCGAGGCGAAGCCGGTCAGCCCCTGCGCGGTGTCGCCGTGCCGATGCTGAATTTTCGCGGCATCGATCCCGAGCTTGCCGGCGAGCAGACGCGGAAAAACGGTCGCGTGTCCTTGGCCGGTCGATTGCACATTGCAGCCAAGAATGAGTTGCTCGCCACCGGGAAAAGAGACAGAGGCCTGTTCCATCGGCATGGCGCCGGCGTGCTCCAGCATGCAGGAAACCCCGATGCCGCGAAGTTTTTTGCGCTTTGCCGATTCGCGCCGCCGTTTGTTGAAATTTTCGAAATCCGCGAGCTTCAAAGCCTTGTCAACGATCGTCGGAAAGTCACCGCTGTCATACGTGTTGATCGGGGTCTTGAACGGCATCGCTGATGGGGGGATGAGATTCTTTTTGCGCAATCGCACCGGATCGATGCCGGTGATACGCGCCGCTTCCTCCACAACTCGTTCAAGGGCGTAATTTGCTTCCGGCCGGCCGGCCCCTCGATAGGGGCCGATCGGTACCGTGTTGCTGAAATAGCAGGCGACCGAAACATCGACCTTTGGAATGCGGTACATGCCGGGCAGACAGCGCGCGAAATTGTTGGTGTTGATACCGACGCCTGCGGTGCTCACGTAAGCGCCCTGGTTGCACAGGTGTCGCACGCGGAGCGCCAGAAATTTCCCCTTGTCATCGAGGGCCAATTCGGCCTCGGTTACGGTATCGCGCGCTTGCGTATCGGTGAGGAAGGCTTCCGAACGGGTCGACTGCCAATGCACCGGGCGGCCGAGCTGGCGCGACGCGACCAGCAACGCTGGATATTCCGGGTAAGGTGGCGTCTTCATGCCGAATGCGCCGCCGACATCCTCGGTAATCACGCGCAGTTTTTCGGGTGGAAGGCCCATAACGCCGGCGGTCAGATTGCGCAGGGAGTCGGCGCTCTGTGAGCAGACGTAGAGCGTGTAGCTGTCATTTGCCTTGTCATAGACGCCGGTGGAGCCACGCGTCTCCATCGATGCAACGACCATGCGCTGATTGACGACGCTCACCTTGGCAACATGCGGCGCCTTGGCGATGGCTTCCGCAACGTCACGCTCATTGTTTTCGTCAGGCACCGGGCCGGGCCAGTCGACGCAGAGGTTGCCAGGCGCTTCGGCATAAAGCTGGGTGCCGTCTTTTCGCATGGCGTCATGCAGATCGATCACGGTCGGCAATTCTTCGTATTCGACCTGCACGAGGTCCGCTGCATCCTGCGCAGCGGCGATCGTCTCGGCAACCACCATTGCGACAGGGTCTCCGACATGCATGACCTTTTCAGCGGCGAGTGAAGGTCGAAACGGCATGATCATCTTGGCGCCGCCGCGGCCGGGCACAGGTGGATGCCGCGACACGCTGCCGACATTCGCCGCCTTCATGTCTTCGGCAGTCAGCACGGCCAGCACTTGCTTCGCCTTTCGCGCTTCGTCCGTTCTGACCGAAACCACACGCGCGTGCGCATGTGGTGACCGCACGAAAGCGGCGAATGCGGAATTGGGCAGCCGGGGATCATCCATGAAGCGGCCCGCTCCGCGCACCAAGGCATCGTCTTCAACGCGCGGCGTGTGGTTCGCTTCGGCGGGACTTGGGGTCATGTAAGATCCGGTATTGCTTGCGGGGTCTCGTTTATAGCTCAAAGCAGAGGGTGCAACAGGGGCTTGCGTCTGTCAGCGGGCTGCGGCACTGAGGCCCTTGTTGCCGCACAACGTGCGGCGCCTTTCGGGTGGTGAAATGAGCAAAGTGCGAACGATCGACACTCATACGCATGTCTTGACCCAGGAGACCGCCGCACTGTTGCGCAAGGAGGCTCCGACGGCACCAGTGACGATAACGCCGATCGACGAGGCATCGGCAACGCTCGATGTTGGTGGAATCGCCTACCGGCCTTATCCGCGCGGTGGCTTCGATATTGAGCATCGATTGCGCGACATGGACGCGGCGGGCGTCGATGTGCAGGTCCTTTCCGCCACACCGCAAACCTATCTCTACAATCAGGAAGCCGCGTTAGGCGCCGCCACCGCAGCGATTCAAAACGATCAGATCGCGAAACTGGTCAAAGAGAATCCGCAACGGTTCATGGGAATCGCAACATTGCCGATGCAGGCGCCGGAAAAAGCCGCTGGCGAGCTCAGACGGGCGATAACCAAGCTTGGCTTGCGCGGAACAATGATCGCGTCGAATATCATGGGGAAGAATCTCGACGATCCGAGCTTCGAGCCCTTGTGGGCGGCCGCCGAGGATCTCGGTGCTTTCGTCTTCGTCCATCCAAACAATGTGGCCGGCGCCGATCGCATGAAGTCGTACTACCTCAACAATTTGATCGGAAATCCACTCGACACCACGATTGGTGCGGCGTGCCTCTATTTCGGAGGAGTGCTCGACCGGCATCCGCGGCTCACCGTCGTGCTGGCTCATGGCGGCGGCTTTACGCCCTATCAGGCTGCGCGATGGGAACATGGATGGGACGTGCGACCCGAGCCCAAGAAGAACATCTCCGGGCGGCCGAGGGATATCGCAAAACGCTTTTACTACGACACGATTCTGCACTCTGCGCCGGTGCTGGAGTTCATGATCGGTCATGTCGGCGCTGATCGTGTCATGCTTGGCAGCGATTATCCTTACGACATGGGCATGATGGATTGCGTGAAACACGTGCGGTCGTTGAAGATTTCTGATGCCGACAAGGCGACAATTCTCGGTTCGCGCGCCGAAGTTTTGCTATCGGGGAAGTCATGAACGTCCAGTCTACCAAGGCGGTGAGGGTTCCAACTGCGGCCGTCACAGGCTTGATCGTTGATGCAATGGGCAAAGCCGGCGTGGCTGAAGACGATGCCGGCAAGATCGCTGAACTCATGTTGGAGGCCGATCTGATCGGCGCCGACGCGCACGGCGTGTTTCGCCTTCCGCAATATGTCCAGCGGCTACGGCTCAAGTCGACAAATCCGCGCCCGAACATCACGGTGAAGCGCACCGCTCCGGCAACGGCGCTTGTCGATGGCAACAACGGCATGGGCCATCTGGTCGTTGCGCGCGCCGCAGAGACTGCGATCGAGCTCGCGCGCGAATGCGGCGTCGCCTGGGTCGGCTGCCGCATGTCAGGTCACGCCGGCGCTGCCGGCGTCTATGCAGCTTTGCCGCTCAAGGCCGACATGATCGGGCTGTATTCTGCGGTCGCCAACGCCAATCACATGCCGCTTGCCGGCGGAGCAGAGCCGCTGCTTGGTACAAATCCGCTGGCGATTGCAATTCCTGCAGGCAAGGAAGCGCCGATTGTGCTCGACATTGCCACCTCGATTGTCTCGTACGGCACGATCAAGAACCATCGCCTGCAGAACAAACCGCTGCATGACGACTGGATGATCGATCCAAAAACCGGAGAACCGATAACCGATCCGCACAAGAGTGCGGAAGCGCTGCTCCTGCCGATGGCGGGTTACAAAGGCGCAGGACTCGCGCTGACGTTCGGTCTTCTCGCCGGAACGCTCAACGGTGCGCTGTTTGGTCGCGACTGCGTGGATTTCAATGCTGAACCCGACAAAGTCACCAATACCGGTCAGTTCGTGCTCGCGCTCGATCCGAGTCGATTTCAGCCGCTCGATCAATTCAAGTCCGAAGTCGATCGGCATATCCGCGACATGCGCAATACAAAAGCTCTGCCAGGACAAAGTGTTCGTCTGCCCGGCGAGCAGCGGGCGCAGCGTCGTGTTGATCGCCAGCGCAACGGACTCGCGCTTGCGCCCGAGCTATTGACGCAGCTCGACAAATTGGCGGCCGAGTTGTCGATCAAAACGCTGCGCGAACGTTCCCAGGCTGCATAGGCAAATCACAGAACGGCCTCATTTGTAGCGCTCTAGGAGCGATCAGAGCGCCTCGCTCTCGGTCAGCGCGAGGTCACGCAGTGCGCAGTTCGCGCAAATTGTTTGTCAAATCAGAGCGATGAAGCTGATCGAATCCAACAAAATTGTGCGGTGGGTTGCCCGAAAGCTGGCGCATGCGAGTTTTCTTCTCGCGCTCGGCGCCGTGTTTTCCGTAATGCCCCTGCCGAGTGTCTCGAGCGAGAATTCTTTAGATCGAATTCAAGCCGGATCGTGGGTTGTCGCGTCGATGTACTGGGAAGACAAACTTGTTTCGACCGGCAAATCCTTCAATCCCATCGGATGGCATGCAGCGCACAAGACATTGCCGATCGGCACACTCATCCGTGTGTCTAATCCGAAGAATCATCGTTCAATCAACGTGACAATCAACGACAGAGGTCCGTTCGTCGCGAACCGCGATCTGGATTTGAGTCTCGGTGCCGGCACGTTGCTGGGACTACAGGGGCTGGGCACGGTCTATCTGGAAGTTCTGTCAATTCCGCCGATAAAGGATCGCCGGCCGGTTGTGGAAAGTTTGTTCGCGGTCAACGACGCCAACGCCACGTGCGCAGCTGTCCAACCCTGCTAAGGGGCGCGCGATTGCCGGTTCCATGCGTCTGCGGGTGCGTCGCTCGACTGCCGTTCTCGGCCAAATGGCTGCCAAAAAGGGAGAAATTGAGTTCCCTGGCCATTAACCTAAAAAGGTAAACGAGATTTAACGAATACCTCCAATTTGTTAACCTTTATCGCTAACGGGGCGGGACGATCGATTGCGCTTAAAGCGGCCTTTTGAGGCGCCGCCGTCACTTGCCGTTCGGCTTGCGGCGCATGCGGGAGGTCCCGCCGCAACGCATCCAGTCCTGTTTCGACTCGCAGCCTGCCGATGGTCGAGAGTGGGCGCGAGTAGCTGTTTCAACGAGGGAGTGGCGGAGTGACGGCAGGGATCTTGCTCAGTAGCCAAACGCGGGGCGATTCAGTCGAGCTCAGCGCCGCCGGCTCTTGGACGGCCGAGTACGCCGGCGCGATTGAGCCCCAGGTGGACGCTGCGACGCGTGGGGTGACTGCGCGCAGCATCGCGATCAACATCGCGCGCGTCGATTATCTCGACACGTATGGCGCCTGGCTCATCGAACGGACGTTGCGGAATTGGACGAGCCAGGGGCGCGAAGCGCGTCTCGTTGGTCTGCGAGAGGATTACCGAGGTCTTTTCGACAAGGTTCACGCCGGGACGCAGACGCTCTCGCCGCCGCCACCCAGACCGAACAGCATCGTTGCGACGCTGGAAAGCGTGGGCATGACCATGGCATCGGTCGGTGCCGATCTTGTTTTGCTGGCGCAAATGCTCGGATCGCTGTTGGTCGCACTCAAGCGCGTCATGTTGAGGCCGACGAGTTTCCGCTTTACGTCGATGGTGCATCAGCTCGAGCGCGTTGGCTGGCGGGCGGTGCCAATCGTTTTGCTGATCACCGTGCTGATAGGCGCCATCCTCGCGCAGCAGGGCATTTTCCATTTCCGCAAATTCGGAGCGGATATCTTCGTCATCGATATGGTTGGCGTTCTGGTCCTGCGCGAAGTCGGGGTGCTGATTGTTTGCATCATGGTCGCCGGCCGGTCCGGCAGCTCTTATACAGCCGAGCTTGGAGCCATGCGCATGCGCGAGGAAGTCGACGCGTTGCGCACGATGGGCTTTGATCCGGTCGAAGTTCTCATTTTGCCACGCATCATAGCGCTCATCATCGCCGTTCCGATTCTGACATTTCTCGGATCGATGGCGGCGCTTTACGGCGGCGGACTCGTATCGTGGCTCTACGGCGGCATTCAGCCGGAGGTCTTTCTCGCGCGGCTGCGCGAGGCCGTAACCAGCACCACGTTTGAAGTGGGAATGATCAAGGCGCCCTTCATGGCGCTTGTCATCGGTATCGTCGCCTGCGTCGAGGGATTGCAGGTGCAGGGGAGCGCCGAGTCGCTCGGCGAGAAGACGACCAACTCCGTGGTAAAGTCCATTTTCCTTGTCATCGTGCTGGACGGTGTCTTCGCCATGTTTTTCGCCGCTATCGGGATGTGAAATGGCACAAGATCCCGTCATCGAGGTGCGCGATCTGGTTGTCGAGCTCAAGGGCAACCGGGTTCTCAATGGCGTGACGCTCGATGTTTATCGGGGCGAGATCCTTGGCTTCGTCGGAGCTTCCGGCGCGGGCAAGTCCGTGCTTACACGCACGATCCTTGGGTTGCTGCCTAAGCAGTTGGGACGGATCAGCGTCTTCGGAGTCAATCTGGACGAAGCGGGTGAGCAGCAGCGTCAGGAGATCGAGCGCCGCTGGGGCATTCTTTTCCAGCAGGGCGCATTATTCTCGTCATTGACTGTCGGGGAAAATGTCGAATTCCCGATCCGGGAATATCTCGATTTGTCCGATCGACTGATGACTGAAATAGCCATCACCAAGTTGGAGATGGTCGGGCTGAAGCCCGACGTCTACCGAAAATATCCCTCGGAACTCTCCGGTGGCATGATCAAACGCGTCGCGTTGGCCCGTGCACTGGCTCTCGACCCGGAAATTCTCTTTCTGGATGAGCCTACCTCGGGCCTTGACCCGATCAGCGCCGGCGATTTCGACCAGTTGATTTTGACCCTGCAACGGGTTTCGTCGATAGCCGTTTTTATGGTAACCCATGACCTCGACAGCTTGCATACGATCTGCGACCGGATCGCTGTTCTCGGCGACGGCAAGATCATTGAAGCCGGAACTATGGATACGATGCTGGCATCACAGCATCCATGGCTTAAGGCCTATTTCCATGGTGTACGCGCCCGAACGGGCCTGAAAGCTGCGGCAAGGAACTAACGGAGTGAGATGATGGAGAGAAAAGCGCATTACGCACTGATCGGACTTTTCACATTCGCCGTGGTTGCGGGCGCGTTTGGCTTCATCTTCTGGCTGCACCATTCGTCTGGAAAGAAGCAGGCCGTCGCTTATCGCGTGATCTTCGATAGTTCGGTGTCCGGGCTGCAGGTCGGCGGAAACGTTCTGTTCAACGGAATTCGTGTCGGCGAAGTCACCAATCTGCGGCTCGATCCCGATAAGCCGTCTCAGGTCGTGGCGATGCTGGCAGTCAACAAATCGACGCCAATTCGTTCTGACACCCGTGTCGGCCTTGAATTTGCCGGTCTCACTGGTGTCGCCGCGGTCTCACTCAAGGGTGTTTCGCCGAAGACGCCTCTTATCGAGAGAGAAGAAGGCGAGCCGCCCACGCTGAAGGCCGATCCGAGCGCCAGTCAGGACATGATGCAGGCAGCGCGAGAAGTGCTGAACAAGGCTGAAGAGGTCATCGCTGCCAATCAGGAGGCGGTGCATCAGGCAATCGCGGATATCGCGACGTTCAGTGCTTCACTTGCACGCAATTCCGACAGCGTCGATTCGATCGTAAGAGATGCCAAGGATACGATGAGCAATGCCAAGGAAGCGACCGCTTCGGCACGCACACTGATGGAAAACCTCGATAAGCGCACGGACGACATCACGATCGGGGTCAACAAGATGACCGCGACCGCAACGCGACAGATCGACATTGCCGGCAAGGCGATCACCGACCTGGCGCACAATCCGCAGCGGTTCCTGTTCGGTGGCGGCGGCGGCAGCAGCAGCGAGGCGCAGGCCGCGCCGGCGGCAGCACGGCAGGCCGCGCCGGCGGCGGCACCTCGTAAAAAAACTCAACAGCAATAACGAATAACGTCAGGCGGCAGCGCGCACTTCGTCGGGATCGAGCGGAAGTTTTACCGGCTGCTTGCGCTTGGCCGACAGGTCGAGCGCTTTCGTCAACATCAGGTTGCGATGCGCTTCCTCCACCGTGGCCGCCGCCGTAGGCAGGCCCAGGGCTACGCGGTTGAGCCATGAATCGGTTTCTTCCGCCATGGGCCCGCGCAGTTCGCCGAGCGCCATGTCTCCTGGCGGATAGCTGCCCATGAAATCGACCAGCCGAGACGTATCGGGGTTGTAGCCCTCCGACTGGGGCTTGGAGACGGCCAGCACGATATCGCGATGCGTATCGTCGATGGTGAGCACGCCGGTCGTGCCGACGATGCCAACCTCAAGCGAATAGACCGCGGCCGGCCAGGTCACCGGCAGGGCCCAGGACATATTGAGGTGATAAATGGTGCCGTCGGAGAAATTGATCATACCGGCGGTGCCGTCGATGCCCTTGTAGGAGGGCCCAAGCACCTTATCGACGGAACGTGCGTAGCATTCGACCGCGGTCTTTCCCTCAAGACACCACATGCAGATATCAAGCGCGTGCGTACCGGAAATGACCATCGGCGAAATCGTCGCCGGATCGTCGGTGCGCTTGTAATTGTCGATCGCGACCAGGCGATTCATAAAGGCACGCGAGGTCACCATCGTCACGTCGCCGAGCGCGCCCGTGCGGCATTTCTCCTTGGCTGCCAGCCACCGACGACGGAAACGCTGCGTGTAGCCGACAACAGCATCCAGCTTCGCCGCTTTGATCGCCTTCAGGACACGTTCGGATTCTGCAAGATTGGTCGCAAGCGGCTTCTCGATCAGCATCGGAATGCCGCGCTCGACAGCGGCCATGATCGGATCGACGTGCAGATGTTCATCGGTGCAGATAATCGCCGCAGTGACCTCAGGCCGCTTGAGCAGTTCGACATGGCTTTGCGTTACGAAATCCGCGTTGATCTTGGGGCCGACTTCGCCGGCGCGGTTCGGGTTCTTCTCCGCAAGCCCGATCCACTCTACCGCCGGATGACGAGCTGCTACTTCGCCCCGGAATAATCCGACGCGGCCGCCCCCGATAATCGCGAGGCCCACGCCCTTGGCCGATTTCCTCATGTGGCTTCGCGTCCTCTCATTGATTTACTCCCGCGCGGATCTTCTGCTTGAACTCGGCAATGGCTGAAATGCTCTCATTGGTAAGGGGCAGATCGACCGGCTCATTCCGATCGGCGGAAAGATCTGCGGCGCTGTAAGTTTCCATGACGCGGCGTGCACTTTCCGGCGTCACCATCACCGGCGTGTTGCGGATGCAGGCCTCGAGGAAATGTATCGTTTCCGGGCCCATGCCGCCGGCAAAGACGTTGTCGACCCATTCGCCGGGCATGGTGGACATCGGAAACTGCTGGCCGTCCTTCGCCGTGTTGAGCCAGTTGTCGCGTTGCGTGTCATCGAGAAACAGGGAACCGTCAGTGCCGGTAATCTCGATCCACGTTGCGCAATAGTTCGGATAGCTCGGCGGCAAATTCCAGCCGCCACCGATCATCACTGCGACGCCATTGTCCATGGTGACGGTCGTGAACATCACGTCATGAGAGCCATTGATAGGCTCCATGTAACCGTAGGCTCCCTGCGAATAAACCCGAATTGGTTTGGCCGGCTCCAGCAGCCAGAGAACAAAGTCGAGGTCATGGGTTGACTCCATGACGACCGGCGAGAGCCTCACGCGGCTGGCGATCTTCTTGCCGAGACTGCGCGAGAGATGTCGGCTGACCAACACGGACACGACCTTGCCGAGCGTACCGTCGACGATCTTCTTCTTGGCATAGGCGATTTTCGGATTGAAGCGTTGTGAATAGCCGATGGTGAATTTCAGATTGTTCCGTTTGGCCAGTTGTATGAGTTCGTCCGCTTCCCACAATTCGAGAGCGATCGGCTTCTCCAGCATCACATTCTTTCCGGACTTCAGGCAGTCGCGGCAGATCGGATAGTGGTTCGATTCTGGCGTGGTCGAGATATAGACGACCGAGATGTTCTCGTTGCGGATGATGTCGTTGTAATCGAGCGTCGCCGTGGCAGGTTTATAAAGCTTCTTCACTTCGGCCAGGCGATCGGGCCGGATTTCACAGAGATGCAGTTTGTCCACCAATGCAGTGCGAGAGAGCGTGTCCGCGCGCGTGCCCCCGACCCAACCGACACCAATCACCGCGGCTTCAACCGTTTTCACCAGACTTCTTCCTTCTTCCGTTTCCTGTGAGGCTTGCGGCCGGCTGGCCGCGCGGGCGGCAGACTAGCTTACGCGTGTCATGGCCGAAAGAGCGCGGTTTTTCAACGTGCGAAAGCACCTTGAGCGCCGGCGCTACCGAAAACCTGCTCGGTGAATTGCGGATAAACCTCGGCCAGTTGGGGCGCGACGACCTCGCGCAACAGCTTGAGTGTCTCGTTCGACGGCGGCGGGGTCTCCGGAACGGCGTTCGGCGTATCGAAATCGAATCCTGTGTTCTCGACGACTTCATCGACCGTGTGGCCCGGGTGCACACTCGCCAGCGCGAAACGCCCATCGGAAAATCCGAACAGGCAGCGGTTGGTCACCAGTGCAATCGGTCCGCCCGGTCGGTAGACATTGTCCGCGCTTGCGCCTGGCGCGCTGATGAAATCGACCTTGGGCACCAGCGTGCGTCGCGAGTGTTCGGTACGGAAAAGGATCACCTTCGGAACCACATAGTAGAGATAGGCCGATCCGAAGGAGCCGGGAAAGCGCACCTTCGGATGCTCATAGTCCCCAGTACTCACGAGGTTAACGTTGCCCTGTCCGTCGATCTGCCCGCCTGACAGAAAAAAGACGTCGATGCGGCCTTGCCCCGCGCAGTCGAAAAGCTCCCGTGCGCCGTCGGTGAAGAAATTGTGTTTGCGACTTTGCAGCAACGAAACGTAAGGACGGCCTTGGCCGCGTTCGCGCGCAAGCAGAGCCGCCGTCGCCGGAATCGGCGACGCGTTGCCGACTGCCACATGACGTACATCCCCGATCAGGCGCGGCGATGACGTCGGCCAGCAACTCCTCATCTCGGAACTGCAACGTTTGCGTCACGTGAGGCCGCCCGACGGCCGATTACGCCGCTTTCTTCTCGTAGACATACTTGTTCAGGTACTCCGCAAAACCTTCTGCCGTTCCGGCCATTCGCGCGTACTCGGCGAGGTGGTCGGCGTCTACGCCATAGAAATCCGGCAACCCGAGAGGCCACGAACCGCGCTCGGCGATAGCCACGCTCTCCACATAAAAGCCGGGGAGCGTTCCGGCGGCGAGCGTCGGATCATCGAGCAGGTTACCGTCATGAATTCTCTCGACCGTTGCGATCGTCTTCTCTGCGGCGTGTGCCATCGTGGCCAGCTCTCGCTGGCGCCCAATCCAGACATTGCCGAAACGGTCGGCCATCGGCGCGTGAATCAGTGCGACGTTCGGTTTGATCGCCGGCAAAAGCACGATCTGATCGTTATCGCCGAACGGGCTATCGATCACTTTCCAGTCGTCGCGATATTTCAGGATGTCCGAACCAATAAGTCCGCGCAGCGGCATGAACGGCACGCCCTTTTCCGAGGCCTGCAAGGCTGCGTGCAAGGCCGGGCAGGTCGCATCTTTGAGTTTGATGGTTCCCGAGATGACAGCGGCCGTGAAGCGCGGAGCGGGACCAAATTCGCCGAGACTCACTGCGCTTGTCTCCAACGTTTCGATGCAGCCGGCACCGATCAGGAGGTCTGCTTGCAGGCTCGACGTCGGTAGAGCGACCAGATAGAGCTTTTTCACGCCACGCCTTATGAGCGCGCGTGTCGCCGCCATAGGAACGCCGGAGACCTCGCGTGGCACGACCAGCATGCAACCGTCCGTGATCGGCGCGATCGCATCGTCGATTGATTTCGCCAGTTGAAACATGGCGGTCCGCAAGGTTGCGCGGCATCAAAGCCGCCACCATTTTTCCCATTGTTTCACTTGCAACGTCTACTGGATTTTGCGACTTGGGTTGAATGCCTGCCACTCTGCAAGACAAGCTGCGCGCCAAGCGATTTGTAATCACCGCGGAAGTTACCCCGCCGGTGTCCGCCGACCGTGCCGAATTTCTGGCAAAAGCGCTGCCACTGAAGGGCCTTGCCGATGCCGTGAACGTCACCGACGGCGCCGGTGCGCGGCCTCATCTCGGCGCCGTTACGGCAGCCGCGATGCTTGTGGAACAGGGCATCGAACCGATCCTGCAGTTCACTTGCCGCGACCGTAACCGCATCGCGGTACAAAGCGATCTACTTGGCGCCGCTGCATCGGGCATTCGCAACCTGCTGATGCTGCGCGGCGACGACCCGAGTGCTGGCGATCAACCGGATGCGAAGCCGGTATTTGATCTCGATCCGCGTGGACTTCTCACGACAGCGCGACGCCTTCGCGACATGGGCGAACTGCCGACGGGTCGCAAGATCGGAGGCCGCGCCGATTTTTTTCTCGGCAGTGCGGACAACCCGATCGACCCACCGCCAGGGTGGCAGCCAACCAGCCTGCAGGCCAAGGTCGAGGCCGGAGCGCAATTTGCGCAGACACAATTCTGTATGGATGCCGGTGTGGTGCGCCGTTACATGGCGCGGCTCGCGGAGTGCGGAATAGCCGAACGACTGTCGGTCATCATCGGCGTCGTGCCGTTGCGTTCGGCCAAATCGGCACGTTGGATCAAGGAGAAGCTGTTCGGCGCTGTAATTCCTGACGCGATCATCGATCGCATGGACCGCGCCAGCGATCCGGTGGCGGAAGGCCGTCGCATATGCGTCGATTTGGTGCAGGAACTGGCAAGCGTCCCGCACGTCGCCGGCGTCCACATCATGGCACCCGGCAACGATGCCGTGGTGCCCGAGGTCATTGAAGCGGCGCGGGCCAGCATCAGCCGGCTCGCGCCTGCCTGATCGTTCAGCTCAGCGCGGATTTCACCCGGTCAGGAGAAAACGGCACACGCCGGATTCGCACGCCAGTGGCGTCGAATATCGCGTTGGCAATAGCCGCCGCTAGAGGCCTGATCGAGGGCTCACCGGCGCCGCTTGGCGCGATGTCGGGATGGTTGATCAGCACGACATTTACTTCGGCTGGCGTCTCCGTGATATCGAGAATCGGATAAGTCAGCCAGTCGACGCTGGTCACCGATTTGCGGTCAAAGGTGACTTCCTCCCAAAGCGTTCGACTCACGCCCTGAACGATGTTGCCTTCGACGCATTTCACCAATCCGTCCGGATTGATGATCTGCCCGCAATCGTGCGCCACGGTGAATTTGCGTGCCCAGATCTTGCCGGTCGAACGATCGATATCGACTTCGGCGACGATGGCGACGCGAGTGCCATTCCGCTGAGAATAGGCGATACCGCGACCCGATACCTTGCTGCCGCTTTGGTCACGGCGAGGCGAAGGTCTTGTCTCCCACTTTGCTTTCTCTGCGGCCGCTTTGATCACGGCGATATCGCGCGGCTCCTTGATGTGGCGCAATCGGAACTCGATCGGATCCGCATTCACCGCCGCTGCGACTTCGTCGATGAAGGATTCGCTTGCGAAGTGGATCTGCGGGCCGACCGGATCACGCAAATGCGCAGTACGAAGCGGCGAGGACCGGTCGAGCAGGGGCGGGATGGTCTCCCATGCCATACGCTTGTTGTCGAACGCATAGGATTCCGCGGGTACGCCGAAGCCGTCGCCCGATTTCAGGGCAACGCCGAGGGTTTGTCCGCTCAGTGTGTCGTGCGGCTTGCCACCATTGGTGTTCACATCGAGCCGTGAGAAGCCCTTGCTGGTGAACTCGTAGCCGATGACTTTTCCAGTCGCATCGAGTGCAGCTCGTGCCCTGTGGATCGATGCGGGACCTTTCGGATCCCATCCGGTCCCCTCTTCACGCATGTATTGCAGGCGCACCGGTTTGCCGACCGCCTTCGCAAGTACCGCCGCGTCCATGGCGCAATCGTCGGCGTCATTGCGGCCGTAGGAACCGGCGCCCGGTGGTGTAAATGACCCTGCACTTTCTCGACCGGTAGGTCGAGCGTCAGTGCAAGTCCTTCCTGAACGAAGTGGGATTTCTGCGTGCCACTCCAGCAAGTCACCTGCCCGTCCTTGATCTCCACGAGCGCGCAAGCAGGACCCATGCTGGCATGGGACTGGAATGGCCATTCGTATTCAGCCTCGATGACCTTCGCGGCGTTCTTGAACGCCTCGTCGACATTCCCGTTTTCCTTGTCGACGCTTCGCTTGCGTACGCTCGCTTTGCGAATGTGATCATAAAGCGAAGCCTGCTCGGGGAAGGGTGGGTCAACCTTCGACCACTCGACCTTGAGCTTCTGCGTGGCCTGTATTGCGTCCCATTCCTTGTCGGCGACGACGCCGAGGAAACCTTTGTCCCACACGACTTTGGCGCCAGGAATGTCCTTGATCGAGCTTTCATCGACTTTCACCGGCACAGCGCCGGCGACGTCCGGGCGAATCATGCGCCCGTGCACCATGCCGGGCACTTTCACATCGGTTACAAAGTCCTCCTGCGCGAAAACCTTTGGTGCAACGTCTTCGCGCTTGATCGGCTGACCGACGATCTTGTGTTCGCTCGGATTTTTTGGTTGCGCCTTGCCGGGCGCGTAGAGCGTGTTGCCGAACTGCTTGTTCCAGTCGAGTTGAACGTTGAAGTATTTGCCGCCGAGCATCTGTTCGTAGGAAATTCGCTTCGTCGCATCGGCACGCGAGCTCACGACGCCGTCATTGACCACGAGCTGTTCAACCGGCGTTGAGAGAAGGCCGGCAGCCATTTCCACCAGGACGCGACGGGCTTCCGCCGAAGCCATTCGCATTTGCTTGCCGCCGAATTGAATGCCGGTCGAACCGGAAGCACCGCCCTGATTCACCGAATTGGAGGTATCGCCCATAAAGACTTTGACGCGCTTGAACGGAACATCCAGTTCTTCCGCGACGATCTGTGCGATCGCAACGTGCAGGCCATGGCCCATATCCATCTTGCCGAAAAAGGCCGCAACGCTGCCGTCCGCGTTGACTGCGATGTACGATGAAAGCTGATCCGGCGTTAGCGGTGGTTTCGCGCCTTCTGCATATGCGGCCTGAAGCGACAGGACTGTGTCGAGCGACACGGGCGCCCCTATGGACACGACAAGAGCACCGCCACCAAGCAACACCGAGCGACGGGTAAAAACTGAGTTCCGTTCGAATTTTGTCATGGTGCCCTCCCTCAACCCATCATCTCGGCGGCACGCTTGACCGCCTTCAGGATGCTGATGTGAGTGCCGCAACGGCACTTAAGGCCCGAGAGGGCATCCTTGATCTCGGCTTCCGTTGGCTTCTTCTTGTCGCGGAGAAATGCCGCGGCCGTCATGAGCCAGCCGTTTATGCAATATCCACATTGCGGCACCTGCTCCTCGATATACGCGGTCTGCAGCGGATGTGGTTTTTCAGGCGTACCGAGACCGGCAAGGGTGGTGATTTTTGCGTCGCCCACCGCCGACATCGCCGTGATACAGGAGCGGGCCGGTTGTCCATCCAGATGAACGGTACAAGCACCGCATTGCGCGAGCCCGCAGCCGAAATGAGGATTGTTAAGCCCGATCTCGTCGCGCAGGGCGTAAAGCAACGGCATGTCGGGATCGGCGTTTATGGTGTGGGATTTGCCGTTGACGGTAAGGGTGAAACGTTGGGTCATGGCGTTCAGCTCCCTGAACAGGATTGCAGGCTCGGTTGCTTACGGCCGACCGTGCCCCATGCAGACGCGTCCGTGCCGACGCTTGCGGGCGAAAGGCTAGTCTCACAGAGTAAACTTGGAAACGCTGCCGATATAAATTTCATGTTAACATCACCGGAACAGAGGTCCAATCAGAGGCCTCAAGGGAACTTGCGTTCAGGGAGGAACTTCGCGATGCGCAACCTCGCCGGGAAGATTGCTGTTGGACCCTTGGTGGTCGCCGCGATCATGGCTTTTTTTTCAACTCGCGCTGACGCGCAAGAAAAGCTTTGGAAGCATGGCCTCATCAACGCCAAATCCGACGCCGGTATTTTCCTCATGGTATCGACCCGCGATTTCGCAAAAAAGCAGGGTCTCAAGATAGAGATTTCGCAGTTCAAGGATGATCAGCTTGCCTTGAAGGCGTTGATCGCCGGCGAACTCGACAGCTTCGAGGGTGGTCCCCAAGGTGTCTTCGCCGCGGACGCCAAGGGCGGCGACGTCAAGCTGCTCGGGTGCCATTGGGTTGTGGTGCCGCACGGAATTTTTGCCAACGAAAAGGTGACAAAGGTCGAGGATCTCAAGGGCAAGCAGATCGCGGTATCGGCGCCGAATTCCATGCCCGACATGCTGGCGCGGTCCGCGCTGGCAAAATTCGGCGTTGCCGATACCGAGGTGAAACTCGCCGCCATCGGCGGCGACAACGATCGTTACCAGGCGCTTGTCGGCGGCGTTGTCGATGCTGCGGTCGTGTCGAACGAATATCAGCCGGTCGCACCGAAGAACATCCATCTTCTGGTCGCCGGTCGTGACGCCGTACCGAATTTTTTGCGCGTGTGCATGGTATCGACCGCAAAGAAGCTCGCCGAGCGTGGCGACGACGCGGTGAAATTTCTTGCCGCCGAGATGAGCGCGCTGCGGTTCGCGCTTTCGCACAGGGATGAAACCATCGCCCTGACCCGCGAGATTACCCGCGCCAAACCTGACGATCCGCGCCCGGCTTTCGTGTACGATGATGCCGTCCAGCACAATGCCGTCGATCCGACATTGCCTCTCCCGGCAGACAAGATTCAGTGGATCCAGGAGCAGATGGTGAAGGCGGGCCGCTTGAAAGCCCCGTTAGACCTGAACGCCGTGACTGCGCCGGAATATCGCGAAAAGGCACTTCAGGTTGTCGGGCACTGACCGGACCACATTTTGGAGAAATGAATGGGTGAGGTGACTTTCCTCGACGTTTCCAAGCGCTTTTCCCTGCGCGTGGACGGCGAGGTTCATCATGTGCAGGCGCTCGATCGGATCAGCTTCACGGTCAAGGACGGCGAGATCGTTGCGCTCATCGGTCCTTCCGGCTGCGGCAAGACCACGGCTCTGCGCGTCGCCATGGGTCTCGATGCCGCCGAGCGGTGGCCGGGTCACCGTGGACGGGCGCGAGGTGCACGGCTGCGGTCATGATCGCGGCATGGTGTTTCAGCACGCCGAATTGCTTCCTTGGCTTTCCGCTTTGCAGAACGTGATGTTCGGGCTGGAAATGAAAGGTATCCGTGGCGCACCGTTGCGCGAAACGGCGGAAAAATATCTTCACCTCGTGGGTCTGAAGGACTCGCAGAATCGGCGGCCACATCAGCTTTCCGGAGGCATGAAACAGCGCGTCGGCATTGCGCGCGCACTTGCCATCGATCCCAAGGTCCTGTTGATGGATGAGCCGTTCGGTGCACTCGACGCGCAAACGCGGGAATCGCTGCAGGCGGAGCTACTCGATATCCATGCCCGCACCGGCAAGACCGTTCTCTTTGTCACGCACGATCTCGATGAGGCGGTTCTGATCGCCGACCGGATCGTCGTGATGAAGCATGGTCGTGTGCACGAGATTATGGATGTGCCACTCAAGCGACCGCGCCCCGATCTCGGCATCGTTCGCGGAACGCCGGAGTTTGCCGAAACGCGTTACAGGGTCTGGCGCGCAATACACGACGGCGCCGTGGTGCACTGATGGTCGACGTCGCCGACACCACCAAACACAACCGCACCACCGGCGATCTGATCCGCCCGAGCGGCGTCCGTTCCCGCGCTGGGTGATCACGCTGGCGTCTATCACGTTCGTGCTGATCCTCTGGGAGATTTTTGGCCGCCGCATCAATCCGGTTTTCGGTTCCTATCCGTCGGCGATAGCGGTGGCATTTTGGGACCTGGCGGTCACCGGCCAGTTGTGGTCGGCGCTCTATGAATCCTTGCGACCGTTTCTGCTTGGCTATGCCCTTGCGATCGTTGTCGGCGTGCCTCTCGGCTTGTTGGTTGGAGGGTTCCGCGCCGCGGAGGCAGCACTGGGCATCTATGTCACAGCCGGCTACGCAATGCCGCTGGTTGCGCTGGTGCCGTTGTTGATCCTGTGGCTTGGCCTCGGCTTTGCGGTCAAAGTCGCGGTCGTATTCCTGATGGCCTTGTTTCCCATCTGCATCAACACATGGCTTGGCGTAGTTGCCGTGCCGAAAACATTGATCGAGGTCGGCAAATCTTTCGTCGCGCCCAACATTGTCATTCTTCGTCGTATCGTCCTGCCGGCAACGCTGCCCTACATTATGGCCGGGATACGTCTCGCGGTTGGTCGCGCAGTTGTTGCAATGGTGATTGCGGAATTCTTCACGACCATCTCGGGTCTGGGCGCGGTAATCATCAATTCGGCGAACAATTTTGACACTGCCACCATGTTCGTCCCGATCATCATTTTGATGGTGATGGCGATCGGGCTGAACTGGCTGATCGGGTTCGTCGAGCGCAAGGTTGCGCCGTGGCAGGCGGAGATCGCCGGGCGAGACAGAGAATAGTTTTCCGCAGAGGCGATCTTTAGACCAAGGCTCTGATCGCCTGAATAAGTGCCCGCACCTGGTGTTCCGAAATATTCCGCGTGATAAAGACGACGCGGCTTTGTCGGTTCTTGTCGGGCCATGCCTCGAGTCTCGACCGGCGGATGCGCGAGGTGTTGCACGAACTGCACCAGCACCGGTCCCTTACAGCCCTCGACATCGAGAAAGCCTTTGACGCGCAGCAAGTCCGGCCCACGCAGCTGCATCAACGTATCCATGGAACGTGCAAATACCGCCCATGGCATCGGCGTTTCTTCGGTCAGGACAAAACTGCCGATACCATCACTGTGAGCGGCCTCCGCAACAAATGGGTTGCGCTGGTCGGTAGTCGGCTCGATGAGGCGCTGCGGATCGATTTCACCGTTGACCGCCTCCAGGATCTCCGCCCCGGGATTGAGGGCGCGCAGTCGAGAGGTCAGCGTGGTCAGCGCACTGTCGCCGGCAATATCGGTCTTCGTGACGATGAGACGGTCAGCGAGTATCGCCTGCCTGCGCGCCTCGGCCGACCACTCAAGTGTGTCAGCTCCGGTAACGGCGTCGATGACCGTTACAACAGCTTCGACATGAAACGCTCCGCCGAGCGCGCGATCGGTCGCGAATGTCTGGAGAATGGGGCTGGGATCGGCCAATCCACTGGTCTCGATGGCGACCCGGCGGAAGTCCGGCAATTCGCCCCGCTCGCGCTCGACGACCATGCGGCGTAACGCCTGCTGCAAATCGGTGCGCGTGATGCAACAGAGGCAGCCATTGCCGAGCAGCACGGTCTCATCGGCGCTCGATCGCACCAGGGCATCGTCGATGCCGGTCGCGCCGAACTCATTGACGACGACCGCAGTGCCTTGGCCCTCCGGCGTATCAAGGAAGCGCTTGAGAAGCGTAGTCTTTCCCGCACCCAGAAAGCCGGTGAACACAATGACTGGGACGCGCGCTCCGCGTTCGCGCTTGAGTCTGCGGCCGAAACGTCCGGCGGCGGGTGAGGGGAAGACTTCGTTCAGAAATCCATCTCCAGTATGTACAGCCCGCCAGTATGGCGGTCGACCGTGTAAACGATGCCGCGTTCGTCCACGAACACGTCGTTAAGCTGAACCGCACCCGCCGGCGTGCCTTTTGGCGGTGGGGGGACAAAGGTCGCGACCTCTTTCGGCTGGTACGGATTGGAAATGTCGTAAGCGCGCAAACCGCCGTTGAAGAAAGTGCCGATCACGATCTGGTCCGATTGCCATGCGGTCGGCACCGATGGATTCTCGTGAATATTGTGCGCGCCGAAACGGCCGCCGCGGTTGGCATAGGCATCAACCGGAGGCAGCGGGCAGGTTGATATGGAGACGAGATTGTTTTCGTCTCGCGCATCCAAGACCCACACAAGCTTGGGCCAATCCTCGGCTTTGTTCTCAGTGGACTCGTCGGTAACGATCAGCAGGTTGCGCTCGAACAGCGGAACAGCTGTATGCATGAAGCCCGTATAGGGCGGGGAATTGGTCCAGTGCGAGATTGGCTTTGGTTTCGTCTTGTCGGCAATGTCCATCACGAACATGCCGCCGTCGATATAGCAAAGGTAAAGCCTGTCGGCGCGTTGCTTGTAGACGTTGGTGTTGTGCGCGCGATAACCCTTGTCGAGCTTGTGTCGCGGTAAAGGCGTTTCGCCTTTCTTGGTGCCCGGCATCCACCAACGGCCGATCTCGACCGGCTTCGACGGGTTGCGCACGTCGATGCATCGATAGAACTGGTCGTCGTTCGGGTGGCTCGGCACAAAATCCGGAGAGCCCGACGCCATGTGCACGTACTCGCCATCGCAGAACCACAATTGATGGACGCCACGCGAGTTCGCTCCCGAGCAGTCGAGGAACGAGATAGACCGCGGCTTTTCCGGTACCGAGACATCGAACAGCTCGAGCCCGGCCGGCTGCTGGTTTACTTTCTGAGTCTGGTAAGCGACCGCCATGATGTCGCCGGACAGCTCCAGCGAGTTGGATCGCATGTACGGTTTGGGCAGGTCGGTCTGCACCACCACTTTCGGCTGGCGTGGATCGGAAACGTCAACCGCGGTGAAATTCTTCGGTGCGCTTTCATGCGCAAGCCAAATGATACGTCGCCCATCCTTTGCAATCTGAACGGACATACCCTCGCCCATGCCGCCGAAGCCGCCGAGATCATTTTGCGCGAGCAGTTTGAAATTCCATGTGGTCGGCTCAGCGCTTTTGTTGAGCGAGCTGGTGGCGGTGGACATTCACGTCTCCGTGGCTTGGTTATGCGGAAAAGCCGGCGCAATTTGCGCCGGCCGTGGTTACTACAAATGCGCACTAGTCCGTCATCGGGGTATCAGGCGCTTGCCTGCTTGAGGAATTCGGTGCGAAGCGCCTTGCTCCAGTCAGGAACCGCCTTGATTTTGTTTTCCTTCAAGAGAATTTCGGATTGCTCTTGCATGTACGGCACGAGGTCGGACGGCCATCCCGGCTGTACTTCAACCCGCGCCAATGCCTTGGCAAAGGTGTCTTTCGACAATTTGAATCCCTTTGACTCGAAGAACGAATAAATCGTGTCGGCAACCTTATCCGGCTTCGATTTGAAATCCTTGGCGACCTCGAGCCAAGCCTTCAGATAGGCGACCACGGTTTCCGGGCTTTTTTGCACGAATTCCGGTGTCGCAGCCATGAACACCGGCAGCTTGTCGAACTGGCTGTATTCGGAAATGGTGACAGCCAACCCGTCTGCCTCAGCGATTGCGTTGTACGGCTCGACATTCGCCATCGCGTCGACGGTCTTCGCCGCCAATGCCGCCACCATGTCATCGACGTTCATGCGCACTTCCTGGTAGTCGCCTTTCTTGAGGCCGGCTTTCGGCGCGATCTGGTCAACGAAGATATTGCCGGTGGACGAACCCGTCTGGTTGGCCACCTTGAGCCCTTTCAACTGCTCGATCTTGGTGATGTTGAGATCCTTGCGCGCCATCACGCGCGCGGTCTTTCCGACATATTCAATCATGGCGATGGCGAGCAAGCCGCCTTTGTCGTGACCGATCGCGAAGGAAGGGCCAGCGTAGGTACCCATGTCGACCTGACGCGCCACCATCTGCTGCATTGTAAGATTGCCGGACGGGACGGCGAATTCTTCGAACTTTACGCCGTGCTTTTCCAGCAGCCCTGAGCGCAGCAGGTAATAGGTCGGCATGCCCCACATATTGGTCTGGTAGCCTTGCCGCACTGTTTCCAAGGCCGCAGCCGGCCTTACGCCAAGGGTCGCCGCGAGTGCACCGGCGCCAGTTGCTGCGAGGTAGTGACGGCGTGTTATTCCGCCTTTCTGAGACATGAGTGTCCTCCCTTATGCATTTGTCTTGCCGTTGGCTTTCGTTGGCTCGCTCGCGACCGCCTCGTGACCAAGGTGGCGCAGCAGTTCCTTTTGAAAATCGAGAAATTCCACGCTGAGAGGATCGCGCGGCCTCGGCAGCGGAATTCGAATTTCGGCTTTTATTGTACCGGGATGCGGCGTCATCACGATGACCCGATCGGCGAGATAGACGGCTTCAGAAACGTTGTGCGTCACGTATATCACAGTCTTGCGCGTTTCCCGCCAGACGTCCGCGAGCAGGCGCTGCATGTCGTCGCGGGTCAGCGCATCGAGGGCTGCAAACGGTTCGTCCATCAAAAGAACCGAGGGATTGTAGGCAAGTGCGCGCGCAATGGCGACGCGCTGCTGCATGCCGCCGGAGAGATGATGCGGGTACGATCCGGTGAATTTATCGAGCTTCACCAGACGCAATTGTTCGTGCGCGATTTTCTCCCGTTCGTCCTTTGGCACGCCTTTCATTTCGAGGCCGAATGCGACATTGCCGAGCGCGGTACGCCAAGGGAAAAGCTGCGCGAAATCCTGGAATACGACGCCGCGGTCCATTCCATGACCGTCGACCTTCTTGCCACCGATGCGGATTTCGCCTGCCGCCGGTGAAAGAAACCCCGCGACAATGTTGAGTAGCGTGGACTTCCCGCAGCCGGAGGGACCAACGATGCATACGAACTCTGATGCGTCGATGTTCAAAGTCACGTCTTTGACGCCCGGCACTTTACCGCCGGGAGTGTCGTAGATCAGCGAGACTTCGCGAATTTCGATGGGGACCATACCTGCTGCCTTATCGCGCTAGCCTTTTGCCGCGCGTACCATGCCCCACCGCATCACAGTCGTGCGTTCAAGCGATCCAAAAACGAAACGCTCGAACACAAAGCCGATTATGCCGATCACGATCAACGACGCCAGCATGGTGTCGGTGTTAAGGAACTCTTTGGCATCGAAAATGACCCAACCCAGACCCCAATCGGAGGCGGCGATCATCTCGGCGCCCACGACGGCAATCCATGCGCGCAAGAACGCCTGCCGCATGCCGGTAATAATGAAGGGCGAGGCGCCCGGAATGATGACCTTCCAGAACAGCCTGTGCTCGTCGGCGCCCATGGCGCCTGCCGCGCGCAACCAGATCGGGTTAACTGAACGCACGCCCGACCAGGTGTTGAAGATCATCGGAAAGGTCGCTGCATAGAACACGATTAGAATTGTCGTCAGATTGCCAATGCCGAACCAGAGCATGAATAGCGGCACCAGCGCGAAGGAAGGGATCGGCATCATCGCGCTCACGAGCGGCAGAAAGAAGTTCTGCACGCTCTGGAAGCGAGCCATCAGGATCCCGAGTGGAAGACCAATCACGACCGAGAGAGCGAAGCCGAACATGACGCGATAAAGCGTGAAGGCGGCGTGCTCGATCAGGCTGCCATCAGCAAGTCCGGCAAACAAGCGTGCGCGCGATTGTCGGCAGGGTCGGCAACAATGCCGGTGCGAAGTAACCGCTGCGCGCGAGCGCCTCATAGGCGGCCGCCGCAACAAGCAAAGACAGCGTACCGCGTACAAGTGAGCGTCGGCGTGATCCTGGATCCGTCATGACGAGATCATGCCCCAGCGCACCACCGTGTAATTCTCGATTTTCTGGAAGACGAATTTTTCCAACGCGAGCCCGATGAGGGCGATCACCACGATTCCGGCCATCATCGTATCGGTGTTGAGGAACTTGCGCGCACCGAAAATCAACCAGCCCAGCCCCCACGGCACCGCTGCGAGCATCTCGATTGCGACAAGGATGCGCCAGGCTTGCGCAAGCCCGAGCCGCAAACCTGTAAGAATGTACGGCAGCGCGCCGGGGAGAATGACATGTCTGAACAGGCGTCGGTCATCGGCGCCCATGGCTTGCGCCGAGCGTACCCAGATTTCCTTGATCGCTTTGACGCCGGTCCAGCTGTTGAAGATGATGGGAAAAGCCGAAACAAAGCCGACCAGCAGGACGGACGAGAGATTGCCGAGTCCGAACCAAAGCAGGAACAGCGGCGCATAGGCGAGGCCGGGGATCGGGGCGCCGATCGATACGAGTGGAAGGAAGATATCCTCAGCGCGGCGCGAGCGGCCCATCAACACTCCAATGGTGACACCGACGATGCTCGCCAGGGCAAATCCGGTGAGCAGGCGAATGACTGTTTCGATGGCGTGATGAGGCAGGATGCCCGTAATCGTCAAATTCACGAAGGAGGCGGTAATTTCTTCGAGTGTCGGAAATAGCCGGCGTGGAAAAATACCGCTCCAGGCAATGATCTCCCAGATTACGCCGACTACAACGAAGGGAAAAATATTTCGCCAGATCAGCCGCAGGCGTCGCCGCCCTGCGATCGATCGGGTGCATGATCAGCAGTGATGGCAGTAACGGCGTCCTGCATCTGGGCCCGCGTTCCTCCCACGGTCTGGGCCAGGTGACCTCTGAGCGTGGGCGTTTTTTCGGCCTTGTAACCGGCCTTGATCGAAGAATAGTGCGCTTTGAACGCCCACCACAAGCACATGTCGGCGTCGAGCGTTTTGGGCAGAAATGCGCCACTGGCGCATTTGTGGCAGAACGGCTAAAGCCCCGGCACGCGCACTTTCAAGTCGCCAGGATTTCAACGGGAGAGTTTCGGGATGTCGAAGAATGCTCAGAAGATCGGCTGGATCGGAACCGGCCGCATGGGCTTGCCCATGGCGGAACGCCTGCTCAAGGCCGGCCATGACGTAACCATCTGGAATCGGACTCGCGCGAAGGCCGAACCATTGGCCGCCAAGGGCGGGAAGATCGTCGACAAGCTCTCCGATCTGGCGTCCTGCGACGTCGTTTTCTCGATCGTGTCCGAAGGTAAGGATCTGGAACAGGTGCTCTTCGGCAAGGATGGTGTCGTTTCCGGATCGGGCAAGACACCCGCTGTCTTTGTCGATTGCTCGACAATTTCGGTCGAGGAATTTGCCGACATCCGCAAGAAGCTCAAGGCGCGCGGCGCCGACTATGTTACGGCACCAGTTTCAGGCAATGCCAAAGTGATCAAGGCCGGACGACTATCGTCGGTCGTTTCGGGACCGGAGGCGGCGTGCAAGACGATCATTCCGCTCATGGAGGTGATCGCTCCGCAGGGCGTTTCGTACGTCGGCGATGGCGAGCTCGCGCGAGTCTGTAAAATTGCGCACAACGTCATGCTTGGCGTTGTGATCGAAAACCTGATCGAGATCACATTGCTCGTGAACAAGATGGGCGTGCCACGCCACGCGTTCCTCGCCTTCCTCAATAATGGCGTGATGGGATCGATGTTCACGCGTTACAAGTCGCCCGCTCTGGTGAACCTGGACTGGACCACGACATTCACACCGGAATTGTTGCGCAAGGATCTCGACCTTGGTCTTGAGCTCGGCCGGGAAATGGATGTCCCAATGCCTGTCACGGCGGCCACGCGCGAAGTCCTGCAGGGCCACTTTGGCCACGCCACCCTCCAGCCAGATCCGCAGGCCTATCTCAACAAAGACTTCGCGGCGCTGATTGAGACGATGGCTCTCGCTGCCGGAATGAAGCTCACGCCCGAAAACAAGAACGTGCCGACGGGGCTTGAGAGCTGAGGCTCAATGCGCGCGTTTCTGCGCGCGCGACAAAAAAGAGGGCCCCTTGCGGGGCCCTGTGTGCATAAGGTGGAGGATTCACGCCGCCGTCTAAGCCTGAAGGGAGGAAAACGGCGGCTGCGCACGTGTCCACTCAAGTCGCATGGCGCGTCTATCACAAGTAAAATGGACATAAATTTCATGGAGGTTATGCAGTAATGGACATGTCACGCCTCCTCCGTTCGAGTGGTAATCGCCGGAAACCGGAGCTCTAAATGACATTCAGGCTCTACAACGCCCCGCAATCGACTTGCAGCCAACGCGTCCGTTTTGTGCTGAATGCCAAGCATCTGCCCTTCGATGAGGTGAAGGCTCAATCTGCTCGAAGGCGATCAGCTCAAGCCGGAATACCTCAAGCTAAATCCAAATGGGGTTGTGCCCACGCTCGATCATGACGGCGCGATCATCATCGATTCCACGGTCATCACCGAATATCTCGACGAGATATCGCCAGACGGCAGCTTTACGCCGGAAGATCCGGTCGCACGCGCGCGCATGCGCACGCTTATGCATTTCATAGACGAAATGCCGGCCGCCGCCGTTCGAGTGCCGACTTTCAATCTCGCCTTTCTGCCGAAGCTTTCAGAAGATGAGTCGTGAAGCTTTTGTGGCGATGGCGGAAAGCAAGCCGTTGCGCCGCGAGTTCATGCTCACGATGGGGCAAACCGGATTTCCCAAAGCGGACATGGATGCATGCGCTCGGCCGTCTACGCCGAACCTACGAGCGCATGGATGCTGAAATCGAGCGGAGTGGCGGCCCGTGGTTGCTTGGCAAGGAAATTACTTTGGCCGACGTGGCCGTAATGCCGTCACTCATTCGTATAGACGATCTGGGAATGCCAGACTGGCAGGACTTGCCGCGTGTCGTAACCTGGTTCGACAATATCCGCGCGCATCCCGCCTTCAAGCCGACTTTCTATCATGGGTCGCTGGTGAGCGAACGCTTCCCGCATCTGCGGGAAAAAGCATCAGTTTGATAACGCGCCAGATGACGGACCGGAGCGCGTAACCGCGCTCCGGTCTTTTCACTCAATACTTCGCTGAGATCGGCAGTTCTTCCGCAGGGAACAGCGAGATCAGGCGGCAGCCCTTGTCCGTGACCACGACTTCTTCCTCGATGCGCGCAGCGGAGAAACCGTCGGTGGCGGGACAATAAGTCTCGATTGCGAATACCATGCCTTCCTTGATCTCGGTCGGGTGGTCCATAGACACGACACGCGAGATGATCGGCCGTTCGTGCAAGTTCAGGCCGAGGCCATGCGCAAACTGCAAGCCGAACGCCGCCATCTCGTCTGGGAAGCCGAACTCGTTGGCCTTCGGAAAGACCTCGCAAATATGTGCAGTGCTGGCGCCGGGCTTGATGCGGGCGATGGCATTGTCCAGCCATTCGCGCGCCTTCTTGTAGGCGTCGTGCTGCGCCGGCGTTGCACGCACGACATTGAAGGTGCGGTAGTAGCAGGTGCGATAGCCCATGAACGACTGCAGGATGTCGAAGAATGCCTGATCGCCCGGACGGATCATGCGGTCGGTGAAATTGTGAGGATGCGGGTTGCAGCGCTCGCCTGAAATCGCATTGACCGCTTCCACGTCGTCGGAGCCGTGCGTGTAAAGGAACTTGTTGACCTCAGCGACGATGTCGTTTTCCCGTATGCCGGGCCGCAGCATTTCATTGACCACGTCATAGGCGCCATCGACCATCGCGGCTGCGCGATTGAGCAGCGCGATCTCGTCTGACGACTTGACCTCGCGCGCACTCAGCATGATCTGCTGGCCGTCCTTTATCTTGAGCCCGGCTTTTTCCAGCTCAAACATCATCGGCGGCTCGATGATATCGACGCCGATCGGCATTTTAGCGACGCCGGCGGCTTTGATAATCGAAGCCATTTCCTCGGCGTGACGCTTCATGAGTTCGAAGGCCGGGTCGACAGTGCCGCGCAGGCCGACGAGGCCGGCCTTGCAATTCTCAGGCTTGAGCCACGGCGAATAGAGCTTGTGATGCATCGCGGCCGAGCCGAAGTCCCACAGGATCGGATCGCCACCGCGCGTCAGCAACACCCAGCGCGAAAGCTTGTCGCGCGCCCATTCGCCGATCTTGGTCGAAGTGACGTAGCGGATGTTGTTGTCATCGAAGAGCAACAACGCGCCGAGGTCGGAAGCCTCGAGCGCGGCCTGCGCGCGGCCGAGGCGATACCGATGCATGCGGCGGTAGTCCACACGCTCCTCGAAATCGACGCCCATGGTGCCGAGCACCGGCAGGTGCCGCCCCCAGTTGTAACGGGGATTGATGTCTTCGGCGGTGATCTTCACCGGCTCGCGCGTTCTCTCGTCCATGGTCGTCTCCTTACGCGGTATTGATACCGGCCTTATCGCCGGAAGGGTCGATTGATTATAGGCCTAGTCGGCAGCGTTGTCGGCAGGAATGGGGCGCGTCAATGAGCCTCGACGTTGGCGTCCTTGATCACTCCGCCCCAAACTTCGGTCTCTTTCCTGATGAATGCCGCGGCCTCGGCCGGGGTGCCGCCGGCGGCGCGCAGGTTGATCTGGGCAAAGTGCTCCTGCGCTTCGGGGCTTTGCAGCACCTCGTTTACGGCCTTGTTGAGCTTGGCAACTATGGCGGCCGGTGTCTTTGGTGGCGCGGCCATGGCATTCCAGGTGCCGGATTCGAAGTCCTTCACGCCAGCTTCAGCGAGTGTCGGTATGTCCGGCAGACTGGGGATGCGCTTGTCGGTTGCCACTGCAAGGATGCGCGCCTTGTCGGCCTGATGCAATTTGATCGCGGAAGCCAGCTCCATGAAAATGAAATCGACATGGCTCGCGATGATGTCGTTGAGAGCCGGTGCGGTTCCTTTGTAGGGCACGTGCACAAGCTTCGTGCCGGTGACGCGCTCAAACAGAGCCGCAGTCAGGTGCGACGTGGTGCCGATGCCTTGCGAGGCGTAGTTGACCTTTCCGGGATTTGCTTTGACATAGGCAACGAACTCTTGAGGAGTTTTGGCTGGAAAGTCGGGACGCACCAGCAGCACATTGGCGATCGAGGTCATGATCGCCACCGGCTCGAACTGCGTGGGGTCGAAATTCATCTTCTTGTAGAGAAGAGGATTGACCGTAAGCGGCGCCGGTTGCGCGGCAAGCAACGTGTATCCATCAGGATCAGAGGTGAAAACGGCCTCGGCGCCGATATTGCCGGCGGCACCTGCGCGGTTCTCGACGATGACGGGCTGTCCGAGCTTCTGGTGGAGGCCTTCAGCCACGATACGCGTCACCGTATCGACGCCACCCCCGGCCGGCACGCAGACGATAATCTTGATCGGCTTATTCGGGAAAGTGGCGGCGGGATCCTGCGCCAGCGCAGCCGACGCCAGAAACAACATCGCCGAAATCGATACGAACAGTCCGCGCACTCGGTTTCCTCCCTCGCGTCTTCAGCTTATGCGACGCGCGCCAGCTTTTGCGCCGGCAATTTCAGATTGAACAGCCGTATGGCATTGCCACCCAGAATGCTGCGCTTTGCCTGCTCGTTCAGGAACGGAAGATCGTAGATTGTCGACGGCAGGTCAAAATCCCAGTGCGGATAATCCGACGAATAGAGCAACTGCGTTTCCGCCTTGATCATGCGGAACGTCTGCTCCAGCGCGGCCATGTCGGTCATCTCCATCGGCTGCGAGGAAAAGTACATCTCACGCATGTATTCACTCGGCTTTTTCTTCAACGCAGGCGCTTCCGATGAACGCATCATGTACTCGTTGTCGAAACGCTGCATCATGAATGGCACCCAGGCCAACCCGCTTTCAACCCACAGCACTTTCAGCTTCGGGAACCGCTCCGGCAATCCGTTGGTGATCCAGTTCGCAAGATGAACCATGTTGTAGAACACGAAGCCAAGCGCGTGCACGGAGATGAAGCGATTCATCATGCCAACGGTCTGGTCACCCCAGTTGTAACCCGCGTGAAAAGCAAGCGGCAGGTTCATCTCTTCCAGCAAGGCGTAGGTCTTCATGTACGAATTGTGATGCACCGGGCGGTAGCGCGCCGATGTCACCATAAATCCGACCACGCCCTTGCTTTGGCCGAACTCCTGCACCGTCCTGAATGCGGCGTCCGCATCGTTGAACGGCAGGTATAGCATCGAGCGGATACGGGGTTCGTGCGCGAGTACTCGTTCGATAAGCCAACGATTGTAGGCGCGCGCGAGGGCGACTTCGACTTCAACCTGCGGATGGAGCCCGAGTTGAAGCATCGGCGTGGGAAACATCACCGCCACGTCTATTCCTATGGCGTCCATCCACCTTCGCGTCAGTGCGATGTCGCGTTGCACGCCGGGTTCGGTCTTTTCCATGCCGCGTACGGCGTAGCGCATGACACGCCCGCCCATATCCTGATAGCCAACTCCGGCCGGCAGCATGCCGACACTCTTGGCGTTCGCCTGCCGCGCACTGCGCGCCAGCTGCTGCAATACTGGATCGTCCATGTAGTCGAGAATTTCGCCGATCGATTCGCTTTCGTAGTGATGTGAATCCACATCGACGATCGGAAAGTTCTTGTAGCCGCGCTCGGTCGCTTGCTGGCTTGCGTGCGCGAGTAATTTCGATGTGTCGAATTCCTCGACTTCCATCCGACGAAAATCACTGAGCGGAAGATCCATTTGCCTACCGCCCGCTTGTCGCCCTGACCAGGCCTGCCACATGCCGAGCTCGAAGAGCTGCAGGTTTACGGCCTTGAGCATGGCGGTCGCCGTTACCATCACGTCAGTGGCGGTCACAGCGTCGGCCGGGAAAGCGGGCAGGGCGCCATCTCGCTCGGCTGCGCGCTCGGCGTAAAGACGAATGGCATTTGCCAGATTGCTCTGGATGTCCGAGTTGCTCAGACCTTCGTTCGTCAGCATGGCAATTTCAGCTTGCGACGACATAGATATCCTCCCCGCGCCTCACGACTTCAAAGTTTTCAACCTCAGACTGACGATCGGCGACGCATTCGCCTGTCTTGAGATCGTATTCGTAGCCATGCCACGGGCACACGAAGTGAATCTCGTCGCTGGAAAACTTCTGCCCGACCCAACCGCGATCAGGACCAAGGACGTCCTCGACTTTGTGCATGATGATGCCCTCGCAGGCCGGTCCGCCCTGGTGGACGCATAGATTCTCGTACGCGTAGAACTTGCCTTGCCAGTGAAACACCCCGATTTCGCGACCCTTGTGCGCCACGATGCGGCGTTCTCCGTCGGGAAATTGCGAGATTTTGGCGACAAACAGTTCCGTCATTCGGGGCCTTACTTTTTGGACGAACGAAAAGTATGGCACTGAACAGTGCCGTGCGGCAACGAAGCGGCCTTCGCAAAAATCAGAACCAGGATTGCCGTGATCCGCATTGTCTAAGTCCGCAGTATCCAGCAAGGTTCGGCGCAATTGAAAGGACGCTGGATGGATGCTGCCTCAACTCTTGCCGCAATAGCGGGCGCATTCCTGCTGGCGGGTTTCGTCAAAGGCGTCATCGGTCTCGGATTGCCCACCGTGTCGATCGGTCTGCTGGGGCTTCTGATGACGCCGGCGCAGGCGGCCGCAGTTCTGGTGGTGCCGTCGCTCGTCACGAACATCTGGCAAGCGGCAGTCGGCGGCGGTCTTCTCGCACTGGCGCGGCGATTGTGGCCGCTGCTTGCCGGAATTTGCATCGGGACCGCTCTAGGTGTGGTCTTACTGCCGCGCGATGACAATGGTCGCGCAACTGTGTGGCTGGGGTTGGCACTGGCGGTCTACGCGGCGCTCGGGTTAGTGAAGGTCGAGTTTTCCGTGCCACGCCATGCCGAAACCTGGCTCGGATTGCTGATGGGGGCTGCAACGGGCGCGATCACCGTTGCGACCGGCATCTTCGTCATGCCGGGGACGCCTTACATCCAATCCATGGAGTTCGACCGCGATCAGCTGGTTCAGGCACTCGGCCTGTCATTCACGGTATCGACGATCACGCTCGCGGCGGCACTTGCCTATACCGGGCACGTGCAAACATCGCTTGCGTGGCCTTCAATTGTGGCGCTTGTCGCAGCACTTGTCGGGATGGGCTTGGGACAACTCACGCGCGGCAAAATCAAAGCTGAGACCTTCCGGCTGTGCTTCTTTGTCGGGCTGATGCTGCTCGGTCTGCATCTGGCGCTGCGCGGGCTCTTGTGATCGATTAGACGCCCTTTATCTGGCCATCAGGAATACGTGCGATGAAGATCGTCGACCTCTCCCATGTCATGAATGTGCACACGCCCGGCTGGGTCGGTTATGCCGGCAACAAGATGTACTACGCGCAAAATCTCCAGACGCAGATGATCGTGGCGCAACGAATCGATACGGCGCTGCATGTCGGCACGCATTTCGACGGTGCCATGCATGCAACCGACAACCGCAAGGGCGACATGGCGTCCTTGCCGCTGGACTATCTCGTCAACCGAGGTGTGGTGGTCGATATCTCAAAACACATGCACGACTGGGCGGTGATTACGCCGCAGATGATCGAGAGCGCGGGCGCCGACATTCGCGAAGGCGACATCCTTATTTTGCACACAGGGTGGCACAAGCACTACGAGGGTCGCCCGCAGCAGGATCTGGTGAAGTACTTCTGCTACCACCCGGGCCCCAATCTCGACACTCTGCACTGGATGCTGAAAAAAAAGATCAGATGGTGGGGCATGGACACAGGTTCATGCGACCACGCCATGAACACGTCCATTCGTCGCATGCGACCCGATCTCGCTGAAGAGTTTACGAAAAAGCACGGCAAGACCCCGGCGGAGTATTTCGGCACGTTCGAATACACGCACAAGAAGTCCGGCCGCAGGGTGCGGCAGGATATGTTCCCGTTTCACAGCTGGGCCTTCCAGGAAGGCTTGCTGCACGCGGAGAATCTGGGCGGCGATATCGATATGATGCTCGGCCAGCGTTGCGTGATTGGCGCATTTCCCTGGCGCTATGAGGGACTCGAAGGTTGCCCTTGCCGCATTGTCTGCTTCCTCGACACCGACATGTCAGTTGAAGCGGTCGGTGATGCAGCCAAAGCCATTTTCTAGCACTCGGTTCGAGCTGTCCGGCTCCCGTCAAATATCGATCTCATGCCCGCCTTCGTCACTATGCGTTGGCGAGGCGCGGATCGGCTTGATTATTCTGCAGTGTCGACTGTATCGCTTCGCGGAGCAGCGGATGATTGTTCTTGGTCCACTGGTTGACGTGAATATCAGCTAGTAATTTCGCCGATTTTCCGAACACGACAATGCGGTCGCCGACGCTGATCGCCTCTTCCAACTGATGTGTAATGAGGATTGCGGTTGATCCGCACTCGCGCGCGAGCTGGAGAAAAGTCTCGCGCAATTCTGCGGCCGTCACTTCGTCGAGATGGCCGAACGCCTCATCCGCGAGAAGAATGTCGGGTTCGACTGCAAAGGCGCGTGCAATAGCCACGCGCTGGCGCATCCCACCGGACAATTCGTGCGGGTAGGCATTAGTGAAATTGCCGAGCCCAAGCCGTTGGAGCCAGGTGAGCGCTCGTTCGCGCTGTTCGGGTTCCGGCAGGCCGATAAGTTCGAGCGGAAGCCGCGCATTGTCGAGCGCCGAACGCCACGGCAGGAGGCGATCTTGCTGGAAAACGGTCGCGATCTTCCCGCGGAAATGATCGAAATCCGAATGCGGGCTCCTGTCTCCGATACGGATCGAACCTTCGGTGGGCGCGTCGAGGCCGATCATCAGATCGAAGAAAGTCGATTTCCCGCAACCGGTCTGTCCGACGATCGCCACCACCTCGCGTGGGGAAATATCGAGATCAAGGTGGTCGATCGCAATCACAGACTGTCCAGTGGTGGTCTGGCGAAAAATCTTGCGCAGGCCACGGACTTCAATAGGCGGTGGGCTATTCATGCGCGCCACCGTAATACGCGGGCTTCCACCCGCGCGACGACTGCTTCAAGCAGGAACAGCAACGCAACCAGGACCAGCGTCCAGGCGAATACATCGGCCACGGAAAACAGTTCCTGGGCGACCGACAGTTGATGACCGATGCCAGTCACGGCGCCGACCAACTCCGCGATCGTCACGACGCGGATCGCGAGGCTGATATTCACCTTCCAACTGGTGAAGATGGTCGGCAGGATCGCCGGCAGTATCAGCTTGAAGAAATACTGCAATGTTGTCGGCCGGAACGACTGCATCATATGGCGCAGTTCACGCTGCACGCCGTGCATGGCATCGAGCGTGTCGATCAGGAAAACAGGCCCGCAAACGACCACAAGCACGAAACCGATACGAAACTCGACGCCCGGAAACCACAGCACTGCAAATAGAATCCATGACACCACTGGCACCGCCATGAGCAGGCGGATCATCGGGTGCAAGTACTTGTCGAGCGAGTCCGAGCGGTACATCGCCATTGCCATCGCCACGCCAAGCAGAAACGAAACGATGAGAGCGGCCATCACGCGTGCCAGTGTTACGACGATGTCGGCGGGTGTGATGGTCGCGACGCTTTTTGCGATGCGTGCGAGGCTCGGGATCGCGAATGGCGGAATCCCAAGATAAGGCGCCAGATGTGACAACGCCTCCCAGGCAAGCGCGAAAACGAGAAGGGACACGAACGTCTGGCGCGGAAAAGTCAGAACCGGAACAGACTCGCGATACTCCTCAGTCATCGGACATGCACGCTGACGCGTTTACGGCGAATAGATGATCTTTTCGTCCGGCATTTTCTCGTAGAAACCAGCCTTTACCGCGCGCTCCATCATGTCGGTGATCGACTTGCGGATCGCTGGGTCCCAGGCGGGTTGAATCACCATTTGCAGGCGGTTGCTTCCGAGTGCGGCCGCCAGAATACCTGGCGGAAGCTTGAGTGTCTCATTGGCAATCTTGTCTGCCTCCGCCGTATCGCTTTTCATGAATTGAGCGACATCCTGCAACGCCGCGATCAGCATCTTCGGTGCGTCCGGATATTTTGCAATCGCGTCTGCGCGCATCGCCGTAACGATCTCCCAACCTTCCTGCCCGGTGATTTCCTTCCAGCCTTCTGCGCCGTTGAAGATCACCTTCCAGTCGGGGTTTTGCTTGAGAATGATGCTGGCCAGCGGCTCGATAACCAGAGCCGCGTCGACACGGTCGGCCTCCAGCTGTGCGCGCGCCACCGCGAAATTGGCATTGACGACAATGATATCCCTGCCGAGATCGAGGCCTTTGGCCGCCGCGTACATCTTTGTCACCTGGAACTGCGAGCCGCCCATGTCGACGGCAAGCTGTTTGCCCTTCATATCGGTCAGAGATTTGATCTTGTCGTTCTTGGTGAAAATGACGAGGTCGGCGAGAGTAAAGCCAGTGCCGATAATCCGCACCGGCACGCCTTCCTGATAGAGCTTCTGCAGAATTGTCGGGCCGCCGATAAGGACATCAGTCTCGCCGGTAGCAAAAGCAGCATAGAAAGCCGAGATCGAGGGATAGGCCTTGGCGTCGAGCTCGAAGCCGTTCTTTGTGTCGAAGCCGCGCGCCTTCATGATGTTCCAGACCAGCGGATTGAACACCGGCAGCGTCAGACTCGAAACCTTGATGACCGGCTTTTGCTGGGCGTGCGCGGGTACCGATGCAGTGCCGATAGCCGCAAACGCGAAAGCAACTGTAAGCGCGGCAAGGCCGCGGCGAGACAAGTTCGACATGGACACTTCCCCCTCGTGGTCGCTCAACCCATGATCTTGCGCGTCACGTGGTTCGAGCGTGACGGCGACTTTACTCTGCTTTCGTTTGCGTGCAAATAATCGCGCCTGAGTAGCGGAGGGCGTGATGCCGCACATCGCCGCACGGGATGGTACCCGGCTTTACTACGAAGAAGCAGGCGTCGGAACGCCGGTTATTTTCATCCATGAGTATGCCGGCGACTACCGCACGTGGGAGATGCAGATGCGGTATTTCTCCCGCGCGCACCGCTGCGTCACCTACAGCCAGCGTGGGTATCCGCCATCCGATGTTCCGGACGATGGCGCGAAATACAGTCAGGACATCGCGCGCGACGATGTAATCGCGCTGATGGACGCGCTGAAGATCGACAAAGCGCACATCGTCGGTCACTCGATGGGCGCTCTCACCGCACTCCATGTCGGCATTCATTATCCCAAGCGCTGCATTTCCGTCACCGCTGCCGGCTGCGGCTATGGCTCGAGCGCCGATCCAAAAAAAGTCGAGGAGATGCGGGCGTTTTCACGCGCGATAGGCAAGGCTTTTGCGACCGAAGGAATGGCCGTTGTGAGCGCGCGGTATGCGGACGGTCCGCAGCGCCAGCCGCACAAGAACAAGGATCCGCGCGGCTATGCCGAATTTACCAGGATGCTTGGCGAACATTCGGCAACAGGTCACGCGCTCACGATGATCAACTTGCAAGCCGAGCGACCGACGCTTCAAGAGATGGAACCGGACCTGAAAAAGTTCTCAGTTCCTTTGTTGATCATTGTCGGAGACGAGGACGACTGGGCGCTCGATGGCAGCGTGTTTCTGAAGCGCACAGTACCCACGGCAGGTCTTTTGGTTATCCCGCGTTCCGGCCACACGCTTATTCCCGAGGAACCGATGGCTCTCAACGCGGCGCTCGCCGACCTGTTTGCAGCAGCCGAGGCCGGCCGCTGGCTCGCGCACAAACCACCAAAATAAACTCCGGAGGAAGCGATGGACCTGAAGCTCAAGGGAAAGACCGCCTTGGTCACTGGCGGCAGCGAAGGCATCGGCAAAGGCATAGCCCGCACACTGGCGCGGGAAGGCGTCGATGTGGCGATCTGTGCTCGACGTAAAGAGCCGCTCGAAGCGGTGGCGAATGAAATAGCCAAGGAAACGGGACGCAAGATCGTGGCGATAGCTGCGGATCTGCGCAAGGACGCCGATGCCAGGAATTTCATCGAGCAGGGCGCGAAGGCGCTCGGTCGCGTCGACATCATGGTCAACAATGCGGGCTCGGCGGCCGGCGGCGTCATCGAACATCTGACCGAAGATGATTGGGAGAAGGGTCTTCAGCTCAAATTCATGGGCTACGTGCGTTGCCTGCGTTACGTGCTGCCCATCATGGTCAAGCAGGGCGGCGGACGAATAGTCAATTTGATCGGCAATGACGGCGTCAAACCGTCTTATTGGGAAATCTGCCCGGGCGCTGCCAACGCAGCCGGCCAGAACCTCACGCTTTCGCTCGCCGGCCAGTACGGCAAGAACAACATCAGTTTTGTCGCCGTCAATCCGGGGCCGGTTCGTACCGAGCGCTGGGCAGGCCTGGTCAAGGCCATGTCGCGCGACATGAAGATCTCCTACGAGCAGGCGGACAAACTCGCGCCCGCCTCGATCCCGATGGGCCGTATTGCGGAAGTCGATGAGGTCGCAAACCTTGTCGTTATGCTCGCTTCGCCGCTCATGGGAATGGTCAACGGGACCATGATCGAAATCGACGGCGGACAGGACAAGCCACTGATGGACCGTTTCCGCGACAAGCCGGGTGGCTGACCGGTTCGCGTAGGACGCGTGGCTTGACACCTCGGGCCCGTGGTCGGACTATTTGCGTACAAACAAGTTCGCCGGTCGGAGGCGAGCAGAATTGAGGATTGCAGATACTCGCGCTCCCGCGAGTGCCGCGCGGTTATCCGCCACGAAGGGAACGAAGTCATGATCAAGCATCATGTGCAATATTTCGCGGTTGCTGGCTTCTTCGCCGCCGGCCTAATGTCGTCGGCATCGGCGCAGGACACCATCAAGATCGGCGAACTCAATAGTTACAAAGCGCAGCCCGCATTTCTCGATCCCTACAAGAAGGGTTGGGAAATGGCGATCGAGGAAATCAACGCGAAGGGTGGCGTCCTCGGCAAGAAACTCGAGGTGATCTCGCGCGACGACGGCGCCAATCCCGGCGAAGCCGTGCGGGTCGCCGAAGAGCTGGTTACGCGCGAAGGCGTGGCGATGATCGCCGGTACGTTCCTCTCGCACATCGGTCTCGCAGTCACGAATTTCGCGGGCCAGAAGAAAGTATTCTTTCTCGCTGCCGAGCCGCTGACCGACAAGATCACCTGGCAGAACGGCAACAAATACACCTATCGTCTGCGCTCAACGACCTACATGCAAACCGCGATGCTGATGCCGGCGGCAATCGCCGCCAAGAAGAAAAGATGGGCATTGGTCTATCCGAATTTCGAGTATGGCCAGTCGGCTGCCGAGAACTTCAAGACGCTGATGAAGAAGGCGCAGCCCGATGTCGAATTCGTTACCGAGCAGGCACCACCGCTTGGCAAGATCGATGCCGGTGCGGTGGCGCAGGCGATCGACGATGCGAAACCTGACGCGATCTTCAATGTGCTGTTCGGCGGAGATCTCGCCAAGTTCGTGCGCGAGGGCAATACGCGCGGCGTGTTCAAAGACCGAACTGTGGTGAGTCTGCTTTCAGGCGAACCCGAATATCTCGATCCCTTGAAAGACGAGGCTCCGGTCGGCTGGGTCGTCACCGGCTATCCGTGGGACAAGATAAAGACCCCTGAGCACCTCGCTTTCGTCGATGCCTACAAGAAAAAATACAATGACTATCCGCGGCTCGGCTCGATCGTCGGCTACGTGACGATGACATCGCTCGCCGCCGGCATCGCCAAAGCAAAATCGACTGACACAGAGAAGCTGGTCGAGGCCTTCAAGGATCTCAAAGTCGACAGCCCGTTTGGACCATTCCGGTATCGTGCAAGCGATCACCAGGCCACGATGGGTGCCTATGTCGGCAAGATCGCTCTGGAAGGCGGGAAGGGGACCATGGCGGACTTCAAATACGTCGATGGGGCGACCGTGCTTCCATCGGACGCCGAAGTCATCAAGCTGCGGCCCACGGAATCGAATTGATGTGATCTCGACCTGCGCTGCGCCAACGACCCTCGCGTTTGGAAGGGGGCCGTCGGGCGCGGGCGGCGCCAATGATTGCGGGTGAGGCGTGTTAGCCTGACAATACGTAACTCTTAACCCAGCTCGTGCCGGCCGTGCCGGCGCGAGCCGCCCTCTCAAACACGGGAGAGGGCCAGAGAGCTCGCAGCGTCAGCCTCATGACTTTCAGCGCATTCCTGTTTCAGGCGCTCAATGGCCTTTCAACCGCCTCCGGCCTGTTTTTCATCGCGGTCGGCCTTTCGCTGATCTTCGGCGTTTCCCGCATCATCAATATCGCGCACGGGTCCCTTTACATGCTGGGGACCTACATTGCCTATTCGTTCGCAACGCGTATCGGCGGAGCGCTCGGCTTCTGGGGCGGAATTGTCGCTACCGCACTCATTGTGGGCGCCTTGGGCGCACTTATCGAGGTTCTGCTGCTGCGCCGCGTGTATCGCGCGCCCGAACTTTTCCAGCTGCTTGCGACCTTTGCACTGGTTCTGATTATCAATGATGCCGCGCTGTGGCTGTGGGGTCCTGAAGATCTGCTCGGGCCGCGCGCGCCGGGCCTGCGCGGGTCAATCGAAATCCTTGGCCGTCGTCTGCCGAGCTACGATCTGTTCCTGATCATCATTGGCCCGCTTGTGCTGCTTGTATTGCACTTCACGCTCGCGCGCACGCGCTTCGGCCGGCTGGTGCGGGCCGCGACGCAGGATCGCGAGATGGTGAGCGCACTTGGCGTCAACCAGGCGGTTCTGTTCACGTCGGTATTTGCGCTTGGTGCGGCGCTTGCGGGTTTCGGCGGAGCTCTGCAGGTCGCGCGCGAGCCTGCGAACCTTGCCACCGATCTGGTGGCGATCGGTGACGCCTTCGTGGTTGTGGTGGTCGGCGGGATGGGCTCGATAACCGGTGCCTATCTGGCCGCCGTAATCATCGCCGAAGTGAAAGCAATATGCATCGGCATCGGAGTTGTCGATTTCGGTTTTGCGACTGTCAATTTTTCCAAGCTTACGCTGGTCGCGGAATTTCTGGTGATGGCAATTGTGCTCATCGTCCGGCCCTACGGGTTGCTTGGCCGGCCGCAAGGCCAAGTGCGTTCTCTGGCGGAGCCCGAGGATCCAATCCGGCCGGCGACACCGGCCCTGAAAGCTCTTCGGCGTGCCATACTTGTGCTGCTGCTGTGCCTGCCGCTGCTCGCGCAAAATTCGCCGTATCTCCTCATTCTTGGCATCGACGTTTTGATCGCGGTCATTTTTGCGACCTCGCTGCATTTCATCATGGGGCCCGGCGGCATGCATTCGTTCGGGCACGCTGCATATTTCGGCCTCGGGGCCTATGGTGCGGCACTGCTCGTGAAATGGCTGGCGATGCCGATGGGCGTCGCGTTGATAGCCGCGCCGATCGTCGCGCTCGCCGGCGCGTTGCTGTTTGGCTGGTTCGCTGTGCGGCTTTCCGGCGTCTACCTTGCAATGTTGACGCTTGCCTTCGCGCAAATCGTCTGGGCGCTGGTGTTTCAGTGGGAGGCGCTGACCGGCGGATCGAACGGTGTGATCGGGGTCTGGCCGCCGAAACCCTTCGATAAATCCTGGGTCTATTTTCTGCTGACGCTGATGTTTGCGACGATCGCCATATTGCTGCTGCGGCGTTTCCTGTTTGCGCCGTTCGGCTACAGCATGCGCGCGGGCCGCGATTCTCCGCTGCGCGCGGAAGCCATCGGCATCGATGTGAAGCGCGTACACTGGCTTGGGTTCGCCATTGCCGGAGGCATTTGCGGTGTGGCCGGCGGACTTTTCGCTTTCGCCAAGGGTTCGATTTCCCCGGAAACGATCCATGTCGGGCGTTCGATTGACGGGCTGGTCATGGTGTTGCTCGGCGGCATCCAGACTCTCACCGGGCCGATCGTGGGCGCGTCGGTATTCGCCACGCTGCAAGATACGGTCATGCGGCAGACAGAATATTGGCGCGCGTTGCTTGGCGTCATCATCTTGCTTCTGGTGCTGGCCTTCCCGCAGGGGATTGTCGGCGCGTTTTCCTCTATGTGGCGCAAGGTTGGGGCGAAACGATGAGTGTTCTCGCCATCCGCTCGCTATCCAAGGCATTCGGCGGTGTGCGCGCCGTCAATGATGTTTCCTTTGAGATCGGCGAAGGCGAGTTCCTTGCCATGATCGGTCCGAATGGGGCCGGCAAGTCGACCTGCTTCAACATGATCAACGGTCAACTGAAGCCGGATTCGGGCCAAATTCTTTTTGAGGGAAAGGATATTGCCGGACTTGCGCCGCGGGTGGTCTGGCGGCTGGGTGTAGGACGGACCTTCCAGGTTGCCGCCACGTTCAACTCGATGACGGTCATCGAAAACGTGCAGATGGCATTGATTTCAAACGCGGGCGAAACTTACGAGCTTTGGCGTTCTGCGGCTGACTTGCATCGCGATCGCGCGCTCGAGCTGCTGTCCCAGGTCGGCATGCACGAAGCCGCCGATCGCCCCAGCCGCGAGCTCGCATACGGGGACATTAAACGCATCGAGCTCGCCATCGCGCTCGCTAACCAGCCACGGCTTCTGTTGATGGATGAGCCTACCGCAGGCATGGCGCCACGCGAGCGCAATGAACTCATTGCGCTCGTCAAACGGCTGGTGATTGAGCGCCGTATTTCGGTTCTGTTCACCGAGCATTCGATGGACGTGGTGTTCGCTTTCGCCGATCGGGTCATTGTTCTGGCGAGGGGGCGTCTGATCGCCGACGGCGATCCGGCGGGGATCCGCGACAATGCGCAAGTGCGTGAAGTCTATTTCGGCACCGGCAAGACATTTGCGGGAGCGACACAGTGAGCGAAGCGATGCTGACCGTGGAATCCCTCAGTGCCTGGTATGGCGCGGCACGAATTCTGTATGACTTGAGCTTCGATGTCGGGCGGGGGGAAGTGGTGGCGTTGATGGGACGCAATGGCGCCGGTAAATCGACAACAATGAAGGCGGTCATGGGCCTCCTCGCCCAACGCAAGGGCGTGGTGCGCTTTAACGGCGAGGATATTTCGGATCGAAAGCCATTCGAGATTGCACGTCGCGGCCTGGGTTTCACTCCGGAAGACCGCCGTATTTTTGTCGATCTGACCGTTATGGAAAATCTCGATATCGGCCGCCAGCCGCCTCGCCTTTTCGCCGACGGTACGCCGGCTCCGTCATGGACGCCGGAGCAGTTGTTCACACTTTTCCCCAATCTCGCCGAAATGCCCGATCGTCCCGGTGGACGCATGAGCGGCGGCGAGCAGCAGATGCTCACGGTGGCGCGCACGCTGATGGGAAATCCGCTGCTGGTGCTACTCGACGAGCCGTCCGAAGGCGTGGCACCCTTGATCGTCGAGCAGATGGCCAACACCATTCTCGCGCTGAAGAAGCAGGGCTTGTCGATTTTGTTGTCCGAACAGAATATCCATTTCGCCCGGCTGGTGTCGGATCGCGTCTATGTGTTGGAAAAGGGTCAGATTCACTGGAAGGGTTCTGTTGAACAACTGGACCGCAATCCCGAGGTTCAAAGGACTTATCTGACGGTGTAGCATGGTGCTCGCATGAGGACATTGCAGCGGAGAAAAACTGAAGGTCGTGGCGCAGACCGATGCGTCGGAAGGACGCTACGTTCTCGATGACCAGGCCGGCTTTCTCATGCGCGTCGCGATGCAGCGTCACACGTCGATCTTCACCTCACGTATGATCGAGGGCCTGACGCAGACGCAGTTTGCCGCCTTGGCGAAGCTTTACGAGGTCGGTCCCGTGCTCGCAGAACTACCTCGGCCGGCTGATCTATCTCGACGCCGCAACCATCAAGGGGGTCGTCGATCGATTGGATTTGCGCGGCTTCGTTACCGCCCTTAACGATCCGAAGGATCGTCGTCGGCGGGCTGTCGCGCTCACGGAACGCGGAAGAAGCGTGACTGAAGCAGCCATGGTCGTCGCGTCCGATATAACGGCAGCCACACTGGGGCCGCTCACTGCCGACGAACAGCGCCAAATCACCAAGTTGCTGCGCAAATTGGGCTGAATGCGAGGGTGAGATGCTGTTCAGCGTAGGTGATGCCTCCATTGTTCGCGTAGAGGAAACAAATCTTCCGACTTACCCGCTCCGCGAAATCTTCCCGGAATTCAGCGACGCGCATTTGGCTGAGCATGGGGCATGGCTCGCGCCAAATCACTACGAGGCCGAATCCGGCCGGATCAGGCTCGCGGTTCACAGCTGGTTGCTGCAGGTCGGCGGCAAGAAAATTTTGATCAACTCGTGCTGCGGCAACAACAAGGTCAAGCCGGGGCGGCCTTTCTGGCACATGCTCAATTTGCCGTATCTTGAGCGGCTCGCCGCTGCCGGCGTGCGACCGGAGGAAATCGACCTCGTGATGTGCACGCATCTGCATCACGATCATGTCGGCTGGAATACCCTGCAGAAGGACGGAAAATGGGTGCCGACATTTCCAAATGCCCGCTACGTGTTCTCCAAGCCGGATGTCGATTACTTCTCACGGGTTGATGCCGACCCGAAAGAAGGTCCAGCCGAACTCGGTACATTTCGCGAATGCGTCGTCCCTATTCTCGAGCATGAGAAAGCCGATCTGGTCAGCGGTGGTCCGCATCGGCTCAACGAGTTTATCGAGATCGACTGCGCGCCGGGCCATTCGCCCGGGCATGTGTTCTTCAAACTGGAAAGCAAGGGTCACCGCGCAGCCTTCATCGGGGACGTGTGGCACCACCTGCTGCAGGTCCACTATCCGGATTGGAACTTCCCGAAAAATTCCGACGCGGCGCAGGCGAAAATCAGCCGGCGTAAAGTGCTGGACTATTGCGCCTCGAGCGGCGCGTTGGTGTTTCCCGGCCATGTGGGCCTGCCGTTTGCCGGCCGCATCGAGGCAACTGAAAACGGGTATCGACCGAATTTCCTACCCTGATCAGAATCCATAGAGCGCGGCGGGATTGTCGGTAAGTGCCTTGTTGCGCGCGCGTTCGTCCGGAATCCAGTCCAGCAGCATATCGAGCATCCAGGCATCATCCGGAATTGCCACGTTCGGGGTCGGATGGGGCCAATTGGATGCCCATAGCATTCGCTCGGGCGCCGTTTTGGCCAGTACCTTGGCGAGCTTGCCGACATCGTCGTAGTGCGGCGGACCAACCTTGGAGACTTCGTAGGGTGCCGACAACTTCACCCAAGTACGGCCGCCTTCGAGCAAATTCAGAAGAGTGCGAAATCCGGGGTGATCGAGGGGAATCGGTTCAAGAAATTTCCCGACGTGATCAACGACGAGCGTGCTGGTCAACCGCTTGAGTACGGCTCTCGTGTTCCGGAAGGTTGCGGCCGTCGAGCTGCAGTTGCACATGCCAGCCGAACGGCGCTACCCGCGCCGACATCGTTTCGAGAATTTCCCAGGGCAGGGGAGCTCCGGGCAGCATGAAAAACCGGATGCCGCGAGCGCCGAGCTTTGTCAGCCGGTCCAGCTCCGCGTCGGTCACGCTTTCATCGACGACGACAATGCACCGCGCATTTGGACCGATGTCCGCCACCGCTTTGAGCGTGCATCGGTTGTCCTTGCCGTAGGTCGATGGCTGCACGACCACCGTGCGCTCGATGCCGACCCTGCGGCACATCTTCTGATACGCGGAAACCGGCGCATCCGGCGGGACGAATTTCGCGGTCGGGGCCGTTGGATAGCTTCCATCATAGACGTGCATGTGGGTGTCGCAGAGACCCGCAGGCGCCTTCAGTCTTGGTTTTACGTCGCTGTCGATTGGCACAGTCACCCCTGTGGGCAGATCAGCCCTGTTCCGTCTCGGACTCTGGAAGCATCCGACCGAGGCCGGCAAAACTTGTTTCGGCAGCCAGAGCACCACCTCGGGAAAGTATATGCAGAATGCGATCGTTGCGAAAAAGACAACGTAGATCGGCAACGCCGCGCGTAACGCTTGCGAAAAGCGCACACCGACGAACTTCGAAGCCATCAGCAGCACAAGTCCGTAAGGTGGCGTAATCAAGCCGAACGCAAGTGTTGCAATCAGCACGACGCCCATGTGCACCGGATTGATATGACCGGCCGCTGTCAGCGCGTTCACGAGCGGCATGAAGATGATGATGGTTGGCACCGGTTCGATGAAGTCGCCGACGATCGTGAACAGAAGCACCATCATCAGCATGATGAGATGCGGATCGGTCCCGGCGATGCCGATGATCCAGTCGGATATCACGATCGCCCCGCGCAGATAGGCAAGCAGATAGCCAAACGCGTTGGCGGCGCCAATCGTGATCAGGGGTAGCGAGAAAATCAGACCCGCCAGACAGAAATCGTATGGCAGGTTCCAGATGTGCCTGGGATTGAGGGCCGGGATGACGACGACGATGATCCAGGCTGCTGCGACGACACCTGCTTCGGTTGGCGTGAACCATCCGGTCAGGATGCCACCAAGCAGAATGACCGGGATCATCAATGGGAGCGCGGCATCGCGTGTCGCAAGCGCAATCATCCCGAACGAAGCGCGCGGCCGCTTAAATCCGACTGGTCCAAAGAAATAGCAATAGATCATCAGCCCGAATCCGATCATTAGACCGGGCATGAAGCCGGCCATGAACAGACCTGCAATTGATACGTTGCCGGTCGCGCCGTAAACGACGGCGGTGATGCTCGGCGGAACCAGTGCCGCGATGGTCGATGCTGCGGCGATGATGGCGGCGATGAAGGGGCCTTCGTACCCTTCCTTCTTCATCGGGCCGGCAAGTGCGCGGCTCATTACCGCAACATCGGCCGTCGTTGACCCCGACATTTCGGAAAAAAACATGCTGAATACGGTGACGACCTGGGATAGGCCGCCGCGCATGTGGCCTACCAGCGCCATCGACAAATTGGCGATGCGCACGACGACATTCGCCGAACTCATCAATTCGCCGACCAGAAGAAAAAACGGGATTGCAAGCAGCGCTTCGTTGTCGACCCCGTCGAAGACCTTCTGAATGATCGCTGCGAGCGAGACATCCGCAAGCAGAGCGCCGACGAAGACGCCTCCCAGCAGGGCAAACGGCACAGGCACGCCCAGATAGCCGAAGCACAGAAAGCAAGTCGTCATCAGCGCGAGAATGATCGGCGCGCTCACGGGTTTGTCTCCGGCCTCGATGCGCCGAAGGCGGCCGAATGCTCAGGCTCCTGCGGCTCCGGATGGTCGAATCCGTTGCGGCAGCCGTTGACGATTTGCTCGACGGTGAACAACGCAATAAGCGCGCCGCACAGCGGAATTGCGGCATAGAGTGAGGCGATGGGTGTGTTCGACGGCAAGCGAAAGCTGCCGAAGCCGCGCAAGAAATTGAGGTAGCCGTAATAGACGAGGCAGAAAGCCACTGCGAGCACGATAAGGCGGATGGCAAGCTCTGCGATCAGACGTGACCTGCCGTGCATCGATTCCGCTACGGCAGTGAGATAGAGGTGGTCGTTGCGGCGTGTCGCGACCGCCGCGCCGATGAAAATTCCGTATATGAAAAGGGTGGACGTAACCTCCTGGAGCCAGAGCCAGGGGCGGCCAATGATGCGGGTGGTGATATCGGCACAAACCGACATTGAAAAGCCAAACAGCGTCAGGCCGCAGATGATCATCAGGATCAATTCAAGAGGATCGAGCGCCCTCCATTTAAGGTGGCGTTGGCGCTGCAAGACCAGTTTGTCGGCAATGCTCATCACGCGCATCCGTCAATCTGGAGAGGCCGGCGTGCCGGCCTCTCCATTTTCGATCCGATCGTGGATCGCTACTGAATTGATTTGATCAGTGTCTTGATCTTGTCGGCGTGCGGTCCGAGCTCCTTGGCGAGCTTGTCGAGCATCGGATCCGAGATTTTGCTGAAACCTGACTTGTCGACATCGGTTACGATCTTGATGCCGATCGCTTTGAGTTTGTCAGCGGCCGAGCGCTCGAGATCGAAGGCTTTCTTCGGCTCTTGCGCTGTGACGTCGCGGCCTGCTGCGAGCACCCATTTCTTCTGATCGTCGTTCAGGCTCTGCCACAGTTTATCGCTGATCCAGAGGATCGCGTTGTTGGCTTCATGCTGTGTCATCGAGAGCACGGGCGCAGGCTCGTAGTGTTTGTTGATGAGGTAGACGTTGACGGAGTTCTCACCGACGTCGACGACGCCAGTCTGAAGCGAGGTGTAAACGCTGCCGAACGGCATATGAACGGTCTGGGCGCCGTAGGCCGCGAAGGTCGCGTCCTCGGTCGCAGTCGCCTGCACGCGGATTTTCAGGCCTTTGACGTCTTCAATCTTGCGTATTTCCCTCTTGCTGTACATGTTGCGAAGGCCCTGCGTGCCCAGGCCGATCACATGGATGCCTTGCACGGTCTGGTCGATCATGTCGCGAATTGCTTCGAATACTGCGCGGGTCGCCCAGTGCCTTGACCATGTGATCTTCACCGCGAAACAGGAAATGCAGGGACATAACTCCCGCTTGCGGCGAGATCGTCGCGGTGTTCGCAGAGGAAACGATTGCAAAATCGAGATCGCCGGATTTGACGAGCTGAAGAAGCTGCGGCTCCTGTCCAAGCTGCGCTCCGGGATATTGGTCAACCAGCATTTTGCCGCCGCTCAATTCCTTGAGCTTGGCCGAAAAGATGTCATACGCAACGCTGTAGCCTGAGTTGAGTTGCTGATCGTGCGCGAAGCGGTAGTGGCGTTCCTGGGCGTTGGCATTGAACGACACGGCCAGGGCGCCGGCCAGAAGGGCCAGTCCCCATCTGCTAATGATCGTCATTGTTCCTACCCCGATATTTTTTGTTTCTCGCGACCCTCGACGGGCCGTATGGAATTGTAATCGAGGGCAGAGGGGACGGATAGACAATCTTACATGATGGCCTTCAGCCGCTGAGGCGTGACTGGAAGTTGTGTCACCGCGCCGGGACGCTGAAGGGCGTCGTCGATCGCCGAGGCGATGACCGCGCCGACCGGATTGGCGCCGCCTTCGCCCGCACCTTTCAAGCCCAGAGGATTGAGCGGGCTCGGCGCATCCTCGGAGACGACAATGGAGACCTCCGGTACCTCGCGTGCCGTCGGCATCAGATAGTCGGCGAAAGTCACCGAAAGAGGCTCGCCCGTCGCGTCATATCGGAACTCCTCCAGCAGGGCGCCGCCAATGCCTTGCGCCAGACCGCCGGCAATTTGGCCCTCGACCAGCTTCGGGTTTACGGCTTTCCCGACGTCATAGGCGATCACATAGCGCTCGATATGCCACGTTGCCGGTTTCTGGATCCACGCGCACGGCAGCGACGTGCACTCCGTAGGGATAGACCATATGGGTCGACTCGAAAGTTGCTTCAGCGCTCAGGCCGTCGGGCAAAGCGCGCGCGAGATCCGCCAACCGCATCGACGGACCCGGCGCGTCGGTCCGAACAATTACTCCATCGACGATGTCCAGCGTTTCCGCGCGCGTCTGCATCAGTTCGGCTGCGGCGCTCAGCGCACGAGCGCGCAGTCCCACCGCAGCAAGTCGCGAGGCCTCGCCGCACATCACCGTCACGCGTGAGGCAAACGCGCCCATGCCGCGCGCGATTCTGTCGGTCTGGCCGTGGATCACCCGGATGTTCGTATAGTCGATGCCGACAGTGTCGGCGCAGATCTGCGCGATGACCGTCTCCACACCCTGACCGATGGAGGCGACGCCGGTAACCACCTCAAGCGTACCGTCCGGCATCAACTCCGATCCGAACCGTATCGAACGGGCCAAGTCCACTTTTCTCGACGAACATGGCGACGCCGGCTCCGACCTTCTCGCCGTTCTTGCGGCGTTCGCGAAGCTGCTCCTGAAGCTCGTCCCAGCGCGCGGCTTTCAGCGCCTTGTCGAGCAGAAGCGCGTAGTCACCGGAATCGTAGACGATTTTCGTGCCGAGCGTGTCGAGGCCGAGCGCATAGGGCATTGCGCTTTTGCCGATGAGGTTACGTCTGCGGACTTCAACGCGGTCGATCCCGACCTTGGCAGCGATTGCATCCAGCAGACGTTCACGCACGAACGTCGATTCGTAGCGGCCCGGCGCGCGATAGGTGCCGCAGGGCGTCTTGTTGGTCAGACGAATGTGCCCGACCGCGCGATAAGCCGGCACCCGATAGGGGCCGGGTAGCATCGCGGCGGCAAGGTCGGGAACCGTCGCCGCGTGCGTGCGCATGTAGGCGCCGTTGTCGTGGAAGAATTCGTCTTCGATCGCAAGAATGCGACCCTGTGCGTCAATCGCGGCACGGATGCGGTGGCTTTGTTCGCGCGAATGATTGGCCGCGGTCAGGTGTTCGCGGCGATCCTCAATCCATTTGATCGGGCGGCGAAATTTCAGTGCGGCGGCGCAGACCAGAATATCTTCGGGATAGAGTTCACCGCGGATGCCGAAACCACCGCCTACGTGGCCCTCATAAAGCTGAACGGACTCTGGTGTCCGTTTCAACATCCTTGCGATCGTGTCGCGATTCCAATGCGGTACCTTTGCGGCGCCATGCAACTCGAGCACATCGCGTGTCTCGTCATATCGTGCGACGGCTCCACGAGTTTCGATCGGGACGCCGGAGTGCCGACCGATCGAAAGTTCAAGCGAAACGATCGCAGACGCATTGCGGAATACGGCGTCGACATCGCCGTATGATTTTTGCACGAGACCCGGTTCTGTCGTCAGGCCTTGGTCATACTGGCCTGGCGGTTCGCTTGCCGACATAGTCGCCGGACGCGCCTCGATCGAGAGCGTCACCAGGTCTGCGGCGTCTTCGGCGAGGTACGGGTCATCGGCAAAGATAGCTGCGACCGGCTCGCCGACGTAGCGCACGACATCCTTTGCCAGGATCGGCTGCTGGTAGGGCTCCAGCGGTTTCAGGCCGGTCAGTCGAAACGGAATGTGCGGGATTTCGGCCACGTCTGCATGCGTCCACACGGCGTGGACGCCAGGTAGCGCTCGCGCGGCGTTCGGCGTCGATCGAAGTTATTTTCCCGTGCGCGACGTCTGAGCGGACAACGCGCATGTACAACTGGCCCGGGAATGAAATATCGGCGGCATAGCGGCCAAGACCTAACAGCAGCGGCCGGTCTTCCAGACGCGGCACCGAACGGCCAATGAATTTCCGTTTATCGGACATGAGCGACGGCGCTCATCCTTTTCGCATCTCTTTCGCCGCGGCACGTACCGCCTTGATGATGTTCTGGTAGCCGGTGCAACGGCAGAGGTTGGAGGAGAGCACGTCGAGAAGGTCTTCGTCGCTGATATCCGGATCGCGCTCCAGAACCCCGACTGCCAGCATCAAAAATCCGGGCGTACAGAAACCACATTGCAGCGCGTGATGATCCATGAAGGCCTGCTGCATCGGATGCAGCTTGTCGCCGTCCGCCAGGCCCTCGACGGTACGGATTTTCTTGCCGTCGGCCTGCACGGCGAACATCAGGCAAGAGCGCATTGGTTCGCCATCGACAATGACCGTGCAGGCGCCGCAGACACCATGCTCGCAACCGATATGGGTTCCGGTCTGTCCGCAATCTTCACGGATGGCATCGGCCAGCGTGCGCCGCGGTTCGACGGCGATCGCGTGATCGCGGCCGTTGATATTGACCGTGATCGCGGTTTTCTTGCTCATGCAGTCTTCTCAGCTTTGCGCAAAGCGGCGCGTATGCGCTGGGGAGTCGCCGGCATCTCGTTGATTTCCACTCCGAACGGCGAAAGCGCATCATTGATCGCGTTGACCACCGCTGCCGGGGCGCCGATCGTGCCGCCTTCGCCCAGTCCCTTCGCTTGAGTGATCGAATTCGCGCTCGGTGTTTCGATGTGGTGAAGCTCGATTTCCGGAATTTCGCGCGCGGTCGGCGGCAGATAGTCGGCCAGCGTCGCGGTGAGAATACCGCCGTTTTCGTCGTAGATGATTTCCTCGAGCAACGCGTTGCCGATTCCCTGCGCGATGCCGCCGTGCACCTGACCGTCCGCGATCATGGGATTGATGATCCGGCCTGCATCTTCCGCCACCAGGAACTTCTCGACCCGCACATGGCCGGTTTCCACGTCGACGTCGACGATTGCGACGTGACAGGCGTTGGAAAAAGTGCCCGGGGGATCGTAGTGGCCCGTCTCGGAGATGCCAGGCTCAATCTCGCCCTTGAAGCGATGCGTCTGTGTGTAGGCCTCGCGCGCAAGCTTTGCGATCGGAATTGTCCGATCTGTTCCGGCGACTTTGGCCATTCCGTCAGCAAGCACGATGTCGTCGGATGCGGCCTCGAGCAGGTGGCTCGCTATCTTGAGCAGCTTGGCGCGGACTTTACGTGCGGCAATCAGCGAGGCCCCTCCGGAAATCACCAATGACCGGCTGGCAAAGGTGCCCCATCCGTACGGCGCACGATCGGTGTCGCCGTGTACCACCTTGATCATGGCGGGCACGATACCAAGCTCGTCTGCGATGATCTGAGCAAGCGTGGTGCGCAGGCCCTGGCCGTGCGGCGATGAACCTATGCGAGCTTCGACGAAGCCGGATGGATCGACGGAAACAATGACAGTCTCCCATCCGGGCGTGATTTCCATCCCGCGTGCCGCGAATGCCGGGCTGCCATAGCCGGTGCGCTCTGAAAAAGTTGCAAAGCCGATGCCGAGGTAACGGCCTTTGGCGCGCGCTTCGCTCTGACGCTTGCGGAAGGCTGGCACGTCGATCGCCTTGACGGCCATTTCAAGCGTCTCTTTATAGGTACCCTCGTCGAATTCCAGGCCCATCGCCGATTTGTACGGAAATCTGTCGATCAGGTTTCGACGCCTGATATCGATCGGATCGATGCCAAACGCACGCGCGGCCTTGTCCATTAATCGCTCGATTGTAAATGTGATCACCGGGCGTGAGACACCGCGGTATGGCGCCATTGTGCAGGTATTGGTCGTGACGCCGCGCGCGAGGCACTGATATTGCTGAACGTCGTAAGGCCCCGGCATTTCGGCCATCGCCATCAACGGTTCGACGCCACAGGTGGTGGGAAAGCAGGAATATGCCCCGACGTTTGCGACAATGTCGGCCTTCAGCGCGAGCAGTCGGGCATTTTTGTCAAAAGCACCTTCGAGCGTGATGTACTGGTCACGCGAGTGAAAGCCGGCGATGAGATTCTCGCGGCGATCCTCGATCCAGCTCACCGAGCTCTTCAGCTTTCTCGCCAACCACACGAGCACGACATATTCGCTCGCCAGCGACATCTTCTGTCCGAAGCCGCCGCCGACGTCGGGCGCAATCACGCGCAGATCGGATTCGGGAAAGCCAACCACGTCGCAAATTGCAGTCCGTGTCAGATGAGGCATCTGCGTCGTACAGGTGAGAGTGACGCGTCCGGTTGCCGCATCATAAGCGGCATGGGCGCCCCGAGCCTCCAACGGTGTTGCGTTCTGGCGGCGCGACCGTGCTTCCATCGTGACGATCTTGTCCGCAGCGCCCCATACAGCGTCGAAATCCGGCGTTTTCACCTTTCCTTCGAGAATAACGTTACCAGGTGCTTCGGGGTGGATCTGCGGAGCGCCGGATTTGAGCGCGGCACGTGCGTCACTGACTGCCGCCGTTTCATCAATTGATAACTCGACACGCTCCGCAATATCTTCCGCCTCTGCCGCCGTCGGTGCCACGACGGCGGCAACAAGCTCACCGGTAAAGCGAACGACTCCGTCGGCAAGCGGCGGCTGACCGACAGGCTTGTATGAAAACTTGTGCAGCATCGGCGTGATCTTCTTCACGCCATCGAGATCAGCCGCAGTTATTACCATCGCTCCGTTCGGAACGTGGATGTTGGCAAGTTTCCCCGCGGCAACAGGGCTGCGCACAAAGCGCACCCAATGTGCGGCAGGAAGGTCTGCCGTGAATCGTCCCTGGCCGGTGATGAGCGCGGGGTCTTCGAGGCGACGGATGGCACGTCCGACCCAGGTCATTCCGGAGCCGCGGGTGCCATGCGCACTCACGAGACGCTGTGCTCCAAAGCACGTCGCACAATGGCGCGCACGAGGTCGCGCCGATAGTCGGCATTGGTCTGATGATCCTCGAGCGGATCGATGGCCTTGGCGGCGGCGTCAGCGGCAGCCCGAAACACGGCATCGATCGCGCCGCTGCCGTTCAGTACGGCCTCTGCTTCCGGAATGCGCCTCGGGAAGGACTCAGCGCCCCCGACGCCGATGCGCGCATCGCGGATCTTGCCGTCTTGCAGACGGTAGGTCGCGAGCGATGACGCCATGGCGAAATCGCCGGCGCGACGACTGAATTCGTTGAAACCAAACTTGGTGTCGTTTGAAAGCAGGGGCAATCTTGCCTCCGCGAGCAATTCGTCTTCCGCCAGGGTCGTAGACATGATGCCAGTGAAAAAATCGCGCGCCGCGATGGCGCGAGTGCCGCGCACGCTTCTGGCGACGAGCGTGGCGTCGAGTGTCGCTGCGACCAGGCACCATTCCGATGCGGGATCGGCGTGTGCAAGACTCCCGCAGAAAGTCCCGCGCATACGGATCGGATAATGCGCGATATGACGCGCAACGACGGTGAGCAATTCTCCCAAAGGATTGGCGATTGCGGGTTTGTGGAACGCGGCATGGCGAACGCAGGCGCCAATCGAGAGTGTTTTTCCGTCGCTCGCAAGCTTGTCGAGCCCGGCGATGCCGTTGATGTCCACGAGGTGCGCCGGTTTCGCGAGGCGAAACGCCATGATGGGGACGAGGCTTTGCCCGCCCGCCAGAACACGGCCATCTTTCGGTGCCACCTCGGCCAGCGTCTTCAGCGCCTCATCGAGCGTCTTCGGCACATGGTGAACGAAGGGCGCGGGTTTCATGCGGCGAACGCCTCGGGGCGGGGAGCTAATTATTTGTACACAAACGATAAACCGGGCACTTGGATTGTCAAACGTCTAGGTCCAAGAGCCAATAAGGGTGCGGTATCCCTGTCCTTTCATTGCAGGCGGCAGTTTCCTATCCTATCTGCCAAAACGACCGCGCCTGTGCTGGGGGGATGAGGATGCCGAAGACAATGAGATTGGTTGCAGCCGCCTGTCTGGCCGGCGCCGTAATGGCGGCCGTCCCGGCCTTGGCTGACGAGGCCAAGCGGCCCAACAAGGTGTCATTTTATTTTGCTGCGCACGAGGACGACTGGCAGTTGTTCATGAATCCGTCCGCCTTTCAGGACGTGATCGGCGGAGCCGCCAAGACCGTGTTCGTGCATGTGACTGCCGGCGACGCCGGGCTGGGTACCGGGTTGGCCGGCCGCAAGCATCCGTTCTATCTGGCGCGCGAAAACGGCGCAGAGGCCGCTATCCGGTTCATGGCCGACGCGGACGCAATACCGGGTGAACGTGTTGCCGCGCCGATGATGTTCAACGGCCACTCGGTGTATCGGGTCACTTACCGCAACACCGTGGGATATTTCCTTCGTGTTCCGGATGGCAATGCGTCCGGTGCGGGTTATCCCGAGACCGGCTTTCAATCGCTGAAGCGCCTGGCGAGCGGTGAGAACGATATCCTGCGCGCGGTCGACGGTTCGGCCACCTACTATGGGTGGGAGGATCTGGTTGCCACGGTGCGTGCGATCATCGTCTACGAGCGAGGGCGGGCCGGGCTCGTTCAGATCAATGTCGCGGAAACGGATACACGGGTCAATCCGAACGACCATACCGATCATCTGATGACTGCAAAGGCGGCGCTCGATGCGGTCAGCAATTTTTCCTGCGTGCGCAGGGTCTATTACGTGGACTACGCAAGTTCACGATTGCCGCAAAATCTGGACGCACAACAGCGCGACATGGAAAGCTCTGTGTTTGCGGTAACGCTTGCCGGTATCCAGGCCCTCGATCATAAGACATCGTGGGATCACTATGATCGGTCCTTCGTCGGGCGGAACTATTTTCGTGTCCAGGAGCCGGTTGGTCGATGTGACGCACCGGTGGTAGCGGCGGTTCACTAGGATCTTTATTGCATCTTGTTATCGCGACGGGACGGCCACCAATTCGGCCGCGCCGTCACGATAAGTTCATTTTATAGAATCGTTGTTGCCGGATAATACCGCTGTCTGCGCGGATCTTTATCGAAACCTTTTTCGTGCGGGTCCGTTTCCTTCGGACGATGCCAGCCACCGTTACCGGCTCCCGATGCGCTATGTAGATGCGCTGTTTGCCCTGCAAACTCGCCGTGTCGTATCGGTCGACGCGCTGCGCGGGTTCAGCATTTTCTGGATCATCGGCGCCGACGGAGCGATCTGGACGCTCGACCGGATGCTGCGCAACAAGGGCCCGGCGCTCAACTCGGTGGGCAATTTCCTCGGCGCGCAGATGAACCATGCGGAGTGGGTGGGGTTCCGTTTCTACGACCTGATCTTTCCGCTTTTTATTTTTGTCACCGGTGTATCAATCGTGTTGGCATTGCCTCGGCTTGTCGAACGCGAAGGAAAAGTCCGGACGCACGTGCACGTGCTGCGTCGAGCTCTCCTGCTATATGCGTTGGGATTGGTTTTTTACGGCGGATTCAGCCAGCCCTCGAGCGATATGCGCTTTGTTGGCGTTCTCCAGCGGATCGCCATCTGTTATCTGTTTGCTTCAATCTTGTTTATGAATTTCGATTGGCGCGGATTGACAGCTGCACTGGTCGCGCTGCTTGGCGGCTACTGGGCTCTCATGACATTCGTACCGGTACCGGGCGTGGGTGCCGGGTCGTTCGATCCCGATGCAAATCTCGCCAATTGGATCGATGCAAATTATCTGCCTGGGAGACTGTGGGACACAACCCGCGATCCTGAGGGCCTGCTCAGCACGCTGCCGGCAATTGGGACGTGCTTGCTCGGCGTATTTGCCGGGTTGCTGCTCAAAGACGATCGCGCCACCCCAACACAGAAGTCGCTTTGGTTGATAGGCGGCGGCGCTGCGATGGTTGCTGCTGGTTATCTCTGGAGCCTTCAATTTCCGATCGTGAAGGAGATCTGGACGTCGTCGTTTGTGCTGGTCGCCGGCGGTTACAGTGCGATCCTGCTCGGTGTCATGCATCAGGCCATTGATGTTTGGGGATGGAAGTTGTGGGCCACCATCTTCGTGTGGATCGGCGCCAATGCCATTGCGATCTATTTCATCAACGGGATCACAGGCTTTGAACCGTTTGCGTTGCGCTTCGTGGGCGGCGGCGTGAAAACCTGGTTCGACCAAAGCGTCACCCCAGGCATGGGTATTTTTGTTGCCCACCTGCTGGGGCTCGTTCTCGCCATCGCGCTCGCCGGTTATCTGTATCGCAACAAGATTTTTCTGCGCGTCTGAGGCCGTCAGGTTCCCACTTTCAGTTCGGATACGAGCGCACGCAGCGCGGCTACCGTTGAAGGTGCCACGCTTTTACCCGTTCGCGGATTTTCCGAGGGGATATTTTCAATCGTCATTGTGAATCGTGCGGTGTCGGCGTCGACCGAAATCGTGTGGGTATTTCTGGTAACGTTCGGGTCGGCCCATATCTCGAGTTGAGTCCGGTCAGGCCCAATACCTGCGAGACTCAACGCAGCTGCCACGTTGACATTGGCAGGGAATCCGCGGGCTCCCTCCCGCGCGCTGCCATCGAATACTTTCAGCGGCTCTTTCAAGCCGCTCACGGAAATTCCCTTTTCGCGGAGGTATGGTGCACCCTCAAGGCCGGCTGGCGGCTTGCGTGTGACCATCTTGACCGAGTGAATGGTGCCTTCAGCTGCCGCGCGGACGGCGTCCAGGCCGATCAGGGCACCCGTGGGCACCAGAATGCGTGCGCCCTTTTGCCTGGCGCGTTCGATCAGGTCGCCATTCTCCAGCAGTTGCGCGACGGAGAGCGGCATGAGGATGCGGCCTCTGTCGATCGCCGACAGGGCGACTTCGCGAAACAGCGCGGGCGGCAAACATTCAACGACGATATCGCAGTCATTTGCCAGTTCCGACATCTTGCGGACAGCAATGCTTTCGCCGACTTGAGGCAGTGCGCGCCGAGCCTTCTCGGCATCGCGAACTGCGACCGCGGTCAGCTTAAGACCTGGTACGCCGGCAATCAGGCGTCTCGCTACTTCGAGACCGACCGCGCCGAGACCGGCGATGCCTACACGTAACGGTTCCTTGGTTTTCGGCCCGCTCATTTCTTGCGTCCGGAAAAGTTGGCTTTGCGCTTCTCCATGAACGCACGCACGCCTTCCACGTAGTCGGGTGTCGTGCTGGCCGCGCGCTGAAGATCGCGCTCGAGATCGAGTTGCGCATCGAGCGAATTCATGGCCGATGCATTCAGAGCCTGTTTGATCAGCGCCAGACCTTGCGTCGGCGCTATCGCGAAGTGCTCGCAGATTCTGGTCGCTTCGTACATGAGAACTTCGTCTTCTACCGCACGCCAGATCAAACCCCAGTCCGCCGCTTTGTCGGCTGGCAAATCCTGCGCCAGCAAAGCCAGCCCGCGCGCACGCGCATCTCCGACAAGACGCGGCAAAACCCATGTGCCGCCGGAATCAGGAATCAGTCCGACGCGCGCAAAGGATTGGATGAATTTCGCTTTCAGACTGGCGATGACGATGTCGCAGGCGAGCGCGATGTTGCAACCGGCGCCAGCGGCAACACCGTTCACGGCTGCGACAACGGGAAAGGGGAGGCTCCGCAGGCGGCGCACGAGTGGATTGTAGTAAGCTTCCTGGGCGCCACCGAGCACGACGGACTCACCCGGCTTGGCAAGCCGATCGCTCAAATCCTGACCTGTACAAAAGCCGCGACCCGCACCCGTTATCATCAGGGCACGGCAGCTTTCATCGGCTTCGGCGTCGTCGATCGCCTTTCGCAGCGCGAGATGCATCGCCTCGTTGAAAGCATTGAGCTTGTCGGGCCGGTTCAGGGTAATGATCCGATAACCGGGACGCGCATCAACGAGGATCGGAGTGTCGGTGGTCATGGCTTGTTGAGAAACCGGTCGAGTACGCCGATTTCGTTCTTGTCCTTGTCGAAATCGTCGGCGATGCGCTCGTAAAGTCGAGCAGCCGCGGCGAGCATTTCATGTTCGGCGCGCTCGTCACCGACAAAGGAGGCGATTTCGTCAAGCTCGGCCACCCAGCGATACGCCTTGGAATACATCGATGGAACCTGGTTCGAAAGGTAGCGCAACAGGTCAGGCCGACTTTCGGCAAGCTCCGCCCTGAGCGCGTCGGCCGAACCGCCTCGGGTCGCCGCAAGCATCATGGCCGTGCCGAGCGCGGTAAAGCCTTTCGTGATGCCGGCGTAGGACATCTTGAGTGCGGATGCCGCAGTCACAGGCCCATCGAGCACGCGCACGATCAACCCGTAATCGTTGAGTTTGGCGAGGTCCGCGGCAGCGGGACCGGATGCGTAAATCTTTGTGTTGGTCGATCCCGGTTTCGGCGGCGGGCCAATGATGCCCGCGCCAACAAACGGGCAACCGGTAGCGGCGATCTCTTCTGCGACTTTCAGGACGGTCGGTGGGCTTACCGCGTTGCATTCGACGTACACAGGTTTTGTGTTGGCCGCAGTCAATACGGGCGCAAGGCGCCTGGCGAGACCGAGCGCATCGCCCGGCGGGATGATCGAGAGCAAAAAATCGGCTTCAGCCAGCGCGCGGTCCTCGACCGGTTGCATGCCAGCCTCACGCGCGCGCTTTGCACTTTCTTCGCCGCGACCGGCGAGCGATGTCAGTACCGTGACTTTGTTTTCGGCGAGCCGGCGTCCGATGCCGGCGCCCATATTGCCGGGCGCGACAATGGCAACAGTAGGGGTTGCACTCATGATCCGGTCACACCGCCATCCAGATTGATACTTTGGCCCGTGACAAAGGCAGACGCCTCGGACGCCAGGAAGAGCACGGCTCCCACAAGATCCTCCGGAACCTCAGCGCGCGGGACGCATTGCATCGCGATAATGCGCTCCTTCTGCGCCGGCGTAACGGTCTTGCGTTCGATCTCGGTGAAGGTCGCGCCCGGCAATATGGCGTTCACGGTGATGCCTTCGGCACCAAGCTCGCGCGCCATCGACAGGCTCATCCCCGCCAACGCGGCCTTGCAGGCAATGTAGTGCAGATAGTTTGGTCGTCCGAGGCGCACAGCGCCGGACCCAACATTGATGATGCGTCCCCATTTCGCTCGCCGCATTGCCGGAAGAACCGCGCGTGCACAAAGAAATGGCCCGGTCAGATTGACGCGAAGGACGCGTTCCCACTCGTCCAACGGAATTTGATCGAAAGGACGCATCTCCAGTGTCGAGAAGATGCCTGCGTTGTTGATCAGGACATCGATGCGGTCGTATTCGTCTTCAACCACCTCGACCATCTGATCGATTGAAGCGGGATCGGCGACGTCGGTCGTGACTGCAAGCGCCTGGCCACCGGCTTTCAGGATTTCCTCGGAAACGGCGGCGGCTTTCTTTTCGTTGAGTTCGGCAATGACGGCACGTGCGCCGGCCGCCGCAAACGACTTTGCCAGAACGCGGCCAATGCCCTGTCCGGCGCCGGTTATGATGACGACGCGATCCTTGAGACCGGGAAAGACGATGTTGTCTGGATCAGGCATTGCGACGACGCGAAGGCGGAATCATGCTGCGCCTCGCTCTAAACGAGGCAAAGACTCGAGCGATGCGCGGGCATTCCACGGCGTCCACCACGGTTTGATACCGAGGTCGCGCGCGATCAGGTCAGCGCTGATATAGCCAGCGCCGCCGGAGATCGCGCCACCGGGATGGCCGGCGGAACCGGAATTATACAAGTTAGGGATCGGCGAGCGATAGCCGAAGTGATTGTACATCACCTGCTCGGCGTTAAACGCGCCCATGAAGATGTCGCCGCCGCGCATGTTGATCATCTCCTGAACATACTCGCGGCCAGTATAGACATATCGCCCGAGGATATTTTTGCTGGTCATGTTCGGGCAGTAGCGTGCGAAGCACTCGATGATCTTGTCGGAAAATTCTTCCTTGAACGATTCGTAGGACTGGCCGCCAAGATCGGGGTTGAGCGGCATCACGTGCCAGCAGTACGTCGTGTGCTTGCCCGGAGGCGCCTGCGTCGGATCCAGCAGGCTCAAGGGCCCGGACCCAAATTGCACAAGCTTGGGAACACGTCCGGCTTGGACATCCTGGTGCGCCGAGAAGAGGTCCTCCATGGTTTCCGCGCCGATGCTCCATTTGAGCGTACGGTTGATGTTGGGGTCGAACTTTTCGGCTGCAAACCTTGGGCTTTCATCAAGCGCGAGATGCAGCCCAAACAGGCTCCATGCCGTGTACTGAAAGGCGTCGAGCTTGTTGAGAAATGCGGCAGGTAATTGCTCGCGTCCGACCAGGTTCTCGAATGTCTGATGGACGTCGAGCGTGGAGGCGACAAACTGTTTCGCGCGCACGGTGCGGCCGTCAGCCAGCTCTATGCCGGTGGCCCGGCCGTTTTCGACGACGATGCGGCTGATATTGACCTGTGGCTGGAAAGAACCACCGGCAGCAATGAAGGTCTCCATCAATCCGCGCGCCAGGTTGAAAGAGCCGCCCTCACAGAGCTGGTAGCCGCTGTCCAGATCGAAGGCGCGAATGACCGAGCCCATTGGTGAACTCTTTGACAGCGTGTCCACTAGCCAGGTGCCGAACAGCGAGACCTTGAACAGGAACAAAAGTCGCACATGTTCGTTTTCGAACAATTCACGTACGACATCGAGTGGTTGGCGGTCCGAGACTTCGAGAAACTCGCGCCCCAATGCCGTACGTGACAACAGCGATTCGCGCTCCGCCTGTGACAAGGGCTCGGCATAGCGCTCTGGTAAAAAAATCTGTGCGGTTATTTTTTCGGCTTTGCGGTTCCATTCGCGGAAAGTCGCGGCATCTTTTTTCGAGAAACGGGCAATGTTGGCGACCGACTCTTCGAGATCACGGCCCAGCACGAGTGCAGATCCGTCGTGATGAGCCTGGCCGAACTCATAGCGAGGCGTGACGTAAGTGACGCGCTCGTCCAGATTCAGATCCTTGAACCAGGGTGTTTCGCTGATGTGGAAATGATTGATCGAGTGCAGATTATGGTAGAAGCCGGGTAATGTGACCTCGCGCGTGCACAATCCGCCGCCATAGCTCAGTCGACGGTCGACCAGCAGGATGTCGAGGCCAGCGCGTGCCAGATAGCTGCCAAGGATCAGCCCGTGATGCCCTGCGCCGATGATGATGCCGTCGTAAGTTTTTTCGATTGCCTTGGGCAAAGGTCGATTTCCCCGGAGAACCTGCAAAGCCGTCTTGCGAACTACACTGCCGGTCGGTCGGCGCAGCGGTCAATGGCCACGGGTGCATGGCCAACAAGCCGGATTTGCTGGCCTTTTCAGCGCGAGGCAACACTGCGTCGCTGACGGCGGTGGACCTTTGGGCGCAGGTCCCGGTAGATTAGCGGCCTGCATACAATGGCCGGAAAAGGCCCCTGGGAGGAAAATATCATGCGGAAAGTCTTGTTAGCTGCAAGCGCGGCCGCGCTGCTTGCGGCGGGTCCGGCGGCGGCCCAGAACAAATCGATTAAAATCGGTTTCATCAGCACCTTCAGCGGACCTGTTGCCGTTATCGGCAACGACATGCGCAATTCGTTCGAACTGGCGCTTGATCACATGGGCCGCAAGATGGGTGGCCTTCCTGTCGAGGTCGTATACGAAGATGACACCTTCAAGCCGGAGGTCGGCAAGCAGAAGACCGACAAGTTGATCGAATCCGACAAGGTCGATTTCATCGTCGGGTACATCTGGTCGAACGTGCTGCTGGCTTCAATGAAGTCGGCGGTCGATGCCAAGACCTTCCTGATCACGTCGAATGCCGGCCCGCATCAAATAGCGGGTGAGCAGTGCTCGCCCTTTATCTTCTCGACGTCATGGCAGAACGACCAGACGCCACAGGCGATGGGCCACTACATGAACCAGAAAGACGTGAAAACGGCCTTTCTGATCGGACCGAACTATGCCGCCGGCAAGGATATGCTCGGTGGCGTGGCGTCCACGTTCAAAGGCAAGATCGTCGGGCAGGAACTGACAAAATGGCCTGATCAACTCGACTTCTCCGCGGAGCTTGCGAAGGCAAAGGCGGAAAAGCCGGATGCCATCTTTGTTTTCTATCCGGGCAAGGCGGGCGTGCAATTTTTGAGTCAATACGCTCAGTCCGGCCTCAAGGGGCAGATCCCGCTCTATACGGCGTTCACGATCGACGAGCTTTCGCTGCCACTGCAGAAAGATCTCGCGCTCGGCGTGCCCGGCGCGCAGCAGTGGGTGAACGACCTGCCGAATGACGCCAACAAGAAGTTCGTCGCCGACTATCTAAAAAAGTATCCGGGGCTGCGCCCGTCCTTTTATGGTGCACAGACCTATGACGCGGCGAATTTGATCGCTTCGGCAGTCGCGGCAACCAATGGCAACCTTTCCGACAAGACGGCGGTGCAGAAGGCGTTGGAGAAGGCCGATTTCAAGTCGGTGCGGGGAAAATTCCGCTTCAACACCAACCATATCCCGATCCAGAATTTCTACCTTCAGGAAGCAGTGAAGGATGCGGACGGCAACTTCGTTCTCAAGACCGTCGCAACGATCGTGGAAGACAACCAGGATCGTTTCGTCACTCAATGCAACATGAAATGATCACCCGCTGATTATGACGGCGGTGGCGCAATGGCGCCGCCGCCGTTTGCTTATCGGCGATAGCGATCGGCGCCCGCCATGACGCTGTTTATCGAACAATGCCTGAACGGTCTTCAGTTCGGCCTCCTGCTGTTCCTGCTCGCCGCTGGTTTGACTTTGGTCTTCGGCATCATGGACCTGGTCAATCTTGCGCACGGCTCGCTCTATATGCTCGGCGCCTATTTTGCCGCGACCTTCGCGGCATGGACCGGCAGCTTCGTGTTCGGCGCCGTCCTGGCGCTTGGCGCAACCTTGCTGGTCGGCATGGCGGTAGAAGTCATCGCCATGCGCAGACTATATGGCCGCGATCATCTTGATCATGTGCTCGCGACCTTCGGTCTGATCCTGTTCTTCGACGAACTGGTACGGCTGATCTGGGGGGCGGGCGGCATGAGTTTGCCTTTGCCATCGTGGCTCAATACATCGGTCCGGGTTCTGCCGGGCGTCGATTATTCCGCGTACAAGTTATCCATCATCGTGGTGTCGCTTGGTGTCGCGGCCTTTCTCTATTTTCTCGTCATGCGCACACGCCTCGGCATGCTGATCCGCGCCGGGGCATCGAATCGTGAAATGGTCGGCGCGCTCGGAGTGAACATCAAGCTGCTGTTCACGCTCGTGTTTGGTCTCGGTGCCGCGCTGGCGGGGCTCGCCGGGCTGATGCAGGCGCCAATTCTGACGGTTCAGATCGGAATGGGCGAGAATATCCTCATTCTTGCTTTCGTCATCACCGTCATTGGCGGCATAGGCTCGATCCGCGGCGCTTTCGTCGCTGCCATTCTTGTCGGCTTCATCGACACGCTGGGCCGCGCATATTTCACCGATTTGCTGCGGCTTATGTTCACCAAGGAAACGGCGGCGACTGCAGCGCCGGCGCTGTCCTCCATGCTGATCTATCTGATGATGGCGATCGTGCTGGTCATTCGCCCCGAGGGCCTGTTTCCGGCGAGCAGCAAATGACCCCGCCGCTCAATCTGCGTACTGTCGTGGGCCTGTTGCTGCTGCTCGCGCTCGTGCTTCTGCCAGTCTACGTCGAGCTCACCGGCAGCCGCTTCTTGCTCACGCTGTTCACGCGCATTGTGATCCTGGCGCTTGCGGCGGTGAGCCTCAATCTGATCCTCGGCTACGGCGGGATGATGAGCTTCGGTCATGCCGCCTACCTTGGCATCGGCGGCTATGCCGTCGGCATTCTTGCCTTCGAAGGGATCACGACAGGTTTTGTGCAATGGCCCGTCGCGCTTCTGGTGTCTGCGTTTTTCGCATTCGTGATCGGGGCGCTCAGCCTGCGCACACGCGGTGTCTATTTCATCATGATCACTTTGGCATTTGCGCAGATGGCTTATTACATCGTCGCCGGGCTGGCGCGCTATGGCGGTGATGACGGACTGACGATCCAGAAGCGCAGCCAGTTCATTGCGCCGATCAATCTGTCGAACAAAGTTCAATTCTACTACATCTGCCTGGTTTTGCTGTGTGCCGCGATTTACCTGGTGTGGCGCATCGTCAACTCCCGGTTTGGATTGGCAATCCAGGGTGCGCGATCGAACGATACGCGCATGCGCGCGATCGGTTTTCCAACCTATCGTTACAAACTTACCTGTTTTGTCATTGCCGGGACGCTCTGCGGACTTGCAGGGGCGCTGCTTGCCAATCACACCGATTTTGTCAGCCCGGCAATGATGTATTGGACGCGCTCAGGCGATCTCATCATCATGGTTGTGCTCGGTGGAATGGGCTCCACCTTCGGCCCATTGTTCGGCGCAGTGGCGCTGCTCGTGCTGGAGGAAGTGCTCTCAGGCATTACCGAATACTGGCAGATCATCCTCGGGCCGCTGCTGCTTTTGGTGGTCCTCTTCGCGCGCGGTGGGATCGACGGTCTGCTCGGGAAGGCGCGCCATGGCTGAATTGCTGCGGGTGGAAAGCCTGGCAAAGCGTTTCGGTGGCATCGTGGCCACCGATGACCTGACATTGAGCATTCCCGAGGGGGAATTGCATGCCGTCATCGGTCCGAATGGTGCCGGCAAGACAACTTTGATTGCACAACTGAGCGGACAACTTGTACCCGATTCAGGCCGTATCAATTTCGGCGGCAACGACATTACCGGCGTATCGATGCCAGCCCGCAGTCTGCTCGGGCTGGCGCGCTCGTTTCAGATCACCTCGCTGTTCCTCGATCTGAGCGTGCTCGACAATGCTTCACTGGCTGTCCAGGCCCATGCTGGCCATTCATTTCACTTCTGGCGCAATGCTCGCCGTGAGCCGGAATTGCGCGACCCGGCACGAGCGGCCCTCGCTCGCGTCGGCTTGAGTGCGCGTGCCGATCTGCCCGCATCCGCTCTCAGTCACGGCGAGCATCGGCAGCTCGAGCTCGCAATGGCGCTCGCATCTCGACCTCGCATGCTTCTGCTCGATGAGCCAATGGCGGGACTCGGCCCCGAAGAGTCAGCGCGCATGGTATCCACGCTGCGCGACCTCAAGAAGGAGTTGACCATTCTGCTGGTCGAGCACGACATGGAAGCGGTATTCGCGCTCGCCGATCGCATCACGGTTTTGGTCTACGGCCGGGTTATCGCCTCGGGAAAACCCGAGGACATCCGCAACAATGCCCAGGTGCGCGACGCCTATCTTGGCGAGCAGGAGGCTGTTCATGGCTGACAGCGTCCTTGAGGTCACAGGGATCGAGACTTGCTATGGCCTGAGTCAGGTGCTGTTCGGCGTTTCATTTGCCATCGCCTCCGGTGAGATGGTCACGCTCATGGGCCGTAACGGCATGGGCAAGACGACCACCGTGCGCTCGATCATGGGGCTTACCCAAGCGCGTGCGGGGACCATCCGTTTCCTGGGCGACGAGATACGTGGCCTGCCGTCATACAAGGTGGCGCAACGCGGCATTGGTCTCGTGCCGGAAGGGCGGCAGATCTTCCCGAACCTTTCCGTGCGCGAGAATTTGCAGGCGACCGCCGTGACGCGGAATGGCGATGGGTGGACGCTGGACAACGTATATGAGCTGTTTCCGCGATTGGCGGAACGCGAGGCCAGCATGGGCAATCAACTGTCGGGCGGCGAACAGCAGATGCTGGCGATCGCCCGGGCCCTCATGACGAATCCACGCTTGCTTATCCTCGACGAAGCAACCGAGGGCCTCGCGCCGCTTGTTCGCGCCGAGATTTGGCGTTGCCTCGCACGGCTGAAAGAATCAGGGCTGTCGATCCTCGTGATCGACAAAAATGTTGGAGCACTTATACGCGTTGCCGACCGGCACTTTTTGATCGAGCGCGGGCGTGTGGTGTGGAAGGGCTCGTCGCAGGAGCTCGCCGCGGCGACTGATGTGCAGCACCGCTATCTGGGTGTCTGATTATTCCGCCGGCTGAAGCGGCGGCGGGCGCCGGCGAATAAAGGAAATGTTGGCGCCGCCCAGCCTGCGATGCAGCCGGTCGAGCAGCAGGTAGATCACCGGCGTCGTGTATAGAGTAAGCACCTGCGACACCAGAAGACCGCCGATAATGGTGATGCCGAGTGGCCGCCGCAACTCCGAACCGGGGCCGATGGCGATGACAAGCGGTAACGCACCGAGCATCGCCGCCATTGTCGTCATGAGGATCGGTCGGAATCTCGCCAGGCAGGCGTCATGGATCGCGCGTTGAGGCGGCAATCCCAGTCGCCGCTCACCGTCGAGAGCGAAATCGACCATCATGATGCCGTTCTTCTTCACGATGCCGATCAGCAGAATAATTCCGATAAATGCGATAACTGAAAGTTCGGTACCGGAGATCTCGAGAGCCAGCAGCGCTCCCAGGCCTGCCGACGGCAGCGTCGAAATGATGGTCAGGGGGTGCGCGAGGCTTTCGTACAGCACCCCGAGCACGATGTAGACCGCAAGCAGTGCCGCCAGCAGAAGCAAGGGTTGTGCTCCGACCGCCTGCTTGTAGGCCTGCACATCGCCGGAGAAGTCGGCGCGGACCACGTCGGGAATGTGCATCTCGGCAACGGCCTGTTCGAGCCCACGCGTCACGTCTTCGATCATCGCATTGGGCGCCAGGTTGTACGTGATCGTGACCGAGGGGAATTGACCCTGATGATTGACAACCAGGGGCGCAATACCCCGCTCATATTTCGTCACTGCCGACAGAGGCACCTGCGCGTTGCCGTTCCCCGGTACGTAGATCTGGGCAAGGTCGGTCGGATCACGCTGATATGCAGCGTCAACTTCGAGAATGACCCGGTATTGATTGCGTGGACCGTAGATCGTCGAGATCTGTCGCTGCGAAAACGCGTTGTTGAGTGCGTTGTCGATGTCCTGGACGCGCACCCCGAAACGTGACGCTGCCTCGCGGTCGATGGTGATGTTCGCCTGCAGCCCGCCTTGCTCGCGGTCGGTGGTTACATCCACGATGCCGGGCAAACGTTTAACGCGATCGACAACGCGCGGAACCCACTTCTGCAGCTCATCGATATCCGCACTCCATAGCGTGAATTGATACTGGGCATCGCTTTGTCGTCCGCCGACGCGCAGATCCTGTGCGGGGAACATGAAGGTGCGGATGCCGGGAACCTGGTTCAGCTTGGCCCGCAGCCGCGCGACCACTTGCAGCGTGCTGATATTGCCCCGCTGGTTGAGCGGTTTGAGGCTGATGAACAGGCGGCCGCGGTTGACCGAGGCCGAAAATGGCGACGGACCGACTGATGACCCGACGCCCGCAACCGCAGGATCCGCGAGCACGACCTCCGTTGCCTTGCGCTGCAAGTCCACCATGGCCTCGTAGGAGACGTCGGTCGACGCTTCGGTACCGCCAAAGATCAGTCCGGTATCATCTTGGGGGAAGTAGCCCTTCGGCACCTTTATATAGAGGCCAATCGTGAGCACGATCGTTGCGACGAACACAATGAGCATCAGGGCGCGATGATCGAGAGCGAAGGTCAGCGTGCGGTCGTAGAACCGGATCATGCGCGACAGCAGGCCCTCCACCCATCGGTCAAGCCATGTTGCATCGCGGCTCGGCGGCTGGCGCACAAAGTAGGCGCAAATCATCGGGGTGACCGACAGTGACACCACGGTGGAAATGGCGATTGCGAAAGCGAGTGTGACGGAAAATTCGCGGAACAGACGTCCGACAAGGCCGCCCATGAACAGGAGCGGGATAAAAGCGGCAATAAGCGAGACGGAAATCGCCACGACAGTGAAGCCGATCTGCCTTGCGCCCTGCAGCGTGGCCCGCAAGGGCGAAGCGCCTTTCTCCAGGTAGCGGAATGCGTTTTCGATCATCACGATGGCGTCATCGACAACGAAGCCGACGCTAACCGCCAGTGCCATCAGCGACAGATTGTCGATGGAAAATCCGGCCGCCCACATGGCCGCGCAGGTACCGGAAAGCGCCAGCGGCACCGTGACGCCGGCAGCGGCCGTCGGAGCTGCGCGCCGAAGAAACAGAAACACCACCAACATCACCAGCACGACGGTAGCGGCGAGTGTCAGTTGCATATCGCGTACGCTGGCGCGAATGGTCTGTGTGCGGTCACTCAACACCGAAATTTCCAGACCGGCCGGTACCCATTGTCGTAGCTCCGGCAGCAGTTCGAAAATGCGATCGACAGTATCGATGACGTTCGCATCGGCCTGTTTGGTAATGATGAGGAGGACCGAAGGATCTCGATTGAACCAGCCAGCCGCACGGCTGTTGCGAACGCTCGGGCGGATGCTTGCAATGTTCGACAGGCGGATCACGGTGCCATTCACGGTACTCACGACCAGCGGATCGTATTCGCTGGCATCGCGCAGCTGATCGTTGATGCCGATGGTTACGGCTCGCTTATCGCCGTCGAAGCTACCCAACGGTCCGGCCGCATTCGAATTGGAAATCGCCGTCCGCACGTCCTCCATGGAAAGGCCCATGGCAGACAGGCGCGTCGGATCGACACGGACGCGGACTGCTGGTTGCTCCGATCCGGCAACCGTGACATCGGCCACGCCCGACACCTGCGACAGACGCTGGGCAATTATGCTGTCGGCGGCGTCGTAGATGGCGCTTGGATGCATCGTCTTGGACGTGAGCGCCAGGATGAGAATCGGCGACGCTGCAAAATTGGCTTTGCGGAACGTCGGCAGCGTCGGTAGGTCGGTGGGCAGGTCGCTGAGCGCTGCGTTGAGTGCGGCCTGCACATCGCGCGCAGCACCCTCAATGCTGCGGTTTAGATCGAACTGGATCGTGATGCGCGACTGGCCAAGCGAAGTGACAGACGTCAATTCGGTAACGCCCGAAATCTCTCCCAGGCGGCGCTCAATCGGCGCTGCAACAGTCGCCGCCATGACATTGGGATCGGCACCCGGCCGACTTGCAGTCACGTTAATAGTGGGAAATTCGACACTCGGCAGGCTGGCGACCGGCAAAAAAGCGTAAGCCACCGCGCCCACGAGAAAAAGCCCGATGGCCATCAGCGTTGTGCCGATCGGCCTGCCGGATGAATGGAGCAGAAAAATTCACGGGCGGCTCCGGGCCACCCGGCGTGGCGCTGGTGGTCGCGGGGCAGGAGCAATGCGGGCGCGCAGGCGCTCCATGTAAAGGTAGATCACGGGCGTTGTATAAAGCGTAAGCAATTGGGACAGCAGCAATCCGCCGATGATGGTGACGCCAAGCGGGTTGCGCAGTTCCGAACCCGTGCCGGCTTCGAGCGCCAGTGGAAGTGCGCCGAACAACGCGGCCAGCGTGGTCATCATGATCGGTCGGAAGCGCAAGATCGCCGCCTGCACGATTGCCTCTTCGGGCGGAAGGCCTTGATGTCGCTCGGCATCAATCGCGAAGTCGATCATCAAGATCGCATTCTTCTTCACAATGCCCATCAGCAGCACGATGCCGATCAGCGCGATCACCGAGAGGTCGTAGCCGAACAGCATCAGCGCCAGCAACGCACCGACACCCGCCGACGGCAACGTTGAAAGAATCGTGAGTGGATGGATGAAGCTCTCGTACAGCACGCCAAGCACGATGTAGATCGCGATGGCCGCGGCGAGGATCAGCCACGGCTCGCCCGCCAGTGATTTGGCGAATTCGGCGGCGTCACCCGAGTAGCTCCCGGTGACCGAGGACGGCATGCCGATGTTTCGTTCCGCGGCACGAATGACCGCAACGGCGTCCGACAGCGCGTAGCCTTCGTTCAGGTCGAAACTGATGGTGACCGAGGGAAATTGTTCTTGATGCGCGATGGCGAGTGGCGCCGATGTCGGAATAAAGCGAGCGAAAGCGGACAAGGGCACCTGGTTGGTGCTCGTCACCGCATTTGGTGTTGCAGTGGTGTTGGTGTTCGTCGTGCCAGTGGCGGTGTTGCCGACCGTTGCCGCGGTGCCCGTCGATGTGCTGGCGCCGGTAACGTAGAGCTTCGACAAGGCGTTCGGGTCCTGCTGGTATCGTGTCTGGGCTTCCAGAATGACCCGGTATTGGTTCGCCTGCCCGTAGATCGTGGAAATCTGCCGCTGGCCGAACGCATCGTTGAGGGTGTCGGTGACGCTCTGCATTGATACGCCGAGCCGGCCGGCCTGCTCACGATCGACTTCGATCTGCATGCGAGGTCCGCCTTCCTGGGCCTCAGATGCAACCTCACTGAAAGTGGAATTTCCGCGCAGACTGCGCACCAGTTTGTCCGACCACTCGATCACCTCCGCGCGATCGGTGGCAACCAATGTGTATTGGTACTGTGCGCGACTGACACGAGTCGAAATCTGTATGTCCTGAGTGGCCTGGAAATACACCGTCACGCCGGCAACCCCGGCGACTGCGTGCTTGAGCCGCTGGACGATCTCGTCGACCCGTGCACTGCGGGAGTCTCGCGGCTTCAGTGTGATGCTGAGACGGCCGGTGTTGGGCGTGGCGTTGATCGGACTGACGCCAATGACGGAAACAACGCCGGTGACATCGGGGTCGGCGCGGATCGTATCTTCGACGACGCGCTGACGGCGTTGCATTTCGGTGAACGAGACGTCGGTTCCGGCTTCGGTCACCGCGGTGATGAGGCCGGTGTCCTGCAGCGGCAGAAATCCCTTGGGCACGGCGACATAAAGCAGAATGGTCGCTGCCAGTGTCGCGAGCGTGACCAGCAGCGTTTCACGTTGATGGCGCAGCACCCACTCAAGACTTCGCTGGTATACTTCGACCGTACGATCGATCAATTCATGAAAGCGGGCGGTGAGGGCGCTGCGAGAGACAACGCTGGCGCCTTCGTCGACATGGCGCAGCAATTTGGCGCACATCATCGGCGTCAACGTCAGGGAAACGATCGCCGACGCGACCACGGCGATTGTCAGGGTCAGCGCGAATTCGCGAAACATTCGGCCGACGAGGCCAGTCATGAAGAGCAGCGGTATGAAGACCGCAACCAGCGACATCGTCAGCGAAATAACCGTAAACCCGATCTCTCTTGCGCCGCGCAGGGCCGCCTGCAGCGGGCCTTCGCCATTTTCCATGTGGCGCACGATGTTCTCGATCATGACGATGGCATCGTCGACCACGAAGCCGGTGCCTATCGTGAGGGCCATGAGAGAGAGGTTGTCGAGGGAAAACCCACAGAACCACATCACGCCGAAGGTTGCGATCAATGAGAGCGGAAGCGCTACGCCGGCGATAATGGTTGCGCGGATCGTACGCAGGAATATCAACACCACGAGCACGACGAGGGCGATGCTCAGCACCAGCGTGAATTGAACGTCGTGGATGGAAGCGCGGATTGTCGTGGTGCGGTCGTTGACGATTGTTAGATCGGCTCCTGCCGGCATTGCACGCCGCAGGCGTGGCAGTTCGGTCCGTACCCGCTGGACTGTCTCGATCACGTTTGCGCCAGGCTGCCGCTGGACGTCGAGCACGATCGCCGGCTGACCGCGATACCAGGCGCCGACCTTGGTGTTCTCCAGTCCGTCGACCACATCGGCGAAGTCGCTGATCTTGACCGGCGCGCCGTTGCGGAAGGCCACCACGATGTCCCTGTAAGTCGTGGCGGCGGTGATCTGGTCGTTGGCTGAGATGGTGTAGGACTGATGCGCGCCATCGAGCGATCCCTTGGGTCCGGCGACGTTGGCGCCGACGATCGCCGTACGAACATCTTCCAGGGCTATCCCGTAGGCGGCGATCCGCGAAAGGTCCACCTGAATGCGGATCGCGGGACGGATACCGCCCTGAACCGAAACATGACCGACGCCCGTAACTTCGGAGAGTCGTGGGGCCATGATGGTATCGGCCATATCGCTCAGCGCGCGCAGGTCGATGCTCTGCGACGTCAGCGCAAGCGTTATGATCGGCGAGTCGGCCGGATTCACCTTCGCGTAAAGCGGCGGATAGGGAAGGTTGCGCGGAAGCGTGGAGGCAGCCGCATTGATCGCCGACTGCACATCCTGTGCGGCGGCATCGATGTCGCGGTTAAGGTCGAACTGCAGCGTTACCTGGCTGATGCCGAATGAGCTCGACGAGGTCATGGTCTGCAGTGCCGGGATCTGTCCGAACTGGCGCTCAAGCGGCGCTGTGACCAGGGCAGCGATGGTGTCGGGATTGGCGCCGGGCAGCTGTGTGGTCACCTGGATAGTCGGAAAATCAACCTGCGGCAGCGCGGAAACTGGCAGCCACCAGTAACCGAGGAATCCGCCCAACATCACCGCGACGCCAAGCAGCGACGTGGCGATAGGTCGTTGGATAAATGGCGACGATACGCTCATTGCGGTGCGGTGGACGCCGGCGCGTTACTGCCTCGCTGTCGTTGCCGTTTTTGCCCATCACGTGGTGGCGCGCGCTCTGTCGGCGCCGGCGTTGCGTTGGCGGTGCCGACCGCAACCTTGCTGCCCTCGGTGAGGCGTACAAAACCGGTGGTCACCACCCGCTCGTTTGCCTCGACACCGCTTTTGACAACAGTCTGGGTTTCATCCTGCTTTTGTACCGCAATCGGCCGCATGGCCACCGTGTTGTCGTCCTTGACGACATAGACGAAAGTGCCGTTAGGCCCGCGCTGCACTGCGCCGGTCGGAATCACCACAACCTGTTTCAGCGTATCAACCAGCAGACGGACGTTGACGAACTGCCCCGGCCAAAGTTGCAGGTCGGTGTTTGGGAATTCGGCTTTCAGCTTCACGGTCCCTGTGGTCTGGTCCACCTGGTTGTCCACCACCCTCAGCACGCCGCGATCAATAACTTCGTCAGTGTCTGAGCGCAGCGCTTCAACGCTGAGCGGGCCCTTGGCGAAGGCCGAATTCACTTGAGGCAATTCCTGCTGCGGCAGGTTGAACAGCACCGATATGGGACGCACTTGGGTAATCACCACGACCGCGGACGTGGCATCGGCAGCGCGCACCAAATTTCCTTCGTCGACCATGCGGATACCGGTGCGGCCGTCGAGTGGCGCAGTGATCGTCGTGTAACCCAACATCGCGCGCGCATTGTCGATCGCCGCCTGGTCGGCTTGAACCAGAGCGACGTTTTGCGCCACCAACGCTCGCTGCGTGTCGGCCTGCTGTTTGTTGATGGCCGCGGTGGCGGCAAGTTTCTCGTAGCGCTCGAGATCGATCCTGGAATTGGCCAGCTGCGCCTCATCCTGCGCCTTCTTGGCGATCGCCTGGTCGAGTTGCGCCTGATAGATGACCGGATCGATCCGCGCCAGCACATCGCCTTTCTTTACGTCGTCGCCTTCCTTGAAGTTGACGCTCAGCAACTTGCCGTCCACCTGCGGACGCACGGTGACGGTGTTGAGCGCTTTGATCGTACCCACGGCGTCGAGGTAGACCGGGACATCGGCACGCGTGACGGTGTTCGCCAGTACGGGAACCGGCCCTTCGGCGGCAAAGCGCCCGGCGCGGCGTTGCTGCGCACCGGGGCCGCCAAAGACGTAGTAAAGCGCGCCAAGAATAGCGACCAGGATGAACGCAACCGCCAGCGTCCGTCGGGTGCTTCCGCGCGCTTTCGCCAGAAGTTGTTTCGGGACTTCACCGTGCATCGGCGGTTACCACGGGTTTCGGATGCCAACCGCCGCCGAGAGCCTGATAGAGGCTCACGATTGCCTGGACGTGGGCAAGCCTCGCCTGCACCAGCGCATCTTGGGCAGCGTAGAGGGTCTGTTGTGTCTGCAGCACGGTGACGAGGTCGACGGTGCCTTCGCGCAGTCGCTGTTCTGAAATGTCAAAGGCACGCTGGGAACTTGTCACGACGTCGCGCTGAATCTTTTCCCGCTCTGCGGTCTTGCGAATATCGTCGAGCGCATTCTCGACATCGGCAAAGCCGGAAATCACAGCCTTGCGATAGACCTGCAGCAGTTCGTCCTGCTTGCCCTTTTGCAGATCGAGATTTCCGAGCAGCTGGCCGCCATGGAAGATCGGCTGCGTAAGGCTCGCGGCGGCTGTGTAAATAACCGACTCGGGTCGCAACAGCAGCTTGAGAATTGCGCTTTCGTAGCCGCCTTCACCGGTGAGCCGGATGCTCGGCAGAAATTGCGCACGTGCGTTGACAACGTTGGCGTTGGCGGCGGCAAGATTGGCTTCGGCTTCGCGGATGTCGGGACGCTGTGCGAGCAGTTCCGATGGCAATCCCGGTGTGACACGCGGGTAAGCAATACTGCGCAGAGTTCCGCCGCGGATCTTGACGCCCTCCGGCGATCGCCCCATCAGAACCGCAAGGGTGACGCGGTTCAGACGCAAAGTCTGTTCGAGCGGAGGAACGGTCGCCCGTTGCGTGTTGACCAGGCTTTCCTGTTGCGCCGTGTCGAGCGCGGACGCGGTTCCCGCCTGCAGCCGCTGCTGGATCAGGTTGAGCACACGTGTGGCGCTGGCAATGTTCTCATGAGCAACCCGCAACCGGTCTTGCGCCGCGAGAACCTGGAAATACGCATTGGCGGCAGCCACCACCGTTGTGAGGCCGACAACCTCACGATCGTAACGGCTGGCAACCGCGGTCTCTTCGGCCGCACGCAGCAGTGACCGGTTCTTGCCCCAGAAATCGATTTCGTAGCTGGCGTTGAGCGTCGCCGTCAGGTCGTTTCGAATAATGGCAACGCCGGCTCCGGACTGCGAAACGCTGATGACGTTTGTGCTGCCGGTTGTCTTGGATTGCTGCGTGTGCAGCGCATTGCCATTGAAGTCGACAATCGGCAGGAGCGCAGCGCCGGTGATGCGAGCGTTCGCGTCGGCCTGCACGATGCGGGCAACGGCCGCGGCGATATCGAGATTGCCTTCTTGCGCCGCTTCGATGACTTCGGTCAGTTCGCGCGAACGGAACGAATGCCACCAGTCGATCGGGGGCACAGCCGCTTCCGCCGCGGTCGGCTTGCGCGGGCCATAGTCATAGAACGACGGAATATTCAGCCCCGGCTCCGGCTTGTCGCCGGTCAGCAGGCAGCCGCCGAGGGGCAGTGTCAGACTCAAACCCTGCAACATGATCCAGAACGGGCGCCCCCAAGCCTTCGTTCCCGCCTCCTTGCGTTTCCCAACCCCTTGCATTCAAAAAGTCTTTCAAAACCCGGCCAACGGCGACTCGGTGGCAATGATACTACTACCGTTTGTCGTTGGCGGGCTTACGTCCCGGCGGCCAGTTGGCCAAGGCCTGTCTGCCCGCCGGTGAAATTTTCGAAGCGATTGCGGCAAAAATGCCCTAAATCGTCTGATCCGACGTCAACCGGGCCGCCCGGGTCTTCGCCATCGCCGCGCGCATTGCCTCTGCGTCGAACGGTTCCTGGCGTAATACGTCATGAATGCTGTCCTGCGCCGAATGATAGGCAGCTTGTGTGCTTTCGATTGCGGCGCGATTAGCCTGAATCTCGCCGCGCAGGATATCGGCGTCGGCCGGCGGTAGCGTTGCGGCGAGCCGCTCGACGCGCACGAACACATTGCGGTCCCAATAGGACGGCGCTGGCGATCGCACCATCATGGCGATAGCAATCCCGACAAAGAACAAATTGAGCGCCAGCGAACCCAGCAGCAACCAGCGCGACGAGGCCCGGTCCATGGTGGGAAAGGCTTGGGCGATGCTCATGGCCGCTCTCCCGTCAATGTGTCGGGCTCGGACACAAGCGAACCGATATCGCGGCTGCTGCTCAGGACCGATCCATCAAGTCGGTCGAATGGACGATCGAAGCCGGCGATGCCGAACATGAAGCCGAGCGCCGCGCAGCAGGCGAGGGCCGCCATGCGCGGCCAGGCCGGCGCGAAATCCCAGTTGAGCAGTACGCCAGGCAGGCTCCACAAAGGCTGCTTCTGTCGCGGCAGCGGACCGCGCAGCCGCGCGAGGACGCGATCAACGGCGTCGGCGTCGGCAGGTTTCGCATCACGCTTCAGCGTGGTTCTCAGAAAATCTTCGAATTGCTCGTCCGTCATTTTCAATCGTCCTTATCGATCACGCCACCAAGCGCGCGGCGCAGGTTCTGCTTGCCGCGGATCAGCAGGGTCTCGACCGCCGAAACCGACGCGCCGAGAATTTCCGCCACCTGCGCATTGCTCATGCCTTCCGTGTAGGTCAGCATGATTGCGTCGCGCTGGCGGGCGGGAAGCTTGTCGATCGCAGCCGTGAGCATTCGCTCACGCTCTGTGCTCTCCGCCTTTTCATCGGCCCGTGGAGCGGGGTCGAGCACATCGCCGGCCGCATCGAGGTCCACCCAGGGTGCGCGCCGTTTGCGGTCGAGGCAGAGATTGACGACCACCCGCGTGAGCCACGTCCGGAACTGTGCCAAGGGTTGCCACCGCGGCGCATGTGTCCAGACACGCACGAAGGCTTCTTGCGCGACGTCCTCAGCATCCGCGGCATTGCCGAGAATGCGGCGGGCGAGCCCAAGCATGGCCGGTAAATGGCGCCGTGAAAGCACCTGAAACGCACGCTCATCGCCGCGCGCGACCCGGGCCATAAGCGCCTCGTCGCTGTCATCCATTGCAATGCGATGGCTGCCATACGGTGCCCGACCATTCTAGCCCTCGGCCTATCGAAATAACGGGCGAAACGTCCAAAACCTGTGCACGACGCACAGCACGGAATTCGGGGACAAACGGAGGAGGTTAGGCGCTAACCCTTTGAATTATCTAGCCTTGGTCACTCGCCGCAGCGAGGCGAGTTCCAGCCCCTTTATCAGGCGATACACCGCTTTGCAGTTCGGCACCGGGATTTCCAGCCGTTCGCCCTCGCGCACGATGAAGCCGGTCAATTCGTCGATTTCGGTCGGCACGCCCCGCTCGATATCGAGGGCCATCGAACCGGCGTGGCGGGATCGCGGAGCGTCACCGGCCCGGACCTTGCCGACGTAGTCCATGGGTGGAAATGCAAACTTACCTCCCAGCGCCTGGACGACCGCGATGCATTCGGCCGCCATGTCGTCGATCAGCGCACGCATGTCCGGTGCGTCGTAGCGGGATGCATTGTCGCCCATCATCAGCGCACCGAGCGGATTCATCACGCAATTGAAAACGAACTTGGACCAGACCGCGCCCATGGGATCTTCGACCACTTCGGTTTCCATGCCGCCTTTGCTGAGCAGATCGGCGAGTGGACGCACGTCATCGAGGTTGCCGCGCACGGGCCCGAGCCAAGTCTTGCCCTCGATCAAACTCTCGACGCAGCCGGCCTCGACATACCGCGCGGCATTCATCGTGACGCCACGAATGACCGTCGCATTTGGCGCGGACAGCAAGACCTCGGCATTGCCCATGCCGTTCTGAAACGTCGCCAGCAGAGGATTTCCAGAGAGCACAGGCTGCAACTGCGAAAGAGCGGCCGCGGTCATCTTCGATTTGATAAGAAAAATGATCGCGTCGAACGCCATACCCTTCAGCGCGGACGGATCGCTGGTCGCTTCAATTCGCGCCACGCGCGGATTCGTGCCGCTCACGCGCAGGCCGCGCGAGAGAATAGCGTTGACATGCTCGGCATTGGCGTCGAGCGCAGTCACTTTGGCGACCGACGACAGGGACGCGGCAAACAAGCTGCCGATGGCACCGCACCCGACGATGAGGATATTCGCCGACATGACGTCCCGGTAGCGCTGAGGGTGTCTTTATTCCGTCTTGATACCGCGTAGTACGATTTCGTATCGCATCTTTATCACCGCAAGCATAGGTCGGGCGTTGTTCCCACATCATCACAGGGAGCGACCATGCTCGATGTCATCCTGGGGGCGCTCAGCCTCGTCCTTTTCGCTCTGGCGATCGGTTACGCCTACGCCTGTGACCGACTCTGAGGGAGGCGCCAGTGGTTTTCGACTACGCACTTGCCGGTCTCGTGACCGCCGGACTGATGATCTACCTCGTCTACGCTTTGCTCAGACCAGAGCGGCTTTGAAAGGTCCGTAACCATGACCTTGATCGGCTGGGTTCAAATTCTTCTTTATTGCGCGATCATCGTGGCTCTTACGCCGGTGCTCGGCGGTTACATGACCCACGTTTTCAGCGGCGAGCGGACTTTTCTCACCCCGATCCTGCGGCCGGTTGAACTGGCGCTCTATCGCGCGGCGGGTATCGATGAGAAACGCGAACAGGGCTGGCTGGCCTACACGGTCGGCATGCTGCTGTTCCACGTCGGTGGTTTTGCAATTCTGTACGGACTGCTGCGTTTCCAGGCCGGCTTGCCGTTCAATCCGGCCGAGCAGTCGGCGGTGGCGCCGGATCTCACCTTCAACACGGCGATCAGCTTCATCACCAACACGAACTGGCAGAACTACGGCGGCGAGGGCACGATGTCGTACCTCACGCAGATGCTCGGCCTGACGCATCAAAACTATTTGTCGGCGGCGACGGGCATTGTACTCGCGGTCGCGCTCATTCGCGGTTTTGCGCGTCACTCGGTGCAGACGATCGGCAACTTCTGGGTCGACGTCACGCGCTGCACTCTTTACGTCCTCATGCCCATCTGCATCGTTGCGACGCTCTTTCTTGTCTGGCAGGGCATGCCGCAGACGCTCGGACCCTATGTCGAGGCGACGACGCTCGAGGGCGCGAAACAGACGATCGCAGTTGGACCAGTCGCGTCGCAGGTCGCCATCAAGATGCTCGGCACCAATGGCGGCGGCTTCTTCAACGCCAACGCCGCGCATCCGTTCGAGAACCCGACCGCGCTGTCGAATTTCGTGCAGATCATCCTGATCTTTGCGCTCGGCGCTGCGCTCACCAATGTCTTCGGCCGAATGGTCGGCAATCAGCGTCAGGGCTGGGCGATTCTCGCCGCAATGGGCGTGCTCTTCATAGCCGGCGTTGCACTGACCTATTGGGCGGAAGCGCACGGCAACGACATCGTCAATGCGATGGGTCTCAGCGGCGGCAATATGGAAGGCAAGGAAACGCGCTTTGGCATTGCAGCGTCTGCGTTGTTCGCGGTGATAACCACCGCCGCGTCCTGCGGCGCGGTGAACGCCATGCATGACTCATTCACGGCGCTCGGTGGCATGGTGCCCCTGATCAACATGCAGCTCGGCGAGATCATCGTCGGCGGCGTCGGCGCCGGCATGTACGGCATGTTGCTGTTCGTCATCATCGCGATCTTCGTTGCCGGATTGATGGTCGGCCGCACGCCGGAATATGTCGGCAAGAAGATCGAGGCCAAGGAAGTCAAGATGGCGATGCTGGCAATTCTGATTCTGCCGCTGATGTACCTCGGCTGGACTGCGGTCGCTGCGGTCAATCCGCAGGCGCTGACCCAGCTCGGCAACAGCGGGCCGCACGGGTTTCTCGGAGATGCTCTACCTCTACACCTCGAGCACCGCCAATAACGGCTCGGCCTTCGCCGGCATCACGGCCAACACGATGTTCTTCAACATCACGGGTGCAATCGCGATGTTTGTCGGACGTTTCATGATGATCATCCCGACGATTGCGATCGCCGGTTCGCTCGCGAGCAAGAAGTCAGTGCCGGCCTCGCTGGGCACCTTTCCGACAACCGGCGCACTGTTCGTGGGCCTCGTCGTCGGTGTGATCATGATTGTGGGAGGTCTGACATTCTTCCCTGCGCTTGCGCTCGGCCCCTTGGTCGAACAGTTCGCGATGGTCGCGGGCACAACGTTCTGACGGTTTTATCGGAGTTAGGGCAATGGAAACCTCGAAGATTCGCAAGCGGATGCCGGTGGCGACGCTGCTGGACCCCAAGATCGTGGTCCCGGCGATCGGTCAGGCTTTTGTCAAGCTCAACCCGGCCACGCTGATCAAGAATCCCGTGATGTTCGTGCTTGAGGTCGTCACATTGCTGACGACCGTTATCCTCGTCCGCGATCTTTTCACCGGTAGCGGCAACATCGCGTTCGAATTCCAGATCGTTCTCTGGCTGTGGTTCACCGTACTGTTCGCCAATTTTGCCGAAGCTGTCGCAGAAGGACGGGGCAAGGCGCAGGCCGATACCTTGCGCAAGGCGCGTACCGAAACGCGTGCCAAGCGCATTCAGTCGCCGGCTACGTTCAACAAGTTTGAGACCGTCGCCGCCGACAAGCTGAGGGCTGGCGACCTGGTGGTTTGCGAGGCCGGCGACATCATTCCCGGCGACGGCGACGTGATCGAGGGCATTGCATCGGTCAACGAAGCGGCCATCACAGGTGAGTCCGCTCCTGTCATTCGTGAATCGGGGGGCGACCGTTCGGCAGTCACCGGGGGTACCACCGTCATTTCTGATCGGATCATCATCCGCATCACGTCTTCGCCCGGTTCGTCCTTCCTTGATCGGATGATCAAATTGGTCGAAGGCGCGGAGCGCCAGAAGACACCGAATGAAATCGCGCTCGATATCCTGCTGGTCGGCCTGACGATCATCTTCGTGTTCGCGACGGCGACGATCCCAAGCTACGTCACCTACGCTGGGGGTGCTGTCTCAGTGGTCATACTGGTCGCGCTGTTCGTCACCCTGATCCCGACGACGATCGGCGCGCTCCTGTCGGCGATCGGAATCGCCGGCATGGATCGGCTGGTGCGTTTCAACGTGCTCGCAATGTCCGGCCGCGCGGTGGAGGCCGCTGGCGACGTCGACACGCTGCTCCTCGACAAGACGGGAACCGTCACTTTCGGCAATCGCCAGGCAACGGAAATTTTCGTCGTTCCAGGTGTAACCGAGCGGGAGGCCGCTGAAGCCGCTCTGCTCGCCAGCGACGCAGACGAGACTGCGGAGGGGCGTTCCATCATCACGATGGTGCAGGACAAGTACAATGTGCGCCGGCAGACGGCGCCTGGGGACGCGCGGTTCATCCCGTTTTCCGCGGTTACTCGCCTCTCGGGTGTCGATATCGGCCAGCGCAAGCTGCGCAAAGGGGCTGTCGATTCCGTGCTGGAGTTCGCGCGCCAGGCGGGAGGGAAGAACGTCGCGGAGCCGCAGGCATTCCGCGCTGCGGTCGACAAGATCGCGCGCTCGGGTGGCACGCCATTGGGCCTGGTCGAGAACGACCGCATTCTCGGCGTCATACATCTCAAGGATGTCGTGAAGCCGGACGTCAAGGACCGCTTCGCGGCGCTGCGGCGAATGGGCATCAAGACCGTGATGATTACCGGGGACAATCCGGTCACCGCGGCTGCCATTGCTTCCGAGGCCGGCGTCGACGATTTCATCGCGCAGGCGACGCCGGAGGACAAGCTGCGTTACATCCGCGACGAGCAGTCACACGGCCGGCTGATAGCGATGTGCGGCGACGGGACCAACGACGCGCCCGCTCTCGCCCAAGCCGATGTCGGGGTCTGCATGCAGACCGGAACGCAGGCCGCGCGTGAAGCCGGCAACATGGTCGATCTTGATTCCGATCCGACGAAACTGATCGAGGTCGTGGAAATCGGCAAACAGTTGCTGATGACGCGCGGCGCGTTGACCACGTTCTCGATTGCCAATGACGTGGCGAAGTATTTCGCTATCATTCCGGCGATGTTTCTTGCGTTCTATCCGCAGCTCGGCGTGCTCAACATCATGAAGCTCGCAACGCCGCAGAGCGCGATCCTGTCCGCGATCATCTTCAATGCGTTGATCATCATCGCACTCATTCCGCTCGCGCTGAAAGGCGTCAAGTATCGGCCGATCGGCGCCGCGGCGTTGCTCCGTCGCAATCTTTGGATATACGGCGTGGGCGGCGTCATCATTCCGTTCGTCGGGATCAAGGCGATCGATATCGTGGTCAACGCCTTGCACCTGGTCTGAGGAGAGACCGCCATGCTTAAAGAAATTCGTCCAGCCATTGTCATGGTCGTTCTTTTGACTCTGATCACCGGGCTTGTTTACCCGTTGGCGATGACCGGGATTGCCGGTGTCATCTTTCCGTATCAGGCCCAGGGCAGCCTGATCGAGAAAGACGGCAAGGTGATCGGCTCCACGCTGATCGGCCAGGTCTTCACCGACGACAAGTATTTCCATGGCCGTCCATCGGCCACTAACGCGCCGGATCCGAAGGATTCGACCAAGACCGTCGACGCGCCGTACAACGCGGCTAACTCGATGGGTTCGAATTTGGGTCCGACCAGCAAAGCCCTGATCGACCGCATCAAGGGACAGGTCGAGGAGTTGAAGAAAGAGAATGCCTCGGCGCCGGTGCCGATGGATATGGTGACCACTTCGGGCAGCGGCCTCGATCCGCATATTTCGCCGGAAGCGGCGTACTTCCAGGTGCCGCGAGTCGCCAAGGCGCGCGGCCTGCCGGAAGCGCGCATCCGTGGACTAGTCGACGGCCAGATTGAAGGCCGTACGTTTGGTCTATTGGGCGAACCGCGGGTGAACGTGCTTAATCTCAACCTCGCTCTTGATGCTCTGAAATCGTAGTTACGCAACGTGTTGTCGTTCCCTGGCTCGTCCCGGAGGGAAAATCCGGGACGGGTTTTTGCGCTATGATGCGTTAGAGACACAGCATGCCTGTTGACCAAGCGCAGAGAGCTTCGCCTGACGCGCTGCTTTCCCTCGCCAAGAAGGAAGGCCGCGGGCATTTGAAGATATTTCTCGGCGCCGCTCCCGGCGTCGGCAAGACATACGCCATGCTGACGGCCGCCCGCGCCGAGAAATCCGGCGGGCGCGACGTCGTCGCCGGTCTGATCGAGGCACATGGCCGTCGCGAGACCGAGCAATTGACCGAAGGTTTCGAGGTTCTTCCGCGCAAGCCGATCGTCTACCGCAACCAGGTCATGCACGAGTTTGATCTGGACGGCGCACTGGCGCGGCGGCCGAGTCTGCTTTTGGTCGACGAATATGCGCACACCAATGTTCCCGGCAGCCGTCATCCCAAGCGATGGCAGGATGTCGACGAACTGCTGGCGGCCGGCATCGACGTGTGGACGACCCTGAACATCCAGCATCTCGAAAGCCTCAACGACGTCGTGCAGAAGATCAGCAAGATCCGCGTGCGCGAGACAGTGCCGGACACTGTGTTCGACAGGGCCGACGAAATCGTGCTGGTCGACTTTCCGCCAGATGAACTGCTCAAGCGGCTCGCCGAGGGCAAGGTTTATGTCCAGGACACGGCCGCGCGTGCGGTCGAACACTTCTTCAAGCCGCAAAATCTCACGGCCCTGCGTGAGCTCGCTTTGCGGCGTGCTGCGGAGCGGATCGACGCCGACCTGGTCGAACGTATGCAGGCCCAGGCGATCGAAGGCCCCTGGGCTGCAGGTGAACGCATCCTGGCATCTATCGGGCCTGATCCGGTATCGCCCACTGTCGTGCGCACCGCGAAACGGCTGGCGGATCTGATGGATGCTCCCTGGATCGCGGTCACGGTCGAACGCCCCGGAACGACGCTCGATGACGGCGGCCGCCAGCGATTGGATGAGGCCATGAAGCTGGCGCAGAGCCTGGGCGCTGAAACGCAGACATTGACCGGGACCGATCTGCCGGCGGAATTGCTGCGTTTCGCCAAGTTCGAAAACGTTACGCAGATCGTGGTTGGCCGTTCACGCGGCGGTTTTTTCAGCGAATTGTTGGGACGCTCACTTCCGCATGAGTTGGTGCGCCGTACGCAAGATATCGCCATCCATCTGGTCACCAAAGAATCCGAAGCGCCTGCGAAAAGATCGTTTTTCCGCTGGCCCAGCACCCTCCAGACCAATCCATGGCATTTTCTGTTCGCGGCTGTCGCTGTGGCCGTTGCATTGGCGATCGGCAAGGTGCTGACGACACTTACGCCGATTCCCAATCTGTCGATGGTCTTTCTTCTCGCTGTGCTTGTGACGGCGATGAATATCGGCATGTGGCCGGCGATTTTTGCATCGATCCTCTCCTTTTTCGTCTACAATTTTTTCTTCATCCCGCCGCTCTACACATTCACCATTGCTGAGCCTTACGAGTTGCTGGCACTGGTGATTTTCCTGGTTGTCGCCGTCATCAGCTCGGCATTGGCCGGCCGCGTGCGCGAGCAGGCGCGTATTGCGGCCGCGCGCATGCGGGCCATGCGCAGGCTCTACGAATTTACAAAGCGCCTGTCGGGTCTGGCGACAGTCGATGCTGTTGCGGAAGGTGCCGCCAGCGAAATCTACGCAAGCCTTGGTCGGCCGGTTGTCGTCATGCTTGGACATGACGATGACCTCGCATTGACGGCTGCCTGGCCGCCTGAGGATGCGCTTGACGCTGCAGCGATGACGGCCGCCCGCTGGGCTTACAGCCACAACGAACCGGCCGGGGCAGATACCGGAACCTTGCCGATTATCCCGTGGTATTTCGTGCCGCTGCGGATTGGCCCAAAAACGCTTGGTGTAACCGGCGTTGCCAAGGAAAAAGACGGGCCGCCGATTGATTCGGAAGCGCTCGCCCTTCTGGATACGCTGGTCGAACAGACGGCGGCCGCTCTCGAGCGCGCATCGCTGGCCCGAGAAATGGTGAGCGCGAAAACAGCCACGGAAACCGAACGGGTGCGAAATACGTTACTCGCCTCAGTCTCGCACGATTTTCGCACGCCACTTTCTTCCATCCTTGGTTCGGCTACGAGTCTCATCGACTATGGCGACAAACTCGACCCGGTGGCGAAGAAAGACCTCCTTGGGCAGATCAAGAAAGAGGCCGAGGACCTTGATGAGATGGTCCGCAATCTGCTCGCCATCACGCGCATAGACGCAGGAGCATTGGAATTGCGCCGCGACTGGATCGACCTGCGTGAAATAAGCGAGCGTGTGGTCAGCGCCGCGCGACGTCACGGCGCGCAACAACGGATCGAAATCGAGTTGCCGAAAGATCTTACTCTGGTGAAGGCGGACGCCACCCTGGTCGAGCAGGCGATTGGAAACATCGTTGCCAATGCCATCGTCCACACGGCGCCCGAGACGCGTGTGGTGATTGATGCAGGTGACGCGTCGGATGCCATTGCCCTGCGTGTCACCGACGATGGACCGGGTATTCCCCTCGACGATCTGCCGCACGTCTTCGAAAAATTTGTCAAAGGCAAAGAGATGCAGGCATTAAGTGCCGATGGAAGCCACACGGGACTCGGGCTTGCGATCGCAAAAGGCATCATGGAAGCGCACGGCGGAGCGATCAGTGCGGAAAGCCCAGTCGCCGAGGGCCGGGGTGCCCGTTTCATTTTGACCTTCCCGCGCAGCGGTGCCCCGTCGTGAGTGCAAGGATCCGCACTCTGGTTGTCGATGACGAGGACGCAATTCTGCGATTCCTCAAGCCCGCGCTCGAGGCAAATAATTACGAAATGACCAGCACTGGCACTGTCGGCGACGCAATCAAACGCGTTGCGGCAGAAACGCCTGACATCGTGTTGCTTGATCTTGGCTTGCCCGACGGCGATGGCAAGGACGTCATCCGCCGCTGTCGCGAGTGGTCCGACGTGCCGATCATTGTCCTGTCCGCTCGCGATCGCGAAGCGGAAAAGATCGAAGCGCTCGATCTTGGCGCCGACGACTACGTCAACAAGCCCTTCAATGTCGGCGAGTTATTGGCGCGGATGCGTACGGCGTTGCGGCATCGAATGCAGCGCAAGGCCGAGATTCCGGTGCTGCGGGTCGGTGGCCTTGAAATCGATGCGGTGCGTCACCGCGCAACGCGGGCCGGCGCGGAACTCAAACTCACGCCAAAGGAATTCGAGCTTTTGTCATTTCTCGCAAAACACGCGGGCCGCGTGATAACGCACAAGCAGATTCTTGCGGCGGTGTGGGGCCCGGCACATGTCGAAGACACGCAGTATCTGCGCGTCTATATCGGCCAGCTGCGGCAAAAGATCGAGGAACATCCCGACGACCCGCGCATCATCCTCACCGAACCCGGCATCGGATATCGGATTGCCGAAAGTTGAGCAGGTCAACCGCTCGGCGCGACATCGGCGAGTGCAAAGCCTGCGATGCGTTTGTAACGTTCCGACAACGCGCGCAACTCGTCCTGCGTAATGTATTTGTCGAGATTGTCGAAAGGCCTGTCGCCGACCAATTCCTCGACCTTGATATTGATGAAATCCGGTGGTTGCTCGCGATTGGTGCGGACAACTTTCGCCGCCGGTGCAACGCGGGCGGCTTCGTAGGCCTTCAGGGCGTCCCGCGGATCGGGCGTTTTCTTCAGCAAATCGGCGAGCGTGCGCGCGTCGATTGCTGCTTGCGCCGCACCGTTTGAGCCGCGCGGATACATAGGATGCGCGGCATCGCCGGCGAGAGTGACGCGACCGAAAGTCCAGCGGTCGATTGGATCCTTGTCGACCATCGGGTACTCGAGAATCTGGTCGGCGTCTCGGATCATCTGCGAGACGTCGAGCCAATCGAAATGCCAGCCTTCGTAGAGCGGGAAAAAATCGGCCAGATTTCCAGGCTTGTTCCAGTCGTTCTGTTCGGTGGTTTCGCGTTTGATCTCGGCCATCCAATTGATCAATTGGGTACCCTCACCGTCGATGTCGTCGACGATCGGGTAGATCACAATCTTGCCGGTGAGAATTGACCCAACCCTCATATAAGTCCGACCGCCGAGAATCGGTTTGCGCCGCGTGACGCCACGCCACGTATTGATTCCGGAGAACGCAATTTTGTCGTTTCGGTAGAACTGCTTTCGCAAAGCCGAATTGATGCCGTCGCATGCGATGACGACATCGGCGCGAACCGGCTCGGTTGGCTTTCCGCTTGCCGTCTGTTTGAAGCGGATGGTTGCGCCGGCATCGTCCTGTTCGATGCCGGTGCATTCGCGGTCGGTCAGCACCGCATCTCGACCGAGCCTTTTCAGGACCGCTTCGTAAAGTATGACGTGCAGGCGACCACGATGGATGCCGACTTCCGGAAAAGGATAGCCGGCAAATTTTCCGCGATCTTCCCGATAGATCAATTGGCCGAAGCGATTGAAAAACGCGCACTCGCGATTTTCGATGCCGGCCTTGAGCAGGGAGTCGCCCACGCCAAGCGTCGTGAACTCGCGCATCGCATGAGGCAACAGCGTGATGCCGACCCCGAGCTCCCTGATTTCGGGCGCGCGTTCATAGACGCGGCAGGCAATGCCGCGCTCCTTCAGATTTAGGGCGAGCGTCAGTCCGCAGATGCCGCCGCCGACAATTGCTACTTGCATTCCATCGTGCCGGTTATCGGGCCTATAGCGGTTTCACTTCCACCTTGCGGAACTTGATCGCGCCGGCCCCGTGCTGCAGCACGATCGGACCTTCGTCAAACATGCCGTTACGCAGCTTTGCAGTTGTCTGTCCATTCAGCACGACGGTGATGTCGCGGCCGTTGGCGGTCACTTCATATGTATTCCATTTGCCGCCCGCTTTCGGCATAGGGCTCACTTCGACATAGCGCGTGATCGCGCCTGTGCCATAGCTCGGATCGGTGCGTTGATCGAAGATATTGGCCTCGTAGCACGTGCGGTCGGTAATCTTTTTCGGATCGAGGCAGCGGAAATAGATTCCGCTATTGGCATCATCGCTCGACCAGAATTCGACGCGCACGACGAAATTCTTGTATGGCTTTTTGCTGACCAGATAGCCGGCCTCCTTGCCGGCCATCTTGTCGACGACGATCGCGCCATCCTCGACACGCCAGTTGGATTCGCCGACCTGATCCCATCCATCCAGGCTTTTGCCATCAAATAAAGTGGTCCAGCCGGCCTCCTGGCTGACAGCCTTCGGCGCGAGGGAGCCCGCAAAAAAGCCCAGAGCGGTGAGGGCAAGAGCAAAACGGACTGGACGCCTCGATGCGATACCCATGGTGTTTCCTCATTTTTTAAATTTTGAATTTGTCGATGGAGCGGCCGCAAGAATGGACGAAATCGCTCCATCTCTGTCAACATGGGGGTCCTGCCCGTTATTCCCGGAGCTCAGTGCGAAACCCGAATCCAAAACGCGCTCGTCTGGATTCGTCTTTGCACCCACCGGGACCATGGGCGACGCCATCAAAGGAGGAAACGACGATGGACAAGGCACTGTACGACCGGGGAATGACAATGCGCCGCCGGGTGCTCGGGGACGAATATGTCGATCGCGCCGTCGCAAATACCGACGACTTCAACCGCCAATTTCAGGAACTGCTGACCACCTATTGCTGGGGTGCGGTGTGGGGCGATGACGCGCTCAAGCCGCGCGATCGCAGCATTCTGAACCTGGGAATGATCGCCTGCCTCGGGCGGATGCACGAGTTCGAGGCGCATTTCCGCGGGGCATTGCGCAACGGGCTTACGCCAGGCGAACTTTCCGCTATCCTGCGGCAAGTGGCCGTTTATTGCGGGTTCCCGGCCGCCGTTGATTGTCACCGCGTGGCAAAGCAGGTCCTGGCTGCGGAGGCCAAAAAAGCCTGACGCCATGGCAAAGTCGCGTTAACGAGATGGCCCTATTCTGGTCTTGAATGTGCCTTCATCCCGGGGCAATCAGAACCGGGATTTGGCGGCCGATAGGCCGCCCAGGGTGGATAATGATCCGATCTTCCGCTGCTTTCTTGCTCGCGCTGCCGGTTGCGGTGGCTTTTACGGCTGCGCCTGTCTTGGCGCAGTACGCCCCGCCACCGCCCGGAGCCTATTACCGGGAGCGACTGCCGCCCGCCATCGGGAGCTACGATGACGACGAGGATCTTCCGCCGCCGCCGCGCAATCTGCGCCGCGGTCAGCAGGGCGTGCTCCCGTATCCGGATGATGAACCGCCGCTGCCGCCGCCAGGTCTGTACGGTGCGCCTGATCGGAGATCCTATGGGTACGGCCAGCAACCTTATCAGCAGCAGCCGCAGCAACCGCCGCCAATGCAGGGCGCGCCTTCTCGCGGCATGAGCGATCCCAATTCGCTACGACCACCGGCTGCCATCGGCGCGGCGCCGCAAGGCTCGCCGCAGTCACAGATCGCGGCCCTTCCGCCCGACTATCAGCCGGAAACCGGTCAGGCCAAGGAACTTCCGCCGAATCTGAAAAAGCAGCTGGTTGACTACTCGACCAGGGAGCCCGCCGGCACGCTCATTATCGATACCGCGAACACTTATCTCTATTTGTCGCTCGGCGGTGGAAAGGCTCTGCGCTACGGCATCGGCGTCGGGCGCGATGGGTTCACCTGGAACGGTACCGAGCGGATCAGCCGAATGTCGGAATGGCCGGATTGGCATCCGCCGTCGGAAATGATTGATCGGCAACCGTACTTGCCGCGGTTCATGGCGGGCGGACCCGGCAATCCGCTGGGCGCACGCGCGCTCTATCTCGGCAAAACGCTGTACCGCATTCACGGCACCAATCAGCCCTCGACCATCGGCACGTTCGTATCGTCGGGATGTATTCGCCTGATCAACGAGGACGTTGAGGATCTCTACAGCCGTGTGCAGGTCGGCACCCGTGTGGTCGTGCTACCCGGCAAGCCGCCCGAGTACGTTGCCAACGGCGGCCCACAGTCGACTGCAAACGGTGCGGTACCTGCGGGTGCGCCAATGAACACGGCGCCGCCGAGCACGGCCTCCGTTCCGCGCGGCTACGGCAGTGCGATCACGTCGTCACCCCTGCCGCCGCCGGGCCGTTAAACCGGCTGCTTTTCCGAAGCACTGACTTTGGCGAGCCGCGTGATCGCCTCGATCATCGCGCCCGGATCAGCTTGGCCTTTTCCCGCAATATCGTGCGCGCTGCCGTGCGCGACCGAGGAAAACAGAATCGGTGAGCCGATCGAAAGTCCGGCGGTGCGGTTGAAGGCCTGCAGCTTGGCGGCGATGTGGCCCTGATCGTGCAGCATCACGATGAACGCATCTGCACCCTTTTTTCGAAACATTGTATCGGCGCCAAAAGGACCGGATACATCAATTCCATCGACGGCGGCTTTGTGAATTGCCGGTTCAATGATTTCGATTTCCTCGCGGCCGAACATTCCTTCTTCACCGGCGTGAGGGTTTAGACCGCTGACGAAGATCTTCGGTCGTGCGATGCCGAGCTTTTTGAGCGACGCATCGGTAACGCGGACCACGCGTTCGATCCGCTCCTGCGTTATCAGCGCGACCGCTTGGCGCACGCTGACATGCAGGGTCGCATGCACAATGCGCGATTGGTCGAAGCAGATCATCAGATAGACGTCATTGACAGGCGTGCCGGTTTCGCGCGCGACGAATGACGGATAGCCGTCAAACGCAATATGCGCTGCGGCTATCGAGCGTTCGGTCTGCGGCGCAGCGACAACGGCTTCGACGTCGCCGGCCAGGGCAGCCTTGATGGCGCGGCTTGCACTCGCGAGCGATGCCCTGCCGTAAGCGGCATCAACCGTGCCGAACTTTATCGGTACGTTGCTGCCGTCGCGCGCGTCCAGCAAGTTGACCGTCCCGTCGGTCCAGTCGGCATCGGCTGCGTTTTCGACAACGTGCAAGGTCGGCGACAAGCCTGCGCTACGCGCATGAAGATCGACCGCCACCGGGTCGCCCACCAGCAGCGGGCGGCATAAAGCACGCACGCTTGCGTTGATCGCCGCTTTGAGCGCGATCTCGGGTCCAATACCGGCGGGGTCTCCCGTTGCAATGGCGATGCGCGGCAAAGGCATGGCTCGGCTTCCGTCAGCGGCGCACCAGCCTATAATGGCTGGCCGCGGTTTTGATGGATAATAGCAAGTGAGCGGGGAAACGTCGCCATGATGTCGCGTGAGCAAAATGATCAGCTAAGCCGCGTCGGCCCAGATACCTTGATGGGCAAGTTGCTGCGGCGCTACTGGGCGCCTTTCCTGCTGGTCTCGGAAATTCCCGAACCCGATTGCCCGCCGGTGCGGGTGACGTTGATGAGCGAAAAGCTGATTTGCTTTCGCGACAGCAAGGGCCGCATCGGCCTGATTGACGAGTTCTGCGCGCATCGCGGCGTTTCACTCTGGTTCGGGCAAAATGAAGAATGCGGACTGCGCTGTCCCTACCACGGCTGGAAATACGACGTGACCGGACAGTGCGTCGATCTACCCTCGGAGCAGGAAGAAAGCGGCTTCCGAAAGAACATCAAGCTGAAATCCTACCCTTGCATCGAGAAGGCGGGGATCGTGTGGGCCTATCTGGGGCCACCAGGCATGCAGCCGCCGCCACCCGCGTTGGAGTGGACTGAGGTTGAACCATCGCAGCGGTTTGTCTCCAAGCGCCTGCAGGAGTGCAACTATCTGCAGGCGATGGAAGGCGGCATCGATTCCAGCCACGTGTCGTGGTTGCACGGATCGGAGCTGAACAAGGATCCGTTGTTCAAAGGCTCCAAGGGCAACGTCTACAACGAGCAGGACCGCATGCCCTTGTTCGAGGTTGAGGAGTTTCCGGGCGGGCTGCTGATCGGTGCACGGCGCAACGCCGACGGCGACAAATATTATTGGCGAATAACGCCCTGGATCATTCCCTGGTACTCGATCATTCCCCCGCGCGCCGGCCATCCGTTGGGTGCGCACGCTTGGGTGCCGATCGACGACGAAAACTGTTGGGCGTGGAGCATCAACTACCATCCCAGGCGTGCGCTCACGAAAGCGGAAGTTTCCGCGATGCAGGACGGCGAGGGCATTCACGTCAAATACGTGCCCGGAACTTTCATTCCGCTCGCCAACAAGTCGAACAATTATCTGCTCGATCGCGAGTCGCAGCGCCACGGACACTCGTCGACCGGGGTCGACGGGATCGCCATGCAGGATGCTTCCATCCAGGAGAGCATGGGGCCGATCCAGGATCGCACCAAAGAACATCTTTGCGCGACGGACAAAGGCATCGTCATGACGCGCAGAATATTGCTGCGTGCCGCGAAGGCGGCGGCCGATGGCGCGGCGGTGCCGGCGACAGAGCCGGAGGCGCAACGCGTGCGTTCTGCCTCCATCGAGCTTGAGAAAGATGTCTCTTTCACACAGGGCGCCCGACACGGACTCTATGCGGCGTTGGGAACAGACCCACTCTCGGTGTAGGCGTCGAGCCGTTATTCCGCTGCGGTCTTTGCCGGTTTGCGGATAGCGGCATTGACCCGCGGCATGACTTCCTCGGCCATCAACTGCATCGAGCGCTTGGCGAGCGTCGGGTCGACCCAATCGAGGCCCGCATAGACGAGTTCGCCGAAATCGCCGGTTTCCTCGTGCAGCTTGAGGATCTCGTCGACGACTTTGTTGACCGTGCCGAATGTGACGCAATTGTCGACCACGTAATCGTCGGTGATCTCGTCGTCCGGCTGCTCTTTGTAGCTTTTGAACACGTAGAGCCGGTTGCCGCGCTTCATCTTCGCGCGCATTTGTTCGAAATAAAATCGATAGGGGCTCTTGGCGTCATCGTGGCCATAGCGCTTGGCCACTTTGTCATCGTCGGCAACGAAAATCGTGCGCGCCACGCGCCAGTCGGCAATGCTGGCTTTGGCGCCCGCTTCCGCCTTGCCCTTGGCGTAGTTGGCCCAGTGCGATTTGAGATGCTTTGCAAGCAGAAAGTTCGCCGACAGGGGATGGAAGTCGCGTTTTCCCATAAGTACGACGCCGGGAGAAAATGGCGCGACGACAGTGCCGACGATTTCCGGCCGTGGTTTTTGAAACGGTTTTGCCAATATACCCACGCCAAGCTCGAGCGCCGCGGTTCGCGCGAAACCGACTTTGAAACGATTGCCCGGGAAATCGATGTCGTAGGGAGGATCGCGCTCCCACACCGCAAGGATGACGTCGATCGCTTCGGCGAAGATCTTGTTGCGATCCTCATCGAGTATTCCGATCGCCTCCGAATCAGACGTGAGAGCGCCTGGGCTTACGCCCATCACAAAGCGCCCCTGCGAGAGGTGGTCGAACATGGCGGCGTTGACCGCAATGATCACCGGATGCATCTGCGCCAGATTGGTGGTTCCGGTGGCGAGCTTGATGGTCTTGGTGTCGTGAATGAGAGTCGCCTGGAACATCATGCTGTTGGTGATGTTCTCGCAGGCATCGGTCAGATGCTCGCCCACGAAGGCGTCGTAGAAGCCCAGCTTGTCCGCGAGGATGATCGCCTCACGATCCTCACGCAGCGTCTGGGACCAGTCCCGGTCCATAGGGTGAACGGGCATGGTGAAGTAACCCAACCGCATCAAGCATTCTCCATTTCGACGACCATTTCGCTTCTGCAAACTATCCGACCCGGCGATCTGATGCAGCAAATCTTCGGTTGCAACGGCGAAAGATGATGGCCTCGAAGTGATTGTTTTCATGATAATAAAGTTGCCGAATAGAACCGCGGCCGGCAGGCATCCACAGGCGGGTCGTGCCAGATTTCGCAAACGCGGGGTGAGCGACTAGGTTCTTTTTCGCCGCTTACGGGGTTTTTCATGTTGCGTTGGTTCCACGCGTTGATGCCGAAGGAGGAAAACTTCTTCGTGCTGTTTGCTCGGCACTCCGATGCCGTCTTGGCCGGCGCTGAAGCGTTGCGCGCCATGCTGGAGGGCGGCGGTGCGGTCAAATCGAACTACCAGACGGTGATGGACCGTGAGCACGATGCCGACGATGTCACCCGCGAAGTGCTGATCGCGGTGCGCCGTACGTTCATCACGCCGTTCGACCGCGCCAATATCCGCGACCTGATTACCTCGATGGATAACTCCATCGACCAGATGCAGAAGACCGCCAAGTCGGTCATGCTATTCGACCTGAATGAATTTACTCCGCAGATGCGTGATATGGCCGATGCTATCGTAAAATGTGCAAAGCTTGTTCAGGAGGGGGTACCATTGTTGCAATCGATCAGCGCCGAGGCAGGACGCATCAGCGATTTGACTGCGCGGATCTCCGCTCTGGAAGGTCACGCTGACGAATTACACGACATCGGCTTGCGAGAACTGTACCAGAAGAATGTCGGTGGCAGCGGACTGGCATTCTTTGTGGGCAATGAAGTTTATGATCACTTGGAAAAAGTCGTCGATAGGTTCGACGACGTTGCCAACGTGATGCATGGCATCGTGATCGAGCACGTTTAGTTCGACCGGGACAGAAGAACAATGGATGCCGGTACGTTGGCTCTTCCGCTCTTGATCGGGCTGGTTCTCATCGCACTGGCGTTCGATTTTCTCAACGGTATGAACGATGCCGCTAACTCGATCGCGACGGTCGTTTCGACACGCGTGCTCAGCCCGTACTACGCCGTTGGCATGGCCGCATTCTTCAACTTCATTGCCTTTCTGGTATTTGGCCTGCATGTCGCTGAGACCGTCGGACGTGGCATTGTGGATACCAACGTCATCGATGAGGGCGTTATTTTTGGCGCGCTCGCCGGTGCGATCACCTGGCAAATCATTACCAATCGACTGGGGATTCCGTCATCGAGTTCGCACGCCCTGATTGGTGGACTGGTTGGCGCCGGTCTGGCGAAGGCCGGAATCTCGGCTGTCGTTTGGCAGGGCGTGTTCAAGACTGTTGGCGGGATCGTACTCGCACCGGGGCTTGGATGCCTGATCGCATTGTTCCTGATGTTGGCTGTATCGTGGGGGTTCAGACGTTTCACGCCTTATGGGGTCGACCATATATTCCGCCGCGCGCAATTGGTGTCGGCCTCCTGCTATGCACTCGGCCATGGCGGCAATGACGCGCAGAAAACCATGGGGATTATCGCTGTATTGCTGTATTCGCAGGGCTATCTTGGCTCAGAATTCTATGTGCCGTTTCCTGTTGTCATTGCTTGCCAGGCGGCGATCGCGATCGGGACGCTCGCCGGCGGTTGGCGCATTGTCCATACGATGGGTAGCAAGATTACGAGGCTGACGCCGGTGCAGGGCTGCTGCGCGGAGACCGGCGGCTCGATCATGCTGTTCGCGGCAACTGAGCTGGGTATTCCGGTTTCGACCACCCACACTATTACCGGCTCGATCATCGGGGTCGGTGCCGCGAAAAAGGTGTCGGCAGTGCGTTGGGGTGTTGCGAAGGGAATCGTAACCGCCTGGATCATTACGATCCCAGCTGCCGCGGCGGTTGCCGCAATTTTCTACTTGGTGAGCAGGTTGTTCCGCTGAGCGCTGTTCGTCCCGCGCGATCAGGCGGCAACGCGTGACAGGAAGCCTTCGATTTCTTTGCGTAGCGTGCCTGCGGCCACTTCCACAGATTGTGACGCCGTAAGGACGCTTTCCGCGGAATGGCGCGTCTCTGCGGCAGCTCCTGAAACTTCACCCAGGGCTGAGACGACGATCTTCGCTCCATCTGACGCGCTGGCGACGTTCTGGGAAATCTCGCCGGTTGCCGCGTTTTGCTCTTCCACGGCGACGGAAACGGCTGTCGCGCAGCTGTCGATCTCCTGCATTCGGCTGGAAATTTGTTCGATCGCCGACACTGCGCTGGTGGTCGCTTGCTGTACCGCCGTGATCAACCGCGCAATGTCTTCGGTAGCCTTGGCCGTCTGAACCGCCAGTGATTTGACCTCGGACGCCACAACCGCAAAGCCCTTGCCGGCCTCGCCCGCACGCGCCGCTTCAATTGTCGCATTGAGCGCAAGCAAATTGGTTTGCCCAGCAATGGCACGAATGAGTTTGATGACCTCGCCGATCTTTTGCGCGGCCTGTGCGAGCGCTGCGATCTGGTGATTGGTGCCGTGAGCTTCGGCTACGGCCGCACGCACGATTTCCGTCGTGTTGGCGAGCTGACGGCCGATTTCGCCGATCGAACTCGCCAGCTCATCGGCGGCGACGGCGGCGGTTTCCACGTTGGTCGACGCCTCGTTCGAGGCCGAGACCGCGCCATCGGCGCTCGTCGAAGTCTGGCTGGAGTTGCCGAATAGCGTACCCGCAGTGGAGCGCATCGCCATCGCGCCCTCAGTCACGGTCCTGAGGTGATCCTCAACCCTGCGACGGAACGAGGCGATGGCCTCTTCGATCGTCGCGCGGCGCTGTTGCTGCTCCTGCATCGAAACGCGTTCGCGCTCGGCGTCGCGACGGTCGGTGATGTCTTCATGCGTTGCCACCCAACCACCGCCGGGCATCGGCCGATTGATGACGGAAATAGCACGACCATCTTTCGACTTGACCTCAGTACTGGTTGTATTGCCCGCGGCCATGGCTTGGGTCAGCTCGCGCCGGTACGCAACTGGCTCGCGTGAGAAGGTCCCGTTCCTGATCCTGTATTCAAGCAGGCTATGTAACGTACTGCCGGGTGTGACGATGTCCGCGGAGAGATTGTACATTTGCATGTAGCGGTGATTGCAAACGACCAAGCGCTCGTTGCCGTCGAACATGCAAAGACCCTGCGACATGTTGTTGATCGCGCCTCGCATGCGTCGATTTTCGAGTCGCAAACGTCGAGAGAGGAGCGATGCCACAAGGACCGCGGCCAGACTTGCAACCACAGAAGAGAGAGACAGGGAGGCGGCGAATTCGGAGGCCGACGACTCCCATAGCCGGACTGGCAGGATGAAGTGGAATGCTGCAGCGCTGAACGCAAAACCGACAAGCGCAGCCAGCATGACCAATCGCAAGCCGCGCGCGGGTGCCTGTGCGGACGTATTGTCAGCCATTTTTGCGTCCAGATCGGCCTGACGGTATTCCCCAACCCGTTTTTTTGCAGTTAATTGCCGGACATAGCAGGTTAATCAGACCTTAAGATCGGCACACTGGAGGACGGACGACGATGGCGAAATTGCGCGCGGTGGAATGCCGTGAGTTCATTAAGGTGGTCATCGAAAAGGCCGAAGCCATGCGGGTGCCGATTTCGATCGCGGTCGTTGGGCCTGAAGGTCATATCATTGCGGTGGAGCGCATGGATGAAGCCGGCTTCATCACACCTGAAACCGCAATCGCGAAAGCCTTCACGGTCGCAGCATTCCGTTCGATGAGCCCGCGGTTTCCCGACGGGCTTGTCATTCAGCATTGGTTCAAGGAGCGCAATCCGCAATTGTTGGTGAGCCTGGCCGCCATGACCAATGGGCGCATCGCCGCGAGTGGGGGCTGCGCGCCCGTCTTCAAGGGCGACGAGATGGTGGGAGCCTACGGGATTTCCGGCGGGACTTCGCAACAGGACGAGGAGATGGCGGTGTATGCGCGCGCCAAAGTCGGCTGGGCGCATGCGCCTGAACACGACACCACCGACCCCGAAGTAAAGGCACACATCAACGCGCTCTACGCCAAGGCGGGGATCGTCGATCGCAAACTCTAGCAGTTTGCCGAAAAATCTATTGCGTCACGTCGATGGTCACGGCGCTGGTTATCGTGTGCCAATGTTTCATCTCGGCGTCGAGCCAGGCCTTTGCATCATCAAGTGACTTGTTCGGAACGACGTTGAAATTCTGTTTGCCAAGTTTCTCGACAGCGTCCGGCGAATTGAGTGCTTTCGTGACCGCCGTGAACAAAGTCTGCAGAACCGGCCTTGGAGTCGCCGCCGGCGCGAACAGTCCGTTCCACGCTATCGTGCCGACGTCGCCATAGCCGAGTTCATTCATCGTCGGTATGTCGGGGTATTCCTTCAGCCGCGCGTGATTGACCACCGCCAACGGACGGAACGCGCCAGCCTGCACTTGTCCCGCGGTCGAGGCTACGTTCAGGAATGCGGTCTGAACGTCGCCTCGCAACATGTCCTGAATCACGCCCGCTGCGCCGTTTTTGTTGGGAAGGCCGACCAGATCGAGATTGCCTGCACGCTTGGCAAAATACGCCATGTCGTAATGCGGGTAAGACCCGACACCGACGGTGCCGTAACGCACCTTGCCGGGGTTCTGTCTGGCATAGGCGATGAGTTCGGGAACCGACTTCACCGCGAAATCATTTGCGGTGCCTACGAGCAGGAAGGCGGGGACATCCACAAGATTGGTCACCGCCACGACGCTCTTGTCGTAGTCGGTGTTCATTTTCTTTGCGTAGATGATCGGCGTGATCGCGTTGGTAGAGACATTGCCGATCATCAAGGTGTAGCCGTCGGGCGCCGACTTCACCATATCATCGATCGCGAGCATCCCGAAGGCGCCCGGCTTGTTCAGCACCACGAAGCCCTGGCCAGTGATCTTCTGAAATTCGTCGCCGACGATGCGCGCGACGATGTCGGTCGCTCCACCGGGCGCGTAAGGGACGATGACTTTAACCGGGCGGCTCGGGTATTTGTCCTGCGCCATCGTCGCGTCGGCGCCGATGGCGAGGATAACGACCAGCATTACGATCAAACGTATCATGCAACCCCCACCGCTAATCCGTTCGAATCCTTCGCTGCCGCTTGCGCGCGGCTTAGGCCTTGATTCCGTGCAAGCTGTGCGAGGCATCCTTGACGGTGAAAAACAAGACATCGCCATCTGCTGTCGCCTTGCCGGCATGCACGGTGTTGGCAGGAATGTAGACGACAGAGCCCGGTGTTACGTCGATCTCTTTCCCTTCGATGTTGGCGCGGAAGGTTCCCTCCAGCACGTAAATCCATTGCTCGTTAGGATGCGAATGCGGATCGGCTCCGGTGCCTGCTTTCATCCGCATCAGACCGACGATCATGCGATCGCCTTCCACGCATGGCCCGTGCGCGGTTGAATAGGCGGGGCCTCCCATAATCTTGTGCATCGTTCCGAGATCGAAAACGTATTCTCCAGGACCGGCGCGCTTGGCGCCCGGAGTGCGTGCGAGCGACTCATTGGACATGACATTCTCCCGGCGGCGAAGTTGATCCGTGAGATGTTAGTTGACGCTGTGCTGACGCGCCAGTACAGCCGGCGGGCCGGTTTTACCGTTCGGCCACGATCGCTGTTAAGTTTGGCCACGATTCGGAGTGAAATTCCCGATGAAGCCGGTTCGCTTTGCTCTGCTGCTGCTTGGCTTAGTCGCGCTCGGCGGCTGTACCGGAACCGACGCGCCCAAGGGCGAGCCCAGCTTTTATCGCAATCTGGCGCAGCCCGGAGCGGAACTCGACGCCACAGCAGCTGCGTCCATGATATCCGGCTATCGCGCCAACAACGGGTTGCCCACGGTCGCGCTCGACTCCGAATTGATGCGGTTGGCGCGGGCCCAGGCGGAAGTGATGGCCAAGCGAGACAAGCTTGATCACGGCGCGGGTAAACCGTTTGTGCAGAGACTGAAAGCCTCGGGTTATGACGCCAAAACGGCGGCCGAAAACATCAGCGCGGGTTATCAGACATTCGCCGAAGCATTTTCAGGCTGGCGCGACTCCAATCCGCATCGCGCGAATATGCTCCTCGCAGGCGCAACCCGCATGGGCATCGCTGCAGTCTACACGCCAGCGTCAAAATATAAGGTCTACTGGTCGCTGATCCTGGCCGAACCTGACGATAAATAGCGGGACGCGACAGCCATTCATCGGCGCTTCGATCCGCAGGCCGCGACAAGCGCGGCCATGACGGTGCCGCTGGTCTTGACTTTAATCCTATATGATACTATTCCTAATGCGGTCCGGTCCGCCAGAGGGCGCTCTCATGAGGCGTCATGCGGGTGGGACCGGATGCGGCGCCCGCGGCCGGGAGAGAACGCTTCTCCCGCACTCGGGCGGCGCCGGGAGCTCCGCCCGGCGGCCACTACGAGCCGCCCGCCAGGAGCATGGCCACCGGGGGCCGACCGCCCGCCGTGCGCTTCGCCCAAAATGCGAAGGCCGGCGGGGACAACGGACGGCACCCGTAAAGCGCGGCCCGGCGCTGTAAGGAAGACGCCCGCGATGGCGCGCCATGAGGCGCCCGCGTCTCTCGAGAGGGAGCGCGGCACAGAACGAACAATGGTTGCGCCACCTGGCGCGCCATCTCCCTCGCCTTTGCGAGGGGGACAGAAAGAGACGACGGCGTACCCGGCGCCGAAAAGAATACGGGCGATGACACGCGCCCATGCTGTTTGACAATTGAATATGCGATCATTCCGGGCCGCGCTGAAAAGCGCGAACCCGGAAACACGCGGTTACACGTCATGGCCGGGCTTGTCCCGGCCATCCACGTCTTGTTGTGAGGCCGCGAAGACGTGGATGCCCGCGACAAGCGCGGGCATGACGGGGCGATCGGCGAATCCAGAAACACCCATCATGCCATGCCCTGTGGGCTGGACCTCGTGCGACCTGCTGACTAGGTTTGCGCCATGCCGATACTGCCCCGCGTCAAGGATTACGATTCGCTGCGTCGCCAGTTTCAATGGCGCGTGCCGAGCCGCTACAACATTGGCGTCGATGTCTGCGATCGTTGGGCGGAGCGCGAACCGGATCGCCTGGCGATCCTGCACGCGCGACAGGACGGACGCGACGTACCCATCACCTACGGTTGGCTGCGGGACACCTCAAATCGGCTTGCCAATGCACTGCGCGCGCATGGAATCGGTCGCGGCGATCGCGTGTCGATCTTGCTGCCGCAATCGCCGGAGGTCGCAGCGATCCACATCGCGATCTACAAACTCGGTGCCGTCGCATTGCCGCTGGCAGTTCTATTCGGCGTCGATGCACTTTCGTATCGGCTGCAAAACTCCGGTGCCACGGGACTCATTACCAATGCCTGGGGCGTAGAGCGTATCGCCGAGATAAGGAACGACTTGCCTGCACTGAAACTGGTCTTGTCTCTCGATGGTCCCAGCGATGGTGCGCTTGGATTTGCCGATGAACTCTCTCGGGCGTCCTCCGATTTTACGCCGGTCGATACTTCTCCCGACGATCCGGCCATGATGGTTTACACCTCGGGCACGACCGGGCAACCAAAGGGCGCGTTGCACGGACACCGCGTATTGATAGGGCACTTTCCCGGCGTCGAAACGCATCATGATTTTCTGCCGCAACCGGGCGATCGTATGTGGACTCCGGCCGACTGGGCCTGGGCCGGTGGCCTGCTCAACGTCTTGCTGCCAGGTCTTCATTACGGTGTGCCTGTCGTGGCGCGTCGTTTCGAGAAATTCGATCCGGAAGAAGCTTTCGCATTGATGGCGCGTGCGCAGATCCGCAATGCATTCATTCCGCCGACGGCGCTCCGCATGTTGCGAGCAGCGCCGAACCCGAAGGGTCGTTACGCCATCAATATGCGTTCAATCGGATCGGGCGGTGAGTCGCTTGGCGCGGAAACCTATGAATGGGGCAAGTCGGCATTTGGCCTCGTCATCAACGAATTCTACGGGCAGACCGAATGCAATATCGTCCTCGCGGCCTGCAACGCGATTGGAGTCTCAAAGGCCGGAGCAATCGGTAAGCCCGTTGCGGGACATACCGTCGGGATTATCGATAGCGACGGCAATGAGCTTAAGGCCGGAGAGACTGGCCAGATTGCCGTGAAACGGCCGGATCCCGTGATGTTTCTGGAGTACTGGGGCAAGCCGGAAGAAACGCGCGACAAGTTCATCGGCGATTGGATGACGACCGGCGACCAGGGCGTCATGGATGAAGAGGGGTACTTCAGTTTCGTCGGTCGCGATGACGACGTCATTACTTCAGCCGGTTTTCGCATCGGGCCCGGCGAAATCGAGGACTGTCTGATCCGTCATCCGGCCGTAGCGTTGGCGGCCGCTGTCGGAAAACCGGATGCGTTACGCACCGAAATCGTGAAAGCCTTCATCGTTCTCAAGAAAGGCTTTGCCGCGTCAGACGAATTGGCGTCCGACATACAGGGGTTTGTGAAAACCCGGCTGTCGGCCCATGAGTACCCGCGTGAAGTTGCCTTTATCGACGACATGCCAATGACCACAACCGGCAAAGTCATCCGGCGCCTGTTGCGGGACCGGGCCTAACTAGGCCATTTCCAGCTTCGCGACGTCGGCAAGGATATGTTCGACGACGTCTCGTTCCGCCGGTGCCAAAGCGGCCTGCGGCGGCACAGGGTCGCCGACCGCATAGCCCTGGATCTGCAGGCCCGCCTTGATGCACGCCGCTAGATTGAATCGTGCGAAGGCCTCATTGATGCGCCAGAGATCGCGCTGCAATTTCATTGCTTCGGGCCATTTCCCCGCGCGGCAAAGGTCGTAAAGGCGCACGCTCTGGCGCGGTACGATGCAGGCAGGTCCCGCCATCCAGCCGACGCCTCCGATCAACATGACTGCTGCCGGAATGTGCGCCGAAGCTGAAAAGACTTTCATGCGCGGAGCACGATTCATGATCGACAGCAGCCGGCCGGTATTCGTGGATGCATCTTTGATATAGCGAATGCGCGGATGCTCGGAGAGTCGTGCGATCACATCGAGCGAAAGGTCGCTGCGCTGGAATTGCGGATTGGTGTAGAGAACGACTGGAATCTCGACCGCGTCGGCGATCGCCCGGAAGTAAGATTCAATCTGCGCATCCTTAAGAGGAAAGTAGGCCTCGAGAATGGCAAGGATTCCGTCGGCGCCAAGTTTTTGAAACATCTTTGCCTGCGCGACCGCATCCGCTGTGGCGGTCGAGGCAACGCCTGCAACGACGGGCACGCGTTTGTCCGCAGCTTCGATTGTCGCCCGAACGACAGCCTCGCGCTGCGTTCGGTCGAGATAGGCAAACTCACCGGTTGATCCGAGCGGCGTCAAACCATGCACGCCCGCTGTGATCAGGTCGGACGCAAGCTTTCCCAGGACATCCGTTAGGATCCTTCCCTGTGTGTCGATGGGCGAAACGAGATAGGGGTAGACCCCGTGAAAATCGCTCATGTGTGCAGCCTAGAATACCCACAGCGCTTCGGACGGAAATTCGACATAGTGCTCGCCCGGCTCGAGTGGCGCCGCCGCGTATGCACGCACTGTGACGTTGTCGCGCGCAAAAACGAGCTCCCACCGTTCGCCGAGATACATCGGCGCCTTGAGCTCCATCTTCACACGGTTGGGGCCAGGCGATGAGGCGCAGTGCACGCGCTCTATGCGAATAATTCCAGTGGCTTTTTCCCCCGCAGCCGCTTTGGTGCGCGCTATTCCGGTCAGCCGCTCGCCCATCACTTCAATGGTCGCGCGTCCGCCAGAATTTTCAACAAGCTTGCCGTCAAGGCGGTCGTTACTGCCCATGAATTCGGCCGAGAACAATGTTGCCGGCTCGTTATAGAGGGCAGTGGGGGGACCTTCCTGAGCGATGAGGCCGGTGTCGAGCAACACAATCTTGTCAGCGATCGCCATGGCCTCAACCTGATCGTGGGTCACGTGAATCGCGGAAAGGCCCAGTGTGACAATCAAAGTCCGAAGCCAGGCTCGGGCTTCCTCGCGCAGCTTCGCGTCAAGATTAGACAGTGGTTCGTCGAGCAGGATCACCGGCGGCTCGTAAACGAGCGCGCGCGCTATCGCGACACGTTGCTGCTGCCCGCCGGAGAGCTGATGCGGATAGCGCGCGCCGAGGTGGCCGAGGCCGATCTGCGACAGGGTCTTGTCGACACGCGTTTTGATTTCTTCAGCCGGTACGCTCCGCAACTTCAATCCATATGCGACATTGTCGAAAACAGTGCGATGCGGCCAAAGCGCGTAGGATTGAAACACAAGTCCAAGTCCGCGTTCCTCGGCCGGCAATTCGATGCCGCGCGCCGCATCGAAGAATACGCGGTCGCCGATGGCAATCGAGCCGCGATGCGGTGTCTCGAGGCCCGCGACAGCGCGCAACAGTGTGGTTTTTCCACTGCCGGATGGGCCGAGCAGCGCAACCACTTCGCCGGCTGGAACCGCAAGCGAGACACCTTTGAGAATTTCGTTGTCGCCAAGACGGAGGGCGACATCCTTGACGATGAGTTCAGCCATGCAGGCGCACTCCAAGCCGGACCGCGACGGCAAGGCCGACGCCGATCATGACCACGTTGACGACAGACAGCGCCGACACCAGATCGACGGCGCCGGTACCCCACAATGAAACCAAAAGAGAGCCGATCACTTCTGTGCCGGGCCCGAGCAGATAGATGCCGGTCGAGTATTCGCGCACAAAGATCAGGAAGATCAGAAGCCAGCTCGCCAGCATGCCATACTTGATCAGCGGCACGGTGACGTCGCGCTTGACCCGAAGGTCGTTGGCCCCCGCGGTGCGCGCGGCCTCTTCAAGCTCCGGCCCAACCTGCAGCAGAGTGCCGGATACGAGCCGCATGCCGTAGGCAAGCCACACGATCGTGTACGCAAGCCAGATCGAGACCATCGTTGACTTGAGCGGGGAAAGGAATGGCACGAACAGGAACACCCACAGCAGTGCAAGCCCCGCGATAAGACCTGGCATGGCGCGCGGCACCATCACCAGATAATCGACGAGACGGGTCCATCCTGAATTCCACCGATGCACCGCCAGTGCGATCGCTGTGTAGCAGGCCACTGCGACGGCGCCGCCGATCACGCCGATGCCAAGCGTGTTCAAGATTCCCCGGATCACATTCGGATATTCGGTTAGTTCCCGATAGTGATCGAGCGTCAGGACATCGAAAAGCTTCACGCCTTCGCCCCAGGTCACCACGAATGAACGCAACGTTATGCCGAACAGTGGCACAACGACGGTGATGAAAAGCCAGAATACGATCGCCCCGAAGGCGAACCAACGCCAGCCATGCAAACGCAGGGGCTGGGTTTTCAGGCCCTTTCCGCGCACCGAGACGTAGCGCTGCGCCTGTCGCAGCAGCAGGCGCTGCATGAAAACCAGCGGCGCGGTGATGGCGATGATCGCAACCACGACAACAGCCATCAGCTGGTAAGACGGCACTCCAAGTTTGTTGGTGAGCTTGTAGAGATAGGTCGACAGCACCAGAACATCCTGCGGATCGCCCAGCACCAGTGGAAGGCCGAACAATTCAAAACCCAGAAAGAACACCAGGACTCCGGCAAACAGGATCGCCGGCAGGATCATCGGCAGGCTGACATTGACTGCGACGCGAAAGGGATTGGCTCCGGAAACACGCGCGGCCTCTTCCAAATCGGTACTCAATCCGCGCAGCGCAGCGGCACTGTAAAGATAGACATGCGGGACATGCGTAAGCCCTGCGATCACGATCAGCGCCAGCAGCGAATAAAGATTCCACGGCACAAAGCCGATAAGGTCCTTCGCAAGGGTCGAGAAGATCCCGACAGGGCCGATTGCCACCACATAGCCGAACGCGATCACCACCGCCGAGACGAAGATCGGAATCAATATCAACGGCTCGAGATAATTTCGCCCCGGAACGTCGGTCCGCACCATCAGGAAGGCGAGCAGGGCTCCAAGGGGCACGGCGATTGCGGCCATACCGCCGGCAATCACGATCGTCGTCCAGAATGCCTGCCAGAAATCCGGATCGTTGAATACAAAGGTATAGGCGGCGAACCCGAATTTTGCCGACGGATCGAAAAACGGCGCGGTGAGAAAGCTCTGATAAATAACCAGCGAAAGCGGTGCCGCCACAGCCAGCGTGGTAAGCCCGAGAACCAGCAAGCGGTACACGACAATGGGCATTTGTCCTCGTCATTCCGGAGCTCGCTTGGGGCGAGCCCGGAATCCAGATGAGCACCGAATTGTTTCTGGAGCGCTCCGGCCTAGACCGGTCCGGAATGACCAGATTTGTCGTCCCTACTGTCCCTTTTTTGCCTGCTGCCATTTCGACAGGAAGGCCAGTCGCTTGGTTTGGTCCAGATTATCGAGCAATGTCTGATCAATCGGCACGGGGCGTGCCTTGTCGCCGATCAATTGACTCACGCCTTTGATCGTCGCTTCGCCATCGACATCGGAACGCAGCGAGTAAAGGTCGGCCTTGTTGGCGATGATGTCCTGCCCGCGCTTCGACAGAATGTAGTCGAGAAACAGTTTTCCGGCGTTCGGATTTCGCGCCTTGCTGGAAATGAAAGCGACGCGCGAGGTCACCATCGTGTAGTCCTTCGGCAAGACGATGCCGAGGTTGGGGTCTTTTTTCGAACGTCCGAGCGCGTATGAGCCGAAGATGCCATAGGCAATCAGATGTTCGCCGGAGGTGACGCGCTCCATCATCGCGCCGGCGCTGGTGTAGAGTTTGGCCTGCGCCTTGCCCATGGCCTTGAACAGATCCCACGCCTGCGGAAAGTCTTTGATGTCCTCATTGCAGAACAGGTAGCCGACGCCTGATCGCTCGGGGTCGTACGCCGTGATCTTGCCTTTGTAGAAATCGGGCTTGGCATTGAGCAGCTTGAGCAGGTCGGTGTGGTCTTTTGGTACGTCGGCTTCCGGCACCAGCCGTTTGTTGTAGACGAACGTAATCGGCTCGTAGGTCGTGCCGTAAGCGGCATCTTTCCACACCGCCCATTTCGGCAACGCTTTGATTTCGGGTGAGGGATAGGTCGCAGCCTGACCGTCTGCGACAAGCTTCACCTGCAGGTCCATGGCCGACGACCAGAGCACGTCGGCGGTGCCATTATTTGCGGCGGCTTCGGCGATGAACCGGTTGTAAAGTTCGGTGGAATTGAGATCGGAGTACTCGACCTTGATGCCAGGGTAGAGCGTCTCGAAGTCCTTGATCAGTGGATTGGCCGCAACCGCATCGGTGGTGGCGTAAACCACGACCTTGCCTTCTTTCTTCGCGGCTTCGACGATTTTGGCGTAGTCGGCCGGGTAGCCTTCGGGGGTCTGCGCCTGAGCGGCAGTTCCGAATGCCAGTACTGTTGCAATAAAAATGCTGGATACGACGTGTCGCATAACAACTCCCGGTGCGGTTGTTGGCGCCTGCCCCCGGCGGCAACCGTTCGGCGTCGATGCTACTCCAGCCTTTCCGCACCCGCCTAGGGGCCAAACAAAATGAAGCCCCCGTTGCGAAGCGAACGGGGGCTTTCTCTTGGCAACTCTCGGCAAGTGATCAGTGAGCCAATGGATCAGGGCGGACCTGGATATGAACGGCACGCGGGCGCGAGCCCTTGCCGCCTTCCATCAGCCAAGGCGTGCGATCGCCGTTGGTGCTCCAAAGTCCGCGGCCCTTCCAGCCGGCATTCGGATCGTCGATGCGGCCGTCGAGTCCTTTGGCATAGAACCCCAGCGGGTAAGGAATACGCAGCATGACCATCTTTCCGTTTTTCAGGGCCACGAAGCCGTCGTTGAGGTTTGCAGTGGAGATCGGAATGTTCTCACCGAGCCCAACCGTGTTGTGCTGATCGACCCAGGTGTAGTAGCTGGCCTCGACGCTCTTGTCCTCGAAGCCCTCAAATCCTGGGCCGGGATATCGGTAGAATTTCCAGCCTTCAGGGCAGTGATTGCCTGTGGCGCCTGGGCCGTTGAGCGGTCCCTTGCAGAGGCGTCGATCGAAACTCACCAAGTGTCCGCTCGATTCCGAACCCCACGCAACGCCATCAGCATCGATGTCGCCGCCACGAACTCCGACGCCCGGTTTCGGCACCGCGTAAAATTCGGAAAGTTGCGTCTTCGGATCGAAGCGCATGAAGCCTGCCTGTCCGCCAAAGACGCCGACCGTGTACCAGATCGAACCATCCTTCGGATTCGGCATGACGGCGTAAGGTCCCGAGCCGCCAGTGATGCGCGTGTCCTTGGCGGGATCAGCCGGTTGCCCCGGTTCGGTGAAGTCATCGCGCTTGCCATTGCCATTGGAGTCGAGAATGAACGGTGACCAGCCGACCGCTTTTTCCGAACTGCCGGTCTCGTCAAACACCCGCGTATTGACCCAACCCGCGACCGGCCCTGTGCCGCTGAGCCACAACGTGTTGTCAGCGTCGTAGCCAAATTGCGGATGGTGCGTCCCGAAGCAGGTATCGATGAACGCGTATTTCATCGCCTTCGGATCAAACACGGCCACCTGTCGTGCACTCCGCTCTAGCGGAAAAACTTTGGCGTACGGATTATCGGAGCCCTTCTTGCACCAGGCGGGATTATCCATGCCGCGTACGGTGGCCGCGAGCCAGACACGGCCCTGCTTATCGAACATGGAATTGTGATTGTTGGCACGTGTGTCCCACAACGCTTCCTCTCCCCAATACGGGGACTCCGCCAGAGGCTTGATCGCTCCGGCATGGCCCGGGCCAAGCGACACCGGCATTTCCGGATCGCGCACGGGCATTTTGAAGAACGAGACCTTGTTCGTCTTCGGATCGAGGATCGGCATGTTGTCGGTCGAATATTCCGGGGAGCCGTACAACGGGCCATAGGCGTTGACTGTCGGGTTCCGCCGATCCGAGGAGATGAGGTCGTGCAGGTATTTGTCAGGCGTGGACCATTCCCAAGATGTGACGACGACATTGCGCTCTTCGCCTTCAGGTCGCGCGGGCTTGGTCTTGGGCAGTTCGCCTTTGGCAACCCGATCAGTCCAGTCACCGAAATATTTGTAAGGCACGCCGCCAAACTGTCCGGCAATCCGGTTTGTCATCTGCTCACCAGACTGGCCGGACTGTATGCGGCGCTGCCAAGCTTCGGCGCCCGAGTCGAATTTTCCGAGTGCTGCCGGGATCGTGCGAGTCGCTTCCTGACCAAGCTGATGACAGCCGATGCAATCGACGTTGTTCATCTGCCGCAGCCAGTTGTCCTGCGTGATGTTCTTCGGGATGTCGGTTGACCCGCCAAATTCGCTGGCCGGGGGAATCTTCAGCATCGCGTACCAATAAGCTGCCGGATAGTAATGGGCGGCCGCGGCATCGCTGGGCGCAATGACCGCGGCGTGATTGAGCGTCGAGCCCGGCTTGGCGCGCATCTTCGGAGAGTCTACGAGGCCGTAGCCGCGGACCCAGACGCTGTAATTTGCGACCGGAAGATCGGGTATGAGATAGCGACCTTGATCATCGGTCACGACGATGCGGGCGAACTTCGTCGGTAGGTCAGTCGTCTCGGCAATCACCCAGACGCCAGCTTCCGGGCCTTTTGAGCTGGTTACTACGCCGCCGATGTCGGTGCTGCCGACATCGACATTCTGCGCATAGAGCCCAGTGACGTACGCGATCGTAACAAGGGAAAAGAGTGCAATCGTCGACAGGCGTCGAAAGACCGAACGCAACATGGGTCGCCTCCCTGGCATCGTCGCCGGCTTGGCTCCGGCTTTTGTAGAATTCAAGCAAAGCTTAGCAAAGGACGTCGGTCCGAGCAGCTTACGATATCAATCAGCCGGCGAAACCGCCGCCATCCAGAAATGCCTGCTCTTCCGGTGTGGTGGTACGGCCGAGCACGGCGTTGCGGTGCGGGAACCGGCCGAAGCGGCGAATGATATCGGCGTGTATTTCGGCCCATTTGAGATTTTCGGTGTCTCCGACTGCCTTGTAGAAAGCGATTCCGAGCTCCTGATCGGCGAGATCTTCCGAGTGTTCAAAGGGAAGATAGAAAAAGCTCCGCAGCTCCTTTGCAACCTGACTGTCGAAACCTTTGACAATGGCGCCCGCGGCTATGGCACGGGCGAGACGGTCGGTGGCAAAGGCTAACGCGTCGCCGCGGAACATGTTGCGCGGGAACTGGTCGAGCAGAATAAGCAGCGCAAGTGCACCCTGCGCGCTTTTTTCCCAATCAGAAAATTTTCCGCCGGCTGCCGCTTCGTACGTATCGAAGAATCGCTCGCGAATCTCCGCGTCGAAAGCTGCGTCCTTGGTGAACCAACGGTCGTAGCCGGCCTGGTGCCAAAACGACACGATCTCATCTGCGCTTGCGGTCATTGGAGCTTTCCGTCTCAAGGCGGCGGTCAGCTGGCTTCGTCGCGGAGGGCGCGCCGAAGGATTTTGCCGACGTTTGTTTTGGGGAGTTCGTCGCGAAATTCGATATATTTGGGCACTTTGTAGCTGGCGAGACGGGTAACGAGATACGAACGCAAGACTTCAGCGGTGAGGTCAGGGTTCTTTTTGACCACAAAGAGCTTGCCGACTTCGCCGGAATGCTCGTCGGGAACGCCAACAAGCGCGCACTCCGACAATCCACCCTGACTCATCGCGACGTCCTCAACCTCGTTGGGGAAGACCTTGAAGCCCGAGACCGAGATCATATCCTTTTTGCGATCGACGATTTTTACGCGTCCTTCGGCGTCCATCACTCCAACGTCACCGGTACGGAAGAACCCGTCTTTCGTCATTGCACGCGCTGTTTCCTCCGGTCGCTGCCAGTAGCCGGACATGATCTGCGGTCCGCGTGCGCAGATTTCACCTTGCTCGCCAGGAGGCACCTCGTCGCCATCGTCATTTCGGATCGAAATGTCGGTCGACGGGACCGGCAATCCGATGGTGCCGGTCCACGCCGGAATATCACCACGGTTGCAAGTGAGCACCGGCGAAGTTTCCGACAAGCCATAGCCTTCGATAATCGGCTTGCCTGTCGCTTTCACCCAGGCGTCGGCCACGGATTTCTGAACCGCCATGCCTCCGCCGATCGCGCATTTGAGCATGCTCCAATCGATGTTGGCAAAGGTGGGTTGATTCAGCAGTGCGTTGTAAAGGGTGTTCACGGCCGGAAACATATTGACCTTGTAGTGCGTGAGCTCCTTGATGAGGCCGCGGATGTCGCGCGGGTTCGGGATCAGGAGACACGATCCACCTGTCCGCACACCGAGCAGGAAACACCCCGTCAGCGCGAAGATGTGATAGAGCGGCAATGCCGTCACAATGAGAAGACGATCTATCTTCGGCGGGATGTCGACCATCGGCTGATTCCACGCCTCGACCTGCAGCAGGTTGGCCACCAGATTTCGGTGCAGCAGCATCGCGCCCTTCGCGATTCCTGTGGTACCGCCCGTGTATTGCAGGAATGCCAGGTCATCAGGTCCGACAGTCGGCGCTATGAATTTCAATTGGCGTCCTGCCGCAAGCACATCGTTGAATTTGATGCTGTCGGGTAGTGAATAGGCAGGCACCATCTTCTTGACGTGGCGCACGACGGTATTGACCAGCGTGCCTTTGATCCGCCCGAGCATGTCGCCCATACTGGCGACCACAACATGTTTGACTGGTGTTCTTGGCAGCGCTTGTTCAAGCACCGAAGCGAAGTTCTCGAGAACGATGATCGCCTCAGCGCCAGAGTCGGTGAGCTGAAATTCCAATTCGCGCGGTTTGTACAGGGGATTGACGTTCACCACTGCGCAGCCGGCGCGCAGGACTGCAGCGATAGCAACCGGATACTGCAGGACATTGGGCATCATGATCGCGACGCGGGCGCCGCGTTTCAGTCCGCGGCTTTGCAACCATGCGGCAAATGCGCGCGAAGCTTCGTCGAGCTCTTGGAATGAGAGGGACTTGCCCATGCATACGCAGGCCTGACGGTCCGCGAATGCGGCAAAGCTCTCCTCGAACATTGCGACGAGCGAGGCATAGCGTGACAGATCAATAGTGGCGGGAACGCCCGGCGGGTAAGACCGCAACCAAAGCCGCTCCATAACGCTTCCCCCGCGCCGGCCTTTTTTGTTCAGGGGCCGACGTTCGATTCCCGTTCAGAATGAGTTTAACCGGCCCTGCATGCAAGTCTGCTGGCGGCGGACCGGCCGAACTATCGACCGCCGAAGGGGATAAGGGGATTGTCGGTGAGCGCTGTGCGATCGGGACGGTCCGGGGCAGCGACGCCGAGAAAAGCCCCGAAAAGCTCACGCACGACGCGCTCCGGCAGGTCTCGCGTAATAAATACCAACCGTGTTCTGTGATCGTCATCGGGCCAGCAATCGAGGCGCGCGGTCGGATGGAAAACATGTTGCACGCCATGCACCACAACCGGTGTGTCTGGCATTTCTGCGAGCTTCACGATGCCCTTCAGGCGCAGCAACTTAGCGCCATGCGTCGCCTGCAGCAGTTCAAGGAACATCTCGAGCGTACCGGCGGGGATCGCGTCTTCTGCTGTCAGAACGAAAGATCTGATGTGGTCGTCGTGACGATTAACGTCGTGATGGTGATCATGGTCACCATGGGAATGAGCCTCGGCGGCAAGCCACTTCCTGACGTCCGGAATTTTTTTATCAGGGTTATAAAGCCCGCTTCCGAGAAGCCTTTCAGGCACGGCCTCGCCCTTGGCTGAATCGAGAATCGGCGCCGCGGGGTTGAGCGCGCGCAGGCGGGCCAGGATCCGTTCGCATTGCGCCGCGTCAGCGAGATCGGCTTTTGTCAGGACAATTCGGTCGGCAACGGCCGCCTGTTTTACCGCTTCCACGTGGGCGTCGAGGGTTGCCTCGCCATTGACGGCATCGACCACCGTCACAACGCCGTCGAGGCGGTAGCGCAACAGAAGGTATGGGTGGGACATCGTCGTATGCAGCACGGGTGCCGGGTCGGCTAGACCCGTCGTTTCCAGCAGAACGCGACGGAAATTGCAGCGACGGTTGTCGAGGTCGCGCAACAATGTCTCCAGCGCGTCGACGAGATCTCCGCGCATCGTGCAGCAAAGACAACCCGACTGCAGCAGTACAATGTTGTCGCTGATGTATTCGACGAGCAGATGGTCGAGGCCCACCTCGCCGAACTCGTTGATGATGACAGCTGTATCCGCGAGGGCCGGATCTTTCAGAAGCCGATTGAGAAGCGTGGTCTTCCCGGCGCCGAGGAAGCCCGTCAGCACAGTCAGTGGAATAGGTGTCGGTGGAACTTTTCGTTCAGCGGACGGCGCGGATTCGCTCATTGCGTCGTCGCGCTGACCTTTGGCTTCGCGGGCTTTGCCGGCTTGGCGCTCTTTGTGGCCTTCGCAGCCGGCTTCGCCGATTTATCGCCGTCGGTCTTCACTGCGACCTTCTTTTTCTTTTTCGGTGTGGCGCTGGCTGTCTGCTCGACCGTGTCGGGACGGTCAGCCGGACCAGTGAAAACGACGACGGGTGGAGTGGTTTCGACAGGCGGCCCGAGGACAAATTTGGCAGGCTTCGCGTTGGAAAGCATGAAAGCCTGGCCGTTGTTCGATTCATTGCCTGAGCTGGCGGCCGCCGGCCTCTTCCGGTTCTTCCTCGTTTTCCTCCGATGGCGGCTTGCGACGATGGCCGCCGCACATCTCGTCTCGAAGATTGGGCGGCTGCGCATCGATCGGAGCCAACGCATCCACCGTGCCGAGGGAAGGCGTGAGCCAGGACAGGCCGCCGCTGTTAAATCCACGTTCGAGCAGTTGCGCGGCCTTTTGCGCGCGCACCGCGCCCGACCACGAGCCAAGCACAACCGCGATCAGCCTCCGGCCATTCCGCGTGGCGGACGCAACGACATTGTACCCTGAGGCGCAGATGAATCCGGTCTTCATGCCGTCGGCGCCGGGATAGCGATAGACAAGCGAGTTGTAATTGCGCATCACGCGATTGCCGTAGCGAATCGACACGATGTGCCAATAGCTGTCGTATTCGGGAAATTCACGGATGAGAGCGCGCGCCAGAATTGCAAGATCACGTGCGGAGGTGACGTGGTTTTCCGCCGGGAGCCCGTTCGGATTGACGAAATTGCTTTGCGTCATACCAAGGCGCCGCGCATTGGCATTCATCAGATCGGCAAAGCCTTCAAGCGAGCCGCCGACACCTTCCGCGATCGTCACCGCGACGTCGTTGGCGGATTTGACCATCAGCATCTTCAGCGCGTTGTCGACAGTTACTGTCGTTCCGACCTTGAAGCCCATCTTGGTCGGCTGCTGAGCGGCCGCGTTGCGCGACACAGTGAGCAAGGTATTGAGGGAGATCTTGGCTTCCTTGACCGCCCGCAGAGTTGTGTACGCGGTCATCAATTTGGTGACCGAGGCCGGATACCAAGGATAGGTGGCATTTTCGGCGTGCAACACCTTGCCGGTCGAGGCTTCGATCAGCAGTTGGGCTTCCGCCCGGGCGTGGCCGATGTGAACGAGTGACAAAAGGCCGGCAGTGAGGCCAAGGGTCACGACATGAGAGCAGCGGCGTGTAAAACCAATCATCGTTCGCGCTTCAGGGTCCCAAGGTCTCAGAAACGGTGAAGTTCCATATATGGCGGCGTTAGGCTATCTAAGCTTTGGATGCTAGGCAAAGCCGGTGAACCACCACTGAATATTATGGTGACTCGCAAGCCATTGCCCGGGAAAACGACCAAAGTTCGGCAAAAGGAGGTATAGATGACCGCCTGTATTGTCGGTTGGGCCCATACTCCCTTCGGTAAACTTAGTAATGAGACCGTCGAGAGCCTGATCGTGCGGGTGGCCGTGGATGCCCTCGCTGATGCCGGAGTCGGTCCAAAGGACGTGGACGAGATCGTTCTGGGCCACTTCAACGCAGGTTTTTCAGCGCAGGATTTTACCGCCTCCCTTGTCCTGCAGGCCTCGCCGGATCTTCGCTTCAAGCGAGCGACGCGCGTTGAAAATGCCTGTGCTACCGGCTCAGCCGCCGTACATCAGGGCATACGGACGATCGAGGCTCGTGCCGCCCGCGTTGTTCTTGTCGTCGGGGTTGAACAGATGACGACGACGCCGGCCGCGGAAATCGGGCGCAATCTGTTGAAGGCCTCGTATGTTCGCGAGGAGGCCGATATCGACGGCGGCTTTGCAGGAATTTTCGGCAAGATCGCCGGACTTTATTTTCAGAAATGGGGCGATCAGTCAGACGCGCTGGCCACGATCGCGGCCAAGAATCACAAGAACGGCGTGGGCAATCCCTATGCGCAAATGCGCAAGGATCTGGGTTACGATTTCTGCCGGACCGAGAGCGAAAAAAATCCGTTTGTGGCCGGTCCGCTCAAGCGCACCGACTGTTCGCTCGTCTCCGATGGTGCCGCTGCGGTGGTACTGGCGGATGTCGAAACCGCACTTAAACTGAAAAAGGCCATCGCCTTTCGCGCTGCCGAACACGTGCAGGATTTCCTGCCGATGTCGAAAAGAGACATTCTGAAGTTCGATGGTTGTGCCCAGGCCTGGAAAAAAGCTCTCGCGCAAACGGGCCTGAAGCTCGGTGATTTGTCGTTTGTCGAAACGCACGATTGCTTCACCATCGCGGAGCTTATCGAATACGAAGCCATGGGTCTGACCGCCGAAGGGCAGGGCGCCCGCGCTGCTCTTGAGGGCTGGACCCAAAAGGACGGAAAATTGCCGGTAAATCCCTCGGGTGGACTGAAGGCGAAGGGCCACCCCATTGGAGCGACAGGGGTGTCCATGCACGCACTTTGCGCGATGCAACTCACGGGGAATGCCGGAGATCTCCAGGTGAAGAACGCGCGCCTCGGCGGCATCTTCAACATGGGTGGAACATCGGTTGCGAACTACGTAAGCATTCTCGAGCGCATCAAGTAGTCGCGCGAGCTGACTAATTGTATTTGCGGACTGTTGCGGGTGGTAGGAACGAGGCATCGAAAATATCCTCGAGCTTCGGTTTCGCCGCCTTGAATTTGTAGGCCAGCGTCATCTGCTCGAGGGCGCGGTTGAAACGCTGCTCATCAATCTCGCCATATCCGTTTGCTTTCACTTCTGGCGTGATGATGTTTTCACGGATCGCCATCGTGAGCCGTTCAAGCTCGACGTTTTTCCTCGCGTCTGCATTGCGCTTGAGGACAGAGCCTATTGCCATAGCAGGCTGCTTCACGGTTTCCTTGAGGCCTTTCATGAAAGCAATCAGAAAGCCCTTCACGGCTTCCGGGTGTTCGTCGGCAAATTTGGAATTGACGATGATTGCGTTGCCGTAAAGTTCGACACCGTAGTCTGCCATCAGCAGCACGGCGATATCGTCGACCGGCACGCCTTTGTCCTTCAGATCGATGAACGAGAAGTACGATAGACCCGTGATGGCATCCACTTGGCCCGCCGCCAACATCGGCTCGCGCACGGGAAAACTCACTATCTCGATCTTTACTTTCGACACATCGATATTGTTGACGCGAACGAAGATCGGCCATTGTGCATAGGCGCCGTCGGCTGCCGGCGCACCAAGAATTTTGCCTTCAAGATCTTTCGGCTGACTGACCCCGCAACTCTTTCGGCCGATCACGGCAAAGGGCGGGCGATTGTAGAGCATGAATATCGCTTTGATTGGCGTGTCCCGCTTGGTGTCGCGGAACTTGATCAGAGCATTGATGTCGGCAAGCCCCATCTCGTAGTTGCCCGAAGCAACACGCTCGATGGTCTCGAGGGAGCCGCTCGCCGGGTCGATGGCGACGTTAAGACCTTCTGCTTTGTAATAGCCCTTGTCGAAGGGCAGCAGAAACGGCGCCGCGCGCCCATCGATTTCGTAATCCAGCGAGAGTCTGACGCTTGTTTCCGCCGCCGTAACATCTGTCGTCAGCAGGGCGGGAAGCAACGCGAACCAGGCCCACCACCGCTTGCGGTGAGCTACCATCACCTAATCCCTCTCCGGCAGCCCGCGCAGAGCGCTTTGGCCATGGTTCAGCAAAGGACACGACGCTTCAAAGAGCAATATATTGGCCATACATTTTGCGCTGTTATGACTAACGCCCGCCCGTCGTGAAACTAGAGCGCCCCCATCTGAAACGCGAGAAAGGGGCATTTGGGTAGACTTGTGGTGGGTCGGAGTTTCGAACAATGCCGCCGGCGACGGCCAACAGGCTTGCACGCGACATTCCGCCGCTGCGGGCACCATATGCTACTCCGGATGAAGGCATCGCAAGGGTCCTTCTGGCAAATGCCGAACGTTCCAGCGACGCGGAGGCGCGCATTGATGCGCGCACCAGGCGTCTCGTCGCGGCTATTCGTGCCCGTGCCGGAGGACTGGGCGGCATAGAGGATTTTCTGCACGCTTACTCTCTGTCGACCAAAGAAGGTTTGGCGTTGATGGTATTGGCGGAGGCACTGTTGCGCGTGCCTGACGCTGAGACGGCCGATCGTTTGATCGAAGACAAGCTCAAAGCCGGCGATTGGGCACATCAGGAAACGCGATCAACGTCGCTTCTGGTTTCAGCCTCCGCCTGGACGCTGGGTGTCACCGCTCGCGTTATTCATCCCGGCGAGACCCCGGAAGGCATTGTCGAGACGCTGGTCAAACGGCTCGGATTGCCGGCAGTACGAGCGGCCACACGGCAAGCCGTGCGGCTGCTCGGATCGCATTTTGTGCTCGGACAGACGATTGACGAAGCGCTATCGCGCGCAGCTTCGCATCGCGAGGTCCTGTATTCGTTCGATATGTTGGGCGAAGGCGCCCGCACAGGTGCGGACGCTCAAAGGCATTTCGAGTCCTACGCCAACGCGATCGATGAGATCGGCAAAACGGCGGGCAACGAGGCGCTGCCGAAGCGCCCTGGCATTTCGGTAAAACTATCCGCCCTGCACCCGCGTTACGAAGCCTTGTCACATGACCGCGTTCTCGAAGAACTGACGCCCAAAGCTCTCGAACTGGCGCAGCTCGCGAAACGGCATCACCTCAATTTCACAGTCGATGCCGAGGAAGCGGACAGGCTCGAACTGTCACTCGATGTGATCGCAGCGGTGCTGCGCGAACTCATCGCTTGCGGGATGGGATGGCTTCGGACTGGCGATCCAAACGTATCAGAAACGTGCCGGGGCCGTGATCGACTGGGTTGTCGAGGCTGCGAGCGCGCTCGATCGGCGCCTTATGGTTCGCCTCGTCAAAGGCGCCTACTGGGACACGGAGGTCAAGCGAGCACAGGAGCGGGGACTCGCCGACTACCCGGTATACACGCGCAAGGCGATGACCGATCTCTGCTATCTCGATTGCGTTCGCAAATTGTTGATGGCGCGGCCGCGCGTTTATTCGCAGTTCGCAACACATAATGCACTGACTGTGGCCTGCACTATCGAAGATGCCGGAGGGACTACCGGTTTCGAATTTCAACGACTGCACGGCATGGGTGAGGCGCTTTACGAAACCTTGCTCGATGAGTTGCCCAATCTGACATGCCGCGTTTACGCGCCTGTCGGTGGTCATTCCGATTTGCTTGCGTATCTGGTGCGCCGGCTACTGGAAAACGGAGCCAATTCCTCGTTTGTATCGGTAGCCGCCGATCCTGCGGTTCCTGTCGAGTCTATTCTGCGTCGACCACAAAGCTGGATCGCCGATGCGTCGCATGCGCGAAATTCGCACATCCCTTTGCCTCGCGATTTGTTTGGCGCCACCCGGCGCAACTCAATGGGTGTTGAGTTCGGAGATCGCGCGTCGCTTGAAGCCCTACTGGCGGAAGTTCGTTCAGCACCACAAGAAACACGCGCAAGCGCGCTCATCGACGGCGTTGCGGTCGCGGGCCGTGAGCGGCCGGTCAACTCGCCCATCGATGGCAAGGCCATCGGGTCCGTACAGGAGGGCGATCAGGCTATCGTTGCGGCAGCACTTTCAACCGCTCAGGCTGCTTTTCCCACCTGGAGCGCATCGTCGATAGCGGATCGGGCGGTCGCGCTCGAACGCGCTGGCGATCTGATTGAGAAGAATCGCGGACGGCTGATTGCGCTTCTGCAAAAAGAGGGCGGCAAGACCATCGACGATTGTGTCTCGGAGGTGCGCGAAACGGTCGACTATTGCCGTTACTATGCCAGCGAGGCACGCCGCTCGCTTGTATCGAGATCACTGCCGGGTCCGACAGGCGAGAGCAACGAGTTGCGCATGCGTGGCCGTGGGGTTTTCATTTGCATCAGCCCGTGGAATTTCCCGCTGGCGATTTTCGCCGGGCAGATTGTGGGTGCGCTCGCGGCCGGCAATTGCGTTGTCGCCAAGCCCGCAGAGCAGACGCCTCTCATCGCCTTCGAGACTGTAAAGCTTTTGCACGCCGCCGGCGTACCAGGCGACGTGCTCGGTCTCGTGCCAGGCGATGGCAAAGTCGGCGCAATGCTCACTTCGGACCGCCGGGTCGCTGGCGTTGCGTTCACTGGGTCGACCGAAGTCGCACGCATCATCAACCGCGCCTTGGCGGCGAAAGATGGCCCTATCCCTCCACTCATTGCTGAAACCGGCGGCGTCAATGCGATGATCGTCGATGGTACGGCACTGCCCGAACAGGTGACTGATGATGTCATCGCGTCGGCGTTTCGCTCCGCAGGCCAGCGGTGTTCGGCTCTACGACTATTGTGCGTGCAGGACGACGTGGCCGATCGTGTGATTGAAATGGTCGCGGGCGCCGCGCAGGAGCTCCAGCTTGGTGATCCGCTCAACCCGTCAACTCACATTGGTCCGGTGATCGACAGCGAGTCAAAAGAAAAGCTCGATCGCTGGGTGGCAGCCATGGAATCGCGAGGTGCCGTACTATTCAGGCTCGATACCGTTTCCCCCGAAGGCGGCACGTATGTGGCGCCTGCCATTGTCGAACTCGGTAGCGCGCGAGAACTAAAGGAAGAAGTATTCGGCCCGGTCCTGCATGTTGTCCGGTGGCGTGCAGGCGAGCTCGATCAGTTGCTCGATGATATTGCGGCAGAACGGCACCGCGCTCACCCTCGGCATTCATTCACGTATCGACGAAACGGTTTCGCGTGTCGTACGGCGCCTGCCGCACGGCAATGTCTATGTTAATCGCAACATGATCGGCGCTGTAGTCGGATCCCAACCGTTCGGCGGGAGCGGCCTGTCGGGAACAGGCCCGAAGGCGGGCGGTCCTCATTATCTGGGTCGCTTCGCCGCAGAGCAGGTGGTGACGGTGAACACGGCGGCATCAGGCGGGAACGCGACGCTGCTTTCGGAAGACGATCGCTGAGACGGGCGTTTCGACACCACTCAGGCGCCATTTCGGGTGAAAACGCCGCTTTTTGGACCTATTTCCACTATTAAACGGGCGATAACCGTGACGGCAGTCCACTACCGCGCGATAGCGACCGCTGTCACCTGCGTTAACCGGTTTGGCGCGGAGATCGGGTATTGTGGGATTTATGACTGATTCGGTCGCTCGGCTTTACGACGCTGTAATTGCTGTTCGCGGCTCCGATCCTGCGAAATCGCGAACCGCCCGGCTTTTCCGCGCCGGTCGCGCGAAGATGGCCAAGAAGCTCGCTGAAGAAGCGGTCGAGGTCGTCATCGACGCAATGCACGGCCAGCCCGAAGCCGTGGTCAAGGAAAGCGCCGATCTGCTCTACAATCTCGTAGTCCTGTGGGTTCACGCCGGGGTACACCCCGACGAGGTCTGGGCCGAGATGCACCGCCGGGAGTTGATGTTCGGCATCGCCGAGAAAATTCCAAAGGATTTGGTTGGCGGTTCGGCGCGACGTAAGGTAGTTGCGCTGGAGACAAGGCGCATCCGCAAGCGCCGCTGATCCGTCACAATTCTCCTCACGAGTATATCGATGACCGTCGAGGCCACCGAGCCGCGCTCATTACTGCGCCGTCTTTATGACTGGTGTCTTTCCGCCGCCCACAAGCCACACGCATTGTGGACGATGGGCGCAGTATCGTTTGCCGAAAGTTCGTTCTTTCCCGTGCCGCCAGATGTGATGTTGATTCCGATGGCGCTCGCGCGCCCGGAGCGGGCATACGTGATGGCGGCCTGGTGTACGGTGACGTCCGTCGCGGGCGGGCTGCTCGGCTACAGCATCGGTGCGCTGCTATACGACTCCGTCGGTGCCTGGCTCATCAACCTCTATGGTTACGGCGACAAGGTAGAGGCATTTCGCGAAGCTTATGCCCAGTGGGGTGCCTGGATCATTCTTCTCAAAGGGCTCACGCCGATCCCGTACAAGATCGTGACCATTACGTCGGGATTTGCCGGCTATAATCTTGGGCTGTTTCTGCTTTTTTCAATTATTACGCGTGCCGCCCGTTTTTTCGTGCTGGCCTTCCTGCTGCACCGCTACGGCGACCGGGCGCGTCACATTATTGAAAAGCGATTGGGTCTATGGGTATCTCTTGGGGCCGCGGTGATTATCGTTGGCATCGTGGCCGCGCTGTACTTGATCTGAGGGGAAGCGTACCCTCAATTTTCAGCCATGGGCACGACACGGGCTTTGACCTTGCGCCAAAATCGTTGCGCGACTTCGTTCGCGAGCGGTTTCATGTTTGTAGCCGGCCTGGTGCTGATTTCGACTTTCGTAAGCGCGCAGGAACCGAGCTCTCCAAATCAAAAGCCGCAACAGAGCGAAGGCTTTTTCTCGTCCGTCAGCCGTTGGCTTGAGGAACAGACCGCAAATATGGGCGCGTCGTTCAAGGACGCACGTAAGAGGGTAGAAGGTTTCAGTAGTGCTGCTGGCGACGCCGCAAAAACGACGGTCGACGGCGCCAAAGATGCGGCGGATGCGGTCGTGCGCATACCTACGGCACGCGCCATCAGCGGCCATGAGAAATGCCAGCTGGCACCGAATGGCGCTCCCGACTGCGTTGCCGCGGCTAACACGATATGCAAGGCAAAAGGTTTCGGCTCCGGCAAGAGTCTCGACATGACGACTGCGGAGGTTTGTCCGGTAAAGGTCTATATGTCCGGGCGATCGACCGGGCCCGAGTGCACGACGGATACATTCGTTTCCCGGGCGTTGTGCCAATAGTTTCCCGGCGCGCTTGTGTCGCCGTCGGGCTTGTGTTTCCGTTTCGGCATGAACCTTCATACAAAACTGCTGGAGCGTGATGCTGCCGGGCGCCCTGTAACCGTCGGCCTGATAGGCGCTGGCAAGTTCGGCACAATGTTCATGGCACAGGCCCGGCTTACGCAGGGCATGCACCTTGTCGGCGTCGCCGACCTCGATGTCGGACGCGCGCGTTCTCAGCTGAGAACCGCCGGTTGGCCGGATGAGATGTATGCCGCCACGTCGCTTGCCGATGCCCACAAGAAAAGAAGCACGCTCGTCACCGACAACGCTAATGCGCTGATTGCCGATCCGAATGTCGAAGTCATTGTCGAAGCGACCGGTGTGCCGGGCGCGGGCATTCAGCATGCGATCAGCGCCATCAGTAACGGCAAACATATCGTCATGGTGAATGTCGAGGCCGACGCGGTTGCGGGGCCGCTGCTCGCGCGCCGGGCAAAAGCAGCAGGGGTCGTGTACTCATTGGCTTGGGGAGATCAACCGGCGCTGATTTGCGAACATGTCGACTGGGCGCGCGCAGCTGGGTTCAGAGTTATTTGCGCCGGCAAGGGTACGCGTTACGAGCCGCACTATCACAAATCAAACCCCGACAATGTCTGGGACATTCTCGACAAATATCTGACGATCTCCGATCGCAAGTCGATCAACCCGAAAATGTTCAACTCCTTTGTCGACGGCACCAAGTCGGGAATTGAAATGACGGCGGTTTGCAACGCGACCGGTTTGTTGCCGCAGTCGAATGGTCTCGGCTTTCCGCCCGCCACGCGTTTCGAACTTGCGGAAATCTGCAAGCCGAAAAGCGACGGCGGGACGCTGGAAAAAGCGGGTGTCACGGAGGTGACGTCCTCCGTCTATCGTGATGGGCGCGATGTTCCGCACCACCTCGCGCTCGGCACCTACGTTGTCTTCGAGGGTGATACCGACTACGCGCGCCGATGCTTCAAGGAATATGCCATGCTGCCGGACAAGACGGGCAAATACGCCGCGCTTTACCGGCCGATCCACATGATCGGCCTCGAACTTGGCATTTCGGTTGCGAGCGCGGCACTCCGCAACGAGCCGACCGGCGCACCAACAGGCTTTCGGTCGGATGTCGTCGCGACCGCCAAGCGCGATCTGAAAGCTGGTGAGATGCTGGATGGCGAGGGAGGCTTCTGCGTCTGGGGCAAGCAGACGCCGGCCGATCTTTCACTCAGGCATGAATTGCTTCCGCTCGGGCTGGCTCACAATGTCAAGCTAAAGCGGGACATCGCCGAGGGACAGCCTCTTCGATGGTCCGATGTGAACTACGATCCGAAAGATTCCGCCGTGAGGGTGCGGCGTGAGATGGAAGCAGCGTTTGGTCGACGGAATGTCGGTGCCGAACCGGTGTTATGATTTCACGAGATAAATAAGAACGATCTCAGGGAGGCGACATGTCGAAGTATCTGTTGGCCGCAGCGGCGGCACTCATTCTCGCGACTTCTCCACATCACGCGCGTTCTGACAGCAGCAAGCTTACCGTCATCGTGTTTCCGGGAGTGCAAAACCTGCCGATGTTCGCAGCGCAGGCGAAGGGCTTCTACGCCAAGCGTGGTCTCGATGTCGAAATCAAATTCACTCCGAATTCCGACGAATTACGCAATGGACTGGCGGAAGGCCGCTATCAGATAGCGCATTCGGCCGTCGATAACGCGTTTGCTTTGAAGGACAAGGCTAACGTCGACATCGCGGTAGTGCTGGGAGGCGACAACAGCTTCAATCATCTTGTTGTCCAGCCCGAGATCCAGTCACTGGCCGATATCAAAGGCAAGACAGTTGCAGTCGACGCGGTCAACACAGCTTACGCTTTCCAGCTTTACGAGATGCTCCGCCAGAAGGGGCTCAACAAGGGCGACTACGAGGTCAAGCCGATCGGCGGAACGGGGTCTCGCCTGGAGGCCCTGACCAAGGACAAGGCGATGGTCGCAGCTATGCTGAATCCTCCTTTCTCGATCCGTGCCGAAAAGGCCGGCTTGAAGGACATGGGCACTGCTGCCGCTGCCCTTGGTGCATATCAGGGAACGAGCGCGTTCGTCTTGCGATCGTGGGGCGCAGCGAATACCGACACGTTGGTCAAATATCTCGAAGCGTATATCGAGGCTCTGCGCTGGAGTTTCGATCCGAAAAACAGGACCGAGGTCGTCAATCTGCTCGTCGAGCGGCTTAAACTACCGGAAGACATCGCGGCGCTGTCCTATGACAGCACAAAAAATGATTTCAATCGTGACGGCGCGATCGACATGGATGGAGTGAAGAACGTGCTCAAGCTGCGCGCGCAATTCGAGGGCGGCACGCCGGCGTCCCCGGAAAAATATCTCGACCTGTCCTACTACCAGAAGGCCCGGGCCGGACTGTAGAACGCTGACGTCGCGCTAACCGAGCGCGATTTCGCCGTCCATTTTGTGGGTGAGGCCGACTTTGCCAATGGTGAGGACCATCTGTGCACCGACAGTCTCGTTGCCCTTGAGCCGACCGTCCGCGATCGCGGCGCGGATCGCTTTTTCTATCTCCTGCTGAGATGTGACGCCGACGACTTTGAGAAATTTGCGCAACGACATATTCAGGGCTTCTTCGTTCATTGAGGCAACTCCTCGAACGGTAAGTTTCAGGGCATGTTACGGCGTCGTCCGCACTTACACAAAGTGCCGGATCGCGAAAAGCAACACCTGTAATTTTGTTTGGCTGTCCAGCGACTTGACGCTATAGCTAGGCGCCCGGCCGGTGTGGCGGAATTGGCAGACGCGCACGACTCAAAATCGTGTTCCCAAAAGGAGTGTCGGTTCGACCCCGACCACCGGCACCATTAACCCATCGGCAGGCACGCGTACCATGGACAGTCTTGTGGCCCTGCTTCGCCGCGATCCACCTGCCGCCGCCTCGGCGATCGTGGTGATCGTCGGTGCGCTTACGATTTGTGGCTTTCTTTTCTTCCAGCACGTGCTCGGTTATCCGCCGTGCCCGCTCTGCCTAGATCAACGCAATGCCTTCTACGTGAGTGTACCGCTTGCGGCGCTGCTTTGGCTTGGCGCGAGCCACGGTGCTTCAAGCAAGGTTATGATCGCCGGCTTTGCGGTCATCGGTGCTGTCATGCTTTGGAATGCCGGACTGTCCGCCTACCACGCCGGCGTCGAATGGAAATTCTGGCCAGGCCCGGCGGATTGTTCAGGGCCGATCAACAGTCTCGGTTCGGCCAGTGATATGCTCAGGCAGCTTCAGAATATCAGAATCGTCCGGTGCGACGAGGCAGCCTGGCGCTTCCTGGGCATTTCGCTTGCCGGTTACGATGTTTTGGTGTCGCTGTTTCTTGCGGCAACTGCTGGCTGGGGGATCAAGGAGTCGCTGGCGCTGCAGAGGCGTTCCCGCTAGAAAATCGTCAAAGGTTGGTCATCATGGAAGTTCTGATCATCGGCGCGGGCATCGGCGGGTTGACGCTGGGGCTGATGCTCCATCGCGCCGGAATCGCATGCCGAATCTTCGAAGCGGCTCCTGAACTCAAGGCGGTCGGGGTAGGCATCAATATCCTGCCCCATGCGTCGCGCGAACTGTGCGCGCTCGGTCTCGAAGAGGCGCTCGCGAACGTGGCCGTGACCACCCGCGAATATTGCTTCTACAACCGTTTCGGCCAGTTCATTTACAGCGAGCCGGCCGGCCGTTTCGCCGGCTACGACGTGCCGCAGTTCTCTATTCATCGCGGCGACCTGCAGATGGTTTTGCTTGACGCGTTTGTAAAGCGGGCCGGAGCCGACAAGGTGATCACGGGTTGGCGATGCACTCGCGTCGAGCATGAAGGGCCCGAAGCAGTTGCGCATTTTGAGGACGTTGCGGGTAAGCCGCTGCCGGCCCAGCGCGGAAGCGTCGTGGTCAGCGCAGAAGGCATTCATTCGGTCCTACGCAAGCAACTTTATCCAAACGAAGGTCCGCCGAAATATTCCGGCATCAACATGTGGCGGGGGGTCACGCGCTGGAAGCCGTTCCTTTCGGGCGCCAGCATGATCCGCATTGGCTGGCACCATCCGGCGAAGCTTTTGATCTATCCGATACGGAACAATGTCGATGCGAACGGCCACCAACTTGTGAATTGGGTCTGTGACATCGAGACACCGCAATACCAGGCGCGCGACTGGAACCGACGTGGGAAATTGGAAGACTTTCTGCCCGCAATGGCGGACTGGCATTTCGATTGGCTTGACGTGCCGAAATTCATCAGCAGTGCCGACGCGATCCTCGAGTATCCGATGGTTGATCAGGATCCGTTAGCCGCGATGGAGCTTTGGCCGCCTGACGCTTCTGGGCGACGCCGCGCATCCAATGTATCCGCGCGGAGCCAATGGTGCGGCACAAGCCATTTTGGACTGCAGCGCGTTGGCCGACGCACTCGTCGCCAACGCCGACGCGGTCGCTGCGCTCAAGGCTTACGAAGCCAAGCGACTACCCGCGACGAGCGAAGTGGTGCTCGCAAACCGCAAGGCGCCTCCCGATGCGATCTTGCACGAAGTTTATCGCCGTACTGGCGACAAGCCGTTTAAGAATATCGACGACGTAATTAGCCGCGAAGAACTCATCGCTCTGTCGGAAGGCTACAAACGCATCGCCGGTTACGACAAGGAACGGCTTAAAACCGGGACGTAAGTCGGAAAAAAACTGACGACCACGAATTGCGAGGCGCGCGTACATCCGGCGTCGCCCACTACACATTCGTGGCCGCTCGATGACTGAGCTGTGAGGCTCGACGTCACCGGTGAGCACCATATAGGCGTTGTTTGTTCGAAAACAAGGTGTTCACTGCTTTGCCAGCGCTTTGCGCTTCCAGGCTTCCCAGGCCCGGCCTAAACCATAACCTTCCCGCTCTTCGATCTTCTTTGCTTCTTCGCGGTCGAGATAGGTCACAGGGCCGCCGAGTGCTATCGCCTGCATTTGCATGGTCGCATTGAGGGGAAGGAAGATGCTGCGCCCGACCACGCGCTGAATCGAAGGGCCTACAATCACCGCGCCATGGCCGCGCATCAAGGCCCCCGGATGATTTCCGAGTGCGTCGGCAAGCGCGCGACCCAGCGCCTGGTCGCGGATCAGCATGTCGGTCATGCCGGCGCGCTCGCGGATCTCAAATACAGGAACGCCGGCTGCTACGAACGCAGACCGGTGATAGACCGGTTTCAACGGGACTTTGCTGATTCCAAACGGAATCAATGCCGGTGCATGCGTGTGCACGATGGCCATGACATCCGGCCGTGCCTTGTAGATTTCGCCGTGAATGAATCTCTCTGTGTACAGTGATCGGCCTTTGGCATCGACGGGATTGCTGTCCAGGTCGAATTCCATGATGTCACCCGCACTGATCAGTTCAGGTGCGAGCGAACGCGACAACAAATACCGATTCGGATCACGTGGATGACGCACGCTCACATGGCCCCAGCCATCGAGCACCCCCTGATCAGCGAGAATGCGGTTCGCTGCGACCAGATCCTCGATCAATTGCGGATCGACATGTCCGGCGGACGCAGGACCAGACTGGGCGGCGACGGGGCCACTGGCGCAAAGGGCAGCGACAACCGGGACTGCAAGCAAAATTGCTCGCCTGCTGCCGTGACGGTGCAGCTTGCTCTTCATGGATAGCTCCAAAGTGAGGGTGGCGCCTTATGGCTCCAGCTCGGTGTCCCAATAGAGATAGTCGAGCCAGCTTTCGTGCAAATAGTTCGGCGGGAACAGCCGACCGTTCCTGTGCAGATGATGCACGGTCGGTTGGAACGGCATCTGTGATGGCCACATCTTGGCTTCGCCGGGGGTGAGATTACTCTTGCGCAGATTGCAGGGAGAGCAGGCGGCCACCACGTTATCCCAAGTCGTGTGTCCACCGCGCGAACGCGGTAACAAATGATCGAACGTGAGATCGTCACGGTCGCCGCAATACTGGCAAGCGAACCGGTCGCGCAGAAACACGTTAAAGCGGGTGAAGGCCGGATGGGTCGAAGGCTTTACGAAGGTCTTGAGCGAAACCACGCTCGGCAACTTCATTTCGAAGGATGGGCTGTGCACCGCGCGATCGTAGTTGGCGACGATATTCACGCGTTCGAGGAAGACCGCCTTTATCGCGTCCTGCCAGGACCACAGCGAGAGCGGGTAATAGCTCAACGGTCGGAAATCCGCGTTGAGCACCAGGGCCGGAAAACCGCTGGGCGAAACGTGCACGTTCAAGCGACGCTCCTCACCTCCTTGGAACGCTGCCGCCACGCAGCTGACGGGCTAGTAATAGGGCAGCGTGACAGGATTGTGAAGCCGTGACGGGGAGTTGCCCGCAAGCCTGCTATTTGAGCCGGGCGAAGCGCTTGGCAAGGAATTCGCCACCCTGGCGGAGGCCTTCCTGATCAATTCCGTGACCGATTCCCGCCGATACGTGCCATTCCACCGGGACCTCAAGCGCAGCCAGACCTTGCGCTGCATGAAACAGTGCCTGAACCGGAATAAGCTGATCTTCATCGCCGTGCACCAGCAGCACGGGTGGCCGACTTCGAATTTCGGCGGCGAAAGCCGCGGAGTCAGCTTTCTCTGGCGTCACGAGCATTCCGGAGTAGCCGACGATTGCCGCCGGCGCCACTGACCGACGCAAGCCGACGTGAAGCGACATCATGGTCCCTTGGCTGAAACCGACCAGAGCGAGCGCGGAAGGAGGGAGATTGTGCCGCTTCAATTCGGCGTCGAGAAAGCTGTTCAGAACAGGTGCCGCCGCGTTAACGCCAACCCAACGCTCGTCCGGGTCACGAAATGTAAGCGGAAACCACTCGCGACCAACAGGCGCCTGCCCACAAGGACGCGGCGCGTGCGGTGATACAAATGCCGCGGAGGGCAAGAGACCCTGCCAGGCGCGCCCGATCTCAATCAGATCGTTTCCATCGGCACCGTAACCGTGCAGGAAAACTACGAGTTGACGCGCGGGTCCCGAGCGCGGGGCGAGCCGCGGGCCGTCGAGTTCAGCCATTCTTCTTTTTCCTTTTCCCTGGATCCTTGCCGGCCGTCTTTTTCGGCCCGCCATTCGGCTGAACCGGGACCACGTCACGTTTCTTTACCACGTGATAATAGGCCCATAGGAGATGCGCTGCCACGCCTCGCCATGGACGCCACGCCTCGGCCAATTTTGCGAGTGCTTTTGCGTCGGGACGCTTTCGCAAGTTGAGGGCGATACGGGCAGACTCCTGGACCGCCAAGTCTCCGGCAGGAAACGCGTCCGCGTGGCCGAGACAGAACAGCAGATAAATGTCGGCGGTCCACGGGCCCACCCCGTGAAGTGAGGTCAGTGTGGTGTGCGCTTCGTCGGCGCCCATGTTGCCGACTGCGGTGAGGTCAATGTTTCCTTTCGCGACGGCCTTTCCGATTTCCCGGATTGATTTGATCTTCGGCGCCGAAAGGCCGAGGCGCTTGAGCTTTTCTGTGCGCGCTCGCCGCACGGTGTCGTGGTGAAACGGATCAAATGCTGCAAACAGGCGAGCGCGAATTGCGGCCGCACTCGCGGTCGAGAGCTGTTGTCCGCATACGATTGCGCAAAGTCCGGAGAACCCGGGTTCGCGTCGGCGCAGAGCAAAAGTCCCTGCCTTGTCGGCGACAGGCTTGAGGCGCGGATCTGCGAGAATTAGCTGCGCAAGTCCCAGTTGCAAATCGGCTTCGGTGCGAAGGAAGTAAGTCATGCTTTCCTTGGTATTATGTGGCTCGCTAGCATGGAAGTGGGAATCAAGCTAACGCCGAAATTCGCAACAACAATGCCACCCGTTTTTCGCTTTGCACCGTCGCCAAACGGCTATCTGCATCTCGGTCACGCTTTGTCGGCAATCCTCAATGCCGACATGGCTAAAGCGAAAGATGGGCGACTGCTTTTGCGCATCGAAGATATCGATCAAGCCCGGTGCCGGCCTGAATTCGAATCCGGGATCTATGAAGATCTGGAGTGGATCGGACTCCAGTGGGAAAAGCCGGTCAGGCGTCAGTCCGACCACTGGGTGGACTATCGTGCCGCGCTGACCCAACTCGAGGCCATGGGCCTCGTCTATCCGAGTTTCGAGAGTCGCGCTGAGATTGCGCGACTGGTTGCAGATCGTGAAGAGCAGGCGTCATGGCCGCGCGATCCGGACGGAGCGCCTCTCTATCCAGGTAATGCAAAGATCATTCCGCCTGATGAACGACAGCGCCGTATGGAGTTCGGGGAGCCCTACGCCTTGCGATTGGATATGCAGGCAGCACTCAGGCGCGTCGGGACACTGGACTGGCAGGAGACCGGTAAAGGACCTGAAGGCGAAGTCGGGACAATCGTGGTCAATCCGGCCATCTGGGGGGACGTCATTCTGGCGCGCAAGGAAACGCCAACCAGTTATCACTTGGCGGTGGTTATCGACGATGCTGCGCAAGGCGTGACCGATGTGGTGCGCGGCCGAGACCTGTTCCACGCCACGGCCGTCCATCGGCTTCTGCAGGCGCTCCTCGGGTTGCCCCATCCCCGTTACCACCATCACCGGCTTATCCTCGATGCCGATGGCGGCAAGCTATCGAAATCAACGCAGTCTACCAGCCTGCGCGCGCTTCGCGCGAAAGGCGCAACGCTGGCTGATATCCGCCGACTGGCCGGCCTCGATTGAGCCGTGCATCCGTGGCATTGTCGGCCCGGGTAAGGGGAGACAATGTCCAAACGGAAGGCCAAGGCCAGATCTGCCAGGCGAACGCGTGCACCATCATCTCGTGCGCGCAAAGATACGCAGGCGACTGCGGTTGAGGCTGCGCTCGCAGGTATAGCGCACGACATTCGCACACCGCTTACCGGCATTGTGGCTTTGGCGGAATTGCTGGCCTCTTCCGATCTGGGTGCGCGCGAACGCGAATGGGCTGGCGCGATCAAGAGCGGCGCCGATCATCTGACTGCACTCTCCACTCTGATCGTTGATGGGGCCAGAGCAAACGTTCGCAGACTCGTGCTTCGCAATGAGCCGTTCTCGCCGCGCGTTTTAGCGGAAACCATCGGTGCCACACTGGAAGCACGCGCAAGTAACAAGGCGCTTTCCACCGACGTGAAGATCGCAGTTGATCTTCCCGCTATGGCTAGGGGAGATGTCCTGCGTCTCCGCGCCGCGCTCGAAAACCTCGCGGACAATGCCGTGAAATTCACCGATGTCGGGAGTGTGCAGTTCACCGCCGATGCCGAAACCGCACCGCGCAAGCGTGTACGACTGGTGTACAGGTTCACTGATAGTGGAATTGGAATGAGCGCGGGCGAATTGAAACAGCTATTCCGTCCATTCGCGCAAGGGAGCGCGGAAATTGCCAGACGCTATGGCGGGGCAGGACTTGGTATTTCTTTTGTCAAACGTCTTGCGAAAGCGATGGGAGGAGATCTTGAGGTCACGAGCAGGAAAGGGGGCGGATCGACATTCCGCCTGACCGTGCTGGTAGATCGTGCCGACGTGACCCGCTCCTCAGAACGGACGCAGGCGCCGCCGGTACCGACGCGGCCGCTGTCCATTCTTTGCGCCGAGGACAATCCCTATGGGCGCGTCGTGATGAACACGATCCTGCGCGAGCTTGGTCACCGAGTTGATTTTGTAGAGACTGGCGAAGCAGCGATTGATGCGGTGACGCGTGGTACTTATGACGCCGTGCTGATGGACGTCACGCTCTCAGGGTTGGGCGGACTTGAAGCAACGCGACGGATCCGTACGCTGCCCGGTAAAGTCGGGCAGACCCCGGTAGTCGCTATTTCCGGTCACGACGGGACTGGGGATGCGCAGGCCGCGCGCACGGCCGGTGTGAACTACTATTTCGTGAAGCCCGTCAGTCCGGCCAAATTAGCGCAGGTGCTTGCAAGGCTCACTTATTGAATTTACGTGTTCGTCACGCCTTTGGCGCGTTCGACGATTCGCACGACGTCAGACATGATGCGATTTAGTTCGAAATCCTTCGGGGTGTAAACCGCCGCAACGCCGGCCTTCTCCAGTTCGGCTGCGTCCTCAGGCGGGATAATGCCGCCGACAATCACCGGCACGTTGAGGCCCGCTCGCTTCATGCGGTCGACGACATCCCCCACGAGCGGCAAGTGGCTGCCCGAAAGGACCGACAAGCCGATGACATGGGCCTTTTCCTTGCGCGCGGCGTCGACGATCTCTTCCGGCGTGAGGCGAATGCCCTCGTACACAACTTGCATTCCGGCATCGCGGGCACGAACCGCGATCTGCTCCGCTCCATTGGAGTGGCCATCGAGGCCCGGTTTGCCGACCAGGAAGGTGAGGCGACGGCCCAGCTTGCGGGAGACGCGATCCACATCCGCCCGAACGTCGTCTAGGCCGGTGACGTCATTGCGCATCGCACGACCCACACCGGTCGGCGCGCGATATTCGCCAAAGGCCTCGCGGAGGGACCAGCCCCATTCTCCGGTGGTGACGCCTGCTTTGGCGCAGGTGATCGAAGCCGGCATGATATTTCCGTTACCGCGCGCGGCGCGCTTTAGTTCATTCAAGGCCTCGGCCACTGCCGCGTCGTCGCGAGATGCGCGCCATGCCTTGAGCCGATCGATCTGGTTGCGCTCCGCGTCCTCCGACACAATGAAAATAGAATCGGCGGTACCTGCCAGCGGCGAGGGCTCGCTCTCGAGATACTTGTTGACGCCCACAACGATCTGGTCACCGCGCTCGATCGCCTCGAGGCGCGCCGTATTCGATTCGACCAGCTGTTGCTTCAGGTAGCCGGTATCGACGGCAGCGACCGCGCCGCCCATCGCTTCGATGCGCGTCAGTTCTTCTCGAGCCTGACGCTTTAGATCGTCAACCTTGCGCGCAATCTCTCCCGACCCGTCGAAAATATCGCCGTAATCGAGGAGATCGGTTTCGTAGGCGAGGATCTGCTGCATGCGCAATGACCATTGCTGGTCCCATGGCCGCGGAAGTCCGAGTGCCTCGTTCCAGGTCGGCAGCTGTACGGCGCGAGCCCGCGCATTCTTAGACAAGGTGACTGCCAGCATTTCTATGAGAATGCGCGCGACATTGTTCTCAGGTTGCGGCTCGGTCAGACCGAGGGAATTTACCTGCACGCCATAGCGAAACAGTCGCTGCTTTGCGTCGGTGATTCCGTAGCGCTCGCGAGTGATCTCGTCCCACAACTCCGTGAAGGCGCGCATCTTGCAAAGTTCGGTAATGAAACGCAGACCGGCATTCACGAAGAACGAGATACGCCCGACAACGTCACCAAACTTTTCCGGTGATACTTCACCCGATTTTTTCACGGTATCGAGTACAGCGATCGCGGTAGCAAGGGCGAAGGCAAGCTCTTGCACCGGCGTCGCACCCGCTTCCTGCAGATGGTAGGAACAGACGTTGATCGGATTCCATTTCGGAATTTCTTTGGTCGTAAACAGGATCACGTCCTTGATCAGCCGCATCGATGGCGCCGGCGGAAAGACGTAGGTGCCGCGGGAAAGGTATTCTTTGATAATGTCGTTCTGAATGGTGCCCTGCAGGGTACTCCGAGGCGCGCCCTGCTCGTCAGCGACCGCAATGTAAAGTGCCATCAGCCACGCCGCGGTGGCATTGATGGTCATCGACGTGTTCATCGTGTCGAGCGGAATGCCGTCGAACAGCATGCGCATATCGCCGAGATGGCAAATCGGCACCCCGACCTTGCCGACTTCGCCTCTCGCGAGCACGTGGTCGGAGTCGTATCCGGTTTGGGTCGGTAAATCGAAAGCGACCGAAAGGCCGGTCTGCCCCTTGGCCAGGTTCTTGCGGTAAAGCGCGTTGGAATCCGCAGCCGTTGAATGGCCGGCATAGGTGCGGAAAATCCAAGGTTTGTCGCGGTGAGTTTTGTCGCGCATCGCTGGCCTGACGAGGCCATCTTGGCCCAGCGTTTGTTGCAACGCAACATCGCTCAGCCAAAGCCCGATGGACTTGGCTGTTATTTGTCAGAGCGCGCTGTGGAAACGGGCTGACTAAGCTCGTTTCACGAGACTTATTATAAACAGCAGGATTACGGCGCCGATCGTCGCGTTAATGATAGAGGCGATAATTCCCCCTCCAATCATGATGCCGAGCGCACCGAGCACCCAAGTGCCGATAAAGGCGCCAACGATGCCCACGATAATGTTACCGACGAGGCCGAAACCGACGCCTTTGACGATGATGCCGGCGAGCCAACCGGCGATCGCCCCAACGATGATGAGGATGATCAAAGCTTGCAATGACATGGCTTTCCCCCGATAGGCGACACGTGCCCGATGACGGCCGCCTGTCGATACAATTGAATACCAAAGTCGGAGCCGCGTCGACGCCTGTGGACGAATTTATCGTTGTCAGTGAGCGGCTCAGCGACGCATGTGAACGACGGCAACGTCGTCGGTATACGCGCGTTTCCACTCAGGAAGCCGATCGAGTAGGCCAACGGCCGGCGTCGATGGTGCAAGCAACGTCGCCTGGATGCGGTATTCGCCGAGTAGCTGCAGAAAGTCCGGAGGGTTTTGCAAACTCAGCGCGCGGTCATGACGGAGCATATACCGTTCGCCGTAAAGTTCGGCACGGCCGTCGATAAAAGGTGCGATGCCGACAAAATCAAGATAACCGCCGAAGTCGTAGTCGTTGAGGACCGGGCCTACCTTGGCGAGCTCGACGAATTGGATTGCGTTTGCGGGAGTAATTCTGGCGGCTGGTGCAATATCGCGGCGCGATGCCAAAGCAGTCGTTCCTGCCAACACTGCCAAAGCCACGATCGGCAGCAACATCCTGTGAGGTGGCGCCGAGACCGGGCCGTCGGCTGCAATCGCCTTGAATTGTTCGGCCAAGGGGCGGGCGAGAAATATCGGTGCGAGCATTCCCAGGAGGTCAGCGTGGCGTACCTGCGACAGCGCGAGGTGCAACACGCCGAACAACATTACGATTCGCAGCCACGGCAACGTCACGCCGCGGTAAAGCGCAAAACCAAAGGCGCCGAGCATGATCACTTCGAACGCACCGAGATGCGTAAAATCCTGCGAGCGCCACTCGGCCACGGTCGTCAAGGCTGCACCCAAGGCTACCGTGCGGAACGTCACCAGAATCATTTCGGGCCCGTACGGGTTCACGCAAGCCGCACCTAGCGCGAGGAGTGCGAATGAGAACCATTGCCGGAAAACGACCGATCGCTCCGAACGCGCCGCACGCCAGAGCGCGTCACACGCAATCGGTGCGATCATTGCCAGACCAAACGTGAAACTGCCGTGCAGGTTCGCCCACAGGACCATCAGCGGCAAAACGTGCCAGGGCGGAGCGGCGCGTGTGTCGACGGCGCGGATCAATGTAGCGATCCAGGCGACCATCACCGGGAGCGCAAGAATATGAGGACGCGCGAGGATGTGTGGGGCCGTCAGCAAGAACGCGCAGAGCACAGCGACAAAGACTGCGTTCGGTTGCCACTCGCGCAGCAGAAATCGGGTCAACAGACCGAGAGCCGTTGCAACTGCAGCTGCCGTCAGCGCGACGACGCCAAGCCAGCCCCCAAGCGCGTGCGCTCCAGCAAATGCGATTTGTGAGAGCCACTCGAACGCGACCCAATGCGTCCCGCGAAAGTTTGCTGAGAATGGATCGGTGGTCGGAACGACGTGGTGGTCGAGAATCCAGCGTCCAAGCGCAATGTGTGAATAGGTGTCCGGATCCGAAAGCAGTCGCGGTCCTAACAAGAGCAACAATGCATACGCGCCCGCGGCCATGAGCCACGGCAGGGTGGATTGCATATCCACCGCCATTCCGCTCCGGCGAATGATCTGTTCGGACATCCCCGCGCCCTGCTGCGTTTGGCCAAGCTAGGCCGGGCCCATTGCAAAACCCTTAAAGGGTTGCTCCACGCGATTTGCAAAGGCGGCACAGAACCGCCGTAACGCTCTGTCCAAGAAGAGCTTTCTGCGGCGGTAACGGAAATATTGCGATGCAACATAATTTACGTCAGAGTGTTATCAGTCAAAGGAGAACTTCGATGCCGGCGGTTGCAAAGGCGAGGGCTGTCGCACCTCTCAAGGATCTTTACGGGATCGGTGAGATTCCGCCGCTCGGACATGTGCCCGAAAAAATGCATGCCTGGGTCATCCGCAAGGAGCGGCACGGTCCTCCCGACCAATCTTTCCAGCTTGAAGTCGTACCGACCTGGCCGATCGCCGATGACGAGGTGCTCGTCTACGTCATGGCGGGTGGTGTGAACTACAATGGCATTTGGGCCGGTCTCGGGGTTCCGATCTCGCCGCTCGACGGCCACAAGCATCCGTTCCACATTGCCGGCTCGGACGCGTCGGGAGTCGTTTGGGCGGTAGGCTCAAAGGTCAAGCGCTGGAAGGTCGGCGATGAAGTCATCGTCCACTGCAATCAGGACGACGGCGACGATGAAGACTGCAACGGCGGAGATCCGTTGCTGTCTCCTTCGCAGCGGATCTGGGGATACGAGACGCCCGATGGATCGTTCGCGCAGTTCTGCCGTGTGCAATCGCGGCAACTGATGCACAAGCCGAACCATCTCTCCTGGGAAGAATCGGCCTGCTACACGCTCACACTTGCGACGGCGTATCGCATGCTCTTCGGCCATTCGCCGCATACTCTGAAGCCCGGTGACAATGTGTTGGTGTGGGGCGGTTCAGGCGGCCTCGGCGTATTCGGGCTGCAGCTTGTGGCGGCGTCTGGTGCCAACGCTATTGCGGTGATTTCCGACGAGTTGAGGACCGAGTATGTCCTCAACCTTGGTGCCAAAGGCGTGATCAACCGCAAGGATTTCACCTGCTGGGGCCAGATGCCGGCCGTGAACTCGCCCGAGTTTGCGACCTGGACGAAGGAAGCCCGACGTTTCGGCAAGGCCATCTGGGACATCACGGGCAAGCGCGACGTCGACATTGTGTTCGAGCATCCGGGTGAGCAGACATTTCCGGTTTCATGCCTCGTGGTAAAGCGCGGTGGAATGGTTGTGTTCTGCGCCGGAACGACAGGTTACAACCTCACATTCGACGCGCGGTACGTATGGATGCGCCAGAAGCGCATACAGGGCTCACATTTCGCACATCTCAAACAGGCGTCTCAGGCAAATCGTTTCGTGCTCGAGCAGCGTATTGATCCGTGCATGAGCGAGGTCTTTGCCTGGGACAAGATACCCCTGGCTCATATGAAGATGTGGAAAAACCAACACCCGCCGGGGAACATGGCGGTGATGGTGAACGCGCCGCGCACCGGCCTGAGGACGTTTGACGACGCCATTGAAGCTTCAGGCGGCTAGCGCTCTTTCAGCCGCATCTGGGCGATCGCTGAATTCAGCTCGCCGCCGTAAATGAAAATCGACGCGCAGATATAAAGGAAGACGAGCGCGACCATGGCCGATGCCAGGCCGGCGTACATTGATACGTAGGCAAACGCATAGTCGGCCAGATAACGGCCGAAAACGGCGCCACTGATCAGCCACAGCAAAAGGGTGGCAATGATTCCTGGTGCGATCTGTCCAAAGGAGCGCCGGCCGGCAGGCAGCCAGAGGTGTACAATCGTCAGCGCCATCACGAGAACGGATGCTGCGACACCGTAACGTGCAAGAGTGATGGTATTTCCGAATTGCTCGAGCGCCGGCACGTAGTGGATGAGCTTTGAGATGATCAGCGGGGCAAAGACAACCAGGAACGAAAAAGCCAATATGGCGACCGCCCCCACCAACACGTAGACGATCAACTCAATCCGAAGCACCCACCAAGAACGCATTTCTTTGATGTCGTACGCGCGATTGAGCCCTATGCGCAGACTTTCGACGCCGCTCGAGGCGAAATAAAGCGCTAACACGACACCAACCGTCAATACGTCTCCGCGCGTCGACGTCATCACGCCGGTGATGTCCAGAGCAATAGGCGCCGCTACCTGTTTCGGCCACGCTTCAAGCAACAAGCGCGCGGCTTCGTCTGCGAGTTCCTGCGATCCGAAGAAAAAACCTGCCAGCGCGGCAACCACGATCAGGAACGGAAACATGGCCATCAACGTGGACAAAGCGATGTGACTCGCGATTGCCCAGCCGTCGTCGGCGATGAAACGCCGAAAAGCGTCGTCTGCGATTTGCAGTAACCGCTTAAGAACTCGCAAGAGATGCTCCCGCAGGCGGCATCCATTTCAAATCGTCTATCGGGGGCCGCTTTGCAAGCCCTGCAGCCCAACTAGGCTGCTTGGACGCTGCTGAGAAATTGACGGACCTGGGCTTCGAGGCCTTCGGCCTCCAGGGCGACGGAATCTGCGAGATCCTTGACGCCTGATGCCGTGGAACGGGCATCGGCCGTGACGCCAGTTACACGGCTCATGGCTTCGGCGCCGATGCGGGCTTCACCCGAAGCGCGACTGACGCCTTCCGCGATTGCGGCTACCGCCGAGTTCTGCTGGCCGACAGTCGCGGCGACCGTTGTCGCAATTGCCGACATTTCGCGGATGATGGCATCCATCTGCTCAATCGCCTGAGAGGCATCGTCAGCGGCGGACTGGATCGAGCCGATCTGGTCGGCGATCTCTTCCGTTGCCTTCGCGGTTTGGCCGGCCAGGGACTTCACCTCAGCGGCAACAACGGCAAAACCTTTGCCGGATTCACCTGCGCGCGCCGCTTCAATGGTCGCGTTGAGTGCGAGCAGATTGGTTTGCCCGGCAATGGCTTGGATGAGACCCACGACTTCGCCGATGCGCGTAGCCGCGGTTCCCAACTCCGTCATTGTCTTGACGGTGCGTTGAGCTTCCGAAACTGCGCGGCCCGCCACTTCTGTTGATTTCGTCGCCTGCGAAGCGATTTCGGCAATCGAGGCCGCCAATTCCTCGACCGAACTGGCGGCTGCGGTGACGTTTTCAGATGCGGCGGCCACACGTCCTTTTGCATTCTCCGCTTCTGATGACACCGTGTCGCCAGCCTTGTTGAGGTCTGCCGAACTTGATTCGAGTTTCATCGACGCTGCGCGCAGCTTGCCCAGTGCAGTTTCTACCGAAGTCTTGAACTGCGCGATTGTCGACGCGATCATGTCGCTGCGCTGTTCACGTGTACGGCTCGCTTCGGTTTGCGTCTGGGCCAGTCTTTGACGCTCGATCATACTATCCCGGAACACGATGACGGTGCGGGCCATTTCCCCGATTTCATCGTGTGCATGGGTCGCCGGAATGCGCGTTGTGGTGTCACCGTCTGCAAGCCGTTTCATGACGGTGACGAGCCCGTTGAGCGGTCTCGTGATGCTGCGCCCGATCAACCAACTGAAGCCGAGGCCGAGCGCGACCATGGCAATGCCGACTGCGATAATGCCGGTTCGGGTGCGCGATTGGGATACAGCGAGGCGCTCAGACGCTTCGCTTGCGGTGCTGCGGGCGTACCGGATGATTTCGTCTGCGCGGGGCAGCATGTTCTGGTTGTCGATATCGATGATCGAACGCAGCGGGCGAACGCGGTCGTAGGCATCGACCCATTTCTCAAAAGTGTCCGCGTAAGTCTTGACCTGCTGTTCGAGCGATCGCTTCAATTCGGGAGTTCCTGCAATGCCGCTGAAGAGGTCGGTGAATTTTTTGTACGCCATGAGAAATTGCTGGCGCGAGACTTCACTCTGATTTACCCGGTAGTCAGCCTCGAAATGTCGCATGGATAACAACGCCACCAGCAGTTTGGTGGCGTCGGCCTCCACGAGGCCCGACATACTCTCGTTGATGATACGCTCAACTGCATTACCGGCTACCTGCAGGTTCTTTCGCAGGCCGGACGAGTCGTCGAAGCCCAGTGTCTTCTGCTCCTGAATCAATTCATTGAAATTGCCGCGTAGGGACATAAGGTCCTTGCGCAGCCCCTCAATGTTCTCAATGTGATTTTGGTCGATGGACGCAGCCAGCGTTTCAAGAGCCTTGAGCGCATGTGAATGTGCCTGCTCGAAGCTTACGACCAGATTGTCGTCGGGACTGACGCTGAAGTCTTTGACGATGATGCGCATCGAAGCCACCGCGCTCTTGAAATCGCGGCTGGCGTCAGCGAGCGCTGTGGAGTGGGTAACAGTAGCGAAGGCGCGCCCGACGTCACCTTCACCGGCCGTAAAGGTGAGCCCGTTGGCTACGAAACCCGCAACAGGAATGAGCGCCAAGAGGACTATACGGGTGCGGACGGAGAACGAGGCGAGCACACGTGCCAGCCGGTTGAGCGGAAGCGATAGTTCGATCGGACGCATGCGGTTCGGTTCGCATCCGTGGGAAAGACCCACGCAAAAGCACAGGTAATGATGTAGTCCGGAAATGGTTAATTTTTATAGCATTTGACCCGCTGGCTCTGTGTTGGGCCCCGCCCAAGAGTCTGAATTCTCTTGTGACTTTGCTTTTTGTGCAGTGCACGCGTAGTGTGAATGGCCGGCCATTTTTATCTGCGAGCCTTCGATGCCCGCCAGTGCACACCGCTCTGCCGAAAAATCCCAACTGATCGAGCTTGCCCAGGAGGCGAGCGCGTCTCTGGATGCCCTTCTGGCAGAAGCGACAACAAAGGTACTTGCTCAGGTCACCGTCGAGGGTCGGGTCGTTGGCCGTGTGTTCGACCGAGAACAACGTGCCACCCACGGGCTCGCCTGGCTTGCCACCTATGTAGAGGCTGTTCGCCAACTCGCGTCCTATGCGGTGCGATTGACCGGCGAAGGAACACTCGGCGAGCTGGAGGAGCTACTGATCCGAGTCGGACTTGGCGAATATCTGGCCCAGGTCGTGGGCGGAATTCCGATGAGTCAAAATGAAGTGGTGAGGTTGTCTGACCTCGGGCTTTCTCGAGATCAGGTCGCCGCGCGCCTAGGTCCGATCGCCGAAACTCTGATCGCCAGCGGCAATACTGCGGAACGGCGAGCGCGGCTGATCGAATTGATGCGTGCAAGTCATGGCGCCACCGTTGGCGTTTGTGGCCTCGAAGAAACACTGGAATCGATTCGTGTGGAAATGCGCCGGTTCGCTGATTCCGAGGTGATTGGGCACGCGCAAAGTTGGCATCGGACGAACAGTTACATCCCGCTCGACATAATCAAACAGATGTCGGAACTGGGCGTTTTTGGGCTCACCATTCCGGAAGAATTCGGCGGAATGGGGCTCGGCAAGGAATCAATGTGCGTGGTTTCGGAAGAGCTGTCGCGAGGATATATCGGCGTCGGTTCGCTTGGCACGCGGTCAGAGATTGCCGCCGAATTGATTCTCGGCAGTGGAACGGCTGCGCAGAAAGAAAAATGGCTGCCCAAGATCGCTTCCGGAGAAGTGCTTCCGACCGCGGTTTTTACCGAGCCGAATACGGGCTCGGATCTCGCGTCGATCAAAACGCGCGCGGTTCGCGAGGGTAATGTTTACAAGGTCTATGGCAACAAAACGTGGATTACGCATCCGGTGCGCGCCGATCTGATGACGCTTCTTGTACGCACCAATCCGAAGGAAGCTGGCCATCGCGGTCTATCAATGCTTCTTGCCGAAAAGCCTCGCGGCGATGACAAGAACCCATTTCCGGCAAAGGGAATGAGTGGAACCGAGATCGAAGTGCTCGGCTATCGCGGCATGAAGGAGTATGAAATTGCCTTCGACGGTTTCGAGGTGAAGGCCGAGAATTTGCTGGGCGGTGTCGAGGGTCTCGGCTTCAAACAGCTCATGCAGACTTTCGAATCCGCGCGCATTCAAACTGCCGCGCGAGCGATCGGCGTCGCACAAGCTGCCATGGAGCAGGCGCTTGATTACGCGCAGAGCCGTGTGCAGTTCGGCGGTCCGATCGTCGGCTTCCCTCGCGTTGCCGACAAAATCGTCATGATGGCCGTTGAAATCATGATTGCGCGTCAACTCACTTACCACGCCGCGCGGGAAAAGGACTCAGGGCGCCGCTGCGATCTTGAGGCCGGTATGGCTAAGCTACTGGCAGCGAGGGTGGCCTGGGCAGCGGCAGACAACGCCGTGCAGGTGCACGGCGGCAATGGATTCGCGCTGGAATTTCCAGTGTCACGCATCCTGTGCGATGCCCGAATTCTCAATATCTTTGAAGGCGCTGCCGAAATTCAGGCGCAGGTCATCGCGCGACGGTTACTTGACGGCACGAACTGACGGCCAGCGTGGCCGCTGGCGGCAGTACCGCTCAAGCAATTTCGTCCGGGCAAAATGCCAGGTTCGTAACTATCTGTTTTCAGTTGCGTTCATTTAAGGAGGTTGGCCCATGACTGCGCTTTTAATCCGGCACGGAGAGTGGGTTGTGGTCTGCGATGGGGCAAAGGCGCTGGTTCTGGAAAATGCGGGGGATATCAGGACCCCCAACCTCAAGACGGTGCAGGTTTTCGAGCAGAAGGATTTGGCGACACATGTGATTGGAACAGATGCGCCGGGCCGCACCTTCAATTCTGTTGGCAGTGCGCGAAGCGCGATCGAGCAGACCGATTGGCATGATCAGGCTGAACGGGCATTTCTGACGCAGTTGGCGCAGCATCTCGAGGAAGCGCTTGCATCCGGGCGAACGAAGTCGCTGATCATCGTGGCCTCGCCACGCGCGCTGGGAATGATCCGTCCGGCTTATTCGCATGCCGTAAAAGTCGCGGTTCGCGCCGAGGTGGACAAAGATCTCGTCAAGATGCCCGTGCACGAAATTGAAAAGCGTCTGACCGGCGCTTGAATGGCTGCTAACTGACCGCATGATCCCTGATTATGACTGGCCCGCTGCCACGACGATGATATGGTCGCCAGGATTCTGGGTGAAGGGCCGTCGGATGAGGCTGGATTCAAGCCTGCGTTGGCGCGGTGCTATGCGCGCCGTGGTCGTGATGTTCACGGTCTTGACCGCGGCGGTCGCACACGCGCAGGCGACGAAGGGCACGCCCGGTTCACCTCCAGCCGCCGGATCTGCACCACCTGGAGCGGCCGCTGCGACTGCGGACCCGATGGCGGTACCCGGCTTCTGGGATCCCCGCCGTCGGCCGGAAAGGCCAGATCTTTCGCGCATCAACATAGTCCGGTTCCTGACAGAGACTGATTATCCGCCCTTCAACTATGCCGGACCCGACGGAGCACCCATTGGGTTCAACGTAGATCTCGCGCGAATGATTTGCGAGGAACTCAAGGTCGCTTGCACGGTTCAGATGCGCCGGTTCGATACATTGATCAGTGCGCTCAACAGCAACAACGGCGATGCTGTCATCGCATCAATTGGGGCCACTCCGGAAATGCGAGCGCGTGTGGATTTCAGCGATCCATACTACCGGACGCCGGCCCGGTTCGTTTCGCGCCGTGACAGCACAATCGAGGACATCCGTCCGGAGGCCCTCGAGGGAAAAAAGATTGCAGTGGTCGCAGGCACCGCACACGAAGCATTCCTGAAGACGCTTTTTACCGAAGCCGAGCTGCGGCCTTTTCCCGATGCAGACGCTGCGCGCTTTGCGCTCAAGCGCGGCGAGGTGGATCTTCTCTTCGGTGACGGAGTTTCGCTGGCCTTCTGGCTCAATGGTACCGACTCGGCCAACTGCTGCGTGTTTCGGGGCGGCCCCTACCTGGAGAGCCGGTTTTTCGGCGAGGGTGTTGGCATCGCGGTGAGGCGCGGCAATGATTTGTTGCGGCAGGCCTTCAACTGGGCACTGTTCCGGTTGTGGGAAAAGGGGCGTTTCACAGACCTGTGGCTGCGCTATTTCCCGGTCAGCCCTTTTTGACGGCAAGCATTTGACGTGACCTGGCGGCATTTCTAGTGTCCGCGCCCCGGAGATTGTGTGTGACCGAAACTGTTACCAACTTGCGGCAACTGGCCGAGCAGTCCAATGCGTGGCCGTTCGAAGAGGCGCGCAAGATCGTTGCGCGGCTCAAGAAGCACCCCAAGGACGAAGTGATCTTCGAGACCGGTTATGGCCCATCTGGACTGCCGCACATCGGCACGTTCGGCGAAGTCGCCCGAACAACCATGGTGCGCCATGCGTTTCGTGTCTTGACCGACGACAAGGTCAGAACGCGGCTGGTCGCTTTTTCCGATGACATGGATGGATTGCGCAAAGTCCCGGACAATGTGCCGAATAAGGAGTTGCTGGAGCAGCATCTCGGCATGCCTCTGACAAAGGTGCCTGATCCTTTCGGCACGCACCCAAGTTTCGGTGAGCATAACAATGCGCGGTTGCGCTCCTTCCTGGATCATTTCGGCTTCGACTACGAATTCATGTCGTCGACGGAATGTTACAAGTCGGGCCGTTTCGATCAGGCTTTGCTCAAGTTGCTTTCCCGCTTCGACGAGGTCATGGCCATCATGCTGCCCTCGTTGCGTGAGGAGAGGGCGGCAACGTATTCGCCATTTTTGCCGGTGTCGCCGACAACCGGAATCGTTCTGCAGGTACCGGTTACGGCTCACGATGCCAAAGCTGGCACCATCACCTACGAGGATCCTGACACTAAAGAACTGATTCTCACGCCGGTCACGGGCGGCCGTTGCAAGCTGCAGTGGAAGCCCGATTGGGCCATGCGCTGGCTTGCGCTTGGCGTCGACTACGAGATGGCGGGAAAGGATCTGATCGATTCGGTGAAATTGTCGGGTGAGATCTGCCGGGCACTTGGCGGCGTCGCACCCGAAGGATTCAACTATGAGCTCTTTCTCGACGAAAAGGGCCAGAAGATTTCGAAGTCGAAAGGCAACGGTCTGACTATCGATGAGTGGCTGCGCTACGCCAGCCCCGAAAGCCTGTCATTGTTCATGTACCGCGAGCCGAAGGCCGCCAAGCGACTCTATTTCGACGTCATTCCGCGCAATGTTGACGAGTACTATCAGTTCCTCGATGGCTTCGAACGGCAGGATTCCCGGCAGCAGCTTTCGAATCCAGTCTGGCATATTCACTCCGGCAAGCCCCCGAAGATCGACATGCCGATCTCATTCGGCATGCTGCTTACGCTCGTCTCCTCGTCGAATGCCGAGAATGCCGAGACCTTGTGGGGTTTCATTGGACGCTACCGGCCGGGGGTCACACCCAAGACGCATCCCAAGCTGAATGAGCTGGTCGAATACGCCATTCACTATTTCCGTGACTTCGTGCTGCCTGAAAAAAGGTTCCGCGAACCTACGGATGCCGAACGCGCTGCACTGATCGATCTGCGCGACGCACTTTCACAACTGAAACCCGAGGCCAGTGCCGAAGAGATCCAGAACGTGGTCTACGAGGTCGGACGCCGTGAGCCGTTCCTTGACCAGAAAAAGAAGGCGAAGGATGGCAAGCCGGGTGTGTCGCTCGACTGGTTCAATCTGCTCTATCAAGTCTTGCTGGGTCAGGAAAAAGGTCCGCGCTTCGGCTCGTTCGTCGCGGTTTATGGCCCGCAGAACACCATCGATATGATTGATGGTGCGTTGGCGCGGTCTGCGTGACAGCCGGCGCTACTGGCTCGCCCAGACGATGCGCGCAAGCCAAACGATATCGGCGGTCGGTAATGTCCGGTCGCGATGTTCGGAGTTGAGTGATTTCAATTCAACGGCTTTTGCGGTTTTGCGTTTGAGTTCTTTGACCATGACCTCGCCGTCTTTGGTCTTGACCACGACGCGATCCCCCTTTCTTACAGTGGCACCTGGCGACACGATGATGACGTCGCCGCTACGGTAGGCGGGTTTCATCGAATCGCCGGAAATTTCCAGGGCGTAAGCGTGCTCGTCGTTCACGGAAGGAAACGCGATTTCCTCCCAGCCTTTGCCGACCGGAAAACCGCCGTCATCGAAAAATCCACCGGCACCGGCCTGGGCAAAACCGATGAGCGGCACGCTGTGCATTGTCGCCTTGCCGCCGTCGCTGATCAGGGTCACGAACGTGTCGAACTTGGTGCTGGTCGCCTGAAGCGCCTTGGCGACCGATTCTGTTGACGGCCAACGCGGGCGACCTTCCGGCGTGACGCGCTTGGACTTGTTGAAGGTCGTCGGATCGAGGCCAGCCTTTTTCGCAAGGCCTGACGGCGTCATCTTGGCGCGCGCGGCCAAACGATCAATGGCAGTCCAGATTTGGTTGTGGCTAAGCATGGGCATGGACGCTCGCACCGGCTGCAATAGTGGATTCGACAGGATAGGAATTATAGCCTTGAGTTGACCCCCTGTCGCAACCCTTTCCTTTGGCGGCGGCCTTGAATAAGCCCTGCCCTCGCCGATAGGGTCGACCGTCATGCAACGGAGGCTCGATCGTTGATCGGTCTGCTCGACCGCCTGTCGCGACCGTTCTTGCGTGCGCTCGATCCCGAAGACGCGCACAGGCTTGCCATCAAGGCCTTGCGGATCATGCCCCTTACCCGGGCGGCGGCCGACGGGGACGAACTGGCCGTGCGCGCTTTCGGACTCAAGTTTCCGAATCCGGTCGGTCTTGCCGCCGGCTTTGACAAGAATGCGGAGGTCCCGGAGGCGTTGTTGCGGCTCGGCTTCGGCTTCGTAGAGGTCGGAACGGTCACACCGCGGCCCCAATCCGGCAACCCGAGACCCCGCCTGTTTCGTCTCGAGAGCGATCAGGCCGTCATCAATCGGTTGGGGTTCAATAACGAGGGGGCGGCCGCGGTGCATATGCGTCTTGCCGCGCGTCGCAGCTCGGGCGGGATCGTCGGCGTCAACATCGGAGCCAATCGCGACACAAAAGATCGCGCTGAGGATTACGTCCGGCTGATCGAAACGCTTTCCTCCGTTGCCAGCTATTTTACGGTCAATGTGTCCTCGCCGAACACGCCGGGTTTGCGCGATTTGCAACAAGCGAATGCACTCGACGATCTTTTGGCCCGTGTGATCGATGCGCGCGAACAAATGCGACCGCGCATAGGACCGACACCGATTCTCCTGAAGATTGCGCCGGATCTCACATTGCCCGAACTCGATGATGTGGTCGGCGTCGCTCGAAAGCGTCGCGTCGATGGAATGATTGTGGGGAACACGACAATCACGCGGCCTGGCTCTTTGCGCGACCGCAGCAAGACGGGCGAGCAGGGCGGCTTATCGGGTCGGCCGCTGTTCAAACTCTCCACGCGCATGCTCGCCGAAACTTTTGTGAGGGGGGAGGGGGCGTTCCCCGTCGTCGGCGTCGGCGGCGTCAACTCCGGCGCCACCGCCATCGCCAAGATCAAGGCCGGCGCGACGCTGCTGCAGCTCTACAGCGCGCTGGTTTATCACGGCATCGGATTGGTGTCGGAGATCAAGACCGATCTCACCGCCGCGCTCAAGCGCGGCCACCGCAACTCGTTGGCATCGATGGTCGGTAGCGACGCGGCGGCCATCACCGCGGAAAGCTGGCCGGGCTAGGATCTACCTTCCGCGCGGCGTATTGACCATGCGCATGATGAACCAGATCGGGATGACGATCACCGCACCCAGCAGGAAATAGCGCCACAGCCAGCGGACCGCGTCGAAGCCCATGTTCCAGATCGACCGGATCAGCCGCTCGACGCTCTGTATGATGTCGAACGGATCGAGGCCGAGCGCCGAAAGGATCACGCCCACCAAAATCGATACCAGAATCAGGCGTACCAGCACTCCCAACGGAGAGCCGCCCACCCAGCGCGCGACCTGATTTTCAGACATTACTGCCTCCATGTGCGGGCATTGTAGCATGCTCGCGCTGCGCCAGCATGCTTTCGAGGGTCTCCAGCCGGTCGGCCTCGGCCGGCGGCTTGTCCCAGCGCAAGCGACTGATCCGCGGAAAGCGCATCGCGATACCGGATTTGTGCCGCGTCGAGCGCTGCAGTCCTTCGAATGCAACTTCCAGCACCAACCCCGATTTCGGTTCGTGCACGACTTCGCGCACGGGACCGAATTTGTCGACGGTATTGCGGCGGACGAAACGATCGATCTGGATCAACTCTTCGTCGGTAAATCCGAAATAGGCCTTGCCGACCGGCACGAGCTGTTCGCCGGTCTCCCCTTTGCTCCAGACACCGAATGTGTAGTCGGAATAGTAGGACGAGCGCTTGCCATGCCCGCGCTGCGCATACATCAGCACGGCATCGATCACCATGGGGTCGCGTTTCCATTTCCACCATGGCCCCTTCGGCCGACCGGGCACATAGGGCGCGTCGCGACGCTTCACCATGACGCCTTCGACCGCGTCGGCATCGGCGCCCGCGCCGGCCGAAGCCGGATCGGCACGGGCGGCGGTAAGGTCACTCCAGGTTATGAATGGCACCAGCGGCGAAATATCGATGCGCGGATCGTTCAGCCTGGTGATGAGCGCCTGCAGCCGTTCGCGGCGATCGGAAAAAGGGCGATCGCGCAGGTCTTCATCCCCTTCCGCCAGCAGATCATAGGCTCGCAAGTGCGCGGGAAACTCCGCCACCAGCTTCGGGGTCACCGATTTGCGGTTCAGTCGCTGCTGCAACACGTTGAACGTTTGTACGCGCGCCTCGCGCATGATCAACAATTCGCCGTCGATCGCACAGGGCAGCCGCAACGAGGCGAGCAGATCAGGGAAGCTGCGGGAAATTTCCTCGCCCGTGCGTGAATAGAGCCGGGCAACCAATTCGCCATGTTCATCATGTCCGGCGACTGCCTGTACGCGGATGCCGTCCCATTTCCATTCGGCCAGATAGTCCGCAGCGTTGAGAGCGGAGAGGTCGGATTCCTCCGCCGCGTGCGCGAGCATTGCCGGGCGGAACGGAGCCGGATCGCGCGTGGAAGGTTTCTCGGCTCGGCCCTCGAGCCAGGCGAACAAATCCAGATAGGGCGGTGTCAATCCGGGCCAGAGAATTTCGATCTCATCGGATTGCCGGTTGCCGAGGGATGCGACCGCGGTTTTTGCGAGCCGCGCCGATACGCCGATCCGCAGCGCGCCGGTCACGAGCTTCAGGAGGGCCCAGCGCCCGGTCTCGTCCAGCCCATCGAGCCAACGCGCGATCTGCGCCGGCAGCTGTGCCTTGCCGAGCGTGGACAGGGTTTGCACAACGTCGGACAGCGTCGGCGCCGACGTGGACTTTTGTTTGGGGTCGGCGGGCCACATCAGCGCGACCGTTTCGGACAAATCGCCAACGTAATCGTAGGACAGCGCAAACAGCGCTGGATCCGTGCGCTCGGCAATGAGACCACGAATCATGCCGGCCTTGGCGTGCTTGAAACTGAGCGCGCCGGTGAGCGCCGCAAGCGCCCAGCCGCGCTCGGGATCCGGTGTTTCGCGCAGGTACTCGGTGATCAGTCGCAGCTTGGCGTTGCGTCCCGGTTCGTAGGCCAGCCGGTCGAGCAGTTCGGCGAAGCGATTCATGCTTCGGCCTCGGCTTGCGCGCCGGCATCCTCTTCATCGCCGTAGCCGACAATATCGAGCGGACGCGCGTTCAAACCCTTGGTCTGGCACCAATGCACCAGCGCATCTTCCTGGCCATGTGTGACCCATACTTCGGAAGCGCCAGTCGCGGTGATCGTCGTAGTGAGGCCGTCCCAATCGGCATGGTCGGAAATCACGAGCGGCAAGGTGACGCCATGTTGACGCGCGCGTGCGCGTACGCGCATCCAGCCCGAGGCGAACGCTGTCACCGGTTCCGGAAAACGGCGCGACCACAGGTCGCTCATCGCGCTGGGAGGGCAGATGATGATGTGACCGCCGAGTTCGGCTTTGTCGGCGCCGCGCACCAGCTCAATCCGTCCCAGGTTGATGGCGCGGCTCTCGTAGTAGCGTGTGATCGCTTCCATTGCGCCGTGGATATAGATCGGTTGATCGTGCTCGGCCGCGCGCAACATCGCCATAACGCGCTGGGCCTTCCCGAGAGAGTAGGCGCCAACCAGGTGCGCTCGCTCGGGGAACAATTCGACAGAACGCAGGAGCTTGCCGATTTCGCCTTCGGCGTCATGGTGGCGGAACACCGGCAGTCCGAAGGTCGCCTCGGTTATAAATACATCGCACGGGATCAGCTCAAACGGGACGCACGTCGGATCGACGACATCCTTGTAATCGCCGGAGGCAACGACCCGGAGGCCGTTACACTCGATACGGATCTGCGCCGAACCGAGCACATGGCCGGCGGGATGGAAGCTGACGGTTGCGCCATCAAGCTTCACGCTCTCGCCATAGCGAACAGCCTGCGTGCTGCCGGCGAAATTGTCGCCATAGCGCAGGCGCATGATGTCGAGGGTTTCTTGCGTTGCCAGGACTGCGTCGTGTCCGGCGCGCGCATGGTCGGAGTGGCCATGTGTGATCAGGGCCTTTTTGACCGGGCGGGTCGGATCGATGTGGAAGCCACCGGGCTTGCAACACACGCCCGACGGCGTCGGAACCAGGATATCTTCGGGACGCATCGTGATTAGATAGGTATGCGGTGCCAGACGACAAAGAACCAGGGAATGAACAGTCCGATATTTCTGTCCTCCGGTGATGTCATTGCCGACCGACGTTTCGAATGGGCTCGCGATCGCGAGGCAAAGGGCGACTTGACGGGCGCCGCCGACCTGCTGATGCAGGCGCTTGAGCTCGCGCCGAAATATGCCTCGGCCTGGTTCATGCTCGGCGACTTGCGTGAAAGGCTGGGCGATCGCGCCGGCGCTGTCGCGGCTTTCGGGCAAGCAAATGCAGCCGATCCGCGCGACGTCCACGGTGCCGCGCTTCGTCTCACGCGCCTGGGCGTCCGCTCCGGCGGTGCCATGGGGGAGGGCTACGTTCGCGCGCTGTTTGATGGCTACGCGCCCCGTTTCGACGAGGCACTGACGGTGGGTCTTAACTATCGCGGCCCGGAGCTGCTGTTCCGTGCCATTGAGGGGGTGCACTCCGAATGGCCGCATGAAATTCGGTTCGGTTCTCGATCTCGGATGCGGCACAGGCCTCGCGGCTTTGCCGCTACGGCCGTTCAGCGACTGGATAGTGGGTGTCGATCTTTCGTCCGGAATGCTGGTTCAGGCACGAACAAAGGGCATGTATGACCGCCTCATCGAGAAAGAGATTCTCGCTTTTCTGGCGAGCGAAGCGGAAATCGGGGGCCACTATCAGCTTGTGCTCGCAGCCGATGTTTTCATGTATTTCGACGACCTTGCGCCGGTGTTCAGCGCTGTTGCGAAGGTGATGGATTCGTCCGGGCTGCTGGCTTTCAGCATTGAGACGCATGAAAACGAACACGTCATTTTGCGCGACACACTGCGTTACGCTCACAGCGAAACGCACGTACGCGCTGCTCTCGCGTCGTCGGGCCTGAACCTGCTCAGCCTGAATTTTGCATCCACGCGCATCGAGAAAGGCGTACCCGTGCCCGGATTGATTGTGGTGGCCGGACACTGAATTCCATGGAACCCGCGCGAGACCTCTTCAGCGACACGCCGCCATTGCCGGATGTCTTCGTCCGCTGGTTCGCCGGTCGCGATTGGCAGGTGCGCGAGCATCAGCTTGCGCTTTTGGGGAAAGCCAGCGCCGGACGTTCGGCCCTGCTGATCGCGCCGACTGGCGGCGGCAAGACCTTGGCCGGCTTTTTGCCGACGCTTGTGGAGTTGAGTCAGCGCGGCGTCCGCTCGCGTAACGTGAAGTCAACCGGGCGCGCTTTGGCACGCTCGCAGGGCCTGCACACCCTTTATATTTCGCCACTGAAGGCGCTGGCCGTCGATATTGCGCGCAACCTCGAGATTCCTGTTCAGGAAATGGGCCTGCCGGTGCGGATCGAAACTCGCACGGGCGATACGCCCACATCCAAGCGTCAGCGGCAGCGACGTGATCCGCCGGATATTCTGCTCACCACGCCGGAGCAATTGGCGCTGCTGCTCGCCAGCGCAGATGCGCCGTATATGTTCGGTACGCTCAAGCGCGTGGTCCTCGACGAATTGCATTCGCTGGTCACGTCAAAGCGCGGCGATCTGCTGTCGCTCGGGTTGGCGCGCCTGTTCACGCTCGCACCCGAATTGACCACGATCGGCCTGTCCGCGACTGTCGCCGAACCTGACGAACTGCGTCGGTTTCTGGTGCCGCAGCCGCTACAGGGTCGGGCGCTTGCCGACCTGATTATGGCGCAGGCTGGCGCCCAACCGATCGTTACGATGCTTGATACCGAAGAGCATCTGCCGTGGGCCGGCCATTCGGCGCGTCACGCACTTGGGGAAATTTACGCGCATATCAAGACACACAAGACCACGCTGGTATTCGTCAATACGCGCAGCCAGGCGGAATTTCTTTTTCAGGAATTGTGGCAGGCCAACGACGACAATCTCGCCATCGCACTTCATCACGGCTCTCTCGATGTCGCGCAGCGACGACGCGTCGAAGACGCGATGGCCGCCGGCAAGCTGCGCGCGGTGGTTTGCACATCGTCCCTGGATCTTGGCGTGGACTGGGGCGACGTCGATCTGGTGATCAATGTCGGTGCACCGAAAGGATGCTCGCGGTTGCTGCAGCGAATTGGACGTTCCAATCACCGCCTCGATGAACCGTCCGAGGCGGTGTTGGTGCCGGCAAATCGTTTCGAGGTGCTTGAATGCCGCGCGGCCATCGACGCTGTTGCCGAGAATGCCCAGGATACGCCGCCATTGCGCACCGGTGCGCTCGATGTGCTCGCCCAGCACATCCTCGGGCGGGCTTGTGGAGAGCCGTTCATTGCCGAAGAACTCTACGCGGAGATCCGCGCCGCGGCGCCTTATGCCGCGCTCAGCCGCGCCGATTTTGACGCCGCCGTCGACTTTGTTGCGACCGGGGGTTACGCGCTGAAGGCGTATGAGCGGTTTGCCAAGATCAGGCAGGGCAAGGACGGCCGCTGGCGCATCACGCATCCCCGGGTCGCCCAGCGTTACCGCATGAATGTCGGCACGATCGTCGAAGCCGACATGATCAAGGTCCGGCTCGTGCGCTCGCGTCGCAGCGGCGCCATCGTGCCGCGCGGCGGACGGCTGCTCGGCGAGGTCGAGGAATATTTCATCGAGACGTTGAGGCCGGGAGACACGTTCGTATTTGCCGGCGAAATTCTCAAATACGAGGCCCTGGTCGAAGATGAAGTTTACGTCTCACGGTCGGACGCGACTGACCCCAAGGTGCCGGCTTACGAGGGCGGCAAGTTTCCGCTTTCGACCTATCTGGCCGCCCGAGTGCGCGCCATTCTGGCGAAGCCTGAAGCGTGGCGCGCGCTCCCTGATCAGGTGCGCGAGTGGCTGGAAATCCAGCAATGGCGCTCGATACTTCCGAAGGCTGGTGATCTGTTGGTCGAAACATTCCCCAGGGCCGCCAACTATTATCTTGTCTGCTATCCGTTCGAAGGCCGACTAGCGCACCAGACACTTGGCATGTTGCTCACGCGTCGGCTGGAGCGCGCGCGACTGCGGCCGCTCGGATTTGTAGCCAATGAATATGCATTGGCGGTGTGGGGACTGGGTGACATCGCCTTGCACATCAAGCGCGGCGACTTATCGCTCGCCCGGTTATTCGACGAAGACATGCTTGGTGATGATCTGGAAGCATGGCTTGCGGAATCGGCGCTGATGAAACGCACGTTTCGCAGCTGCGCGATCATCGCCGGACTGATCGAAAAGCGCTTCCCGGGCGAGGAAAAATCGCGCCGGCAACTTACGATTTCCACTGACCTCGTCTATGACGTGCTGCGCAAACATCAGCCGGATCACATTCTTTTGCGCGCGGCGCGCGCCGACGCGGCTACAGGTCTGTTGGATATCAAGCGGCTCGGCGAAATGCTCTCGCGGATCAGGGGGCGAATCGTTCATAAAGCCCTTGACCACGTTTCGCCGCTATCGGTTCCCGTGCTGCTCGAGATTGGAAGGGAAACCGTGTACGGCGAGGCAGGCGATACGCTGCTGGCCGAGGCGGCCGACGAGTTGATCAAGGAGGCGATGAGTTGAGCCAAGCGGCGTTAAATCTGGCGGAGGGCGAGGGCAATCTCATCGTGTTGTCCGGAGTTCCACTTCTCGCCGATCCACGCGGTGCGATCTATTGGCCGGAACATCAGCTCTTGGCCGTTGCCGACCTGCATCTGGAGAAAGGCTCAAGTTTTGCTGCTCGCGGCCAAATGCTTCCCCCATACGACACCGCAAGCACGCTGGCGTGCCTGTCGGCCTTGATCGCGGACTATTCGCCCCGTTACGTCGTCTCGCTCGGTGACAGCTTTCACGACGGTGGCGGCCCGACACGGTTGGGCGATACGGATCGCGACAACCTGACAAGACTGCAACGCGGACGCGACTGGATATGGATCACCGGCAATCACGATCCCGAGCCGGCCGAGGGTATCGGTGGCGTATTCCGGGAAACGTTGAAAATTGGTGCGTTGACGTTTCGCCATGAGCCGAAAGGCGGTTTCGGTGAAATCAGTGGTCATTTGCATCCCGTGGCCCGAATTGCGCATCGCGGCCGCGCGGTCAGCCGCCGCTGTTTTGCTGCCGATACGACGCGCCTGGTATTGCCCGCCCTCGGCGCATTTACCGGGGGACTTAATGTGAGGGACGCCGCTTTTGCGGATGTCTTCGGCACGCTTGCATTTAAAGCCTATTTGCTCGGCGAGGGCCGGATTTATTCTTTCACCGCAAAACGGTGCCTGCCGGACTAGTCGCGCGCGAATATCACGCTAGCGAACCAGCCGATCAGCAGCGCCATCAATGCAGTCACGGCCCCGTAGAGAAGACCGTAATCCCGTGCGGCGTCGGCGACATACTGTTCAAAGCCGGTTTTGATCACGTCCAATGCCGAGTTGGTGCGGGCAACCAGGTTTCCGCCGGTAAACAGTTCAACCTCGATCCCATAGCTTCCGGTTGGCACTGCGGCAGGCATGGGGATTGCTGCACGAAACACGGTCGGTGTGAGGAAGGTCACGGCGGTTGACGACTCGCGGTACAGACCCTGCTGTGTCTGAAGTCTCACAAAAGAACGGCGAAACGGATCGTCGCGTACCGTGTCGGCAAAGTCGGTTCCAATCCGTTGCGGCAGCAGAAAATTGTCGAGCCCGATCTGCAGGCGGCGCAACGTGTCCGGGTTGGCGATGGTGTTGACCGGGCGGTTGCTCAGAACGGCAAGATAGGACGGCACGCGCACGAACTCGCGCGAATCCATGTTGACCCAAATGCCGAGGACGCGCTCCTTGCGCCGTGTGCGCAGGGTCTGGCGCGGCCCCGTTACCGTGACCACGAGATCATAGGGCGGACGCAGCGGACTGGTGATCGGATCGGGTTCGATGGTGCCGAACAACACCAGTTCTTCGCCGACGAAACTGGAGGTAACGGCTACGCGATGGTTTGACAGCGATACCACCAGTCGCTCGGCCATAGCGGGCCCTGCGCCGCAGAGCAACGCGATAAAGGCGAGCGTGATCGCGATCCGTCGCATCATCCGCTCCCCACGTAGCGAAGCGAATAAAGGTCGTCGGGCTTCACCACCAGTTCGTAGGCGAACCGGCAGCCTACTGCGAAAACCAGGAGGCCAAGAAGCAGACGCAGGCGTTCGCCGCGCATCTTCTGCCCGGTGCGAGCGCCGAATTGCGCGCCGATAACGCCGCCGACCATCAGGATCAAGGCAAGCACCGCGTCCACGAGATGATTCGTCGCCGCGTGCATCACCGTCGCTGAGGCCATGGTGACAAGAGTCAGAACCATCGAGGTACCGATGACGGTCGCAGTCGGCACTCGCAGGAAGTAGATTAGCATCGGCACCAGCAAGAAGCCGCCGCCAATGCCCATGATCGCGCCGACAAACCCGATGACGAATCCGATCGCCCAGACCGGAATCGCCGACACGTATATTTTGGACCGCTTGAATCTCAGCTTGAACGGTAGGCCGTGAAGCCACGTATGGCTGCCCGGCCGTCGCAGTGTTGCCGGCATGCCGTGACGCGTCCGCGAGATGGCGCGCACGCTTTCATAAATCATCATCGCCCCGACGATGGTCAGCAGCGTGACGTACGAAATGCCGATCATCAGATCGAGTTGGTCGAGCGCACGCAGCTCGGTGAAGAGCCAAACGCCCGTTGCCGTGCCGAGAATGCCCGAGCTGAGCAGCATCAAAGCGAGAGCAACGTCGACCGCACGCTTGCGCCAGTAACTCAGCGCGCCGGTGAATGAGGATGCGGCAATGTGGCTGGAAACGGTCGCCACCGCGACTGCCGGCGAGATCCCGACGAAAATCAGGAGCGGTGTCATCAAAAACCCGCCGCCGATCCCGAACATGCCGGAGATGTAGCCGACCGCCAGCCCCATCCCCAGAACCAGGAAGACGTTTACGGGCAAGTCAGCGATGGGAAGATAGATCTGCAAGCGCTTTTGTCCGACGGATTGGGGCGTGCTGTACCAACCGGTACGCCCCGTCTCTCGTCATGACAACTAGCATCGTGACATCCGATCGTCAGCAGTGTGATCGATGCGGATTGCTCGTCGGGTCGCTTTTCGGAGGGTCAGTTCCTGCCCGTAGAGCGGTTCACTGCTTTCCGGAAGCGACGGCGCTTATTGAGAGTGGACCGCCTGCGCGCGGCTTGTCCTGTGGTGGGGGTGCGGCCCGATCCCAGCCGCCCGGTGGTTCCGGAACCGCAGTCGCAGCTGTCGGCTGCGCCCGTGCTACAAAATTTTTGACCGTGTCCTGGGCGGCTGCCAGGGTCGGCGCATCGAGGGCGGCCGCGGCATCGTCACGTTTGCGGCCCGCATCCCGGTCGCCTTGAGCGGCTGCCAGCGCAAACCACTTGTAGGACTCCGCGATGTTTTTCTCCGTCCCAAGACCACGCGCGACCAGGACGGCAAGATTGAATTGGCTGTCGGCTACGCCATGTTCAGCAGCCTTGCGGAACCACAGGGCAGCGTTGGTGTAGTCTGGCTTGCCGTCCACGCCCTCCGCATAGAGAACGGCGAGATTGTGCATGGCTTTGGCGTGGCCTTTGGCCGCTGCAGTCACATAAAGTTTTTGCGCGGCGGCCAGGTCCTTTCTGACGCCCTGTCCTTTTTCGAGCATGCTCGCATAGCGGAATTGCGCCGGTGCAAGGCCTTTGCTCGCGGCGCGCTCGAGCCATTTGGCCGCCTCTTCAAGATTTGCGGATATGCCTCGTCCTTCCATGAAGCGCATGGCTACTTCGTAGGCCGCGGCAGGATCACCGGCGGCCGCCGCATTGCGCAGACGCGCTCCGCCGATGGCGGTGGGCAAACCATCTGCCGCAGGTGGCTGCGCGACCGGAGTCCCCGGTCGCGCTGTTCGGCTATCTGCCGGTGTCCGCGCGATCGTGCCGGTGACCTCACCTCTTGCCGGAGATGCCGGCCCCGTCGACGGAGCATTCAACAATGGCGGACTCAGCAGCGCGGACAAGCTTCCGGTATCTAGCGAATTCAGGAGTGATTGAACGGGATCCCCCTTCGGGGCTTGCGGCGCAGGAGTCAAACTCGGCAGAGTCTGGGGCGTAAGCAAACTAGCCGTGACGTCGCCGTCGCCGGTTGTCGGTTTGCTATCCAGCTTGCTGGCAGCGACCGTTTCGTTGTCCCCGTTCTGGATTTCGCTGGAATCTGCGGTGGGGTCCGTTTCGAAATTGACCGCGACCTTGCTGTCGGCGGCTTCGAAGATTCCGAAGTGGAAAATATTGCTCGTGATTTGGACCAGGCCCACGACTATGGCGACGATGCTCGCCGCCAGCAGGACGCCTTTGGCTCGCATTGCCAACTTCGCGCGGAGCGGTACGTCGTCTGTTTTTCTCGAAGGCTCGGGACGTGCGTGTCCGTTTTTTGGATCCTGGCCCGCAGCTTGAGCAGCGCGACGGGCCGCCGCGATGAAGCTCGACTTAGAGCCGGTTGCGGGAACGCTGGGGCTCGCAGCACCAAGCGCGGCTTCCGAGACCGCGATACGCAGCCCAGCAACACTCGATCCAGGCCGACCGGAACCAGGCTCAAGCGGCTGGTCCTCATGCAAGTCGGGTCCGGCCGTAATTTCGGTCTGACGCGCGATCCGGCTGATCGGGTCAGCCGATGTCGTCGGCGCGGCTTCAGGCACAGCGTGGCGCGACGGGTTCGTCGCGGTCTGGGTTATCAGGTCATGTCGCACAGCACTCTTTGCGACCGGGGTTGGTGCGGCGTCCACAACCTGAGTCAGCTCTATAACAGCATGCTCATCCGCCACAGGGGCTGTCCGATTGCTGCGAATATCGTTTTCTATCGTGGTGAGGCGATTGGCAACACGGTCGAGTGTCCCGTTTACGGCCGCGAGTGCGTCATGGGTGCGCGCCATGTCCTGCTTCAGCAGGTCGATGCCAGGCGCGCTGTCTGCCCGCGTCCCGGCAGTGTCCTTCTGCGTCCGTATTTCCTCGATGTGGACCAGCAGATCGGCCAGCCCGCGCTCGATGGCATCTAGGTGGTTAAGCCGGGAGTCCGTTGCCTCCAAGCGCTCGATGAATGTGGCGATGCGGCCTTCGAAATGGTCGAGTGCGGTCCAGTCTCCACGCGATTGAAGCTGTTCGATCTTGGCGGCCAGCGATTGGATCAGCGCTTCCACATGCCCTATTGCGGTATCGCCGCCGTTTGCGCGTTCGGACACGGCGCGGCTGAGAGCATCGATACGAAGTTCGAGTCTGTTGAAGGCGTCGCCGGCGGTTCCAACTGTCGCGAGGTGATCAATCTTGTCGCTGAGCGCCTGGATCCTGCCGGTCAGGGCGCCAACGGTCTCGTCGGAGGCGACATGCGCCGCCATATCGCGCAAGGTCGCGAAGACATTGTCCAGTTGCTCGATCATGGCGGGGTCGTCTTGGGCGAGTATGAAGTCGATCTTGCGGCCGAGCGCCTCGATCGCCTCGTTGTAGCCCAACAGCTTTTCGGCCGGCACGAGCTCGCGCAGTGTGTCGCGCAGCTCGGCAAGTCCATACTCGATCCCAGCCAGGACGTTGCTGTCGATGCCCGCCTGCCGACTCTCCACGACACTGTAGGCCAATTCCTGAATTTGCCTTTCGATTGATTCTATGGCCCGGCGTGGCAGTGCCTCATTTATCGTGTGACCGATCTCGGCGAGTTCCGAGCGTAGCGCGGCGATCTCTCCCTCCATGTCTGGGCGTCGTAGCGTCTCGATCTGATCGGTAATTCGGCGCAATTGATTTTCGAGACCAGTCAGGTCAGGCGCCGGCGTTCTATCTCCTTTGTCCAGGCGTCGGCGTGCGGCAATTTCGGCAATCGCAAATTCAAGCGCCTGCTTGCTTGGCATCTCAGCTGTTGATGCGTGCGAGATGTTGCTGGCCAACTGCTCGATCCGTTGCTCCAGCCGTGCAAATTGTTCGACGACCGGGTCGGCCTCGTCGCGGCTGCGTCTTGGGGCGTAGGCAGCGAATCCGCTGCGCGTCATCTGATCGAGCCGCCGTCCAAGATCATCCAACCGCAATTTTACGTCGGAGAGCTCTTCCGAAGGTCGCTCATCTTCCAAGCGCGTCTGTGACGGGGGTCTGATGCCTTGCTTCGCGGCCTGTTGCAGGATGACCGCGTTAAGCCAGTCATTCAGCGGCAGACCAGCTCGTCGCGCAGCTTCTTCCGCTGTCCTGCGCGCGTCGGATCGAATACCTTTGACGCTCGACGCAAAGCCAAAATCCATTGCTCGCATCCACGTCCGAGGTGGTGACTTCAAGAGTCGGGTCGACTCTCGCGGAACCGCGCGCGTTAACGACGGGTGGATATGGGGCTCGGTCCTTCGTCCACGGCCGACTTTTTCCCGGCGACGGTAAACAAGCGGTTAACGTTTGGTGACGTACTGCAGTTTTGGGCAAGACTGTGGCCCGGGCGAAGGCGTCCGCAGGTTCCTCAGACCGTAATATTTTCCGGGCAGAACACCCGAGTGCCACCGGGCTTGTCGGTCGCAAGATTAGGATTCGCACGATTCGATGCTGGCGCGCAGGGGTGGCATGGATAGCGAAGAACGAAGTCACGCTTATGGTGGTATGGATCGAGCCGGAAGTACCGCAGAACGCCCCTCAGGCACGCGCGGGGCAGACAGTCTTACCATCGGAGAGCTCGCGCGCGATTCGGGCGTCACATTGAGGGCGCTGCGTTTCTATCAGAGCAAGGGCTTGCTGGCTCCGCGACGCAACGGCTCGGCCCGCTTGTTCAGCCTCGAAGACCGAGATCGTTTGACGCTGATTCTGCAGGGAAAACGACTGGGTTTCACTCTGACTGAAATCCGCGAAATGCTGTCGGCGCGGGACCGTGGTTGCGCCAAGGCGCTTCCGATCGGCCGCCGAAAATGTGTGGAGCAGATCAACTTGCTCGAACGCCAGCGGCGCGACATTGACGGCGCGCTGGCCGAATTGCGACAAATTTACACCGAGATGTTTGTTGCGTCCGATTTGTCGCCCGCGAGCGACGCTTCGATGTCGAGAAAGACCTGACTCTTCTCGCAATTTTTCGCGTTTCCAGGCCTTTAATACAGGTGTAAACCAAAACCACCATAGTGACTTGGAGTTTTGACCGCACGGTCGCGGGATTTGGCCCCGACCGTGGGAAGCAGCTTCACATTCCGTTAACTTTTGCGGCGCTCGGCCGGGAGAGGGACGATGCCTATCTATAAAGCCCCCGTAGATGACGCCTTGTTCCTGCTCAACGACGTGTTCCATCTGGATCACTACGGAAACCTGCCGGGATTTTCCGATGCCTCGCCCGATGTCGTAGAGGCCGTACTACGCGAGGCGGCCAAATTCAGTGAAGAAGTGCTCACGCCACTTAATCGCGTGGGCGATAAAGAAGGCTGCAAGCGCGGCGCCGATGGTAGCGTTTCGACGCCAACCGGATTCAAGGACGCCTACAAGCAGATTGTTGAAGGCGGTTGGATCGGGATCTCAGTACCGTCCGAATTCGGGGGCCAAGGGCTACCGGCGACACTGACCGAAATCGTCAACGAGTTTTTCTGCTCGGCCAATATGGCATTCGCGATGTATCCGGGCCTGACCCAGGGCGCGATCGCTGCGCTGCTGACGCACGCCTCCGCTGAGCTGAAGACAAAGTATCTGCCGAAAATGGTCGAAGGTGTCTGGACCGGCACCATGAATCTCACCGAGCCGCACTGCGGTACGGATCTCGGGCTATTGCGATCGAAGGCAACCAAGCAGGCGGATGGCAGCTACAAGATAAGCGGCACCAAAATTTTCATCTCGGCCGGCGAACACGATCTGTCGGAAAATATTATTCACCTCGTGCTTGCTCGCATCGAAGGCGCGCCGGCAGGAACCAAAGGGATTTCGCTATTCCTGGTTCCGAAATTCCTGGTGAAGGACGACGGTTCGTTGGGCGCCCGCAATGCCGTCGGCTGTGGCTCTATTGAAGAGAAGATGGGCATCCACGGTAACTCCACTTGCGTGATGAACTATGACGGCGCCACAGGTTGGCTCATCGGTGAGGAACACCGCGGCCTCAACGCGATGTTCGTTATGATGAACGAAGCACGCTTGGGCGTGGGCGTTCAGGGACTCGCGTTGTCCGAGGTTGCCTACCAAAACGCCGCGGCCTACGCGAAGGAGCGTTTGCAGGGCCGGTCAATTTCCGGTGTGAAGTATCCCGACAAGCCGGCTGATCCGATTGTCGTGCATCCGGACGTGCGCCGCATCCTCATGAGTATCCGCGCGTTCAACGAGGCCGCGCGGGCGCTGGTGATGTGGACAGCGCTCAAGAGTGACGTCGCGCACCGCTCCGACGATGAAAAGGAGCGCAAAAGCGCCGACGATCACATGGGGCTGCTCACTCCGGTGATCAAAGGCGTCCTCACCGACAGCGGTTTTGCCAACGCAGTCCTGGCGCAGCAGATATTCGGGGGACATGGATACATTGCCGAGCACGGCATGGAGCAATTCGTGCGCGATGCCCGAATTGCGCAGATTTACGAAGGCGCCAACGGCATTCAGGCGCTCGATCTGGTCGGACGCAAGCTCGGCAAGGACGGCGGCCGGGCGATCGTGGCCTTCTTCAACGAAGTGCAGACCTACCTCAAAGAGCGCGCGAACAGCGATGCGATGAACGTTTATCTCAAGCCGCTCGGCCAGTCGCTGGCGCATCTACAGCAAGCTTCAATGTGGTTCATGCAGAATGCAATGGCCAAGCCCGACAATGCGGGTGCCGGCTCATACGACTACATGCACCTGTTTGGCCTGGTCGCACTCGGTTACATGTGGTGCAGAATTGCCGAAGCCGTGCTTGAGAAACTGCCGAAGGCGAACGGCTCGGCGGCGCGCTTGAACGCGAAGCTCGTCACCGCACGTTTCTTCATGGAGCGGATGTTGCCGGAGACGGCGACGCGCCTTGCTCGAATAGAGGCAGGCGCGGGGTCGACCATGGAGCTCACGGACGACGCGTTCTAGTCGCCGTCCTTACTGAGGCGATCAGGCATAGGCCATGCGGCGCCGCGAGCGTTGCAACAGCCAAATCATGATCGAAACATTCATCAAGTTCCACGCGATGCCGTTGAGGAACGCCGCCCGGTAAGAGCCGGTGAAGTCAAAGATCAGGCCCGACATCCATCCGCCCAACGCCATCCCGAGCAATGTCGCCATCAGCACCAGGCCGAGGCGCGTGCCGGCCTCGCGCGGCGAAAAATATTCGCGCACGATGATGGCATAGCTCGGCACGATACCGCCCTGGAACAGTCCGAACAGCGCCGAGATCACGTAGAGCGACACGAGGCCGTCGAACCAGAGGTAGAGAAAGAGGGCGACGCCCTGAAGGACGGATCCCAGCAAGAGCGTGCGTACGCCGCCGATGCGGTCGGCAATAAAACCTGAGCCGACACGGCTGATGATGCCGAAGCCAAGCATCATCGACAGCATTTCGGCTCCGCGCGCAACGCCGTAACCAAGATCGCCACAATAGGCGACGATATGCACCTGCGGCATCGACATGGCGACGCAGCAACCAACCCCGGCGATACACAACAGAATTTGTAAGGTCAGCGGGGAAAACGGCAATTCGGCTTGCCGTCGCGCGGCGGCAACATCAGCGGCATCACTTTCTTGGCTTTCGATCCGGCGGCGCATCACGAGCAAAAGCGGCAGTATGGTGATGAGGCAGAACAAGCCGATACCGGTGTGCGTCGCGCGCCAGCCCGTCGTTGAAATAAAATGCTGGACCACCGGCGGCCAGATCGTTCCGGCGAGATAATTGCCAGTCGCGGCCAGTGCGACCGCAATACCGCGTCGGCGCAGGAACCAGTGCGAGATGTCGGCCATCATTGGGCCGAAGCTGGCCGAGCAACCGATCCCGATCAGTCCGTGTGCGAGGGCGACCTGCCAGAGACTCCCCGACCATGCGGTCGCGAGATAGCCGGCCGAAAGTCCCACCGTGCCGATGGCCAGCGGCACCGCTATGCCGAAACGATCTGCAAGGCGTCCCATCAGCACGCCGCCGCCGGCAAAACCGAACATCACCATGGTGAAGGGAAGGGAAGCGTCGGCTCGCGTTACGCCAAACTCGGCCTGCAGCGCCGGCAGCGCCACCATAACGGACCACATGCCCACACCGCCGAGAGTGGATATCGTCATAGCGACGGCGAGGCGCAGCCACGCGTAAGACGACTCGATATCGCCGGGTTTGGCACCCGTTTGCGTATTCATGATCGGAGACCCGGCTTCAGTTTGGCGGGCGGTGGTAACACCGCGGGCGCGAGTAATCCAGATCGCCAGCAATGCAGTTATGAAAATGCCGGGATGATCTCGCGGCCGAAAAGTCTGATTGATCGGGCCGCGTCCTCCAAACGCATGACACCAAATACCATCTGGCACAGCACGGTGTTGACGCCGGTTTCCGCTTGCAGATGGGTCAGGTAGTCGCGCACGGTGGCCGGCGAACCTGCAATGCCGTGACCGATCCGCTCCAGCGCGGCGAAATCGGGTGGATAGATGTCCTTAAGAACAAAATCCATGTTGGCATGTCGCCAGAGATACTCGATGGCGTCCCGCCAAGGTGGATAGGCGACGCTTGCGATTGCGTGTGCCTCCTCGTCTGTATCGGCAACGACAATGTGTCGGGTAATGCCAATGCCGGGTAGGGTATTGTCGGCGCGTCCGAGTTTTTTCCATTCTTCACGATAGCGATCACTGATCGCACGCGCTCGCGCGCCGGGTCCGAGCGACACGACGTTGATGCTGCGCGGCGCAGCCCAAGCGATCGCATCGGCATTAGGCGCGCCGTACCAGATCGGCGGATGCGGACGCTGCACCGGTTTGGCCTGAACAAGGTAATCTTTGTAATTGTAGAAACGACCCTCGAAGTCGAGAACGTCGGTTTCGAAGGCGCGCATCAACACGGCGAATGCCTCCTGATACATCGCCGGTGCCAGGGCAGGGTCGACTCCAAAACGCTGATGCTCGATGAGCGCACCGCCGCGGCCCACGCCCACCGTCAGGCGTCCGCCACTCAGATGGTCGAGCATGCAGATTTCTTCATAGAGACGCAGCGGGTGATAGAGCGGCAATACGTAAACCAGCGGGCCCAGCCTGATTGTGCGTGTACGCTGTATGGCGCTTGCCAGAAATACGCTTGGGCTCGCCGCCATCCCGAGTGGGGTCGAGTGATGCTCGGCAAGATGATAGCCGTGGAAACCTGACCGTTCGATCAATTCGAGGAGACGCAGACGGTCCTCGAAAAAGCGGCCCAATGGGCCGCCGTCACTATCGAGATGGTCGAAGATCGCGAAATTCAGCACGCCGCCAACTCCGTGACGGCGCCGCCAAATGCCGCTAACCTTGGAGGCAGATGGTCAATTGAAACGGCTCGTGGGAGGGCCTTCATGCGAAAGACTCTTTTCTGCCTCGCAGCGGCAGTTCTGACGGCATCCTCTGCGAACGCGCAACAGACCGTCAAGGTCGGACTGATCATGGCCTACTCGGGCCAGTTCGCCGATACCGCGACGCAGATGGACAACGGCATCAAGCTCTACATCAAACAGCATGGCGACACTGTTGCGGGCAAGAAGGTCGAGATCATCCGCAAGGATACGGGGGGCCCGAATCCGGACGTTGCCAAGCGTCTCGCGCAGGAGCTGGTCGTGCGCGATCAGGTGGATGTCATTGCCGGCTTCACATTGACGCCGGAAGCGCTGGGCGCGGGCGACGTGTCGGCGGAAGCGAAAAAACTCATGGTGGTGATGAATGCGGCCACCTCCGTTATCACGACGAAGTCGCCCTACATTGCACGCACGTCCCTGACAATTCCGCAGCTCGAAAACACTTTCGGTCAGTGGGCTTACAAAAACGGCCTGCGCAAAATCTACACCATGGTTTCCGACTACGGGCCAGGCATTGACGCTGAAACCTGGTTCACCAAGGGCTTCAAGGAAGCCGGCGGTGAGATCGTCGGCTCGGTACGCATGCCGGTTGCCAGCCCTGACTTCTCGGCGTTCGTGCAGCGCGCGAAGGACCTCGATCCGGAGGCGATCTTCATTTTCGTCCCGGGTGGCACACAACCTGCGGCAATGACCAAGGCCATGCAGGAGCGTGGCATCCCCGCCACCAAGATCCTCGGTCAGGGCGAGATCATGATGGACGACAACGCCCTGCGAAGCATGGGCGACGGCGCGATCGGTATTCGCACCGTCTTTCACTATGGCTGGGAGCACAAATCGCCGATGAACGAAGCTTTCGTGAAAGCGTATCGGGCCGAATTCAACCGCAGCCCCGATGTGTTCTCAATCGGTGGCTGGGACGGCATGCATCTGATCTATGAGGCGCTGAAGAAGACCGGCGGCAAAACCGACGGCGATTCCCTGATTGCTGCCGCCAAGGGTATGAAGTGGGAGAGCCCGCGCGGAGAAATATCAATCGACCCCGAAACGCGCGATATCGTGCAGACCGTTTACATCCGCCGGGTTGAGAAAGTGGACGGCAAAGGCCAAAACGTCGAGATCGACAAGATCGAGAATGTGAAAGATCCCGCCAAAAAATAGCGAACGTACTCGCAAGGTCTTGGGTAGGAAAAAGGAGCGATGGACGCCGTCAATCTTCCGCGACCCGAGTGGATGAGCGAAGACCTTGTCCTGCTCGAAGAGCAGGCACGCCGCTTTATTGCCGACGAGTTCGTCCCTCATCTCGACCGCTGGCATGAGGCCGGCATCTACGATCGCGATGTATGGACCAAAGCCGGTCAGGCCGGGTTGCTCTGCGCATCGATGCCGGAGGAGTATGGCGGGGCCGGTGGCAGCTTCGCCCATGAAGCGGTGATCAACCGCGAATTTGCGCTCGCCGGTTTCGATACATTCGGCGCGCCGTTGCATTCGGGAATCGTCGCTCCTTATATCCTCCACTACGGCACAGAGGATCAGAAGAAACGTTGGCTGCCAAAACTCGCCACGGGCGAAATGGTGGGTGCCATCGCCATGACCGAACCGGGGACGGGATCCGATCTGCAGGGTGTGCGGGCTACCGCCAAGAAGTCCGGCAACGGTTACGTCCTCAACGGTTCGAAGACGTTCATCACAAACGGACAGCATGCCAATCTGATCATCGTTGTCGCCAAGACCGACCCGAAAGCCGGTTCGAAGGGTACATCCTTGCTAGTGGTCGAGACCGACGATGCAAACGGATTTCGCCGCGGACGAAAACTAAAGAAGCTCGGAATGGATGCCGCCGATACATCGGAGCTGTTTTTCGAGGATGTGCAGCTTCCGGCGTCCAGCCTGCTTGGCACCGAAGAAGGGCAGGGCTTCTATCAGCTGATGAAGGAGCTCCCGCAGGAGCGGCTGATAGTCGCTGTGCATGCGGTTGCGATGATGGAGCGCGCTCTGGCGTTGACCATCGACTACGTCAAGCAACGAAAGGCCTTCGGCCGCGCGATCATCGAGTTTCAGAACACCCAGTTCGAGCTCGCCGAGTGCAAGACCGAGACGACAATTGGCAAGGTTTTCCTCGACCACTGCATTGAACGCCACGTTAAGGGCGAGCTCGATACGGTCACCGCCTCGATGGCGAAATATCGATTGACCGACACGCAAGGCAAAGTGATCGACCGGTGCCTGCAATTGTTCGGTGGCTATGGCTATATGGACGAATATCCGATCTCGCGTATGTACCGGGATGCCCGGGTTTTGCGCATCTATGCGGGCACCAACGAGATCATGAAGCTGCTGATTGCGCGAAGCTTGTAATGGCCAAGCCTGGCACCGAATTTGACCGCAGATAGGTTGGAGAAGAGCTCATGCCCGAGGCATTTATCTACGACGCCGTTCGCAGCCCCCGTGGACGCGGCAAGGCCGACGGATCGCTGCATGAAGTGACCGCGCTCAACCTCGCCGCCCAGACGCTGGCGGCAGTCAAGGATCGCAACAAGCTCGACCCGGCGCTTGTCGATGATGTTGTGCTGGGTTGTGTCGACCCGGTCGGCGAAGCGGGCGGGGATATCGCTCGCGCGGCGGCCTTGGTTGCCGGCTTCGGCGATGGCGTGCCGGGCATCCAGATCAACCGTTTTTGTGCTTCGGGCCTGGACGCAGTCAATTTCGCCGCGGCCGAGGTCATGTCGGGCCAGCATGAAATGACGATCGGAGGCGGCGCCGAATCAATGAGCCGCGTCGGCATCGGTGCGTCCGGCGGCGCCTGGCCGGTCGACCCCTCGATCGCAGTCACGACCTATTTTCTGCCGCAAGGTATTTCCGCCGACCTCATCGCCACGAAGTATGGATTCTCGCGCGACGACGTCGACGCTTATGCCGTCGAAAGCCAGAAGCGCGCCGCCAAAGCGTGGGACGAAGGGCGTTTCAATAAATCGGTTGTATCGATCAAGGACGTCAACGGCCTGACCATTCTCGCAAAAGACGAGCATATGCGGCCAGGCACGACCATGCAGACGCTCGCTGCCTTGCAACCGTCTTTTGTGCAAATGGGCGAGATGGCGGGTTTCGATGCGGTTGCCGTGCAACGCTATCCGGAAGTCGAAGCTATCAATCACGTGCATACGCCCGGCAATTCGTCGGGCATCGTCGACGGGGCGGCGGCGGTTCTGATCGGCAGCAAAGCAGCAGGCAAGGCCGCCGGGCTGAAGCCACGCGCGCGCATTCGTCAGTTCGCCAATGTCGGCTCTGAGCCGTCGATCATGCTGACCGGTCCAATTCCCGTTACCGAAAAAGTTCTGAAGAAAGCCGGCATGACGAAAAAGGACATCGACCTCTGGGAGCTCAATGAAGCATTTGCTTCCGTGGTGCTGCGCTACATGCAGGCCCTCAACGTTCCGCACGACAAGATCAACGTGAACGGCGGCGCCATCGCCATGGGTCATCCACTCGGCGCGACCGGCGCGATGATCCTGGGCATTGTGCTCGATGAGCTTGAACGGCGCGACAAGGAAACCGCGCTTGTGACGCTTTGCATCGGCGTCGGCATGGGAACGGCCACGATCATCGAGCGCGTGTAAGCGGAGCCACTGATGCCGAAGATCGACATCGACAAGATTCCGATCGACACCGCGACCGGCTATCCGCCACCGTTCAACAAGGCGGTCGCCGGCCGATCGCGCAAGCGGCTTGCGCGCGCCGCCGGCCTCACACAGTTTGGCGTCAACATCTGCACGCTGAAACCGGGCGCGGCTTCTTCGCAGCGCCACTGGCACGAGAAGGAGGACGAACTCGTCTACGTTCTCGAAGGCGAAGTCGTCTTGTGCGAGGACAGCGGCGAGACCGTGCTCAGGCCCGGCGATGCCGTTGCCTGGAAAGCCGGCATGTCAGACGGACATTGTTTGATCAACCGGTCCGATCGCGACACCGTATTCATTGAAGTCGGCACGCGTGCCGCCACCGACCGCGCGTACTATTCCGATATCGACATGATGGTGGTGCGCGACGAAAAGGGCGCGCGGTACACCAGGAAAAACGGCGAACCAATTTGAGGGAGCGACCGATGGCGAATTTCAAACTCGATGTCGACGGAGACGGGATCGCCCTCATTACCTGGGATATGGCCGATCGCTCGATGAACGTGATCACCACCAACGTGATCGAAGAGTTGGGTGGGCTCGTCGACAAAATCTCGGCCGACCCCGCCATCAAAGGGGTCGTCGTCACGTCTGGCAAGGACGCCTTCTGCGGCGGTGCAGATCTCACCATGCTTGAGGGCATGGGCACCGTGTTTGCCAATCTGGTGCGCACGAAGGGCGAGGAGGCGGCCGCAGCGTTTGTATTCGAGGAAAGTCGTAAGCTGTCGCAGGTCTACCGACGGATCGAGACCTGCGGCAAACCCTGGGTCTGTGCGCTCAACGGTACGGCGATGGGCGGCGGTTTCGAGTTCGCGCTTGCCTGCCACCACCGGGTCGCTGCCGACAATCCGAAAACGCGGCTCGGTCTCCCTGAAATCAAGGTCGGTTTGTTCCCCGGTGCGGGCGGCACCCAACGCGTCGCGCGCATGATCCCGCCCGCCGATGCACTTCAATTCCTTCTCAAGGGCGAACAACTCAAGGTCGATCGTGCAAAAGCGATGAAGCTGGTCGATACCGTTGTCCCCCAAGCCGATCTGATCAAGGCGGCAAAAGACTGGATCAAGGCCGGCGGCAAGGCCAAGGCACCGTGGGATACGGAAGGCTTCCGCCTGCCGGGCGGACCGGTCTATTCGAAAGCGGGGATGATGACGTTCCCGGCTGCCAACGCGATCTATCGGCGGGAGACCTACGACAACTATCCGGCCGCGCGCGCTATCCTTCAGGTCGTCTATGAGGGCTTGCAGGTTCCATTCGATACGGCGCTGCGCATCGAATCGCGCTGGTTCGCCAAGATTCTGCGCTCGCCGGAAGCGGCCGCGATGATCAGGTCGCTTTTCGTGTCGATGCAGGAGCTCAACAAGGGCGCGCGGCGCCCGGCCAACGAACCGCCAACGAGCCTGAAAAAAATCGGCATTGTCGGTGCCGGTTTCATGGGGGCCGGCATTGCTCAGGTCAGCGCCGCTGCCGGCTTGCAAGTGGTGATCGTCGATCGCGATCAGGAAACCGCCGACAAAGGCAAAGCGGGTCTGCATAAGGCACTCAGCGACCGCGTCATGAAAGGTCGCATGAAAGGCGCCGAGCGCGACGAGTGGCTGGCGCGCATTTCACCCACCGCCGATTACGCGGCGCTGAAAGACTGCGATCTCGTCATCGAAGCAGTGTTCGAAGATCGCAAGGTCAAATCCGAGGTCATCGCAAAAATTCAGGCAGTCATCGGAGAAAAGTCGATTTTCGCTTCCAACACATCGACCTTGCCCATTTCTTCACTCGCCTCCGAATTCAAGGATCCCGCCCGCTTCATCGGAATCCACTTCTTCTCACCCGTCGACCGCATGATGTTGGTCGAGATCATTCTCGGAAAACAAACCGGCACCAAGGCCCTGGCCGCTGCTCTCGACTACGTGCGCGTCATTCGCAAGACGCCAATCGTCGTCAACGATTCGCGCGGCTTTTACACCTCGCGCGTCGTCGGTACTTACATCCGTGAGGGCCATCTGATGCTCACCGAGGGCGTGCCGGCGGCGATGATCGAAAATGTCGGTCGCATGGCGGGCATGCCGGTCGGGCCGCTCGCTTTGAACGATGAGGTGGCGGTGGACCTTGCGTGGAAGATTCTCAAGGCGACGGAGGCCGATCTGGGCGCCAAGGCCGTCGACGCGCGTCAAAAGACGTTGTTGCGGGAGATGGTCGAAAAGCGCGGGCGCTTCGGACGAAAGAACGGCAAGGGCTTCTACGACTATCCCGCAAGCGGTCCGAAGAAACTGTGGCCCGACCTTGTGGATTTTCAGCTGAAGAAACTCGACCCCGACAAGATCGACATCGGGGAATTGAAGCTGCGCCTGCTGGGCATTCAAGCTCTGGAAACGTCGCGCTGCTTTGAGGAAAAAGTACTCACTGATGTGCGGGAAGCCGATGTCGGTTCGATCCTCGGTTTTGGCTTTGCGCCATTCTCGGGTGGCACGCTTTCATGGATCGACATGATGGGTACCAAGCGTTTCGTTGAACTGTGCCGCAAGCTGGACAAGAAGTTCGGCGCGCGATTTGCACCAAACAAGTTGCTGCTTGATCTCGCCCAGCATGGCGAAGGCTTCTATCAGCGCTTCGCGCCCGGCAAAAAGAAGGAAGCGGCGTAAGCGCTACATCACCACTGTCAGCCGCTTCGCGGCGCGGGTCACGCCGGTGTAGAGCCAGCGTTCCCGGCTGTCAGGAAAAGCAAAAGACTCATCGAAAAGCACGACGTCGTCCCATTGCGAGCCTTGGGCCTTGTGCACCGTCAGTACATAGCCATAGTCGAATTCGTCGTATGGCCTGCGCCGTTCCCAATCCACTTTTTCAATTCCACCCGCAAAACATTCCGGCCGCACCGAGACTTTGACGCCACGCGTGGCTGTTTCGTCGTCGGGCATAAGCCGCATGGTCATGATCTCGGCCTTGCCGCGACCTTTGCGTCCGCTGCGTTCTTTCACGGTCCATAGTCCGCCGTTGAAGAGACCTTTTTTACGGTTGTTGCGCAGGCAGACCAGCTTGTCGCCGGCCAAAGGCATCTCTCCGTCGAAGCCCCGTCGTTCGCGCATGCGTGCGTTGTACGCACGCCGCGTTGCATTGCGTCCCACCAGGACCTGGTCGGCCTCAAGGACGCGCTCCGGATCGAGATCGCCTTTGCGCAAGACCTCGGTCTCACCGTATTGACCGGGCTCGATGTATTCGCCCGCGCGAATGTCCATCGACAACCGCACAATCGGATCGTCCTGAGCCTGGCGATGCACCTCGGTGAGCATCGCGTCAGGCTCTCCCTCGGTGAAAAAGCCGCCGCCCTGGATTGGCGGCAGTTGCGCCGGATCGCCGAGCACCAGCACCGGCACCCCGAAGGAGAGAAGGTCGCGTCCGAGTTCGGCGTCGACCATCGAACATTCGTCGATGATGATCAGCTGTGCTTTTGAAGCAGGCGCCTCCTCCCACAGATCGAAGTTGGGCACCTCCTCGCCGCTCTCGCGCGCCCGGTAGATAAGGCTGTGGATAGTGGAGGCGCTGCGGCAGCCTTTCCCTCGCATGACGGACGCCGCCTTACCGGTGAAAGCGGCGAATTTCACGTCTCCGTCCGCCTCATCGGCGATGTGTCTTGCGAGAGTTGTCTTGCCTGTACCGGCATAACCGAACAGGCGAAAGACCTGCGGCCCACCATCCGTCCCGGGTCCGGATTTGAGCCAGTCGGCGACTGATCTGAGGGCTTCGTTCTGGTGAGGGGTGAACTGCGTCATATGGCGAAATCAGTAGCGCATCGAGGACGTTGGCGAAAGAACAAAAATAGAACGCATTTTTTTCGCGGCCCCGGATTATTTTCCTGCAGCGTACGAGCCGGCACATTGCCCTTTGCGGTGCACCATGTTTAACGTCGCGGCCCTTTGCGGCGACGGAATTCTGCATGGCCCGTGATCAGATCGACATGACCCCGATCGAGACGCGCGACGAGCTTGTCGCGTGGCTCGAGGCGGGCTGCAAGCCGAAGGAGCAGTTCCGCGTCGGCACCGAGCACGAAAAATTCGCCTTCACCGTGGCCGATCATCGCCCGGTCCCTTATTCGGGCAAGCGGAGCATTCATGCATTGCTCGAAGGAATGCATGGACTGCTTGGCTGGGACCCGATCATGGAGGGCGACAATATCATCGGTATGTTCGATGTCACCGGCGGCGGCGCGATCTCGCTTGAACCCGGTGGACAGTTCGAGCTTTCCGGTGCGCCCCTCGACAACGTGCACCAGACGGCAGCCGAGCTCATGGCGCATCTCGCGCAGCTGAGAGAAGTGGCGAAGCCTCTCGGCATCGGCTTTCTCGGCATCGGCATGACGCCTAACTGGACGCGAGCCGATATGCCGAAAATGCCCAAAGGCCGGTACAAAATCATGACGGCCTACATGCCGAAGGTCGGCAAATACGGCCTCGACATGATGTATCGCACGTGCACCGTGCAGGCGAACCTCGACTTCGCCAACGAAGCCGACATGGTCAAGAAGCTGCGGGTCTCACTCGCATTGCAGCCTGTTGCGACCGCGCTGTTCGCCAATTCACCGTTTACCGAGGGCAAGCCGAACGGGTTTCTCTCGTTTCGCTCCGAGATCTGGCGCGACACGGACAACCAGCGCGCCGGAATGCTGCCCTGGGCTTTCGAAGATGGGATGGGGTTCGAACGCTGGACCGACTATGCCCTCGATGTGCCCATGTACTTCGTCAAGCGGGGCGACAAGTACATCGATGTGTCGGGAAAATCTTTCCTCAATTTCTTCGCCGGCAAACTTCCTGAACTGCCCGGCGAGCGCCCGACGATTTCAGATTGGGCCAATCATCTGAGCACCATTTTTCCCGAGGTGCGGCTCAAACGTTACCTCGAAATGCGTGGAGCCGACGGGGGTCCCTGGCGACGGCTGCCCTCGCTCACAGCCTATTGGGTTGGGCTGCTCTACGACGATGATGCGCTCAATGCCTGTTGGGACATGGTCAAGTCGTGGACGGCAGAGGAACGGCAAAAACTGCGTGACGACGTGCCGCGGCTGGGATTCAAGGCGGAAATTCGCGACCGCAATGTATTCACGCTGGCGCAGGAAACATTGAGGCTTTGCTCTCGCGGGTTGGCGCGGCGCAAACGGTTCGACCGCAACGGCCGCGATGAGACGCGCTATCTGCGGCCGCTGGAAGAATCCATTGCCCGCGGCATCACGCCTGCCGAAGAACTGCTGGAGAGATTCCACGGCGAGTGGAACGACTCGGTCGAGCCGATTTTCGACGAATACGCCTATTGATTCCCCGGCGAGCGAACTACTCCGCCGCCTGCGCAGCCTCCGACAAGTTGTCGAGCGATGAAATGATGTGCTCGGCAAGCGCGTCAGCCAGGGCCGAGCTCTCGTGGGCGTTGCGAACAAGGCCGACACGGCAACTCGGCAGATCCGGAAATCCGTCGGACGCCGAAAGCACGCGCATGCCCGGACGGAGCCCGGATTCCGGCAGCACCGAGACGGCAAGGCCGGCAAGCACGGCGGCCGCGACCGCGCCGGCGTTCGAACTCGAGTAGAGCACGCGGAAGGGACGCCCGATCGTCTCCAGGCGATCGATGGCGATTCGTCGCCACGTACAGCTTGGCCTGCCGAGCGCCAATGGCATGCGCTCCTCGAGGTGAGTCGAATGGCGATTTGATGTGACCCACAGTAGTCGTTCGCTGCGGAATGTTTCCGAAGCCCGCTTCGACTCGCAGTTGGTGATGATGGCAAGATCGATTTCGTTCCCGTCGATGCGCTCAAGCAGATCGACCGAAGGTTCGCAGATCACGCTCAGTTCGACAGCAGGGTAGCTGTGCGAGAAGCGGGCCATGATTTCCGGCAGATAACGGTCGGCGTAATCGTCGGGCACGCCCAAGCGAACACGGCCGGACAGTTCGCCGTCAGAAAACGCAGCCAGGGTTTCGATGTTGAGCTTGACGATCCGGCGCGCGTAGTCGAGCAGGCGCTGCCCATCGTCAGTGAGCTTCGAGGCACGGCCGTCGCGCGCGAAGATCGGGCGCTCCAGCCGTTCTTCGAGGCGCTTCATCTGCATCGATACGGCGGACTGAGTCTTGTTCACGACCTCGGCGGCCTTGGTGAAGCTGCCGGTTTCGGAAATGGCGATGAACGTGCGCAGTTGGTCAATATCAAGCATTGCCGTCATTGGCGCGGTCCTGGATAGGCCGGCAGAGCCGGCTGGCTATATCACTATTCCTGATCAGTCAGATTAAAAACATTCGTTTCACTAATCAATCCCCGCAGTGCAATATTATTGGGCTTCCAGAGGAATCGGGTGGGGATTTCGGGTGGTTCTGGGCAGCGCCAGAGGCGATTTTGGCGCTGTAACCCGCGAACTGAATGGAGACTGATATGAGCGCCAAATATGTTGTTTTGCCCCTGGCCGGCAGCGCTCTGCTACGAGCTTTGGCTTCGTTGCTGGCCTTGGTGTCCTACTGGCTCAAAGAGATCGCTCGGGCGCGTCGCAACCGCCGGGAGGCCCACATATTGACCGGGCTGGACCGCCGAATGCTCGCCGATATCGGGATCACGCGCTCCGATCTGCGTGATGCCTTCTCCGAGCCGTTCTGGGACGACCCCACAGCCCTTCTGCGCGAGCGCGCGCTCGAGCGGCGTCTGAACCACTCAATCAGGCGCGCAGAGTTCGACCTGGCCGCACGGCGTCATGTGTCGGTACAGCCTCGCCAGCAGGCAACGTAACGAGTAAGAAAACGGCCGATCCCTCTCGTCGGCCGCTCGATCCGATTTCCGCGAACATCCCCTCTCGCGGCCGGATCTCGCGCCCGTCGGCCCCTCCGGCGGGCGCTTACTTTTTGTGGGAGTCGTTGCCGCGCGGGTAGACCCTCCTGCACAATTCTCCGGCAGTGCGATAACATGCGGACGGGGCAAAGCTGCCGATTCTCGAATTCGAGCGGGCGCGCATGCGATTTCCAATTTGGCTGTCGGCCGCGCTCATTTTGGCTGTGTGGGCACCAATTTGCCCGGCGCATGCTCAAACCGGGTTCGACCGTCGCGGTGGCGACTACACGAACTTCCCGATTCGCAACGGAGATCCGGCAGTATGCGCCGCCCGCTGCGAGCGCGATCCGCGCTGTCATGCCTGGAGCTTCTCGTATCCACGCACCGCCAATGCGATCGCCACCTGCTGGTTGAAGAGTCAGGTGCCCGCACGCACGGAGGACAAATGCTGCGTTTCCGGCGTTCGCGGCGCCGGCGTCATCGAACCACGCAAGGGTCCGATTGAATATTCCATCGATCGCTCCGGCGGCGACTATCGCAGTCTTGAAATTGCAGCCGATTCTGCGGGCGCGCCCTGCAAGGCAGCATGTGAGGCCGACAACAAATGCCGCGCCTGGACCTATGTGCGGCCGGGCTACATTGGCGCTTCCGCGCGGTGCTACCTCAAGGACCACCTCACGCGCCCGAGGAGCAAGCCCTGCTGTATTTCCGGTGTTGTCCGATAACAGCTGCGATCAACGCACGGCGGTAAAAAATCGCGACAGACGCAAACCGGAAGGCCACTCGCTCAGCGGACGATTCCTGATGGCGAGGTCCCAGGAGCCAACGACAGCGTCCACACGACCCACCAGATCTTCCACGGGCAACATGCCGACGCCGCCGGCGCGCACGGGCACGCGACTGTCGGCGGAGTTATCGCGGTTGTCTCCCATGACGAACAGGTGGCCGGGCGGCACAACCACCTCTGCCATCTCGTCGTACTCGGCGCGGGTGAGCATCTTGAAAATCGAATGTTCATATCCGCCCGGCAGCGTCTCGATGTAGCGCACGGCTGACACCGCGCCGCCGTCCTCGACCTCCACTTGACCTTCACCGGCGCGAACTCACGGCGACAGGAGTGCCGTCTATCCAAACCCGCCCGTGGTGCACGGCGATGTGGTCACCGGGCAAACCGATTACACGCTTCACCCAGACTTGCGACCGATCGCCTGGCCATCGAAACACGACGACATCACCGCGCTTGGGCAGTGTCGCGAAAACCCGCGACGTGTTTGGCAACGTCAGGAAGGCAGGGAGAGAAGCGGCGCTGTAGCCATACGGAAACTTTGTCGCCAGCAGTTCATCGCCAATCAGGAGAGTGGGCTCCATCGAGCCGGATGGCACGTAGAAAGGTTCAGCGATTGCGGCTTTCGCCGCGACCACGATCAAAACGATACCGGCGATATCAGCGATATTCTTGAACCAACGGGCAGGGCGCGAGTTTTCCTGCATTCGGCTAACTCCATCGACTACGCGGTGCCGCCCACCGTGATCTTGTCCATGCGCAGGCTCGGTTGACCAACGCCGACCGGCACGCCTTGACCATTCTTGCCGCAGGTGCCGATCCCCGGGTCGAGCGCGAAATCATTGCCGATCATGCTGATGCGATGCAGATCGGTGGGGCCGTTGCCAATCAGCATCGCGCCCTTCAGCGGCGCACCGACCTTGCCGTTCTCAATCCGGTAAGCCTCGGTGCATTGAAACACGTATTTGCCCGACGTGATGTCGACCTGACCGCCGCCAAAACTCACCGCATAGAGGCCGTTCTTGACCGAGGCGAGGATTTCTTTCGGGTCGCGATCGCCGCCAAGCATGTAGGTGTTGGTCATGCGCGGCATAGGCACATGGGCGTGCGATTCGCGCCGACCATTGCCGGTTGGCGCCATCCCCATCAACCGCGCGTTCTGCCGGTCCTGCATGTAACCCACGAGAATGCCGTCTTCGATCAGCACGGTGCGGTTGGTCGGGGTGCCTTCATCGTCGATGGACAACGATCCGCGGCGCGCCTGAATAGTGCCGTCATCGACGACCGTGACTCCTTTGGCGGCAACGCGCTGGCCCATGAGTCCGGCAAACGCCGAGGTCTTTTTGCGATTGAAGTCGCCTTCGAGCCCGTGCCCCACCGCCTCATGCAACATCACGCCGGGCCAGCCTGAGCCGAGCACGACATCCATCTCACCGGCTGGGGCAGGGACGGCCTGAAGGTTGACCAAAGCCTGCCTTATCGCTTCGTCCACTGCCCCTTGCCAGGCATGTGGCTCGATCAACCGTTCAAAGCTTTCGCGGCCGCCAAAACCGTAGCTGCCAGATTCCTGTCGATCGCCGTCCCCGGTAACGATCGATACGTTCATCCGCACCATCGGGCGGATGTCGCGATACGTTTCGCCATCGGCGCGGAGGATTTCGACGACCTGCCAGCTCGCCGCGACGCTGGCCGATACCTGCCGGACGCGTGCGTCTTTCTCGCGCGCATAGGAATCGATCGAACTCGAGCAGTTTGACCTTCGTTTCGAAGGTCGGGAAGCCGAGCGGATTTTCATCGCTATAAAGCTTGCGATTGGTGCGCGCCGGCGCCTCGGCATAAGTCCCGCTGTGTCCGCCTTTGACAGCACGGACCGCTTCGGCAGCGCGGCCGAGCGCGGCTTCGGACAGATCCGAGGCGTGTGCATAACCGACAGCCTCGTCCTTCACAGCGCGCAGGCCGAATCCCTGGACAGTGTCGTAGGTCGCCTGTTTGAGGCGGCCATTATCGAACGTCAGGGCTTCGGCCTGCCGATACTCGAGGAACAGTTCCCCGTCATCGGCGCCATCAAGTCCACGCCCGATAATCTGGCGCACTTTGCCACGATCAAGTCCGGCACGGTCGATAAGAGAGGAGGGTGATGTCATGCTTGGCTCCGCCACACGCTGGATCACAGATAATGCCGCGGAAGCCGGGCCGCGAGGGGGTCACGGCAGCTTGTCGTATCCGTCGCCGAAGCCGGCAAGGCTCATTGGGAAACCAATACCTTCTTCCGGTGTCTGGAAGATAATGAAAGTTGCGCTCTTGCCGGTACGAAGTTTTTTGAGCAGTTCGTCGTCCATGACCACTTCGGCTATGCAGCCATTGGGTAGACAACGCACGAAGCCCGCCCGTCCGATATCCGCCTGGTCGATCTTAAGCCCCAGACCTGATGGCAGCAGCACGCCGAGCGGGGCGACCACGCGCATAAGGCGGCTTTTCTGGTCGGCGGTCTTGAGTACGATGACGGTCAAACCGACATTGGCGCGGTCTTCCGCCGTTACACTCTGAATGAGGGCGCACTGCTCGGCCTTGGCTCCGGGTGGCGTATCGCAGCGAATCTGCCAGTCCCTGTGCACCGACTTGACCGCGCCTTGGGCAAAGGCGTGTCCGGTAGCCGCGAGCGTCAGCAACGCGCCAAGCAAAATTGCTTTCCGTCGCGTCGCGCCGCTCACAGCTCGCCCGCCAAGCTCGTAAATTCCCATGATCAGTCCCTTGCCATCCAACGCGCCCACCTTGCTACCCCGAAGCACAGGCGAATCGCGGCCCGGACAGCATTCTATTCGCCCTCGTTGGGTCATGCCCGGGGGTCCTGTCAAGCAAGTATGGCCGTTGGGGGGCGCGGCTATAAGGCGGCCCCTAAAGCGCTTTTTGGATAAGCTTGGATAAGCCGTTTGTCGCATGCGGCTGGTTATAAGGCGCATTGCGGGAGGGCTAGAATTGTGGTTTGAGAGGCCGGGATTTCCCCCCGTCCCGTTGCGCCGCCCAAGCTGCCACGCCCGTGGCAATGCCGTGCACAGCGGGTCGCGCCGAACATCATGCCTGTGGTGGGCGGCAAGAAGGGGCCTGAGCAAGGCCGTTTTTCGTCGAAGGAGCGCATTGGACAATGCTGGTGCTCAAGCGGTTGATCACATTCATCGGAACAAGCGTGCCCCTCATGACCGCGGAAGTGGCGCTAGCCGCGTCGGGCCAGCCGGCGCCGTGGCAACTCGGCATGCAGAAAGGCGCGACGCCGGTGATGAATGACATCATCTGGTTCCATGACTTTCTGTTGTGGGTGATTTCAGCGATCACGCTCTTCGTATTGGCGCTGCTGATCACGGTGATGGTGAAATTCAACTCCCGCAGCAACCCGGTACCCTCGCGCACGACCCACAACACAACCATCGAGGTGTTGTGGACAGTCGTCCCGGTTCTCATTCTGGTAACGATCGCGGTGCCATCGTTCCGCTTGCTGTTCTTCCAGCTCAACGTGCCGAAGGCGGACGTGACCGTGAAGGCCACCGGCAAGCAATGGTTCTGGAGCTACAGCTACCCGGACAGCAAATTCGAGTTCGACTCGCTTCTGGCCTGCGACCCGGAACGCACCAAGTGCGAACAGCCGCGCCTGCTCGCAGTGGACAACGAAATGGTGGTGCCGGTGAACAAGGTCGTGCATGTGCTCACGACCGGTAGCGACGTGATCCACGCGTTCGCGGTACCTGCCTTCGGTATCAAGATCGACGCGATCCCGGGCCGCATCAACGAGACATGGTTCAAGGCCGAGCGTGAAGGCAAATACTACGGACAATGCTCCGAGCTTTGCGGCAAGGACCACGCCTTCATGCCGATCGTGGTGCGCGTGGTGAATGAGAAGGATTACAGCGCTTGGCTCGAGGACGCGAAGAAGAAATACGCAACTGACGGCAGCCGTGCGACCGCAGTCGCTGCGGCCGGCGGTGCTGACTGAAGACGACGCGGGCGACAATGACGAGGTCGAAGGACAATAACGATGGCTAGCAATACGGCTGCTCCACACGCCACACGCGATGCGCACGCACACGATACGCACGAAGCGCATGAGCACCACCCCACCGGCTGGCGCCGCTTCGTTTATTCGACGAACCACAAGGACATCGGAACGATGTACCTGGTGTTCGCGCTCGTTGCCGGCGTGATCGGTGGCCTGATGTCGATCGCCATCCGGATGGAGTTGCAGAACCCCGGCATTCAGATTTTCCCGACACCGCACGAGTTCAACGTGTTCGTCACGGCGCACGGCCTGATCATGATCTTCTTCATGGTGATGCCGGCGATGATCGGCGGCTTCGGCAACTGGTTCGTGCCACTGATGATCGGCGCGCCGGACATGGCGTTCCCGCGCATGAACAACATCTCTTTCTGGCTGCTGCCGGCGTCTTTTGCCCTGCTGCTCACATCGGCCTTTGTCGAGGGCGAGCCCGGATCAAACGGTGTCGGTGCAGGTTGGACGCTCTACGCGCCGCTATCGACCAGCGGACATCCGGGGCCGGCCGTCGATTTCGGCATTCTGGCGCTACACCTTGCCGGCGCCTCGTCGATTCTTGGCGCCATCAACTTCATCACGACCATTTTCAACATGCGTGCGCCAGGCATGACCTTGCACAAGATGCCGCTGTTCGTGTGGTCGATCCTGGTGACGGTGTTCCTGTTGCTGCTGGCGCTGCCAGTGCTGGCGGGCGCAATCACGATGCTGCTCACCGACCGCAATTTCGGAACGACGTTCTTCTCCGGCGATAACGGCGGTGATCCGATCCTTTACCAGCATCTGTTCTGGTTCTTCGGGCATCCCGAAGTTTACATCCTGATCCTGCCCGGCTTCGGCATGATCAGCCAGATCGTCGCGACTTTCAGCCGTAAACCTGTGTTCGGCTATCTCGGCATGGCCTACGCCATGGTTGCTATCGGCGGCATCGGCTTTGTCGTGTGGGCGCATCATATGTACACAGTCGGCATGTCGACCGGTGCACAGGCCTACTTCATTGCAGCGACGATGGTGATCGCCGTGCCGACCGGCGTGAAGATCTTCTCCTGGATCGCCACCATGTGGGGCGGCTCGATCGAATTCCGCACGCCCATGCTGTGGGCGCTCGGCTTCATCTTCCTGTTTACGCTCGGCGGTGTCACAGGCGTCGTCTTGGCGAATGCGGGCGTCGATCGCGTGCTGCAAGATACCTATTACGTTGTGGCGCACTTTCACTACGTGCTCTCGCTCGGCGCCGTCTTCGCCATTTTCGGCGGCTGGTACTACTGGTTCCCGAAGATGAGCGGCTACATGTACAACGAGACCATCGGCAAGTTGCACTTCTGGGTGACGTTCGTCGGTGTGAACCTCGTATTCTTTCCGCAGCACTTCCTCGGCCTCGCCGGCATGCCGCGCCGCTATGTCGACTATCCGGACGCGTTCCATGGCTGGAACATGGTGTCATCGTTTGGGTCGTACATTTCCGGCTTCGGCGTGATCATCTTCTTTTTCGGCTTGATCGAGGCTTTCGCGAAAAAGCGCGTGGCCGGAAACAATCCGTGGGGTCCCGGTGCAACGACGCTGGAGTGGACGCTGTCATCACCGCCGCCGTTCCATCAGTTTGAAACGCTGCCGCGGATCAAATAGGGCACCGGCCTAACTCATGTCACTTGTCAGCGAAGGTGTAGAAGTCCGCGGCCCGCTCGTCGCCGGCGTCGGTGAGCCGAGCCTGGCGACGGTCGGCGACTACATCGCGCTGATGAAGCCCAGGGTCATGTCGCTCGTGGTGTTCACCGCTTTGGTGGGCCTCGCGGTTGCCCCCGGATCGCTGCATCCGGTCGCCGCCTTTACCGCATTGCTCTGCATCGCCGTGGGCGCAGGTGCCGCGGGTGCGCTCAATATGTGGTACGACGCCGATGTCGACGCGCTCATGACCCGGACCGCACGCCGTCCTGTGCCGATGGGTCGCGTGCTTCCTGGGGAAGCGCTGGCCTTCGGCCTCACGCTTGGGTCGTTCGCCGTTGTCGTCCTCGGCTTGCTGGTGAACTGGGTGGCATCGGCGCTGCTCGCCTTCACCATCTTCTTCTACGTTGTCATCTATACGATTTGGCTCAAGCGTTCGACGCCGCAGAACATCGTCATCGGCGGAGCCGCCGGCGCATTTCCGCCAATGATCGGCTGGGCTGCAGTGACGGGGTCACTGGGCCTCGAGCCGGTCCTTCTGTTTCTGATCATCTTCTTCTGGACGCCCCCGCATTTCTGGGCGCTGGCGCTTTATCGCACCGAAGACTACGCCCGGGCGGGCATTCCGATGCTGCCGGTAGTCTCCGGCGACGCCAGCACGCGGCGTCAGATCATGCTCTATACGCTCATCCTTGTGCCGCTCGGCGTAACGCCTTGGGCCTTCGGCTATGCTGGCGCGCTTTACGGCGTCACCGCCATCGTAACCGGGGCCATCATGGTGATGCTGGGCTGGCAGGTTTTCCGCGAAAGCCGTCCGGCGGAACGTGCCAGCCGCAATCTTTTCGCCTTTTCGATCCTGTATCTGTTTCTTCTGTTTGCGGTGTTGCTGGTCGAACGCGGATGGGGCGGGCTGATCGCCCGACTGGCAGCGTGAGCATGGAAATCGCCATGAGCGAGAACCCTGACGACGATGGCATCGTGCTTACTGAAGCACAGAAGCGCGCACGGCGCTCCCGTTCGATTGCCATCGCTCTGGCGCTGGCAGCTCTGGTTGTGTTGTTCTACGCAATGACCTTGGTGAAAGGGCCGGGCGTTCTGATCCGCCCGATCTAGCGCGATGACCGAACTGCCTCGCAAATCCGATCAACGACCGTTGCGACGCGATGTCTTTGTCGCCTCGTGTTGCGGAGCGCTGGTTGTCGGCATGGTCGGCGCGGCCTATGCCGCAGTCCCTCTTTACACCTGGTTTTGCAAGACCACCGGGTTCGGCGGTACCACGCAGGTTGCAGATAAAGCGCCCGATCTCGTGCTCGATCGCACGCTCACCATCCGTTTCGACTCCAACGTTGCGCCGGGACTGCCGTGGAAATTCGTGCCGGAGCAGAATGAGATCCAGGTGCGCATCGGCGAGGTGGCGACCGTTCGCTACAAAGTCGTCAATGAGGCTGCGCGGGAAATCGCCGGGCAGGCCGGTTACAACGTTTCACCACCCACGGTCGGCGCCTATTTCACGAAGATAAACTGCTTCTGCTTCACGGAGCAGCGCCTGAAGGCCGGCGAGACCCGTGAAATGACGGTGGTGTTCTATGTCGATCCCTCGCTCGTCAAGGATAGCGATCAGAACGACCTGAACACCATTACGCTGTCATATACGTTCTACCGGCTGCGCGAGCCGGATCAGCCGGTGGCTGAAGCGCCCAAGAAAAATTTGAGCAAGCTTTAACGGAGACTGAGACGATGGCCGACGCCCACGCCAAACAACACGACTATCATCTGGTCGATCCGAGTCCATGGCCGGCAGTCGGCTCTGTATCCGCCTTTATCCTGGCGGTCGGCGCCATAAGTTGGATGCATCATATGTACGCTGCGGCGCCGCTCGTATTCGGCCTGGGCGTGCTTGGTGTGCTCTACACATTCGTTGTCTGGTGGCGCGATGTCATTCGCGAGGCCCAATACGAGGGCTTTCACACGCGCGTGGTGCAGATTTCGCACCGCTACGGGATGATTCTCTTCATCGCTTCGGAGGTCATGTTTTTCGTTGCCTGGTTCTGGGCCTACTTTAATACTGCGCTGTTCCCCGGCGAGGCCAACGATATCGGTCGCTTGGCGGCAACCGGAGGCGTCTGGCCTCCGAAAGGCATCGAGACATTCGATCCCTGGCATCTGCCTCTTCTCAACACTCTGATCCTGCTCACGTCAGGCACCACCGTGACCTGGGCGCACCATGCGCTGCTTGAAGATGACCGGAAGGGGCTGAAGTGGGGTTTGATTCTCACGATCCTTCTCGGCCTAACTTTCACGTGCGTGCAGGCTTACGAATACTCGCATGCGCATTTTCACTTCAGTGGAAATATCTACGGCGCTACCTTCTTCATGGCGACCGGATTCCACGGCGCACATGTCATCATCGGTTCGATCTTTCTGATCGTCTGTCTGTTTCGTGCGATGGCCGGGCATTTCACACCGAAGCAGCACCTCGGCTTCGAATTCGCCGCGTGGTACTGGCATTTCGTCGACGTGGTATGGCTCTTCCTGTTCGCGTGCATATATGTCTGGGGGTCTGGCGTCGGGCACGAGTAACCTTGATGGATGGTTGCTGAAGGGCGGCGTCATAACGCCGCCCTTTCATTTTGAATTAGAAACGCATGACCGAACAAACGCTGCACGGCCACCTGCCGATTAGCCGCGGTCTTCGCGGTCGCTGTCCGCGCTGCGGTGAAGGCCATTTGTTCAAGGGATTTCTGTCGTTGCGCCCAAAGTGCGAACACTGTGGTCTCGATTACAGTTTCGCCGATTCCGGCGATGGCCCCGCCGTATTTGTAATCCTCATCGCGGGATTCATTGTTGTCTTTGCGGCATTGATCACCGAAATTGTCTATCAGCCGCCATATTGGGTGCATGCCGTTCTGTGGCTGCCGCTGATCTTGATTGTGACTCTTGCTCCGCTTCGCATGGTCAAAGGCTTGTTGATAGCGCTGCAATATCATCACAAGGCGGCGGAAGGCCGTCTCGATCGCAGAGGTGAGGTGTGAGCAAGGCTCGCCGCAAGCGGAGAAGCAGCGTTCTCGATGCAACGCTCATGACCTTGGCCGGCGTTGTGATTCTGATCGGGCTCGGCGTCTGGCAACTCGACCGAAAGGTCTGGAAGGAAAATCTCATCACGACGCTCAACACCCGGCTCAGCCGTGCACCTCAAGATCTGCCGCCGCGTTCCAGTTGGCCGCAGCTTCGTGAAGAGGGAGAGGAATTTCGCCGGGTCGCATTTCCGGCTGAATTCCTCGATGGAGAGGAAGCACTCGTCTACACAGCCGGGTCTCCGTTGCGTCCCGATGTCAAAGGGCCGGGCTACTGGGTATTCGCGCCGGCTCGTCTTGCCGGTGGCAGCATCATTCTCGTCAATCGCGGGTTTGTGCCAGCCGATCGCAAGGACCCGGGGACGCGGACCGAAGGCACACCGCACGGCATAGTGGACATCGTCGGCGTGCTGCGCTGGCCCGAGGCGCGCAATTCCTTTACTCCGGCTGACGATCCCAAAAACAATGTCTGGTTTCTGCGCGATTCGAATTCGATCGCGACATTCAAGAAGTGGGCGAGCGCAGCGCCATTTTACATCGACCAAGAGGGGCCGCCGCCTTCCGGCGGCCTGCCAAAGCCGGGCAAGCTCGAGCCGCATTTGTCCGACAATCACCTGCAATATGTCATCACGTGGTTCGGGCTCGCGCTTGCCCTTGCCGGCGTCTACATCGTCTGGCTTGCGCGTCGCGTGGCCAGGCGGAACTGAGCGGTTTCTTGTGAAAGGGCGCGCCCGGGGCTACTGTGCAACTGCCGAGCGTGGCCGGACCGTAAAACTAAGCTAAATCAATGCGTTACATCTCTACCCGGGGCGAGGCTCCCTCGCTCGATTTTGTCGATGTGATGCTCGCAGGGCTCGCCCGCGACGGCGGTCTCTATGTGCCGGAACGTTGGCCGACCCTTGATCGCGCGACCGTCGGGAACTTCGCCGGGAAGCCGTATGCCGAAGTCGCTGTTGAAGTGCTGCGTCCTTTTGTCGGCGATGGCATTGCGGAAGCGGATTTGGCGCGCATGGCACGCGAAGCCTACGGTAATTTTCGACATCCGGCTGTGGCGCCGTTGACCCAGCTCAATCCGAGCCTCTTCGTGCTCGAGCTTTTTCATGGCCCGACGCTCGCCTTCAAAGACCTCGCGATGCAATTTGTGGCGCGGCTGATGGATCACGCGCTGCACCAACGTGCCGAACGCACCACCATCGTCGTCGCGACATCCGGCGATACGGGCGGTGCTGCTGTCGAAGCCTTTCGCGGCCGCGCGCAGGTCGACGTCATTGTTCTTTTTCCGCAAGGGCGCATTTCTGAGGTTCAGCGCCGGATGATGAGTACAGTGCCGGACTCAAATGTGCACGCGCTTGCCATCGAGGGGACTTTCGACGACTGTCAGGCGTTGGTGAAGGCCATGTTCAATCACCACGCATTCCGTGATCGCGTGCGGCTCTCCGGCGTGAATTCGATCAACTGGGCGCGTGTTGCCACTCAGGTGGTTTATTATTTTACGGCGGCGGTTGCGCTCGGCGCTCCCCACCGAAAAATAGCCTTCACTGTGCCGACAGGAAATTTTGGTGACGTCTATGCCGGCTATGTCGCGTCGCGCATGGGTTTGCCCGTTGATCGCCTCGTGGTGGCGACCAATGTCAACGATATCCTGGTGCGCACCTTTGCGACCGGCACCTATGAGATCCGTGACGTCATCGCGACCACGTCGCCATCAATGGACATCCAGGTTTCATCCAATTTCGAGCGCCTGTTGTTCGACGCCTATGGGCGAGATGCGCAGGCCGTGCGAGCGTCGATGGCCTCTTTGGCCCAGCACCGTCGCTTCGGTCTGTCCGCGTCGGCGATCAAGGAGCTGCGATCGCTATTCACGGCCGACCGGGCTGACGAGCAGGAGAGCGCTGCAGAGATTCGTGCATGGGTCCGCGAGGCGAACTATTGCGTGGATCCACACACTGCCGTTGCCCTTGCGGTGGCGGAAAAGGAGAAACGGGATCTTTCGGTCCCGATGGTCGTGCTCTCGACGGCGCACCCCGCGAAATTTCCCGATGCGGTCAAGGCGGCCTGCGGTGCAACGCCGGCACTGCCGGATATGTTCGCCGATCTGGGTCGGCGGGATGAGAGGATCGTCGCTTTACCGGCGGATCAGACGGCCGTAGAGCGGTATGTAACATCTGTGTCGCGCGCGGCGCGTGAAGGAGCAGCTGCATGAGTGTTGAAGTTACCCGTCTTCCCTCGGGCCTTTCGGTCGTGACTGATCGGATGCCGCATCTTGAAACGGCCTCTCTCGGCGTGTGGATCGGTTCAGGCAGCCGTAACGAACAACCCGACGAGCACGGTATCTCTCATTTGCTTGAGCATATGGCGTTCAAGGGAACCAAGCGCCGCAGCGCGCGGCAGATCGCGGAGACGATCGAGGCGGTTGGCGGGGACCTCAACGCCGCGACCAGCGTTAAATCGACGGGCTATTTTGCACGCGTGCTCAAGGCGGATGTGCTGCTCGCACTCGACGTTTTGTCCGACATTCTGTCAGAGCCGACTTTCGACGCCGATGAATTGAAGCGCGAACAGAATGTGATTGTGCAGGAAATCGGCGCAACTGAAGATGCGCCCGATGATCTCGTGTTCGATCGCCTGCAGGAAACGGCGTTTCCACTGCAGCCGGTCGGTCGCTCCATTCTCGGCACACCGGAGACCGTGCGGTCCTTCAATCCGGCGCGTTTGCGCGCATATCTGTCGCGCAACTACAGGGCTCCCAATATGGTCGTTGCTGCCGCCGGCGCGGTAGAGCACGAGGCGATCGTGGCGGAGATCGAGAAGCGTCTGGCGACTTTCCAGGGACCGTCTGCTCCAGAACCCGAGCCGGCGCATTTCCGCGGCGGCACCAAAGTGGAAACCCGTGACCTCGAGCAAGTGCATATCGCCATGGCGCTGCAGGGATTGCCGATGCGCGACGAGCAGCTCTACAGCCTGCAGGTATTTACCAGCGTGCTTGGCGGCGGCATGTCATCGCGTCTGTTCCAGGAAGTCCGCGAAATTCGTGGTCTTTGTTACGCAATACACGCGTTTCACATGCCGTTTTCCGACACGGGGCTGTTCGCCCTTTATGCCGGCACGGACGAAGCTGACGCACCGGAACTCATGCGCGTCGTCATCGATCAGATTGGCAATGCCACTGAAACGCTGAACGACACCGAGGTAAATCGCGCCAAAGCCCAGATGAAAGCGGGCCTTCTGATGGCGCTGGAAAGCTCGGAGGCTCGCGTGGGCCAGTTGGCGAGGCAGATGCTGTCTTATAAACGCCCGGTACCGCTTGAGGAGATTGTCGCCAAGGTCGACGCGGTGACCGTCGAAAGCGCCCGTGCAGCCGGTCGCGCTTTGATCGGTCGCGCCAGACCAGCGATCGCAGCGCTTGGACCAGGCAGTGGCCTTGCAACGACTGCCGCGATCGCTGAAAATCTGGTTCGCCGCGCGGCATGACCGCGAGACGTTCATGGCGTTTTTCCGAACCGTAAGCTCCAACGACACAGTGCCGAGCATCACCGGCGCAGGCGTAACATTGCGCCCACCGCACAGTGGCGATTTTGCCGAATGGGCTCTTTTGCGCGAAACGAGTCGGCGTTTTCTGGTCCCGTGGGAGCCGATCTGGCCGACCGACGATCTGACGCGCGGCGCTTTCCGCCGCAGGCTTAAGCGTTACGCCGAAGATCAGCGCAGTGATCTGGCCTACGCTTTTTTGATATTCCGCAGCGACGACAACGCCATGGTCGGTGGACTGACCATTGCCAATATTCGTCGCGGCGTGGCTCAGGCTGGCAGTGTCGGATATTGGGTTGGTGCGCCATTCGCTCGCAAGGGCTATATGACTGCTGCCGTGCGGGCGCTGCTGCCTTACAGCTTCTCCACGCTGCGGCTGCACCGGCTGGAGGCGGCTTGCATTCCGGACAACATCGCCTCGGTCCGCCTGTTGGAAAAGACCGGTTTCAAGCGTGAGGGCTATGCCCGCGGCTACCTGTGTATCAACGGAGTCTGGCAGGACCACTTGCTGTATGCGCGTCTCAAAGACGATGTCGATTCACTGCCACAATGATTCGGTTGACTGAGTGCGCAAATAACGGCGCCGCCAAAGAAAATGGGAGAATCATGCGGGTAACCGGCAAGATCGCAGCACTGTTAGGCCTGTCACTGGGGCTTGCTGGCTGCGGCTCTGGATCGAGTAATCTTTTCAGCACTTCCGCGCTGGATCTTTTCAGCACGTCATCGAAGGCGAGTGGCGACACCCAGGCCGCAGGAGGATCCGCCCCCGATGTCGAGTGCCCTGGAATCAGTGTGCGCACAGGTGCGGCCACGCTCATGATCGGCAGCAAACCGGGCGAAGAGCCTTCCGCGTTGGACCTGCGTTATCAGGTCACAATCGTCCGTACCGCAAGAGAGTGTCAGGTGAATTCCGGTATCATGACGATGAAGGTCGGCGTCGAGGGACGGGTGATCACCGGACCCGCCGGCGGGCCGGGCACGGTTAATGTGCCAATACGGCTTGCGGTGGTTCAGGAGGGGGTCAACCCCAAAACCATTATGTCAAGATTCGCCAGCGTAGACGTCGTCGTGGCAAGCGCGGTGGATCGCGTTCCCTTTGTGCACGTTGATCCGGAAATCTCATTCCCGCTGCCGCAGCCGGCGTCGAATATCGACGCCTACGTGGTTTATGTGGGATTCGATCCCGCGGGAGCGCAGCAGGAAAGAAGGAAGAAACCTGCGAGCAAGCCGAAGCCACGAACGGCCCCCGGAGCAAATCCGCGGCAAAGCTGAGAACGCGAGCCGCAGCGCTACGCGCCGCTGCGCGGGTTCACGATAGCGATTTAAGGAAATTCAGCTCGACGACTAGTTCAGCTTCTTGCGAACGTCGTCGATTCCTTTGGCGATCAGATCGCCAGCCAGCTTGCCCTTGGCTTCCACACTCAGGATCTTTTCCGCCGCGGCGACGGCAGCTTCGGCCGCGGCGCTGCGGACGTCGGCCGCTGCCTGCGCTTCTGCCTGCGCGATCTTGGTTTCAGCCATCGCGGTGCGTCGTGCCACGAAATCCTCGATCCTCGTCTTCGCCTCCGCCGCAAGCCGTTCGGCCTCGGCTTTGGCGCCAGCGATGATGTCCTCTGCTTCACTTTCAGCGGCGTGCTGCTTTTTCTGGTATTCCGCCAGAAGTTGAGCTGCTTCGTCTCTAAGCTTGCGCGCTTCGTCAAGCTCGGCTCGGATACGACCGGCACGATCGTCCAGCGCCTTCGAAACCGTATTGTGCACGCCGAGATAGCCCAGGACGCATACAAAGATGACGAACGCCACCGCTACCCAGGTTTCCGGCTCACGCAGCAGTTCCATAGGTTCCGTTACCTTTTAAGAACGTCGGCGACCGCTGCATCGATCGCGGTATCGGCTGGCGCCTTGCCTATAAGCCTTTCGACAATCGCCTTGGCCGCGTCTGTCGCGATGCCGTGCACCTTTGTCATCGCCGCCTGTTTGGTTCCAGCGATCGTCTTTTCTGCGTCGACTAACTTGGCGTTGAGTTGGTCCTCAAGCTTTTTGCGGACCGATGCAGCTTCGGCAGCCTGTTTCTCGCGCATATCGTTGGCAATTGACTGGGCCCGATTGCGGGCATCGGCGAGAGCCTTTTCGTAGGCCGCAAGTGCGCCGTCGGATTCCGTCTTGAATGAATTTGCCTGCGCGAGGTCGTCATCAATCCGCTTTTGCCGTTCCGCTATGATGCCGCCGACGCGCGGCAACGCGACTTTCGCCATGAGCACGTAGAGCAATACGAAGGTGATGGCGAGCCACACCAGCTGCGACGTGAACGTATGCGAATCAAAGGGCGGAAACGCACCCTTATGTTCGCCCGGCACCGCGGTATGGGCAGTCGTGGCCATAATAGAAAAGACGACTACTTCTTACAGTGCGAAGAGAAGGAGTAGCGCAATCAGCAGCGAGAAGATGCCGAGCGCTTCCGTCACGGCAAATCCGAAAATCAAGTTGCCGAATTGCCCCTGGGCGGCTGACGGATTTCTCAAGGCTGCGGCCAGGTAGTGACCGAAGATGGCGCCAACGCCGACGCCGGCGCCGCCCATGCCGATGCAGGCGATGCCAGCACCGATGTATTTTGCTGCGATTGGATCCATGACGAACTCCTTTGCTTGATCTTGTCCGGCCTTCAATGGCCCGGATGGATGGCATCGTTGAGATAGATGCAGGTGAGGATGGCAAACACGTAGGCTTGAAGGAAGGCGACGAGCAGTTCGAGCGCCGTCAGTGCAACGACCATCGCCAGCGGCAACGTCGCGCCAGCCATGCCGATAATTCCCGCGCTTCCAAGCAGAGTGATGAAGCTTGCGAACACTTTCAGCGTGATGTGACCAGCCAACATGTTGGCAAAGAGACGCACGCTGTGGGAGATCGGGCGCGAGAGGAACGACAGCACTTCAATGAATACGATGAGCGGCAGGATGTAGATCGGGATGCCTTTGGGCACGAACAGATTGAAGAAGTGAAGTCCGTTCTTCCAGAATCCATAAACGAGGACCGTCAGGAAGACCGACATCGCCAGTGTCGCGGTAATGATGATGTGCGTGGTGACGGTGAAGGCGTAGGGGATAAGCCCGATGATATTTACCGTCAGGATGAACGTGAACAGCGTAAACACGAAGGGGAAGAAACGCATTCCCTCGGTGCCGGCTGTACTTTTTATGGTGTTGGCGACGAATTCGTACGTCAGCTCGGCTGTCGACTGCACGCGGCCCGGCACAAGGCTTCGCTTGGCGGTACTGCCGAGAAGGAATGCAGTAATGACCACGACAGCTGCGACCATATAGGCCGCGGAGTTGGTGAACGCGATCTCCGTATTGCCAATCTTGGCGACCGGAAAAAGATCGATAATCTGGAACTGATGAATTGGATCGACGGCCATGAGCACTACAGTTGTCTATCGCGAACGACTCCTGCCGCTCGCATCACATTCAGCACGCCCGCCGCAAAGCCGAGCAACAGAAATACGATGAGCCCCCACGGCGAGATTCCCAGCCAGCGATCGAGCAGCCAGCCGATCAGCGCGCCCACAAGCACTCCAGCGACCAGTTCGGTCGACAGCCGGAAACCGCGGGCGATCGCCGAAGGATCGGCGGTCTGACGAGGACCGGTGTCGTTTTCGGGTGGTCGGTTCGCCCGTGCGAGCCGATTGCCGAGACGTTGGAGCCTCGCGGAGAGAGCAGCCTCGTCGTCCGGCGGTTCTTTGCGATTGTCTTTGCCGCGCGTGCCGTCAGTCATGCTTGCGACCCGCGCGGGTTTCAGGTTTCGCGAGTCCCGCCGCCCTAAAAGCCGCGCGGACCATACTTATCGTGTTTCATCGAGTCAAGGAACCGAGCCTGCGGCATAAGTGTTTGATATAAAGCAAAAAATGCAGAAATTTTTGATGACAAAGCCGGCTTGGCCGTGCACTGCAGAATGAGTGGTGCAGAGTCGGGGCCGTGCAGGTTCAGCCGGCGCTGAGTAGGTGCTAGGCTCCAGAAATCCCACCGCGGTTCACAGGAAGGCGCCATGCGCGTTTCTACGCTTGCACTCGCAGTCACTCTTGCCTGTCCCTCAGGATATTCGTTGGCGCAGGTAGCGAACGAGGGGGAGAAGGCGGCGCCCCAGGAACCCGCCGCATCGAGCCCGCAGTCATCGATCGCGAGCCGTTACAGCTTCAATCGCGTGGACAACGGATTCATCAGGCTCGATAGCACAAATGGCGAGATCGCCTATTGCAGCGCGCAGGCAGCCGGATGGATCTGCCAAACTGTACCGATCGACCGGGCGTCATCGGCAACTGGGAGCGAAGATGCGCAGAAGGGCGTCACCTTCCTGAAGGGACTGGAAGAGAAGCTGGACCGCTTGCAGGGTGAAGTTGCTTCGCTGAAGAAAGAAATTGCCGCTCTGCGAGAGCCGCCTCCGCCGCGCCCGCCTGCAGATTTATCGCCGCAAACCGGAAACGGGCCCGATATAACGATCAAACTGCCAACCCAAGAGGATGTGGCTCGGGCGCGCGAATTTCTTGAAGAAACCTGGCGTCGCCTTGTCGAGATGTTCGGCACGGTCCGCAAAGACATCATGCGCAAGACCTGAACGGCCGACCGGAGCAGGGCTGAATTCATGCCTGGTCGTTTGTCTGCCATTGTCGAGGCCGTGCCACAGCTCATTGCCAGTGCGATTCTGCGCATAGATACGAAGGGCAACGGATTCATCGATATTACTGCCGACGCGGCAGGGTTTATCGAGAGCATCGGAGCGGGCGAGGGAGTGTTGCTGATCTATTTACGGCACACGTCGGCTTCATTGACGATCCAGGAAAATGCCGATCCCGACGTGCAGGCGGATTTGGTTGCGGCGCTCGATCGGCTCGCGCCCGAAGACGCGGACTGGATTCACGATGCGGAAGGGCCAGACGATATGCCGGCGCACGTCAAAGCAATGCTGAACGGCGTGTCACTGCACGTGCCGTTGACCGGCGGAAAACTCGCACTCGGGACCTGGCAGGGCATCTACCTCATCGAACATCGTCGCAGGCCGCACAGCCGGGAAGTGATGCTCCAGTTCATCGGCAGTCGGAAATAAAAAACGCCCCGCACCGCGGGGCGTTAAAGAAAGAAGAGGACGGCGGTTGTCCGCCGCCCTCTCGGCAATCAGCCTTTCTGGATCGCAACACCGGAACTGGTGGTGATATCAACGCCCTTGGTGTCACGAAGGAAGAGCGTTCCGATCACCAACGTCATCACTGCAACTATGATCGGGTACCAAAGGCCAGCATAAATATCGCCTTGTGCCGCCACTACCGCCGTGGCGAGCAACGGCAACATTCCACCAAACCAGCCGTTGCCGATGTGATAGGGCAGCGACATCGACGTGTAGCGGATCTTGGTCGGGAACATCTCGACCAGGAATGCCGCGATCGGTCCGTACACCATGGTCACGTAGATCACCATGATAACCAGGATCAACTCGGTCATGAACCAGTTGATCTTCTTTGGGTCAGCTGTTTTCGGGAAGTTTTTGGCGGCGAGCGCGGCCGTCCACTTGGGGTTATCCCACCCTTGTATCTTGGTGCCACCAATGTCCATGTCCACAGACTTGGACCCGGCCGAATGCGCTATCTTGAACGAAAGGCCTGATTTGGTCAGGAAGTCCTGCGCGCGGTCGCAGTCGGTAAACTTCGACCACGGGCCAACAAAGATGTGAAAATTACACGTCGACTGGTCGGCAGTTACCGTGATCGGGTTAGCCTTGGCGAAGGCTTCCAGATCTGGATTGACGTAGTGAGTCAGTCCCTGGAACAGCGGGAAGTAAGTGATCGCCGCAATTGCACAGCCGGCCAGAATGATCTTGAGCCGGCCAATGCGATCGGACAGCCATCCGAAGAAAATGAAGAATGGCGTGCCGATGATGAGCGACAGGCCGATCAACGTATAGGCCGTCAAATAGTCGACCTTGAGTGTGATCACGAGGAAGAACAGCGCATAGAACTGCCCCGTGTACCAGACGACGCCTTGGCCGGCAGTGGCGCCGAGCAAAGCAAGCAGCACGTACTTGTTGTTTGGATAGTGGAAGAAGCTCTCGGTCAATGGTGCCTTCGAGCCTTTTCCTTCCGCAACCATCTTCTGGAAGATCGGCGTCTCGTTCAGCTTGAGCCGGATGTAAACCGAGAAGACCAGCAGAATGACCGACACCAGGAACGGAATGCGCCATCCCCAGTCGGCGAAGTCCTTGGCCGCTATGTTGCCACGGCAGAGTGCGATGACGATAAGTGCCAACAGCAAACCTAGCGTAGCTGTGGTTTGGATGAAGCTCGTGGCATAGCCCCGTTCATTCGGCCGGGAGTGCTCAGCCACATACGTTGCCGCGCCGCCATATTCCCCGCCGAGTGCCAATCCCTGGCAAAGGCGCAGGGTCACGAGCAGGATCGGTGCCAACCACCCGACGCTAGCGAATGTCGGAAGCACGCCAACAAGGAATGTTGCGGTGCCCATCACCATGATCGTGACAAGGAAGGTGTATTTACGGCCGACCAGGTCACCGATGCGTCCGAAGATGATTGCGCCGAAGGGGCGAACAAGAAATCCGGCCGCATAGGTAGCAAACGCCGACAGCAGTGCTGCCGTGTCATTCCCTGTCGGAAAGAACAATGAAGCGAAGAACGGTGCCAGCACCGCATAGAGATAGAAGTCATACCATTCGAAAATCGTGCCGAGCGATGATGCGAAGATGACGAATTTTTCGTCCTTCGACATTCCGCCCGCGCGAGAAGCGGTACCAGCCACTGCGCTCATCTTGAGTCCCCCGTTTGTGCTTTTCCAAACATTGTTTCCGCCGCTAATGACGAAAACGCATTGCCGATCGGACCCCGACCGGCCATGCGCCCCCGCTGGCGGTGGTTTGAAAACACTAGTCTGGTGGGGGCCATCGTCCCTATTCGACTTTTGGCGAAGCCAGCGGCTTAAGGCGCGGATTTATCAAAGCTTTCTTGCACTGCACCAAGGCGATTTTCGTCGAGAGGTGAAAGGCTTGCGCTCGAACGAGCGGGGGAGGAACATGGCTCAAAGCGCGGGGTAATCCGCGAAAAAATGGTGCGGCGCATGGCCGCGCCATCGAAACGTTCAAAGGAAAGTTCTGATTTGAATGAAGCGTTGCAATACCGGTTTGTGATTGCCGACGACCATCCCCTGTTTCGTGGAGCGTTGCGAGAGGCGGTCACAGGTCTCTTGGCGCAGGTGGAAATAGCCGAAGCCGGCACTTACGACGAGCTTGTCGAGCTGCTCGAACGGAGCAGCGATGTCGACCTCGTCCTGCTTGATTTGGCTATGCCCGGGGTGCGCGGCTTTTCCGGACTTATGTATATGCGGGCCCAATATCCGGGGGTGCCGGTCATAGTCGTGTCAGCGAACGATGACCCGGCCGCTATCAGACGTTGCATGGAATTTGGTGCTTCCGGGTTCATACCGAAAACGCTCGGTGTCGAGGCGATGCGCACAGCGATCTCGCGTGTGCTGGGCGGGGACGTGTGGACGCCCCCCGACGTTGATCTTACCGGTGGATCAGATGCCGAAGCCGCCGAGTTGATGGCGCGAATGGCGACGCTGACACCGCAACAGGTGCGCGTGCTGATGATGCTGTCGGAGGGGCTTCTGAATAAGCAGATCGCCTTTCAGCTCAGCGTCTCCGAGGCGACGGTGAAAGCGCATGTCTCTGCCATTCTGCAGAAACTTGGTGTCGAAAGCCGGACCCAGGCCGTTATTGCTGCCGCCAAGATTGAAGCCGGTCAGTGGCCGCAAGGTGCGACTGCCGAAGGTTGACTGCGCTACTCCGCTGCAGCGGCGCGCATCATGCGCCATTGTGCCAACAGCGCACGGAGCGCGGCTGGTTTGATGGGTTTGTGCAACAGCTGAATTCCCTGGGTCCGGGCCTGTTCGCGTACGCTCGGCGAACGGTCAGCAGTGATCAGGATTGCGGGCAGGTCGCCGAACCGACGTCGGAGCTCCGTGATCGCCTCTATGCCGTTCCCGTGGTCGAGATGATAATCGACCAGCAATCCGTTCGGCATCAGGTGACTCTCCCCGATTACGGCCAAGGCAGTCTCGAGGTCGGGCGCCTTGATGACTTCACAGCCCCAGCTCCGCAGAAGCGTTTCCATGCCGTCGAGCACGGAAGGTTCGTTGTCGATGCAAAGCGCCGTAATACCGACGAGTTGGCTTGGATCAATGCGGGTGTCCTCGCGCGCGGGCAACTCGACCGGTGTTGCGTTTGACACTGGCACGGTGACCATGAAGCGCGACCCGCGGCCAGCTTCCGATTCGAGACCTATCGTGCAATCAAGCACGCGCGCCAGCCGCTCTACGATGGAAAGGCCCAGGCCCAGCCCGCGCGCAATCTTGGCGCCCTGGTCGAGGCGGTGAAATTCCACAAATATGTCGCGCCACCTTGATTGCGGAATACCGACGCCGGTATCGTAAACGTCGATGCGCAGATGGTCGCCGCGGCGTCGGCATCCCACGAGCACGCGACCTTCCGGAGTATATTTGATGGCGTTGGAAACGAGATTTTGAATAAGCCTTCGCAGCAGTCGGCGATCGGAGCGCACCACGAGACCACATGGCATGAAAGTGAGGTCCAGTCCCTTGGCGACAGCCAGCGGAGCGAATTCAAGCTCGATCTGACGCATCAGTTCGTCGATGCGAAAACTGGCGAACTCAGGACGCAAAGCGCCGGTGTCGAGGCGCGACATGTCAAGCAAGGCACCGAAAATTTCTTCAACGGCTTCGAGAGAAGCGTCGATATTGTCCACCAGCCGTCTGTCCTCGCGTCCGCCACGCTCGATCAGAGTCGTGACGTACAGCCGCGCCGCGTTCAGCGGCTGTAGAATATCGTGGCTCGCTGCCGCCAGGAATTTCGTTTTCGAAATATTGGCGGCATCGGCTTCGCCTTTGGCGCGCTCGAGTGCAGCGTTGAGTCGCGTGAGTTCCTCGGTGCGCTCATGCACGCGCCGTTCCAGCGTTTCGTTGGAGCGCTCCAGGGCTTCCGCGGCTTCCACGCTCGCCGTGATGTCCGTGTAGGTCGTGACGATGCCGCCATCTGGCATTCGGTTGGCACGAACTTCGATCACGAGCCCCTGTGCGAACCGCTCTAGGAAAGGCTCATTGCCCGAGACGTAGCGCTCGATTTGCCCGCGCACGAATTCTTCGACGTCTGCCGAAGAAACGTCGCCGCGCGTGCCATTGAAGCGAAGGATGTCGGCGAGTCCGATGCCCACCCGAATCAAACTCGGCGGTAAGTCGAGGATCTCGCCGAACTGCCGGTTCCAGCAGATCAACTGCAATTCCTTGTCAAATACGGCGATGCCCTGCCGGACGTGATCGAGGGCTGTCTGCAGTATCTCACGGTTGTATTGAATCGCTGCATTAGCATCGTCCAGGAGCTTCAACGCCGCCTTGGTCGAAACAGTGCGTTTGCGCAGAAGCAGCGACAGCACCAACCGGGAGGATGCGCCGCCGATCGCCGATGCGAGAATATGCTCTGCATAGCGGATCAACCGGAAATCGGCATCGTCCTTTGGTTCAAGGCTGATGCGTTGCGCGCTGGCAAAGCTTTCAAAAGCCGAGCGCGTTCGTTCTTCGCCGAGATAGCGCGCAATTGTAGTGGTGAGTTCATCCACCGTCACCGAAGAGCGCCACAGCCGGAAACTCGGAGCAATCGGCGTGAAATCCGAAGGCACAAAAATATTGGCCTGCAGTCGCTCGATTGGCGTGGGTTCGCGGCGTAACGAGAACCCGATGTAGAACAACACGTTCAGCAGCAAGCTCCAGGTCACGCCGTGGACCAAAGGTGGGAGATCGAGACCCAGCAGGTGCTGCGGACGAAGCATACCGAGACCCCAAGGCCCCTCGGTAAGAATTCGTTCGCCGACGATGCCGATGTCGGACAGTGTCGGAAGTAGCAACGTATAGGCCCAGACCAGGAAGCCGGCCGTCATCCCGGCAATGGCCCCGGCCGCGGTAGCGCGTCGCCAAAGGAGGCCGCCAAAGAAAGCGGGCGCGAGCTGCGCAATGGCCGCGAACGAGAGCAGACCTATCGAGGCAAGCTGCGCCTCGCCCGCTAAACGGTAATACACATAAGCAAGAAGCAGGATTGCGAAAATCGCCAGGCGCCGCACCGTGAGGAGCATCGAGCCAATATTGTCGCGTCGGTTGATCAGTCTTTCACGCCGCTGCAATACGAACGGCATGATCAGGTCATTGGACACCATGATGGAGAGCGCAACCGATTCGACGATCACCATGGCGGTGGCCGCCGACAAGCCGCCGACAAAAGCGACAATGGTGAAAAAAATCGAGCCGCTTTCAAGTGGCAGCGCCAGCACGAACATGTCGCTGTCGATTTTCCCTGCAGGAAACGTCAAAAGGCCGGCAAGGGCAATCGGCACAACAAACAGATTAATCAGAACAAGATAGAGAGGATAAAGCCAGACGGCTCGTTTGATTTCGCCTTCGTTGTTGTTCTCGACGACTGCGACATGGAATTGTCGCGGCAACAGAATGAATGCGACAAACGAAAGCAGTGTCATCGCAATCAATGTGTCTGCGCGCGGCTCCCGGCCGAAGATAGCTGCTGTCGAAGGCCGCTGCATCGCTTCCTTGAACAGAGCAACCGGGCCGTCGAACATCCAGAATGTCACGAAAATCCCGACGGCGAGGAATGCGAGAAGTTTGACAATCGATTCAGTTGCGACCGCCAACATCAATCCGTCTTGATGCTCGGTCGCGTCGATGTGGCGCGTACCGAAAAGTACGGCGAAAGTCGCCATCGACAGCGCAACGAAAAGCGCGATGTCGCCCAGCAGTGGGCGAGTAACTTCGGTGCCCGCCGTGACGTGCGCAAGAATGGTTTCGAGCGACGCCGACACCGCCTTCAGCTGCAACGCGATGTAAGGAATAGTGCCGACAATCGCGATCAGAGCGACCGTTGCGGCAACCGCCTGACCTTTTCCGTAGCGAGCGGCGATGAAATCCGCGATCGAGGTAATGTTTTGCGTTTTGGCCAGTCGCACGATGCGGATGAGGAGGGGGCCGCACAAGCCAATCATGATGGCCGGCCCGACGTAAATCGTCAGGAAGTCAAAGCCGGTGCGTGAAGCGAAACCGACCGATCCGAAGAATGTCCACGACGTGCAGTAGATTGCGAGTGACAGCGGATAGATCAGCAACCGCGCCCGCCCATCGCGCCCAAGGCCACGCGTGCGGTCGCCGTAGCTCGCCACCAGGAACAGCAACCCGATATACGCAAGCGCAACGGCAATAACGACCCAACCCTGCAACATAAACTCTCCAGATCGGGAACAGGCGCTGCTTCACTACGATTTTGCCGCCCTAAATCACCACAGAACTACAACCGAGGCACGATTTTTATGTGGTTACAAATTTGCGCCTCACCGACGTACCTGTAACCCATCCAATCATACCGTAAACTATTGTAATACCTGTACTTTTTACTTAACCCTTGGCGCTTATAGTGCAAAATGCCGTTGGTCCGACAATCAGCGTCGCCAAAGGAAGCAGTCATGGCTTCGGGCAGCAGCGATCTCTTCATCGTCGACGACGATGCGATGATGCGTGACGCACTCTCGGTGGTTTTCACGCTTGCCGGCTATCGCGTGACTGGATTCGTGGATGGCGAAACATTTCTCGCGGTCGCGAGCGCCCGGACACCGGCTGCCGTGTTGCTGGATTTACACCTGCCGGCCAAATCAGGTCTGACGGTGCTCCGGGAACTGGATGCGCGCACCTATCCCGCGCCGATCTTTATAGTGACGGGTGACGGCGATGTGAGTTCGGCTGTCGAGGCGGTGAAAAGCGGTGCGTTCGACTATCTCGTCAAGCCGCTTGATGCACGATCTATCGTCGCGCGCGTACGCAGCGCCGTCACCACTTTTGCGAGGCGCGACGGAAGTGCGGCCGGGAAGATCGGCCTGCCGGCAGACTTTCGCGGTCAGAGTCTGCTCACGCCGCGTGAACGCGAAGTTCTCACGCACATCGCCGAAGGTGCTTCCAACAAGGAAGTTGGCCGCCGCTTGGGTATCAGTCCGCGTACGGTGGAAGTTCATCGAGCCCGCATCATGGAAAAGACTGGCGCACGAAACGCGGCCGATCTTGTGCGTATCGTGCTCAGCGGCGGGGACGGGCGCGCTTTGTCAACATCTGAGATGACAACCTAAGGTTTTCGGTCTCAGGCATTTGACGCGAGCATCGACGCGCGTCATTGATCCGGCCTGATGAGCCGCGACACCGGGTGCGCCTGGCTCTTTGAGACCTGAGCCTTTGTCGGCGCCCTCTACCACCAATCGACTTGCCGACCTGCGTCATCTGGCCGAGACGCTGGGGATTGCGGCCGTGGGCGGCGCGGCACTTGGCCTGGCGGGTGTTCCCGCCGGCTGGCTATCAGGCTCCATCCTGGCGGTGGCTGGCGCCGCTCTTGCCGGTCGACCGATGTTCATTCCGACCCTGTTGATGCGTGCGATATTCGTGCTCATCGGCATCTCGCTCGGCGCAGTGGTTACTCCTGAGACTTTGCACGGCATAGCTACCTACCCGCTCAGCATCGTTGTGCTGTTGTTGGCCATGACCGTCATCTCTATCAGCGGTGCAGGTTATCTGCAGCTTGTACATGGCTGGGGCAAGGTTGACGCATACCTTGCCGCTGCACCGGGCGGCATGTCGCAGGTTCTCGCCTTGGGGGCTGAGCTCGGCGGCGATTTGCGGGCGATTGCAATCGTGCAGAGCATTCGTGTGGTCGTCATTGCCGTCGGATTGCCGGCCGGACTGTCGGCCCTTGGTTTGGTCGGCCATGCACCGCCGAGACCCGCCACCGCGCTGAGCATCGCCGTTCTTGACGAGCTCGCGATACTAGTTGCGGTTTCGAGCGTCGTCGCAGTCATCGCTTACCGATTCCGTTTTCCCGGCGGATTGCTCTTCGGGGCGATGATGTCATCCGCCGTATTGCATGGCACCGGAATGATTCACGCGGTCATGCCTTGGTGGGTTGCTAATACGGCCATGGTCGCGATGGGCGCAGTTACCGGCTCGCGTTTTGCCAATACTCCACTGCGGCTATTGCTGAATTTCATTACTGCCGCATTCGGTTCGTTTGCGGTGGCCGTCGCAATAGCTGCACTGTTCGCTGCGGTGCTGATCAGCATGCTGTCACTACGGGCGGCCGAAGTGATGATCGCGTTTGCCCCTGGCTCGGTTGACGCAATGATGTTGCTGGCGCTCGCGCTCAATCTCGACCCGGTCTATGTCGGGTCGCACCATCTCGCGCGTATCTTTTTTGTGTCGCTGACCATGCCATTGGTCGCGCGCCGAACCGCGCGCTCTCTCAAGATCAAGAGCGACACCGCGAAGCCGCTGGCAAAGCGGCCTCCTTTTCAGGATTGAGAAAAGAATTTATTCAGCCGCGGCCGCCCGCGATCGCAGCGGAAGGCCAAGCCGCTCCCACGTGTCCACGAGAGCTTCAGCCAGGGCGTCGACAAGCACATCGTCGTGATAGGGAGACGGCGTGATCCGCAATCGCTCCATGCCGCGCGGCACCGTCGGATAGTTGATCGGTTGAATGTAGATACCGTAGTCGGAAAGCAGCAGGTCACTCGCCGCCTTGCACTTTTCCGGATCCCCGACCAGCACTGGCACGATGTGCGTGACGCTTGGCATCACCGGCAAGCCCGCCGTGTTGAGAACCGCTTTCACCCGCGCTGCACGTTCTTGGTGGCGCTCGCGTTCCCAACTCGAGGTTTTCAGATGGCGGATCGCAGCGGTAGCTGCCGCACAAATTGCCGGGGGTAGTGCCGTCGTGAAAATAAAGCCGGGAGCGTAGGACCGCACCGCGTCGACCAGTTCTTCGCTTGCAGTGATGTAACCGCCGAGGCAGCCGAACGCCTTTGCCAACGTGCCTTCGATCACGTCAACGCGGTCCATCGCTTTGTCGCGCTCGCAAATACCGCCACCGTGCGGGCCGTACATGCCGACGGCATGGACCTCATCGCAATAGGTCATGGCTCCATAGCGCTCGGCGAGATCGCAAATCGCATGCACCGGAGCGACGTCGCCGTCCATGGAATAAAGGCTTTCGAACACGATCAACTTTGGTCTCGCCGGGTCCGCAGCCCTCAGCAGCTCTTCGAGATGACCGAGGTCATTGTGGCGCCAGATTTTCTTCTCACAGCCCGACTGCCTTACGCCCTCGATCATGGAATTATGGTTGAGTGCGTCCGACAGCAGCAGACAGTTCGGGAGCAATTTGGCGATAGTAGAAATGCCGGTTTCGTTCGATACATAACCAGAGGTGAACACCAGCGCGGCCGCTTTGTTGTGGAGGTCGGCAAGCTCGCGCTCGAGCTCGACGAGCGGACGGTTGGTGCCCGCGATATTTCGCGTTCCGCCGGCGCCGGTGCCCATGCGGGCGGCTGCTTCGACCATCGCGCCGATCACCTTCGGATGCTGAGCCATTCCGAGGTAGTCGTTGGAGCACCAGATCGCGACATCGCGCGGGCCTTGCGGGGAGTGCCAGATCGCGTGCGGGAATCGGCCGGCTATGCGCTCAAGATCCGCAAACACCCGGTACCGTCGTTCATCCCGCAGCCTGTCGAGGGCAGACGCGAAATAACCCTTATAATCCATGTGTTTTACTTTCCCGCCCCGCGGCTCACCTTTTAGAAGGGTTCCAGGGTGCTTGTCGAGACGAGATTCGTCGCAACCCAAAATTCCATAACCGTGGTCAGTGCTCAGGTCCTCCCGAGAGATGAGGAGTGACCTCGGGACTTCGGCCCAGCGCGTTTTCGGGCACCGTCCTCGCAGGGGCCTCGACAAAGAAACGAATTGCCCAGCTCCCTGGTGGCTTGCATCCGGGCGCAGCGGCTGCAAAAAGTGTTGGCATGAATGACAAACCGACCGGCATCGCCCGCGGTCTGACGAACTATGGCGACCGCGACTTCTCCCTTTATCTCCGTCGATCCTTCGCGCAATCGATGGGTTATTCCCGTGAAATGCTTGCGAAGCCGGTGGTCGGCATTGCCTACACTGCGTCCGGTTTCAACAATTGCCACCGTCACTTCCCCGAACTGCTGGAGGCCGTAAAGCGCGGCGTCCTGACTGCCGGCGCCTTGCCGATTGAATTTCCCACCATTTCGCTGGGCGAAGTCTTTCTCAATCCGACCAGTCTCAAGTTTCGTAACCTGATGTCGGTCGACACCGAGGAAATGGTGCGGGCACAGCCAATGGATGCTGTGGTTCTGATGGGCGGGTGCGACAAGACTGTTCCGGCGCAATTGATGGGCGCGGTATCGGCCGGCAAGCCATCAATTATGTTGGTCGCCGGACCAATGATGACGGGACGCCACCACGGCGAACGTCTGGGCGCGTGTACAGATTGCCGTCGGTTCTGGGCACTGTACCGCGCCGGCAAGGTCGATGACCGTGAAATTTCTGAGGTCGAGGGCAAACTCGCCACGACCGCGGGCACATGCGCTGTTATGGGCACGGCCTCGACGATGGCCTGCATTGCCGAGGCGCTCGGCATGATCCTCCCGGGCACAGCTGCGATACCCGCGGTGCATGCGGACCGGCTGCGCGCGGCGGAAGCCACCGGTATTGCCGCCGTCAAATTGATCGGCTCACAGCTTACGCCCGACCGCATCGTCAACCAAAAGTCGGTCGAGAATGCATTGAGGGTGCTTCTCGCCATCGGCGGCTCCACGAACGCGATCATTCATTTAACAGCAATCGCTGGCCGCGCCGGAGTTCCGGTTTCGCTGAAACGCCTCAATGAATTGTCCGACACGACACCGGTGCTGGTGAATCTGAAGCCGGTCGGTAACGGCTACATGGAAGATTTCTTTGCCGCAGGGGGCATGGGTGCGCTATTGCGCGAAATCAAAGATCTTCTTCACCTGGATTGCGTAACAGTGACGGGCGAAACGCTCGGCGAGCGGCTTGAACACGAAGGTCCCGAGTGGATTGATCGGACCATCATTGCCGAACGGAAGAAGCCGCTTGAGCCCGAAGGCGGCCTGGTCGCGTTGTTTGGAAATCTGGCACCGCAAGGTGCGATCCTCAAGCGTTCTGCCGCGGATGCCAATCTGTTTGAGCTGGAAGGTCGCGCGGTCGTATTTTCGTCGCTGGAAGACCTTGCTGCTCGCGTCGACGATCAAGGCCTCGAGGTTGATCCCAAGGATATTCTCGTTCTGCAAAATGCCGGTCCGCATTCGGAATCGGCCATGCCCGAGGCAGGCTACCTGCCGATTCCCAAAAAGCTCGCGACAAAGGGCGTCAAGGACATGGTGCGGATTTCAGATGCGCGGATGAGCGGCACCGCTTTCGGTACGATCATCCTGCATGTGACCCCGGACAGTGCGTCCGGAGGGCCGCTCGGTCTTGTAAAAACAGGCGACCGCATCAAGCTTTCCGTCAAGCAGCGACGCGTTGATCTTTTGGTGGATGACAAAGAGCTCGAGCGGCGCAAGGCCGCGTCGAAAAAGTCGATCCAGACGCCAGCACGCGGTTATGCGCGCCTCTATGCCCAGGAAATACTGGGTGCCGACCAGGGCTGCGATTTTGGTTTTCTGAAACCGCGTTGATAGCAGCTGCTTTCCGGCGCGTTTCAATTTTCACGCATGCTTAGCGCTAACGCCGATTAACCATAAGTTGTCCTGGAATTTAACAGGACCACAGAATTGATCGTCCAGAATTGACCAACATCAAAGATTGCAGGCCGAGCGCGCCTCAACCGGTTCGGGTGCGAAAGCGATGCTTCGAACTCTTTGTTATTTTGGCGAGTATCGTGACTGGCGAATGGTCGCCTTTGCCGGCGTGCTAGGCGCTGTCATCGCTCTCGCGATGATGGAAATCATTGACGCCCATTCGATGGCTGCTGTCATTGGTGCTTTCGGTATCTGCCTTGTCGGGGCAGCGTCGGCCTGGCGCATTCGTCAGGAACTGAGCGCGCAAAATCTTCGTCTCGACGTCGCACTCAACAACATGAATCAAGGCCTTTGCATGTTCGACTCGCAAGGTCTGCTGGTCATATGGAATGAGCGTTATCGGCAGATGTACAGCATCGAGCCGCATCGGATCTGGCGCGGATGCGCGGTACGGGACCTGCTAGACGCGCGCATTTCGGCGGGGACGTTTCCGCTTGACCCTGGACGCTACGACGCCGATCTGCGTGCGGCGCTCAAGGAAGGCAAGGCGTTCACACTGGACGCTGAGTTGAAAGACGGGCGAATCATCGCGGTCGTCAACCAGCCCATGCAGGGTGGCGGTTGGGTTGCAACGCATGAGGATATCTCAGAGCGTAGCCGTTCCGACCGCGAACTCGAGCGCACACGCTCGTTTCTCAATACGATCATTGAAAATGTGCCGTCGCCGATCATCGTCAAGAGTATCCCCGCTCTGAAGTACCTGTTGATCAACCGTGCCGCCGAAAAATTCCTGGGCACCGAACGTGCCACAATGCTCGGTAGAACTTCGTCCGACATAATGCCGCAATCCAGTGCGCGAGCGATCGAAATCGAAGACAAGAAGCTGCTCGCTTCGGGTGAAACCGCATTTCTCGGCGAGCACGCGGTCGTCACCCCCGGCAATGGCACGCGGATTGTGACCGCCACCCGGTTGCCGGTGAAGGACGCGAACGGAACGCCGCAGTACCTCATCAGCATGATCAATGATCTCACTGAGCGGAAACGGCATGAGCAACGCATCGAGCATATGGCTCGCCATGACTCGCTCACCGACTTGCCCAATCGCGCCGCCTTTAACGACCGCCTAGTCTCCGCCATCGCGCTTGCATCGGCTTCAAAAGAGAGCTTCGCCCTGTTGTGTCTCGATCTTGATCGTTTCAAGTCGGTCAACGATGTGTTTGGCCACGCAATCGGCGATGCCTTGTTGCGCGAAGTGGCGCGCCGTTTCGAAGCGGCATGCCAAGGGTCCTTTTTCGCGCGCCTCGGCGGTGACGAGTTTGCGGTCATCACGCCGGCCGGCCCGCAGCCGGCCGTGGCCGAGACCCTGGCCGAACGTCTTTCCGGAGCGCTCGATGCCGACATTGAAATCGACGGTAAAGTGCTGCATGTGGGGCTGACGATTGGCGTCGGGATCTATCCGCAAGACGGCATCGACGCGGCGACATTGCTCGCCAATACCGACGCGGCACTGTTCCGGGCGAAATCCGAGATGCGCGGATCCATCCGATTTTTCGAAGTATCGATGGACAAGCAACTTCGTGAGACCAGGGCTCTGCAGCAGGATTTGCGCTCGGCGGCCTCGCGCGATGAGCTCACTCTTCACTATCAGCCACAGGCCCACATCAAAGGCGGTATTACCGGCTTCGAAGCGCTGATGCGTTGGCACCACCCGCGTCACGGGCTGGTTGCCCCGAGCACTTTCATTCCACTTGCTGAGGAGAGCGGCCTTATACCCGGGCTTGGCGAATGGATCTTGCGCACGGCCTGCCGCGAGGCCGCCTCGTGGGCACGACCGCTCAGCATCGCAATCAATTTGTCGCCGTTGCAATTCCAGCATGGCGACTTGCCACGCCTGGTCCATCAGATCTTGTTGGAGAGCGGACTGGCACCGTCGCGGTTGGAACTTGAGATCACCGAAGGCGTCTTGATCGGCGATTTCACACGCGCGGTTTCGATCCTGCGACGTCTGAAAGGCCTGGGCGTGCGCATCGCCATGGATGACTTCGGCACCGGCTATTCGTCGTTGTCGTACTTGCAGTCATTTCCGTTCGACAAGATCAAGATTGCCCAGGCTTTTGTCGCCAATCTTGGTCACAGCCAGCAAGCCTCGACCATCATCCGCGCGGTGATTGCCCTCGGTCGGGGACTGAACCTGCCTGTCGTCGCCGAAGGTGTAGAAACCGAGGAACAGTTGAAATTTCTCGCTGGCGAACAATGCAACGATATTCAGGGTTACATTGTCGGCCGTCCCAAGCCGATTGAAGAATATGCCGAAGCGGTCGGCCGCACGCAGACTTCCCAGAGGTCTCGCAGACGGACGTTCGCCGCGGCGGGATAGTTCAAGGCTGGCCGATCTCGATTTCTTCTCACTAAAGTCCTATCAGCTATAGTGCGCGCCTTCGCTGTGGCGCGCAAAAACGCGATTATTTGAAATCCCCGGTAACAGATGAGTGACCAGGATCGAGCGAGAGATCTTTTCTTCGGTGGATTGGCGCGCCTGGAAAAGAGGGATTTCCAGAATGCGGAAAGGGCCTTTATTGAAACGCTGAAGCTCGCGCCTCGCAGCGTGCCAACTCTCAACAATCTGGCCATTGCTCAGTACGAACAGGGGAGAGTCGCTGACGCAGCGCTGACGGCAACGCGAGTTATTGAAATCGATCCAAGAAGTATCGACGCCTACCTGATGTTGTCGACCTGCCAGAAGGACCAGCACCGTTACGACGACGTCCTCAAGAGCTGCCAGACACTTATCGCGATCGAGCCGAACATCGCCGAAGCTCATTGCAACCTTGGTTATGCGCTCAACAAAGCCGAGCGCTATCAGGATGCGGTTGCGAGCTTTGACCGGGCCATCGCGTTGAGGCCGCAATTTGCTGATGCGCATCTGAACCGTGGAAATGCGCTCAACAGTCTCAAGCGTTTCGATCAGGCGTTTGCGGCTTATGATCAGGCACTGGCGCTTAGTCCCAATCTCGCCGAAGCATGGCTCGGCCGGGGCAATACGTTGAGCGGCCTAAAACGTTGGGATGAAGCCTTTGCGGCCTACGACAAAGCTCTGGCCCTAAGGCCCGAGCTGGGAGCGGCGTGGATCGGTCGCGGCAATGCGTACAGCGATCTCAAACGTCATGGCGAAGCTATATCAGCCTATGACAAAGCCTTGGCGCTCAATCCGAATTCGGACGGCGCGTGGCTCAGTCGCGGCAATGTGTTTAGTGATCTCAAACGTTACGACGAGGCATTGGCGGCCTATGACAAGGCATTGGCACTTAAGCCAGTCTCGGATGGAGCCTGGGTGGGTCGCGGCAACGTATTCAGCGACCTCAAGCGCTACAAAGAAGCGTTTGCGGCCTACGACAAAGCGCTGGCTCTAAAACCCAATCTTCCGGACGCTTGGCTCGGCCGCGGAAATGCGTTCTGCGACCTTAAGCGCTACGACGAAGCATTGGGGTCCTACGACAAGGCGTTGGATATCGAGCCCGACTTGGCCGAAGCATACCTCGGTCGCGGCAACGCGTTCGCCGATCTCAAACGCTACGACGAGGCGCTCAAGGCCTTCGACAGAGCGCTGATTCTCAAGCCTGAACTGACTGATGCGGCGGCGGCGCGCCTGCACGCCAAAATGAATCTGTGTGACTGGAAGGATCTGAGTGCCGAATGCGAGCGGCTGATGGCCTCGGTAAGGAGTAGACATAAGAACGTTACGCCATTCCTGTTTCTCGGTGTCTCCAACTCATCCCGAGACCTCATGAAGAATGCGGAGCTGTGGACCGCGAGGAAATTTCCTGCGGTTGCCGAGCCAACCTGGCGTGGCGCCACGTACAAGCATGACAAAATCCGCGTCGCCTATGTGTCATCGGATTTTCGTCAGCACGCAATCGGGTTCCTTGTGGTAGGAATGATCGAATCCCACGACAAATCGCGGTTGGAGATTTCGGCGATATCAACCTGGCCAGGCGATGGGTCACAAACCCGAAACCGTCTGGAGCAATCTTTTGACGCTTTTATTGACGCGAGCGCGTTGAGCGACGAAGACGTTGCGCAGTGGGTCAGAGAAAAAGAGATCGATCTGCTGATCGATCTGAATGGTTATACGGCCGGCTCGCGCATCGGTATTTTTGCGCACCGGCCGGCTCCGATACAGGTCAACTATCTTGGGTACCCGGGGACATCGGGCGCGAACTACATTGACTACATTGTTGCCGATCCGCACGTCATTCCACGAAATCAGATGGAGTTCTATACGGAGAAGATTGCTTTTCTGCCGTACTGCTATCAGGCGAATGATCGGAAAAGAATTGTCGGAGATCGCAATTTTTCTCGCGCGGAAATCGGCCTGCCTGAAACGGGGTTCGTGTTTTGCTGCTTCAACAATAACTACAAAATTATTCCGGACCTCTTCGATTCCTGGATGGTCGTACTGAGGCAGGTCGAAGGCAGCGTCCTATGGCTTCTCGAAGACAACGTCAGAGCCGCGGAGAACCTAAGAAAGGAAGCCGCGGCGAGAGGTGTCGACCCCAAGCGGCTTGTGTTCGCAAAACGAGTGCCGCTCGCGGATCACCTCGCGCGCCATCGCTTGGCCGATCTCTTCCTCGATACGTTGCCCTACAGTGCCCACACCACGGCAAGCGATGCGCTGTGGGCGGGTCTGCCGGTTCTCACGCGCACCGGTGAAACCTTTGCCGGAAGGGTGGCGACGAGTCTGCTGAATGCAATTGGACTTCCCGAGCTCGTTACGCGCACGCGCGAAGAGTACGAGAGCCTCGCAATCGAGCTAGCAAGGCAACCGGACAAGTTGGCGTCCATCAAGGACAAGCTCGCGCACAATCGGCTGACGACCCCGCTGTTCGACACGCAGTTGTTTACCCGCCACATCGAGAGCGCCTACAGGGCAATGTATGAGCGCTACCAGGCGGGCCTTTCACCCGATCATCTGCACGTGCCGCCGTGATGCGTGGCGGTCCGCGGCATAAAAAGAGAGACCGCCGTGCGGCGGTCTCTCGCGTTCTGAATCTCACGATTGATTGGATTCACATCTTATGCCCCATGCCCGGCTTGGCATGATCCATCTGACCTGAAGCCGGGGCGGTTGCGCCAATGTCCCGGACATCCAACGTAACGTTGACGTCTCCTGCCTTCTCGAATTTCAACGTCACGGGGATCTTGTCGCCTTTTTTGAACGGGGCTTTCAGTTCCATCAACATGAGGTGGTAGCCGCCCGGCGCCAATGTGACCGACTTTCCCGCCGGAATTGGCAACCCGTCCTTGACCGGTCGCATTGTCATCACACCGTTGTTCATGGCCATCTCATGAACTTCGACTTTGCCCGCAGCCGGACTTGAGCCGCCTATCAATTTGTCGGCCGTCGAACCTTTGTTATCGACGGTAATGTAACCGCCGCCGACCTTGGCGCCGCCGGGAGTCGCACGCGACCAGGCATTGTCGAGGACAAGATCGCCGGTTTTGATTTGCTGTGCAGATGCCGAACCGGCGCAGATTGCCGCGAGAACGATTGCACTGCATCCATACACTGTGAAGGCAGACGTTAAACGATTGAACATGGGTCACTCCGATTTCGCCAGGGTTTGAAAGATCAGTTGCTCATGACGAGTTGCGGAGGACCTCTGGCAAACGTGCGACCGGAAACAAGACCAATGCACGGCGCAACGAGGGACGGGCGAAGAAAAAGCGCGAAGCTCGCAAGCGCTACGATGCCGATGGCGACGGATGGCACGAGTGGCGGCGTCGGTGCAGCGCACAGCACACAGTGCAGGCAACCCTGACCCGAGCGGCGATTATCGCTTCCGCCGGCGCCGTTGTTTGTTGCGTGGGGTTGACCTTCGCTTCGACAAATGATTAGGAACGGATCGACCGCGCTTGAGCCGAGGCTCGCAAGCGGTGCAATGCCCACCAGAACCGTCTGCAGCGCAATCACACAGATTGCTGCGGAGATCACAAGGCGCTTCATACCAATGCCCATCGATCGGAACTTTGCGCGGACGAAGCTGGCGCGGCAAGAAGGAAAAAACTTAACCGCATGCCGAAAGGCGACTGTCACCGGCAGCACATCAATGGGGTACCTCCATTAATTATGAGAAAGCACCGCTTTTTGATCAAAACGGACATGCGCCGCTCGGCATTAAGGTTTCTTCCTTACGGTAAAAGCGAAGATGCGACCCCGATACCGTGCATATACGACCAACTCATCGGAAAATGTAGAGGTCGCCTTCGCAGCGGCAGTCTACAGAGGAGTACGGAATGAAGGTCGCCGCACTTGTCGTCCTTAGTGTGCTCGTCGCACTTCCGGCCGAAGCTGCACAGCGTCGTCAGCAGAGTGTTTCGCCATCCTGTGACAATGATGGTCGCTGTACGACTCTCAATGCGGTCTCGTCGGCATCGAGCAAGACATCAAGCTTCCGCGCGCGCCACAGTACGCACCAAGCCGTCGATGCCAATGGCAATGGCATGATGGTGACGGTGCAAACGGCCTATGGCTTCAACATCACGGTTCATCCGGCCTACGCCAGCAAGTTCCAGAAATTCTATGCCTTGCTGAAGGAGCACGGTTACAAGGTCGATCCCCGCATCAACAGATGCTATGCGCACGGGGGTCACGTCTCGGGCTCCAACCATTACATCGGCGCTGCTTGCGACAACCAGTACGGTTGGAACAAAGCGCCCGCCTACATGTACCATGTCGGCGATCTGATCAGGCAGGCGGGACTGTTCGACGGTTGCCGCTTCGGCGATTGCGGACATGTTGAAGCTGTGCGTGGCACGCACAACAGGCCGCCAAATCTCTACGCCGCGATAGAGAAGTTCAAATCCGAGCAATCGACGGCAAACTATCAGCCATAAGTATCGTCGATTTCGGTTTGTGATCTTGCCCGCAGCACATCCGCTTATGCGCTGCGGGCAATTGATCGCGATAGGCAGCCCGCTCCGGTTCAAAACTTGGCGAATGCCGTCAGCCGGACGGTCCGCGGCTGTCCTGGAGAAATGTTGTTGTTGCCGTCGGCCGATGCCCAATAGCCCTTGTTGAAAACGTTTTCGATGTTGAGTTGGGCTCTCCAGGTGTCGTTGATTTTGGCAAAAACTCCCGCGTCAACTCGGAAGAAGCCGGGCACAGTCGCGCAGCTGTTTCCCCTTGGGGCAATTGATGTGGTCCGGAACTCAGCCGATGCTGTGATGTCCCTCGGATCGGGGGCTTTATGGGAGGCTAGGCATGACATCAGGCAAATCCGGAATCGACCGTCGTACATTAGTTTCAAGCCTTGCCGTACTTCCGGTTCTGTCCGCTTCATGGCGTCCCACGCCAACTCAGGCACAAACGGCATCAAGCGCGTCGCCACTTGCATCGTGGAACGATGGACCTACGAAACAGGCGATTCTCGACTTCGTACGGGTCACCACCGATCAAGCCAGCGCAAAATTCGTTCCGCCGGAAGAACGCATTGCGACTTTCGATCAGGACGGCACGCTCTGGGTCGAGCATCCGATCTATTCCCAGGTTGTCTATTGCCTCGACCGTGTTCCCGCGGTGGTGGAAAAAGATCCGAAACTCAAGAACGTCGAGCCGTTCAAGACGGTCCTCTCAGGCAACCGCGAGGCGATTGCAAAACTGCCGCTGCATGAGCTTGAGAAAATCCTGGCGGCGACACTGACCGGAATGTCGGTGGAGGACTTTGAGGGCCAGGTGAAGCAATGGCTGACCAGCGCCAAGCACGCTCGCTGGAAGCGTCCCTACACCGAACTCATCTACCAACCGATGCTCGAGATCATGCAGCATCTGCGTGCCAATGGTTTCAAGACCTACATTGTCACCGGCGGTGGCCAGGATTTCGTTCGAATGTACAGCCAGCAGGTGTACGGGATCCCGCCCGAGCAGGTTGTCGGAACCGCAGGCGGCACCAAGTTTGGCTATCACAAGGACGGCCAACCGTTCCTCACCAAGGAACCGAGACTCCTTTTGAATGACGACAAGGCGGGGAAGCCTGAAGGCATCCATCTGATGATTGGCCGCCGGCCACGCGCGGCCTTCGGCAATTCGGACGGCGACAGGCAAATGCTCGAGTACACGGCGCCGGCGACGGTGCGCGGCTGATGATGATTGTCATGCACGATGACGCAAACCGTGAATATGCCTACGGCCCGGCCCAAGGGTTACCCGCAACCAAGATAGGCGCCTTCACTCAGGCGTTTTACGACGAGGCAAAAAAGAAAAACTGGACCGTCATCAGCATGAAAAACGACTGGAAGAGGATCTTCGCTTTCGAGCAAGGCACTTGATGCGCTGTTGGGTTCTCAGCGGGGATTGGTTTTGCTGACAGATGCAAAGTCCACATGCGAGGTGGGACAGCAAATTATTCAGACCGGAGATGGCAACATGCGTGTCGCAAGCATTAGCCTAGCATTTGTCGGGCTGATTTTGGGCATGAACATATCTGCGCTTCCAGCTTCCGCAGAAGACGCAGACAAGGCCGGGGCCGCCTATGTTGTCGAAAAAGGAAAACCGCTCGTCGAGCTGGCCAAGTGAGCTCCACGACATGAAACACGCGTGCGCTATGGCGGTTCGGATAGTGTTGGGGGCGATTGCCGCGTTGACACTGGTACTTTCAGCTTCTGCAGCAGTCCGCCCGTTTCCCCGCGATTTCCGCACTCAAGAAATTAAAACGGACGGGGCAACGATCCACGTCCGAGTAGGGGGGAATGGGCCCGCGGTCGTGATGTTGCACGGCTTCGGCGATACTGGCGACATGTGGGCCCCGTTGGCGGCGGTGCTCGCGAAGGATCACACGATCATCGTTCCCGACCTGCGTGGCATGGGCCTGTCGTCCTATCCGGACACCGGTTATGACAAGAAAGCGCAGGCCCAAGACATTGCTCGCGTGATGGACAAGCTCAATGTACAGAAAGCTGATCTTGTCACGCACGACATTGGCAACATGGTGGGCTACGCGCTGGCCGCGCAATATCCCGATCGCATTACCCGCTGGGTCGTCATCGATGCGCCACTACCGGGCATCGGCCCGTGGGACGAAATTCTCAAGAGTCCCTTGTTGTGGCATTTCAACTTTCGCGGTCCGGATGTGGACCGGTTGGTAAAGGGCCGCGAGCGCATCTACCTCGACCGCTTTTGGAACGAGCTATCTGCAAACCCGAAAGCAATCGACGAGGCTACACGCCGACACTACGCCAATATCTATGCGCGGCCCGGCGCCATGCACGCCGCGTTCAATCAATTCGCTGCCTTTTCGCAGGACGCAGCCGACAACAAGGCGTTTGCGAGCAAAGGAAAGCTGACCATGCCGATCTTGGCGCTGGGTGCGGAGAAGTCGTTCGGAAATCAGCAAGCCGCAATCATGCGCGAGGTCGGGACCAATGTTGAAGGCGGCATCATTGCAAATTCCGGACATTGGATCATGGAAGAGCAGCCGGATGCGACGGTGAAAGCGGTCCGAGAATTCCTCGAGAAAAAGTGAGCGCGCCCGATGTACCGTCGGGCCAAAACCAGTTGTGACAACTCTGAACTAATTCGCTGGTTTAATGGTGCTGCCGCACAGGATTGAACTGTGGACCTCCTCATTACCAATGAGGTGCTCTACCACTGAGCTACGGCAGCGTGAGCGCGCGACCCAAATGAAATGGCGCGAACGCGGCGGAAACTGCCATAGGGCTTTCGCAGGCGCAAGGCGAGGACCCGGGTTGCATCGCTGGGCGGAGATCCGATAATGCGGGGCATGACGTCCGATGAAAAAGACAGCAAAACCGGGAAGCCGTCAGGCCGAAGCCAGCGCCTGGCGGTGGAATTGCGCGAAAACCTGCGAAAGCGCAAGGCGCAGGAACGCGGCCGGACCGCGTCGTCGGGCTCGGGCCAGCAAGCAAGGGGGAGTTTACCTGTCCGTGACGAGCGCTGAATTCGGGAGCGTTGCGTCGGACTTTCGCCGCAATTCAGCGACGAAGGTGCTACCCTTCTAATGTTGGCATTGCGGTAACGGGGCGCGGATCTCTATATCGCGTCCATCGTAGCTAGAGCGTGACGACGGGACGGGGCGAGCATGGACCGGATACGCATAGTTGGCGGACAACGTCTGAACGGCACAATTCCGATTTCGGGCGCCAAGAACGCGACACTCCCCTTGATGATCGCGAGTTTGCTGACCGAGGACACCCTGATCCTCGACAATGTTCCACGGCTGGCCGACGTCATCCAGCTGCAGCGTATTCTCGGCAACCACGGCGTGGATGTGATGATTGCCGGCAAGCGGCCAGGTGACGACCCCAATCAAGGCCGCACCATCCACATCTCGGCAAAGCATATTGTGGATACAACGGCGCCCTACGATCTCGTTTCCAAGATGCGGGCAAGCTTCTGGGTGGTGGCGCCTCTGCTGGCACGGATGGGAGAGGCCAAGGTTTCGATGCCGGGCGGCTGCGCCATCGGCACGCGCCCGGTCGATTTGCTTATCCTGGCCTTGGAAAAACTTGGCGCCGAAATCGAGATCGAAAGCGGCTATGTCATTACGCGCGCACCGAAAGGTTTGCGTGGCGGGGAGGTCGTTTTTCCGAAGGTGACGGTTGGCGGTACGCACACTGCGGTTATGGCGGCATCGCTCGCCAAAGGCACAACCGTCATTGAGAACGCGGCGCGCGAGCCGGAAATCACCGATGTCGCTGACTGCCTCAACAAGATGGGCGCGAAGATTTCCGGCGCCGGCACCTCGCGCATCGTGATTGAAGGTGTAGCGAAGCTGCACGGAGCGCGGCATGCGGTTTTGCCCGACCGTATCGAGACCGGTACCTACGCGATGGCCGTAGCGATGACTGGCGGCGATGTGCTTTTGCAGCACGCGCGTCCGGAGCTGCTCCAGGCTGCGTTGGACGTGGTGGGCCTGACAGGCGTCACGATCACGTCGACCAATGAGGGAATTCGCGTCGCTCGCAATGGTGGGGGGCTTGCGCCGGTCGAGGTATCCACCGCGCCATTTCCGGGCTTCCCGACCGATCTGCAGGCGCAGTTGATGGCATTGATGACGCGCGCCGAAGGGACGTCCCGCATTACAGAGACGATCTTCGAAAACCGCTTCATGCACGTACAAGAGCTGGCGCGACTCGGCGCGCGCATTCAGCTTGACGGCGAGACCGCAACGATCGAAGGCGTCGATCGCCTCAAGGGCGCGCCTGTCATGGCGACCGACCTCCGTGCGTCGGTATCGCTTGTAATTGCTGCCCTCGCAGCCGAGGGCGAGACCATGGTCAACCGCGTCTATCATCTCGATCGCGGCTTTGAGCGACTCGAGGAAAAACTCGTGCGTTGCGGCGCGGTCATTGAACGTATCAGCGCCTAGACGAACCGCTTTTGCTCGGCCACGATCGCGTCCAACAAAAAAATGGAGGTCACGTGGCTGAAATAAAGGTCATGAGCGCGGGTGCCGTGAAGTCTGTGGTATCGGCGCTCGGCGCCGAGTTCGAACGCGATGGCGGCAACAAACTGAATCTCAATTTCGGAACGGCGGGGTCTCTGCGCGAGCGCATCAAGGATGGCGAGACCGCGGATCTCGTCGTCTTGTCTGAATCTGCAATCGCCGAACTGGCGAAACTCGGTCTCGTGGTGGCCGACAGCGTCGTCGACGTCGGCCGCACGGTGACCGGCGTGGTCATCCGCGAAGGTGGGTCGGTTCCGGACATTTCGACGCCGGAAGCATTCAAGCGGGCTTTTCTGAATGCGCGGTCTGTCGCTTACACCGATCCGAAGGCGGGCGGATCGGGTGGCATCATGTTTGCTGCGTTACTTGAGAAACTCGGTATCGCTGACGCGATCAACAAAAAGGCAGTGCTCGGAAAGAGCGGCCACGATGTCACCACATCGATCGCCGAAGGCCGCGCGGAGATTGGGACGACTTTCATCAGCGAGGTTCTGCCTGTGAAAGGCGCAAGGGTTGTCGGTCCTTTGCCGGGCGACCTCCATATAGCCAATACGTATACGGCGGCCATTCACGCTCAGGCCACTGCGCACTCCGGAGCCGAGGCCCTGTTACGCAAACTCACCGATCCGGCAACACGTCCTCGCTGGATTGCCGCCGGACTGGAGCCCGCCTTTCCTGATCGCTGACACCTTGCGCGATGCCGCGGTCTCACCTAATTACGCGAAAGGGAGTCGGTGCCATGGATGTTTTGAAATTCGCGGTCCTTGACGAGGAGGATCTCGAGGTCGCTTCGGCCCACCTGCAAGACGCGGTGGTAAAGGTGGCGGATGTCCATTGGCGGGCCGGGGAAAAGCGTCTGGTCATCGCACTCAATCGCTTCGATTGGGAAAGTGCGGGCGAGACCAATACAAAAACAAATACAAATAATGAGTATAGGCGCCGCAGGTCGGCCCTGCGCTTCGAGCGGGTTTTGTCGTGCAAGTGCCAGCACGTTAATCCGGGGCGCAAGGACGAGGTTCTCAATCTTCTGGCGGTCGAATTTCAGGAAACTGAAGCGCCATCCGGGGTGATAATCCTGAGCTTTTCCGGCGGAGCGACCTTGCGGCTCGAGGTCGAATGCCTGGAGGCGGAGTTGGCCGATCTTGGCCCCACCTGGTCGACCTCTGTCTGCCCCTGCCACGCAGAACTTGATGAGCCCGCCGCAAAATCTGAACGCCATTAATCTTGCGGTCTTTCGGGCTCTGCGCAGGGTTGACGGCAGGGCGCGCATCACCCATTGACCTGTCGACCGGTGATGATCCGGCAGGAACAGGTCATGCCCTTTCGTCTGGACAGCAAAAGTGCTGATTTTCCCGAGCGTTTTCGAAGCCTTCTCGCCACCAAACGTGAGGCGGCGGAAGACGTTGAGAAGGTTGTGCGCGGGATTGTTTCCGACGTGGCCGCACGAGGTGACAAGGCCCTCTTCGATCTGACTGCCAAATTTGACCGTATCGACCTTACAAAAACGGGTTTGCGCGTAACCGCATCCGAGATCGAGGACGCGCAGAAAGGCTGCCCGAAGGAAACGCTGGCGGCTCTCAAGCTCGCCCGTGATCGCATCGAAACCTATCACCGGCGCCAGAAGCCTTCTGATGAAAGCTTCGTTGATCCTCTCGGTGTCGAGATGGGTGCCAAATGGACGGCGATCGAGGCGGTTGGCCTTTATGTGCCGGGTGGCACCGCGGCGTACCCATCCTCGGTTCTCATGAATGCGGTGCCGGCCAAGGTTGCCGGCGTTCCAAGATTGGCAATGGTCGTTCCGGCGCCTGACGGCAAGCTGAACCCCTTGGTGTTGGCGGCGGCCAAACTCGCCGGTGTCGACGAGGTCTATCGCATCGGCGGTGCGCAAGCAGTGGCTGCGCTCGCTTACGGCACCGAGAGCATTGTACCCGTTGCCAAGATTGTCGGACCGGGCAATGCATATGTCGCAGCCGCGAAGCGGATCGTGTTCGGCAAGGTCGGTATCGACATGGTCGCCGGACCATCCGAGGTCCTGATCCTGGCCGACAAGACAGGCAATGCCGATTGGATAGCGGCAGATCTTCTCGCGCAGGCCGAACACGATGTCAGCGCGCAATCTATTCTAATCACCGATGATGCGGCACTCGCGTCGCGGGTCGAAAACGCCGTCGAGTCGCAACTGAAAGCTCTGTCACGGGCGGACATCGCCGCAGCCTCATGGAAGGACTTCGGTGCGATTATCGTTGTGCCGAAGCTTGCGGATGCGATCGGCCTGGTGAACGAACTCGCGCCCGAGCATCTTGAGATTGTCGCCGCCGACACCGCGCCATTCGTTTCCGGAATTCGCAACGCGGGCGCCATATTTATCGGTGCTTACACGCCAGAGGCCATCGGTGACTACGTGGCGGGCTCCAACCACGTTCTCCCCACCGCTCGTTCCGCCCGATTTTCTTCCGGCCTCGGCGTTCTTGACTTCATGAAGCGCACCTCTTTGCTCAAATGTGGAGTAGACCAACTGCGCGCTCTTGGACCGGCCGCCATTACACTTGGGGAGGCCGAAGGCTTGGGCGCGCACGCCCATTCCGTCGCGATTCGCTTGAATCAGAAATGAGTGCAGCGAAACCAACGCCGGCTGGTGCAACGCGACGCCTGGTCGCCGTGGTTCTCGATGAAGAATCGATCGGTCGATCCAATCCGGATGTCGAGCACGAGCGTCAGGTCGCGATCTACGATCTTCTCGAGCAAAACTCGTTCGCACCGGTCGGGCACGACGACGGGCCTTACACACTTCACTTGAGCATAAATGGCAATCGTCTGGTTTTCGATATTCGGCTCGAAAACAACGCGCCTGTGGTCGCGCATTTATTCTCGCTGACGCCGCTGCGCCGGATCGTCAAGGACTACTACATGATCTGCGACAGCTATTATCAGGCGATTCGAACTGCGACGCCCGACAAGATCGAGGCGATCGATATGGGCCGGCGCGCCATTCATAACGATGGTTCGCGTATTCTGATTGAGCAACTCAAGGGAAAGGTGATGGTCGATCTCGATACCGCGCGGCGACTGTTCACCCTGATTTGTGTGCTGCACTGGAAGGGCTAGAGCATGATCCTCAAGAACGGTTGCCTGCTTTCGGGCAACGTCATGCTCGGGGAATAAGACAGGCATGTCCGCGTCCGAGCGCTCCTCGCGCACCCACGCGGTCCTATTCGCCTGCGGCATGAACGCAGTGCGTTCGCCGATGGCCGCCGGTCTGCTTCGAGAGATGTTCGGAACGAACGTCTATGTTGGGTCGGCCGGTGTTCAGAAGGGTGAGCTTGATCCCTTCGCAGTCGCCGCCATGCAGGAGATCGGTATCGATATATCTCGCCACAAGCCGATGACCTTCGAGGAACTCGAAGACCTGGAAGGCCTCAATTTCGATTTGATTGTGACGCTGTCACCGCCGGCCCATCACAAGGCACTGGAATTGACCCACAAAGTGGCGGCCGACGTCGAATATTGGCCGACCCTGGATCCGACAGCCGCGGAAGGCAATCGTGAGCAACGGCTCAATGCGTATCGTGAGGTGCGGGACGAATTGATGGCCCGCATTCGCGAGCGATTCGCGCGGTCTCGCGGCGGCAATGAATGATATCGCTTTGTCGGGTCGGGTTGTTATATTTGGTCCGTTCCGCTAGTTTCCGCGCCCATCCACAACGCACTCCAACGCAATATCATTTCGCGGTCAGATGATCGGTCGCCCCAAATTCGTACTTGCGTCCGGCTCGCCGCGACGGCTTGCCCTGGTCAATCAGGCCGGGATCGAGCCCGATGCGCTGAAGCCCGCAGACCTCGATGAGACCCCGCATCGCGGTGAAATTCCGCGCGCTTACGCCACGCGGCTTGCCCATGCCAAGGCCACGACGGCGCTGGCAAATGTGAATTTGGACGACGAACTGCGTGGTGCCTTTATTCTGGCTGCCGATACCGTTGTCGCAGTCGGTCGGCGCATTCTGCCCAAGGCAGAATTGCTCGACGAGGCGGCGCAATGCCTGCGTCTGCTTTCAGGGCGCAACCATCGCGTCTACACCGCTATCTGTCTGGTGACTCCCAAAGAAGCGTTCCGTCAGCGGTTGGTGGAAACGCGCGTGCGGTTCAAACGGTTGTCGGAAGAAGATATCGAGGCCTATCTCGCCTCGGGTGAATGGCGCGGCAAGGCCGGCGGCTACGCGGCGCAGGGGATCGCCGGCACTTTCATTGTGAAGGTCGTCGGCTCATATACCAATGTCGTCGGCTTGCCGCTTTATGAAGTCACCGCGCTGCTGGGCGGTGAGGGCTATCCAACGCGCTTCGGCTGGTTGAATGCGGTCTAAGGCACCGCACGGGATTCACCTATGAATGAGATCGACCGCAAGACGCCGACTGTGCGTTCCTGCCCGATCTGCGGCAAACCGGCCGAGCCGGCCTTTAAGCCTTTCTGTTCCAAGCGCTGCGCGGATATTGATCTCAATCGCTGGCTGTCTGGCGTCTACGCAGTTCCCGCAAAAGATGATGAAGACGAGGACGGCGAGCGGCCGGCTGAAGGGGAGACGGGCGAGAAATGAGCGCTCGGCCCGCTGACTGGCCAGACCGCCTGTTCGAGACGCTCAAGCACGGCGGCATCAGGCAGGTCGCCTATGTCCCCGATGCGGGGCACGCGCGGCTGATCGATCTTTGCCGCGCCGATAGCGAAATCCGCGACGTTGCCCTCACGACAGAAGAGGAGGGCGTTGCGATGGCGGCGGGCGCCTGGCTGGGGGGCGACCGCGCCGCGCTGCTGATGCAATCGAGCGGAGTAGGCAATTGCATCAACATGCTCTCGCTGGCGCGGACCTGCCGGTTTCCTTTGCTGATGCTGATCACGATGCGCGGCGAGTGGGAGGAGTTCAATCCCTGGCAGGTGCCAATGGGTTCGATCATCGATCCCGTGCTCGAACTGTGTGAAGCGGAAATCTACCGCGCGAATGAACCGGGCGAAGTAGCGGGTATTGCTCAGCGCGCCATTCAACACGTCTTCGGCGGAGAACGAATTGCCGCAGTGATCCTGTCGCAGCAATTGATCGGCAGGAAAGTGTGGACCAAATGACGCTCGAACGCCGCGCCGCCATGGCAACGCTGCTCGCCGACAGGGGCGATGATCTTCTGGTTATTCCGGGTCTTGGATCGACTGCCTGGGACGCAGCGGCCGCCGGCGACAACGATCAGAACTTCTACCTTTGGGGCGCCATGGGCGGCGCCGCCATGATCGGCCTGGGCCTTGCGCTGGCCCAGCCGAGCCGGCGGGTTGCCGTGATAACGGGTGATGGTGAGATGCTGATGGGCCTCGGCGCGCTCGCCACCATAGGGACGAAATGCCCGCCCAATCTGGCGATCATTGTTTTCGACAACGGCGTCTATGGCGAAACCGGCATGCAACCGAGCCATACGCAAGCCGGGGTCGACCTCATCGGGGTGGCGGGCGCCTGCGGTATTCCAACTCGCCTCGATGTGAGGGAAGAGAACGAGTTGGCGGACCTTGCCCACCTGCTGAAGAATCTTCGAGAGACGCTATTCGCTCGCGTTCAAATTGCAGCCGATGAACCACCCCGCGTGCTCCCACTGCGTGACGGCGTTGCGCTGAAACAGCGGTTCCGCGCGTCTATCGGCCTCAAGCCCTAGCCTCGGAAGCGGTGTTCTGGACAGTGTGGATTCGAGCCTCTATAACGCCCGCGCTTTGCTGTGCAGCCCATCTGGGCCAGCCCGGCGCCCAGGTAGCTCAGTTGGTAGAGCACATGACTGAAAATCATGGTGTCGGTGGTTCAATTCCGCCCCTGGGCACCACTTCGTGTTCGCAAATTCGCACACGAGTCTGACCTTTCTCCACAATTCCTGGGACCCCGCAAAGTCCCCTAACATCAATTGGAATTTACCAGTACTTCGGTTCTCGGGTCCGCGTTCATGAAACACATCGGTTTTCTCTCTTTCGGACATTGGACCCCATCACCGCAATCGCAGACACGCACAGCGTCGGACGCGCTGTTGCAGTCGATCGAGCTTGCAGTTGCGGCCGAGGAGCTCGGCGCCGACGGTGCCTATTTCCGCGTCCATCATTTCGCCCGCCAGCTCGGTTCACCGTTCCCGCTGCTCGCGGCCTGCGGCGCCAAGACCAAACGCATCGAGATTGGGACCGCGGTCATCGACATGCGGTACGAAAATCCGATGTATATGGCCGAGGATGCGGGCGCCGCCGATCTCATCGCTGGCGGTCGTCTGCAGCTCGGCATCAGTCGCGGTTCGCCCGAGCAGGTGATCGATGGCTTCCACTACTTCGGCTACGTGCCGCCGGAGGGTACGACCGACGCCGATATGGCTCGGCGCCACACCGAGGTCTTCCTCGAACTGCTGCTTGGGAAGGGCTTCGCCAAGCCCAACCCGAGCCCGATGTTTCCGAACCCGCCCGGTCTGCTGCGCCTCGAGCCCTATTCCGACGGCTTGCGCGAGCGCATCTGGTGGGGCGCCGGCACCAATGCGACGGCGCAATGGGCGGCCAAGCTTGGTATGAACCTGCAAAGTTCGACGCTCAAGATCGACGAGAGTGGCAAGCCGTTCCATGTGCAGCAAGCTGAGCAGATCCGGCTTTATCGCGCGGCATGGAAAGAAGCAGGACACACGCGTACGCCGCGCATGTCGGTGTCGCGCAGTATTTTCGCGCTGGTCGACGATCGCGACCGCATGTATTTCGGCCGCGGCGGCAAGGAGGGCGATCAGGTCGGCATGCTCAGTGCTACCGAGCGCGCTATTTTCGGTCGTAGCTACGCCGACGAGCCGGACAAGCTGATTGCGCAGCTCAAGGCTGACGAGGCGATCGCTGAGGCCGACACGCTGCTACTGACAGTGCCGAACCAGCTTGGCGTCGACTACAACACGCATGTCATCGAGGCCATCTTGAAGCACGTCGCGCCAGGGTTAGGGTGGCGTTGAATCTTTCTTAGACATGCGGATCTATCAAAACGTTAAGTCGGAACCGGGGGTGCGTCTTTTTCAGTTCGACCAAACGTCGTCCACACGCCGTTTTCGCCATCCCAAGAGCCGCGCTGCTCGAAGAAGTTGGCGTGTTCTACACCGTTGACGATTTCCACGAGCCACGGCAGCGGCACACTGCCACGCGTGATCGTCCTCACTGTATCGAAAACCGGTTCCCAGCCAGACAAGTCTCGGGATTACGATTGACTGCTTACTGGTGGATAAAATCGCTTCCTGCGAGAGCACTTGCCAGGATCGACTTGAGCGTAACGGCCATGTCGGCTGCGGCCTGATTTTCCGCAGCGCCCGTACTATTGGCGTACACGATGGTATCGGCACCGCTTTGAATCCACGCGATGCTATGCGCGGCGATCTGGGTCGTGCCTGTGATCAGACCTTGAATTGTAGTTATGCCGGCGATGGCCGATGTGTCGAAAAGGTCGGAGCCATGTACAAAGTTGTTGATCGAGTCCTTGGCTGCCACCGTGGAGTCGGATGTCGTATTGAATACGAACCGGTCGACGCCGCTGCCGCCGGTTAGCACGTCCGCACCACCGCCGCCGGTGATGGTGTTGTTGCCACTGCCCACCGTGATTGTATTGACTCCACTGCCACCGGTGACCGTGAGATTGCCTGTGTCCGCGCCGGCTGCAAGACTACCGGCTGTCCCCAAAGTTACGGTGGCTGCTGCCGAGCCTGCGAGCGTCAGCGTATTTGCAGTGAGCGCAGTCGCGTTAATCGTCACGGTATCGCCCACACCGCTTGCAGTGATGGAAGTGGCTGCGGAGCCGGTGGTGATGCTGATGCCGTTGTCGGTCGCGTCACCGGTGGTCACGGTGAGCGCGCCGGTCAGCGAGCCGGCGGCGATATCGCCGACCAGTCCGGTCACGACCTCGGCGGCAGATCCCGTCAGCGTCAGGGATGTATTCTGAGCCAGCAAAGCGGCGTTCACTGTCACGATGTCGCTTGCCCCGCTGGCGCTGATCGAAGTAGCTGCCGAGCCGGTGGTGATGCTGATGCCGTTGTCGGTGGCATTGCCGGTGGTCACGTTCAGGGTGCCGGTGAGTGACCCGGCGGCGATATCGCCGACCAGTCCGGTCACGACCTCGGCTGCCGAACCTGCCAGGGTCAGCGCCGTATTCTGCGCCAGGGCAGTGGCGGTCACCGTCACGGTATCGGTATTGAAGCTGTCAGTGATCGAGGTGGCCGCCGAGCCGGTGGTGATGGCAATCGTATTGTCGGTCGCATCCCCCGTGGTCACGGTGAGCGCACCGGTGAGCGAACTCGCCGTGATATTGCCGATCAGCCCGCTCACCACCTCGGCTGCGGATCCTACCAGCGTCAGAACTATATTATTGGCGAGCGCCGTCGCATCGACATTCAGCGTGACGCCATTGGAATCCGTGATGCTGGTCGCGCCATTCCCCGTGGTCACATTCACAAGGCCGGCATTGGCGGCATTTGTGCCAAGCGTAATGGTGCTCGCCCCGGTCAACGTCAGGGTCTCGATGCTCGTTGCATTGAGGAAGTTAGCGTCGGTCAGCGTTGCTGCCGCCGTCACCGCAATGACGTCGCTGCCGGCTCCGCCGGCGATCGTTGCAGCGGCACCCAGATTGGCTGCCGAACTGAAGTTGAAGGTGTCACTGCCGGTGCCGCCGGTCAGCACGTCCGCGCCGCCGCCGCCCGTGATCGTATTGGTGCCGTTTCCAACCGTGATCGTGTTGACGCCGGAACCACCCGTCACCGTCAGGTTGCCGGTATAAGCGCCGCCCGCCAGGTTGCCGGTCGATGCACCGGCGTTCAGAGTGACTGTCGCCGCGCTGCTGCCAGTCAGGGTCAAACCCTGTCCCGTTGTCAGCGCGCTCGCAGTAATCGTGTTTGATCCGCTGCCGGTGGCAATCGACAGACCCGAAGCAACTGCGGCTGTCGTTACATTCAAAGCGCCACTGACGCTCGTCGCCGTGAGGTCACCCTGCAGACCCGTCACCGTAAAACCCGCCGATCCCGACAAGCTCAAACCAATGTTGTCAGCAAGCGCCGTGGCGGTCACCGTCACGGTATCGGTATTGAAACTGTCGGTGATCGAGGTGGCTGCCGAGCCAGTCGTGATGGCAATCGTATTGTCGGTCGCGTCCCCCGTGGTCACGGTCAGCGCACCGGTGAGCGAACTCGCTGTGATATTTCCGATCAGCCCGCTCACGACTTCTGCCGAAGAACCCACCAGCGTCAGCACCGTATTGTTGGCAAGGGCTGCTGTATCGACCGTCACCGTATCGCCCGCGCCGCTAGCGGTGATCGAGGTGGCTGCGGAGCCGGTGGTGATGCTGATGCCGTTGTCGGTCGCATCACCGGTGGTCACGGTGAGCGCGCCGGTCAGCGAGCCGGCGGCGATATCGCCAACCAGTCCGGTCACGACCTCGGCGGCAGATCCCGTCAGCGTCAGGGATGTATTCTGAGCCAGCGAAGCAGCATTCACTGTCACGATATCGCTTGCCGCCGCTGGCGCTGATCGAAGTAGCTGCCGAGCCGGTGGTGATGCTGATGCCGTTGTCGGCGGCATTGCCGGTGGTCACGTTCAGGGTGCCGGTGAGTGACCCGGCGGCGATATCGCCGACCAGTCCGGTCACGACCTCGGCTGCAGAACCTGCCAGGGTCAGCGCCGTATTCTGCGCCAGTGCAGTGGCGGTCACCGTCACGGTATCGGTATTGAAGCTGTCAGTGATCGAGGTGGCTGCCGAGCCAGTGGTGATTGATATGCCGTTGTCGGTCGCATCGCCGGTGGTCACGGTGAGCGCGCCGGTGAGCGAACCCGCGGCGATATCGCCGACCAGTCCGGTCACGACCTCGGCGGCAGATCCTGTCAGGGTTAGCGCCGTGTTCTGGGCCAGCAAAGCGGCGTTCACGGTCACGACGTCGCTCGCGCCACTTGCACTGATCGAGGTCGCTGCCGAGCCAGTGGTGATGGATATGCCGTTATCGGTGGCATTGCCGGTGGTCACGTTCAGCGTGCCGGTGAGTGACCCGGCGGCGATATCGCCGACCAGTCCGGTCACGACCTCGGCTGCAGATCCCGCCAGGGTCAGCGCTGTATTCTGAGCCAGGGCAGTGGCGGTCACCGTCACGGTATCGGTGTTGAAGCTGTCAGTGATCGAGGTGGCTGCCGAGCCGGTCGTGATGGCAATCGTATTGTCGGTCGCATCACCAGTGGTCACGGTCAGCGCTCCGGTCAGCGAACTCGCCGTGATATTGCCGATCAGCCCGCTCACCACCTCTGCTGCGGATCCTACCAGCGTCAGAACTATATTGTTGGCAAGCGCCGTCGCATCGACGGTAACTGTATCGCTTGCGCCGCTGGCGGTGATCGAGGTTGCTGCCGAGCCCGTCGTGATCGATATGCCGTTATCGGCGGCATCGCCGGTGGTCACGGTGAGCGCTCCGGTCAGTGACCCGGCGGCGATATCGCCGACCAGTCCGGTCACGACCTCGGCTGCAGATCCCGTCAGCGTCAGGGATGTATTCTGAGCCAGCGAAGCGGTGTTTACGGTCACCACGTCGCTCGCCCCGCTGGCGGTGATCGAAGTGGCTGCCGAGCCGGTGGTGATTGCAATGCCGTTATCGACGGCGTCACCGGTGGTTACGTTCAGTGTGCCGGTGAGTGAACCCGGCGGCGATATCGCCGACCAGCCCGGTCACGACTTCTGCTGCAGAACCCGCCAGGGTCAGCGCTGTATTTTGAGCAAGGGCAGTGGCGGATCACCGTCACCGTATCGGTCTTGAAGCTGTCGGTGATCGAGGTGGCTGCGGAGCCGGTGGTGATGCTGATGCCGTTGTCGGTCGCATCACCGGTGGTCACGGTGAGCGCGCCGGTCAGCGAGCCGGCGGCGATATCGCCAACCAGTCCGGTCACGACCTCGGCGGCAGATCCCGTCAGCGTCAGGGATGTATTCTGAGCCAGCGAAGCAGCGTTCACTGTCACGATATCGCTTGCCGCCGCTGGCGCTGATCGAAGTAGCTGCCGAGCCGGTGGTGATGCTGATGCCGTTGTCGGCGGCATTGCCGGTGGTCACGTTCAGGGTGCCGGTGAGTGACCCGGCGGCGATATCGCCGACCAGTCCGGTCACGACCTCGGCTGCCGAACCTGCCAGGGTCAGGGCTGTATTCTGCGCCAGGGCAGTGGCGGTCACCGTCACGGTATCGGTATTGAAGCTGTCAGTGATCGAGGTGGCTGCCGAGCCAGTGGTGATGGCAATGCCGTTGTCGGTCGCATCGCCGGTGGTCACGGTGAGCGCGCCGGTGAGCGAACCCGCGGCGATATCGCCGACCAGTCCGGTCACGACCTCGGCGGCAGATCCTGTCAGGGTTAGCGCCGTGTTCTGGGCCAGCAAAGCGGCGTTCACGGTCACGACGTCGCTCGCGCCACTTGCACTGATCGAGGTCGCTGCCGAGCCGGTGGTGATGGATATGCCGTTATCGGTGGCATTGCCGGTGGTCACGTTCAGCGTGCCGGTGAGTGACCCGGCGGCGATATCGCCGACCAGTCCGGTCACGACCTCGGCTGCAGATCCCGCCAGGGTCAGCGCTGTATTCTGAGCCAGGGCAGTGGCGGTCACCGTCACGGTATCGGTATTGAAGCTGTCAGTGATCGAGGTGGCTGCCGAGCCGGTCGTGATGGCAATCGTATTGTCGGTCGCATCACCAGTGGTCACGGTCAGCGCTCCGGTGAGCGAACTCGCCGTGATATTGCCGATCAGCCCGCTCACCACCTCTGCTGCGGATCCTACCAGCGTCAGAACTATATTGTTGGCAAGCGCCGTCGCATCGACGGTAACTGTATCGCTTGCGCCGCTGGCGGTGATCGAGGTTGCTGCCGAGCCCGTCGTGATCGATATGCCGTTATCGGCGGCATCGCCGGTGGTCACGGTGAGCGCTCCGGTCAGTGACCCGGCGGCGATATCGCCGACCAGTCCGGTCACGACCTCGGCTGCAGATCCCGTCAGCGTCAGGGATGTATTCTGAGCCAGCGAAGTGGCGTTCACTGTCACGATGTCGCTCGTCACGCTGGCTGTGATCGAAGTGGCTGCCGAGCCGGTGGTGATTGATATGCCGTTATCGACGGCGTCACCGGTGGTTACGTTCAGTGTGCCGGTGAGTGACCCGGCGGCGATATCGCCAACCAGTCCGGTCACGACTTCAGCTGCAGATCCCGCCAGGGTCAGGGCTGTGTTCTGAGCGAGAGCAGTGGCGGTCACCGTCACGGTATCGGTATTGAAGCTGTCGGTGATCGAGGTGGCTGCCGAGCCGGTGGTGATGCTGATGCCGTTGTCGGTCGCGTCACCGGTGGTCACGGTGAGCGCGCCGGTCAGCGAGCCGGCGGCGATATCGCCGACCAGTCCGGTCACGACCTCGGCGGCAGATCCCGTCAGCGTCAGGGATGTATTCTGAGCCAGCGAAGCAGCGTTCACTGTCACGACGTCGCTCGCCCCGCTGGCGCTGATCGAAGTAGCTGCCGAGCCGGTGGTGATGCTGATGCCGTTGTCGGCGGCATTGCCGGTGGTCACGTTCAGGGTGCCGGTGAGTGACCCGGCGGCGATATCGCCGACCAGTCCGGTCACGACCTCGGCTGCAGAACCCGCCAGGGTCAGCGCCGTATTCTGCGCCAGGGCAGTGGCGGTCACCGTCACGGTATCGGTATTGAAGCTGTCAGTGATCGAGGTGGCCGCCGAGCCAGTGGTGATGGCAATCGTATTGTCGGTCGCATCGCCCGTGGTCACGGTGAGCGCGCCGGTCAGCGAACTCGCCGTGATATTGCCGATCAGCCCGCTCACCACCTCGGCTGCGGATCCTACCAGCGTCAGAACTATATTATTGGCGAGCGCCGTCGCATCGACATTCAGCGTGACGCCATTGGAATCCGTGATGCTGGTCGCGCCATTCCCCGTGGTCACGTTCACAAGGCCGGCATTGGCGGCATTTGTGCCAAGCGTAATGGTGCTCGCCCCGGTCAACGTCAGGGTCTCGATGCTCGTTGCATTGAGGAAGTTAGCGTCGGTCAGCGTTGCTGCCGCCGTCACCGCAATGACGTCGCTGCCGGCTCCGCCGGCGATCGTTGCAGCGGCACCCAGATTGGCTGCCGAACTGAAGTTGAAGGTGTCACTGCCGGTGCCGCCGGTCAGCACGTCCGCGCCGCCGCCGCCCGTGATCGTATTGGTGCCGTTTCCAACCGTGATCGTGTTGACGCCGGAACCACCCGTCACCGTCAGGTTGCCGGTATAAGCGCCGCCCGCCAGGTTGCCGGTCGATGCACCGGCGTTCAGAGTGACTGTCGCCGCGCTGCTGCCAGTCAGGGTCAAACCCTGTCCCGTTGTCAGCGCGCTCGCAGTAATCGTGTTTGATCCGCTGCCGGTTGCAATCGACAGACCCGAAGCAACTGCGGCTGTCGTTACATTCAAAGCGCCACTGACGCTCGTCGCCGTGAGGTCACCCTGCAGACCCGTCACCGTAAAACCCGCCGATCCCGACAAGCTCAAACCAATGTTGTCAGCAAGTGCAGTGGCGTTGACAGTGAGTCCCACGCCGTTGGAGTCGGTGATGCTGGTCGTGCCATTCCCCGCGATCACATTCACAATACCGGCGGCTGCCGCGTCCGCTCCCAATGTGACGGCACTCGCGCCGCTCAGCTGCAAGGATTGAACACCGCTGACATTGGTGAAGGCGCCACTGTTCAGAGTAACCGGCGCGGTCATGGATATGGTATCGGCGCCGCCATTGCCGTTAATCGCGGCCGGCGCAGTCAGCTGTGCCTCAGAACTGAACGCGAATGTGTCGTTGCCTAGCCAACCTTCGATCCAGGCCTGCGAGGGAGCGCCGGCATTCCCGGCCGCATCTGATGCGGTTGCCGTGAAGGTGTGCATGGTTGCATTGGTTACAGACCCGGTACTGGTGTAATTCCACGCGCCAAGAGCCGATGTCGTCACAGTGTCGATTGCAGTACTGCCGTCGAAAATAGTGACGATGCTGTTTGCCTCGGCCGTTCCGGCGAAGACCCAATGATTGCCACCGCTACCACCGAGCACGATGCTGGCGATGACTGGCACCGCCGGTGCGATGGTGTCGATCTGCAGGGTGCCGGTCGGGTTGGTTGCTGCTCCCGAGAGGTCGGCGCTGTTGCCCGCTGCGTCGCTGACCGTCGCCCCGTTCAGGCTGACGGACGTCACCGCGAGATCGCTGGTGTCATCACCAGCGCCAACCGTGTAGCTGAAGGTGAGCGCGTTGCTGCCGGTGCCGCCGGTGTAACTCGCCGTGCCGCCATTGTTGAGCGACAGTGTCGGTACCCCGCCGGCAACCGTCACCACTTCACTCATATTGATGGTGAGCGTGACGAGGTGGCCGGCATTCAGGTCACCATTGCCGCTGCCGTCGATGCCGCTGCCGGAGGCCACAACCGATGGCACCGTCGGTGCGATGGTGTCGATCTGCAGGGTGCCGGTCGGGTTGGTTGCTGCTCCCGAGAGGTCGGCGCTGTTGCCCGCTGCGTCGCTGACCGTCGCCCCGTTCAGGCTGACGGACGTCACCGCGAGATCGCTGGTGTCATCGCCAGCGCCAACCGTGTAGCTGAAGGTGAGCGCGTTGCTGCCGGTGCCGCCGGTGTAACTCGCCGTGCCGCCATTGTTGAGCGACAGTGTCGGTACCCCGCCGGCAACCGTCACCACTTCACTCATATTGATGGTGAGCGTGACGAGGTGGCCGGCATTCAGGTCACCATTGCCGCTGCCGTCGATGCCGCTGCCGGAGGCCACAACCGATGGCACCGTCGGTGCGATGGTGTCGATCTGCAGGGTGCCGGTCGGGTTGGTTGCTGCTCCCGAGAGGTCGGCGCTGTTGCCCGCTGCGTCGCTGACCGTCGCCCCGTTCAGGCTGACGGACGTCACCGCGAGATCGCTGGTGTCGTCGCCGGCGCCAACCGTGTAGCTGAAGGTCAGCGTGTTGCTGCCGGTGCCGCCGGTGTAACTCGCCGTGCCGCCATTGTTGAGCGACAGTGTCGGTACCCCGCCGGCAACCGTCACCACTTCACTCATATTGATGGTGAGCGTGACGAGGTGGCCGGCATTCAGGTCACCATTGCCGCTGCCGTCGATGCCGCTGCCGGAGGCCACAACCGATGGCACCGTCGGTGCGATGGTGTCGATCTGCAGGGTGCCGGTCGGGTTGATTGCTGCTCCCGAGAGGTCGGCGCTGTTGCCCGCTGCGTCGCTGACCGTCGCCCCGTTCAGGCTGACGGACGTCACCGCGAGATCGCTGGTGTCATCACCAGCGCCAACCGTGTAGCTGAAGGTGAGCGCATTGCTGCCGGTGCCGCCGGTGTAACTCGCCGTGCCGCCATTGTTGAGCGACAGTGTCGGTACCCCGCCGGCAACCGTCACCACTTCACTCATATTGATGGTGAGCGTGACGAGGTGGCCGGCATTCAGGTCACCATTGCCGCTGCCGTCGATGCCGCTGCCGGAGGCCACAACCGATGGCACCGTCGGTGCGATGGTGTCGATCTGCAGGGTGCCGGTCGGGTTGGTTGCTGCTCCCGAGAGGTCGGCGCTGTTGCCCGCTGCGTCGCTGACCGTCGCCCCGTTCAGGCTGACGGACGTCACCGCGAGATCGCTGGTGTCATCACCAGCGCCAACCGTGTAGCTGAAGGTGAGCGCGTTGCTGCCGGTGCCGCCGGTGTAACTCGCCGTGCCGCCATTGTTGAGCGACAGTGTCGGTACCCCGCCGGCAACCGTCACCACTTCACTCATATTGATGGTGAGCGTGACGAGGTGGCCGGCATTCAGGTCACCATTGCCGCTGCCGTCGATGCCGCTGCCGGAGGCCACAACCGATGGCACCGTCGGTGCGATGGTGTCGATCTGCAGGGTGCCGGTCGGGTTGATTGCTGCTCCCGAGAGGTCGGCGCTGTTGCCCGCCGCGTCGCTGACCGTCGCCCCGTTCAGGCTGACGGACGTCACCGCGAGATCGCTGGTGTCATCACCAGCGCCAACCGTGTAGCTGAAGGTGAGCGCGTTGCTGCCGGTGCCGCCGGTGTAACTCGCCGTGCCGCCATTGTTGAGCGACAGTGTCGGTACCCCGCCGGCAACCGTCACCACTTCACTCATATTGATGGTGAGCGTGACGAGGTGGCCGGCATTCAGGTCACCATTGCCGCTGCCGTCGATGCCGCTGCCGGAGGCCACAACCGATGGCACCGTCGGTGCGATGGTGTCGATCTGCAGGGTGCCGGTCGGGTTGATTGCTGCTCCCGAGAGGTCGGCGCTGTTGCCCGCTGCGTCGCTGACCGTCGCCCCGTTCAGGCTGACGGACGTCACCGCGAGATCGCTGGTGTCGTCGCCGGCGCCAACCGTGTAGCTGAAGGTGAGCGCGTTGCTGCCGGTGCCGCCGGTGTAACTCGCCGTGCCGCCATTGTTGAGCGACAGTGTCGGTACCCCGCCGGCAACCGTCACCACTTCACTCATATTGATGGTGAGCGTGACGAGGTGGCCGGCATTCAGGTCACCATTGCCGCTGCCGTCGATGCCGCTGCCGGAGGCCACAACCGATGGCACCGTCGGTGCGATGGTGTCAGGTGTCGGTGCGCTACGGCCAGCCACTGGCAAGACATCAGGCTGGCTCGGCGACGCGCTCGGGAGTTCGGCGTGTGCACTCTTGAGGTCGGTTCCCAAGGGGGGAAACCCAGCAGCGATCACATTGGTCGGATTGGAATGAAACGAAGGTGCAAGAATTTCGGGATCCGTTGAAGATCCAATCGCTGAATGATTTAGATCGGCGTTCTCTTGCGAGCCATTCGGTTTTGTATCCTCGACCCTGGCATGACGGCTTGGGGACGTCTCTTCGTTCGTGGCGTCATTTTCAGGCGCGGCTTGCGATCGGTCCGAGTGCGCGGGAAGAGTTGCTTCGTCTACGTCAGAGCTTTTGATATTAGCATCAGGCGCATACGGTTCTGGGCCGCTAAACTTGTTTGCGAACTTGTACATTTCCAGCGCAGCGAGCCACGCCAGAAAAGTAACGCTCATCGTGCGGTATGCGTTTGCATATCCCGGCGCCGGACGGAATACAGTGCGCACAAACTGCGCAACACGCGAACCGGGTAGCCAAGGAGCCAAAGGTCATATCCATTTGGCACCCGTGATCATTTCTTGATCGTGATGCCCGATAACGCCCCAATTCATTTCTTGATTGGTGGCGGAATATGACTCCAACACAAAAAATATAAGTTAAGTTAGATCAAAAGGTAGCGGTCGTCGGAATACAGTTCGTTTACTACAATATTTTCTCAGGGCGAAAGACCTTGCCCTGCTGTTGAGACATCTTCAGATTCTTAGACTTTCATTAAGCATTAGTGGTTGCGCCACGTAGCACGCGCCGACATTAAACCGATTGGGGTGCCGCCCCGGCACCACCCTCAATCCGGTTGTCCCAAAGGGCTGGAGCGGGAAGCAATCCAAACGCCTGCGATAATCAGCGCAAATCCAAAAATATGAAAAGTCGACAGGTGCTCATTTAGCAGCACACTGCCAAATATCGCCGTGTAAAGCGGAACGAGATGTACGAAAGGTCCGGAGCGATTGGCGCCAATCAATTGGACGCCGCGGTTCCAGGCGGCGAATGCGAGCACGCTCGGAAAAATGCAAACGTAGGCTATGGCGAAAGCGGTCAACCATGTCGGCTTGAACGTGATGCCCGCAGCCATCTCCCAGATCATGAATGGCAACGTCGTGAGAGCTGAGACAGCGCCGAAGACAAAGATGAAGCTCATCCAGTGCATCGGCGGGCGTTTGCGCAGATAAACGGCATAGACGGCAAAGACCATCATGTTGAACACGATGATGATGTCGCCCCAATTGAACCGCAGGTGTTGCAGGTTACTCAATTGGCCTTGCGCGATGATCACCAGCACGCCGATCGACGATATGAGGATGCCACAGAGTTGAACTGGCGTGACGCGGTCGCGGAATATGATTCCACCGGTGGCGATGATGAGCACGGGCACCAGCGAGTTGAGCACGGAAACGTTCAACGCCGTCGTGTATTGCAGACCTATATATTGTCCGGCTGTGAAGAGTGCTCCGCCGACGATGCCGAGCCAGAGTAAAATGCCCCAGTGCGTGCGGATCACCGGCCAATCCCGTTTGATATACGGGAATGCGAAAAGCCCGAGCGCAATGGTCGGAAGCAGCCAGCGCACCGTCGAAATGCCGATCGGCGGGACCTCGCCACCAATGGCGCGGCCGACGATGTGATTGCCGGACCAGAACAGGGCGGCCACCGCAAGCAAGAGATAGGGGTTGTCGTGAATCCAGCCGCGCGTGGCCGGCACTTTATCCTTTTCCCCGGTCATAGGCGGGCGAGCCAACAGAGCAGGGCGGCAAGAACGGCCGCCGCGGCGGCAAAGCCGATCAGCGCAACCTTGCCGTCAACGATGCGGTCGGGAAAAACCTGCAGCGCCAGCGGTGCGAGCAAGATCGCAGCGCCCCCGCCGATCACCGTCGCGTACCACGGAATGAGCATCCAGGCCGCGGCGATCCCAGCGGCCACGGAGCCTGCGGTTACGATCATGGAAGTCCACAACACGGCTGGACCAGAACCTTGCGAGATTGCCGGAAGGCGTGAGGCCCTGGGAAAATGTCCGCTTGCTGAAAGGGCCTGTAAGGATGTGAACAACATCAGCGCGACGAATACGACGAGCGGGACGATACTGGCCAGCGGCATGTTCTTTTCGCACCCGGCAGGGCGGCTTGACCCCAAGAAAGCAATCTCCGTAACATACGAGACATATATCAGCGGTACATGCAATCGCCGCGGCGAGGAAAAATCCAGGAGCCCCGATGTCGAGCGCGGATGTCGCAGCCAAGCCGGCTGCAAAAGCACCCGAGAAGAAGCCTGACGCCAAGGCCGACGGCAAGCGCGAAAAGCGGACCATCACCGAGATCCGCGAGTCGAAAAAGACCGGCGAGAAGATGGTCTATATGTCGGTGCCCGACTACACCTCGGCGCAATGGGCCGAGATGGCCGGCGTCGATGTTGCCGTGCTCGGTGACAGCCTGGCGATGATCTCTCACGGTCACCGCAGCACAGTCCCCGCGACCATGGACATGATGATCATGCACGGCCAGGCGGTGCGCCGCGGCGCGCCGAACACCTTCATGCTCGGCTGTATGCCGTATCAGAGCTATCACACCGTCGATCGCGCCCTCGCCAATGCCTCACGTTTCATGCAGGAGACTTTGTGTGACGCGGTCAAGCCGCAAGGCGGCAAGTCGCAGGCTCATATTCTCAAGGCGCTGGTCGATGCCGGCATACCGACCGCTTCGCACATCGGCCTGACGCCGCACACCATCGCGATGTTCGGTGGTTTCAAGATCCAGGGCCGCACGGCCGACGCTGCGATGAAGATTCTTGAAGATGCACTCGCCATCGAAGATGCAGGCTGCTTTATGCTGGAATTCGAAGCCGTGCCAGCGAGGATCGCGAAACTGATTTCCGAACAGCTGACAATTCCGACAATCGGCATCGGCGCAGGTGTCGGAACCGACGGTCAGATTCTCCTTTGCTACGACCTGCTTGGCGTGTTCACCGATTTCAAGCCGAAATTCACCAAGCGCTTCGCCAAGCTGACAGAGGTCGCTGTCAACGGCATCAGGGAATACGTCAAGGAGGTCAAAGAGGGCACGTTCCCGGACGACGACCACTCGTACACCGTGAACGACGCCGAATACGACAAGTTCGCAGCGATGGTCGCGAAACGAAAGCACATCTGACGTGGCGCGCGGGCAGGCATCGGCGGCGAAGCGTTCGCGGGCCTCGGCGCAGCGGACGTCCGTGAGTGCCGAAACGCTGACTGAGCGTGCTTACCGCGCCCTTGAAGAAGAGATCGTGACCCTGCGCCTTAAGCCGAGCCAGGTACTGTCGGAGCAAATGCTCTCGGCGACGTTCAAGATTGGTCGCACTCCGATTCGGGAGGCGTTGCAGCGCCTTGCTCGCGAAGGCCTGGTCGCCATTCTGCCGCGCAAGGGCATTCTCGTCTCCGATATCAATCCGCGCAATCAGCTACTCGTTCTCGAAGTGCGGCGCGAACTCGAACGTTTGCTCAGCCGGGCCGGGGCCGAACGGGCGACCAAGGAACAACGAGAGCAGCTTCAGGAAATCGCGCGAGGCATGGATCGCGCCTCCAAGGCCAACGACGACATTGCATTCATGCGGCTTGACCGCGAACTCAACCGCCTGATGATCGATGCAGGGCACAACGACTACGCCGCGCGCTCGATGAAGCTTCTTCAGGGCCTGTCGCGGCGCTTTTGGTACATGCATTACCGCGAGGCAGCCGACTTGCCTTTGTGCGCGCGGCTGCACGCAAATCAGGCACGCGCGATTGCGCAGGGCAATGGCGATGCCGCTGCTCGCGCCAGCGACAAGTTGATGGACTACGTCGAAAACTTCACGCGCCGCACAGTGTCGGTCTAGCACCATGAAAACATACGAGGGAAAACGCACAATCGACGGGCTCGTGGTCACGGCCGATGGCCGGCCGCTACCGGAGCACTATGAGGTCAAGCGCTTCACGAAATACGGCTTTGAGTGGACTTATGAGGGGGAGAGCCCGCAACAGTTGTCGCTCGCGATTCTCTACGACTATCTGGGTGACAAGGATCGCGCCATATTGTTGTCGGAACCGTTCATGAAAACGGTGATTGCCAACCTCGACAACGACTGGAGTCTCACGAGCGCAGACATCGACACTTTCCTGAAGGGATCCAAAGCCCACTGAGCCGGGCTGCTTGTTGGTGACATGCGTCTGATATATCATCTTCGAGGGAAACAACGATAACCACCGCCTCAAGGCGGGGTCACATGGGAGGACTTCAATGGCAATTTCTCGCCGCAGGCTTCTTGCATCCGCCGCAGCACTCGGCGCCGTCTCCGCCTCCGCCGGCATCTTCGCACCCGCGATCGCGCAGAATAAGCCGCTGCGCATCGGCATTCTGGCGCCGCGCTCGGGGATTGCCGCAGCGCCGGGCGAGAACGGCATCCGCGCCACCCAGTGGGCGGTTGAAAAGTACAACGCGAAGGACGGAATCGGCGGTCGCAAGGTCGAACTGGTGATCGAGGACGAGTCGACGCCCAAGGACACGATCGAGCGGTTCAGCAAACTCGTGCAGCAGGAAAAAGTCGACTGCGTGCAGGGCATCGTTTCTTCCGGCGTGGGTCTTGCGCTCGGGCCGGTGATCGAGGAAGCACGCGCGTTCACCATTTATTGGGACGGGACCACGCAAAACGGCGTCGACGAGACAATTCCTGATCCGAAGTATCTCTTCCGTTCGACCGACAACGAATGCGAGGCCATGATGGCCTCGTTGCTCACGATCAAGCACTGGAAAGGCAAGTTCGCCAAGGTCGCGGGCATCAACCCCGACTATTCTTACGGCCGCAACAACATGGCGGCGTTCATTGCGGTGCTCAAACGTTTCAACATCGAGCATGAAGTCGTGACCGAGCAGTGGCCAAAGGTCGGCACCATGGACCTGACCAGCCACGTCGCCGCGCTCAAGGCGGCAAAGCCGGACCTGATCTTCTCCTCGCTGCTCTTCGCCGATCTGCCTGTTTTCATGAAACAGGCGCACGCCGCCGGCTTGACCGAAGGCACCAAGCTCGTCTTCCCGGCGGCGGGGTGGCAGCACACGCTGATGAAGAAGGAGTTCACGCCCGAAGGCATGCTGTTTGGACACAACACGCTCTATTTCGCCAACCCGAAGAACTCGGCGACCGCGAAGGAGTTCGTCGCCTGGTATGGCGACAAGTTCAAGGATTATCCCGAGTGGGAAGCCGATCGTGCCTATTTCGCGATCGAGTCCTACAAGCAAGCGGTCGAGAAAGCGATGAAAGCCAAGGGTGGCAGCTGGCCGTCACAGGACGACGTGATCCAAGCGATGATCGGCCTCGAGATCGAGAGCCTGGGTGGCAAGGGAACCTGGCGCAAGGACAAGATCGCCGACCAGACATTCGTGCAAGGTTTCACGACGCACAAGAACAACTACGACTTTGTGACGCTCGCCGAGCCCTTCGACACGATGTACTCAGCCGATTTGCAGAAACCGCCTGGTGCGAATTTCTGGGAGTGGATCAAGACCGCGCAGTTCAAGATCTAGCTTGCCGACCTGATGTCGGCCTTTGCGAATATTCTGGCCGGCGGCGTATTTCACGCCGCCGTCTTGTTTCTCGTCGCGGCGGGTTTGCAGCTCGTCTTCGGCGTCCAGAAGATTGTCAACCTCGCATGCGGCTCGTTCTACGCGCTAGGCGCGTATTTCGGCATTACATTCATCGGTTATGCGTCGCAGTTTGGTGTGTCGCCGTGGCTGATCCTGCCAGGGCTGATCGTGTCGGGGATATTGCTGGGCTTCATCGGCCCGCCGATCGAGCGGCTCTTGCGAGCCGTCTATTCCCGCGACGAAAGCTTTCAGCTGCTGCTGACGTTTGCGTTGGTTCTGATGTTTCAGGACGTCTTCAAATTCATTTGGGGGGCCAATCCGCGCTCGCTCGACAGTGCCTATCTTATCTATGGCACCATCAGTGCCGGCGACTTCAGCATGCCGGTCTACAATCTGCTGGTGATCCTGGCAGCGATCGCGATTGCGGCCGGGCTCGGTGCGTTCCTGCAAGGCACGAATTACGGACGCATCCTGCGGGCCACTGCCGAGAACCGTGGTATGGCGGAAGCGCTCGGTGTTGATGTGCGCCGGATCTATTCGGCCGTTTTCACTCTTGGCGCTGTGCTTGGTACCACTGCCGGCGCGCTTGTAGTGCCGACCTCTGCGGCCTCGCTCGATATGGCGATCGAGTTTGTCGTTGAAGCCTTCGCCGTCGTCGTCATCGGCGGCCTTGGTTCGATGCGCGGAGCGCTTATCGGCGCGACGATCGTGGGACTGATCCGCGCGCTTGCGATCGTCTTCTTTCCGGAATTCGAGGTGATCGCGATTTACGTCATCGTGATCGGTGTTCTGATCTTTCGCCCGGCCGGCCTGTTCGGGAGGGTGCTGGCATGAGGGGTCCCCTTGTGGTCGCGCTGGTGGGGACGGTGGCATTTGCGCTGCTGCCGTTCATCGTGCCGCCGTACTACGTCGGACTGATGATCCCGTTCTTCGGCTATGCCATTGCGCTGCTCGGATTCAATCTGTTGTTTGGCTATACCGGCCTGCTGTCCTTCGGCCATGCGATGTTTCTCGGTATTGGCGCCTACGGCGCCGCCGTGATGACGGGGTTCGGAATAAAGTCGTTCGAACTCGTGCTCGTTGCCGTCATTCTGGCATCGGCCGCGATTGCGCTGCCGATTGGATTGCTGTGCGTGCGCTATATCGGGATTTTTTTCGGGATGCTCACGCTCGCCTTCGGCATGCTGTTCCACTCGTTCCTGTTCAAGTTCTACTACGTCACTGGCGGCGACAGCGGCATGCGCGTGGCGCGGATGAAAATTCTTGGGTTGGAATTCGCCAAATACAACAAGATCGAATTTCTGGCCGGACCCTTCTACTACTACTGCCTTGGCTTGCTGATCATCGGTGGTTTCCTGATGTGGCGAATAGTGCATTCGCCGTTCGGACTGCACCTTCGCACCATTCGTGATAACGCGCGCAAGGCTGAATATCTCGGCGTGCACGTGCATCGATTTCGCCTTGCTGCTTTTGTTATATCGGCGGCATTCGGTGCCGTTGGTGGCGCCATTCTGGGCTTTCGCGTCGGGCTTGCCGATCCCGAGCTCGTTTACTGGACGCAGTCCGGCCAGCTGGTGTTCATGGCGGTGCTGGGTGGCTTTGCTAATTTCTTCGGTCCTATTGTCGGTGCGCTCAGCTACATCCTGCTGCAGGATCAGTTGCAATCGCTCACGCAATATTGGCGTTTCGTTCTCGGAGCGATCCTGGCGCTGATCGTCATCGCCTTTCCTCAAGGCATTGCAGGGCTCGCCGTCCAGCTCAAGCGCCTCGTTGCCGGGAGACCGGCATGACCGTGCTGCTGGAAACCCGCAATGTCAGCAAATCCTACGGCGAGTTTCGTGCCCTCGATCGGGTCACAATGGCGGTGCACGAGGGCGAACTCGTGTCGGTGGTCGGCCCGAATGGCGCCGGCAAAACGACGCTCGTGAATTTGCTCACTGGGCTGCTGGAGCCGACTGCGGGTGATGTCCTCTTCATGGGCAAGAACATCGCGGGCGTCGGACCGGTTGCGCTTGCTGATCATGGCCTCGCGCGCGCCTTTCAGCTGATCCAGATTTTCCCTCAGCTGACCGTGAGAGAGACCATCGCGGCCGCCGTCGTGTCGCGCCAAAAGAAGCGCTGGCGGTTCTTGGCTCGCCTTTCGGCCGATGCTGGGATCGATGCGCGTGTGGCCGAGGTCGCCGATGTATTCGGGCTCGGGCCGCGGCTCGATACTGTCGCCGCGGCGTTGTCGCAGGGCGAGAAGAAGCTATTGGACGTCGCATCCGCCTTTGCGCTCGATCCGCATGTCATTCTGCTCGACGAACCGACGTCAGGTGTATCGACGTCCGACAAGCACGGGATCATGAAGACCTTGATCGCGGCCGCGAAACGCGCCGGCGTCAAAGCGATCTTGCTGGTCGAGCACGACATGGACCTGGTGGCGGCCTATTCACACCGCATTATTGCGCTCTCGGAAGGACAGGTACTCGCCGATCTGCCTCCGGACCGGTTCTTTGCCGATCCTCATCTGATTGAAACCGTGATCGGTCGGCGAAAGGGACACTGATGCTTTCGGTTAGCGATCTCGCTGTGGATATCCAGGGCAGCCGTGTCCTGCGGGACGTGTCATTCTCGGTAGGGCAGGGCGAGCTTGTGTGCTTCGTTGGTCGCAACGGGGCGGGCAAGACGACGACGCTACGGAGCATCATGGGCTTCCGCAAACCGGTCTCCGGTACCATCGAGTTTGAAGGTCGGACTATCGTTGGGCTGCAACCTTTCCAGATCGCGCGGCTCGGCGTCGGCTTCGCGCCGGAAGAGAGCGAAGTATTCGGCGAACTGACGGTGGCCGAGAATATCGCCATGCCGACCTGGACCTGTCCTAACCCGCGGCCGGCCGAGGAACGCATCGCGGACGCTTACAAGGTCTTCCCGAGGCTCGAGCGTTACCGCGAACGTGGCGGGCAGGCCCTGTCCGGCGGCGAGCGCAAGATGGTGTCGATAGCGCGGGCGCTGGCGCTCGGGCCGAAACTTCTCCTGCTCGACGAACCGACGGAAGGACTATCGCCGGCGATCGTACCCTCGATCGTGGAGGGGCTCGGAAACATCCGCGCCTTCGGCCATGCCGTGTTCATTGCCGAATTGAATATCCACCACGTGCCGGATTTCACCGACCGCCTCTATGTCATTGAACGCGGTGAGATAATCTTTGCCGGCAAGCCCGCGGAAGCACGCCGGAACCCGGCCGTGGCTCGGGTCATCGAGGGCACCGGGCAATCGCCGGCCGTCTGATTGAACGCGGCCGCCAGCTGTGATAGATGTGTGATATATCAGATGGCCAAACGTGCCGGCCAAGGAGAAGCGGGATGATCAGTCAGCGGCAGATCGATTTTCGCGAGGAGTACCGCTCCCGAATCATCGGGTGGTACGACGGTTACTTCCACATCGTCCTTATCTATGCGATGGGCGCGGCAGCGTTCTACGTTTACGTCCAGCACATCCACAACGTGACCTGGCTCGAGTGGCTCACCGTTCCGTTTACCTTTCTGTTCACAAACCTGTTCGAATGGGCCACGCACAAATTCGTCATGCATCGCCCGGTCAACATCAAGGGCCTGCGCTCGGTCTATGAGCGGCACACGCTCAATCATCACCAGTTCTTCACCGACGACGAGATGCGTTTCCGCGACCACAAGGATTGGCGCGTGACGGTGTTCCCGCCCTATGCGCTGGTCGTGTTCATCCTGATGTCGCTACCGATGGCCGTCATCCTGGGGCTCGTGTTTTCGCCGAATGTCGGCTGGCTGTTCATGAGCGTGACCACCGGCATGTATCTCATTTACGAGTTCATGCACTTCTGCTGTCACGTCGACGAGAACTGGTTCGTGCGCAATTGCCCCTTCGTCAACACGCTGCGTCGCCATCACACCGCGCACCACAATGCCCGACTGATGATGGAGACGAACATGAACCTGACGTTCCCGATTGCCGACTGGCTGTTCGGCACGTCCGATCTCGACCGGGGGCTGATCGGCACACTGCTCAACGGCTATGACACGCGTTACCTGAGGACGAATCTGCGTGGCCAGCCGCGCCGCCCCGACGAAGCGGCTACGGCGCCAGTGGGCTCATACTAGTTGCGCTCGCGCGGCGCTCCGGCGCCGCGGATTTTGCGGCGAGGTTGTTATGCCAAACGATGTCAAAGCGTCTCTCTCGGGTCTTTTTCTGATCGTCGCTGCCGTTCTTGCCTATTGGCACGGCTCACCGGTTCGTCCCGACTTTTCGACCTACATCATGGTCACAGCCGCCTTCTTCGTGGTGGCCATGTGGGTTTTTCCCGAAGCCGGGGGCAAAAAAGGCGGTGCGAAGAAAGGCGCCTCCCGCGGGCCCAACGGATGAGCTTCTGACCGCTGCCGGGCCGCGGTACCTGACAAAACCGATAGCCGAAGAATACGACTTCACCTTCGATCTTTTCCTGTAACATGTCCGCAAGGGGCGCGGACGACATTCTTGCCGTTTCAAAAACTCTTTGAATGCGGCCAGCCTCGACAGCGCAGGGAGAGAAAAATGAAAACGCCAAGGAGTGGGGCGACGAGCTTCGTGCTCGCGCTCTTGTGTGTAGTTGGAGTTACATCCATGTCTGAGGCCAAGACGTTCGTCTACGTTTCGAACGCGCAGGACGGCAACATCGACGCCTACGTCATGGACATGAGTACAGGCGCGTTGGCATCGATCGGCAAGTCCGAGGCCGGCAAACTGGTCATGCCGATGGCGGTAAGCCCGAGCAAAAAGCACCTTTATGCCGTCGTACGCTCGCAGCCGGTCCGCGTGCTGACCTTTGCGATCGATCCTGCGACCGGCGCTCTTTCGCAGAAAGCATCGGCGCCATTGCCCGACAGCATGCCTTACGTGTCGACCGACCAAACAGGACGTTTTCTTTTTACGGCCTCTTACGGTGGCGACAAGATTGCGGTGAGCCCAATTGGTGAAAACGGGCTGGTGGAGGCAGAAGCGATTCAGGTCATTCCCACCGGCCGCAATGCGCACTCGATTTTGCCTGATCGCAGCAACAAATTCGTCTACGCAGCCACACTTGGCGCCAACCAGGTGCTGCAGTTCACCTTCGACAGCAAGACCGGCAAGCTTACGGCCAATGATCCGCCGTCGATCAGCCCGGAAGCCGGGCACGGTCCACGCCATCTCGCGTTCTCACCGGACAACAAGATCCTGTACGTGCTCAACGAACTGTCGGGGCACATCACGCAATACGCGATTGATGCCGGCAAAGGTACTTTGACCCTCGTCGATAGCATCAGCTCCGTGCCTGCGGAGGCCGGCCTTGCATGGGGAGTGGCCCAAGCACCGGTCGGAGCAACACCTGCGCCTGCTGCTGCGGCGGCGCCGAAGGACGAGAAACCGAAAGTCTGGGCCGCCGATATCCAGATCACGCCCAACGGCAAATTCCTCTATACGACCGAGCGCACCACCAACAAGATCGCGTTGTTCACGGTCGCGCCGGGGACGGGCAAACTCACGTACGTGGCCAATTTCGCAACAGAGGCGCAGCCCCGCGGCATCAGAATCGACCCGACCGGACAGTTTCTGGTTGCTTCGGGTGAAAAATCCGATCGTGTATCGGTCTACAAGATCGATCAGAGTAGCGGAAAGCTGAGCGAGCCCACGCGCTTTCCAGTTGGCAATGGTGCGAACTGGGTTGAGATCGTCGATTTACAGTAAGCAACAAATCCCAGCATCAACGGAAAGCCCCGGATTGCTCCGGGGCTTTTTCATTGGCGCGAGATCGTATTTATTTGGCTAGCGTGCTTTCGATAAGCTGCATGATCGGCTTTTTGAAATTGTCCGGCAACCTGCACGCCGCTCTGAGATTTCTTGCATTCTCTTCGAATTTATTCACGTCGAGCGTCGAGACATGTTTATCGCCGTGGTAGTACCCGCTCAGCCAGATCGCGACCGAATCCGCTTTCGGCAGAACAATGAACTGCTCGCACGTAATTTTCGATACATCGACTGTCACCTGCGCGTGGGCGGCCGGTGCCGCGACAACAGATAGAAGGATTAGTGTGCGTAAGAACAGATTGGTCACGGCTCGAACCTCGCTTCCTTGAATGGTTGCCTGAGGTTCTATCTGAAAAAGACCGATTGGACCACCGACGTTCCTGCAGCGCCGCTTTTTGTCGCCGGCGGCGAGGATTAATGAGTGAGCAGGTGTGCTTCGGCGAGCTGAGCGGGAGTCAATTTGGTCCCCACCGCGTCGCGAATTCGCAGATAGTATTCTCGTACGCCAGGATGGGCGTGAGCAGCTGCCAGACTGAGCCATTTGTAGGCCAGGACGTTGCTTCGGGTCGTCCCGTGGCCTTTGTCATACATAAGTCCAAGCAGGTATTGCGCAGTTGCATGCCCTTGTTCGGCGGCGCAGGAGTACCAATAGACCGCCGCTCCATAATCCGGGGGCACGCCGCGGCCGTGCTCGTACATGAAACCGAGCCTCGTTTGTGACCGCGCGTCACCTCGCTCGGCGAGCGCGCGGGTCTTGTTCGCCGCAGAGAGGAGGTTTGTTCGTGCCAAGGTCGTCGTGTTATCCGATCGCGGGCTCGCATTGACGAACGCATTTGGCGCAACCAGAAAAGCAAACGCGACTAAGCCAATATTTGCGATCTTTTTCATTACTCCACCAATTTTGTTCAAGGCGAGAACCACGTTGTTTCCAGCAGCCAGCCAAACCAGATTGCGGGCGCAAAAAAGAGTCCGAATGGCAGTCGGCCGGCTGCGCGAAGGGAGCCTCCATTGACGCAATGATGAATTGCGTAGGTTCCGAGCGCCGCGAGGGCGGCGAATTCAACGGCAATCGGGATCGTCGACCAGGCGAGCCATGCGCCTGCGACGCCGGCCAGGTTGACGTCGCCCGACCCGATTCCTTCACGATTTCGCAGCCAGCGATAAGCAATCTGCAGACAAAGAAAAGCGCACGCCGAGGCAAAACCACGCAAAAGAGCCAGCGCAATCGCTTCGACAATGTTGTCCGGATACTGAATGCCCGTGTTGATCAACGCCAACATTAGGGCACCAAGGTTGAGTTCGTCTGGAATGATGAAATGGCGCGCATCGATGGCGGCAATTGCCGTGGCAAGGAGCGCGAGCCCCGCGCCGGCGATGCCTTGCGTATTGGGCGAAAACGCGACACTCACCACGGCTCCAGCCGCTGCGGCAAGAATGTAAATCTTCCGCGATTGCCTGAGGATCGATGTGGCCGGTATGGCCCTCATCCGTCTTACCGGAGCTTGGTTGTCAGAGGTCCGCTCGGCGCCGTCGCCCCGGCCGTCCCACGCAACTTCGCGCGCATCTCTTCGGCAACGAAGTGCGCATCCACGCCGTCGCGAATGATCTGCGGTCGGATGAAGATGATCAGCTCGGTTCGGGTCAGCCCATTGGTGCGGTTCGTCGAAAAGGCGTCGCCGAGCGGATGCGGCAGCTGGTCGAGAAATGGAATGCCGCTGCTGCTGCGTTCCTGCCGTTCGCTGATCAATCCTGCGAGAAGCACGGTCTGGCCGCTTGCGACCGAAATTGAGCTCTTGACCCTGCGCTGGGAAACGGTCGGCGTAAGAGTTGTGCTTGCGGACGTCGGCGCAACGTTGCTGATTTCCTGCTCGATATCGAGTTGCACGATGCCGTTTACATTAACGCGCGGGACGACACGCAGAATGATGCCGGTGTCACGATAGTCGATGGTGTTGACGATAGTGTTGCTGCTGGTCAGCACCGTCGCGCTGCCAGTCGAGATGGGAACCTGATCACCGACTTGGAGAATGGCGGACTGATTGTCGATCACAACCAGTGACGGATTGGACAGCACCTTGACGCTCGTAATTGCGTGCAGAGCATCGAGGATCAGACGCGGCTGCGCTTCCTGCCCCACCAGAAAATTGAAACCCGGAAAGGCACGAATAAGAAACGCATTGGCAACCCCGGATGCATCCACCGTCGGGGGCTGACCGGCCTTGGTATTCAGCGCTGAACCGCGGTCAGGCCTTAGTCCGAAATCGCGACTCGTCAGAAAAAATTGAACCCCGTAGTGCGGCAGTGGTCGACATTGTAAAGATCCGGCGTCTGCTGGTCGCGGTATTGACGCTCGCCGCGCTGTCCATGTGCCTCGCGATTGCGGCCGACCTGATCTCTGGTTTGGCTCTCGAGGCACAGAAAAGCGAGATCCTTCAGCGTGTGGCGGATCGCCGCTCAACGATCAACCGCGACGGAACTGTGGCTGACTCTTCAGCTCAGGTCGTTCTGGCGCGTCGCAAGCGCGAAACGCCTGCAAGTGTGATGGTCCTTGAGGCTTTGTCGCGGATATTGCCGGATCACACTTACGCGACCGAGCTTCGCGTCGAGCGGGACAAGCTGCAGGTGATCGGCATTACGCGCGACGCTCCCTCGCTTATTCGCCTGATTGAACAGTCACCGCATTTCGCCCGTGCCGCCTTCTTCGCGCCGACCACGCGGTCGCCGGGTGAATCCGGCGATCGGTTTCATATCGAGGCCAGAATTGTGCCGGTGTTCACGGTGCAATGATGAACAGGGCGAGCCGATTCCAACGCACTGCCGACCGCTTCCCAAGGGGCGCGGCGCTTGTTTACGTGGGACTTGTCGTGCTGCTTGTCGCGGGCACCTCGAGCATCGTCGCCGATATCCTCGATCGCCGCGCCGATGTGGCAGCGGCGCAAGAGACCCTTGACCGGCTGGAAGGGCGCAGACCAACGCCAGGCAGTCTCCAGGCTACGGTCACCATCGTGCCATCGGGCTCGCCTCTCCTCGAAGGGCCGACGGTGACTGTCGCCGGTGCTTCGCTTCTGCAGCGGATCGCCGGCGCTGTAACAAAAGCCGGCGGAAACATTCTGTCGTCACAGGTGGAATTGCAGGGCCCACAGTCGAGGGCAGGCTTTGTCACCGTGGTCACCAGCTGCGAGCTCGACCAATTGTCGTTGCAGGCGCTGCTCTACGACCTTGAAGCCGGAATGCCGTTCCTCTTCATTGAACAGCTGGTCGTCCAGGCGCCCGTCGGGTCTTCGACAAATACGGAGGGACGCATGCGCCTCCTTCTTGCCGCATCGGCGCAATGGCAGGACCCGCGATGATGTGTCCGCGCCGTCATGTTCAAACCGGCTGGCTTGCCGCCGCCATTTTTCTTGGTGCCACCGCCCAAACAGCGGCCGCGCCGACGGAGTCGGCCGACAGCGTGTCGGCATCAAATCCGCTGTGGGCAATCCTGCTTGACGAGCTGTCCGCCACCCGCGAGCGGCCAATATTCTCACCGTCGCGCCGATCGACGCCGGCCGTTGCGACCACGCCCTATGTGCTGCCGCAATCTGCGAAGCGGCAAGAGTCCGATCGTCCGCAGCTGTTGCTTGTCGGCACGATTGCCGGAAACACTGGAGGCTTCGGTATCTTTCTCGATCGCACGTCAAACATCGTGCTCACGCTGAAGACAGGGGCCGAGCACAAAGGCTGGGTTCTCCGCGCGGTTCGCGGCCGTGAGGTTGTGCTGGAAAAAGACGACAAGACCATAACGTTTTCACTGCCGCTTCCGTCTGAAGCAGTTGCCGTCAGCAAGGATGAGGATGACGACGCAGATAACGGACGCCTGAGGCGGCTCGGACGTTGATCGTGCAGGCGCAAAACGCGGATTGTTAGAGCATCAATGTCCGCTGAATACTAGCGTCTGGAAAGGCAGCACCAGCGCGCTAATGACCCAGAGGGGACGGGCTACCCCTGTTCAAATCGCCAGATGATTGTGCTGCAATAGCCTCAGGATGCAAACTTGACTTATTAACGACGAGCTCAGTGTGTACAGAAGCCTTGCGCAACGCATAGTCATGGGGGGTCACATTCGGCGTATCCGCGCGACTGCGGCGCTTGTTGTTTTCCTGACGGCGTCGCTCTTTTGTCCGGCCGGATTCGCGGCCGAGTCCAAGCGCGTCATGCTGCTTCATTCGTTTGGCCGCGACTTCAAGCCCTGGAGTGAATATGCCAAAGCCATCCGCATGGAACTGGATCGGCAATCACCGTGGCCGCTGGACATCACGGAGAATTCGCTGGTCACGGCCCGTTTCAGCGATGAGGACCCGGAGGGTCCATTTGTCGATTATCTTCGTGCCTTGTTTGCCAAACGCCCGCTTGACCTGATTGTGAGCATCGGCGCGCCCGCGGCAAACTTTGTGCAGCGGCACCGGCAGCGACTTTTTGCGGCCACTCCGATGGTGTTCACGGCTGTAGATCAGCGGCGAGTGCAGTATTCCAGTCTTACCGCGAACGACGCCGTCGTCGCGCTAAGGATCAACTATTTGGCAGCCTTCGAGAACATCCTGCAGGTATTGCCGGACACAAAAGATGTGATTGTTGTTGTTGGGACGTCTCCAATTGAGAAATTTTGGAAGGAAGCAATAGCAAAGGAGGTGGAGCCCCTTGCAAACCGAATTAAGCTTTCATGGACAGATGAATTGTCATTTGAAGCCCTGCTAAAACAAGCCTCGGCGCTCCCGCCGCGTACTGCGA